>CAVRXZ010000021.1:0-182654 GCA_963725105.1 uncultured Acidobacteriota bacterium
GACGCATTGAACATCCCGAGGCTGGCCGCCGCGGACGGAAGCGTCGCCGTTCCCCCACTCGACTGGCGCATCGTGCTGTTTACGCTGGCGGCATCGATCCTCACCGGCGTGCTGTTCGGCATCCTTCCCGCTCTGCACGCGTCCAGCCTCGATTTGTCGTCGACCCTGAACGAAGGGAGCGGTCGCTCCGGCACCGGCCGGCGGCACAAGCGCGTCCGTTCTGCACTGGTGGTGGCTGAAATGGCCCTCGCCCTGGTCCTGCTGATCGGGGCCACTCTTCTAATCCGCAGCTTCGTCGGGTTGTGTACGGTCAACTCGGGCATCGATGCGCGGAACGTGTTCACGTTTCAGACGTCGCTGGCTGGCGGCGCCTATCCGACCACGGCAAAAGTCGATAATCTCGTGACGCAGGTGGCTCGTCGCCTCGAGGCGCTGCCCGAAGTGGAAGCGGCAGCAGCCGCCATCGCCCTCCCGGTCGAATTCGGCATCGATCTGCCGTTTTCCATCGTCGGCAAGACGCCGGCGCGCGGTGACTATGCCGGCGACGAGCAGTGGCGTTCTGTCTCTCCGCGCTACTTTCAGACATTCAGGATTCCGTTGCTGCGCGGCCGCACGTTTACCGAGGCGGAAACGGCCCAGTCAACCCGAGTGGTGATCATCAACGAGGCGATGGCCAAGATGTACTGGTCCCAGGAAGATCCGCTGGGCCAGACGATGATCATCGGGAAAGGGCTTGGTCCCCAATTCGAAGATCCGCCCCGCCAGGTTGTGGGCATTGTCGGCAACGTCCGCGAGAACGGCCTGGCCAACGAAGGAGTAGGGGTGATGTATATCCCGCAGGGTCAGGTGCCAGAGGGTTTGACGGCGCTGGCCAACAACGTGATTCCGCTCTCCTGGGCCGTTCGCACACGAACCGATCCGTTGGCACTGCGCGCGGCGGTCGAACGCGAGCTCCATGCGGTTGACGGCCAGATGCCGGTGTCTCGCGAGCGGACCATGGAGGACGTCATCTCCCGTACGGTTGCGCGCCAGAACTTCAACATGGTGCTGCTGAGCATCTTTGCCGCTATTGCCCTGCTCCTCGCGACGATTGGCATCTATGGATTGATGTCCTATTCCGTCCAGCAGCGGACACAGGAAATCGGCATCCGGATGGCCCTCGGCGCCGATCGGAAGCGGACCTTGATGCTCGTGCTGAAAGAGGCAGTTTGGCTCGTCGCGGCCGGCGTCGTGCTGGGATTGGGGCTGGGATACGGCGCGGGCCGGCTACTCGGGAGCCTGCTCTTCGGCGTCAAGGCTACTGACGCCGTAACGTTCGCGCTGGTTGCGGGAATCCTGACCGCTGTGGCGTTGATCGCGGCCTATGTGCCCGCGCGGCGCGCCACAGCCCTTGATCCGACGGTGGCCTTGCGCGTTTCTTGACCGTCCCGGACCGGCATATGACCGTGTGGTCGCTTCAGGTCACGCGCCGGTCATGGAACACGCTGTCGCTATCCCCCTTAAGAAGACCCCGCTCAACGCCCGTCATCGCGCTTCCGGAGCGCAGATGGTGCCGGATGCCGGCTGGGACATGCCGCTCGAATATTCCGGCATCGCCGGACGAGCACATGGCCGTCCGGACGCGCGCCGGGCTGTTCGATGTCAGCCACCTGGGAGAGATCGAGATCGCCGGCACGGACGCGTTGGCGGCGCTCCAGCGATTCACGTCCAACGATGTCTCGCGGCTCAAGGCGGGCGACGTCCAGTATTCGGGCACTCCTGACCGCCCAGCGGCACGTTTGTCGACGACGTGCTCGTGTATCGGCTGGGACCGCGAGCATTTTCTTCTTGTCGTGAACGCGTCGGACGGATCGCGGACGACTACGCGTGGATCGCGGATCAGATCAAGGCGGCGGCGACGTCAGTCGCCGTCGACGCCAGCTCCCGGTACGCGCTGCTGGCGGTGCAGGGCCCGGCCGCCGTCGACGCGCTCCAGCCGCTCACCGGCGTGGACCTGCACGGACTCGAGTACACTACTCGTTCGCACACGGTGAAGTGGCCGACGTTCGCACGACTGTGTCGCGGACCGGCTACACCGGCGAAGACGGATTCGAGATTTTGTCCCTCCGCAATCCGCCGACAGGGTCTGGCAGCCGTTCTCGACGCCGGGCGCCCCGTGGATCTCGTGCCCGCGGGCCTCGGCGCCCGCGACACGCTGCGGCTCGAGGCCGCGATGCGGCTGTACGGCAACGACATCGACGAGACGACGACGCCGGTTGAAGCCGGACTGGCCTGGATGGTCGGCTGGAGACAAGGCGGATTTCAGCGGAGCGGCGGCACTGCGGCGGCAAAAGCGGACGGTGTCGGACGCAAACTCGTCGGCTTCGAGATGAGGACGCCGGGATCGCGGGCGGGATACGAGGCGTTCGCCGGCGACGACCGGTCGGCCGCGTGACAAGCGGAACGCAGACGCCCGTTCCTGAAGAAGGCCATCGGCATGGCGTATCTCCCGATCGACCACGCTGCGCCCCAGAGTGAGTTCGACGTCGATATCCGCGGTCGACGCACCCGCGCTCTCGTGGTGCGCGATGCCGTTTTACAAGCACCCAGGCGCTAAGCCTGAACGAACACTGAATGCGCGAGGAGAACAGGAGAGCGGCTGTCGTATCCGGCCGGCTTCAGGTACACGGAAGGTCACGAATGGATTGAGATTTCAGGCGACCGCGGCAAGGTTGGTATCACCGACTACGCGCAGCAGGAGCTCGGTGAGGTCGTGTACATCGACCTGCCCGAGGTTGGCACCGACGCTGAAACAAGGCGACTCGTTCGGAACCATCGAATCGGTCAAGGCGGTGTCGGAGCTGTACCTCCAGTCTCGGGTGAAGTGGTCGAGATCAACACGTCGCTCAAGAACAAGCCCGAAGCTGTGAACTCGGATCCGCACGGAAGCTGGATGGTGGTTCTCAGGCTGACAGACCCCGGCGAGGCACAAGGCCTCCTCGACGCCACCGGGTACTCCGCGCTGGTGAAATGAGCACGAGCGGCGCCGACCCCCACGATTTCCACGAGCTCTTCCAATCACGGCACATCGGGCCTGATCGCATCGAGCGCGACGAGATGTTGAAGCACGTCGGCGCGCCTACGCTCGATGCGCTGATGGACGACGTGATTCCGGCCGGCATCCGGCTCTCGCAGCCGCTGAATCTGCCCGAAGCGGTCGGCGAATACCAGTATCTGCGCGACCTCCGGGCCCTCGCCGCCCGCAATCAGGTGTTCAGGTCGTTCATCGGCCTTGGCTACTACGACTGCGTGATCCCCAGCGTGATCCAACGGAACGTGCTCGAGAATCCTGGCTGGTATACGCCGTACACGCCGTACCAGGCTGAAATCGCACAGGGACGTCTGGAAGGGTTGCTGAACTTCCAGACTATGGTGATCGATCTGACGGGGATGGAAGTCGCCAACGCCTCGCTGCTCGATGAGGCTACGGCCGCGGGCGAGGCAATGGCGTTGATGTTCCGCGTCCAGGCCGGTCGGATTGCCAAAGCACCGGACGGACCGCGCTTGTTCGTCGCCGACTCGTGTTTTCCGCAGACGCTCGAGGTCCTTCGCAGCCGGGCCGAACCTATCGGCATCGAGCTTGTTGTCGGCGACCTTTCGTCCGTCACCCTTGACGAGAGCATCTTCGGCGCCGTCGTGCAGACCCCCGACGAAGCTGGGCGTGTTCGCGACCTCAGGAATTTCACGGCGGAGGCCAGCAAATACGGGGTGATGGTCGCGGTCGGTACAGATCTGCTGAGCCTGACCCTGCTGACCCCACCCGGCGAGATTGGCGCTGACATCGCCTTCGGAAACTCGCAGCGATTCGGGGTGCCGCTGGGATACGGTGGCCCGCACGCGGCGTTCTTTGCGACTCGACTGAAACACGCCCGCCAGCTGCCGGGCCGCGTGATCGGCGTGTCGAAGGACGCCCGCGGTCGGGTCGCCTACCGCATGGCCCTGCAGACGCGTGAACAGCACATCCGCCGCGACAAGGCGACGTCCAACATATGCACTGCGGAGGCGCTGCTCGCCAATATCGCGGCCTTCTATGCGGTCTATCATGGTCCGGACGGGCTGGCTCGAATTGCCCGCCGCGTTCACGCTCTGGCTACGCTGCTGGAGCGAGAGCTGGCAAGGCTTGGCATCGCGCAGCACAACCGCCCGTACTTCGACACGCTTCACGTCGGGGTGCCCGACATCGAGCGCCTGAAGCACGCTGCCCTGGCATCCGGTTTGAACTTCCGCTACCGCGACGACGACTCCGTCAACATCGCCCTCGACGAGACAACGGATCTGGAGGACCTCGATGCAATCGTCTCTACCTTCGCGGCGGCCGTCGAGCAAGATGCAACCCCTGTCGGTCGGTCATTCGAAGGTCTCGCTCGCGATTTCGAGGCGCCTCTCGCCAGGACGAGCTCGTTTCTCAGGCATCCCGTATTCAACGGGCATCGCTCCGAAACGGAGCTGATGAGGTACATCACAAGGCTCGAACGAAAGGACATCGGCCTCAACCGGTCGATGATTCCGCTCGGCTCCTGCACGATGAAGCTCAACGCGGCGTCCGAAATGTTGCCGCTCACCTGGCCTGAGTTTTCGCACCTTCATCCCTTCGTGCCGGTCGAGCAAGCCGAAGGCTACCAGGTGATCTTCCGAGAGCTCGGCGCGGCGCTCTGCGAGATCACGGGATTGGCGGCGGTCTCGCTGCAGCCGAATTCCGGCGCTCAGGGCGAATTCACCGGTCTGATGACTATTCGCGCCTACCACCAGAGCCGCGGCGAGACACAGCGCAACGTCGTCCTCATTCCCGCATCGGCTCACGGCACCAATCCCGCCAGCGCGTCCATGGCCGGGATGCGCGTCGTCACCGTAGCGAGCTCGGAGGACGGGAACATCGACATCGAGGATTTACGCGCGAAGGCGCGGGACCACGAAGCCCGGCTCGCGGCCCTGATGATCACCTATCCGTCGACTCACGGGGTCTTTGAGGATCACGTCCTGGACGTGTGCGCCGCGGTGCACGCTCACGGCGGGCAGGTGTATCTGGACGGAGCGAATATGAACGCGCAGGTAGGCTTGACGAGCCCGGCAGTTGTGGGCGCCGATGTCTGTCACCTCAACCTGCACAAGACGTTCGGCATTCCTCACGGCGGCGGCGGACCGGGAATGGGTCCGATCGCCGTGGCGACGCACCTCGCGCCATTTTTGCCAGGACATCCGCTCGTTCCCACCGGCGGCGCCCTGGGCATTCACCCCACGGCCGCGGCACCCTGGGGCAGCGCGAGTATTCTTCTCATTTCGTACGGCTACGTACGCATGCTGGGCCGCCAGGGCCTGGCCGACGCCACCCGCCATGCGATTCTCAGCGCCAATTACGTCAAGGCCAGGCTGGAATCGCATTTTCCCGTGCTGTACGCTCGTCCGAACGGCAAGGTTGCCCACGAGTTGATCTTCGACATCCGCCCGTTGAAACAGGCAAGCGGAATCGACGAAACCGACATCGCAAAACGCTTGATGGACTACGGGTTCCATGCACCGACAGTCTCGTTTCCGGTCGCCGGCACGCTGATGGTCGAACCGACGGAGAGCGAATCGAAAGCCGAGATCGATCGCTTCTGTGAAGCCATGATCGCGATTCGCGGCGAAATTCAGGCCATCGTGGACGGAAAGGCGAACCCGGCAGACAACGTCCTGAAGAACGCCCCGCACACGGCCGAAGCCGTTGCGGCGGACACCTGGACACACCCGTACTCGCGCGAGCAGGCCGCGTTTCCGCTGCCGGGCGTGCGTGTTGACAAGTTCTGGCCGAGTGTCAGTCGGATCGACGCGGCTTGGGGCGACCGCCACCTGATGTGTTCCTGCCCGCCGGTCGACGCGTATTCGGACGAGTAGCGCTCAGCGGACGTTTGCCACGAGGTCGTGGGCCTTGCTGCGGAACCCTTCAAGGAGGGCTTGTGTCACCCGGCCAGGGCGACCCGATCCAATCCGATGTTCGTCCACCTGCACGATCGGCACGACTTCGCGCGTCGTGCTCGTCAGAAACGCCTCGTCCGCACCCAGCAGGTCCTCGTCGTGCAGCACCGCTTCCCGTACCTGAATGCCGCGCTCCGCGCCAACTTCGAAGAGGAACTCCCGCGTGATGCCAGGCAGCAGACCGGCATTAGTCGGCGGCGTCAGCGCCTCTCCGCGTTTGACGATGAAAATGTTGGCCGTGGTGCATTCGGCGAGCTCGCCGCGATAGTTCCGCATCACCCCTTCGAAGGCGCCGTGGCGGACGGCCTCCTGCATGCCCATTGCGTTGTTCAACAGGTTGTTCGACTTGATGAGCGGGTTCACGGACCCAGGATGGTTCCTGATGATCGAGACGAGCGCTACCTTGACGCCGCGGTCGTACAGCTCTGGAGCGGGCTCAGCGTGCGGTTTTACGATCACCACGAAGCTCGGGCTCGGGCACGCGCCAGGATCGTAGGAAAGCTCCCCGACACCTCGCGTGACCAGCAGCCGTATGTAGGCCTCGGCCCCCGGTCCGCCGCGAAGGCCGGCCGCCCGCTGCGTCTCATGAAACCTGTCGCCGATCTCGCGGTCCGTAAGCGGCACCGGTAGCGACAGCATCGAGGCCGAATGACGAAGCCTCAACATGTGACGATCGAAAAGGAACGGCGTCCCGCTGTACGTCCGCAGGGTCTCGTAGATCCCTTCACCGTACAGAAAGCCATGGTCGAAGACAGAAATGACCGCGTGTTCCTGATCGAAGATTCGGCCGTTGACATTGACGTGGGCAGACACAGGAGAAGCGTACCGCCTGTGCTATTCTGCGCGCAACCGCTCTTCCGCCGGCCGGACGCGGTGCACATCTCCGACAATGCGCATCCTCAATGCCGCTCAGATGCGGGAAGCCGATCGACGCACGATCGATGAGATCGGCATTCCGTCTCTCGTCCTGATGGAAAACGCAGGCCGCCAGGTTGTTGCGGCGCTCGAGAATGCGTACGACGACCTGCCCGAACGGCGTGTTGGTGTGCTGTGCGGCCGCGGCAACAACGGGGGGGACGGCTTTGTCGTGGCGCGGGTGCTCGCCCAGCGCGGGATCGAGGTGTCCGTGTTCCTGATGGGCCACGGCGTTGACGTCCGTGGCGACGCGCGCACGAATCTCGACATCCTCGGACGGCTTGGCATTTCGGTTATCGAGATCGCTGACAGCCAGGCGTGGGAACTCCACGTGTCGCAGGTCAACGACTGCACGTTGATCGTCGACGCCATCTTCGGCACAGGGCTGAATGCGCCGCTCGGAGGACTCATCCAGACGGTGGTCGCCGACGTGAATGCATCCGGCATCCCGGTCGTGTCCGTGGATCTCCCGTCCGGATTGTCGGCCGACTCATCTGAACCGATTGGCGACTCCATTACGGCCGGCCTGACGGTGACGCTCGCGGCGCCGAAGTATTCACTCGTGTTGCCGCCGGCGGAGGCGCGCGCGGGCGACATGATCGTGGCCGACATCGGCATCCCGGATGCCGTCCTGGATTCGCTTGACGGTCCCCACGTCGCGCTGCTGACCCGCGCGGCGATGCGAGAGCTCGTGACGCCGCGGGCGGCCGACAGCCATAAGGGCGACTACGGGCGTGTCCTGATCGTCGCGGGCTCGCCTGGAAAGACCGGCGCAGCACATCTGGCGGCCTCCGGGGCCCTGAGGTCCGGCGCGGGTCTCGTCACCGTCGCGACGCCCGCCAGCTGTCAGGCCATCGTTGCCGCGATGGCACCCGAATACATGACCGAAGCACTGGACGACGACCGCGACGGGCTGGATCCGGACGCTGTCGAACGTGTCCTGGAAATCGCACGCGATGTCATGGCGATTGGCCCGGGCCTGGGTCAGCTTCCTGCGACGCGCGACTTCATCGTCCGGCTGGTCGATCGCGCGACGATGCCACTTGTGATCGATGCGGACGGGCTGAACGCGTTCGTGCAGGATCCCGATCGCCTGGCCGGCCGGGAGGGACGCGACGTGATCATCACCCCTCATCCCGGAGAAATGGGACGCCTGCTCGGCATGTCGGTGGACGAAATCCAGGCGGACCGGCTCGGAATTGCGCGACGGTTCGCCGCTTCCCACCACGTCTACGTCGTGCTCAAGGGCCACCGCACCTTGATTGCGACGCCAGACCAGAAAGTGTTCGTGAACCTCACCGGAAATCCTGGTATGGCCACCGGCGGCACCGGGGACGTGCTGACCGGGATGATTGCCGCGTGGCTCGCGCAGCTCCTCGACGCGGAGGCCGCCTGCAAACTGGCCGTGTACCTGCACGGCATGGCCGGGGACCTGGCAGAAGCCGACGAAGGTGAAGTCTCGATGACCGCCGTGGACGTGGCCGGCCATATCGGAGACGCGATTCTCGAGCTGACGGCCCGGCGCAAGACGTGACCCGGACGTTCACGTCAAATTCCGAAGACGAAACCGTGGCGGTCGCCCGCGATCTTGCGGCCTCGCTGTCAGCAGACGCGGTCGTTCTGCTCGAAGGGGATCTCGGCGCCGGAAAGACGGCGTTCGTGCGGGGCCTTGCGGAGGGCATCGGGGTCGACCCCGACGCGGTCAGCAGCCCGACGTTCACGCTGATTCAGGAATACCGCGGAGGGCGGCTACTGTTGCTGCACGTCGACCTGTACCGCCTGAACGATCCACGGGAAATCGACGACCTTGGCCTGGACGAGCTGGGGAGCGGGGCAGTGCTCGCGATCGAATGGGCCGACAAGCTGCCCGCGGCACCGCCCGGAGCGATTCGCGTGAGGATCGAGCACGCGGGAGACACCCACAGACGTCTCACGGTCGAAATGCAAAATGCAGAATGAAGAATGCACATCGGCATTTTGCATTCGGCATTTCGCATTACTCAGATCGATAGTTGGGCGCCTCCTTCGTGATTGCCACGTCGTGGACGTGGCTCTCGCGAACGCCGGCCGGCGTGATGCGAATCAGCTTCGCGTCTCGCTGCAGCGCCGGGATGTTGTGGCAGCCGCAATAGCCCATGCCGGCGCGAAGGCCGCCGACCAGTTGATAGATGAGCGCCGCCACGCTCCCTTTGTGGGCGACGCGGCCCTCGATTCCCTCGGGCACGAGCTTGTCGGTGCCTCCGGGCGCCTCCAGATCGAACTCGTCCTGGAAGTAGCGGTCCCGGCTCCCGCGGCGCATCGCACCAATCGACCCCATGCCGCGATACTCTTTGAAGCTTCGGCCCTGATAGAGAATGAGCTCGCCGGGGCTCTCATCGGTCCCTGCGAAGAGGTTGCCGATCATCGTGGTGCTCGCACCGACGGCCATCGCCTTCGCGACGTCTCCCGAATACCGGATCCCGCCGTCGGCGATCACCGGCACGCCGTGACGCGCCGCAGCGCGGCCGCAATCCATGATCGCCGTGATCATCGGCACGCCGATGCCGGCAATGATGCGCGTAGTGCAAATCGAGCCGGCACCAATTCCGACCTTGACAGCGTCGACATCGAGCGCGATCAGCGCCTCGGTGGCTTCAGCCGTCGCGACGTTGCCGGCGACGAGGTCCACGTTCGGAAAGCGACGCCGCAGCAGCTGTACCATGTCCAGCACGTTCTGGGAATGCCCGTGGGCGGTGTCGACGACCAGCACGTCCACATGAGCGGCGACGAGCGCCTCGGCCCTCTCAGGCGTGTCGTGTGCCACGCCGACCGCGGCTCCGCACCGCAGGCGGCCGAGCGAATCCTTTGACGCGCTCGGGTACTTCACCGCCTTCTGAATGTCCTTGACGGTGATCAGCCCCTTCAGCCGGAACTCCTGATCGACCACCAGCAGCTTCTCGACCTTGTGCTCGTGGAGAATCTTCCGCGCCGCGTCGAGCGTCGTCCCGACGGGAACCGTGATCAGATCCTCGCGCGTCATCACCTCGGCGATGGGACGGCTGACGTTGGTTTCGAACCGCAGATCGCGGTTCGTCAGAATCCCGACCAGGCGGCCTTCTTTGCTGCCGTCCTCGGTAATCGGGACGCCCGAGATCCGGTACTTCTTCATCATCTCGAGCGCTTCGTAAATCTTGTGAATCGGGGACAGCGTGATCGGGTTGACGATCATGCCGCTCTCCGACCGCTTCACCCGATCCACTTCGGACGCCTGCTCTTCGATGGAGAGGTTCTTATGGATGACGCCGATGCCGCCGTGCTGCGCCATCGCGATGGCCAGGCGCGATTCGGTCACCGTGTCCATCGCCGCGCTCACGAGCGGCACGTTCAACCTGATATTGCGTGTGAGCCAGGTACTGACGTCGACCTGCGTCGGCACGACGTCCGAGTGTCTGGGTACCAAGAGGACGTCGTCGAAGGTGAGAGCGGTTGTGAGGCCTGACTCGACCGAAGGAGAGAACGCGACGGTGCCGGTGCTCAGGTCCATATGGCCTCCAACGACTATGCGGCCGCCCCGTGACACTTCTTGTACTTCTTGCCGCTCCCGCACGGGCACGGCTCGTTCCTTCCAACCTTGGGCTCGTCACGCCGGACGGTCTTGACGGCCGCGTCGTCTCCGCCCACGCGTTCCGGCTGCATCGCACCACGCTCTGCCGTCGCCACCGCACCTTGAGCCGGCGCCCGGCGCGGCGCACCAAAGGGGGACGGTGCCGGCGCCTCGGCCCCTCCGCTCAGGATGAGCGGGGAACGAGCTACGCCTTACCGGGCGTGGTGCCGCCGCCTCTTCGTTGAGGACAGGACGCAGCCACCACAGGTAGCGGACGATTTCCTCGTCTACGCGGACCTTCATCGCCTGAAACAGCTCGAAGCTCTCTTTCTTGTATTCGATCAGCGGATCGCGCTGGCCGTACCCGCGCAGGCCGATGCCTTCCTTCAGGTGATCCAGGCTGTAGAGGTGGTCCTTCCACTGCGTATCCACGATCTGCAGCATGATGTCGCGTTCAACCCGCTGCAGGACTTCGCGACCAACCACTTGTTCCTTCTCGACGTAGGAGGCCTCGATCTGCTGCCACAGCGCCTCCCGGATCTCATCAGCCGTCCGATCTCCGAAGTCCATGGCAGCCGGGTCGATGGCAAACACGCGGCTCACTTCGCGCGCAAGGCCGTCGAGATCCCACTGTTCGAAATCCGCCGACCGCGGCGTGTAGGTCTCGACCAGTGAATCCAGGATTTCCTCAGCCAGCGTCATCAGGTAGGCGCGCGTGTCGAGCGCCTCTTCCTGACCCTCTTCGTTCTGCAGCCGAATCGATCCCTCGAGAATCTGCCGGCGCAGCGCGTAGACGTTCTCGCGCTGCTTGTTCATCACATCGTCGTATTCGAGGAGGTGTTTGCGGACGGAGAAGTTCTGCGCCTCCACCTGCTTCTGGGCACGTTCGATCGCTTTCGTCACCATGCCGTGCTCAATCGGCACGCCCTCTTCCATCCCCAGCCGCTGCATCAGGCCCGAGATGCGGTCGGACCCGAAAATCCGCATCAAATCGTCTTCGAGTGAGAGATAGAAGCGCGAGGAGCCCGGATCGCCCTGCCGCCCGGCCCGGCCGCGCAGCTGGTTGTCGATCCGGCGGGCCTCGTGGCGCTCGGTGCCCAGGATATGCAGGCCGCCAAGCGTCACGACCTCCTCGTGCTCGCGGTCGGTCTGCGCCTTGAAGTGATCGAAGATCCGCTGGTAGGCAGCCTTGGGGACGCGATAGAAGGCGTCGAGATGGTAGAAGTAGACGAACTCCTCGTCCTCGACGAATCGCTCCTCACCCTTCGGCAGCCGTTCGGAGATTTCCTCGGCCAGGCACTGCTGGCGCGCCATGAACTCCGGGTTGCCGCCGAGGAGAATGTCCGTGCCGCGGCCGGCCATGTTGGTGGCAATCGTGACAGCAGCCCTGCGCCCCGCCTGCGCGACGTACTCCGCTTCTTGTGCGTGGTACTTCGCATTCAGCACGACGTGTTTGTCGGCTGCACCGCCCGTCGTCGTCCCGCGCTTCAACCCACGGCGATCCAGCATCGCCGACAGCTTCTCTGACTTTTCAATCGACACCGTGCCGACGAGGACAGGACGCCCCTTGGCATGCTCATCCACGATCTCGGTGACGATGGCGTCCCACTTCTCGAGTTCGGTCCGGTACACGAGATCGGGATTCTCAATGCGGAGGAGCTGGCGATTGGGCGGGATGACTACGACGTCCAGGTTGTAGATCTTGGCGAATTCTTCGGCCTCGGTGTCCGCCGTGCCGGTCATGCCGGCCAGCTTCTTGTACTTGCGGAAGTAGTTCTGGAATGTGACGGTCGCCAGGGTCTGGTTCTCGCGCTCGATCTTGACCTTTTCCTTGGCTTCGACCGCCTGGTGGAGTCCGTCGCTCCAACGCCGGCCTGGCATCAACCGTCCCGTGAACTCGTCGACGATGACGACCTCGCCGTCCTTGATCATGTAATCCACGTCCCGCTTGAACAGGACGTGGGCGCGCAGCCCCTGATTGATGTGATGGAGCAGTGGCATGTTGGCCGGATCGTAGCAGTCCACCCGCCTGCGACCGGTGCGACAGCATCTGCTCGGCTTTGGCCATGCCGCTTTCGGTCAGCGTCACCGTCTTGTGCTTTTCGTCGACGATGTAATCGCCGGTGGCTTCGAGCGCTTCGCGCTCCTCAGCCTTCGCATCGCCACGCGTAACAGCCCCGGCCTTCAGCCGCGGGATGATGCGATCGACTTCGTAGTAGAGATCGGTCGACTCTTCAGCCGGTCCGGAAATAATCAGCGGCGTCCGCGCCTCGTCGATCAGGATGCTGTCCACTTCGTCGACGATCGCGAAGCCATGGCCTCGCTGCACGTAGTGCGCGAGTTCGAACTTCATGTTGTCGCGCAGGTAGTCGAAGCCAAACTCATTATTCGTGCCGTAGGTGATGTCGCTGCCGTACGCGATCTGGCGTTCGGCGTCGTTCAGCTCGTGCTGGATCACGCCAACCGACATGCCAAGGAACCGATAAATGCGGCCCATCCACTCGGAGTCGCGCCGCGCCAGATAGTCGTTCACCGTGACGATGTGAACGCCCTTGCCTTCGAGCGCATTGAGATAGGCGGGCAGGGTAGCCACGAGCGTCTTGCCTTCGCCGGTCTTCATCTCGGCGATCATCCCCTTGTGGAGAACCGCGCCGCCGATGAGCTGCACGTCGAAGTGCCGCATGTTGAGCACGCGGCGGCCGGCCTCCCGCACGACGGCAAATGCCTCCGGGAGGAGGTCGTCGAGCGGCACCCCTTGAGCAAGGCGTTCGCGGAGCTCAGGGGTCTTGGCGCGGAGCTCTTCGTCGCTCAGTGCCTGAATCGCCGGTTCGAACGCGTTGACCTGGCCCACGATGGGGCGCAGACGTTTGAGTTCGCGTTCGTTTTGGGTCCCGACGACCTTGGCGAGAAGTGTCTGGATCATCTACTGCGGAGGCGAGCCCAAGGTATCCAGTGATTGTAACACCGATGCCTTTGCGCAAGTCGCGCGCCGCGCACTGTCGTGGCCGAGGGCTGCGCCCCGTGCGCTTTCTTAGCGGCTTGTTGGCTGCGTCAGGAGCTGCAGGGGATTGAGGAGCTTTCCGTTCGCGAGGATTTCGTAGTGGAGGTGCGCGCCGGTGGCTCGACCGGTGGCCCCGACGTACCCGATCACCTGACCGCGCACGACGTTTTCGCCGGGCTTCACCGCGTATCTGCTCAGGTGGCCGTATCGCGTCGTCAGGCCGAAGTCGTGTTGCAGGACCACCAGGTTCCCATAGTCGCCTGAGTAGGTCGCAGATTCGACGACGCCGTCGGCGGTCGCGTACACCGGCTCACCCTTGTCGAGCGAGATATCGATTCCTTGATGGAACCCGGCCTCGCCAGTGAACGGATCGCTGCGGTTGCCAAACCAGCCGGTCACCCATCCAAGCGCAGGCCAGATAGAGGGCGTCGCGGCTGCGAGCGCCTGACGCCGTTCTACGTCCATCCGCACGTTGCGCAGGCGACTCTCGAGCCCGCCGAGCAGATCCCGCAGGACACCAAACGTGTCTTCAGGCGATGTGAAGGTGTTCGGGAGAAATGCTGCCACCGAGGCGTTGCTCGTGGGGGCTCCGCCGGCCGCCCGGGCTTTCACTATCGCCGGCAGCTTCTGCATGGCGCGCGCCTGTTCGGGATCTAGTCTGGCCTTTGCTCCGAGATCGTTGATGACGCTTTCGAGCGACTCGATCTGCGTCGTGAGTGCGCCCGTGGCCGCCCGGAAGCTCCGGTTCTGTTCCTGGAGCATCGTGTTGGTGGCGCGAACGTCCTCGATTTCGGTGCGCGCGCCCCAGCTGGCGCCAAGGCCGATGAGGATCGGAACCATCAAAGCGCACGCCACCGTGACCAGCAACGGGCGGAGACTGACCGTCACGCGGCGGACAACGCCGCTCGACCGGTCGGCAATCAGGACTGTGTAACGACGCGAGTGCATATTTCTTCAGAACGACCGCAACGAGGTGAATGCGATCCGCTATCTTGCCGAGCTATAAGGATTTCCGGACGCCGCCGTGCCCGCGCCCGTCGAGACCGCTAGGCAATCTATCACAAGAAACATGTCGGCCAAAGCCGGAAGTTCATGGGGAGAAAGTCTAGCGAAACCAGGGCCGGATGATGGCTCGTCTGAGCCGGTTCGGCACGCGATGACGCATTCCATTTCGAGCGGCCGCCTGTCGATCGTAGAGCGGGCCGGAAAAGGACGTGACATGCTGCCAGACGTCGGACGTGAACTTCATAGGGAGGGATTTGCGGTAGCGCATCGCGTCATGACCAACATCGTCGCCGATGCGGAACGGCGATGCCTCGTGTGGCTGGCGGCGCGGATGCCGTCGAGCGTGCACTCCGATCACCTGACCGCGCTGGCGCTCCTGGCCATGCTGGTGACCGGAGTGGCCTACGCTCTGGCGAGGTTCTCCCATTTCGCACTGCTCCTGGCCATTCTCGGCCTCGCCCTCAACTGGTTTGGAGACAGCCTCGACGGAACCCTCGCCCGCGTCCGGCAACAGCAGCGCCCGCGGTACGGGTTCTACGTGGATCACGTCCTCGACTGCTTCGGGATGCTGTTTCTGATGGCCGGGCTGGCACTTTCCGGTTACATGACGCCAGTCGTCGCCATGGGGTTTCTCGCCGCGTATTTCGCGCTGTCGATTGAGGTCTACCTGGCCACGTACTGCCTCGCGACGTTCAGGATGGCGTTCTGGGGAGTGGGGCCGACCGAGCTCCGGGTGCTTCTCGCCATCGGCACACTTGCCCTGTTCTCGGATCCCAGGGTCGGAATCTTCGGCCACAGCTACCGGCTGTTCGACGTCGGCGGCGTCATAGGCATGGTGGGTATGTCGCTGACGCTCATCATGTCCGCTGTCCGCAATGGACGCGCGCTGTACGAGGCGGAGCCGCTGCGTGCTGCCAGGTCGTGGCGTTCGTGACCACGCCGGGCCGGCGGTGGGTGAGATTCAACGTGGTGGGCTTCGGCGGATTCATCGTCCAGCTTGCATGCCTTTTCGTTCTGACGCGGGTGCTGGGCGTCCACTATGTCGTGGCAACCGCAGCGGCCGTCGAGCTGGCGATTCTCCACAACTTCTACTGGCATACGCGCTGGACGTGGAGCGATCGCGCCGCGGCGGCGCCGCAGGTGGCCCGACGGTTTGCGACTTTCAATCTCCTGAACGGACTACTGTCGATTACCGCCAACACGTCACTGACCTGGGTTCTGGTGGAGCACGGTCACCTGCCGTATCTTCTCGCGAATGCTTGCGCCGTCGGTGTGTGTTCGCTCACGGGTTTTGCGATGAGTGAACGCATCGTGTTTAGGACGACTCTGGCGGCGGCAGGACGCTTCACATCGGCTTGTCGTCTTCGGCGATCAACACCACAGGCGGGCCACCAGTCGAAATCTCCATCGCGTGCGCCACAGTGCTTTGACCACCAGGGGAAGCCATCGCCGCCTGCAACGATTCCATCGTGTCGAAGTACAACTCAGCCACGCGTTGATACGGGGCCGGTCCCGCCGGCGTACCAAGGACCTGCGCCGCAAGGAATTTCTTCAGGCCGACAATTTTCTGCATGACCATCGGCGCGTGTTCCGAGCGGTACCGCCGCTCAAATGTGGCCACATCGGCGGGCGGCGGATAAAGGACGATCAGCTTCGGCATCGGTAAGTCTCCAACTCCACATCCGGTCCGGCGTCTTCGTTTGGGGGCGTCAGAGTCCCACGTTGCAGTCTTCGCGTCAAGGTGTCGTGTCGATACTCTTCGCGCCCGGGCGCGGCTCGTCTCCAAATGCCGCCCGCGTCGTGACGGGCTCGATCACGAACGACGCCAGGGCGGCCGCGACTGAGACCGCCACCAGCAGCGTCGCGACCTCGGGATGCGCGCGGCCGACAGCGAGAGCGGCTGCCAGCAGCAGGGACGCTATCAACGCATCGACAACGCGGGTCCATAACCGCAGGCGGCCCAGCTGCCCGCGAAACTCTGTGGGATAGACCCGGGCCGTGAATATCAGATGCAGGCGAATGCTGGCAGCAGCCGTCGTACATCCCAGCACGGAGAAGAAGAACCAGGTCCCTTCCGGTTGGGGCAGCCAGCGGCGGATGCGCCACGCAGGATACAGGGTCAACACGTAGAGAAGGACCACCGTGACCTGGTGGGCGCACCACCACCACCTGGAACGCAAGGGTTGTGCATCGCCCACAACGATGCGGGGCGCGAAGGCGCCTGCGATGCGCTCGAGATCGGCGACCAGCCGGGCTGTCGACGCGTAACGCGCCTGTGGATTCTTGGCTAGGCAGGCTGAAACGACATCATCGAGCGGCATGAACTCAGGCGAGGCTGCAGCGGAGAGAAACGGGGGGCTGAATTCCCGAAGGCGCTGGCTCGTGGAGGCCACCGTGTCTCCCTCGAAAGGATTCGAGGCCGTGGCCAGTTCGTATACAAGCACCCCAAACGCAAACAGGTCGGCCCGGAAGTCTGCTTCTTCGCCTCGAAGCTGCTCGGGCGCCATGTAGGCTGGCGTGCCGGCGGCGCCTGCGGCTCGTGCCGACTCAATTCCCACAAGACTCTGCACCCGTGCCACGCCGAAGTCGAGCACCTTGACAACGCCGGCTGATGTCCTCACGACGTTGTCGGGCTTGAGATCGCCGTGGACGACTCCCTGGGCGTGAGCGGCTGCCAGGGCCCGGGCGAGCTGCGCCGCAATGTCGAGCACCTGATCCGCGGACAGAGGCCCCTGTGCAATCAGGGCGCGAAGCGTGGGGCCTGGCACGTACTCGCACGCCAGGTACAGCTCGTGGTCGATCTCTTCGAGCGCGTAGACGGTGGCAATTCCGGGATGAGCGAGCGTCGCGGCCGCCCGCGCCTCCCGGCGGATTTGTTCGCGGCGCCCCTCGCCAAGGTTGGCAGCGACCACTTTGAGGGCGACTCGCCGCGACAGTCGCGTATCGTCGGCCAGGTAGACGATACCCATGCCCCCACGACCGATCTCGTGGCGAATCAGGTACGGTCCGATCGATCGGCCTTCGAGCGGTATTTCCTGATCCACAAGCAGGTGAGCTGCAGCCTCCGCGGCCGGCGTTTCGATGAAGTCGCCGGAGTGCTCATAAGCGCCAAGGAGTGACTTGACCTCCGACCGCAGTGTCTCCCGACCTGCACAAGCCTCGTCGAGAAACGCATCGCGTTCCGCCGGCGGGCAGTCGAGCGCCGCGTCGAAAATCCGCCGGACATCGGCCCAATCCGGTGGCGTCACATACCGTCCCCGGGGCCCAGTTCACGCGCGAGCCACGCCTTGGCCAGCGCCCAGCGCCGCTTCACCGTCGCGGGCGAAAGGTCCAGCGCCTCGGCGGTCTCGTCGATGGACAGCCCGCCAAAGAAGCGCACTTCGACGACCCGCGCCAGCTCAGGATCAAGCGTCTCGAGGCGGCCAAGCGCATCGTCCAGCACCTCGAGATCGATCGTCTGGGCAGCAGGGACCGAAAACTCGGGATCGAGCGTGACGCGCACGCGTCCACCGCCCCGCTTCTCGGCGCCGCGCGCGCGAGCGCGCTCCACCAGAATCTGGCGCATGGACCTGGCGGCAATTCCGCAGAAATGGGCGCGATTTTGCCACGAGAGCCGGGAATCCTGCATGAGCCGGATGTAGGCGTCATGCACGAGCGCGGTGGCCTGCAGTGTGTGGCCGGGACGCTCTCGACGAAGGTACCTGGCCGCGACGCGCCGCAGCTCGTCGTAGACCAGTGGCATCAGCGCAGTCACGGCGTTTTCGTCGCCCTGACGCGCCTGATCGACGAGCCGGGCCACGTCGGTCCGTGGAGCTGTCATTGGACTCTGGCATCGAGCCGCGCCGGACGCGCAGACGCGTAAGCTACGTCTGACCGTTGGCTGCCAGCAACGCAATCGCGGAACGGACGATGTCGTTCAGTCCGGCGCCGCCCTCGCGGTAGTGACTTACGATTTGGCGACGCATCCGCGGATCCCAGAAGCGTCGCAGATGACTGGCGACGGCGGCGGCGGCCTGCGTCTTGTCGGGGTCGGCGTCAAAGAAGGCGCCGATGTCGTTGGCCATTGAGACCAGCCGATCGATCCGCATCAGGCGTGCGTGACCTCGCTCCCCTTGAGGAGCTCGAGTTGACGCTCGGTGAAGGCGCGGTAGCGCCGCTGCCACTCGGACGGATGGTTGACCTTCACGATCTCGACGGCGGTGACTTTGTACTCAGGACAGTTCGTGGCCCAGTCAGAGTTCTCCGTGGTCACGACGTTGGCCCCCGACTCCGGGAAATGGAACGTGGTGTACACGACGCCCGGGTGTACACGTTCGGTCACCTGTGCAGGCAGCACGATTTCGCCGGAACGACTGGTCAGGCCGACGAGATCGCCCTGTTTGATCCCGCGCACCTCAGCATCATGCGGGTGGATTTCCAGGACGTCGGCGGCCGCCCAGGTGACGTTGGCGGTCCGGCGCGTTTGCGCGCCCACGTTGTACTGCGTCAGCACGCGACCGGTTGTCAGCAGCAGTGGGTACCGGCGAGTGGCACGCTCGGTCGTCGGGACGAAATCGGTGACGAAGAACTTGCCCTTCCCGCGCACGAACTGTCCCACGTGCATGGTCGGCGTACCTTCGGGCGCCTGGTCGTTACACGGCCACTGGATGCTGCCCAGCCGGTCGAGCTTTTCGTAGGTCACCCCGCTGAACGTGGGCGTCAGCCGCGCGATTTCGTCCATGATTTCGGACGGGTGGCGATAGTTCATCGGATACCCGAGTGCATTCGACAGGAGACAGGTGACTTCCCAGTCGGCAAAGCCGCCCCGAGGCTCGATGATTTTGCGAATCCGCGATATTCGCCGTTCCGCGTTCGTAAACGTTCCGTCCTTCTCGAGAAACGATGACCCCGGCAGGAACACGTGTGCGTATTTCGCCGTCTCGTTCAGAAACAAATCCTGAATGACCACGCATTCCATCGCCGCGAATGCCGCCGTGACGTGCTGGGTGTCCGGATCCGATTGAGCAGGATCCTCACCCTGGATGTACATCCCCTTGAAGCTGCCGTCGAGTGCAGCCTCAAACATGTTTGGGATGCGAAGGCCCGGTTCAGACTCGAGCGGAACTCCCCACGCGGCTTGAAAACTGGCCCTCACGGCCGGATCTGAAACGTGGCGATAGCCGCTGAATTCGTGCGGGAACGATCCCATGTCGCAGGATCCCTGCACGTTGTTCTGTCCGCGCAGCGGATTGACGCCGACGCCTTCGCGGCCCAGATTTCCCGTCGCCATCGCCAGGTTCGCGATGCACATCACCATGGTCGAACCCTGGCTGTGCTCGGTGACGCCCAGGCCGTAGTAGATCGCGCCGTTGCCGGCCGTCGCGTACATGCGGGCCGCCGCCCGGACAAGCTCGGGCGCGACGCCCGTCGATGCCGCGGTCTCTTCGGGCGAGTTGCGAGGCTCCGCCACGAACGTTTTCCACTTCTCGTAGGAATCCATCTCGCAACGCTGGGCCACGTAGGCGTCCTTGGTCAGACCCTCTGTCACGACAACGTGGCCGATGGCGTTGAACAGGGCGACGTTCGTCCCGGGCCGAAGCTGCAAGTGATAGTCGGCCTGGATGTGCGGTGTCCGGACCAGCGCAACGGTCCGGGGATCCGCGACGATCAGCCTGGCCCCCTGGCGCAGCCGGCGCTTCAGCTGCGACGCGAACACCGGATGTCCCTCCGTCGGATTGGCGCCGACGACGATGATCACGTCGGCCTTCATGACGGAATCGAACGCCTGGGTGCCCGCCGATTCGCCGATAGTGCTCTTCAATCCGTAGCCGGTGGGTGAGTGGCAGACGCGTGCGCACGTATCGACGTTGTTATTACCGAACGCCGCACGCACGAGCTTCTGAACCAGAAAGGTCTCTTCGTTCGTGCAGCGCGACGATGTGATGCCGCCGATTGAGTCGCGGCCGTACTTCGCCTGGATGCGGCGGAACTCGCTTGCGGCATGGCTGATCGCTTCGTCCCACGTCACCTGACGCCATGGTTCGTCAATCGAATGGCGAATCATGGGCGTCGTGATGCGATCAGGATGCGTCGCATAGCCGAACGCGAATCGACCTTTTACGCAGGCATGGCCGTGGTTCGCGTGGCCGTTTCGATTCGGCGCCATCCGGACGACCTGATCGCCCTTGACCTCGGCGTTGAACGAACAGCCCACGCCGCAGTAGGCGCAGGTCGTGGTCACGACCCGCTCGGGCCGTCCGATCTGGATGAGCGATTTCTCGGTCAGCGCAACCGTGGGACATGCCTCGACGCAGGCGCCGCACGACACGCATTCAGACGCAAGGAACGGGTCGTTCTGGCTCGCCGAGACCTTCGAGTCGAAGCCTCGTCCCTGAATCGTCAGCGCGAACGTGCCCTGCACTTCGTCACACGCCCGTACACACCGCGAACAGACGATGCAATTCGTCGGATCGAAGGTGAAGTAGGGATTACTCGTGTCGGAGGGTGCGTGCTGGTGGTTCTTGCCGGTCAGGCCGTAGCGTGTTTCGGTGATGTCGAGCTCTTCGGCCACATCCTGCAGCTCGCAGTGGCCGTTAGCGGGGCAGCTGACGCAATCCAGTGGATGATCCGAGACGTACAGCTCCACGACGTTGCGACGCAGCTGCGTGAGTCTTGGCGTCTCGGTTCGGACCTTCAGGCCATCCGCCACGAGGGTGGTGCACGAGGCGGGGTAACCTTTGCGCCCCTCGATCTCGACGAGGCACAGGCGGCACGAGCCGAACGCCTTCAGGGTGTCGGTCGCGCACAGCTTGGGCACTTGGCGCCCCATCGTCGCGGCAGCACGCATGATCGAGGTGCCGTCGGGAACCGTGACCGAGACGCCGTCGATCTCGAGTGTCACGGTCTTGACGTCGTCGACGGGCGGCGTGCCGAGGTCTCGATAGTTGATGGAATACATGGCCTCTGGTAGTCGGTTCTCGTCGTCAGTTCAAGGGCGTCAGCGATGGACCCGTTCAAAGTCCTGCCGAAAGTGCTTGAGCGCGCTCTGTACGGGGTAGGGCGTCAACCCCCCCAACCCGCACAACGACCCGTTCACCATGGTATCGCACAAATCCTCGACCAAGGTGAGGTTCAGCTCGCGCTGCTCGCCCCTGATGATCCGGTCGATGACCTCGACGCCGCGCGTTGAGCCGATACGACAAGGCGTGCATTTTCCACATGATTCGATGGCGCAGAACTCCATCGCATACCGGGCCATCTGCGCCATGTCGACCGTGTCGTCGAAGGCCACGACACCACCGTGACCAACGAGGGCGTTCACCGCGGTGAAGGCTTCGTAATCGAGCGGTGTGTCAAATTGAGACTCGGGCATGTACGCCCCCAACGGACCGCCCACCTGGACGGCGCGTATCGGCCGTCCGGAGGCGCTGCCTCCGCCGTAGTCGTACAGAATCTCGCGCAAGGTCACACCGAACGATTTTTCGATGAGCCCGCCCCGCTTGATGTTGCCGCCAAGCTGTACGGTGAGCGTGCCGCGCGATTTGCCGACTCCGTAGTCTCGATAGAACGCTGCGCCGTTGTGCAGAATGGTTGGCACGCTTGCGAGGGAGATCACGTTGTTGACGATGGTCGGCCGGCCGAACAGCCCTTTGACCGCGGGAAGCGGCGGCCTTGGCCGGATCTCGCCGCGTTTCCCTTCGAGGCTTTCGAGCATCGACGTCTCTTCACCGCAGATATAGGCCCCGGCACCCAATCGGACTTCGAGGTCGAACCGGTGCGAACTGCCAAGGACGCGCTCACCGAGGTAGCCGCGTTGATAGGCCTGGTCGATCGCCTCGGCCAGTGCGCGGTGCGCGTGCGGATACTCGACCCGAAGATAGATGTAACCCTCAGTCGCGCCCACCGCCAGTGCGGCAATCGTCATCCCTTCAATCAGGACGAATGGATCGCCTTCCATCAGCATGCGATCGGCAAACGTTCCCGAATCACCTTCGTCGGCGTTGCAGGTCACGTACTTCTGATCGGCAGGCGCACCCAGGACTGTTTTCCACTTGATGCCCGTCGGAAAGGCCGCGCCGCCGCGCCCGCGCAGCCCGGAATCGGTCACCTCCTGGACGATGGCGGCCGGGGCCATCGTAAGAGCGCGCTGGAGTCCCTTGTAGCCGTCGTGCGCCAGATAGTCGTCGAAGCTCACGGGGTCGGTGACTCCGACCCGTGCAAACGTCAGACGCTCCTGTCGCCCAAAGTAAGGAAGCGCCTCAACGGGACCGAGACGCAGAGGATGCGCAGCTCCATCGAGAAACCCGGCACTGAACAGGCTCGCCACGTCGCGACTGGTGACCGGACCGTACGCAATCCGACCCGACTGTGTTGTAACCTCGATCAACGGCTCGAGCCAGCACATACCGCGCGTGCCGTTGCGCACAATGTGGACGTTCTGTCCGCGCGCCGTTGCCTCCGACTTGACGGCACGGGCGACATGTTCAGCGCCAAGCGACAGCGCGGCCGCGTCTCGAGGCACAAAGACCGTCACGGCCATCAGCGCTCCTCCCAGTCCGAGACGATCTCGTCGAAGCGCTCGGGCGTGACGCGGCCGTAGAGCTCGCCGTCGACCATCACCGCCGGCGAACACGCGCAGTTGCCAAGGCAGTACACCGGCTCAAACGTCAGCGAGCCGTTGGCTGTCGTCTGATGGAAACCGATGCCGAGCTTCTTTTTGGCGTGCTCTTCAAGCTTCCGCTGGTTCATCGACTGGCAGGCTTCTGCCCGGCACATGTACAACGTGTGGCGCCCGGGAGGCGACTCGCGGAAGTAGTGATAGAAGCTGATCACGCCGTGGACCTCGGCGCGCGACAGATTCAAGCCGTCCGCAATCAGAGAGTACCACAGCGGCCGGTACATAGCCGAGCGCGTCCTGCACACCGTGCAGAATGGGCAGCAGAGCGCCCGGTTTGTCTTTCAGCTTCGACAGAACTTCGGTGACGACGCCATGCGCCTTGGGATCGAGCGGTGTCATGCCTACCAGTTTACTGTCAGTGCGGCCTTGTTGTTCCGGCGCTTCAACGCAGACAGCAAGCGACTCCGTTCACGATTTCGCACGGCTGTGATCGCCCACTTTGTCGTTGCAGGGTAAAATCGAAATCTACTGAAACGTTGCGCTTATGCCCCCTGCAATCCTGCATTGGATCGCCATGTATGGCCCGCTCGCCATCTTCGGACTGCTCACGCTGGGCATCTTCGGCCTGCCGGTGCCTGACGAAACGCTGCTGACCTTTGCGGGTGTCCTCATCAGCCACGGCAGCCTGCACTTCGCGCCCACCTGGGCGGCTGCGGCGCTCGGCAGCATGTTCGGCATCACGCTCAGCTACGTCCTGGGTCGTACGGCAGGCATGGCGGTGATTCACCGCTACGGCAGGTGGATCCATGTTGGCCAGGAAGAACTCGATCGTGTCGAGGCCTGGCTCGCACGGACCGGCAAGTGGACGCTCGTCTTCGGATATTTCGTGCCCGGCGTCCGTCACGTCACGGGCGTGGTCGCGGGAGCCTCCGGACTCCCTGCCAGAACATTCGCCGCGTTTGCCTATGCGGGAGCGTGTGCCTGGTCGGCCCTGTTCGTGGTACTCGGGTGGTATGTCGGGGACGAGTGGCCGACCGCGCTCGATCGATTCCAGCGACATCTCGTCGTGACCGCCCTAGTCATCGTGGTGATCGGCGTCGCATTCGCCGTGATACGGCAGCGGCGGCGCGCCACGTCTTAGCCAGTTCTACTCACTCCCCTGCGGCCGCTCCGGCCGAGCCTGCTCAGACTGAAACACGACGCCGACACTCTCGCGGGCAAGCGCCGACACACGCCGGGCTTCCTCGTGCAACTGCTCCTGCACGCGGAACGGAGCATCGCCGGGCGGCAGCGGCCGCCGTCGATAGACGCCGTCGGGGCCCAACCAGTGCGACTTCATCGTGTCCAGGAACATCGCACGCAGCGCGAACAGCACTTTCGCTTTGTGCGGCGCCTGCTCGACGGGAAAGAGCAGCTCGATCCGTTTGTCGAGATTGCGCGTCATCCAGTCAGCACTCGCCAGGTACAGCTCGTCGTCGCCGCCGTTGAGGAAGTAGTAGATGCGCGAGTGCTCCAGATAACGGTCGACGATGGAAACGACTTCGATGTTCGCGCTGACGCCTGGAATTGCTGGCCGCAGGGCACAGATGCCCCGCACGTTCAGGCGAATATTGACGCCGGCTTGTGAGGCACCATACAGGGCGCCGATGATTTCTTCATCGATCAACGAATTCATCTTGGCGACGATCTCGGCTGGCTGACCGGCCTCGGCTCTTAGCCGCTCGCGGTTGATGAGCTTCAGAAAGCGGCGACGCAGGTCGGTTGGCGCCATCGCCAGCTTCTTCATTCGCGGCGGATCCGAGTATCCGGTCAACGCGGTGAAAAACGCCGTCGCGTCTTCGGCAATCGCGCGGGACGTCGTCAGCAGCCCAAAGTCGGTATAGATACGCGCCGTGCGCTCGTTGTAGTTGCCGGTGCCGAGGTGCACGTATCGTTTCAAGCCTTCAGGGCTGCGCCTGACAATGAGAAGGATCTTCGCGTGCGTCTTGTAGCCATGGACCCCGTAGATCACATGCGCTCCCGCCTCCTCGAGCGCACGCGCCCACAGAATGTTGCGCTCTTCATCGAACCGGGCGGTGAGCTCGACCAGCACCGTCACCTGTTTGTTCCGTTCGGCGGCGCGCTGCAGGCTGGCGATAATGGGAGACCCCACGCTGGTTCGGTACAGAGTCTGCTTGATGGCCAAGACGTCCGGATCGTCGGCCGCCTGCGCAACCAGAGCAACCACCGGATCGTAGGCCTCGTAAGGATGGTGGAGCAGCACGTCGCGTTCCTCGAGAACCGAGAACAGGTCGCGCTGATGAACGCCGGCGAGCGCATCGACCGGCTGACGCAGCGGATCCCGGATCGAGTCGAGGCCCGGCAGATCGGTCAGGCTCATCAAGACTCGTAGATCGAGGGGCCCGTTCGCCGCGTAGACGTCGGCCTCCGTGATGTCGAGCTGATCGCAGAGCAGTGCCGTCACTTCGTGCGACGCCTTCGCCTCGATTTCAAGCCGCACCACGTCGTTCCGCCGACGATGCTGGAGTTCGCGCTCCACCATCTCCAGGTGCGTCCGGCCACCCTCATCGTCCAGCTCCATTTCAGCATCGCGAGCGAGGCGAATCGCGGCGGACTCCAGGATTTCCTGGCCGGGAAAGAGCTGCCCCAGGTGAGCGGACACGACGTCTTCCAGGAGAACGAACACGCTCGGCTCAGCAATCTTCACAAGCCGCGTCAACCCGGCAGGCACCTGTACGATCGCGAGACGCTCTTCCTTCTGATCGGGAGCGGGCGCAAGCCTGACGGCCAGGTTCAGGCTGAGCGACGACAGCAGCGGAAACGGTCTGGACGCATCGATGGCGAGCGGCGTGAGGACCGGCAGAATCGCATCGCGAAAGAACGCGCCCAGCCAGGCCTGCTGCGCCGAGTCAAGGTCGGTCCAGGCCAGGATCCGCACACCCGCGCGCGCCAGTGCCGGTAGGAGCTGCTCGAACGCCAGTCGATAGAGTGAGTCCACGAGTGCGTGCGCGCGCTCGTGAACGGCCGACAGCTGCTGGGTAGGTGTCAGCCCCGCCAGATCCGGCGTTTCATCGCCCTCGGCGATGGAGTGATACAGCGCGGCAACCCGAACCATGAAAAACTCGTCGAGGTTCGACGCAACGATCGCCGCGAACTTGATTCGCTCGAGCGGCGGGTTGGCCGAATCCGCGGCTTCCTCGAAGACGCGCTCGTTGAACGCGAGCCACGACAGCTCGCGATTGATGCAGAGCTCCGCGTCGAGCGAACGGGTGACGGTCACGCCTGCACCCCCGTGGGCCGGATGTTCAGCTCGCGCCCGAACGTGGAGACGAACATATCCGCCCGCGCCGTGGCGGCCAGCTGCTCCATGGTCAGGTCCCCAACACCGGTGATCTCGAGGGTCCACGCCTTGTCGCGCCTGACGAGTCGAAGGTCGCTCACCTTCTGCAGGTGCTCGGCGTCCAGGGCGTTGGCCACTCGAAGAATCGCCGCCAGCTTGTCGACGATCAGCCGGTCGCGCCGGTCGAGTGCCACGTAGGGCAGATGGCTCTCCTGCGGCAGCGCCCGCCGGTGGTACCGCGCGATATTGGCCACAATCGCCGTCTCTTCGTCCGACAGACCGAAGATCTGCGACGCTGCGAGCAGGTACTGCGAGTGCTTGTGATGGGCGCGGAGGTTGACGTACACGCCGATGTCGTGGAGCAGCGCGGCGACCTGCAGGAGCAGGCGCTCCCGCGCCGACAGCCCGTGGTCGTCCTGGAACTCGTCGAAGAGGCGCATCGCCAGCATTGGCGACCTGGTGGCCGTGGGCCCGATCGAAGTGGTGCTTGTGGCCCAGCGCTTCTGCGCTGGCCAGAACCTGCCGTTCAAAGTCGTCGGCATTCAGTCGCCCGCCCGGCGCGGCCAGATCGAGCAGGAGACCCGTCCTCAGAGACACGTCGGAGACAACGAGTTGACGGGCGGCCGTCTCCGAGAGCAGGGTGCGATACACCAGCAGGCTTGGCACGAGCGTTTCGGCCTCGACGGCCGGCAGCCGGAACCGATCAATCAGGCGCTCCTCGTCGAGCCGCTCAACTTCATCGCAAAACGCCAGGAAGGCGTCGCGCTTCAATTCGCGCACCCCGTCGTCCGCCTGCCCCTCGAGTAGCTGCGACGCAGCAAAACGCACGTCGCCACCGAACGCCACCATGTGGGTAACGCGCGTAAGCGGAATGTCGAGCCGGATTTCTTCGATGACGTTGGCGATCGACCGCTTCAGCAAAGAGAGTTGGACTTCATGCGACAGGCGGCGCAGATCGAGCTGCTGACGGAGCCTGATGGCGCCAAGCGCGTAGACCGCTGAACGGTTCGGCTGCCCGCGACGAAGAAGCGTGAGGCTGGTGCTTCCGCCGCCAACTTCTGCAAGCAGCGTCCAGGCACCGTGGAACGCCGCGCGACGCGCCAGCGCCTGCTTCGCCGCGAGAAACACGAGACGGCTTTCTTCCGCCTCATTGATGATTTCAAAGGTGATGCCGGTCCGGCTTTGAACCCGATCCAGAAACATGTCGACGTTGCGCGCTTCGCGCACCGCGCTCGTCGCGACCGCACGCACGTGATGGACGCCGTACCCTTCCATGATGTGGTGGAAGTTGTCGAGCGCTGCGAGCGCCAGGTCCACGGTTTTTGATCGAATCGTACCGGTCGAGAAGCTGTCACGCCCCAGGAGGACCCCGCGCGACGCTTCCTCGATGACACGAATCGCGCGCTTCGGTCCGAGCTCGGCAATCACCAGGCGGACAGCGCTCGCGCCCATGTCGAGGACAGCCACCAGCTCCGGCGTGGCCGGCGAAGGGGATTCCGCGCCTGCGGGTTGTGGGTGAGCCGTTTGCTCGTCTTTCACAGCAATCGAAGGCCTTCACGATAGCCAAAAACCTCAGTCGGCTGCAAAGAGCGAAGCGCCGCGCAGTCGGACGGGCGTTTACACGATTGATACACCGGCCGGGCGTGTCCCCGCTCAAATCATGCGGAACTGCAGCGCCTCGGCGACGTGATCGGCGTCGACGCGGTCGACGCCAGCGAGGTCCGCGAGCGTGCGGGCGACCTTGCGAACGCGATCGAAGCCGCGTGCGCTCAGCGTCATCCTGACTGCCGCTGAATCCAGGAGCTTTCTCGCGGTCCCTTCGAGCGCGCTGTAACGCCCGAGCTGCGCAGGAGCCAGCTCGGCATTCGTCCGGATGCCGTCTTGCGTGTACCGGGTTTGTTGCCGCTCACGTGCGGCCGTCACACGCAGCCGAATCGCTGAGGACGGCTCATTCGTCCCGCCATCTGATGCCGAGAGCAGCGTCGGGGGCAGGGCGGGGACTTCGACAACGAGATCCAGCCGGTCGCGCAACGGGCCAGACAGCCGATCGCGGTATCGCGTGACCTGCAGAGGCGTGCATCGACACTCGTGCACGGCGTCCCCCAGGAATCCGCAGGGACAGGGATTCATCGCGCCGACAAGCATGAAGCGCGCTGGAAAGCGTGCGCTCCGTGCGGCCCGCGCAATCGTGACGTGTCCCTCCTCGAGAGGCTGCCGGAGCACTTCCAGAACATGCCGGTTGAATTCCAGCATTTCGTCCAGGAACAGCACGCCGTGATGCGCGAGGCTCACCTCGCCCGGACGCGGCTGAGGCCCGCCACCCACGAGCGCCGCGTCGGAGATCGTGTGGTGCGGCGCCCGAAACGGACGGCTGGCAAGCAGCCCTCTGCCGGGTGGCAGCAGGCCCGCCACCGAGTGCACCGCGGTGGCTTCGAGCGCTTCGTCGAACGTCAGCGGCGGCAGAATGCCCGGCACCCGACGCGCCATCATGGTCTTGCCGGCGCCTGGCGGCCCGACGAGCAGCACGTTGTGCCCGCCCGCGCAGGCGATTTCCAGCGCGCGCCGGGCGAGCAGCTGGCCACGTACATCTTCAAAGTCGGCGACCGGGCCCGGCTCAACACGCAGGGGAAGAGTGTGCTGAAGTGCTGCGGAGGCGGGCTCGTTGAGGACGCGGACCGCGTCACCGAGCGACCTGACCGGAAAGACGCGGAGGTCGGCGACGACAGCCGCCTCGTCGGCATTCGACGCCGGCAACAGGATTCCCGCCATGCCGTCTCGGCGGGCTGCCGCCGCAATCGGCAGCACGCCGCGGGTCGCGTGAATGGACCCGTCGAGCGACAGCTCGCCGAGCAGCACCAGATCGGCGACCTCGCGACGCTCGACGATGCCTTGAGCGGCCAGAATGCCGAGCGCGATTGGCAGGTCGAATGACGCTCCGGCTTTCCGCACGTCCGCCGGTGCCAGGTTGACGGTGATCCGGTGCGCAGGAAACTCAAAGCCCGAATTCCGGATCGCACTGCGCACCCGGTCGCGGCTCTCCCGGACGCTTGCATCGGGCAACCCCACCATCGTGAAGCTGGGAAAGCCGAACGAGACGTCCACTTCCACCTGCACCGGACAGGCTTCCACGCCAAAGATCGCGGCCGTCCGCAGCGACGCGAGCACAGCGGCTGACGTGCAAGACGCCGCTCAGCGGGTCAGCCCTTGTGGATTCAGTAACTTGGCGTGCGGAAGGTGGCTTGGCGTCGCAGATTCTGCAACCGGCGCGGTGGCGACCCGCTCAGAAAACCGTAACGGTCAACCCTTGATCCGGTCCGATCGCAGGGCATAGACGGTCAGGCGGTCGCCTGCCTCGATGCGAGTGCCGGGAAGGTCGTTCCACGTGCGGATTGATGCGACCGATGTTTTGAAGAGCTTCGCGATAGATGACAGGGTGTCGCCTTCCTTGACCTGATAGATCAGCTTGACGCGGCCGGAGTTCGTGGCGACCTGTGCAGTCAATTCAGGCTGCGCGGGAAGGGGGCGCGATTCCGCAAGCGGGATCGTGCGTTCCGTGCGCGCCGACATCAAGGCCGTCGTCTCTCGGGGAACGAGAAGCTTCTGGCCGGGCGCCACCTTGGCGGTCACACCAAGATAGTTGGCTTCCGCCAGATCCGACCGACTGACCCGGAGCTTGCGCGCGATGGTGAGCAGCGTCTCGCCCCGTTTCACGGTGTACCAGTTCAGTGACGCGATCTCTGCCGCGGGCGCCTGCTCCAGTTCGGCGGTAATCCGTTCGGCGGTGCGCGCCGGAACGCGCAGCTGGTACGAATCGTCGCGGAGCGGCGTAGTCCAACGCCGCAATTCAGGGTTCAGCGACTGAATCTCGTCGATTGTGGTCCCGGCCCATTCGGCGATACGACGGAGGTCCACGGGACGGGACAGTTGAATCAGTTCGACTGCGGGCGCCGGCTCCGGTTCGACGACTTCGAACCCGTACTGCGTCGGGCTGCGGGCGATGACGATCGCCGCCAGGATCATCGGAACGTATTCACGCGTTTCGCGCGGCAGGAGACCGGGCTTGGCCGCGAGCCTCCAGAAATCCTCGACACCGACGCGCCTGATTGCCCGTTGGACGCGCCCGGGCCCGCCGTTGTAGGACGCCAGCGCGAGGTGCCAATCACCGCTGAACGTGCCGCTCAGATCTTCAGGTATCGCGCGGCCGCGATCGTCGCCTTCTCCGGATCTGAACGCTCGTCGATGTACCAGTCGCGACGCAAGCCGTTCTCGACCGCAGTCCCGGCCATGAACTGCCAGACGCCCTTCGCTTTGGCGCGGGACAGCGCATTCGTATTGAACGCGCTCTCAATCAGTGGGACATAGGCAAGATCCAGTGGTAAACCTTCCGCCCGGAAGACGTTCTGGATCATCGGCATGTACCTGGTGCCGCGCCGCAGTCCCTCTTCGATAAAGTCGTGGAGGCGTCCTGTGAACAGCTCGATGTACGCGAGGACGCGCGCATTCAGGGGGATGGCGATGTCATGGCCGGCTGTTGCCAGATCGGAGGCCACTGTCTGCTGAAGATCAGCGGCGACCGTGGCGGAACCGAACGTCGTCGACAGCGCAAGAAGATCATCGATCGAGGCCGGCTCGTACTGCTTTTCCGTAAAACCGTCGCCCTCCGCAAGAGCCTTGAGCTCGTAGGCCGTGATGCGATCGACCAGCCGATCGAAATGCTCCCGAAGGCGAGGCTCGGTCCGCGCGCCGTAGGACGATTCGAGCAGCATGTCGACGGCGCGATTGAATTCCAGCTTGGCCGCGGCGACGTGACCGAGTGACAACTCCTGCTCGCCCGCCTTGAAGCGATCGTCCGATGCGTGGATCAGAACCAGAACCGGATCTGCAGGTGGAGCAACCGGCGCCTGAGGGGCTGTCACCTCGGCTGCGGCAGCGGGGGGTTGCGCGGGCGCCGGCAGCGTGACCTCAGGCCCGCGAGTCTTCAGATTCGACCCGCACGCCGACCACACGAGCACCGCAACCGCGCAAAACAAGAACGAAAGCCGCGACAAGGAGCCGCGTCTGATCATGTCCGTCTCGGTTTCTTGTTCGTGCGGGAGGTCACCACCCCCCGCGTCATATCCCCAAACACGCACGACTTGCGGGGGAGACGATAGGCGATTTGGAGTGTAGCATCGAGGCGCGGCCCGAGGCCAGCCGCAAGGAATCTAGCTCGACAGTGGGGATGCGAGCGTGAAGACCTTGTGCGCCTCGGCCAAATCACGCGCCGCGGGCGTCACAATTGCACGTTCTGACAACACCAGCTTCTTCCCCGCGCGAATCGCCAGTTTGACGTCTTCCTCGCAGACGAAGTCGAGCGGCGTCGCCGCAGGCGTCTCATCAATGCGCACAACAGGACTCGGAGCGTGCGCCAGCTCTTCAACGTGATATCCCCGGGCTCCAAGAAAGTCATCGACAAGTCGGGTCAGGGCCGCGGCCGGAATTCCTGCCGAAGACGTCGCAGGCGGGCCGGACCGCAGCGGGGCCTGTATCTGCGGCCCCGCGCCGACGGGTCCCTGCGTGACGGCTGAACGCGAGAGGGCAGGGGAGACCTCGTACGCGAGACGTTTGATATTCAGCAGATGGCGTGGCGAGATGTTGTCCGAGGTGATGTTGCCGCCGTAGCCGCCGCAGCCGAGCGTCATCGCCGGATCGAGGCCGGTCGTGAGTCCGATCGATCCGTGTGTTGTCGGGGTATTGACGACGATACGGAACGCCGGCTTCTTCAGCCCGAACTCCAGAATGATCGATTCGTTCTGTGAGTGGATGGACATCGTGTGCCCCATCCCGCCGTACCGCAGAATCTCCTTGCAGCGCTCGCAACCCTCTCTCCAGTCTCTGACGACGTAAAACGAGAGAACGGGGCAGAGCTTTTCGATCGACAGCGGAAAGTCGCGGCCGACGCCCTCGAGCGGTGCAATCAGCACGCGTGTGTCGGCTGGAACAGTCACGCCACACTTCGAAGCAATAAACGTCGCCGATTTCCCAACCAGTGCCGGGTTTGGCAGACGCTGGGGCGTGACCAGCTGCTTCGCCACGGCGCCCATTTCCGCCGACGAGAGGAAGTACCCGCCCTGGGCGACAAACTCTTTCTTGACGTCCTCAGCGATCGGTTCGTCGACGACGACCGAATTTTCCGATGAGCAGAGCACACCGTTATCGAATGTTTTTCCGGTCACCACATCCCGGACGGCCTTCTTCACGTTGGCCGTTCGCTCGATGAAGGCGGGCGCGTTGCCCGGACCCACGCCGTAGGCGGGCTTCCCGGCGCTGTAGGCCGCCCGGACGAGCCCCATGCCGCCCGTGGCGAGAATCACGGCGACGTCGCGGTGCTTCATCAGCGCCTCGGTGCCCTCGAGCGTGACGGTGGTCATCCAATTGATCGCGCCGGCCGGCGCCCCCGCGCGCCGGGCTGCTTCCTCCATCACCTCGGCGACACGAGTGATGCACTTCACCGCCGCCGGATGCGGGCTCAGGACGATGGCGCATCGCGCCTTGATCGAAATCAGGATCTTGTAGATCGCCGTCGACGTCGGGTTTGTCGACGGCACGACAGCTGCCACGACACCGAAGGGCTCTGCGATCTCGACGACTCTGGTCTCCTCGTGGCGGGCGACCACGCCGACCGTCTTCATCGGACGGATGAACTGGTAGACCTTCTGCGCGCTGAAGAGGTTCTTCTGGACCTTGTCGGCGACGATGCCGTAGCCGGTTTCGTCGACGGCGAGTTGCGCAAAGGCCTCGGCTTGAGCGGCAGCCGCGCCGGCCATGGCACCAACAATCGCGTCGATACGCTCCTGACTGAACTCAGCGAGTTCGAGCCCTGCCGCCTTGGCGCGTGAGGCGAGCGCTCGCGCTTCCGCAATCGACGTCAGGTCGCGGTCTTTGGCGGGAGACGTGTCCATGTCGTGCCCGGTGTCTGGCGCGCGTGCGCCCTCGACTCGACTTTAGGAGGTGGCGCCCTTGGGAAGAATGCGCTCGACCTCGCTGTGAGGCCGAGGGATTACGTGCACGGAGATCAGCTCGCCGACACGCCGAGCCGCGGCCGCGCCGGCGTCGACGGCGGCCTTGACCGCGCCCACATCGCCGCGCACGAGCACGGTGACATATCCCGCACCGATGTATTCCTTACCGACGAGGATCACGTTGGCGGTCTTCACCATCGCATCGGCGGCCTCGATCGATCCGATGAGGCCCTTGGTTTCGACCATTCCCAACGCTTCTTGCGACATGCCGGCGACTCCCTTTATCCGAAGTGACCCGAACTCTAACAGAAAACGTGCGTTGTTGGATAATCGTGCCGGTCATGCAACCCCTGCGGCGCTTCGTGGTCGCCGTGATGACAGCAGCGGTCCTCCCGCGACTCGCGCACCGCGGCATGTTCGTCGATGGCGTGACGTACGCGTCGATCGCGCGAAACCTCGCCGAAGGCCGCGGAACCTTCTGGGAACCGTCGTACACCGCGACGATCTACCCGCGCTTTTTCGAGCATCCGCCACTCGGCTTCTGGCTGCAGTCGCTCTGGTTCCGCGTGTTCGGCGACCACTTGTTCGTGGAGCGGGCGTACGCGGCTGTCGCCGCTCTCGTGACGGCCGCACTGATTGCCCTGATCTGGCGAACGTTGAATGCCACAACCAGTGAGAAGAACTACGGCTGGCTCCCCGTTCTCCTGTGGATTGCGGTCCCGATCGTCTCGTGGGCGGTCGTCGGCAATCTCCTGGAAGTGACGGTTTCGGTCTTCACAATCCTCGCGGTGGCCTGCGTCGTCTTCGCCGCGTTGTCAACGAGCACGGCGGCTGCGGTCGGATGGGGGATTGCCTCAGGGCTCGCGGTGATCGGCGCGTTTCTGACCAAGGGCCCGGTCGGTCTCTTTCCGCTGGCGGCGCCCGTGCTCCTCGCGGCCATTCCCGCGTCCCGCCCGGGAAGTGCTTATCGCCGGCCAGCTGTGACCCTGGCCGGCCAGTGGGCGGTGGCCGCTCTTGGCATTGCCGTCCTGCTGAGCATGCCGCTGGCGCGATCGAGCCTCGGTCAGTACCTGGAACCAGCAGGTGGTTGCCGCGTTATCTGGCGGGCGCGAAGTGAGCGCCAGCTCGTTCATCATCCTAAAGATGCTTCTGCAGGCGGTCCTGCTGCCGATGACGCTTGCGATGCTTGTGGTGTCGGCTGCGGCGCGCACGTGGGTCCTTCCGTCGAACAAGCGGCGCACACAAGCGTGGTCGTTCTTGCTCCTCGCACTGGCGGGGACCCTGCCCATCGTCGCCAGCCCGAAACAAGCCGGGCATTACCTGGTGCCTGCAGTGCCGTTCTATGCCCTCGCCGCCGCCAGCCTGCTCGTCGACACATTGAGAGTGGGGATCGAGCGAATCGATCCTCGCCGTCTTTCGAGAGTTGTAGATGCAGCCACGCTGGCCCTCCTGGTGGTCGCCATCGCCGGCGCCGTCTGGCCCCCAATCGGCCGCGATCGCCAGCGAATCGCCGCGATTGACGGCATCGACGGACAGATGCCGCACCATGCGACGATCGGCATCTGCCCCGAGGTCAACAGCGACTGGGGACTGCATGCATGGTTCGAGCGCCGCTTTGCAGTCAGTCTCGACGCTCGAGAAGAGGCGAGACACGAATGGTTTCTCGACGTGGCTGCACGCGCGCGGCCGGGTTGTCCACCTGCGCGTTGCAAACCCGTCGGCGATGCAACGCGAGAGCTGGTTCTGATGAAATGCTCACAAACAGCGGAAGGAGTCGAGCGATAATGGCAACCGTCATGAGGTTGTCATCGCTATGAAGATCATCTGGAGTGTGGTCGTGCTCGCTACGGCAGTCTCGCTGGCAGGGTGTCGCCGCAAGGCGCCTGCGGATCCCCCCTGGCCAAGCCGTCGATCACGCTGAGCCGCGACCGTGCCCCTCTGGGCAGCCCGATTGATGTCACGTATCGCTTCGAAGTCGAGCCGAACCCTCCGACGATCAAGGAGAACTACAAAGTCTTCGTCGGCGTAGTCGACAGCGACGGCGAGCTCATGTGGACCGACGATCACGATCCGAGCGTGCCCACCACCGACTGGAAGCCCGGCCAGAAGATCGAATACACCCGGACCGTGTTCATCCCGTCGTATCCGTACCTCGGCGAAGCGTCTTTCCACGTCGGTTTGTACTCACCGAGCAGCCAGAAGCGAGTCAGCCTCTCGGGTGACGATACCGGCAAGCTGGCGTATCGAGTCGGAAAGCTCCAGATTCTCCCCCAGACGGAGAACGTTTTTACCGTGTTCAAAGACGGCTGGCACGCTCCCGAGACACCGCCGAATGACAACCATTCGGAATGGCAGTGGACGAAGAAGAAGGAAGCAACACTGGCGTTCAAGAATCCGAAGAAAGACAGCGTGTTCTATTTTGAGGCCGACAATCCAGGCAATATCTTCCCGGAAGGCCAGCATGTCCAGATTCGCCTCAAGGACCATGTTGTGGATGAGTTCACCTTGCAGCCGCTTGTTCGCGTTCTCCACAGGATTCAGCTGCCCTCTGGCCAGCTTGGCGGCGACGACATGGTCGAATTGACGATTGCGGTCGATAAGACATTTGTGCCCGCGCAACTGCCAGGATCCACCAACAAAGACCCGCGTGAACTCGGCGTCCGCGTGTTTCATGCGTTCGTCCAGGCCGGCTCGTAGAGCGGCGGTCGGGCTCGTCGTGGGGGCCGCCTTGATGTCGGCGGCGCCCGCGCGTGCGGAGCTCGTCTACTTCGCCAACGGGCGGAGCATGTCCGTGAAGAACCTTCGCGAGGCGGGCGATTCGCTCGTTCTCGTACTGCGGAGTGGCGGCGAGATCATCTGCGATCGCACCATTGTCGCGCGCGTCGAGCCGGATGAAGTCCCGTATCCCGAACCGCAGGCAGCTTCGACCAATTCACTAGGTCGATCGGTCGAGCCGTACTCCAGCATCATCGAAGCGGTGGCGGCCGAGCAGGGTCTGAGTCCGAGAATGGTGAAGCTCGTCAAGGCGGTCATCATGGCGGAGTCGGCGTATCGGGAGACCGCCCGATCGCGCAAGGGCGCAATGGGACTGATGCAGCTGATGCCGGACACCGCGCGCCACTATGCGGTGAGCAATCCCTACGAGCCCCGATCGAACATCGAGGCCGGCGTCAAGCACCTGAAGAGCCTGATGGACCGTTTCGAGCTTCCGCTCGCCCTCGCCGCCTACAACGCCGGTGAAGCCGCCATTCGGCGCTTCGGCGGCATGCCTCCCTACCCGGAAACGCGCGAATACGTCGCCCGGGTGCTGCGGAACTTCGAACGCTAGACCGGCAAGCCCGACCTTTCCGCCGTTCACAAGGTCTAACAAGTTTGCGCAGCCGGGGCGATCTGCGGGCGCCCAAATCGGGAAAGCTTGCTATAATTCCGGTGCCGATAATATCCATGCTGACAACCCCTTGCGGCCGGTCAGAGGGCTGCAGCGTCCACGCTCAGGGTGCGTGATTCGTGGAGTTCCGCTGCCGCCTTGCGTCGGCCAACGGCGAGATCGTCGAGGGCATCTACGTAGCCGAGAATGAAGCGCGGTTGCGGCAGGACCTTGATGACAAGGGCCTGTTTGTCCTGTCTCTTCGCCCGAAACAGGCCCTCGCCGGGGTCTCCATTCAGCTGCCGCAGCGCCAGTCTCTGAGCACGCGGGAATTTCTCATCTTCAACCAGGAACTGGCGACGTTGCTCAAGTCCGGCATGCCGCTCGTGCAGTCGCTGGATCTTCTGAGACGGCGTGTCCAGTCGCCGGTTTTTCGCGGCGTCCTCGACGACGTGTACGAGAAGGTGAAAGCTGGCACCGCGATGTCGGAGGCCTTCGGCGGCCACAGCGCGCTGGTGTCACGTGTGTACACGGCGTCGCTCCTGGCCGGGGAGCGCAGCGGCAATCTCGACTCGGTCCTGCGACGCTACGTCGAGTACTCGAAGGTCATCGCGACCGTCAAGCGGAAGGCCGTCTCTGCGCTGGTCTATCCGGCGGTTCTTATTTCGCTGGCGCTCGTCCTCGTGGCGATCATCGTGCTGAGAGTGATCCCGGAGTTTTCAGATTTCTATGCCTCGTTCGGCGCAACGCTGCCGTTGATTACGCGCGTGATCATGCGGGTGTCGGAAGTCATCCGCACGCGCTTCTGGCTTCTGGCGGCCGGCGGCGGCGCCGTCGTGGTGCTCTTCATGCTCTGGGTCCGCCAGCCGGGCCAGGCGTCGCGATTTCATCGTCTGCTCCTCGGGGTGCCGCTGCTCGGCCCGGTCGCGCGCAAGTTCGCCACGTCGCAGATGTCGAGAACTCTAGCGACGCTGCTCGGGGGCGGATTGCCGCTGGTCAGCGCCCTGGACATCGCCAGTAACGCCGTCGGGAATCAGTTCATGTCCAGGCAACTCGAAATCGTGGCGGCGCGCGTCCGCGAGGGGGAGTCGTTTGCCGCCGCCCTGGAGGCGCGCCACACCTTTCCCGAAGTGGCGGTGAAGATGGCTGAAGTCGGGGAATCCACCGGCGCGCTGCAGGACATGCTGAATACGGTTGCCGATTTCTACGACGAAGAAATCTCGACCGACATGGAGCGGTTCGTAACCCTCGTCGAACCGGTCATGCTCGTGATCATCGCGATCGTGATTGCGACGCTGCTGCTGGCGATGTACATGCCGCTGTTCCAGCTGAGCAGCGTCCTCGGCCAGTGACGGGTAGACTAGGTCAGCAACCATGGCTGTAGACGCAACCAATCCGTTGACGCGTTTGCCGACTGACCCGGAATTCGGTGTCGAGGATCGACACGCGGAGGTCGAGCAGGCCCGCCATCTCGCCGAGCGCTACCGGCTCGAGTTCGTGGACATGGACGCCTTTCGCATCGATCCGGAACTGTTCCGGTCGATTCCGGCGGATCTCATGCTGCGATACGGTTTCGTGCCGCACCGCCGTGAAGGCAAGACGCTCGTCGTCGTCGTGTCAGACCCGACCGACCTGCCCATGATCGATGAGCTGGGCGTCCTGCTGTCCACACCCATCCGGGTGACCGTCGGTGTGCGGTCGGCCATCGAATCCATTCTCAAGAAGAGCGAGGGTTCGACCCGGGTACTCGAAGAGGCGACCGAGCAGTTCCAGCTGCAGCTGCTGAAGGAAGACGAGAACGGCGAAGAAGCGCTGACCGTCGAGCGGCTCACGCGCGACATCAGCCCGGTCATCCGGCTTGTCGACACCACCATCTACACGGCCATTCAGCGTCGTGCCAGCGACATCCACATCGAGACGCAGGACGACGCCGTGCACGTCAAGTACCGCATCGACGGCGTGCTGCAGCCGGCGATGCGACCGATCGCCAGACAGTTCCACAGCTCGATCATCTCGCGCATCAAAGTCATGGCCGAGCTCGACATTGCGGAAAAACGCGTGCCGCAGGACGGACGCTTCAAACTCCGCATGCCCGGAAAAACCATCGACTTCCGCGTCTCAATCATGCCCAGCGTCCACGGAGAGGATGCGGTCATCCGCATTCTGGACAAGGAATCCATCAGCGAGCAGTTCACCGAGCTGCGCCTGGACATCTTGGGGTTTCCCGACGCAGAGCTGAAGCGGTTCCGCAAGTACATCGCTGAGCCGTACGGCATGGTGCTGGTCACAGGGCCAACCGGCAGCGGCAAAACGACGACGTTGTACGCCGCACTCTCGGAAATCAAATCCGTAGAAGACAAGATCATCACCATCGAAGATCCGGTCGAGTACCAGCTGGCCGGGATCACGCAGATCCCCATCAACGAAAAGAAGGGGCTCACGTTCGCGCGCGGATTGCGGTCCATTCTGCGGCACGATCCCGACAAGATCATGGTGGGCGAGATTCGCGACGCCGAAACCGCCCAGATCGCCATCAACTCGGCGCTCACCGGCCACCTCGTGTTCACGACGGTTCACGCCAACAACGTGCTGGACGTGCTGGGACGTTTCCTCAACATGGGAGTCGAGGCGTACCAGTTCGTGTCGGCCCTGAACTGCGTGCTCGCGCAGCGCCTGGTTCGAACGATTTGTTCGCACTGCAAGCGGCCGATGAAGGTCACACGGGCCATGCTCGAGGAATCAGGGCTCGACACGGCCATGGAGTACACGCAGACGTTCTACGAGGGCATCGGCTGCATCGAGTGTGGTGGCACCGGTTACAAGGGCCGGACCGCCATCTGCGAGCTGCTGGATTTGTCCGATCACATCCGGGAAATGATTCTGGAGAAGCGCTCGACGTCGGAAATCAAGAAGGGGGCCCGTGATGAAGGCATGCGGTTCCTGCGCGAGTCGGCCGTTGAACGCGTCATGCAGGGCATCACGACCCTGCGCGAAATCAACAAGGTCACCTTTGTCGAATGACTAGCTGGCTCCGGCTGAATGACGCGCCGGCTCCGTCGGCAGCGGTCGAAATCGCGGCGAATCGCGTCTCGGCCGCAACTCTCGACATTCGGGGAGGACAAGCCGTTGTCGCTCAGTTCAGCACCGAGCCGCTGCCGGAAGGCGCGCTCGTCCCGTCTCTGACCAGCCCCAACGCGCACGACCGCACCACCGTTGTCGGCGCCCTCGACCGGGTGCTCGAACGCATCGGGCGGCCCCGGCGCGTGGGCGTCGTTCTGCCGGATCCGGTCGCCAAGGTCTCGCTCATCCGCTTCGAACACGTACCCGCTCGCCAACAGGATCTGGAGCAGCTCGTACGCTGGCAGGTGCGCAAGACCGCGCCGTTTTCGATCGACGATGCGCAGGTCAGCTATGTGCCGGGCCTTCTGGCCAGCGATGGACGGGAGTTCGTCGTCTCCGTCGCAAAACGGGACATCGTGAAAGAGTACGAGGGCTTGTGCGAAGAGGCCGGAGCGTACGCGGGACTGGTCGATCTTGCCACCTTCAACATCATCAATGCGGTGCTTGCCGGCTCCGCGGCTCCCACGAACGACTGGCTGGTCGTCAACGTCACCGCGGAATATGCCTCACTGGTCATCCTGCGGGGCGACGCGGTCATTTTTTTCCGCAATCGTGGTGCCGACAGTGACGGCACGCTCCCGGATCTCGTCCACCAGGCGGCGATGTACTACGAGGATCGCCTGGCCGGGCACGGCCTCACACGTGTCGTGCTGGCCGGTGTGGCGGCAAGTGGTGCGGAAGCGAGCTATATCGAAGAAGCCCGACGCAGCCTCGAGGAACGGCTGACCCAGCGAGTGGAGATGGTTGATCCGCGGGTGGCTGCGTCGCTGACCGATCGCATTTCCGCGGGGCCTGCGCTCCTCGACACGCTCGCCCCGCTCGTTGGGTTGCTTCTCCGAGGCCACGATGCCCATGTTGCGCAATAACCTGGCGACGCGCCCCTTCTACAACGAGTCCGCGGTTCGGATGATCCTCGCAATCGCGGCGCTCGTCGTGTTCGCCGCCACGCTCATCAATATCACGCGCATCATGCAGCTGTCAGGGCGCGACACCCGGCTCGTGACTCAATCGTCGCAGGATGAGTCGCGCACCGCCGAGCTCAAGGCGCTGGCCGCCCGCGTCCGGTCCAGCGTGGATCCCAAGGCGATCGATCGGGCGTCGACAGATGCGCGTCAAGCCAACGAGCTGATCGATCGCCGGGTCTTCTCGTGGACGGAGTTGTTCAATCGCTTCGAATCCACGCTGCCCGACGACGTCAGAATCACGACCGTCCGACCGCGCGTAGACGCCAAAGGCGGCATCGCCCTGACGATCGCGGTTGCCGCAAAGAGTCGCGAGGACATCAACCAGTTCATCGAAAGACTCGAAGAGACGGGCGCGTTTCGCGATTTGCTCGCGCACGAAGATCATCTGGACGAACAAGGGCAGCTCGAAGCGACCCTCGAGGCGTTCTACACGCCGACCGAGGCGCGCCCTGGCACCGAAAAGGCGGAGCGGTGACCCCTCTGAAGCGCGTTCTGGCGGAGAAGCGCCTGATTGTGATTCCGTTGGCGATCGGCCTTCTCGTCAACGTCTTCGTGTACCTCGCGGTAGTGGCTCCGCTGTCGCGCCGATCAGCCAATTCGGGAACCCATGCACAAACGGCAGCCGCCGCCTTGAAAGCGGCCGACGCCGATTACGCCTCCGCCAAGGAGTTGCTCGCCGGCAAGGCGCGTGCGGAAGAGGAACTGGCGACGTTCTATACGAAGGTTGTTCCGGCGAGTCTGGCGGAGGCGAGGCGGGTCACCTACGCACGACTGCCGGCGCTGGCTCGCAAGGCCAACGTGCGCTACGACGCCGGAACATTCGATATCGAACGGGACCCGAAGAACGTGCGGCTCGGTCGCCTGCACATCAGGCTTGTGTTGCAAGGCGACTACGAAAGCCTGCGCCGGTTCATCTATGACGTCGAAACGTCGCCCGAGTTCGTGATCATCGACGACGTGACGCTGGCACAGCCCGACGCGGCCATGCCGCTGACCTTGACGCTCGAACTGTCCACGTATTTCCGCGCAATGGCCCATGGCACCTGACCGCCTCAGGCAGATTCTCCTGGCAGCGCTGGCGGTCGTACTGGCTGCTGCGGCCTACTACGCCTGGACGACGTCTGCCAGGCCGCTGTCAGCCGTGCGGAACACGTCGCCAGAGTCAGGAGAACCGCGCCGCGGACCAGCGGCCAGGACGCCCGCGGTGCACCTGAACGCGCTCGAGAAAACGCAACCGGCCGCCGTCGACGGGGCACGCAACCTGTTTCGCTATCAGACCAAAGCAGCGCCGCCGCCGCCGGTCGCGAGGTCGGCGGTCTCGACTCCGCCTCAGCAGACTGGACCGCCTGGGCCGCCAGCCCTTCCGCCTATCGGGCTCAAGTTTATCGGCGTGGTGGAGCGCCCTTCGCGATCCGAACGGATTGCCGTTCTCCGGGACGCCGCCGGCCACCTGTTATCAGGCCCAGAAGGCGGCGTCATCGAGGGCCGGTTCCGAATTCTCAAGATCGGCACCGAATCAATCGAGATGGCGTACCTCGACGGCCGCGGACGGCAAACGATCAGGCTGTCAGGAGGATAAGAGGAGCCCTGTGACGAATCGCCTGAAGCTTGTGTCGATCGTGTTGATGGGTGCGCTGGCCTGGGGCTGCGCCGCCGGCAGCGCCTACCATCAGGGCGACGAAGCCATGCGTGAAGGTAACGTCGACGAGGCGGTGTCTGCATTTCGTCGCGCGGTGCTCGCCGATCCGGACAACCCCCGGTACAAGATCTCTCTCGAGCGAGCCATGCAGGCGGCCTCACGGCAGCACCTCCAGAAAGCCTCCGACTTCGAGAAACAAGAGCAGCTCGAAGCCGCGCTCGGGGAGTACAAGCTGGCCAGCGAATACGACCCGAGCAATCGCGGGATCGCCGCCAAGGTGGCCTCGGTCGAGCGCACCCTCCGCGATCGCGCTGAAGCGTCGCGGCCCAAACCCGCCAGTCAGCAGCTTCGCGAGCGCGCCCGGGCGGCGTCATCCGAGCCGATGCTGAACCCGGCGTCCCGCGAGCCGCTCATCATCAATTTCGTCAACACCGGCTTCAAGGACGTGCTCAACTTCATCGCCAACTACGCGGGCATCAACGTCTCGTACGACCGCGAGGTGGTGGACCGCGCCACCACGGTCCAGCTGAACGGCGTGACTCTGGAGCAGGCCCTCAACCAGATCATGACGATGAACCAGCTCTCGTACAAGGTGGTCAACGAGAAGTCCGTGTTCGTGTTCGCGGACACGGTCGCCAAGCACACGCAGTACGACGAACAGGTCATCAGGACGTTCTTCATCCAGCACGCGGACGCGACCGAGATGATCCAGCTGCTCAGCCAGATCATCCGGCTGCCGAACATGGCCATCCAGCCTGCGATTGCCGGCAACAAGACCAACAACACCATCACGGTCCGCGCAAGCACGAGCGTCATGCAGATCCTCGAGCGGCTCATCGAGCAGAACGACAAGCCGCGCGCGGAGATCGTGTTCGATATCGAGATTCTCGAAGTGGACCGCGAGCGGGCCAAAACCTACGGCCTCGATCTGTCGGAGTTTGCTGTCGGCACGGTCTTCTCGCCAGAGGTTTCCCCGAACACTGGTGTCACGACGACCTCGGCCGGCACGGGAACAAACGTCGGCACCGGAAATGGCGCCGTCACGGGGTCGACCACGACGCAAGTCGGCGGGCGGTCCACGCCCCCGAGCGGCGTCACTTCGCCCCCGCCTTTCAACCTCAATACCATCACCCGCGGCATCACAACCGCCGACTGGTACCTCGCCGTGCCGACCGGCGTGGTCAGGTTCCTCGAGAGCGACACGCGGACGCGGCTTTTGGCAAAGCCGCAGCTTCGTGCCTCAGAAGGCAACAAGGCCACCGTCAATCTGGGGACCGAGGTCCCAATCGTCACGACGAGCTATACACCGATTGCGACCGGCGGCGTGGGCGTGAATCCGCTCAATTCGTTCCAGTTGAAGTCGGTCGGCATCAACATCGAGCTGACGCCGCGCGTCACGCTGGACGGCGACATCCTGATCGAGCTGGTTATTGAAAGTAACTCGCAAGGCCCCGACAAGAACGTCGCGGGGACGAACTATCCGTCGTTTGTCACTCGCAAGGTCGGCACGCGCCTTCGTCTGCGCGATGGCGAGTCCAACCTGCTCGCGGGCCTATTGCGGGAGGATGATGTGGACTCGGTCCGCGGTGTGCCGGGCGCGATACACGTCCCCGTCCTGAAGCAGGCGTTTTCGGCCAACAACAACTCGAAGAGCCAGATCGATCTGATCATGCTGCTGACCCCGCACATCGTGCGGACCAACGAGGTCACCGAGCAGGATCTGAAGTCGATCTTTATCGGCTCGCAGCAGAATCTGGGCCTTGGCGGGCCGCCGCCGTTGATCAATGCGGCGCCCGAGTCGGAACCTGCGGCGTCTCCGGCAGCGCCACCCGCGCAGCCGGCTCCACGATCTCCGGCTCCAGCGGCGGGTACTCCTGCAGCGCCCCCTGGAACTGCGACGCCACCGGGCTCGCCGGTGCCAGGTTTCGTACCGCAGACACCAGCGACGGCAGCACCGCAGACCGCAGTGCCAGCCGCTCAACCGCCAACGCAACCCGCTCAGGCGGTTCAGCAGCCGCCGGCGCCGGCGCCCACAACACCTCCGCCCGCGCCCAGCGCGGACACGGCTCTCGGTTCGGCCCAGGTGCTGATCTCCCCGCCGGGCTCGGTGTTCCGCGTCGGGCAAGGCCCGTACACAGTACCGCTGTCCATCATGGGCGTCGCCAGGCTCACGATGATCACGCTGACGCTCACCTACGACCCGGCTGTGCTTCGAGTCCGCAATGTTCAGGAAGGGAGCTTCATGAGACTCGGCGGCGCTGGCGCAACGTTCGTCCAGCAACAGACGCCGGGGCGCGTCGACATCACGATCACGCGTGCCGCCGATTCCACCGGAGCGTCAGGAACCGGACTGCTGGCCGCCGTCATCTTCGACGCGTTGGCGCCCGGACCCGCCACGATCAACCTGAGTGGTACCGGAACAGGGCCCGGTGGAACACCCATGGGCCTTCAGTTCAGGTCGGTCACGATCAACGTACAGCGCTAGGAATGATGACCAGGCATTCTTCGCGTGGCTATACGTTCGTGGAGCTGCTCGTGGTCTCGACGATCGTCTTGCTGCTGGCTTCCGCGGTCATGCCGCTGGCCAGGATCAGCGTCACCCGTCAGCGCGAAGCTGAGCTTCGTCGATCGCTTCGGGAAATCAGGACCGCTATCGACAAGTACAAGGACGCGGCAGACACGACCGCGATCTCCCCGGTCGAGTTGAAGGCGGGCAGCGAAGGCTATCCACCCGATCTCCAGACTCTGGTCGACGGCGTGACACCCACGAATGACGTCACGGGCCGCAAGCTCAAGTTTCTGCGCAGGGTTCCGGTCGATCCGATGACCCACAGCACGGAATGGGGGTTGCGGTCGTATCAGGACAAGCCCGACACGACTCGATGGGGAGGGCAGAACGTCTTCGACATCCATACCACCGTTGAGAGCACGGCGCTCGATGGGACCAAGTACAAAGACTGGTAGGAATTGCGGAATCGGGTAATCGGGTAATTGGGTAATGGATTGTGGGATTGAAGAACCGCATGAGAGGTGATCGGGCTTGGACAAAGCGCCACGGCAGCGCCTCAGGCTTCACCCTGATCGAGCTGCTCGTCGTCTTGTCGATCATCGTGGTGCTCGCCTCCATCGGGCTCGCGCAGTATCGCAACAGCGTGGTGTACGCGAGCGAAGCGGTGTTGAAGCAGGATTTGACGCTCATGCGGGACGCGATCGATCAGTACTACGCGGACAAGGGGCAGTACCCGTCGACCCTCGAGGCGCTCGTCAGTGACGGTTATCTCCGCAAGATCCCGGATGACCCGTTCACGAAGTCCGCGTCGAGCTGGCAGGCGGTCCCCGCCGAGCCGGATCCCAACAATCCGACAGCTCAGCCCGGTGTGTTCGATGTGAAGAGCGGGTCGGATCGAATGGCGCTCGACGGGGCGAAGTACGCCGACTGGTAGCGTCAATGCGAGTTCGCGGCGTGGAGCAGGGAATCACCATGGATAGAGCAGTCAAGCCGGTGTTGCAAATGCGCTCGTTGGTCTTTGTATGGCCGTTGCTGACGGCCCTGATGGGAACGTCCTGCGAGCGAGTGCCTCTGCTCGCACCTTCCGGTTCGACCATCAGTCTGATAACCAATGCAACCGTGCTTCCCGTGAACGGTTCGACAGAAATCATCGCGCAGATCATCGAGCCCGCCGGCACACCGCCCCACTCCGGCACCCACGTGTCCTTTCTGACGACACTGGGCTCTCTGTCGCCTGCCGAGGCGGAGACCGATGTCAATGGGCGCGCCATCGTCAAGTTTCTGGCTGGGACGTCCAGCGGTGTCGCGAACATCACCGCGTCCTCAGGCGGTTCCGGCACCTCCAGCGCGTTGAAGATCTCAGTTGGCGCGGCCGCGGTCGGACGCGTTACCGTTAGCGCCTCACCCGCGTCGGTGCCATCACTTGGTGGCACGAGCACGATCACCGCGAACGTGTTCGATATCAATGGAAACGCACTGAGCTCGGCAGCAGTCAGCTTCACCACCACAGCCGGGACGCTATCGACGAACCTTGCCACCACCAACAGCGCCGGCGTCGCGACCACCGAGCTGTCTACGAGTCAGCAGGCGACAGTGACGGCCACCGTGGGTGCCCAGGGCTCGACCGATGGCGGTGGCACGGGGACGGGGGGCGGAACAGGGGGCGGCACCACCACTCCAACACCCTCGGGCCAGGCGTCCGGCTCCGTGATCGTGACGGTGACGACTGGTCCGACGCTTGTCATCACTCCGCCGTCAACCCCGCCAAGCGTGGGGCTGCCTGCGGTCTTCACGTTCGCCGTGACCCTGGCGCAAAACGGCGCGGCCGTTCGCAATGTCTCCGTCGACTGGGGCGACGGTTCGAGACAGTCGCTCGGCGCGGTGACCGGCAGCGCCGTCGTGTCGCACGTCTACGACGATGCCGGAACGTTTGTCGTGACCGGGACGGTGACCGACGCCGCAGGCAATACCAGTTCTGTGTCGACGAGCGTCACGGTCATTCCCGTGCCGCGCCCGACGATCATCATCACCTCGTCTCCGGTACCGGCGAAGGTGAACACGCAGACGACGATTACGATCCAAGTGACGGTTGCGGCCGGCGTGGGCGTCGTCGATACGCTCATCGACTTCGGGGACGGCACGAAGGCGGATCTCGGCGGAGCCACCTCGGCGGCCCAACCGCACGTGTACACGGCGACAGGGACGTTCACGGTCACTGTGACGGTCACAGACACAACAGGGCAGACGACGATCGGAACCACGGTCATTTCTGTCGGACTGTGATGGACAACCGCGCTCGCAGCGAATCCGGCTACGCAATGGCGGTGCTGCTCGTCAGCCTCAGCGTCATGGCTGTGCTGATGACTGCCGCCATGCCTGTCTGGAAGCAGATGGCGCAGCGAGAGAAGGAAACCGAACTCGTGTTTCGTGGTGAACAGTACGCGCGGGCAATCGGACTGTTCCAGCGCAAGAACGGACCCGGCTCGCTGCCGCCTTCCATCGACGCCCTGGTCGAGCAGCACTTTCTGCGCAAGAAATACAAGGATCCCATCACCAACGGCGACTTTGCCCCAATTCAGGCCAACGCGGTGACGCCCGCGGGAGTGGCGCCGCCCGCCGGACCGGGCCAGGGAGGCGGGCGAGGCAACACTCAGTCCGGCAGGGGTCAGACGGCCGGTACCGGCCAGCCGGCCCAGGACTCGCGGTCACAAGGCACCACCTTCGGCAACGTGGCGGGCGTTGCCAGCAAGAGCAAGGACAAATCGATCCGGGTCTATAACGGACGCGACCACTACAACGAATGGCAGTTCCTCTACGTCCCGCCGACTCCTGCAGCCGGTGCGACGCCTGGAGCGCCTAACGGCGGTGGCGGGCAACGAGGACGCGGCCCGGGTGGTTCGCCGAATGCGCCAGGGGCTCCTTCCCGAGGCGGCAGGGGAGTCTTCCGGGGCGCGCCCCCGCCGCAGCGCTAGGTCGTCGCGAGCGAGTCGTGGAAATCGCGCCGCACCTGCCGCATGGCCTCCAGCGATCCGCCTCCCATCGCCCGATTGGTCAGTAGCACGAAATAGCGATCCCGCAGCGGATCGACCCACAGTGACGTGCCCGTGAAGCCGACATGGCCGAACGCAGCGGCCGACATGTGTGTGCCGCACGATGAAGTTGAACGCATCGTGTCCCACCCGAGCGCCCGCGAACTGCCGGGCACGCGGCTCTTTTCCGTAAACTCTCGAACCCGCGCAGGCGAAAACGGCTCGGGAACCGTGTCATCGTCGCGAGCGGCGCGCAGGACCGCGCGGGCAAACGCAGCCACTTCGCCGGCAGTTCCGAACAGCCCGGCATGCCCGGCCACCCCTCCGAGCGCGGCGGCGTAGTCATCGTGCACCTCACCCACGAGCGTCCGCCCGCGTCTTGCATCCTGTTCAAGCGGGATCGTGGGTGCCGCGCGGGTCTTGTTGTCCGCAGACACGCCGAACGAGAGCGTGCCGGCAGACAGCTCCGTCTCCTGTTCCGCTAACCGCGCGCGGAGGTCCTCAAACCCGCCGATCAGCGCACGCGCCCCTCGATCGGCAGCGAGAAACCCCAGGAGGATGAAGCCGAGATCGGAGTAGACGCTGGCGCTCCGCGGCGTGTACTCGAGCGGCATGGCGCAGATATCGTGTTCGAATTCCCGGCGAGGTCCGACGGGCGCGTCGACGAGTCTGGCAGGCAGTCCGGAAGAGTGCTCCAGCAGATCCCGGATCGTGACCGATTCACGATCGGCGCCGCGCCACTCCGCAAAGCGGCGCGCCACAGGTTCGGCGAGATCGACCGCTCCTGTTCGAACCAGCTCCATCACGACCGTGGTCGTCGCGATGACTTTGGTCAACGACGCGAGGTCAAAGATCGTGGCTTCGTCGGTGGTGGGAGCGTCGCCGTCGAACGTGAGCCAGCCCAACGCCTGGCGTGACAGCGACGCGCGGCTGGAGCCGACGTCGAAGACAGCCGCGGGAAAGACCCGTTGCGTGATGGCGTCCTGCAGGACCTGGCGCGCGGTAGCGGTCGACACAGCGAACGCGTCAGCCGACTTTCAAGAGATCTCTGAGCCGTGGCTCCACGTCTTCGCCGATGGCGTCGCGAACGAAGTCGTGAGCGTGGCGAAGGCGTGACAGAGCCCGGGGATAGCTAAGCCCTGACCGCTGCATGACGATCGCCGCCTTGACGTTCCAGTGTGCGCGCTTGAGCAGCGCATCCGCTGCGTCGTAGTCGAGACCGGTGACAATCCCGATGATCCGGCGCGCGCGATCGCGCAGTTTCTGGGAGCCGGTCTGAACATCGACCATCAGATTGCCATACGTCTTGCCGATGCGCACCATCGCGGCGGTCGTCAGCATGTTCAGGACGATCTTGGTCGCGGTACCTGCTTTCAACCGCGTCGATCCGGCGATCACCTCCGGTCCCACGGCCGGCGCGATGATGAGATCGACAAACGTCTGCAGATCCGTTTCGGGGTCGCAGGTGACGAACAGAATCTTGCACCCCGCGCGACGAGCGCGCGTAAGGGCGCCGCGGACGAACTGCGTCATACCGCTGGCCGAAACACCGATGACCACGTCTTTCTTCGAGGGCCGCAGGCGTGCCATCGAACGTGCACCCTCTTCGTAATTGTCTTCCACGCCTTCACGAGGGCGGAGCACCGCGTCCTGACCGCCAGCCATGATGGCCTGGACGAGGTCCGGACTTGTGCCGAAGGTCGGCGGCATTTCTGCCGACTCGAGAATGCCGAGCCGGCCGCTCGTTCCGGCACCAACAAAGATCAGGCGGCCACCTTTACGGAGGCCCTGCACGATGATGTCGACGCCGACCGCGATGCGATCCTTCTCGCGCTGGACCGCCTGCAGCATCTTGCGGTCCTCGGTCAGCATGCCTTCAATGATGTCGGCGGGGGAGAGCTTGTCGATGGCGAGGGTCGCGGGATTGATCGCCTCGGTGGGAAGACCCTGCCATTTCGATCGAGCTGTCATGCTGAGCTGCGGGTACTATCATATGCAATTCCGTGATTGACCTCTATCTCGATCACCTGCGGGTCGAACGCCGCCTGGCTGAGCATACGCTTGAGAGCTACGAGCGTGACCTGCGGGCGCTGGCCGCGTATTCCGCTCGTATCAAACGCAAGCCCGAGTCGCTCGACCGGGCCGCTCTCGACGCCTTCGTCCGGCAGCTGAGAACCAGCGGGCTGTCGCCGCGCTCCGTCGCTCGTTCGGTCGCGGCAGTGCGAGGCTTCTATCGGTTCCTGGTCGTCGATCGGCGCCTGCAGGAAAGCCCGGCGGAGGACCTCCGGCCGCCCCGCGCGTGGCCGGCGCTGCCGAAGTTTCTCTCTATTGACGAGGTTGACACTCTGATTTCACAACCCGACGTGTCAACGCCGCGCGGTCTGCGCGATCGAGCCATGATCGAACTGCTCTACGCAACCGGCATGCGCGTGTCGGAGCTGATCGGCGTGCGCAGCGCGGACCTGCACCTCGACGAACACTACGTGACCTGCATCGGCAAGGGCAACAAGGAGCGTCTGATCCCGATCGGCGAGGAGGCCTCGGCCTGGGTCCGCCGCTACCAGCGGGACGGACGCCCGGCACTGCGTGAAAGACCGCGCCGTGTCCCGGCTCTTCGTGAACGCGCAGGGCCGCCCGCTCAGTCGTGTCGGCTTCTGGAAGATTCTCAAGGCCCACGGCCGCCGCGCGCAGCTCCCGCGGTCGCTCAGCCCGCACGTCGTCAGACATTCGTTTGCCACGCACCTGCTGGAGCGCGGCGCCGACCTTCGGGCCATCCAGATGATGCTGGGCCATGCCGATCTGTCGACGACCCAGATCTACACACACGTGCTTGAGGCCCGGCTGCGGGCCATCTACGATCGCTTTCACCCGCGCCCCTGATCTGATAAACTTAGCCGTTTTGGGCACGGAGATTTTCGGGGCTGAAGGAGAGAGAAGGAGCAGAGCATGAGTGGCAACGCACGCCATCTTTTTACATCTGAGTCGGTGACGGAGGGGCATCCGGACAAGATTGCCGATCAGATCTCGGATTCGATTCTGGACGCGATTTTCGCGAAGGACCCGATGAGCCGGGTGGCCTGCGAAACGCTGGTGACGACGGGGCTGGCGATCGTGGCGGGGGAGATCACGACGACCGCGGTGATCGACTACCAGGCCGTGGTCCGCGGGACGATCGCGGAGGTCGGCTACACGCGCGGCAAATACGGCTACGACGCCGAGACGTGCGCGGTGCTGTCGTCGATCCACAGCCAGTCGCCCGATATCGCGATGGGGGTGGACACGGGGGGGCCGGGGACCAGGGGCTGATGTTCGGCTTCGCGTGCCGGGAGACCGAGGAACTAATGCCGCTGCCGATCATGCTGGCGCACAAGCTGGTGAAGGGCTTGTCGTGCCTGCGGCGGGACGGGACGCTGAAGTATCTGCGGCCGGACGGCAAGTCGCAGGTGACGGTGGAGTATGAGGGGTTCAGGCCGGTGCGGGTGGATGCGGTGGTGGTGTCGAGCCAGCACAGCCCGGACGTGTCGCAGGAGCAGATGCGGGACGACATTATCGCGAAAATTGTGACGCCGACGATTCCGGCGGCGATGATGGACAAGGACACGAAGATCTACGTGAACCCGACGGGGCGGTTCGTGGTGGGGGGGCCGCACGGGGACGCGGGGGTGACGGGGCGGAAGATCATCGTGGACACCTACGGGGGCGCGGCGCCGCACGGGGGCGGGGCGTTCTCGGGGAAAGACCCGACGAAGGTGGACCGGTCGGCGTGCTACATGGCGCGCTACATTGCGAAGAACGTGGTGGCGGCGGGGCTGGCGGAGCGGGCGCTGGTGCAGCTGGCGTATGCGATTGGAGTGGCGGACCCGGTGTCGGTGATGGTGCGGACGGAGGGGACGGGCACGATTCCCGAGGCCCGGATCACGGAGCTGGTGCGGGCGAATTTCAAGCTGACCCCGCGTGGGATTATCGAGGAGCTGCAGCTGCGGCGGCCGATCTACGCGAAGACGGCGGCGTTCGGCCACTTCGGGCGCACCGAGCCGGAATTTACCTGGGAGCGCACCGACAAAGCGGCCGCCCTCAAAGCCGGCGCCAAGCTCTAGAAGGCGCAGTAATGCATTAGAGTGAGGAAGATCCTGTTTGCAACGGCGGCCCTCGCGGCCGCCGTTCTCGTCCTGGTCATCGCCAGTCTCCCGCCCCGACATCTCACACTGACTCCGCTCGCTTTCGATGGCACCGTGGCGGGTGTCATCCACGTGCACTCGAACCGATCGGATGGCCGCGGCACGGTCGACGAGATTGCCCGAGCAGCGGGCCGGGCCGGTCTGAAGTTTGTCGTCTTCACGGATCACGGTGACGGAACCCGCATGCCAGATCCGCCGGCGTATCGATCGGGTGTCCTGTGTTTCGATGCGGTTGAAGTCAGCACCACGCGACGGGCATTACCTCGCGCTCGACATGCCCGCCGCGCCGTATCCCCTGAACGGAGAGGCACGCGACGTCGTTGAAGACGTCGCACGGCTCGGCGGTTTCGGCGTGGTCGCCGCACCCGAATCGCCCAAGCCTGCACTTGCCTGGCACGCGTGGGACGCGCCCTACGACGGCATCGAGTGGATGAATCCCGATACGAGCTGGCGCCTACGTTTTCAGGGTGGATGGGGTTCGCGTCTCAGCCTCGGCGCCGCGTTGCTCGCCTATCCGTTCCGGCCCGCGGAGGCCATCGCCGGCTTGATCGGCTCGACGACGCTTCGCGCCGAACGGTGGAACACACTAGCCCGGACGCGGCGCCTCGTGCTAATCGCAGGAGCGGATGCTCACGCAAGGCTCGAGGTCGGAAATACCGACCCGCAGGGGAGCGGCCGATCGCTGCCCATTCCAGGTTACGAAGCGACGTTTCGCGCCTTGTCTGTGCGCGTCAAGCCGGACGCGGCTCTCTCGGGGGACGCCGCGCGGGACGGAGCTGCCATCATGACGGCGCTGCGGAGCGGCCACGCACACGTTGTGGTCGATGGCCTCGCAACCCCCGCGTCCTTTCGTTTCGCCGCAGACACACCGGCCGGAACGGCGTACGAGGGAGATGTCGTGCCCGTCAACGGTCCCGTCACCCTGCACGTAGAGAGTAACGCACCACCATCCTTCACAACCGTGCTGTGGCAGGACGACCGCGTGCTCAGTTCATCACAGGGAGAAACGGCCCTGCAGCGCGTCGTGACGGCGCCGGCCGTTTATCGGGTCGAAATCCTGGCGCCGGCGAGTGGCGGGACGGTGCCGTGGCTCGTGAGCAATCCCATCTACGTTGGCGTCACGTTTCCACAGCCCGCCCCGAACGCAACTCCGGCGCTCGCTGAATCTCATCCGCTTCTGAGTAACGGCTCCGTCGGATGGTGGACCGAGTCCGATCCGAGATCCACGACGTCGCTCGCAAGCACGCAGACAGCCGGAGGAGGCGCACTCACTTTTCGTTACGAGATTGCGGGGGGATCACCGTCGGGGCAGTATGCCGCACTTGTCACCGAAATTCCGAAGGGAAGTCGGTACCGCCGGCTGGCGTTCTCGGCGCGTGGTGATCACGCGATGCGGATCAGCGTCCAGATGCGCGGGGCCGAAGCGCTCGGACGCTGGCAGCGATCTGTCTACCTCGACCAGAGCGATCGGGACTACGCTATCGATTTCCTTGAGTTGACGCCGGTCACGGCTGCGCCCGGCCCTCGCCCCGACCCGCAGGCCCTGCACGATGTCCTGCTCGTCATTGACACCACGCATGCGAAGCCCGGATCGTCGGGACAGATCTGGCTGAAGACGTTCGCGCTCGAACAGTAGCCTGGCCGTTCACGTTCGGACGGTCAGCATCATGTACAGGGCTGCGGCGCCGAAAAGAAGGTTCGGCGCCCAGGCTGCCAGCAACGGCGAGATCAGCCCGCCGGCGCCCACCGCGCCGAACACGCTCAACATCGTCCAGTAGGTGATCGCAAGCACGAGCGCCACGCCAATGCCGTACAGCGCTCCGCTTCGTCCGATCGTGACCGCAAACGGAACTGCCAGGAGCGTCATCACCAGCGTCACGAAGGGAAATGCGATCTTCCGCTGGAGCTGCACCATGTATGGCACGACGTGAAAACCACTGGTTTTCAGCTGGACGATGTACCGCTCGAGCTGCTCGTAGGTCATCCGGTCGGCATCCGGTTCATCGGTCGTGAAGTACCCGGGATTCTCGAGTGGAATATCCTGCAGCGCAAAAGGCTTGTACATCGCGACGGAAACGCCGCCCGCGCGCGCGGGCGCCCCGAACCGGCGGATCCAGCCCTGCCGACCTTCCCAGGAGATCTCCTGTTCGACGCCCGCAGGCGCCGCCGAGGACAGGCCAACGTCTTTCGCGTAGACCAGCGAGCCGAGGCGCCACTCCGGCGGCTCGAAATCGTAGATGGTCAGTCGGCTGAACCGGTTTCCTCGGGGATCGAACGCTTCGTAATGGTAGATGTCTTCGCTTCGGCCGACGATCCACCGGCGATCAAGGACGCCGAACGTCTGCGAGCTGAAACCGCGTATCTCGTGGCGGAGCGCTTCAGCCTGCCGATTCGAGTCTGCCAGGACGTGTTCCTGCAGCTCGAAGAGCACTCCGCTGAACAGCGCCGCGAAGAGCAGCAGCGGCACGCTCGACCGGTACAGGCTGACCCCGCACGCGCGCATGACGATGAGCTCGCTGTTCTTTGTCAGCATCCCGATGACGACCAGGGCCGCAAGAAGCGCCGCCATGGGAATGATGAAGTAGACGTACTGCGGCGTCGCAAAATAGAAATAGCGGAGCAGCATCCAGGTTGTCGCCGTGCCCCGGAACAGCTTGTCGGCCAGATCCATGAAGGCCGAAATGTAGAAGAGCCCGAGGAGACCTGCGAGACTCAGGACGAACACGCGGAGATACTGGCGCGAGACGTACAGATCGAGCAGACGCACCCAGGCCACCCTCAGGGCCGGCAGCCGGCGTCTGGGCGACGAATGCATCGTCGGCACTTCCGGTTCATCGCCCGTCCGCCGCGTCCAGAACGTAGGCAGCCTGATCTGGACCGATTGATCGGCTGATCCCGAGCGCCAGAACACCAGCGCGACGCCGACGACCGCGAAGAAAATGTTGGCGATCCAGGGAGCGAAGCTGGGCGAAATCCTCCCGCTCAACGCCAGGGCCCGGGATGTCCAGAGCAGGAAGTAGTAGACCATGATCACACTGAAGCCCAGCACGAAACCGGCCAGCCGGCCGTCCTTGCGGTTCGTCAAACCGAGACCGAGGCCGATCAGCGCAAGTACGAGACATGCGGCGGGAATCGAGAACTTCTGCTGGATCGTGAAGAGCTGGCTGTAGGCGTGTCCACCGGTCTTCTCAGCCTGCGCGATGCTGGCCTTCAGCTCGGCGATTGTCATTTCGTTGTCGCCCTTGAGCAGGGTTCTGGCCCTGGGAAACACCGCGTCAGGGTCGACGCGCAGGACGAGTCGATCGAAGGAAGTGCCTTCGTATTCCTCGGGCTTATTGAGAAAGGTCGTGTGCCGCGTCCCTTGCTCCAGCACCATTTCCACGGTCCGCTTTTGGTGATCGACCACCAATCGCCCCGTTCGGGCCAGATAGACCGACGTCTGGTCCGCTCGCGTTGAATCAGCCACGAACACATCGCGCCAGCCGCCCGCCTGCAACACGTCCTGCACGTACAGCACGTGGTTCGGATCGGCTTCAAAAAAGACGCGCGGCCTGACGTCGCCCTCGGCGCGGGCGGCTACGGCGCTGAACGTAATCTCGCGGAACGTCTGATTGGCATTCGGCAGAGCGACGATCATCACGTAGCCTGTGGCCGCACAGGCAACCACCGCCAGGAGGGCGACCGGGCGGAGCATGCGGAAGATGCTGATGCCGCACGCCTGCAACGCGACGAATTCTCGGTCTGCCGACAGGCGGCCCAGCCCGAGCAGGATGCCGAGCAGCAGGGAAATCGGAATCGTCACGCCGAGCGCCTGCGGCAGCAGCGTGCCCAGCACTCGGTACGACGATGGACCATTCCACGCCCTTTTCGATCAGCTTTTCGCCCTGGTCGAGGATGGGCGGCATCTCGAGCAGGAAGGTGATGACCAGCAGCGACATGAAGAGGGGCAGCAGCACCTCCCGCACGACATACCGGTCGAGTATTCTGAACATTGAAAAAGGCCGAGTCCTGGCCTTTCAGAGTAACACCCTATGACCAAGGTCGCGATCCTCTGGCACATGCACCAGCCGTTCTATGAGGATCTGGTCACTCGCGAGCACATCCTCCCGTGGGTCCGGCTTCACGCCCTGAAGGACTACTACGGCATGGTGGCCCTGCTCAGGGAATTCCCGGACGTGCGGATGACGTTCAACCTCGTGCCGTCGCTGCTGGTGCAGCTCGAGGCGTTCGCGCAAAACCGGGCCCGCGACCACTTTCTCGACCTGAGCCTCAAACCTGCAGAGGCGCTGAGCGAGGCCGATGCGGTGTTCATGCTCGAGAACTTCTTTCACGCGCAGCATCAGCGCATGATCGAGCCGTACCAGCGGTACGCTGAACTGTTCACCCGCCGCGGCGACCTGTCGCGAGGCAACGGCCGGGCGGCCGCCCGCCGGTTCAGCCGGGACGACCTGAGAGATCTCCAGGTCTGGCACAAGCTGGCCTGGGTCGATCCGATGTACCTCGCCCAGGATCCGCGGTGCCGCGCCTTGCTGGAAAAGGGGAGCGGCTTCACAGAGGAAGACAAGGGCGCGCTGCGTGACGTCGAACTCGAGCTGCTCGGGCGTGTGATTCCCGAGTATCGCGCGGCGTCGGAGCGCGGGCAGATCGAGCTGTCAACGTCGCCTTTCTATCACCCGATCCTGCCACTGTTGTGCGATTCACACGTCTACCTGTACACGCATCCCGATTCGCCGATGCCAAGGCACCGGTTCGTGCACCCTGAGGATGCCGCGGACCAGCTGAAGCGCGCCGTGGACCTCCACCAACGTCTCTTCGGGCGCCGACCGGTCGGCCTCTGGCCGTCGGAGGGTTCGGTCTCGGATGCCATGGTTCCCCTCGCCGTGCGTGCCGGGTTCCGCTGGATGGCGACGGACGAGTTGATTCTGGGGCGGACAAAGGGCACAACCTTCGGGCGGGATGCAGAGGGCCATCTGTTCGAGCCAGAGCGCCTGTACGCCCCTTTCGGTCTCAATCGCGGCGGAGACGGCACCATCGCGTGCCTGTTCCGGGATCATGTTCTGTCCGATCTCATCGGGTTCAGTTATGCAGGATGGTCTGCGGAGGAAGCGGCCAGGGACTTTGTGTCACGGCTCACAGAGGCCGGACGCCGGTTCGCCGCGCGGACCGGCGGGGAAGACGCCACCATCGCGGTCATCCTGGATGGAGAGAACGCTTGGGAGCATTTCGAGGGTGGCGGTCGGCCGTTTCTGCGAGCCTTGTACCGGCAACTTTCGACCGGGTCCGACCTCCGCACGGTGACGATGGCCGAGGCGTGCGCGAACCCGAGGCGCGAGCTCTCGAGCATCTTTCCTGGATCGTGGATCGACGCGAACTTCTACATCTGGATCGGCCATCCCGACGATCAGCGCGCCTGGAGCCAGCTCGCCGACGCGCGGCTGCTGCTCGACGAGGCGGCGGGAGGCGCCGGCGTTGATCCTGGGGACCTGGCCCAGGCACGGGAAGAAGTACTGATTGCCGAGGGCAGCGACTGGTTCTGGTGGTACGGCGACGACCACTCCTCGGCGAACGACCGGGAATTTGACGATCTGTTTCGGCGCCATCTGCGGAATGCCTACAGTCTGCTGCACCGGCCGGTGCCCGACGAGCTGTTCGTCTCCAACATCACCACGGGGAGGGCCGCGACCATCGACGCGGCTCCCACCGGGCTCGTGACGCCGACGCTCGACGGCGAGGACACCAGCTATTTCGAATGGCTCGGAGCCGGTTCCGTCGAAGGCCAGCACGCCGCCGGCACGATGCACCGGGGCGAGGCTCGCACCGCACTCCTGCGGCTGGTCCACGTCGGGTTCGATGAGACGCACTTCTTCGTCCGGTTCGACGGAGAGCGCCCGATGGCCGAGGTCCTGGCCGACGGTTATGAGCTGGCCCTGACATTTCTCAAGCCCGAGGGCCTCCGGTTCTCAATCCGCGACGAGGGGCACGGGCCGGTGGGACGGCTACGCCGGCGGGCGGCCGACGAGGCGCCCGGCCGGACGTCCGACAGGCCGGACAACGACCTGCATCCTGTGGCGGCGCGGATGGTCGTCGAGGCGGGGCTGCGGCTGGCCGCTCTGGGGGTTGGTGCTGGAGCGCCGCTGTCGTTCTTCGTCACGGTGTGCGACGGGCAGCAGCATGAGATCGAGCGGCTCCCGGCAAGCGCCACGATCGACGTGACGGTGCCGGACGCGGGGTTTGAATCGCGGAACTGGAGCGCCTGAGGTCTCATTTCGGGCGCTCAACCACGGGTTCGGGGCCGGATTTTCAGGCGTTCTCGGTTGGGTCTGATAATGGATGTTATGTTAACCAACCGTGAGCCGAGCGCTGGACCGCCAGGGTCCTTGGGCCACAGTCCGCAGGCGTCGCTATCCGAGGTGCTTGAGTGCTGGGCGCCTAGGTGCTGGGTGCTTCCATCTCGGTGCGCTGGTGAACACCCGACGTCTTCGGTCCGCAGTCAGCTACCAGGCACAGTCGGCGATGCGGTTCGCAGTGTTCCGGGCCACGACGGCATGTTGACCCTGAAGGCTTCCGTGAGGCGACGCAGGGCTTCCGAGCCGTGGCGCAGCGTCTCGACGAACAATCGACGAACAACGCGAGTGCCAGAGCGAACGGCGCCAAGCGCCACTCGTTGCGTAGGCCGATTGCGCCTGCTGCCGCCCACGCCGCGCCACAGTTGATTGTCGGCCGGCCGACATCGGATTCCGGACGCGGCCGCCAGAGCGTTTTCCAGATCGGTCGAGGACGCGAATGTGACGGTTGACCGTGCCGAGCACTGGTGTTCAAGTGACTGGGTACTGAGGTGCTGGGTATGCCTCGCGAGCGCCCGGGCACTTTACCACCCCGGCCGCTCCGGCCGAACACGCACGGCTTCGGCTTTGTCGAACGGCGTCAGGGATGGAGGGCGGGGTGCTCGAGCCTACTGGTGCGTCAGTGCTGGGTGCTCGGCGCCTCGTGCGGTTGGTGGCGGTCCGCACTCGGCGCCAAGGCCCACCAGGAACCGGGCGCCCTGCACCAGGCACGCTCGCACGGAAACACGAACTGCGCTACGGACGCTTCCGCAGGTCGCGCAGGATTGTTTCGAGCGCGTCGATGATGTCTTCGCGGGTCGCCCGGCTCTTGGAGAACGCAAGCTTCAAATTGAATGCCTTCGACGAGGGCCGGTAGGCAAAGACGTACGGTTTCGGCCGTCCGGGCTTCGGTTTGACGGACGCGGCGCGGAGCTGCTGGCGCGTCACACCGCCCTGGCCGGCCATCTTTTCGACGAGCGCGGTCATTTTCTCGGGTGTTTCCTGCCTAACCACCTGCAGGAGCAATGACTTCGAGGTAATGTCGGCCAGCCGACATAGATTCCGGATGGCCGCCGGCATGTGGTTCAGGGCCAGCGCCTCCGTGACCGACGTCCGCGACTTCCCCAGCCGGCGCGCCAAGTCCTCGTGAGTGTAGCCGCAGCGCTCCGCCAGACCATGCAGCGCCTCGGATTCTTCGAACGGCGTCAGGTCCTTGCGCTGCAGGTTCTCGATCAGCGCCAGCTCGAGCATCTCCGCATCGTCGACGTCCCGGAGGACGACCGGCAGCTCGCGCAGGCCGACCTGGATGGCCGCCTGGTAGCGCCGCTCGCCTGCCACGATCTGGAAGCGGCTCCCCCGCTGGCGCACCACCAGCGGCTCGAGAATGCCCTGCTCGGTAATCGACGCGATCAGCTCCGAGAGGTCGCCCATGACCTGTCGGGGCTGGTTGGGATTGGGGTCGATTTGATCAATCGCCACCATCTGCCCGATCGGCGCACCGGCCGAGGCCGTCAGCGCCTCGACATAGTGCGAATCGTGCCGCATCCCGATCGTCTCCGGCAAACCTCGTCTAGGCACGGTCGATAATCTCCTCACAGAGGCTGTAGTACTCGGTCGCCCCGCTCGACTCGGGCGCGAACGTAAAGATCGACTCCTTATACGCCGGACTCTCCTCCAGCCGCACGCTCTTCGTGATCACGGTCTTGAAGACCTTGCCGCCGAACACCTTCTGAATCTGGGCGCGGATGTCACGGCCGAGCGCCGTCCGCTTGTCGTGCATGGTAATCACCACGCCCAGGATCCGCAGCGCCGGGTTCGGCCGCGCGCGCACCTTCTCGATGGTTTCGAGCAAGTCGTCGGTGCCTTCGAGCGCGAAGTACGACGACTGGATGGGAATAAGCAAGTGCGTCGCCGCCACGAGCGCATTGACCGTCAACAGCCCCAGCGTCGGCGGACAGTCGATCACGACATGCGGATACTCGCGGCGAAGCGGCTCCAGCTTGTCCTTGAGTCGGAAATGCGCGTCCATCTCCCCGACGAGCTTGGCCTCGAGCTTCGCGAGCGCAATCCGGGACGGCGCAATCCACAGCTTGTCGAGCGCCGACGGCAGGATCACGTCCGACAGCGCGACCGCCGGGTCGGCAATGGCGTCGTACACGCTGCGCGACACCTGCGGCATGTCGACAAACGACATCGTGCTGTTGGCCTGTGGATCGAGATCGACGAGCAGGGTGCGTTTGCCGCGCAACGCCAGCGCCGCGGCAAGGTTGATGGCCGTCGTGGTCTTGCCCACGCCGCCCTTCTGGTTGGCAATCGCAACAATCATGGGTGGAAGCGCCGGACGTGACGAGGCGTGGCGGTATTCTAGCAGAGCGCGGCGCGGGCGGAACTACATCTTGTACTTGCCGAGGTCGTCCGGGTCGAGGCTCTCCAGCCACTTGTGCAGGCGATCGGCGTCCGCCTTCTCCGGCGAGAAGTCGACCGTCTTGGCGTGATCAATCACGGTGTCCTCGACAAAGATCGGCGCCCGCGTGCGCAGCGCGAGCGCGATTGCATCGCTCGGCCGGGCGTCGACCGCCACCGTTTCGCCGTTCCACGTCAAGTAGATCAGGGCGTAGAAGGTGTTCTCCTGCAGATCGCTGACAACCACCTTCTGCACCGATGCCTTGAGGTCGTGAATGACGTTCCGCAGCAGGTCGTGGGTCATCGGCCGCGGCGTCGAGACGTTCTCGATCTGGAGCGCAATCGCATTCGCCTCGAAAATCCCCACCCAGATCGGCAGCACTTTCTGGCCGTCGCGGTCGCGCAGGATGATGATGGGCACGTTCGTGACCGGGTCGACCATCAGCCCCTTAATCGTCATCTCGATCTGCATGCTCGTAACCCCTCACGCGTGATGCGGACTGCCCTCCGGCGCCCCGAGCGGCCGGCCCCACACGCTGTGAGGACCCGCGCGTTCGACCTGCACCGCCACCGTCTGCCCCAGGAGTGTCATCGGCCCGGGCACGTTCACCACCACGTTCGTGCTGGTGCGCCCGGACAGCTCAGTCTCGCGCCGCCGGCTCGCCGCGTCAATGAGCACGTCGACGGTCTCTCCGACGAGCGCCTCGTTGAGCCGCGTCTGAATCTCCCGCTGGAGCGCCTGCAGCGCCACAATCCGCTCCGTCTTCACCACGTCCGCCACGTCGTCGGCGAGCCGTTTGTCCGCGAGCGTCTGCGGGCGCGCCGAATACTTGAACGAGAACATGCTGTGGAACCCTACCGCGTCCGTGAGCGACATCGTGTCGGCGAAATCCTCGTCGCGCTCCCCTGGAAACCCGACGATCATATCGGTCGACAGCGCCACCCCCGGCAGCCGCCCTCTGATGCGCTCCACAAGGCCGAGATACTCCTCGCGGGTGTAGCGGCGCCGCATGGCGGCAAGCATGCGCGTCGACCCCGACTGCACCGGCAGGTGCAGGTGCCGGCAGATTTTCGGGAGCTCCGCCATGGTCCGCAGCAGCCGGTCGGACACGTGCCGCGGATGAGGGCTCGCAAACCGGATGCGCTCGACACCGGGGATCTCGTGCACCGCTTCGAGCAGGCCGGCAAAGTCGCAGCCCGGCTCGTCCGGCGCGCTGTAGTGGTTGACAATCTGCCCGAGCAGCTGGACTTCCCGATGTCCGGTCGCCGCGGCTTCTTCGACCTCCGCCAGAATGTCGGCCTTGGGCCGCATCCGCTCGTGACCGCGTGTGTACGGAACGACGCAGAAACTGCAGAACTCGTTGCAGCCCTCAATAATGGTGACGTAGGCCTTGACCGCATCCGTACGGCGCGCCACGCCGAGGGGGAACGCCACATCATCGTAGAGCGAGATGTCAATCAGCGGGCGCCGCACCGCCCGGGCCTCGTCAATCAGGAGCGGCAGACGTCGGATGGCCTGGGTGCCGACCACGATGTCCGCAATGCCCGACGACCGCTTGAGAAGCGCCTCCCCCTCCTGCTGCGCCACACATCCAGCCACCGCCACGAGAGGCGCCGAACCCCGGGACGCGGCCAGCGCTCGAAGCTCCCCAAGCTTCGTATACAACTTGTCTTCGGCGCGTTCCCTGACGCTGCAGGTATTGATGACGACCACGTCGGCGTCGGCCGCATCATCCGTCACCTCGAAGCCCGCCTCCTCGAGCAGCCCGGCCATGCGCTCGGAGTCGTGCACGTTCATCTGGCAGCCGTAGGTTTCGATCAGATACTTCTGGGCCATTGATCCGTTTCGCTCATCTCCGCGTCTTCAGACGACCCTGCCCCTCGGCGCCTTTCGCTTTCGCCCTTTCGCTTTCGCCTTTCGCCACGGGACCTTCCCTGCCGCCGTCAGCGTCGGGCGGCAGTCGTCGACCATGGAGCATCTCCCGCGCAGACGCGCGAATCCGATCGGTGACCGCCTCCCCGCCGAGCATCCGCGCGAGCTCGTTCACGCGGCCGTGCTCATCGAGTGTAGCAACCCGCACCACCGTCCGGCCATCTTCAACGCGCTTGTCGATCACGATGTGGGTGTCCGCGTGGGCAGCCACCTGAGGCAGGTGGGTGATGCAAAGAACCTGGAAGGTGGACGCCAGCGACCTCAGCTTACGGCCCACGACATCGGCTGCACGTCCGCCAATGCCGGCGTCCACTTCGTCGAAGATCAGACCCGGTGCGGCCGCACTTGGCGGGCGATCCTCAGCGTCGGTCCAGCCGCCGCGTCGGGTCGCGCTCGCCGTCTTGATCGCAAGCATGATGCGCGACAGCTCTCCTCCCGACGCGATGCGGGCGAGGGGCCGGAGCTCCTCGCCGGGATTTGGAGACACGAGGAACTCAACCGTGTCCATTCCATCGGCCCTCCATTCCGCTTCCGGCGGCGGCTCGGTGCCAAATCGCAATTCGAGACGAGTCCGCTCCATCGCCAGATCGCCCAGGATCGTCTCCAGTTCGCGCGTCAACTGAGGGGCCACGCGCTGACGCGCGGCCATCAGCGCCTGTGCGGCTGCGAGATACGTGGCGCGGGCATGAGCGCAGGCCTGCTCCAGCTCGGCGGATCGCTCCCCGGTGCTTCCGAGCTCCGCGAGTTCGCGGTGCACCCGGTCGCCCCGCGCAATGACCTCGGCCAGCGTCGGTCCATATTTCCGCTTGAGCCGTTCGAGCAACGCGAGCCGCGCTTCGACCTCCTGCAATCGCTCGGGCGACGCCTCGATGCCCTCCGCGTACCGACGTAGCATGGTCGCGAGATCCTCGAGTTGGGCCTTGATGGCGTCCCGGCTTTCGAGGTACGGCTGAAAGCGCCCGTCGAGCGCCGCAAGGTCCCCGACTCGCCGCCACACCACGCCCAGCTGCGCGAGCACGGCGTGGTCGCTCTCGTACAGCGCCGCGTAGCTTTCCGAACAGAGTCGCTCCACGCGCTCCGCGCTAGCCAGTACCTGCCTCGTCGTCGCAAGCTGCTCGTCCTCGCCGGGTGTCGGGGCGGCGCGATCGAGTTCGCTGGCCTGGAACTCGAGCAGCGCGCGACGCTCGTCCCGGTCCGCACTCGCCCGCCGAAGGTCGGCCAGTTCGGTGGTGAGGGTGCGTAGACGATCGAAGGCCGAAGCGGTGGATGCTGTCAAACGATCCAGACCGCCGTAGGCATCGAGGATGGCCAGATGAGTTGACGGATCGAGCAGCGTGTGGTGCTCGTGCTGTCCGTGGAGCTCCACGAGACGGGCCGACCACTCGCGCAAGGCGCCGGCGGTTTGAAGGGTGCCGTTCACGAACGCGCGACTGCGGCCCTGGGAGGTCACCTCGCGGCGGATGATCAGATCGTGCCCGCCGTCATCGAAAAGGGCTTCGACCGTGGCGAGGTCCTCGCCCGTCCGGACCAGGTCGCCGGATGCCCGGCCTCCGAGGAGCAGCCCCACCGCCTCGATCAGGATGGACTTGCCGGCCCCCGTCTCCCCGGTCAGGATGTTTAAGCCAGGGCCGAACTCGACCTCGACGCGGTCGATCACGGCGAGATGCTGAATCCGTAGAAACTGGAGCATGAAAAGAAGGAGAACTCCAATCCTAACATAGGTTTGACAGCAGTTTTACGGCATGATACAGTTTTGCACGTCGCGCTGTCCCAGCGGCGCATAACGAGTTCTCGGAGGACGGTTTGCGCACGCTCGGAAGCTTGATGCTCGCCCTGCTCCTGCAGGCGCAGGGCGGGGCTGCACCCGACGCCCGGTCGAGTGAAATCATCACCCTCATCGCCCGCTCGTCACGCATTTCCAAAGCAGTTCTGCTGAGTCTGGTCCTGCTCTCGGTCTTTTCGTGGAGCATTTTCCTGTTCAAGTGGTTCCTGTTTCAGCGGGCCCAGCGACAGTCCACGCAGTTCCTCGACGTGTTTCGCAGGAGCAACAAGTTTTCCGAAGTCCAGGCGGTCTGCCCGTCGCTCACAGAGAGTCCGCTCGTTGGACTGTTTCAGGCAGGGTACACCGAGCTGACCGCTCAATTGCGCCAAACCGCGACGCCGGTGACGGGCTCCCGCGAAGCCAATCCGCCGACGCCCGCTGGTCGTCCTATGCTCAAGAGCCTCACCTCGGTCGATCGCGCGCTCCTGCGCGCATCTGTAGTCGAGGTGGGCCGGCTCGAGGGCTGGATCACCGTCCTCGCAACAACGGCCAGCATCTCGCCGTTTATCGGTTTGTTCGGCACAGTGTGGGGCATCATGGGAGCATTCGAAAGCATCGGGCAGACGGGCTCAACCAATCTGGGCGTGGTGGCACCGGGCATTGCCGAAGCGCTGGTGACGACGGCGGCCGGTCTGGCTGCGGCAATCCCCGCGGTGCTCTTCTACAACTATCTGATTCAGCGCTCGAAGGTCTTTGCGTCGGGCATGGACGATTTCGCGATGGAGTTCCTGAATATCGCGGAGCGGAATTTCACCTGATCGATCACATCGACCGCAGCAGCCATGCCACAGGTTCAGGCGATCAATTCCGGATCGGGCCGACAGGCGCGCGCGCGGCGCGTCGCCGGCACGCTCAGCGAGATCAACGTGGTCCCGCTCGTCGACGTGATGCTGGTCCTGCTCATCATCTTCATGATCACGGCGCCGATGATCCAACGCGGCGTGGACGTGAATCTTCCGGTGGCGTCGCGCTCGTCACGAATCGAGGGCGACCGCGTCATCGTGACGATTCCTCCGACGTATCGTCAAAACCGAACCGTGTACCTCAACGAGGAGCCGATTCGTCTGGACGTCCTGCAGGAGCGCATTCGTCAGAAGATGGAAGGAGCGACCAGCAAGCAGGTCTACCTGCGCGGCGACGGGACACTGCTCTACCAGGAACTGATGGATGTGTTCGATCGACTGAAGGCGGCGGGCGTCGAAAAGGTCGGGCTGGAAACGAAAGCGCCGGGCGATCGATGAGCGATGTCACAGATGTGCTTCGCGACCGGATGCGGGAGCCCGAGGGGCTTCGGCGCATGGTGTCGGTCTCGGCATTGCTCCACGGCCTGGCGCTCCTGTCGCTGATGGTAGCGCCGCGCGGCTGGCTGATGCCCCCCACTGAGACGTCCCGACCGGTCATGACCATTACGCTCGGCGGTGCCGGCTCCGGACCGTTGAACGGCGGCATGACGGCGATCGGCGGCCGGCCTGTACAGGTGCAAACTCCGCGGGAAGAGCCACCGAAGCGCGAGGCCGTCCGGGCACCCGCCCGGCAGGTGCCGGAAATGACGGTACCCAAACCGGGTGCGAAGGTGCAAAAGGCTCCGGACAAGGAGAAGGTGAAGCAGTCATCTGAGTCACGTACCGGAACGCCGACGAAAGGCGCTGAAATTCGTCCAGGCAACGCGATCGCGGAGACGGGCGCGCGCGGACAGGGCTTCGGGCTGTCGACGGGAGGCGGCGAAGGGAACGGCTCGACGCTCGATGTCGCGGACTTCTGCTGCCCCGACTATCTCGTGCTGATGGTGCAGCGCATCCGCGCCGGCTGGATCCAGCAAGCCGACGTTGGCGGCAGCGTTGTCGTGCGGTTCACTATCGAGCGTGACGGCCGCATCACGGCGACCAGCGTGGAAAAGAGCAGCGGATATTCGGCGCTCGATCTCCAGGCACAGCGCGCGGTCGTCGGAGCGGGAACGCTGCCTCCGTTGCCGGCGGCGTTTCCGAATCCGATGCTTACCGTCCATCTGAACTTCCAATACCAGCGATGACGCCAACATTCCGCCTTTTCTCAACAGTCGCAGTCGCCGCCATCGCGTGCGCGGCCGTGTTATCGGCAGGACCGCAGCAGCCTCAACAGCCGCCAGCCGCTCCGCCCGCCTCGCAGCAGCCGAGTGACGTCACGTTCGTCATCTCGGGCGAAGCCAGCGCACCACCCCGCCTTGCCGTGCCGGATTTCCTCGCGCTTTCGAGCGACGCGGAAACCGACCGCATCGCCAAGATCATCGGACAAGTGCTCTTTGACGACCTCGCGTTCGAGCGCGAGTTCGCGCTGATTCCACGGGACACCTATGCCACGATCCCCCTCGCCAAGTCGCTCGGTGATGTGCCGCTCGACCGCTGGCGCGAGCTCAACGCGGACGCCGTCGTCGTCGGGTCGATCCAGAAGACCGGCGTCACCGTTCACGTGGAGGTCAGGGTGTTCGACACGAGGACCCGGCGTGCCGCGTTCGGACGAACGTACGACGGCTCCGCCGCCAATCCGCGGCTGTACGCCCACACGATTTCCGACGACCTGCACCAGCAGCAGCGGGCGCTGCGCGGCGTCGCGCGCACCCGGTTGACTTTTGATTCCGATCGGGACGGTGAGCGCCTGGCCGGAACGATCGAGAACCGCGGCGTCAAGGAGATCTACATCTCCGATTACGACGGCGAGAATCAGCGGCGGGTCACGACGCAGCGCTCCCTCAACATCAACCCGACGTGGTCGCCTGACGGCCGTTCCATCGCGTACACGTCGTACCGTCGCGGTCCGCCGAGCATCTTCGTGTCGAACATCTACCAGGGCACGCTCGAAGAGGTCACCAAGGGGTCCGGCGAAAGCTGGCTACCTGCCTGGTCGCCGGATGGGACGCGGCTCTGCTTCACGTCCACTCGCGACGGAAACGCCGAGCTGTATGTCGTCAATCGCGACGGAACGAACTTGAGGCGCTTGACCAACCATCCCAGCATTGACAGCACGCCGACGTGGTCGCCGTCAGGAACCCAGATTGCGTTCACGTCGGATCGGACGGGTGCGCCCCAGATCTACATTGTCGGCACCGACGGCCTGGGTCTGCGCAAGATCACGTCTGAGTCGTACGCCGATCGCCCAACCTGGTCGCCCGCGCCGTACAACGAAATTGCGTTTACTGCCCGTACGGGCCCGGGCAACGACATCAAGGTCCTGGATCTGGCCACCGGTCAAGTGCGGCAAATGACCTTTGGTGAAGGGACGAACGAGAGTCCGGCCTGGGCCCCGAACGGACGACATCTGGCGTTCACGTCAACCCGCTCGGGCAAAACACAGGTGTTCGTCATGGCTCGGGACGGCAAGGATCTGAAACAGATCACCAAGCTCGGCAACAACTACCAGCCAAACTGGTCGAATTGACCAAGGATCCTCAGACCGCGTCGATTGAACCGCCGACGCGAGGGAGCTGCTCATGAGACGAAATGTGTTACAGACCGGCTACGGACTTCCATTTGCCGCCTTGCTCATCGTGCTGCTCGGTCTGGCGTGCAGCAGCAAGAAGCCGCCAGTCGCCCGACCGCTGCCTCCCCCGCCGCCGCCGACGAACGCCTCGACGTCGCCCCCGCGGTCGACAGCAAAGCCGCCGGAACCGACGGCCGAGCGAATCCCCGTTCCCCCCGAGCCGGTCCGGGACGATGCCATCCGTTCGGCCTCGCTCGATGACCTGAATCGGAGTTCACCGCTCAAGCCGCTGTTCTTCGAGTACGACAGCAGTGAAATCACTCCGGAGGGCCGTGGAGTCCTCGACGCCGATGCGGCGCTCCTCAAGCAAAACATGAGCTGGGCAGTGACGATCGAAGGACATTGCGACGAACGCGGGACAGCCGAGTACAATCTCGCCTTGGGCGAGCGCCGGGCGGTCGCCGCGCGCGCCTATCTCGTCTCACTGGGCGTGCCAGCGGATCGACTGCGGACGGTCAGCTACGGCAAGGAGTTTCCGTTCGATCCGGGGCACGAAGAAACGTGCCTGGGCCAAGAATCGCCGGGCCCATTTCGTTATTACGGCGAAGTGAGAGCGTTATGAGTCAGATATCCACACGGGCACTGCTGGTGTTGGCGATTGGTATCGGGGTCTCGCCGGTGGCGCGGGCTGCCGACAGGGAACAACGCCAGCTGATGGCCGACGTGCGGATCCTGCAGGAGCAGACGCAACAGCTGCAGAACCTGATCGGCGCCCTGAATACCGCGCTGGCCGACGCACTGAAGGCGCTCAACGCCAGGCTCGACGACCAGGCCAACGTCACTCGCAAGGCGATGGCCGATCAGAAACTGATCATCGACAACCTGGCGAGCGATCTCCGCATCGTCCGCGAAAAGGTGGATGACAACAACGTCCGGATTTCGTCGTTGTCGCAGGAAGTCGACGCGATGCGTCAGGCCGTCCAGGCGGCTGCACGTCCGGTTACGCCGCCCGAGTCGGCGGAAACGGCGGCCACCGGTGGCGCCACTCCGACCGACGGGACGACTACGGCGCCAGCGCAGCCGCCGCCCGGCGCCGTCGGCACCTCTCCGACTCGTCTGTACGATCTCGCGTTCTCCGACTACACGTCCGGTCGATGGGATCTGGCCATTCAGGGGTTCGAGTCCTACATCAGATCGTTTCCGAAATCCGACAAGGCCGACGACGTCCAGGTCCTGATCGGCAACTCCTACCTCCAGGCGGGCAAGAACGACAAGGCGGTCGAAGCGTACGATCAGGCGATTCGCACGTACCCGGCCGGCGATGCGATTCCCGAGGCGTACTACAAGAAGGGGCTCGCGCTCAGAAATCTCAAGCAGCTGGACCAGGCGTGCCAGGCCTTCACCATGGCCGTCAAGAACTATGCAGATACGCCTGCGGGGCAGCTCGCGCGCCAGCAACTGACGCAATTAGCCGGTCCGACCTGCCCCGGCCGATAGACGCGCGCGCGTCAACCGCCCACCGGCGTCGCACCCCGACGATGTACAATGCGGCGCAGCATCTCGTACCTGAAGGTCATCTCTTATGGGCAGTGTCAACAAAGTCATCCTGGTCGGCAATCTCGGACGCGACGCGGAGCTTCGCTATACGCCCGGCGGCGCGGCCGTCTCGACGATCAACATGGCAACCACAGAAGTCTGGAACGACAAGGCCGGCCAGCGGCAGGAGCGGACCGAGTGGCACCGCGTCGTGCTGTGGGGCAAGTCTGCCGAGTCGCTGACCGAGTATTTGACGAAGGGCAAGCAGATCTACGTCGAAGGACGACTGCAGACCCGCCAGTGGGACGACAAGGACGGCAACAAGCGCTACACGACGGAGATCCGTGGCGACCGAGTCGTGCTACTCGGGGGCGGCGGCCGGGGCGGCTCCGTCGATCGCGGAGAGGGCGCGGGTAGCCACCCGACGCCAGCGCCCGAGCCGTCGGAACCGCTCACCGACGACGATATTCCATTCTAGGAATTGGGTAAGTGGGTAATTGAGTAATCGGGTAATGGGCAATCATCCAACCAACCCATTATCCAAAATTGTCCAATTACCAGATTATCCAACTACCCAATTCAACCGTTCTGATCTTCCTTCCTGCCGTAGCGGTCTTCGAGGCGTACGACGTCGTGAAGTTCGGGCGTCGACACCTCGAAAATATCGCTGTCTTCGATGGCCGTCATGCGGTGAATCGTCTTCGGCGTGATGTGGACGCGTTCACCCGGTAACATTTCGCGCGTCGTGCGCGTCTCGCCTTCCTGAATCTCGAACAGCAGACGACCTGAGTGCAGGTAGATCGTCTCGTCCTTGACGTTGTGATACTGCAGGCTCAGGGCGTGGCCCGCATTGACATGGATCAGCTTGCCGACATATCGGTCGGTTTTCGCCCAGTGCAGCTCGTATCCCCACGGCTTGTCGACCCTGACGACGTCGTTGTGTACGGTCATTGTCACTCTCGGATATGCGTGTGGCGCCCGATGGCAGACTGCAGCTCCCGTTCGATTTCCTCGACCGTCGCCAGATTCAGGACCCGCCGGGCCATTGCGCGCAGTTCGTCGCGCCTGGTCTCGGCGAGTACCTGCTTCGCCAGCGGGATGGCGGCCGGGGTCATGCTGAATTCGGTCAGCCCCAACCCGACCAGCAGCGCGAGGAGCGCCGGATCCGACGCCATCTCCCCGCAGAGCGAGACGGGAATTCTCTGACGTCTCGCAGCCCGGCCGATCATGACGATCAAGCGGAGGATCGCGGGATGCAGCGGCTCGTACAGCAGTGAGACGCGCTCGTCGGCGCGGTCCACGGCGAGGCAGTACTGGATGAGATCGTTCGTGCCGATGGTAAAGAAATCGACGTTGCGAGCCAGTAGATCCGCAGTGTACGCGGCCGCCGGCACTTCAATCATCACGCCGATCGGAACCGCCGGAATCGCTCCGCGCGGCGCAAGATCGGCGGCCGCTTCGGTCACCATCCGCCGGGCCTCCCGCACCTGCTCGACCCCGGTCACGAACGGGAACATGATGCGCAGCGAGCCGTGGCGCGCGGCCCGGAGAAGCGCGCGGAGCTGCACCTTGAACACCTCGGGCCGCGACAGGCTCAAGTCGAGGCCGCGTCTGCCCTGGCGGCTTCTGCGACCAGGCTCAGCGTGCACCGACGACCCGGACACATTGTCCTCGGCCACGTCAAAGGTGCGGATTGTCACCGGGCCAGGGGCCATCCCTTCGACCAGCCTTCGATAGATCTCGAACTGGCCTTCCTCATCCGCAATGTCGCACGCCGCCGTGGTCAGCAGGAACTCCGACCGGTAAAGACCGATGCCCTCGGCGCCGGCATAGCGGGCCGCGGCAAGGTCGTCAGGAAACTCGATGTTGGCGTCCAGGCGAATCCTCACGCCGTCGGCGGTCATGGCCGGATGACGGCGTTCTGCGTCCTGACTGGCCGCCGGCCTTCGGTCGTAAGACTGCCGCAGCGCCCGATCGACCAGGTCTTCCGGCGGATCGACGATGACCTCGCCAGTGCCCCCGTCGAGCAGTACCAGGCGACCTGCCTCGACAGATCGGCTCGCGTCGTGCAGGCCAACGACCGCGGGTACTTCGAGCGATCGGGCCAGGATGGCGGTATGGTGCGTTCGGCTGCCGGCATCTGCGGCGAAGCCGCGCACTTTCGTCCAGTCCATCTGGGCAGCCAGGGACGGCGTCAGCTCGTCGGCGATCAAGATCGACGATTCGTCGAGCTCGCGCAGCAGGTCGCGGGGCGCGGCCAGTCCCAGCCGGAGGTTCATCTTCAGCCGCCCGACGAGATCGGCCACATCGCCGCGCCGCTCTCGCAGGTACGGATCGGCCACCTCCTCGAATACGCGGTTGAATTCCCGGAACACCTGCTGGAGCGCCCATTCGGCGTTCACAGCCTGCCGCCGGACGATCTCCGCCGCGCGTGGCACCAGCATCGGATCCTCGAGCATCAGGACCTGGGCATCGAACAAGGCTGCCAGCTCCGGACCACGCTGCCTGCCGACTCCAAGGCGAATGTCGGCCAGCTGCTGGCGCGTCCGGGCGCGACTTCGTTCGAGGCGCTCGAGCTCGAAGTGCACGCGGTCCGGCGCCACGTGATAGCGCAGGACGCGAGCGCGCTGCCTCAGGATGGCCGCGCGCCCGACGACGACGCCAGCCGATGCGCCGATCCCGAGGAGGCGCTTCACGACGACTCCTCGCCGAACCCCGACGCGACCAGCGCCGCCAGCGCTTCGACGGCGCCCACTTCATCGGCGCCGTCAGCGGTAATCGTGATCGTCGAACCCGAGGCGGCCGCGAGCAGCAGAATGCCCATGATGCTCTTGCCGTCGACGCGGCGGGCATCGCGGGCCACGTGAACGTCGCAGTGAAACCGGGTGGCGAGATGGACGAACCTGGCCGCCGCGCGGGCGTGCATGCCCAGACGGTTGACGACCACCACGTCCCGCGCAGTCACCGCACACCTGCTTCCGGCCTATCCATTCTTTTCTCCGCGCATCAGATCGGAGGCCACCCAGATCGCATTCCGGCCGTGGTCACGCATTTCCCTGGCGACGGCCAATAGGTCCGACGATTCCCGGAGACCGGCGAGCTTGATCAGCATCGGCAGGTTGACGCCGGTAATCACTTCGACGCGGTCTGTGGCGAGAAACGTCAATCCGAGATTTGACGGCGTGCCTCCGAACATGTCCGTGAGTACCAGGACCCCCGACTCGCCGCCCACCCGTTCGATCGCCTGCGCGATGTCGGTCCGTGCGTCGTTCACATCGTCGTGCCAGCCGATTGACACTGCGGTGAACTTCGGTAGATCGCCGACGATCATTTCGGCCGCGTTGACCAGCTCGGTGGCGAGCTGCCCGTGGGTGACCACCACAACGCCAATCACGATCTCGTTTGCCCTCCTGCCCTACCTGCCCTACCCGCCCTACCCGCCCTGTTACGCCTGGGCCACGTCGCGATGCCGCACCCTCACGCTCCCGCCCACGCCGGCCAGCGCGCGACGCAGCCGCTCGGCAATCATGACCGACCTGTGTCGCCCGCCCGTGCACCCGATCGCCACCGTCAGGTAGCTCTTGCCTTCAGCGATATAGAACGGCGTTACATATCGCAGGTAGTCCTCGAGGTGCTCGATGAACTCACGCGTCGAGGTGTCGCGCTCCATGAAGGCGATGACCGCGCGGTCCCGCCCCGTGCGCCGGCGCAGCGCCGGCACGAAGTAGGGATTCGGCAGGCAGCGAACATCGAACACGAGATCGGCGTCGACCGGAAGACCGTATTTGTAGCCGAAGCTGAGCAGGGTGATGACCAGGCGCCCGTGCGAACGACCGCGCGACAGACCCATGAAGAAATGCCGGAGCTCGTGAACCGTCATGTCCGACGTGTCGATGATCTCGTCGGCCAGATTGCGGATCGGCGCCATCCTCGCGCGCTCGGCCTTGATCCCTTCAGTGACCGATCGACCCCGCGCCAGCGGGTGCGGTCGGCGCGTCTCGCTGAAACGTCGGACGAGCGCAGGATGGCTCGCCTCGAGAAAGATCAGAATCGGATTGAGCCGACGCATCGCCCGCAGGCGGCCGAAGATCTTGGGGAACTTCGACAGGAAGTCGCGCTCGCGCACATCCACGACAATCGCGACCTTCTCGATGCCGTTGCTGCGCAGCGACAGCTTGGCCAGCGTCGGAATGAGTGTGGTTGGTAAATTATCGACGCAGAAGTAGCCGAGGTCTTCGAGGGCTCGGATCGCTTGCGACTTCCCCGAGCCCGATAGGCCCGTCAGGACAATAAAGGGCTGGTTCTTCCCCCGGCGCTCCCGCACGCCGCTCACCGGGAGCCTCCTGGTTCGAGTTCCTCGTCTTCTTCGTCGAGCGTCGGAAGTCGCGTCTCACGGAGCCTCGCTTCGAGCTTCGCGGCCAGCTCCCGCGCCGGATGATGGCCCCGCGAGCGGAGCAACTGATTCCGCGCTGCCACTTCGACGAGCGTCGCAATGCTGCGTCCAGGCGCGACCGGCATCCGGATGAGCGGCACCCGGAGCCCCAGGATCTCCTGAAATTCGTCGTCCAGCCCCAGGCGCTCGTACTCCTGCGAGGGATCCCAGCGCTCCAGCCGTACCACCAGCTCCACACGCTTGGAGAGCCGTGTTGACGCGATGCCGAACAGGTCCTTCACATTGATGACCCCGAGCCCGCGCAGCTCCATGTGGTGGCGCGTCAGCTCGGGACACGTGCCGATGAGGATCGACTCGGCGCGCCGCCGGATGTCCACCGTGTCATCGGCGACCAATCGGTGGCCGCGGACGATCAGATCGAGCGCGCACTCGCTCTTGCCGATGCCGCTGTCGCCGGCGATGAGCACCCCGAGGCCGAGAATGTCCATCAGCACGGCGTGCAGAATGACGTGCTCCGCCAGCCAGTCCTCGAGCCTCGCCGTCAGCTTTGCAATGGCCGTCGGCGTCGCAATCGATGTTTTGAGCAGCGGCAGCCGGACGCGCTCCGCCTCGATGATTAGCTCTGCAGGCGGCGAGAACCCGCCTGTAATCAGCACGCAGGGAAAATCGAGCGTCAGGGCCAAACGCAGAGAGTCTACGCGGGCTGACGTCTCGAGGCTCTCAAGGTAGCGGATTTCACTTTCGCCGAAAATGAGCACGCGGCCGGGCTTGAGATACTCGTGGAAGCCGGCCAAAGCCAGGCCGGTCTTCTGAATGTAGGGACTGGTGATGCGCCGATCCAGGCCGGCCTTCCCGGTCAACAGTTCGCACGGAAGGCCGAACGACTCCGGGTGCGTGTCGAGCAGGGCACCGACGGTGACCCCTGCGCTGAAGGGCATCTGGTTGCCTACTCCACGGCCTCGACGAGCGACAATTCACCGTTCGGGCGGCGGTACAAGACGTTCAGGGAGGCCCGCTCGCGATCCCGGAAGACGATCAGCCCGTCGGCGCTCGCCTCCAGCTGACGCACGGCGTCCCCCAACGACATCAACCGGACTGTCTGCCGCTCCGGCCGGAATGTGCGCGGCATGCGGGGCTTGTCCGTCGACCGCGTCGCCTCGGCCGGAAGCGGCTCGCCCACCTCGACCGAGGCCGACCCGCGCAAGCCACTCCGCTTGCGCTTCTGCCACTTCCCTTTCACCGTCTTGGCCTGCTGGGCCAACCTGTCCACCGCCTGGGCCAGCGACGATTCCCACGTGCGCGCGCTGCCCTCGCCGTGCAGAAACTTCTCGCCGCGGGCGTGCAGGGTGATCTCGGTACGCAGCCGGTACTTGTCCGCAATGAGCACGGCCTGGGCCGAGACGGCGCTGTCGTTCAGCAGACGCTCCAGCTTCGCCAGCCTGGCGGAGACCAGCCGCCGCAGCACAGGGGTAATGTCTACGTGCCGGCCGGTGAGTTCCACTCGCAATCTAGTAAAGCACCTTGCGCTGGTTGGATGTTGGGATTTTGAGCTCTTCCCGGTACTTGGCGATCGTCCGGCGCGCCAGCATCAGTCCCTCGCGCTGGAGCATGCTGACGATCTTCGAATCACTCAACGGCTTCCTGGGATCCTCGTTGTCGATGATCTTTCGAATGCGCTGCTTGATGGTGACCGATGACACGCTTTCGCCGTACGAACTGCTGATCCCGCTGTGGAAGAAGTACTTCATTTCGAACACGCCTTGCGGCGTGTGCATGTACTTGTTCGTCACCACGCGACTGACCGTCGATTCGTGCATCCCGATGTCGTTGGCGACGTCGCGCAGGACCAGCGGCCGCAGGTGCTCGATTCCGTGGTCGAGAAAATCACGCTGGAAATTGATGATGCTGTTCGCCACCTTGTGAATCGTCTTCTGGCGCTGCTCGACCGATTTGATCAGCCAGAGGGCCGACCGGAACTTATCCTTCACGTAAGCGCGTGTTTCGTCGTTATTGTCCGTCGCGCTCTTGTCCAGCAACCGCCGATAGACGGGGCTGATTCGCATCTGGGGCAGGCCATCCTCGTTCAAGACCGCGACGTACTGATCTTCGACCTTGATGACGTAGACGTCCGGGATGACGTATTGCGATTGGGTCGGGTTGTGGCGGCTGCCCGGCTTCGGATCGAGGTGACGGATGATTTCGATGTGCTCTTTCAGGTCGTCGACCGTCAACCCCAGCTTGCGCGCGATCTCCGGCACCTGGTGGTTCTGCAGCAGCCGGAGATGGTCCGCGACGACCTTCTCGGTCGGCGTCCCCTCGAGTCCCAGATGCCGCAGCTGGAGCAGCAGGCACTCCTGGAGGTCGCGAGCCGCGACGCCTGTTGGATCGAAGCCCTGCACAAGCCGCAGCGCCCGCTCGACTTCCACGACCGGCCACGGTCCCATGGCGGCCAATTCGTCGAACGACGCCACGAGGTACCCGTCGTCGTCCAGATTGCCGATGATCGCTGCGCCAATCTCGCGCATCAACGGCTCGTCGGTCTGCATCGAGAGCTGCCACAGCAGGTGATCGGAGAGCGACCCGGTCGTCGACAGCGTGTTCTCGATCGGCGGAAGTTCCTTGACCTCCTGCGGCGCCCGGGGCCGGTAGCCGTCGTCCAGGTAATCGCCAAAGAAGTATTCGTAGTCCTGATCGTCCCAGGTGTCCGTCTTGTTCACCTTCTCCTGGGCATCGTTCTTTTCCGGCGCGGCCGCCGTCTCGGCCGGCTGCAGTTCCTCAGTCGGCACCTCCTCGAGCATCGGGTTCTCGACCATTTCCTGGTTCAAGAGATCCGACAGCTCGAGCGTCGACATCGGCAGCAGCTTGATCGCCTGCTGGAGCGATGGCGTCAGAATCAGCTTCTGAACGAGCTTCGTGTGAAGTTTTTGCTGAATACCCATCGAGAGCGCGTGCTCCGGCTAAGTCTTTGACGTCAAGGTGTTTAAATGACGTAACCTCGCCACGCTGCGCTAGGGGTGTCACGCGGCGGCCGAGCGGATGCAATTCCCAGGCCTTATTTTAGTCCAACCGGAACTCAGTCCCCAGATAAATCCGCCGGACCTCCTCGTCGGCTGCCAGCGTGTCAGGGGTCCCGCTCCTGAAAATACTGCCGGCGTGCACGATATAGGCGCGATCCGTGATCCGAAGGGTTTCTCGGACGTTGTGGTCTGTGATCAGCACACCAATGCCCCGGTCTTTGAGATGAAAGATGATCTTTTGGATATCTGTGACCGCAATCGGGTCGATTCCGGCGAACGGCTCGTCCAGGAGAATGAACTTGGGGGATACGACCAACGCCCGGGTAATCTCTGCCCGGCGTCGCTCTCCTCCCGACAAGGTATGCGCGGGCGCCTGGGCGAGCGGGGTCAGATTGAGCTCGGCCAGGAGTTCCTGGAGGCGGCTCCGGCGGGTTGCCGCATCCAAGCCCAGTGTTTCCAGAATAGCCATGAGATTTTCTTCGACGGTCAGGCCACGGAAGATCGACGGCTCCTGCGGCAGGTACCCGATGCCCTTTCGGGCCCTGATGTACATCGGGTCGTCGGTCACGTCCTGTCCGTCCAGGATCACGCGCCCCGTGTCGGGCGCCGCCAGTCCGACGGTCATGTAGAACGTCGTTGTCTTTCCCGCCCCGTTCGGACCAAGCAGGCCGACCACCTCGCCCGACGCAACCGACAGATCCACATTTCGGACGACGGTGCGGCCGCCGTACGATTTCGTCAGACCTTCGGTGCGAAGCGTTGCCATGCTGGAATGTCGATCGGGTGGTCGAACGAGTCTAGCGGCAGCAACTCACGAGCACTTGCCGCCCCTGGTTTGCGTGCGGACCTCGCCCTTGCTGTCCACGTCCACGGTGTCGTTCGCTTTTACGAATGTCACCTTGCGCCCGCTCGTCTGGCGACCGCATTCGTCCAGGATCGTCACCGGCGCACCGGTGACGACGTAGGTGTCGTCGTCGGCCGTGTAGGTCATGCGGCTTCCGGTAGTCTTGCGACTCTGCTCCCGGAGCGTGAGTTTGTTGTAAGCCTCCGCGCGATCGAGCTCGTCGCCTGAGGGCCGCAGAAACAGCTCGATCTTGTCGGCTGTCATATCTCCCTGCGGACCGTTCAGATGCGCGGTGCCCGTGTAAGTCGCCCTCCGCAGGGATTCCTCGTAGACGAAGTCGGTCGACGTACCAATCGTCCGGACGCGTTCTGTGGACTTGGTCTCTTTGTCACCTTGCTTCAGCATCGAGCTCGTGGTGACGGATCCGGACGCGGTCATGTTGCCGTTCTGATTGTCGATCGTGACGGAGTCCCCCTGCACCGACGTATCGACCTGCCAGAGCTTCGCGCTCCCGGCATACGCAGCGAGCGAGATGGTGCCGTCGTAGTCGAGGTTGTCGCCCACCACGCTGACCGGTTGATCGTCCTTCAGCATCGATGGCATCTTCGTCTCGGTCTTCTTCGCGTCCTTCGAGGTCGAGCCCTTCTTGGCCGGCTGCAGGACGCTGCGGACGTCGCCGCTGGCCTTCATCTTCGGCCCTTCGAGCTTCGCATCAATGTGCGTGGCGTCGATCGCGATCTGATCGTTTGTGATGCGCGGGCGGCGCGAGGCCGGCTCGGTGCCGCTCAATTCGAGCGTGCCGCCATCCAGCACGTACTTCGCCACCGCGGAAGTGGCAAAGAGCCCGCCTTCGGCGGCAAAGCGCACGGTCCGGGAGAAGGTCGCATCCTCAATCGAGTCGTGACCTTCCTTCATCGACACCTCGAGAATGCCGGCTTTGCCGGTGCGCCCGAGGGTGGCGCTGCGTTCCCGGAAGTCCACGTCACCAGCAAACACGAGGTGCGTCAGGCCTTTTCCGGCCTCGCCCTTTCCTTCCAGATTCGCCGCCTTGACGGTTCGTGTCGCCCCGTCGGCGTCGGGGGGCAGCCGAAGCTGGACGCCCCCGTGGCCGATCACCGCCGTCGGGGTGTTGCCGTCCTCGGCAAATGCGACGTCGAGAACGTTGGCGGTGATCTCCCGGCCTGCCGCGCCCGTCTCCCCGGCCAGCTGCAGCACCGCGCCGCCCGTAATCGCCACATGCTCGAGCGCGCTGCCACCGTTCCGATACGTCAGCTGCATATCGTGACCGGTCAGCGACTGCAGGGTCCCCGGCTCCGCCTTGGTTGCTGTGACCGACGCGTTGCCATGCAGTTCGACTCGCTCGACCTGCTCGTTGTCGTCATCAAGGTGGGCGACGCCGTTATCGGCTCCTATGATCTGCCCAAATCGCAGCGCGTGCATGCTTCGCTCGAACAGCACCACGTGGTCCATCCGCGCGACCGTGGCTCCGCCGGAGAAGACGTCGGTCGCGCCCGACTCGCCTTTCGGCGTCAGGTGGAGCTCGGCTTGATTGAGGATGACGAGCTCGTCCTGGTTCTTGTCGTACGTCATGCCGACGCCGACGCCGTGGAGGCCGGTGCGGGCAAACTGCACGGGGCCCGGCGCGCGGAGAATCTCTTCGCTGTTCGAGTAGGTGGCATGCTCTGTATGGGCGACGAGTCCGTCGCTGGCCTGGATGGTGACGTCGCCATCCAGGTTGATGGTCGAGTCATTCTGCCCAACGGCCCCTTCCTTACCCAGGGCCGTAAACGTGCGGTTGCTTCGCTGGCCCGTGACGACGCGGATGTTCAGAAGTCGCGTCGAGCCGTCTTTGTAGGTCAGCTGTTTCTCGTACTCAACGGTGACATCCGCGCGAGCCTGATTGAAGCGGACGACTCGTCCGCTCGTGCTCTCGACGATCGCGGTGGGATCGCTGCGGCCAGCCGTGGTCAGCGGCACCGGCCGCGTACTGCCGCGCTTGAACGCAAAGACAAGCGCGACCGCAAACAGGACGGCTGAAACCGCCACCACGAGTCGAGCCCGGCGTTGCCACCTGGTCATGCTACGAGACTCGAGACTCTCCTCAAACGGATCGTCGGATGTCAGCCAGTGTCAGCTCCGTGTACGTCTCTCCATTGTACTGGTTCTGTTCGAGCGAGAATGCCACGTCGAACATCGACTGGCGTTCAGTGAGGTAGTCGTGATGCTCAGCCGATCGCCATGCAATGGCGCGAAAAACCCGGCCATCCTGCTTCAGGGCCATCTTCAGATGGCGCTCCTTCAACTTGCGCGGACCGTCGACCATTTCCACGCCGCGCGCCGCAAACACGGGTCGGGGATTTCCCGCGCCGAACGGCGCGAGTGCCGCGACGCCTGCGGCCACGCCGCCGGTGATGGCGCGAAAACCGAGATCGCCGTCAATCCGCAGGCGCGGCATCAGGTCTTCCGGGCCGAGGGTCTCGTCCGCAACGGCGTTCACTGCGGCCCGAAGCTCCTTGACGCGAGCGGCCTCGAGGGTCAACCCCGCGGCCTGACGATGCCCGCCAAAGCGCGTCAGCAGATGACTGCAGCGCTCTAACGCCCCCAGCATGTCGAATTTCGGGATACTGCGGCACGAACCCTGCGCAATGTCGCCCTCCACCGAGAGCACAATCGCAGGGCGGTGAAACGCATCGACCAGCTTCGACGCCACGATCCCGACGACACCACGATGCCATCCTTCGCCGTCCACCACGAGTACCGATCGCGCGCCGACATCCGGATCCGTCGTCACGATCTTTTTGGCGGCGGCGAGGATGGACGCTTCTTCCTGCTGGCGTCGCACGTTCTCGCTGTCGAGCTGCAGGGCCAGCCCGCGCGCCTCCTCGGCGTCATTCTCGTCGCTCGCCAGGAGCAGTCGGGCGGCGATGTCAGGCGTGCTCATCCGGCCGGCGGCATTGACGCGCGGGGCGAGCAGAAACGAGATGTGGTAGCTGTCGATGGCTTTGCCGGTAAGGCCCGACACGTCCAGCAGTGCGCGCAGTCCGACCTTGTGAGGTCCCTTGGTGAGCAGATCCAGCCCGAGCTTGGCGATCACGCGGTTCTCACCCACGAGCGGTACGACGTCCGCGAGGGTGCCGATGGCCGCAACCTTGAGAAACCCGGGAAGCCAGCTTTCGCGGCCGGCCGTCCGGCAGAGCGCCTGAACCAGCTTCAGCGCGACACCAACACCGGCCAGGTACTTGTCGGGATAGGTGCAATCCAACCGCTTCGGGTTGATGACAGCCAGTGCGTCAGGCAACTCTGCGTCCGGCTCGTGATGATCCGTGATGATCAGATCGACGCCCAACTCGCGGGCGCGGCGGGCAGCTTCGGCGCCCCTGATACCGCAATCCACCGACACAATCAGGCTCACACCCTGAGCGTGAAGCCGCTCGATGGCCACCGGCTGCAGGCCGTACCCGTCCTTCATGCGATCGGGAATAAAGTGCACAACCTGTGCGCCCAGCAGCTCGAGCGCTCGCCGCAGGATGACCGTCGAGGTAATGCCGTCGACGTCGTAGTCGCCGTGCACCGCAATCGTCTCCCGCGCCGCGATCGCCGAGAACAGACGATCGACAGCGGTACGCATGCCTGTCAGCCCCATCGGGTCGTGCAGGTGCTCGAGCGAAGGATTCAGGAAGCGGCTGGCTTGCTCTGGATCATCGAAACCGCGCTGACAAAGCAGCCGCGAAATCGCCGGGTCGAGCTGCAGGGCCGCCGCCAGCGACGCCGACGCGCCCTCGTCGCACGGCTGGACCTCCCAGCGAGGCGCAATCACAGGCACTCCAGCATCAGGACCCTTCGTCCACGAAGTCGATGCCAAGCCGGCCCATCTGACGGAACTTGTCGTACCGGCGCTGGAGCCGTGTCGCGTTGTCGAGATCGATAACCTCCCGCAGCACGCGGCCGAGCGCCGCGTCGATGAGACGCGCGGCGGCCTCCGGGTCGGTTTGAGCCCCGCCGACCGGCTCCGGAATGATTTCGTCAATCACGCCCGCCCGCAGTAGATCGGGTGCCGTCAGCTTGAGCGCAGCGGCGGCCTCAACCTTCTTCGATGCGTCGCGCCACAGGATCGCGGCGCAGCCTTCCGGCGGGATCACGCTGTAGATGGCAAACTCCAGCATCAGGACGCGATCGCCGACCGCGATACCCAGCGCGCCGCCGCTACCCCCTTCGCCTGTGACCACAACGACGATCGTCGTGTCGAGCACCGACATCTCTCGCAGATTCACCGCTATGGCTTCCGATACGCCGCGCTCCTCGGACTCGACGCCCGGATAGGCAGCCGGCGTGTCCACGAACACAATGATCGGCCGCCTGAATTTCTCGGCCCATTTCATCGCACGCAACGCCTTTCGGTACCCTTCGGGCCGCGCGTATCCGAAGTTGCGGTAGATCTTGCCCTTCGTGTCGCGCCCCTTCACGTGACCGACCAGCAGCACCGGCTGTCCCTTGTAGTTGGCAAAGCCGGTCAGCATGGCCGGATCGTCGGCAAACCGGCGGTCGCCGTGAATCTCGGTGAACCCGCTGAACAAGAGCGTCGTGAAGACGTCGAGAGCCGGCCGATCGGGGTGTCGCGCGACCACGACGCGCTGCCACGGCGTCAATCCCGCATAAAGGGCCGCGCGCGTCTCCTCGACCTTGCGGCGCAGCGCGTCGATCTGGCGCTGCCCCGCCTCCGTGCGCGGAAGGCGATCGAGCGCCTCGATTTCCTTCAGGAGGGCCGCGATGGGCTCTTCGAAGTCGAGTGTGTCTGGCGCCATTACCGGCTCACCGCAGCGAGACCGACCCCGGGCCCACGATGTGCTCGACTTCTGCCACGAAGGTGGACGAAGGGCGGACGCGGATGTGTGCGGACACCGCCGCTCGCACCCGCAAAGACTGCTGGTCGCGCGGCAGCACAATCTCGAAGGACACGCGCCGATCGCCTCGGTGCCGCGAGAAGACTTCTCCCAGGGCTTCGAACAGACTCCGTTCAGCGGGCATGCTGACGCGGATCGCGACTTCGCGCGCGAACCGCTCCTTGACCTGGTCGAGGGGCACGATTTCCGTAGCCAGCATCCGCACCGACTCGTCGCCCCGCTCGAGCTTGCCCCGCACCAGAACCATCGTCCCAGGCTCGATCAGGGCGGCGCTCTTCTGGAACGTCTCGGGAAACGCGATCACCTCGACGCTCCCCTGGGCATCCTCCAGCATGAACACGGCCATCCGTTCGCCCTTTCGGGTCTTCAGCGGTCGGATCGTGGCCACAATGCCGCCCACGCTCACATCGGATTCGCCAGCTGGAGCGCCTCCGTTTGCCGAAGCCGCTCCGGCGCCAGGCTCCCCCAGCTCGCCGAGCGCCCGGGCGCCCAGGGCCTTCAGATCGGCGGCGTATCGATCCACCGGATGCCCGCTCCAGTACAAGCCGAGGGTCTCCTTCTCAAAGGCCAGCTGCTCGGCATCGGTCCAGGGTGCGGCTCCCGGAAGGGCGGCGTGGGAACCGTTCTGATTGTCCGAACCGCCCGGTTCGGAAGCGAAGGCGCCGAAGAGCTGCGCCTGCCCTTCCTCGGCGTCCCGCTGGTGCCGTGCGCCGTGTTCACACGCGGCGTCGACAGCCGCCAGAAGGCGCGGCCGCAACGCGGCCGACAGGATGGCAGCCGCATCCGGGCTCCGTTCGAGCGAATCGAAGGCGCCGGCCTTGATCAAACTCTCAAAGACGCGCTTGTTGACGAGCCGCAGATCCAGCTCCTCGCACAGCGAGTGCAGCGACTTGATACGTCCCTGCTTCCCTCGAACGTCGAGGAGCGACTGAATCGCCCCTTCGCCGACGTTCTTGATCGCCGTCAAGCCAAACCGCACGCCCTCGGGCGTGACCGTGAACGCCAAACTGCTTTCGTTGATGTCGGGCGGCAGCAGCGGAATGCCTCGCTCGCGGCATTCGCTGAGATACATGGCGAGCTTGTCTGTGTTCTGCGCCTCGATGGTCAGCAGCGCCGCGGCGAAATGCAAAGGATGGTTCGCTTTGAGAAACGCCGTCTGGTAGGCGAGCAGCGCGTAGGTCGTCGAGTGCGCCTTCGGGAAACCGTATCCTGCGAAATGCTCCATCAAATCAAAGGTGCGCGCAGCCTTCTTTTCGTTGACCTTGCGCTTCTTCGCTCCCTCGACGAACCGTGCCCGCTGCTTCTGCATGACCTCCGCGTTCTTCTTCCCCATCGCCTTGCGGAGGATGTCCGCCTCGCCGAGCGTGAAGCCGCCCAGCTCCCGGGCAATACGCATCACCTGTTCCTGGTAGGCGATGACGCCGTACGTTTCCCGAAGAATCGGCTCGAGCTGCGGCAATTCGTATTTGATTTCCGTCTTGCCTTGTTTGCGCGCGATGAAGTCGTCGATCATGCCGCTCCGCAACGGACCGGGGCGGTACAGCGCGTTCAGCGCGATCAGGTCGTCAAGGCGTTGTGGCTTTGCCTTGCGCAGGATGTCGCGCATGCCGCTGCTCTCGAACTGGAAGATGCCGTAGGTCGCGCCGTCGCAGAAGATCTGATATGTCTTCGCATCGTCGAGCGGAATGGTGGTCAGATCCAGCTTCTCGCCGGTCGTGCGTGCAATCTCGTCCACGGCGTCCTGCAGCAGCGTCAGCGTGCTCAGGCCCAGAAAATCCATCTTCAGGAGACCGATGCGCTCGATCTCCTTCATGGACCACTGCGTCGTGATCTCGTCCCGCGCCCCCTTGTAGAGCGGCGCGTACTCGGTGATCGGCCTTGGCGCAATGACGACACCGGCGGCGTGCACCGACGCGTGGCGGGTCATCCCTTCCAGGCGTCTGGCGATGCTCAGGAGCTCTTTGACCCTGGGATCGTTCTGCTCGAGATCCTTCAGCGGCTGACTCTCTTCGAGCGCCTTCGCGAGGGTCATGTCGAGCGCCGCCGGAATCTGCTTGGCCACTTTGTCCACGTCGGCAAAGGGCATCTCAAGGACGCGGCCCACGTCGCGCACGGCCGCTTTGGCCTTCATCGTTCCGAACGTGATGATCTGTGCCACGTTCTCGCGGCCGTACTTCTGCGTGACGTACTCGATCACCTCTCCGCGCCGGCGTTCGCAGAAGTCGATGTCGATGTCGGGGAGCGACACGCGTTCCGGATTCAGGAAACGTTCGAAGATGAGGTCGAAGTCGAGCGGGTCAACGTCGGTGATCCGGAGGCAGTACGCCACGAGACTGCCGGCCGAGGACCCGCGTCCTGGTCCGACGGGAATGCCGCGCTCGCGTGCGTAGCGGATGAAGTCCCAGACAATCAGGAAGTATCCGGGGTACTTCATCTGCTTGATCATGTCGATTTCGTACGTCAGGCGGGCTTCGTACTCTTCGACAGCGTGCCGCAGCGCGCCGGTTGAAGCAAGGTGCTTGAGCCGTGGCAGCCGCGCCTGAAAGCCCTCGCGGACCACGTGCTCAAAGTACTGATCAACCGTGTAAGGCGCGGGCACGTCGAAGTTCGGCAGGTGGTTCTCCCCTTCCGGCAGCACGACGTCACAACGCTCGGCGATCCGCACGGTGTTCCGGAGAGCCTCCGGATAGTCCTTGAACGCTTCGGCCATCTCCAGCGGCGTCTTCAGGAAGAATTGGCGGCTCTCGTAACGGAGGCGCTTGGGGTCGGACAACGCTTTGCCCGTACCGATGCAGAGCAGGACGTCGTGCGCGTGCGCATCGCTCTCGCGGACGTAGTGCACGTCATTCGTGCAGACGAGCGGCAGGCTCAAGTCGCGCGCGATGCTCGGCAACCCTCCGTTGACAAGCCGCTGATCCTCGATGCCGTGCCACTGCATTTCCAGGAAGAAGTTCGACGGCCCCAGGATGTCCCGATACGCGGCGGCCGCCTCGATTGCACGGCGCTCCTGCTGATGCGTCAGCCCTTCGGCGACTTCACCCTTCAGACAGCTACTCAGCCCGATGAGCCCTGCCGCGTGCGCAGCCAGCAGTTCCCGGTCAATCCGTGGCTTGTAGTAGAAGCCCTCCGTGTAGCCGGCCGACACCAGCTTGATCAGGTTGTGATAGCCCTCGGTCGTCTCGGCAAGCAGCACAAGGTGGTTCGCCGTCTCACCCGGGTTGCCGCTCTTCGTGAAACGGCTGCCGGGAGCCACGTACACCTCGCAGCCGAGAATCGGCTTCACACCGTGCTGGCGGGCGCGATCGTGAAAGATCACCGACGAGAACATGTTCCCGTGCTCGGTCACGGCAATCGCCGGCATGGAGAGCTTCGCCGCCTGATCGAGCAGCTCGTCGATGCGGCATGCCCCATCGAGCAGCGAGTATCCGTGTGGAGGTGAAGATGCACGAACTCAGGCATGCCTATTCCCACTCGATCGTGGACGGAGGTTTCGAGCTGATGTCGTAAACGACCCGGTTGATCCCCTTGGCTTCGTTCACGATCCGTGAGGAAATGCGGGCCAGCAGATCGTACGGAAGCCGCGCCCAGTCGGCCGTCATCCCGTCGCGGCTCTCGACGGCACGAATCGCGACCGTGTGCTCGTACGTCCTCGCATCCCCCATCACACCGACACTCTGGATTGGCAGAAGCACGGCGAACCCTTGCCACAGCCGCGTATACCAGCCGTCTTTCTTGATCTCGTCGACAACAATGGCATCCGCCCGCCTGAGCAACTCGAGGCGTGCCGGCGTGATCTCGCCAAGAATCCTGACGGCAAGACCTGGTCCGGGAAACGGCTGGCGCACGACGAACTCTTCCTCCAGGCCCAGCTTGCGCCCGACTTCCCGGACTTCGTCCTTGAAAAGCTCGCGGAGCGGTTCGATCAGCTTGAGTCGCATTCGCGCCGGCAGTCCGCCCACGTTGTGGTGGCTCTTGATCACTTCCGACTGACCCACAATCGAGACTGATTCAATGACGTCCGGGTAGAGAGTGCCCTGAACGAGAAATTCGGTTTCGCCTTGCCTGGCTGCCTCCGCCTCGAAGATGTCGATAAACGTGGCTCCGATAATCTTGCGCTTCTTCTCCGGATCCACAACCCCAGCCAGACGATCGAGGAAGAGCTTCGAACCGTCGACGAATACCAGCGGCAGATTGAGCCGCTCGAACCGCTTCCGAACCTGCGCCGCTTCGTCCAGGCGCAGCACGCCGTTGTCCACAAAAATGCAGGTCAGCTGATTGCCGATCGCGCGGTGCACGATGAGCGCGGCCACAGTCGAATCGACGCCGCCGCTCAGCGCGCAGACGACGCGCCCTTTCCCTGCGTGCGCCTTGACCTTGGCCACCGCCTCATCCACAAACGATGCCATCGTCCAGTCGCCGGTGCAGCCGCAAACGCCGTACACAAAGTTGCGAAGAATCTCCAGGCCACGTTCGGTGTGAACGACTTCCGGGTGAAACAGCAGCGCGTGCAGTCGGCGCTTCCCGTCCGACATCGCGGCAATCGGTGCGTTCGCGCTTGTCGCCGTCACAGAAAACCCTGCCGGTGCCGCGCTGACGAAGTCTCCGTGGCTGGCCCACACGCGAATCGCGGTCGGGATCTCCGCAAAGAGCGGCGACTCGCTTGCCTCGAGAACAGTGACCGTGGCATGCCCGTACTCGCGTTGAGGCGCCGGCGCCACCCGGCCGCCCAGGGTGTGGGCCATCAGCTGCATGCCGTAACAGATGCCAAGCACGGGCGCGCCGAGCTCGAAGATCGCCGGATCACAGGTGGGCGCGCCGACATCCGACACGCTCTTCGGTCCGCCCGACAAGATGATGCCGGCGGGATTCCGCTCGCGAATCGACGCCGCCGGTGTGTGGGGAGGCCAGATTTCTGAAAATATCGACAGCTCCCGCAATCGGCGCGCAATCAGCTGGGTGTACTGCGAGCCGAAATCGAGAACGATGATCGTCTGGTGGGTCACTGGAGGGAACGAATTGTCGCTATTATAGCGGGGTGAGCCGCCGATGGACCACAAGATGTTGTAGTGCGATTGCCCTCACGTTGCTCTGCGCGGCTCGCGCGGCGGCTCAGCAGGACGATGATGATGCGCCCGTCATCGTGGATCCGACGACTGCAATCACCGCCCGGCCGTCCGCGGTCAGAACGCCGCCCGCCAAGAGTGAAAGTCGCTTCTCGCCGTTTCCGCCCCAGACGCGCTGGACGCTTGCCTTGAACAACGCGCTCGTCGCGGAGCCGGTCTTCGACGGCACGAATGCGTACTTTGCCATCGACGGTGACCGGATCGTGGCGTACAGACCTGGATGACGGAACCGAGCGATGGCTCGTGTCTCTGCGCCCGAAGTCCAAGCCTGCGATCGGCGACGACCTGCTGTTCGTCGCGGCTGAGAATGCGGTCGTCGCCTTGCGTCTGGAGGATGGCTCAACGGCGTGGGAAGCGCCGGTGACCGAACGGCTCGCTGCGCCGCTTGCCTGGGAAAAGGGCTGGCTTGTCGGCGCGACGGCCACTTCCCTGCTCGCCCTGCGTGCTGAGGACGGGGCCCTCATGTGGCATCGCGATCTGCCGTCGGCCGCGAGTGCTGCGCCGGCGATTGCCAATAACCAAATCTACGTTCCACTCGAGGACGGCCGTGTGCTCGCTTTCGCCATCGAGGACGGGCACGACGTCTGGACGCGCCGGCTTGGCGACGCACCACATCGCATCTACGTCGTCGGCGGCCGCCTCTTCGTCGGCTCCCGGGACGACTTCTTCTACTGTCTGAGCACCGAAGGACGGGCAGATTCAATGGCGGTGGCGGACGGGGGCCGATGTGACCAGCGCGCCGGTCGCCGATGAGCATCGCATCTACTTCGTGTCGTTCGACAACGTGCTGCGCGCGCTCAATCAACGAAACGGCGTTCAGCAGTGGAAACGGGCCCTGACCTTCCGGCCTGAATGGGGCCCGATCAAGGGAGCGGACACCGTCATCATCAGTGGACTTGGCGGCCCGGTACGAGCGTTCTACATGAAGAACGGTGCACCGGCCGGTGAACTGACCATCGATACCGGAGCGGAAGTTGCGGCGCAGCCGCACAGCGTCGAGCTGCCGGCCGCACTCGGGCCTGTCATCGTGACCGTGACGCGAAGCCTCGAGTCCGGCGCAACGGTGACGGCGTCGAGCCGATCGGTTGAACCACCGATGCTGAAAGCCTTCGCACCGCTGCCCGGTCTCTCGTCAGTCACCGTTCCGACCGCACGCTGAGCCCGCTCACGTCGACACCGACCCCTTCAGGAGCGATTCCGAGTCCGCTTCCACTCGCGCCCACTCGGCGCTCCGCCCGGTACGGGCCATGTAGCGATGATAGAGCGCCGCGTAAGAGGTCAGCGCGGTCAAGCCCAGGTACTCAAACACCAACCCCCGGAACAGCAGCGCCACAATCTGGAGCGGGAAGACGGCAAGGCCCACAAGTGGCACGAACGCGACGAGACCCACGCCCGACCACGCAAGCGCTGAGGTCAACGTGGCGCCGACGAGCAGCGCGAGAATGACACCAAAGATTCGGACCAGGCTGTGGAATTCTGATCGAATGAAGCGCGCCACCGCGCGAAAGGCGCGAACCAGACCAACCTCTTCAACGGCCATCGCTATCTGCAGAAGCAGATAGAACCAGTTCACGAGGGTGATCCAGGCGACCAGCACGCCGGCAGCCAGCGCAGCCACAAACGTCCACCCCAGCATGAGCGAACGGCCGCCGGCGCGGTAACCATAGACAAGCAACGCCACGTACGCGGCACCTGACACCAGATAGACGAGCATCAGGGCGATGCCGAGCGTGAGATAGCGTCGAAACATCGCGCGGCATCCCTCCAGAAATGCGGGAAGGGCAAACCGCGACGCATCCCTGATGGTGGTCTCGTAGGTCAGCGGCTCGCTTTCAATCGGTCCGGCCGCCGCTTCCGCAGCCAGCAGCACCCGCACCGTGCCCCCTTTCACCAGGAACATCAGAACGGATCCACCCATCAGTACGATGACGAAGGCCGTGATGAAGGCGACGAGCGCCAGCGGCTCGGATATCAGGGTTCCAGCGATGCTCGTAAAAATCTCGCGGAGATTTCCGCGAAGCAGTTCCGCAAGGTCGCCCCCGAGAAGGACCGCCACCAACACCGCTGCGCCAACGATCGGCACCGCCAGCAAAACCTGAAACGTCGTCTCGGCGGCAAACTGGATGGCAATCGTCTGCCAGTTCGCCATGGCGATGAGCGCGCCTCGTTTAAGGAGCAGCTTGGGGTCCATGAGTGGGGGCACACATTTTCCGAGCAACCGTTCACGGAACGTCGGAAAATGGACCGAGCTCCTATGTTACACAGCCTGTGGCGTATCGCGCGCGCCGGTTTCGTCGCCGCCGCCGCGGTCGCAGCAGTCGGATTCGCCCTCGAACGCACGTGGTACGGCGCGTCAGATGCCGAGGCCGTCCAGCGGATCGAAGGCGAGCTCCGGCGCCAATTCAGCGAGAGCACCGGGGCGCTCAATCAAATGGTCACGCAGGTCGCCGCCGCGCGAGTCGCGTCTGGCACTGCGTCGCGCGACCGCGATCAGGCTGCGACTCGCCGCCTCTTCGAAGCGGCCGACGATGCCCTGCCGAAGAAGGACACGGGGCGCACCGGTGTGACCCTGTACGACGAACGCGCGGTACCGGTCGCGTGGGCTGGCCGAACATCGGAGCTGCCGAAGAACAGGATCGAAGGACCCGCTTCGTTGTTTGTGCTGCCGGGTGCGTTAGGTCCACGATTCGTCCAGGTCCAGCCGATCGCGGAGCCCGGGCGTCCAGGCGCTCCGCGCGTCGGCACGGTAGTCGGCGAGCAACAGTTGGGACTCGCCCGGGTGGCGCCCGGACTGGTGGAGACGTTCGTCCTCAGAACGTCGATCGCGCCGGTTTCGCTTCGGGTCCGCGTCGGTGACGCGGCACAGCCTTCAGCGACCGGTGTCTATACGCTGGCCATTCCGTCATTTGGCGGTGGACCTCTGCTCGATGCCGAAGTATCGGCGGCCGATCTTGCCGCTGCGCGGACCCGCTGGACCGGCGTGACGGAAGCGGCCGTTCTGGCAGTGCTCGGCCTGGCACTGCTGGCCTGTTGTGGTCCGCTTATCGATTGGCGACGGCACGCTCGAACGCCAGGTCAATTCAGCTCGGCCACTGCGTGCCTGGTTGGTGCGGTCGTCGGAGCCGGCGTCATCGGTCGCACTGGCGTGACCTCCATTCTCGACCCACGATCTGTGGCGTCGCCCTTTAATCTGCTGCTGACCGCCCTTGCAAGTGTCGCCGTGGTCTGGATTGGACTCGACACGGTCGAGCGCTGGCGGGCAGCCGGTCCGCGTCCCGTCATCTGGCATCGTTCGGCTCGCGCGACGTTCGGGCTCGCCCTCACATTCACGGCCGCCGGCTGCGCCGCGGCGCTCATTCTCTGGACGTATGAGGGCGTATTGCGGCGGATCGCGTCCGACACCACGATCGATTTTCTTCAGTTTTCGTTGCACCCGTTTGCAGCACCGCGGCTGGCCATGGCGTCCGGCCTCGTCCTGCTCCACGCTGCCGCCATCTGGGCTGCGGCACTCGTCACCCGACTTGCCAGCCTCCGACGGATCGCGTGGACCGCTGCACCGCGCGTGGCTGCAGCCAGCTGGATTCTCGGGGTAGGTGTCACTCTGGCCGTCGTCACCAGGATTGGTTCACCAATTCGCATCGGACCGTTGCTGCTTGCGATCGCAGTGGCAGGACTTGCGTCCCTGGTGCTCGCAAATCTTCGCCGGCGGGCGCGACACGCCTCGCAGACAGCCCGTCTGGGCGCCTTGTTCCTCGCGCTGGTGGTCCCAGTGCTGGCGATGTACCCGTCGCTCGTCACCTTTGCGACGGACGCGAAGGAGCAGCTCGTTGCCACGAAATACGCGCCCCAGGCGGTGCGCCAGCGGGAAGAGCTGCAAAACGCCCTGAACATGGCGCTCGACGACATCGACGCACAATCGTCGCTGCCCGACGTGGTCGGACGCCCGAAAGACGACGGCTCGTCGACCGCCGATCGTGCATTCGCGGTCTGGTCGGCGACCGATCTCGCGACCTACCGGCTCACCTCTGCCATCGAGCTGTACGGAGCGGATGGCCGGCTCGTCAGCCGCTTCGCCACACCCAACCTGCCCGAATACTCCATCGGCCGTCACGCCACAGCCGGCTGCAACTGGGAAGTGCCGCTCGACGTGGGCCTGCTGTTTGGATCCAGCCAGCGTCACGTGCTCCGCACGAGCCGAGGCGTGTGCAGAGGCGGGCGGACCATCGGCTCCATCGTCGTCAGCGTCATGCTCGACTACCGGACTCTGCCGTTCATCGAAGCTCAGAGCCCGTATCTCGAGTCGCTGCAGCCCGAGGCGCCGGCACAGCCCGAAGGCACATTCGGCAGGGATATCGAATTGGCCGTGTACGGCTGGAGTCGTGCGCCAACCGACGTCTTTGGCACGAGCGTGTGGCAGTTGTCGGATTCGGTGTTCCAGCGGCTCGTCGAGTCGCGGGAGCCATTCTGGACGACCATGCCGCGCGAGAATACGAATTTTCGCGTCTTCCTCATGAGCGACCGGGGTGGCGTGTACGCGCTCGGTTATCCCACTATCACTCTCGTGCAGCACCTGGTCAGCCTGGCTGAACTGGTTTTCCTGGCGGCCGCGTTGTACGTCACGCTGCTAGTTGCCGCGACACTCGTCAACATCGTCGTCTCGCGGACGCCGGCGAGCGGCCGGGCGCTCCTGCGTGAAATCCGCGCAAGCTTCTATCGAAAACTCTTCCTCTCGTTCGTGGCGACCGCCGTTATCCCGGTGACCATCCTGGCATTTGCCACGCACACGTACTTCGCGGCCCAGCTCGGCGCCGGCGTGCAGCAGACAGCCGCGCAGACGGCGCTCGTCGCGCAGCGCCTCGTCGAAGACTATGCGACGCTTCAACAACGCGGCACCACCACCCTCGCGGCCCTGGACGATCAGATCATGGTGCTCGTCCGCCGCGCCATCGATCAGGACGTCAACCTGTTCGAGCGCACCGAACTGCAGGCAACGAGCCAGCGCGAGCTCTTTGCATCAGGTCTCCTGCCGACCCGGACTCCAGGAGATGTGTATCGCACGATCGTGCTCGACCGGCTGCCTACCTTCGTCGGCGAGGAGCAGGTGGGCGACATTCCGTATCTGCTGGCTGCGGCACCGGTGCGAGCCGGATCGCGCGAACGCGTGGTCACGGTTCCCGTTACGCTCGGCCAGCGGGAAACAGAGCGGCAGATCGACGAGCTCGACCGTCAGGTCCTGTCAGCGGCCGTTCTGTTCAGCCTGCTGGGAGCCGCGCTCGGATACTGGATGGCGGAGCGGATTGCCGATCCCGATCAATCGGCTGACCCGCGCGACCCGTCGCATCGCGCGGGGCAATCTGGACGCCCAGGTTGCAGCGGCGACCTCGGACGAGCTCGGACGACTCATCCGCGACTTCAACGGCATGGCCCAGGATCTGAAGCGGCAGCGCATCGAACTCGAACGCACGCAGCGCCTGGAAGCGTGGGCCGACATGGCACGGCAGGTGGCGCACGAGATCAAGAACCCGTTGACGCCGATTCAGCTGTCAGCCGAGCACGCACGGCGGGTCAATATCGACCGGGGTCGCCCGCTTTCGCCCGTGCTCGACGAATGCATCAACGCCATCCTGTCGCAGGTCCGGCTGCTCAGACAGATCGCGACGGAGTTTTCGAGCTTCGCCTCTTCGACCACGCCACGCCCTGAGGTGACCAATCTCGCCGCCCTCCTCGAGGAAGTCGTGGGCCCGTACCGCTCGGGTCTCGCCGGCAGGGTCGTGCTGGATGTCACCGTGACAGAAGATGTCCCTGAAATCCGGATCGACCGGACGCTCATCGGCCGCGCGTTCACGAACGTCATCGAAAATGCCCTTCACGCCATGCCGAGCGGCGGCAGACTCTCGCTCGAGGCAAGCCGCCAGCCAACGGCATCATCCGTCGGGTCAGTTGTCGTCGAGATCTCCGACGACGGCGTCGGCATGGACGCCGACGCGCTGGCAAGGATCTTCGAGCCGTATTTCTCAACGAAAGCGGCGGGAACGGGCCTCGGTTTGACGATCGCCAAGCGGAATGTCGAACTGAACGGCGGTACGATCGCGATACGAAGCCAGAAGGGCGCCGGAACGACGGTCACGATCACGCTGCCCGCAGGCGGAGCGGCAGTGGCAGCTTGACCAACGACTCACGACCAACGACCAACGACGACTACTGAAAGGTACGGGCTGCGGGTTCGTCCGACCTCTCGGCAAGAACGGCAGGCTTCGCCGTTTCAACCGGCGCGACACGGCCTGGACGATGGCGGAGCCGCGTGATGGCCATTCCAACAAAGGCTGATAACAGGTACGAATACGCAAGCGCGACCAGCACATACCGCGGGTGCGTGGTGATGAGCACGATGCCCGCGGCGATGACCAGCACGACGGTATAAGGACGCCGCGACTGAAGGTCCAGGGTCTTGAAGCTTCGGAAGCGGATGGTCCTCACCATGAGGATGGCGGGCACCAGCACCATCACCAGAACCGGCAGCGCCTCCCGATAGTCGTGGAACCCCCAAGGATAGGCGAAGACGGTCGCCGCCGGGACGCCGGCGGCCGCGGGACTGGGCATCCCCACGAAGTAGCGCTTGTCGCCACCAGCGGCGCTCTGGATGTTGAACCGCGCAAGGCGCATCGCTGCGCCGGTCACGAACATGAATCCCGCCGCCCAGCCGAGTCGTCCGAGAGGCAGCAACCCCCAGTTGAGGCACAGGACTGCCGGCGCCACGCCAAACGAGATGACGTCGGCCAGCGAATCGAACTGCAGACCAAAGTCGCTGGCGGCTCCGGTCAGGCGCGCAATGCGCCCGTCCAGCATGTCGAGCACGATGGCAAAGCCAATGAACGGCGCGGCCGTCTCGAATTCCCCGCGCATCGCGTACACGATGCAGGCGTAGCCGCAGAACATGTTGCCAAGCGTCAGCAGGCTGGGCAACAGATAGACGCCGCGCCGAAACCGCCGGCGTGGCTGATCGGTCCCCTTGCGGAGGAAGCGGAGACGACCGTCCTCGTGCGTCAACATGGGGTCAGTGTAGCACCGCGATGACCGTTTCCCCGCCGCGGACGGTCTGCCCGACCGTGACGGCAATCCGGGCGCTCGTGGGCAGGAACACGTCCATACGCGAGCCGAACTTCATGATGCCGAACCGCTCCCCCGCGTGCACCTCTGCCCCAGACTGCACCCGGCACACGACGCGCCGCGCCAGCACACCAACAACCTGGCGGGCCACAACAGTCTGTCCCTGTGATCGATCCAGATCTCGCTGCGCTCATTCACACTGGCCGCCTCCTTGCGGTAGGCGGGCAGGAATCGCCCCTTGATGAAGTCCACGTGCGTGACTCGGCCCGAAACGGGCACGCGATTGACGTGCACGTCCAGCGGCGAGAGAAAGATGCTGATCTGCAGCCAGTTGCCGGCGGGCGCGACCTCTCCCTCCGCTGGTCCGGCAACCAGCACCCGCCCATCGGCCGGCGCCAGGACCGCCTCAGCACCGTGCGTGGACGGCGCTTGCCGATCAGGGTCACGAAAGAAGAACGCCAGAAAGGCCGCGGCGATCAGGAAAAGTGCGGCGCCCGGCCAGCCGACCGCGACCCAGCCCACGAGCGCCAACGTCAACGCGACGCTGACGAAAGGAAGGCCGGCCGGATCGAGACGCACTCTGACGCTGACGGCCTCAGCCTCGCGCCGCGGCCGGTGACTGCGACTGGCGGTGGCGCCGCAGGATGTCCTCCATCCGATCTTTCAAGTGCAGCTTCTGTTTCTTGAGGTTGACTTCTTCGAGCTGTTCGGGTTCTGAAAGGTAGTGCTTGGAGGAGAGTTCGTGGAGTCGATCGTCGAGTTGATGATGCTTGACGGCGAGTTGATTGAACTCCTCGTCCGTCTGCAGCAACAGTTCCTTGAGGTTCTGTAACTGCTCATTCATGCTCCGCCTCCTTGAATGTGTGTCCTGATCCGGGGGAGTCTTTCTTGCGGCGGCATGGCGAAATAAGCTGACTAGCGGAACGCTAACACAACGCCTTTCATGGTGGCAAGGCAGCCGTGCGATACTGAAGAAGTCGGCAGAATATCGGTGCAAAAGTCAGCGAACCGGCCACCGCCAACAAAACAGAAAATTGGGTTGACATGGGGCGTCGCCATACTCGCGGCTGCCGGACTTGCTGCGGTCGTGCTTTCGGTCGGCGTGACCCGCGTTAAGCCGGCCTCGACGGCCGCACAGACGACGACATCGATCGCGCCAGTGTTTCTCCCGACGCTCAAGAACGACACGCCGCCACCGGGCCGCGCGCCGGAAGGCATGGTGTGGATTCCAGGCGGCGAATTCTCCATGGGCGCAGCCGATCCGATGGGAGCCGACCGCAACGAAGTCGGAATGCAGGCCACCTACGACTCCCGGCCGATCCATCGTGCCTATGTGGATGGGTTCTGGATGGACGCGACCGAGGTGACGAACAGGCAGTTTGCCGCGTTCGTCAAAGTCACGGGATACGTGACTATCGCCGAGCGCGCGCCGCGCGCAGAAGACTTTCCAGGAGCACCACCTGAAAACCTGGTGGCCGGATCTGTGGTCTTCTCGCCGCCCGATCATCCCGTTCCGTTGGACGACCACTTTCAATGGTGGTCGTACGTGAAAGGTGCGAACTGGCGTCATCCCGTCGGCCCCGACAGCTCGATCGACGGAAAGGACACGTTTCCCGTGGTCCACATCGCGTACGAAGACGCGGTGGCCTACTCGACATGGGCCGGGAAGCGCCTGCCGACCGAAGCCGAGTGGGAATTTGCGGCGCGCGGAGGATTGACCGGTCAGCTGTACCCCTGGGGCAACGAGTTCAGGTCGGAAGGCCAGTGGATGGCCAACACCCACCAGGGCCACTTTCCCGATCACGATACCGGAGCGGATCGCTTCACGGGCATCGGTCCAGTGGCGCAGTTTCCGCCCAACGGGTACGGCTTGTTCGACGTGTCGGGAAACGTGTGGGAATGGGTCAGCGATTGGTACCGCCCAGACTACTACGCGAAGCTGGCCGCCGCCGGCGGTGTCGCCCGCAATCCCCAGGGGCCGTCCTCGTCGTTCGATCCGGACGAGCCTGGCGAGAAAAAGCGCGTCCATCGCGGAGGTTCGTTTCTCTGCACCGATCAATACTGTTCGCGATACATGGTGGGCACCCGAGGCAAGGGTGATATCAGCACCGGAACCAATCACCTGGGATTCCGCAGCGTACTCGCGCCAGCGCAGAAAGTCGGGTGATGAAAAGAGGAGTTCGAAGCGATCACCAAGACTTGCTGAAGGCCATCCGGGCCGGCAAGATCAAAGTACTCCAGGAGTAGTCGCGAACCCCTCGCGCCAGAGGATGAGCGCGTCCTCGACCGGGTTCGTGTAATACGCGCGCCTGACACCGGCGGCCGCAAACCCGTGCCTCGCGTAAAGCTGCCTGGCGGGCTCGTTTGACGGCCTCACCTCCAGCGTCGCGCGGCGCACGCCCAACTTCTCCGCCTCGCCCAGCACGAACGTGAGCAGCGCCGCACCTATCCCCCGCCTGCGATGGATCGGATCGACCGCGAGATTGTTGATGTGCAGCTCGTCCATCACACGCCAGACCGAGCAAAAGCCCACGATGACACCGGCCGCATCTCGTGCGACGTAAAAGAACGACACGCCGACGTTGCCGAGCTCCGCGAGGTACATGTCTCGAGTCCACGGATTCGTGAACGAGGCCGCTTCGATCGCGATAACCGCCTCGAGGTCGGTCAGCGAGGACAGCGGCTCGATCATAAAACGGGATATTGTCACGTGGGTCACCCGGTCAGGATGTCGGGACGTCCTTCAGGGCTGCCAGGCGCCGTTCCCGATCGACTTCGGCGTCGGGCCTGCGGACATAGAGGGGCCGCACCGCCGAAGGCTCGACCGTGTCCTGCCGCTCAGCCCGTACGGTACCTATACGCCCGACGGCTCCAGCCAGGGGTACACCTCCGCTGATCGTCGTGTTTGCGCGACGCTCCCGAATCAACTCCGCGTATAGCCGGGCGCCACTGCCCGCGACATGAATGCTCGAGTCAGCAGCAACCATCTTGTCCCAGTGATCCAGAACCGTCGCCGGCCGCAAGACCGTCGGTCCGCCGAGCAGCTGAAGCCGCCTTGGATCGAACGGCGACGCGGACTCCAGCCGATAGAGCGCACTGAACACGTCGCCGCGGGCCGCATCCATCCACACGCCAACGAGCGCACCAGGCTCCAGTCGTTCGCCGGCGAGTTGCGCGGCTGCATCGAGCGCCGACACTTCCGCGACGCGCCGGCCGTTCACCATCGCCATGCCCTGAATCGTGGCGATGCCGATGCGCAGGCCCGTAAAGGATCCCGGCCCAACGGCCACAGCAAAGACGTCGATGTCGGCCGAGCGGAATCCGTGACGATCGAGGATGGACAGAATTTCGCCGGGAAGGCGTTCCGCATGGGTCCTGGACGAATCGCCGACACACTCGGCAAGGAGACGTTGATCTTCCACCAGCGCTACGCTTCCGCTGCGCGTCGTCGTGTCCAGAGCCAGCACTCGCATGAGGATGTACACTACATCGTATGTCGGCCACGGCCACGCCGGCGATGCGACAGTATCTGGACGCCAAACAGCAGCATCGCGATGCGATTCTCCTCTTTCGCATGGGTGATTTCTACGAGATGTTCTACGAGGACGCCCTCGTCGCCGCGCGGGCGCTGGATCTCACCCTCACGTCGCGGGCCAAAGACAGTAACGGCGGCATTCCGATGTGCGGCGTCCCCTTTCATGCGGCCGACTCCTACATCGGACGCTTGATCAAGAAGGGCTTCCGCGTGGCGATCTGCGATCAGGTCGAAGACCCGCGGAAGGCCAAGGGCCTCGTCAAACGAGAGGTCGTCCGGGTTGTCTCACCCGGCACGTTCACCGATCCTCAGTATCTGGACGCTCGGCAGCCGGCCTTTATGATGGCCATCGATCCTGGACAGTCGAGGCAAGGCGCGCGCGGCCCGATTGTCGCCGGTGTTGCGCTGCTCGACCTGTCGACCGGCGAGTTCTCCGCCGCCCAGTATCACGGCGCTGATGGCGCTCAGGCGCTTGCAGACGAGATTGCCGTCCTGAAGCCCCGTGAGATTGTCGTGCCTGCCGGCGACACGCCCGGCCAGCCGGCCACAGACGCCTTGGCGGCCTGGCCGATGATTGCAGCCTCCGGCGTGCCGCTCACAGCGATCGATGCCTGGACTTTCGACCCCGAATCCGCGCGCAGGTCGCTCCTCGATCAGCTCCGGACAACCAGCCTCGAGGGCTTCGGCCTCGAGCAGCATCCGGCGGCCGTCGCCGCAGCCGGCGCGCTCGTGCGACACCTGCAGGGCACACAGAAAGTCGACCTCGCCCACGTCAGGGCGATCGTGTACCGACAGCGCGCCGATGCTCTGCTGATCGACCCCACGACCCTCAAACATCTCGAAGTGCTCGAAGGGGCGAGCGGAGGCCGCGAGGGCTCGCTGCTCGACGAGCTCGACAGGACTGTGACCTCAATGGGGAGCCGGATGCTGCGCGCCTGGCTTCTGCGGCCGCTTGTCACGCTCGAACCGATCCAGGATCGTCTTGATGCCGTCGAAGAGCTGGCGTTTCGAACGACCGACCGGGGAAAACTGCGAGAGGCGCTCAAAGGCGTTCTCGACCTCGAACGTTTGCTGGCGCGCACGGCGCTCGGGAGCTCCGGACCGCGTGATCTTGTCGGGCTCAAGCAATCACTGACGCTGATCCCGAGAATCCGTGCGGTGCTTCAGGAGTGCCAGGCTCCTCTCATCCAGTCCCTGCTGGCGGAACTCGATGATCTCGCTGACGTGCGCGATCGGATTGAGTCGACCCTGATCGACGATCCGCCGGCCCTGGCGCGTGACGGCGCTTTCATCCGCGACGGCGTTGACGCCGCCCTCGACGAGCTGTTCACGATCAGCCGGTCTGGCAAACGCGTGATCGCCGAGATGGAAATCCGGGAGCGCGAGCGCACCGGGATTTCGTCGCTCAAACTCCGGTACAACCGGGTCTTCGGCTATTACATCGAGGTCTCGAAATCCAACCTGCACGCCGTCCCGGCTGATTACCTGAGAAAGCAAACCATCGCGGGCGGCGAGCGGTTCATCACTCCCGCGTTGAAAGAGTACGAAGAAAAGGTGCTCGGCGCCGACGAGCGGATTCTCGAGCGCGAGCTGGAACTCTTCGAAGCCCTGCAACACGATGTCGCAGCTGAGGCACCACGCATCCAGACGTCGGCACGGTCGCTGGCGACGCTTGATGTTCTGGCGTCTCTCGCCGAGGATGCCGCGGTCTCCAACTACATCAAGCCCCAGGTCCACGATGGCGACGAACTGGTCGTCGTAGACGGCCGCCATCCCGTCGTCGAGCGCAGGACGGCGGCCGCAGGCGAGCCGTTCGTGCCGAACGATATCGACCTCGACGGCACGGCTCAGCAGCTGGTCATCCTGACGGGACCCAACATGGGCGGCAAGTCGACGTATCTCAGACAGACCGCGCTCATCTGCCTGATGGCGCAGACCGGGTCGTTCGTGCCGGCGAAGGAAGCGAAGGTCCCGCTCATCGATCGGGTCTTCGCACGAGTTGGAGCGTCCGACAACATCGCCCGCGGCCAGTCGACCTTCATGGTCGAAATGCAGGAGACCGCTCACATTCTCCATACCGCAACGTCGCGCAGCCTCGTGGTGCTCGACGAGATTGGACGTGGCACGGCGACCTTCGATGGCCTCAGCATTGCCTGGGCTGTCGCGGAGTATCTGGCGACAACGCCCGGGGTGAGACCCAAGACCCTCTTCGCAACGCACTATCACGAACTGACGGATCTCGCCGACGCGACGCCCGGTGTCGTGAATTTTCACGTCGCGGCGCGGGAGTGGAAGGACGACATCGTCTTCCTGCACAAGATCGTCCCCGGCCGGTCCGATCGTAGCTACGGCATTCAGGTCGGCCGGCTGGCCGGACTTCCTCGATCGGTCACGGACCGTGCCCGCGAGATCCTGGTCTGCCCTCGAGCGCGATGAGCTCGCGCGCGGCGGGCGCCCATCCGTCAGCGGCACGTCGGCCGACCCTCAGCAGCAGCTTGGACTGTTTCATCAGCCGGAGCTGGACGATCGGCTGCGCAAGCGCCTCGCGGCGGTCGATCCGGATCACATGACTCCGCTCGAGGCACTTACCCTGCTGGCCGATCTCAAGAAAGACGCGACCGGGTGAAAGGCTCACGGCTCCTTTCGGCGCTTTTCCTGATGTCCGCGTGCCTGCACACCCCGCCCGCCAATCCCCGAATCATCGTGCTCGGCGTGGCGAATGCTCCAGCCAATCTCGACCCGCGAGTCGGCACAGACGACAGCTCACAAAAAGCCGGCCAGCTCCTGTTCAGCAGTCTCATGACACTGGACGATCACCTGCAGGTTGTACCGCAGCTTGCTGAACACCTCGACAACCCCGAGCCTCGCACCTACATCGCGGCGCTCCGGCGGGGCGTCCACTTTCACGACGGCCACGAACTCACGTCCGACGATGTGGTGTACACGTTTCGGAGCATGCTGGCGCCGGGATTCGTTTCGCCGATAGCAGGAGCTTTCGGCCTGCTGGAGGATGTCGATGCCCTGGACCGCTATACGGTTCGGTTCACGCTGGCCGAGCCGTTCGGCTCCTTCCCGGCCAACCTTGTGGTTCCACCGATCGTTCCTGCCGGTGCCGGTGCGTCCGTTCGCGAACATCCGATCGGCACGGGGCCCTACCGGTTTGTCCGATACGTGCCGGATTCTGAACTCGAGCTGGCTGCGTTCGACGACTACTACGGCGGCCGACCGCGCAACGATGGAGTGCTGTTGAGGATCATTCCGGACGACACGATGCGCGGCCTCGAGCTTGTGAAGGGAATGCTGGACCTCGACATCAACGACCTGGCTCCCGACATCGTGCACCAGCTGCGCCGAAACACCCGCCTGCACACTATCGAATCCCCGGGCACGGATTATCAGTACATCGGTCTCAACCTCCGGGACCCGGTGCTACGCGACCGCAGGGTGCGCCAGGCGCTGGCCTATGCAATCGATGTCCGCGCGATTGTGCAATACCTTCGGCGCGGCATGGCGGCGCCTGCCGTCGGCATCATGCCGCCCATGTCCTGGGTGTTCAATGGCGAGGTGCCCACCTACCCTTACGACCCTGACCAGGCGCGTCGCCTGCTCGATGAGGCCGGCTACCCCAATCCAGATGGCCCGGGGCCACAGGTGCGGCTGACCTTGTCGTTGAAGGTCTCCAACCAGGAGTTCAACCGCCTGCAGTCGGCGGTCATCCAGGAGAACCTGCGGGCGGTCGGCATCGGTCTTGACGTACGCATGTACAATTCGCGACGCTGTACGCCGATGTACTGAAGGGCGACTTTCAGATGTTCACCCTGCAATGGACCGCCGGCGGGACCGCCAATCCCGATATCCTGCGCCGTGTCTTTCATTCTCAACAGACTCCGCCCCTCGGATTCAACCGGGGCTATTTCGCAAATGCCGAAGTCGATCAACTCCTGGACGAAGCAACCGTGTCCACTGACGTCGCCCGGCGGAAGGACCTGTTTGGCAAGGTGCAGGAGATCGTGGCGCGGGAGGTCCCGTACATCAGCCTGTGGGACAAGACCAACGTCGCCGTTGCACAACGGACTCTGACCGGCATCCGGCTCACCCCGGCCGCCGACCTTCTCTTTCTCAAAGATGTCGAGCGTCTCGCGACTGACGGCACGGCTGCTCATTAGCGTTGCGACGCTTGTCGCAATCGCTTCGAGCGTGCTCGGCGCGTCGATCGTCGATCCGAAATACCGTTTCCGCACGCTCACGACCGAGCACTTTGTCATCTACTTCCATGCAGGTGAGGAACGCCTTGCCCCGAAGCTTGCGGCGATCGCCGAAGAAACGTGGCAGCAGATTCGAGACTCGCTGGGAACCACGCCGCCGCGACTGACCCACGTCGTGCTGGTCGATCAGACTGAGCTCGCCAACGGCGCTGCGACCCCGCTGCCCTACGACACGGTGGTCGTGACCGCGGCGTGGCCTTCAGGCGTCGAGTTCATCGGCAAATCTGAGGACTGGCTGCGCGTGGTTTTCGCTCACGAGTTCACGCACATCGTACATCTCGATCGCTCGGAAAGCTGGGCAAGAGCCGTACGGGCGATCTTCGGACGCGTGCCGATCGCCTTTCCGAATCTGTTCCTGCCCCAATGGCAGATCGAGGGACTTGCCACCTACGAGGAGAGTGCGCTGACAGGCCAGGGACGGCTCCACGCTGGCGATTTCGGCGCCGTTGTCGGCGAAGCGGGACGGACCGGGATGCTGCAGCCTCTCGACCGCGTCAACGGCGGACTGACAGACTGGCCGACCGCGCTCGGCTCGTACGCGTACGGCGCCGGCTTCCACGCGTATCTCGCCAATCGATTTGGCGGCGCGTCCTTGGATCGCCTGGCCACGGCCAGCGCGGGACGGTTTCCGTTTACCGCCGCCCCCGTGTTTCGGCAGGTTTACGGTCAGCCACTCGGCTCGCTCTGGGCGGATTACGAAAGATCGATCGTGCCAACCAGCGACGGTGGCGAGATGCCTCGCCGCCTGACGCATCACGGCTTCGAGGTGACCGGACCGCGGTTCGACCAGCCGCCGTGCGACACGTGCCCGGCCCCGGTCGTCTATTCCGTCCGCACACCAGACGGGTTCCCGGCTCTCTACGAGGTCGCTCGCAACGGCTCGCCGCCGATCGAGCTGGGAACGCGATTCCTGGGCTCGACGACGGCCCTCGCGCCCGACGCGATCTACTTCGACCAGCAGGAGCTGCGACGCAATACCGGGCTGTACTCCGATCTCTACCGGCTGGAACGCCGCACAGGCGACGTGATTCAGCTGACACGCGAAGCGCGCCTTCTGGATCCCGACCTCGCTCCCGATGGTCGCACGCTTGTCTGCGTCCGCGGGGCTCCAGGACGTCGAGAGCTGGTCCTCGTGGAGCTAGGCAGTCCGGCGACGAAGATACCTCTTTCACCTCGAATCCTCGTTGCCGAAGCCGACACGCAATTCAACAATCCCAGGTGGTCGCCCGACGGTCGCTACATCGTTGTCGAACGTCATCCTGCCGGTCGTGAGTCTGAAATCGCCCTTGTTGAGCGAACGACCGGCGCCGTCGTGACGGTCGCGGCGTCGAGGCGCACCCGATTCGTGACGCCAGCGTGGAGACGCGACGGCCTTGCGATTGTCGCGGCCGCCGACCTGAACGAGGGGCCGTTTCAGCTCTACGAAATCGCCCTCGAACCGGCGGCCTATTTCGCGACGCCCGAACGCTCTCCTCTCACACTGCGCCGGCTGACAAACATGCCCGGCGGCGCGACATGGCCGGATGTGTCTCCCGACGGAAAGCTGCTCGTGTTCGTCGGGTATGCCGTGGACGGCTTCGACCTTTACGAATCTCTCTACGTCAACCGCACCGACAGCGATGACTCTGGTTCGGCTCGAGCGCGATGACACGGCAGCCGCTGACGCCGCCTCTGTCCACCGTCTTGCCGTCTGCTCAGGGCACACGGTACAGCCCGCTTCCGACCATCGCGCCCCGATCGTGGTTCCCGATTGTGCAGGTCGACGAGAACCAGGTGCGACTCGGAGTCGCAACTGAGGGCGCTGACGTTCTCGGTTACCACCGCTATTCGATGTCGGCGAGCTGGATCACGAGCTATCCTTCAGGCGCTACCATCCCGGACGCGGCATCGCCAGATTGGCACGCGGTGTATCAGTACGCGCGTTGGCGTCCCACGCTGTGGCTGCAGGCGTCGAACAGCACGTCCTTTTTCGCAGGACCGCGCTGACGCACACGGAGTGCCCGAAGCCGTCACCTCGAGGGAACGACTGGTCGAGGCCGGCATCCTGCTTCCATTTCAGCACGTCCTGCGGTCAAACTCGCTGCTCTTCTCGGTGGCTCGGAGTGTCGAGGACTACCTGCCCGGCGGCAGCTTCGATTCAGTCGATCGAACAGCACTGAGAAGCGCCTGGGCCTTTGGTTCCTCACGCAGCTACGGCTACTCGATCAGTCAGGAAGACGGGGTCGATCTCGGTGTCAGCGCGGAGTTCGTCCCGCGGGCGCTCGGATCTTCCGGACAGGCTTCGACATGGACAGCTGACGGCCGTGTGTATCTGAAGGGCTTTGCTCCGCGCCACGTTGTCGCGCTCAGAGTCGCCGGTGGACGCTCAACAGGAGACGACGCGCTCGAGCGGACATTTCACCTTGGCGGCGCTCAGCCGAATGCGCTGACCGTGGATTTCGGTCGAAACGCCATCAGTCTGATGCGTGGCTTCGGCAGCGACACCTTTGCGGGCAGGCACGTGGCGTTGCTGAACCTGGACTACCGCTTTCCATTGGTGCGTCCTCAACGAGGGCACGGCACGTTTCCGCTGTTTCTCCACACCCTGCATGCGGCCGCTTTCGCCGACATCGGCGATGCCTGGAATCAGCGGTTCGACGCCGCGAATCTGAAGACTTCCATTGGCGGAGAGCTGTCGCTCGATCCCGTGGTCGGCTATGTCTGGCGGTTCACGACCACGGTCGGAGCCGCCTGGGGACGCGATGGCAGCGGAACAGTTCAAGGCGGCGGCACGGCCTACGTTCGCCTTGGCCGCGCCTTCTAGCTAAATTTTGTTCAAGGAATCGAGCTCGCGCCGGGCTTCGGGCGTGAAGGGTGAATCGGGGAACTCCTGAACGATTCGATTGAGTGTCTGCTGCGCGTCCGCGCGCTTGCCGGCATCGCGGTAGGTCCGGGCCAGCTGCATCAAGACTCCATCGATTGGCAGCGGTCCATCCTTGCGCTGGGCAAGCTCTTTGAACGTATTGATAGCCGACTCGTACTGCCCGGCCCGCGCCTGCGCCTCCGCCAGACCCAGCTGTGCCATCTGGGTGTAGATGGTGGCGCCGGAATGTTTCAGAACATCCTGATACGACTGGATGGCCGTGGGGAAATTCCCCAACGCGACCTCTCCGGCGGCTTCCTGGTACCGCGCAAACACGCCGGCGCTGGTCGAAGCGTGGTTATCCGCGACCGCCTTGAGCTTGACAACCGCGGCTTCCTGACGAGCTCGCTCGCTGGGGTAACTGCCTGCAACCGCTGGAGTGCCGGGTGCGGCGACCCGCGCTTCCTGAATCGCCATGGCTTCGGCGAGCGCCCTCTGAGCACGCGATTCGACGCTGCCGCGCCAGAGAAAGTAGCCCGCCGCGACGACAACAATCGCCAGAATCGCGAGCGCGGCCATGGTGGTCTCGCGCTTGCGGGCGTCGTACCCCTTGCGCGCCCGAACCGCCCACCGCTGCAGCTCGTTATCCTTGAGATGATGCCGTTCGGATCGCTTCATGCCGTCATTTTAGTATGATCATCACCATGAAGCGACTTCCCCTCGCCTGTTTGACGATCGCTCTGCTGTCGGTGCCGGTACTCGCTCAAGCACCATCGGGCTGGAAGATGCGGGTGGACCGCAGCCAGAACGCTGAGGATCCCGACAACCGCCCCGACCTCAAGGTCGTGACCACGCCAACGGGTTTTCATGTCACCAGCGGTCCAGCTGGCACGTTCTGGAATCCCGCGAACACGGCGACGGGCGACTATACCGTGAAGGCCCTCTTCACGCTCGTGAGACCAAGCAGTCACGTCAACTACTACGGTCTCGTGTTCGGGGGAACCGATCTCGGCGGCGCGATGCAGTCCTACACCTACTTCGTGGTGGGTCAGAACGGCACCTTTCTCGTTCGCCATCGCGACGGTGAGGCGGTACGCGACGTCGCCCGAATGGCGCATGACGCGATCAAGCGTCCGGACGCCAGCGGCTCCTCTAAGAACGCACTCGAGGTTCGCGTGGCCGGAAACACCATCAGCTACGTCGTGAACGGCGTCGTCGTTCACACCACGCCGAAGGCCGACCTGACGGCCAAAACCGATGGGCTCGTCGGCGTTCGGATCAACCACGTGCTCGACGTGCAGGTTGAAGGCTTCCAGCTCGCCAAGGGGCGCTGACGCAGCATGCGGAGGCTGTCACTGATCCTGGTTCCGGCCGCCATCGTCGTTGCCGCGCTCGTCAACCCACGCACCAGCACGGCCCGGCCGGAATACACGCGACGAACCAAGAAGGAATGCGGGTTCTGCCACCCACCGGGCGGCTACACGCTCAACGACGCCGGCAAGTACTATCGCGACCACCGGACGCTCGACGGGTTCAAGCCGAAGCCGACTGAATAGGCGGCTATTTCTCCTCGCGCGCCTGCCCCATCGCGTCGAACAGCGTCTTAAGCAGCTGGTCGGCCAACACGCAAGCGATGCCCTCTTCGCTGAGCATCTCCTCGAAACTGGTACCAAACGGGGCCCATGCGTTGGCTCCACCGCGCCAGAGCCTGGTGCCGTCCGGCAACTCCACCTCAAGCTTCGCGCTTGGTGTCGCCAGTGCCCCGATGATCCACCTCGTGCCCCAAGCCGGTATCTCGCCCTTCACCTTGAAGACGGCATCCGCATCCCCCTTCTTGACGGGCTCAATCGGGGTGTCGGTGTGGAGACGGTCGGCCAGACACGCCGCGATCAACCTGTCATCGCCGTGCCGCTCATTGACCGGCTTCACGAACGCCTTGCGAACCGTCGCCAACCGCGGGTCAATCTTCTCGGCCTTCTCAGCGCAAACGATCGGGACACAGCCAGCGACAATGAACGCCGTCAGAAGGATGCGTCTCATAAGCCCAATTCGCGAATTGAGGTTTGGGTGGTGCGCCCGGCCAGAATTGAACTGGCGGCCCCCCGCTTAGGAGGCGGGTGCTCTATCCCCTGAGCTACGGGCGCGCGAAGGTTGCTCACTCCTATTTTACTGTGGGATTCTCGGTTTCTTCCGCGCCTGCCTCGACGTCTTCGAGCCGGTCGTCAACCTTGTCGGAAGCATCCTCTTGGTCGGGTTTATCGCGATGGCAGCGCAAGAATCCGCGCCATCCACACAAGCAACACCTCAACAAGCGGGATCTGCGCAAGCCCTAGCAGCCCGTGATGAAAGTGGGCGCCGGCGTTTATCCGTGCTGAGACACGCGGGGCATCACGCCGATTTGTTGCAAGAACCCGGAAGATCGCCTTCGTGCTTCCCGATAGCGGTGAGCCGCGTCACCACCTTGTCGCCCTCCGCGATTTGATCCTCGATTTGGTGATAGCCCGGTGTCGCGTGCTGAAACATTTTGAAGGATTGTTTCAGCCCTTCGCGCCCGGACGCTAAGCCGGGGAAGGGCGGTGGGTTGTGATCGAGGTAATCCTCAGCGACGACTTCATCCAGCACGCCGATGTTGCCCTTGTCGATTTCTTCGTAAGACCGGCGCACCAGCGCCTTGTTGCTCTCAGCCGACATCATGACTTGCCTCCATTTCCTCCCCACTCCCAGGAATTCGGCGTGAATGTCCTACGATCGCGGGCATGGCGATGGGTACACGCAAGCGCGCATGGGTGTGACGATTTCGCAGAAGCCTAATGCGCCAGCGTTTACGCCGAGACGATGGGCCGGCCCGGCTTGCCGCCGGGCATCTGTTTCCGATTGCTGTTGATCGGCTATTTCGAAGGGATCGACTGGTGAGCGCGACATCGCCCGGGGCGCCGCGGATTCGTTGGCGTTGCTCGGTCGAACTGGAGGGCACAAGTCGTCACTTATCAAGCCTGTGCGGCGTGCTCAGTCGTCCGGTCACGAATCCTACTGTCGTCTCCCGGCAGCTGATGCTCGATTTCACCGATGCAGCCAGGGCAGAGCACGCCTCGATTCGGAATCAGCAATCCGTCCTCAACGGGCGTCGGTAGGCGGCACAACGCGCACCGCACTGCAGGCCCACTCAGCGGCACTTCCGCGATTTGGTGAGGCTCGGCGTCATCTTTCACGTCGGCGACGGCTGCGCTGCCGTCGCGGGCGCGACTGAAACGCGCTTCATCAGCGATGATCTCGTTGCAGACCTGCACACACTCGCCGCAGATAAACTTGATTCTATTCGGCGAGAGCGACGAGGAGGACGGCCGACGGGCACAGCACGCCCCGGTTTGACCTCAGAAGGAAGGACTACGACGCTCGGCGGAACACCACGAAGTTCAACGCTGCCCAGCTCGGCGGATTCGATGTCCGGCGCTCGCTGCGCCGCCGCTCTTCCGGGACGGTCGTCGCGGCGGCACTGGAATCCCGGCGGTCGTTGCGCCGACGGTCCCACAGCAGCGGCGTTTTCTGGCCGAAGCTCTTGTGCAGAAGATCGTAGGTGCCGAAATCGCCGCGCTTCACAACAATGTAATACATACGTTTCGTGCCTACTGCGACTCCCTGTGGCAAGGCCCCTGCCACCACGAGGCCGGTTGTCTGCCTATTGTGAGAGATGTCGTGAAACAATTCAATCTAAAGGCCATAGCCGATGGCACGCGGCCTCGCAAGCGACATGCACGGGAGAGAAAAAAGATCCCGCCTGCGCGGTCTTTACTCGCCCGAGGCCCCCGATCCGGGAACGAGCGCCTGCAGTGCCCGGGCCAGCTTGACGTACTCCTCGTATCGCCGCTGGTACCGGTCTAGTTTTTCACGCTCGATAGCATCAAGCCGGGCGCGCACGACTGCCTGGTCCGCCGTGCCGGCGAGCTCTTGTTCGGCGATCGTCGCCTTCAGCTTGTACTCGGCATCGTGCGTGCGCTCCCACGAAAGCCAGTCGGCAGTCCACTTTGCGTGGGCGGCTTCGATGGTGGCCCGCCCGAAGGGAAACGTCGAGCCGGACGCCCGATCGAGCTGCGCGAACTCAGCGGGAAAAAGCTGCCGGGCTGCGCGAGCGACCGGCTCCCACATCAGCACGCTTCGTGGATCTGCAGCAGCGCCCAACGCCTCTTGAAACGTCCTGATCAAATCCAACAGCCTCGTCCGCTCCATTTCGTGGCGAAGCGACTTCAGCTCGGCAACGACAGACAGGCCCAGCCAGACGCTGGCGCCTGAGACGACGAGGATTGCGATGGCAACAAGCATGGGGTCAGCCGGCCGCGTTCAGTATTTCAGGACGGAATGGACGGACTCGTTCGCGAGCTGCTTGCGACCCTCGAGACCCTGCAGCTCGATGAGGAACGCCAGTGCCTGAAGATCGCCGCCAAGCCGCCTCACCAGCTGAGCGGTCGCGCGCGCAGTTCCGCCGGTCGCCAGCAGATCGTCAACGATCAGCACCCGCTGCCCTCTCCCAACCGCATCGTCATGTATCTCCAGCGCGTCGGTGCCGTACTCGAGCACGTACACTTCACGGAGACTCCTCGACGGCAGCTTCCCTGGCTTTCTGACTGGTGTGAAACCGGCACCGAGGCGATCGGCCACGGCCGCACCGAAGATGAACCCGCGGCTTTCGATCCCGACGACTATCTCGATCCCCTTGCGGCGAAACGGGTCCGAGAGGCTGTCGATCGCCGTGTGAAATCCCGCCGAGTCCTGCAGGAGCGTCGTGATGTCGTAAAACAGGATTCCCGGCTTGGGAAAGTCGGGGACGTGTCGAATCTTCGACTTGAGGTTTTCCATGTTGGTCATCAGCATCCTTTGTCAGCGGTCATATGATTCGAAACCCCGTCACCCGGCCCGAGGGCAGCGTCTCCTCTACTTCGACATGGCTCGTTCGAGCGGCGGGCGGTCCGTGCCTCACGTGTCGCTCGAAGCGCTCCACCGCCTCGGCATCTCCCTCGACCTGAATCTCGACGCGGCCGTCAGGGAGATTCTGAACCCACCCGTGGAGACCTTCGCGGGTCGCTGCGGCTTCCGCAAAGAACCGGAAACCGACTCCTTGAACACGCCCGCTGATGACATACCGCCGGGCAACGAGCATCGCGCATGCTACAACAAGCGCGTCCAGCCTGAAACGGGCCGAACCTCAGCCGCGGAGCACCTCCGCGAGCGCTCGCCGTGCCGCAAAGTAGCCGCACATGCCGTGCACGCCGACGCCCGGCGGTGTCGACGCCGAGCAGATGTACAACCCGCGCACCGGCGTCGAGTACCGTTGTCGGGTGGGTCGCGTGAAAAGCTGCGCGAGATCGCTGACGCCAGACCCGATGTCGCCGCCGACGAAGTTCGCGTTACGCCGCTCGATGTCAGCTGGCGTCATCACCGAGCGCGCGAGCACGCGTTCGACGGAATCCCGGAGCGAAGCGCTCGATCTGCCGCTCGACTGTGGCAGCATGTCGATGGTGGACCCGTGCGGCACGTGGCAGTACGCCCACGCGGTGTGACGGCCCTGCGGCGCCCGCGACGAATCGAACAGGCTCGGCTGCGCCAGTAGCAGGAACGGCCGCTCGCTCGCCCGCCCTTCCCACGCATCCCGCTCGGATCGCTCGATCTCTTCGAGCGTGCCGCCCAGATGGACGGTACCGGCCCGGACACACGCAGCCGCGCGCCACGGAATCGGGCCATCGAGCGCCCAATCCACTTTGAACACGCCCATGCCGTATCGATAGCGTTCAAGTCGCCGGCGGTACCGGTCGGGAAAGCGATGTCCCGCCACTCGCAACAGCGGCCGCGGCGACAGGTCGCACAAAATGGCCCGCGCAGGCGGCAGGTCATCGATCGAATGCACAGCTGCGCCGGTCATGATCTCGCCACCGAGCGAGCGCAGGTGCGCCGCCATCGCGGTGCTCAGACTCTGAGCACCACCGCGGGGCAACACCCAACCAGCAACGTGCGCCAGAATCCCGAGGACCAGACCGAAGGCGGCCGAGGGCCTCGTCTCGAGCGGCAGCATGCCGTGAGCGGCAATGCCACCGAACAGGGCGCGAGCCTCCGCGGTCCGGAACCGACGACGGGCCAGTTCGCTGGCAGATTGAATCGCGTGCAGCCCGAAGCGAGCCAGCTCGAACGGATGGCGCGGCCACGAGAATGGAGCCAGAACTGATCCTTCGAGCTTGGACCAGTCATTCACGAGTGGCTCCATCAGGCCGTGATACCTGGCGCCATCGGCTCCCAGGCCGCGGGCGGTGTCGGATACAGACCGCTCGACGCTCGCCGCCGTGCCATCGTCAAAAGGATGAGCGAGCATGGCAGGCGGTTCAATCCACTGCAGGCCGAATTGCGCCAGAGGCAGGGTGCGCAGGAACGGCGAAGCGACCGCGAACGGATGAACAGCCGAACAGACGTCGTGGACGAATCCGGGAAGAGTCAGCGCCTCGGAACGAACGGCGCCGCCGATGGTGGCGGCTGCCTCCAGCACGAGCACGCGGCGGCCAGCCTGCGCCAGCACGATGGCGGCGGCGAGGCCGTTTGGCCCTGACCCGACGACCACTGCGTCAGGAGCATTCACGGTCGGTCGTTTCCCTGTTCATGGTTGAGGACCGGGCCTGTCCACGGAGGATTTATCGTATGACGAACGTGATGCAAACCTTGACCGCATCCAGATAGTTCGTTAAGGTCAGTCCAGGACGTACCAGGGGGACAGATGAGACGATCATCGCGTCGCGACTTCATCAAAGCGGGAGCAGCTGCCAGTGCCCTTGTCGCCCTGCGGCCGGCATTCGGCGCAGCCACTGATGAAGAAGCGGCGCTCGGTCTCATCTTTCCGCCCCTCAACTATCCGATTCCGCCGGACGCGAAACGCCTGTACCCGTCTGGCGTGCGATTCCTCGGCAACGGTGTCGGTCTGCCCGGCGGCATGACGCTCGCAGGCTACGACGAAGCGATTCCACGAATCCTGCCCGCTGCTCAGGCACTGGCCCGGGAAGGCGCGAAGGTGATTTCGGTGTTCGGCTCGTCGCTCACCTTCTACAAGGGTCGCCAGTTCCATCAAGAACTCATCGAGAAGGTGACCAAAGCGACCGGCGTGCCGGCCACAACGCAGAGCAACGGGCTCATCGACGGATTGAAGACGATTAGTGCCAGGCGTGTGGCGGTGGCAACGGCGTACACGGACATTGTCACCGAGCGATTGAAGGTCTTCCTCGAAGAGCACGGCTTTGAGGTGATGTTCGCGAAAGGACTCGGCTACGAACGCATTCCTGAAGGCGCCGCGACGCAGGATGTGCTGTTCCATCTTGGCGCCGAGGCCTACGCCAACTCGAAGAAGGCCGACGCGCTCGTGATGTCCTGCGGGGCCCTGAGGACGCTGGACTTGATCGTGCCGCTCGAAAACGAGATTCACGCACCGGTGGTCTCGTCGACGCCTCACGGCTTGATGAACGGCGTCCGATTGCTCGGCAAGAGCCCTCGCGTCCAGGGTTTCGGCCTGGTCTTCGCCGCCGCATAGATTCGTCGCCATCGGCGACCGATACCTGGTTCGTATCGACTCCTTCCTCTTTCAAGAGTCTTGACAGATCGTTCTGCTCACCTACACTTGGAGCTTCACCGGAGGTGCTGATGATGCGTCGGGTGGGGGCGTATCTACTTGCGGCTGCGCTGACACTGGCCGCGCGGCCGGCTGCCGCTCAGGTCGATTTCTCGGGAAGCTGGCAGCCGCTCTATCACGAGGATTTGCCGGATCGCCTTCCTGGTCCCGAACTCGGCGACTACACGGGAATTCCTGTGAACGACGCCGCACGCCTGAGGGCCGACAGCTACGACGCCGACCGCCTCTCGGTGGTGAGTCAGTACGAATGCAGACCCCACGGGGCGGACTATTCGATGCGCGGACTTGCAAACATGCGCATCGAACGTGTGGTCGATCCGCTATCAAATCGAACCATCGGGTTTCGAACACGGATGGATTTTCAGGAAATGGAGCGCACCATCTGGCTGGATGGCCGCCCGCATCCTTCGGCCTACGCGCCTCACACCTGGCAGGGGTTCTCGACCGGCACCTGGCAGGACAACATGCTCAACATCTACACGACACACCTCAAGGAGAACTACCTGAAGCGCAACGGCCTGCCGCGCAGCGACAAGGCCACCTTCACCGAACACTGGGTCCGGCACGCCAATTACCTGACCGTGGCGACCGTCATCACCGATCCGGCGTTCCTCACCGAGCCGCTCGTACGGACACAAACGTGGGCGGTGGATCCGACCCAGCAGCTCGGACGAGATATCTGCGAGACGGCCGCAGAGGTTCCCAACAAGCCGCCCGACTACGTTCCCCATCATCTTCCTGGCACTAACCCGTTCCTCCACGAAGTCGCCGACTGGTACGGCTTGCCGTACGAGGGCACACGAGGCGGCGCGGAGACGCTCTACCCGGAGTACCGGCAGAAAATGACGCAACCGGTCAAACGGCCGCTGCAGTGCGAGCGCTATTGTGAATGCGGCACGGGCGGCGCCATCTGTCTGGATCCGGTACTTCCTCGACGAGGCGGCCAGTGAGACGGATGGCCGGGCCCGGACTTGTCGTCGCTGCCGCCGTGCTTGCAGGCTCGGCGTTTCCTGATGCCCAGGCGCCGCCGGCGATTCAGGTCGAGCGGGTGCGTCCGAACATCTACCTGCTGGCAGGAAGCGGCGGGAACATCACGGTTCACATTGGTGCAGAAGGCGTACTGCTCGTGGACAGCGGCGTTGAACAATCGGCAGCCGCCGTGCTTGCCGAGGTCCGCAAACTCTCCACCGGGCGCATCCGCTACATCATCAATACGCACATGCACCCGGATCACGTGGGGGGCAATGCTGCGATCGCGACTGCCGTCGGAGAGGACCCGACACAGCCTCTACGAATCATCGGACACGAAAACGTGCTCAACCGACTGACCGCCCGAGTCGCAGGACAGCCGCGGTTCCCAGATGAGGGGCTGCCGCTGGCGGAGTACGGGACCGCGACCAGGAACCTGCACTTCAACGGCGAGGCCGTGATCGTCTCTCATCAGCCCAACGCACACACCGACGGCGACAGCATCGTGCTGTTCCGGGGCTCCGACGTCATCAGCGTCGGCGACATCTTCACCCCGGGTGGATATCCGTTCATCGATATCGAGCACGGCGGAAGCGTCCAGGGAGAGATCGCGGCGCTCAATCACATCCTGGATCTCGCCGTTCCTGCCAAGACCCAGGAGGGCGGCACCTACGTCGTGCCGGGACACGGTCGCATCTGCGATCAGGCCGACGTTGTGGAGTACCGCGACATGATCGTCATCATCCGCGATCGGATTCGGGACATGCTGGCCAAAGGCCAGACGCTCGAGCAGGTCAAGGCCGCAGCGCCGTCCCGCGATTACGACACGGAATATGTGTCGGCCGGAAGCTTTGTCTCGGCCGAGCGATTTGTGGAGTCGATCTACAAGAGCTTGAGTAGCGCCAAATGACACGTCATCTGGTCTTCGCTTTCCTTCTCGTCCTCGGCGCGGCTGCCGGAGCCGCGGCCCAGTTTGGACCTCCACAGCCGCCGGCGCCGCCCAAGTCGGGGAAGGACGGCGCGCCGATCGATTTGACGGGATACTGGGTATCAGTCGTCACCGAAGACTGGCGATGGCGCATGGTCACGCCGCTGAAGGGAGATGCCGCAAGCGTACCGACCAGTGCGGCGGCGCGGAAGGTCATCGACGCCTGGGACCCCGCGAAAGACGAAGCTGCGGGTCTTCAGTGCAAGGCGTACGGCGCGCCCGCCATCATGCGCGTGCCCGGTCGGCTCCACATCACGTGGCAGGATGACAACACACTGAAGATCGAAACCGACGCGGGCCAGCAGACTCGCCTGCTGCATTTCGGCGGCACGCCGCCGCGCGGCGGGTCGCCGTCCTGGCAGGGCTACTCGGCGGCCAGGTGGGAGGCCCCGCTGACAAGCGGCTTCCCCGGCATCTCCTTCTTCACGGGCCGTCCGTTCGGTGCGAAGTCGCGTTCGCTCGAGGTCGTCACGACGCAGGTTCGCGCCGGATATTTGCGCAAGAACGGAGTTCCCTACAGCGACAAGACCGTGACCAAGGAGTACTCGATCGCTTTGACGAGCCGAACGGCGAGACGTGGTTCATGGTGACCACCGTGGTCGAGGATCCGGTGTACCTCGCCGTCCCCTTCGTCACGACGTCACACTTCAAGAAGCAGAGCGACGGCTCGGGATGGCGTCCCGAGCCGTGCTCGGCGAGATAGCGCGGCGCGGGCTCTACGACTTCTTCGGGACCAGCCTGAGAACCTTGGCTTCGTTGCCGTCCGTGAGGACGTACAGCGCGCCGTCGGGACCCTCATTGACGCCGCGGATGCGGCTGTTCAGATCGGTCAGCAGGCGCTCTTCCGCGATTACGCGCTCGCCTTGCAGGACGAGACGAACGAGGGCGCGCCCTGCGAGCGTGGAGACGAACAGGTCCCCCTGCCAGGCAGGAAACAGCTTCCCGCTGTAGAAGGCGATGCCCGCTGGGGCGACGTCCGGCGTCCAGAAGTAGACCGGCTGCTCCATCCCCGCCTGCGCTGTCTTGTCGCCATTGATCGGCTTGCCGGTGTATTCGCGGCCGTAGCCGATTACCGGGAAACCGTAGTTCTTTCCCTTCTCGACCGCGTTGATCTCATCGCCTCCTCGCGGACCGTGCTCGCTCGTCCAGAGCGTGCCGGTGCGAGGCTGAATCGCTACCCCTTGCACGTCTCTCAGACCAATGGCGTAGATCTCGGGGCGCGCGTTGGCCTGGCCGACGAACGGGTTGTCTTTGGGAATCGAACCGTCAGTGTTGATGCGCAGCACCTTGCCCATGTTGTTGTCCAGCTGCTGGGGCTGGGGCCAGTCGGACGAGTTGATGCCGAGCCCGCCCGGGTACTGCGGACGCGACGAGGAGCGTGCCATCAGGCGCCTGAATCACGCGCCCTGTCGTCCCCTCGGCGTTGAGCAGCACCTTCACGTCCTCGAGCCGCTTGTCATCGGCCGACAACTTCGCGCTCGCAATCGTCAACACACCGGCTGATCGAGGAGGTGAGGCAGGATTCGTTCCCTCTGGCAGCACCGTGTACGCGAGGTACAGCGTTCGATTCGTCGCAAATGCGCGATCGGGTCTGGCCTCCATGGAGCCTTGCCCCGCGCGCGCCCACATGTTGGAGGGCAACCCCTCGACCTCGGTGACCTTCCCGTCCTTGCCAACGAGCTTGATGTGACCGCCGCGCTCCGCGACGATCAGCCGGCCGTCCGGCAGCACGTTGAAGGAGAACCCTCCCGCTATTCCTTGGGCGGCGAACGTTTCGACGCTGTAGGCGGCCGTCTTGGCAGGTGCGGGCACAGGCGCACGCGTCTGCCCCAGCCACTGCGGCAGCGGCTGGTAGCCGTCCGGCGCGGCACTCCCGTCTTCAGGCTTCGGCGGGCCGGGCGCCTGCGCAGGCGGACGCGGAATGACCCGCGCGTTCTGCGCCAAAGCCACGGTGGAACAGACTGCCACACACACAGCGCCAGCCAACAGGAATGATCGGCTCATGTTTGTCCTTCGGGCTCCTAATCGCGTTGAGGTCGACGGTTGCTTCGTCTGCAAGGCCGGAATAGCCGAAGCATTGTAACAAAGACGCCGGACGGCCCGGCATCGCCATCCTCAAGGGCTGTAGAATGCGCATCGGGGAGGTGGTATGAGCCGACGAATTTCGGACTGCGTCGTACTGCTCGCGATTGTGTGCCTCGCACGCGCTTCCGCCGCCCAGCCCGTGCCCTCCGGCGCTACCAACCCACCTGCGGGCGCGTGGGTCGCACCCCGCGCGGCCGACGGACACGCCGATCTCCAGGGCGTGTGGGAAAACAACAGCGCGACGCCGCTCGAACGCCCCGCGCGATTCGCGGACAAACCGCTCCTGACTCCCGAGGAGCTGGCCGCCCTCGAGCGTCGGGCGCGCGAGCGGATCACGCCGGACGCAGACGCTCTCTTCGGCGATGCCGTCTACCTCACGGCGCTTGGCGACAGAACGGGTACTGAGTCGACGGGAAACTACAGTCAGAACTGGCTGCCCGATCGGTAATTCGAACGCCGGACGTCACTGATTGTCGACCCGGCTGACGGGAGGCTGCCGCAACCGACCGCACAAGGCAAGGAGACCCGGGCGGCCGCGTTCAGACGACTCATGCGCCGCCCGAGCGGCCCTCAGGATCTGACGATGACCGATCGGTGCATCACGTATGGATTCCCCGATCTCTTCGCGGCCTACATGAGCGTGTATCGCATCATCCAGACCAAGGATACGGTGGCGATTCAGATGGAGAAGATCCACGACGTCCGGGTAATCCCGCTCGACGGGCGTCCGCATCTGGCTCAGTCCGTTCAGCAATACATGGGTGATGCGCGCGGGCACTGGGAGGGCGATTCGCTGGTGGTCGAGACCACCAACTTTCATCCCAACGGGAACCCCATGGGAGGATATCTGACGCTGTCGGATCCGAAGCTGCGCCTCGTCGAGCGCTTCACACGCACGGCGCAGGACACGCTCGAATACACCTTCACCGTGGACGACCCGACGATGTGGACGAAGCCGTGGACCGCGGTCGTCTACTGGAAGCGGGCAAAAGGCGAGGTCTACGAGTACGCGTGCCACGAGGGCAACTACAGCCTCCCCGGTATTCTGACGGGAGCTCAGGTTGCCCAGACAGCTCGATGAACGGCTGGCGGGTTGAGCATATGAGCAGACGCAACCTTGCCGCCGCCGTTCTGACCGTCATTTCGCTGCTCTTCCTCGTGCCGGGCCTCAGCAGCCCCATGCTGACCATCACGGCGTCGATCAAGATGCTCGGCACCTCCAGGGAGCTGTTTCGTCAGACGCAGAGCATTCTGCAGGCCGTGCGAAGCCTGCACAACTCAGGAAACAATTTCGTGGCCGGTCTGATCCTGCTGTTCAGTGTGCTCGTGCCATTCCTCAAGGCCATCGCGTTCTTCGTCATCCTGGCGCTCAAGCAGCCGACCGTTCGGCGGCGGCTCTACCTGACGGTACGAACCCTGAGCAAGTGGTCGATGGCGGATGTGTTCGTGGTGGGTGTGTTCATCGCCTTCCTGGCCTCCCGCGCCACCTCCAACCTCGACGCCGTACTTGGTCGAGGCTTCTACTACTTCGTGTCCTACTGCCTGCTCTCGAATCTCGCGTTTCAGCTGCTCGACGTGCCCGCGCCGCAGGAAGAATGAACGAGCTGCACGGCCGAGTCTGCTTCGTCACCGGCTCGACGCACGGTATCGGCTTCGTCACCGCCCAGGCCCTTGCGGGTATGGGTGCGACCGTGATCGTCCACGGCCGAAACCCCGCGCGCGTCGAGGAAGTCCGTCGGATGATTCAACAGCGCACAGGCAATCCGGCCGTCACCGGTTTGGCCGCGGATTTCGCATCACTGAGAAGTGTGCGCGGGCTCGCCAGCGCCTTTCTGGACCAGCATCAACGGCTCGATGTGCTGATCAACAACGCCGGAAGCGCCAGCCGTCAGTATCAGACGACTACCGACGGGTTCGAATGGCATTTCGGGGTGAATCATCTTGCGCCGTTCCTGCTGACGAATCTCCTGCTCGACACCATCAAGGCCAGCGCTCCGGCGCGCGTCATCGCAGTCTCGTCCGAAGCCCACAAGCGAAACCCCGTCGACCTGAATGACCTGAACTTCGCACGCGGATACGGGAATTTCCGAGCCTACGGCCGATCCAAGTTCGCCAACATTCTTTTTGTCATGGAGCTCGCACGCCGGCTCGAAGGCACGGGGGTGACGGCGAATGCGCTGCATCCCGGATTCGTCAACACGAACATCTTCGACGCAGCGACCGGGGCATTGAGATGGTTGTTCCTGCTGATGAAACCCTTCGCGCTCTCACCGGAAGAGGGAGCGAAGACCACCATCTATCTGGCCTCATCACCAGAGGTCGCCGGTGTGACAGGTGCATACTTCGCCAAGTGTCAACGAGCCACGGCCAGTGCCGCACTCAACCCGAGCCTCGCCCGTGACCTGTGGAAGAAAAGCGAAGAGCTCGCCGGCGGTTCCGCTACTTAATACGCGTGATCCACGCGAGGATTGGCCCGGACACCGACGTGTCCGGCGTGTCGATCGAAAACACGATGGACATGTGGCTGTGGCCCTTGGCAACGAGCAAGGTGGGGCAACGATCGGGGCCGTCCTTGCACAGTTCGTCTGAGAGCGCCTTGTTGAACGGGACCATGCCTCCGTTGACCGCCGGATCCACCCCGGGATCGAGTTCCGCATTGGCCAGCATGATCTTCGCGGTCGTTTTCTTGAGCGCCGGCAGGCTCGACCGCGCCAGCTGAGTGGCGGGGTCAGCCGGTGGACCGAAGCCCGGCAACCCACCCCCCGGGCCCGACGGGGGAGCGCCGCCGCTGCGGGCACCAGCAGGTGGAGGCCCGAACGGACCGGCCGCGGCGTCCGGCGGTCCACCAGGTTGACCCGGCGCACGACCAGGGAGTGCACCCTCGGTGGACATCACGCCTCCCTTGGCCCCGCAGGTCTTGCCCGCGTTGGCCAGCATCGCCATCATCTCGGCCGGATTCCCACCCATCCCCGGATTGAGCGGCGTGATATTGAATGGGGCCGGCGACATGAAGATGACGCCCTTCACGCCGACCCCTTTCGGCCCGTGCAATTCGGGACGGCCGATGTACGTGCCGAGCGGCATGTTGCCAGCCGAGTGCGCCCAGATGAACATCCGGTCGGGATTGCCGTGGTATTTCGCGACATTGGCCTGCAGCCACGCGATCATCCGGGCCACGTCCTTGGCGCCATCGTCCCAACCGGGGCTGAAATGCCGCTGCAGGTTCACGCCGACCATCCCGTTCTTGGTCGCCCATCGCGCGATGTTGTCGTAAAAGGCGTTGGCTTCCTTGTTCTGCAGCTCGATCTTGTCGCCGGCGCCGCCGGGCACATAGATGAGAACCGGGCGTGATGCAGGTCCCTTGTCGGCCGTGAAGATGTCGACAACATCTTTCGGATGTGGACCGAACGCCACGTCGCGAGCGACCGTTGTACCCGGGTAGAGCGGCGTCACGTTGCTGGTGACGTCGTTTGCTGGCATCAGCGGGCGATACAGTTTGGCCGTGCACGGCGGATCGACAATCGGGCCGATCTTCAGCAGTTCCGTTTCCAGGTTTGTCGGCACTTGCGCCTGCGTGCCGCTCGCGGCCAGCAGCATGCCGATCAGCGATGCGACAAGGACCTTCATGACATCAGCCTCAGTCTCCCGCATACCCCTACGTGCAGCTAGACGCCACGGTCTTGACCGACTTGACGTCGAGATGCGGCGTTCGCTGCGGCTCGTCGGAAGGTGACGCGACCGCGGATCGCGGCTGCCACTCGGATCGCCCGACCACCTGCACCTTCTCGCCTGCGCGCGGGCCAAGATTGCCGCCTCCGTCGAGAATCCACTTCTTCGGAGCTGAGCCTTTGACGACGATGAGGCAGGTTCGGGCTCAACCACCTTGCCATCGATCGCGTCGAGGCGAGCCTCCTCAATCTGATAGCCGGCATACCCGCTGCGCAGGAGGCATCCCGAGACCGTGTACTCCCGCTTCCCATCGTCTGCGGCGTTCTGAGCGCCCTGCAGTGTGCTCGGAACGGCGAGCGGCGCGCCTGTCAGCCACACGACGATACTGACAGCCAGAAGGCGTCTGAACGTCATGGCGAAACCGTAACGGGCCGAATGGTCAGTGTCAAGACAGTTCACTCTCTGGTATAGTCCGATTCCTTTTTCGTAATACGCCACCGCAGGCACTTCGGAGGTTCGACCATGCGCACGACATTCCAGAGACTGAGCGTCATCCTCACCGTGCTCTGTGCGTCTCCGCTGGCTGCGCAAACCGCGCGCCCCGCCGCCGACATCACAGCGGCCGCCATTCAGGAAGCTCTGAAGCAGGCGCCGAAAGACGCCACGAGCGACGTGCCGATGCGGGTGGTCGATGTCGGAGGCTACAACGTCGGCGTCTACGTCGTGTACCGGCCCAAGGGTAGCGCTCGCACCGCGGCCCTGCACGAAACCAAGGTGACGGAGGTCTATACCATCCTAGAGGGGGCCGGGACGCTGGTAACAGGAGGCACGCTGGTTGGTCAGAGCCGACCCTCAAGTGCGTCGAATTCTCCACTGGCCGCGGTCAACACGGTCGCCGGAACACGCATCGATGGCGGCGTCAGCCGGCGCGTGAGCAAAGGTGACGTGATCGTGATTCCGGGATACACGCCCCATCAATGGGCCGAAGTCGATTCGGACATCGCGTATCTCATCGTCCGGCCCGATCCCGACGCAAAGCTCCCGCTGAAATAGCGAAGTCCGGCTATTGCTTTTCGTACACCTGCGTGCTCATGTACGCGACGCCAGTCGCGTCAGTCCCCTTCGCGGCCACTGTTAGCGTCTTCCGGTCTGCCGACAGCGTCCACGTGGCCGTTTCATTCCCGGTCAAATCCCCGGCCAGCGTCCGCTCGAAGGTACTTGCGTCAACTCGCTTCAACGTGACCCTGGCGTTACCCCAGAGCGGAATCGGGTATTCCCTGCCGTCGACCTTCGCCGTGTAGTTGTAGGCGATCAGCGGGGAATCATTCCCCTGGGGCCGCCGCCATGACGACACCGCGTACGTCGCTTCGTTCCCATTCACGGTGATGACGATTTCGCGGCGATACGGCATCAGGCTCGACGGTTCGTAGCTGGACGTGAAGAGGTTGAGCACCCACTTGCCTTCCAGCGGATCGCCGCTGCCCTTTCTGACGGCTTTCGCAGGGGCTGAGGGCTTTCGGACGGCAGGCGCCCCGCTCGTGCTCGCAAGGAGCGGGAGCTCATCGGCCGGCACGTTGCGCAACAGACGCGCCTTCCACACTGGCGTGTTCGCTTTGATCTCGCGGTACACCGCCTCCACGAACATGTCCGTGGTCCAGGGGCCGCCCGTGGTGCCGTAAATCCCGTCGTAATCAAGGCTCACGCCGGCGGCTTTGACCTGCTCGATGCTCTTCCCTTCAAGCACCAGCTGGGTAATCCGATCCGCAATGATCGTCATCGCATCCCGGTACTCGACCAGATCGATTTCGTTCGAGATCCGGCCATGCCCCGGAACAATGCGAGTACCCCCCATCGAATTGAATTCGGGGACGGCGATATCAATGAGATGGTTCAGGCCGTCGAGGATGCCGCTCAAAGTGCCGCCGTGCTTGCCGTCAATCACCGGATACCGATCGGTCGAGAAGATGTCGCCGGCGCTGATCACGTCGGACTTGCGGAAGAACACCATGAGGTCGCCGTCGGTGTGCGCCGCCGGCTGATGAATGATCTCGATCGGCTCGCCCGTCACGAACAGCGTCTTGAGCGGCGCGGCGAATGCGTCAGTCGGCCACAACGCCGGGGGAAGCGGCGCCGAACCGTCTTTGGGGCCCGTCATCCGCCCGTACGCGTTCTCCTGCGCATACACGCGCGCGCCCTGTTCGAAGAACGTGTTCACGCTGCCGCCTGCAGACTTGGCCAGCTGCTCATTGCCGCCGACATGATCCGGATCCGCGCTCGTGTTGACGATGTGGCGGATCGGGAGGGGCGAGATGGTCTTGATCGCGGCAAGGATCTTCTCGCTCATTGCGGACGTGTTCGTATCGACGACGAAGAGGGCGTCCTGGCCGACCTGTACCGGTGATGTTGCTGCCGGCTCCGGCCAGCAGGTAGACGCTTCCCTGTACAGGCAGGATTTCGATCTGACCTGTACTCTCGTAGCTCGGGCGATACGGACGGGCGACGTCCTTCGCAGTCCGACCCCGCGGCCCGTCCAGGATCGGCACAGCCGAGCCTCCACCTGATGTCCCTGTGTTTGCCGGCTGGGCCCTCAAGCGCGTCAACTTCTCGGCGTACTCCGGGTAGAGTGTGTCTTTCCCACCGAGGGTTGCCTCGAACGGCAGCTTGTTCTCGTCCGCGTACTCCGGATGCCTCGCGCCGAGTGGATAGTGCGGCACGTCGCCTTGCCGAAGCCCTGGAACTTCTTCGGCAACGTCCACCTGCGTGATGGGCGCTTCGCGCGCCCCCGGATTCCACCGGAATGTGGAGGTCCGGATCATCGGCTCCTCCAGGTAGACCGGGTCGTCGATCTGGGTGATGAGCGTCATGCGATCACCATGCCTGATGAAGTACTCGTGCATGACCGCGTACGGGCTCACCGGAACGCCGTTTCGCTGGATGAACATCGGCTTGAAGTGCGTTGTCGTGACGTGCAGCATCCCCTCTTCCCATTCGCCGGTCGAAAATCCGGTCCACAAGCGTTCGGCGGCGTCCGAGGGATGGGGCCGCCCGTCGAGCCAGATCGTGCGATTCGCGTTCTCGAAAAGGCCCGTCAGCGTGTACGCCACGAGCTGGCGCGTCACCGGGTCGATGATCTCGCCAATGTGGGGACTCGGATTCGGCCCTCGCATTGAATACGTCCCCGCGTGCGGGCGCGCCTGATGTTCGGGAACGGCTTGAATGGTCGCGTTCCACGTGAGCGCTTTCTGCCTGCCCGCCGCGTTCAGGGGAAAGCCCGTGAAGTTCCCGAGCTCGGGCCCCGGATCAATCCGCACGAGCCGCTCCTCGTCGTTCACCATCGTCCAGGAGCCGACGAGCTCCACCATCTGTGGCTGTCCGCGTTCAGGCGGCGCCTGAGCGACAAGCCGAGACCGATCGATCACCAGCAGGAGCGCAAGGTACGAGAACAAGAGCGCGCACACGCGCCGCCCCGCATCCTTCCTCAGAGCTGACGACATGACGTCGGATTCCACTTCGAGCCGTCGGGCTCGCGCTTGAAGTGCATGCTGGTCGTGTATTCGCGGGTGAGATACTTTGGATCGTTGACGTACTGCGACACCGTCAGCCAGACGTCGCCGTTTGGAAACGCGACGCGATCCCAGTGCTCGACGAGCGTCGTCTGCTCGCTGTAAGCGACACCGTTCCGCCGCAACCAGCCTTCGAGCAGGTTCGTCGTCACCACCTTCAGGGCTTTGGGTGGCGGAGGGCCGCCCGCACGGACTGGACCCGCGACGCCGAGCGGCTCCCACTCCGCTGCGGAAAATCCCTGCAGTGACCTGGCGCCGGACGGCGCCGCGGGAGCGAACTGCAGCAGACGCGTCTGCTGACCGGCATCGCTCTCGACCTTCAGCACGTCATCACCCTGCCAGGTGATGTTGAGCCGAGTGGGCATGCGCATCAATCCGGCCGCGCCAAAGGCCCTGCACGAACCGTCGCTCTTCGGATCCCACGCGAACGCCACGCGGCGGCCTTCATCGCTGAGCGGGATACTGATGAAGTCGCCTTTCGGCGGCGTGACCATGCGCCACCGCCAGTCTTCGGTGACGACAGACACCCAATAGCCGGTGAGATCGGATGGCGCGGATGCGCGCGGGGTTGACGGACCTTGCGGCCCCGGTGGCTGCTGGGCGGCAAACCGAAGGCCTGCCGCGACAACAGCAACAGCGGATACCAGAAGACGCGTCTTCACGAACGGAGTTCCTATGGCTGAGGGGCTACTTCTTCAGCTCCGTGTACGCCTGGCGCACATCGCCCTCGATGCCGAACGCCGCGTTGACGGCGTAGCCCTTGTACTTCTCTGGAATCTTGTATTCACCTGCCGCCTGCTCCGGAGTCTTGCCCGCCGCAATCTCGGACCTGGCCCACGCGATGAAATCCTTGGTGAAGGATGCGTACTCCTGCAGGTCCTGCCTCGTCAGCATCACGGTGTGCCCGGGAATGACGGTGTCGATGTTGGTGAGGGCCGCTGCCGCCTTCGCCACCGTGCTCGCGTGCTCGACGATGCTGCCGCCGTTGCTGGGGTCAATGACCGGGGGGCCCTTGTCGGCGAACATGTCACCCGCGTGCGCAACGCGGAGCGACGGGAACACGACCCACGTGTCACCGTTCGTGTGCCCGCGGCCGAAGTAGTGGAGTTCGATTCGATCCTTGCCGGTTCCGATCGTGAGCTGGTCAGCGTATGTTGTCTTTGGTAGGAACTGCGCCTTGGCACCCTGGAAGGCCTCCATTTTCACCATGTTCGCCTTCGTGTTCTCCTGCGCGACAGTCTCGACATTCGCGCCAAAGAACTCGTTGCTGCCGGTGTGGTCGCCGTGGGTGTGGGTGTTGATGATGGTTGTGATCGGCTTGTTCGTGACCGTCTTCACCCGCTCCAGAATGGCCGGGCCCCACAACGGGAGCTTCGTGTCCACCAGCACCACGCCGGAGTCGGTGATGAAGACGGCGACATTGCCGCCGCTGAACGTGCTGAAATCGCCGCCGGGACCGACGCCTGCGCCCGTGATGACATACAGATTGTCCTTGAGTTTCTCGATCTTGGCGGCAGCCAGCGCCTGTTGAGACGGCGGACCCTGAGGAATATTGGGGCCGCGGCCTCGTTGGGCCGCGAGGCCTATCGAGAGCGCACCGACAGCGAGCAAGACGGACAGTACGAGTCCTCGTATCATTGGCAGCCTCCTGATCAGCGCTTCTGCTCCTCGGCGCGCGCGCCGCTGAGGATATTGGACATGATGAATCATGGCAAGTCTCACTCGGCCGATTCGATGCGATAGATGATCCCGTTGAGCTGCATCAGGAGCGACTCCCGGTCCTGGGCCAGCATCCGCACGCTGGAATCGCTCTTGTTATAGAACGGATCGTGATCGTTGACGGAGAAATAGATCATCCCGTCCGGGCCGAACGCGGCTCGCCCGGAGATGGGGCCGCCCTTGACCCACGCGTCGGCCACGAACACCTCTGTCACATCCGTCAGCGCGCGATCGTTCAGCCGTCCACCCGCGTGCTATACTCCGCCGCGCCTTCGCACGTCAACGTTTCATCTTCTTCGCCGAGCACTCACGCAGACACGGCGGGGCTAAAGGCCCGCACTACGTCCAGAAGGGGTCAGGCCATTTTTCCCGGATCCATTTCCGATCTCCAGGCGCAACTCGCGGCCCAGCAGTACGTCGCGGATCGAGGCCTGGCCGTTTCGCTGTTTCTCGCGTTGAAGCTCGGACGCCCTCTTTTTCTCGAGGGTGAAGCCGGCGTCGGCAAGACAGCGCTCGCGAGCGCCGTTGCTCGGTCCCTCGAAACCGATTTGATACGCCTCCAGTGTTACGAAGGCCTCGACGTCAGCCACGCGGTTTACGAATGGGACTACGCTCGCCAGCTCGTCGAGCTGCGCATTCTCGAAGCGACGGACACCGTCGACCGCGTCAGCGCCCGCCGTGAGCTGTACAGCGACGGATTTCTCATCAAGCGCCCGCTCCTCCAGGCGATCGATCCGGCCCGTACGCGCCCGGCCGTCCTCCTGATTGACGAAATCGATCGGGCCGATGAGGAATTCGAAGGGTACCTGCTCGAGCTGCTTGCGGAATTCCAGATCACCATTCCCGAGCTCGGCACCGTGCGTGCCAGCCAGCCGCCGCTGGTCATTCTGACGTCCAACCGCACGCGCGAAATACACGACGCCCTCAAACGCCGGTGTCTCTATCAGTGGATCGAGTACCCCTCCCTCGAAAAGGAGCTGGCGATCGTCCGGGCGCGGCTCCCTCACGCCTCTCCCGGCTCGCCGAACAGATCACCGCGCTCGTCCAGCAACTGCGCACGGCCGAGCTCTTCAAGGTGCCGGGCGTGTCCGAAACGCTCGATTGGGTGGCCGCCCTCGTTGCCCTGGATCGCGACACGCTCGATCTGCAAACGGTTGATGACACACTGGGAGTCGTCCTGAAGGCCAAAGAGGACATCGACGCACTGCGCGGCGAGCGTTTGGCAGAACTCCTCCAGCGCGCGACGCACGCAGCCATGCGCGGCGCAGGTTGATCCGGCATGAACCGCGAGCAATCCGCGGGAGCCGCTCTTCTTAACAATCTGTTTGAATTCGGCCGCCTGCTGAGAAACATGGGCGTCGACGTGCACGTCGGGAGGCTGCTCGACGTCGCCGAAGCGCTGTTGTATGTGGATCTCAGCAAAAGGGATGACGTGTATCACACGTGCCGAACGCTGCTCGTTCACCGTCACGAACACCTCGCGCTGTTTGATCAGGCGTTCAACTCGTTCTGGCGGAGGCACCGCGTCCGCGCCGAGAGAGCCGACGGCGACGCCGGGACCGACCGGCCGGGATCCGGTGCGCCCGGCGCCGTGACGTTAGCGTCGGAACATCACGTCGGCGCTCACGATGCCGCTGATCCTGCTGCCCAACCTGACTCGGCGGAGCCTACGGCCGACGTTCGGACGTGGAGCGATGTCGAAGCGCTCTCGCAGAAAGACTTCGCCGAATTCACCGCTGAAGAAATCGCGCTCGCGCGCACGGCGTTCGATCGACTCACGTGGACTCCCGGGGAACGCCGGACACGTCGATGGGTGCAGGGCCGAGGGCCCCGGGTGGACATGCGGCGCGCGCTCGCCAGGAGTCTGCGCACCGGCGGCACCATCCTGACGCTTCCTCGACGCCGTCGAAAACGTCGGCCGCGGTCCATCGTCCTCATCTGCGACATCAGTGGATCGATGGAGCGTTACTCGCGTGTGCTGCTGCACTTCGCGTACGCCATCCTCCGCCGCCATCGTCGCGTCGAAGCATTCGTGTTTTCCACGGAACTGACCAGGATCACGCTGCAGCTGCGCCATCGCCGCATCGATCAGGCCGTCGAGGCCGTTACGCACGCCGTGCCCGACTGGTCCGGAGGCACCCGGATCGGCGTCGCCCTGCAGCAGTTTCATCGGCGATGGACCCGCCGCGCATTGTACGGGCGCCCGGTCGTGCTGCTCGTCTCGGATGGCTGGGATCGCGGCGAACCGGTGGTCCTGCGCGATCAAATCGCCCGGCTCCAACGGAGCGCGCATCGACTGATCTGGCTCAACCCGCTCATCGGTACGCCAGACTACGCACCACTGACGCGCGGGCTCCAGGCCGCCCTCCCGTTCGTCGACGACTTTCTGCCGGCGCGAACGCTGACCAATCTCGCCGATCTCGCGGTACACTTGAACACGCTGACCGGGCCTCACCGCGCCTAGTCCACGATGGACGTCTCCGGCTCCTACACATTCGCAGCGCCCCCTGATCGAGTCTGGGATCTCCTGATGGATCCGTCGGTGATCTCTTCGTGCATCCCGGGGTGCAATGGATTCGAGCCCGAGGGCGAGGACCGCTACCGCGTGAAGCTCACGATCGCCCTCGCGGCGATCACCGGCACCTACGACGGCACCGTCGTCATCGCGGACAAGATTCCGGGGACCTCGTACCGCCTGATGATCGAAGGGCGGGGCCGGCCCGGTTTCGTAAAGGGCTCGGCTGCGTTGGCGCTGCGCGCTCAAGGTTCAGAGACGGTGGTCGACGTCACGGGCAAAGTGGAGGTCGGTGGGCCAGTCGCGCGTGTCGGACAGCGGCTGCTGGGCAGCGTGTCGAAGATGATGCAGGACCAGTTCTTCAGCTGCCTGCAGTCGAAGGTCACGTAGAACCCGAAACGCCATTGCGCCCGGGCATCGTCAGGGGCATACTCTGCCCTTCGCGCTGAACAGATCTCAAAAACGGAGGAATGCAATGCCTTTGCTGACACCGGACCCGACCTTCTACCCGTCGCCGTCTATGGCCATGCAGTCGCCGCCGGAGAAGCTCGCCTATCTGGCACTGATCAACCCGCTGAAGGACGGACGCACGGATGCGATTGGCGTCGTCGATATCGATCCACACTCCAAGAGCTATGGCCGCCTGGTCGGTCAGACGGACATGCCGCACGCGGGCGACGAGTTGCATCACTTCGGCTGGAACGCGTGCAGTTCGTGTCTCTGCCCGTACGCGCCGCATCCGCATATGGAACGGCGGTATCTGATCGTGCCTGGCATCAACTCGTCTCGGATCCACATCCTAGACACGAAGCCCGATCCCCGGCGCCCCACGATTGTGAAAGTGATCGAACCGGAGACGCTGGCCAAGCGCGCTGGATATGCCGCGCCGCACACAGTGCACTGCGGACCGGACGGCATTTACCTGAGCGCGTTGGGCGCGCCCGACGGCAACGGTCCCGGAGGCACTTTCGTGATGGACCCCGAGACGTTCGAGGTTCTCGGGCGCTGGGAGATTGACCGCGGGCCACAGAAACTGGCGTATGACGTCTGGTGGCATCTCGGTTTGGACACCATGGTCACGAGCACCTGGGGCACGCCCAACATGGTGAAAGACGGCGTGAACCCGGAGCTGCTGTTGAGCGGAAAGTACGGAAGCAAGCTCCACGTCTGGGATTTGCGGCGCAGGCGTCATGTGCAGGAGCTGGAGTTGGGCGCGGAACAGCAGATGACGCTGGAGTTACGTCCAGCGCACGATCCGACACGAGCCTACGGCTTCGTTGGCGTGGTCGTTTCCCTGAAGGACCTCTCATCGTCGATCTGGCTGTGGTACCGCGAACAGGGATCAAACGGATCGAACGGCAAATGGGCCATCAAGAAGATCATCGAGATTCCCGCGGAGCCCGCCGACCCCGAGAAGCTGCCGCCGATCCTGCAAGGGTTCAAGGCCGTGGCGCCGCTCGTGACCGACATCAACTTGTCGATTGACGACCGGTATCTGTACGTCTCGTGCTGGGGCACGGGGGAGTTCATCCAGTACGACGTGACCGACCCCTTCAATCCGAAGAAGGTCAGCTCCTTCAGGTTGGGCGGCATCGTGAGCCGCGCGGCGCATCCGAGCAAACCGGCGCAACCCCTGAACGGCGGTCCCCAGATGGTCGAAATCAGCCGCGACGGCAAGCGCATCTATTTCACCAACGGACTCTACACTCCCTGGGACAACCAGTTCTATCCCGATGGCGTCCGCGGCTGGATGGCCAAGGTCAATGTGCGACCCGGAGGCGGTATGGAACTGGACCCTGGGTTTTTCCTGGAGACCGACGGCACGCGCACCCATCAGGTTCGCCTGGAGGGCGGCGACGCTTCCTCAGATTCGTACTGCTACGCATAGACGGAAGAGGGGGGGCGCGATGGCTCCCTCCCATCGCGCTCGGCCCCGGTTCGGAGGGATGCAACCTGGACTGGGTGTGGGCGTTCAGGCTCGCGCCAGGGCCTTTTCCAGCGCGCGTCTCGTGAACACGTGAATCATCGCCCGGCGATAGACCTCGCTGGCGTGAATATCGGCATTCACATCGCTCACGTCGGCGCCGGCCACCTGCGCTGCGGCCGCAATTGTGTCCTTGGAAGGCGCTTTTCCGACAAGTGCTGACTCGACGTTGCCAAGCCGCATTGCATGCGAGCTGGCACCCGTGAGTCCGATGCGGGCGGATTTGATCACGCCCTGCGCCACCTCCACCGCCGCCGCCACGCCAACGATCGCGAAGTGAGACGCGCGCTGAGGGAGCTTGGCGTACGCGGCGGACCGAACCGGAGTGAACTGGACACCCGCGATGATTTCGTCACCGGCGAGATCGACGTCGAAGAGCCCCCGGAAGAATTTCTGCGCCTTCACCACACGCCACCCGTTCGGACCCGTGATGTGGATGTCCGCATCGAGCGCCAGCAGCACAGCCGGGTAGTCGGCGGCCGGATCGGCGTGCGCGAGGCTGCCACCCATCGTGCCGCGATTACGGACCTGCGGATCGCCGATCTCCGCGGCGGCTTCGGAGATCACCGGGCACTTCTCAGCGAGCAGCGCCGACGACGCGACGTCGTGATGCACCGTGTTGGCCCTGATTTCGATTTTTCCGTCCTTTTCCCGAACGCCGGACAAACCCGGAATACGGGCGATGTCGATGAGGAGCGTCGGCTCGCTGAGGCGCAGCTTCATGAGCGGCACCAGGCTGTGGCCCCCAGCGATCAGCTTGCCGGTGCCGTGCGCGGCCTTCAGCTTCGCCAACGCATCGTCAAGCGACGTCGCCCGCTCGTAATCGAACTGGGTCGAAATCACGCTTGGCCTCCTTGGCCCGAGCCCTGTCGAGGGCCGTGAATGACCCGCCAGAGCTTTTCCGGTCGGAGCATCATGTCGATGTGCTTCACGCCGAACTCACTCAAGGCATCGACCGCGGCCGCAACGATGCTTGGCGTCGAGCCGAGCGTGCCGGCCTCACCAACACCCTTGGCGCCCAGCGGATTGACGGGGGTCGGCGTCACCGTGTTGTCGAGCTCGAATCGCGGGAAATCGGTGGCGCGGGGAATCGCATAATCCATGAACGAGCCTGTGAGCAGCTGACCGTCCTCGCCGTAGACGACTTCTTCGATCATCGCCTGGCCAATCCCCTGGGCGAGTCCGCCATGAATCTGGCCTTCGACAATGAGCGGATTGATCAGGTGCCCGGCGTCGTCGACGCCGACAAACTTCAGCAGGGTCGGCTCGCCGGTCTCGCGGTCGATCTCGAGCATGGAAATGTGGCAGCCGAAGGGGTACGTGTTGTTGGTGGGCTCGAAGAAGGCTCCGTCGCACAACCCAGGTTCGAGCCCCTGCGGCAGCGGTACCGGCTCATGCGCGAACGCGGCGACCTGGGCGAACGTCTTGGCAGATGCCGGCGATCCTTTCACAAAAATCTTGCCGCCTTCGAAGACCAGGTCTTCTTCGTGCGCCTCCAGCATGGCCGCGGCGAACTTCGCCATCTTCGACTTCACCTTCCCGCCAGCCATATGGATGGCCGTGCCGCCGACTGCCTGAGACCGGCTCCCAAACGTCCCCACGCCCTGTTTCACGACAGACGTGTCGCCATGAAAAATGGTGACGTGTTCGATCGGCACGCCGAACTGGTCCGCCAGCATCTGGGCAAACGTCGTCTCGTTGCCCTGACCGTGCGGCGAGACACCTGTCGTCGCGCTGATCCGGCCGTCCCGTTCGACCGTAACCTGCGAATGTTCCCAGCCACCTCCGGGCATGATGGCCGAAGGACCCAGGCCGCACACCTCCACGTACATGGACAGACCCAGGCCAACCAGCCTTCCCTGTGCTCTGGCAGCCTCGCGCTCCGCCTTCAACCGATTCCAGTCGGCATTCTTCAGTGCGAGATCGAGCGCCTTCTCATAGTCGCCCGAGTCGTACACCGCACCCATCTGAGTCTGATACGGGAACTGGGCGGGCTTGATGAAGTTCTTCCGGCGCACGTCGGCCGGATCCATCTTCAGCTCGCGCGCCAGCATGTCGAGTGCGCGCTCCACGAAGTAGGTGGCCTCCGGACGGCCGGCGCCCCGATACGCATCGGTCGGCGTCTTGTTTGTAAACACCTCGGTCAACGTCACCCGGATCGCAGGAAAGTCGTATGTGGCATTCGCCATCAGCATCGTCAAGGTTGGAATCATCGCGGTGAAGAGCATGTTGTAGGCGCCAACATCCGCGATCAGGCGAAGCTTCAGGCCGAGTACCGTTCCATCCCGTTTCGCGGCCAGGTCGACGTAACCGATGATGTCGCGGCCATGAATCGTGGAAATGAACGCCTCAGAACGATCCTCGATCCACTTGACGGGCAATCCGAGTCGCTTCGACACGGCACACGCGACGTACTCTTCGCCGTACACGTTGATCTTCGCGCCAAAACCGCCGCCGACTTCGGGAGCGATGGCCCGGACCTGGTCCTGGCCCAGGCCGTTCATCGCCGCAATCATGCTGCGCAGCAGATGAGGCGTCTGCGTGGACGACCAGACAGTCATCGTGCCCTTGCCCGGTTCGTAGTGCGCGAGGACTCCACGCGGCTCCATCGCCGACGGCGCAAGACGCTGGTTCATCATTCGTTGCGAGATCACCACCTCCGCTTCGGCGAACGCTTTGTCGATTGCGGAGTCATCCACCGCGCCCCTGCTGACCCCGGTCCCGCCCGGAATCGTGGGCAGCGCGAGGTTGTTCGGAAAATCGGCGTGGAGGGCGGCTGGCTGCCCTTTCATGGCCAGTTCCGGATCGACGACCGCTGGCAACGTGTCGTAGGTCACCGTGATCGCGTCGGCGGCATCGCGCGCCACGTAGCGATCGGCCGCCACGACGACGGCGACCGGCTCGCCGACGTAACGGACGAGATCCACGGCAACAGCCCGATGCGGCGGTGATGGATAGGACGTGCCGATCGGCATCGCCGCCACGAACTCAGCCAGTTGGGCGCCTGTGAACACCGCTTCCACGCCGTCCATGGACTCGGCCGCAGCAGTATCAATCGAAACGATGCGCCCATGAGCGACGTCGCTTCGCTTGAAAGCCAGATGCTGCATGCCCGCGACCTTTACGTCGTCCACATAGGTCCCGCGGCCCTGAATGAGGCGGGGATCCTCGCGCCGCTTGATGCGCTGGCCGACAAACTTTGGCAGTACGGGAGACACGGCCATGATCTACCCCTTTTTCGCCGCGTACTGAATGGCGTTGACGATGTGCTGATACCCCGTGCAGCGGCAGAAATTGCCGGCGATTCCTTCCCGAATCTGCCGTTCGGTGGGTTTTGGGTTCTCAGCCAGCAGACTGACAGCGGACATGATCATGCCGGGCGTGCAGTAGCCGCATTGAAGCCCGTGTTCCTCCCAGAAGCCCTCCTGCAGGGGATGGAGTTGATCGTCCTTTGCCAATCCCTCGATTGTGGTGATGCTCGAGCCATCGGCCTGGACCGCAAAGATCGTGCAGGACTTCGCACTTCGTCCGTCGATGAGCACCGTGCACGCGCCGCATTGGCTCGTATCGCAGCCGACATGCGTGCCCGTCAAGAGCAGCTCTTCACGCAAAAGGTGAACCAGCAGCAAACGCGGTTCGACATTCCCCTTGCGCAGCCTGCCGTTGACCGTCAACGAAACCTGGGCCATGTGTTTTCTCTCCGAGGGAGGGCCTAGCCTAACCCGACGCTGGAGCGGCTACAAGACAGGAACTCAAAAGATCGCAAGCACGCTCAACGGAAAGCCGGTGCCCCCTTTGACAGGCAGCGGCGCCACAACGAGCATGAACTCCCAGCGATTCAGGCGGGCCGCCGTGTCGGCGACTGCTTCGAGGTCTTGGCTGTCGAGGATGTTGATGCCGAGCGCCGCGACGACGAGGACATGGACAGGGGCGAAGACGCCTTCCACGCCCTGCGGGTTGACGTCGAGCACCGCATCGCTCCCGATGAGCGCCACGCCGCGATCCTTGAGCCATTGTGCGACCGAGGCGTGGAATCCGGCCGCATTCTCGGCGAGATCCCAGGGACCCACCTTTGCCCGGCGGGCCCAGCGCCCGGTGCGCAGCAGCAGGGCATCGCCGGGTGTGACTCTGACCCCCGTCTTCTTTTCCCAGGCGTTCAGATCCTCCGCAAACACAGGCGTTCCGGGCTCCAGGTACCGGAAGATCCTTCAGCCGCGGTATGTCCATCAGCACGGCGCGCGTGACTACGCCGTTCTTCAGGTTCTCGATGCCAAGCTTCGTGCAGCCGCTGGCCGTGTTCACCTGCGCGCGAGCGTAGCCGTTGTAGGTCTGATCCTTGTAGGCGAAATGACACAGCGCGTCGATGTGGCTGTGCGCGAGGCCGTGATAGTTGACCTTATAGGTGTCCGTCTGGAACCCCTCGTTCATCGTGTGCTCGAACGGGCTGGGGTTGTCGACGGCCGTCTCGGTGAGCGGAACGTGCGCCAGCGACACGGCCTCGCCGATTCGCGCAAGGCCGAGCGCCTGAACACGTTTGTCCTGCGTCACCAGATTCATCGCCCCGAGCTGATCGTCTTTCCCCCAGCGGCCCCAGTTCGACACCTGCTTGAACAGCACGTCGAACTCGTCCGCGTTGCGTGGTGCACGAGTGGACGTCGAAAGCCTGGACGGCTCGCTCGAACCGCGCTGAGCGCTGGCCGCGGCTCCCAACGCGAGCGTCGTCCACACGATGATCACGGCTCTTCGTCGCATTGAATTTCCTCCGGCGGATGTCCGGCGGCCTGCTTACAGCCCAAAAATCACGATCTTCGCGCTCGACGCCGACACGGGGAACACGGTCGACCGCGTGCCGACGACAAATGCCACGCGTTGCTTACCGTCGACAAGATAGGTAATCACGCCGCCACCCGCTGCGCCCGGCAGCTCCGTCCGCCACAGGACGTTTCCGGTCGCGGCGTCAAAAGCGTACCGATGTTTGTCCATGTCGCCGGCGAACACCAGACCACCCTTTGTGGGAGTGATTCCAGACAGCACCGGTGCACTGGCGTGGAACCGCCATTTGACCTGACCGCTGTCCGCGTCGGTCGCCGTCACCCATCCGGACCAGTTGAGATCGCGTTTGCCGAATTGCGCGGCGGCCTCGGTGCCCGTCCAGGTTTGGCCTGGCTTCTTCGCCAGTTCGGCCGGATCGAGCGTCACCGTGACGCACCAGTCAGCCGTGCCGTTGTAAATCAGGTTCGTGTCCGGACTGAACGCTGGACCGTTCCATTCTGATCCTCCCGCGGCGCCCGGACAGAACCGTGTCGGCGTCGTCGACAGCGGCACCTCGTCGTTCTCGCGCGTGGTAATGGGCGTCGCGTATAGCTTCTTGTCGCTCGTCAGGTCGTACACGTGCAGCAGGCCGTCCTTCGGCGCGCCGGCCACGACGCGCTTGCCACCCTTGGTCGTCACGAGCGCCGGCGCGGCAGCAAGGTCCCAGTCGTGAAAATCGGCGGGAACCAGCGAATAGTGGCCATGATAGACGCCAGTCTTCGCGTCCAGAATCAGAATCGAATTCGTGTAGAGATTCTCTCCAGGACGCACGCTGGTGATGAAGTCCGGGCCCGGATTTCCGACCGGGATGTACAGGAGACCACGCTCAGCGTCCAGGGTATACGTGGACCATGTACCGCCACCCGTGATCGGTACGCCCGCGGCGTTCCCCCAGGTCGTCTTCGCCTGCGACTGCATCCTGGAGTTGCCCGGCTGAGGATTGTCGGTCGGCACCGTATAGGTTTCCCATCTCACCTGGCCGGTCGCCGCATCGAGGGCGTAGACGCGGCCCTGGACACCGTAGCGCTCGCTGCCCGCAGTCCCGATGAAGACCAGCCCGTTCCAGGCGAGCGGCGCCGAGGGCATGCTCTCCCCTTTCTCTGGATCGGAGAGACGCGTGGTCCAGAGCTTCTTGCCGTCCGCGGCATCGTAGGCCCGGACGTCGCCCTCATTGGAGCCGCGAAAGAGCCGGCCGTCGAGATAGGCGGCGCCGCGATTGACGCGCAGACCCTGCGAGGGACCCTCTTCGCGCACGCGCCACTTTTGCTGACAGGTCTCCGCGTCGATGGCAAAGATCTCCTTGTCCGTCGTGCCGTACAGCGTGCGCCCGATCACCAGCGGACCGGTCTGGAAGTTGGTGTCGATGTTGAGATCGTAGACGCACAGCTGCTTGAGCCTGGAGACGTTGCTCTTGTTTATCTGGGCGAGCGGCACGAACCGATCGGAGGTCAGGTTCCGATTGTGGTACGGCCAGTCCGTTCCAGGTGTGTCTGCCGCTCGCACGGTCGTCAGGCAGGCGCCGAGGATCACCAGCACCATCGTAGCCCTCATGTTTCTGTTCCCTCCACACATGACCTGCGTTAAGACGCCTGGTTTGCCGCGTGCGTCCCGGCAATCCGTCCGAACGTGACGGCACGAATCACGGAGGTTCCGGCGGGGTATTCGTGATAATAGACGCCAGTGACCTCGCCGGCCGCATACAAACCAGGAATCGGCGTGCCCGCCGGACTCAGAACCCGAGCCGACGAGTCGGTTCGTACTCCGCCGAAGGTAAAGGTGATGGCGCACGTCAGCGGGTACGCGATGAATGGCGGCGAATCGAGGGCTACAGCCCAGTTGGACTTCGGTGGCACGAGACCCCGCGTGCATTTGCCATCAAATGCGTACGGATTGAATTCACCAGGACCCACCGCCGCGTTGAATTCGTCGATCGTCACCTCGAGTGCGACGGCATCGATGCCGAGGGCAACCGCCAGGCCCCGAACGGTGTCCGCCGTCACAGGCGGCTGGTCGGTGAAAACGACGTCACGAAAGCCCCGGACCGACAACGAGGTCTGGTCGCCAATGAAAAACGCTCGTTGCTCCTGATTACGCCAGATCTCGAATCCCAGCTCCTCGAACGTCGAATCGAAGCTGTTCTTCCCCTCGTTGAAGAACCGTTTGCCGTGGCGATTGACGATCACTCCGTAGGTATACGGATAGACGACGGCGTCGGGTTTCGTGGTGCGAGGGTCCACCGGTTCGCCGTGAAACATGTCGAACTGGCCCGCCGTGTCGCCGCCCACTTCCATCGCCATGCGAATCCCGTCGCCGCGATTGTTTCGGGGGCCCGGCGCAATCACCGGAAGATCGCAGGCCCGCGGCCCCACGTACTGGGTGAGCATCTCCTTACTGCCTTCGAACCCGCCGCACGCGATCACCACCGCAGAGGTTTTGTGTGTGCGCAGCAGGCCGTCACGACCGCGCACCACAACGCCGTCGATTCTTCCGTCGTGCGACACGCCGAGTCGGACGGCTTCGGTCTGGTACAGGATTTCAGCGCCAGGCGTATTTTCGATGCAGCCGGCAAGCCCGTTCACGATGCTGATGCCGCCGCCGACCGGCATGCCCAGCCCGCCGCCGGTGTTGCGGTTCGGGAGCCCCTGTTTGAAATACGTCGTCTCCACGTGATGGTCGTTCAAGAACTCAAAGGAAGCGGGCACCTCGCGCGCAAGGGTCCGACAGTAGTCCAGATCGGCGAGTCCACCGGAAACCGACGCCATCAGGTCGATAAAGTTGGGATCGAGCTCGCGCGTCTCGGTCACTCGAAACCAGGAACTGGTGTACCGTGTGGCGCCGCCCCGCTCCGCCTTCGGGGCCCGTTCGACGAGGGCGATTCTGGTCGGACGTCCTCGCGCCGCCGCGGTGTCCGCGAAGCTGACGGCGGCCGAGAGCCCCGCAGCACCCATGCCAATCACTACGAGATCGTAGCTTTGTTCATTCATGGCTGCGCGATTCACCTATGGCTGCGCGCGGCATCGTAGCATCGACAGCTGTTCACGGGCACATGTCAATTCGCGTCGCGCTTGTTATGATTCCAGCTCGAGCTTGATTCGCGGAGGAGCACATGACGCACCCGACGAGACGAATAACGAGCCGTGTCATCGTAACGGTGGTGGCAGCCATCGCGTTGGCCACAGTGGCCCGCGGCCAGTCGGACAAATGGTATCCGTCGAAATGGGGCGCCGACGACCAACGCGGCGCAGCCAACCGGATTACGCCTGCCAAGGTGCTGCAGGCAAAGTCTCTGATTACGCAGGGCCGCGTCTATCAACTTGGTCGCGTCTATGAGGTCGGCATGCCGATGCCCGCCACCCGTCATTTCAGCCTGCATATCCCGCAGGCCTACGTGATGGGCGGGAAGAATCAGGGCGTGTACCACGACGAGGTCGTCAGCGCGGAGATCGGTCAGATCGGGACCCAGTTCGATGGGCTCGGCCACTTCGGTCAGGGTGAGCTTTTCTATAACGGGAACCGCCGGACCGAATTCGCGCAGCCGGGCGGCCTCACGCGGCTGGGAATCGAGAACGTCGGGCCCATCTTCACACGCGGCGTGCTCATCGATGTTGCGCGGTTGCGTGGCGTGGCGCAGCTGGAGGGCGGGTACGAAATCACCGTGGCCGATCTCAAGAACGCGCTCTCGAAGCAGCGCGTCGACCTGGGCGCGGGCGACGTCGTGTTGATTCACACAGGATGGGGCGCGTTGTGGATGAAGGACAATGCCAAGTTCATGGGCAACGCGCCCGGCATTGGAGTCGCGGCCGCGCAGTTTCTGGCCGATTCGGAAGTGACCGTCGTGGGCGCGGATACGTCGGCCGTCGAGGTCAGCCCCAATCCTGACAAGGATCTCGTCGCACCGGTGCATCAGTTGCTCATCACCCACAACGGCATCTACCTGCACGAGAACGTCGCGACCGAGGAACTGGCCCGTGACGACGTCTACGAATTCGCGTACATCTTTTCGCCGCTGCGTCTGAAAGGCGCGACCGGATCGCCTGGCAATCCGATCGCCGTTCGGTGAAACGAAGGGCTGTCGCCTGAATACATTGGGAGGATCTGACTCATGAAAGCCGCGTGGTTCGAGAAGAAAGGTCCGGCGCGTGACGTGATGATCGTCGGCGAGCTGCCCGATCCCGTCCCGGACGTCGGTCAGGTCCGCGCTCGCGTCCACGTGTCGGGCGTCAACCCGAGCGACACGAAGACGCGCGGAGGCTGGCTGGGCATGACGCAGATGGAATTCCGGCGCATCACTCCCGGTCAGGACGGCGCCGGCGTCATCGACCGCGTCGGACCCGGAGTCCCGGAAGCCCGAATCGGTGAGCGCGTCTGGATCTACGAGGCGTACATCGGTCGTCCGTTCGGGACCGCCGCCGAGTACGTCGTGGTCCCGTCGGAGCAGGCTGTCACGCTTCCCAAAGCGGTCGACTTCGACACAGGTGCGGGCCTCGGCGTCCCCGCGCTGACCTCGCACCGTTGCCTCTTCGCCGATGGCCCCATTCACGGACGGACCATCCTGGTCCAGGGCGGCGGCGGCGGTGTCGGACACGCCGCCATCCAGCTCGCACGCTGGGCGGGTGCGCGTGTGATCGCAACAGTGAGCCGACCCGAGCAGGAGGCGACAGCACGGCAGGCCGGCGCCGAGCTCGTGATCAATCGGAAGAAGGACAACGTCGTTGAAACGGTCCGCGCCGCCACGAACGGACAAGGCGTCGACCGCATCATCGAAGTTTCGTTCGACGAGAACATTCAGGCCGACTCCGCCATGCTGAAAACGGGCGGGGCCATTTCAACCTACTCTGCAGGACCCACACCGCAGATCCCCGTGCCCTTCTTCACGCACCTGAGGAACAACCACACGATTCACGTTGTGCTGGTCTACACGATGGGAGCGCAGGCTCATCGAGACGCCATCCGCGACGTGACGGCCTGCCTCGAAGCGGGTCGTTACCGCACGCACGTCGGCGCTCGCTTCAAGCTCGATCAGATCGCCGATGCGCACGAGGCGCAGGATTCGGGCAGAGTGGTTGGCAAGATCGTCGTCGATCTCGCGTAGATACGCATGGACGTCAGACATCGCGCCGTCCTGACACTCGGCCTCCTGCTCGGGATCTTCCTCGCGGCTCTCGAGGCGACTGTAGTGAGCACGGCCATGCCAACCGTCGTCGCAAGCCTCGGCGGTCTCAGCCACTACAGCTGGGTGTTCTCCGCCTACTTGCTGACCTCGACGGCGTCGGTCCCGCTCTGGGGCAGGCTGTCGGATCTATATGGACGGCGCCGCGTCTATCTGACGGCGATTGCGCTCTTCCTCGTTGGATCGATGCTGGCGGGTGTGTCGCAGTCGATGCTGCAGCTCGTGCTGTTCCGTGCGGTGCAGGGCCTGGGCGCTGGTGGACTGATTCCGCTGGCTCTGACGATCATCGGCGAGATCTACACGCTGGCCGAGCGGTCGCGCATGCAGGCGGTCTTCAGCAGCGTCTGGGGCGTGGCTTCAGTAGCCGGTCCGCTGATTGGCGGGTTCATCACCGACTCCATCTCATGGCGATGGGTGTTCTATCTGAATCTGCCGATTGGCCTGATCGCGGCGTCCATCATTCACCGCACACTGACGGAGCACGCCAGCCGTCCTTCGGTCGCCATCGACTGGCTGGGCGGCCTCCTCCTCTTCCTGTCGACGACGCTGGTGCTGGTGGCGCTGTCGGAAGCCAGCCTGATGTGGGCGCTGTTCGCAGTGATGTCCGTCGTTGCCTTCATCCAGGTGGAGCGCAAAGCCTCGACCGCCATTGTGCCCTTCGCGCTGTTCGCCAATCCGACGGTGCGGATCGCAACGCTTATCGGCTTTTTCGCAGGCATGGCTCTTTTCGGGTCGATCGCGTTCATCCCGCTGCTGATCCAGTTGACCACCGGAGGATCTGCGACAAGCGCCGGACAGGTATTGACGCCGCATTTATCTGATGTGGGTTCTTGCGTCGATCGTGGCCGCGCGGCTGCTGCTGCGTGTCGGCGCGCGGCCGTCCACCATGGCGGGCATGGCCGCCGTGTTCGTCGCTCTGGCGGCGCTGCCCTGGCTGGCCGTTCGATCCTCGCGCGCCGCCATCTTCGCCGACATGGGGCTGATGGGCACGGGGCTCGGGCTGGCGATGTTGTCGCTCCTGCTCGCCGTGCAGCACTCGGTTTCCCGCAGCGAGCTCGGCATTGCGACGTCGCTCAACCTCTTCGCCCGCAGCATCGGCGGCGCAGTAGGCGTCGCGATCATGGGCGCCATCCTCACCGCCGGCGTCGGTGGGCATCCGGGTCTCACGCCCGGCGCTCTGGAAGGAGCCGGTCTGACCGGCATCAGCCCAGAGCTTCGGCAGCAGATGGTCGCCGCGCTTCAGCGGGCGTTTGTCAGCGGCGCGGTGGCCGGCGGTCTTGCGCTGGTCGTGTCGTTCTGGGTGCCGCCGTTTACCGGCGAAGTCGAAGCCAGCGGAACACTGTCGACCTCGTGGGAAGCATGAGCCTCCAGGGCGGTCATTTCCTGGCTGGCGTAGTCAGGCTCTGGTAGATCGCCTCAACGAATCTGTCGGGGGTCCAGGAAACGTCCCGCCCGTATCGCAGATCGTAGTCTTCCGTCGGCCGCGCAGCTCTCACCTGCTCGAGGCTCATCCCCTTGCGGATCAGATCCTGAATGCGATCGCGGATGATCGTGACCATGTCGCGGTACTCGACCAGATCTGCCTCGTCACACAGGCGGCCATGCCCCGGCACGAGCAGCGTGCCGCCTTCTTCCTTGGGTCCCGATACCGCAAACCGCAGTATCTGATTGAGTGCGTCGAGCTCGCCCTGAATCGAACCGCCCCGGACGAGATCGATCACCGGGTACGAGTTCACGTTGAAGACGTCGCCTGTAACAATCACGTCAGAGCGCCTGAAGAACACCATGCTGTCGCCGTCGGTGTGAGCGGCGGCCGGATGCAGCAGCAGGACCGCTTCGTCGTTGAAGAAGAGATCCTTCCGACTTCCCACATACGTATCGGTCGGCAGTGACAGAAACGCGGGAAGCGGCTTCTCCTGGCTCATGCGGGTCAGGACGGCCTGGTGTGCCAGCACCGCCGCACCTGCCTGCGCGTCGGCAGCCAGATTGGCGACGTCGCCACCGGCTATCGTAGAACCCAGTTTGGCAAGCGCCTCGTTCCCGCCGATGTGATCCGGGTGCACGTGCGTGTCGATGATGTAGCGAATCGTGCGGTCAGACAGGCGTTTCAGCGCGGCGACGATGTGATCGGTCGCGGATGCGACGCCGGAGTCGACGAGCAGTACACCGTCGTTTCCGACTTGCACCGTGATGTTGCCGCCCGCACCTGCCAGCATGTAGACGTTGCCGCGCACCGGGAGCAGTTCGAGCGCATCACGCACGCTTTCTGCCGGCACGTCCGGCCGGCGCGAAGCCGCACCCAATCCCGCGGCAACTCTCCCGGGCGACTCCCCACCCTTCCGCATGTCGAGTCGGTACTCGGGATACATCGTCTCAGCACCACCATTGGCCGCCCGTTCAGGCAACCCATAGCGAGCCGGGAACTCCTGCAGGTCGGCGTTGGTGCCAGGCAGATGGTGCGGCACGACGCCTACCGGCCGATCGATCTCTTCTGCAACCTCGCAGGGATACGGTTCCAGATGCTGATTGAGATCCAGCGCCCACGTGGCGGTGCGGGTCAGCGGCTCGGTCAGATACGCCGGATCGTCAATGATGCTCAGAAGTCGCAGGTAATTGCCGTGCCGGATGTACTGCTCGGTCAGCGTTGCGAGATCGGATCGCGGGACGCCGTTGCGCCGGAGGTATCCCATCTTCAGGTGCGTCGTCGCCACCATCAGCGCCCCGTCTACCCACGTTCCCGTCGAGAAGCCTTGCCAGGCGTGCAACGCGTTGCTCGATGGGTGTGCGCGGCCATCCATATAGATGATGCGATGCTGGTTCTGCCAGGAGCTGAGCATGTGCCACGCGACCACCTCCTGCGTGGCCATGTTCATCTCTTTCCACACCCGCATGGCGAACGCGGCGCGACCCCACATGTAGTCGGCCGAATGCGGGATGCACTGCCGCTCGGGCAGCGTCTGCACCGATGCATCCCAGCTTTCGGCCTTGAGACGCGCGGCATCGTTGATGGGAAGGCCGAGATAGTCGCCGAGCTCGGGTCCAGGGAGACGCTCCGGGTAATCCCAGTGAAAGATGACGTTCCACTCGCCAGACAGATCGATCCCCTGGGCGCCTGCACCCGTCGACGACAGCACGCCAGTCATGAGCACGAGCAGAATCCCGAGCACCCGTCTCGACCTCATGGTCGGGCGACTCACCTGGCCGAACACGGCGATGGGCGCCATCCGGAGCCGTCCCGTTCCTTCTTGAAATCAGTCGTGGTCACGAACGGCATGTACAGGTAGACGGGGTCGGTGACGATGGTAGTTACCGTGAACCAGTCCTCGCCACTCGGCTCTGTGAAGCGATCATAGAACTCGGTCAAGGTGGTGCGCTCGCTGTAGGGAACGCCATTCTTCCGCAGATAGCCCGGCCGCAGCTGGGTCGTCACCACTTCCAGCGACCTCGAGCGCGTGCCTTCCCTGGCCGCCAGCGCAAGGCCTGGACCCGCAGGAGCCGCCTGGCCCGACTCCCATTTGGCGACGGAGTGCCCTTGCCAACTCGGCTTGCCGGCCTGACTCGGTTCGTCCTTGAATTGAAAGAGCCGCGTCTGCGTGCCCGCGTCGGTCTCCATCTTCAGCGTGTTGTCGTCCTGCCACGAGACCCGAACCCGGCCCGGGACACGCATGATGGCCGGCGCGCCGTACGCGTTGCACTGCAGACCCAGCTGCTTCGTCTTTCACTGGATCCCACGCATCGACGATCTTCCGTGCTCGGCGTTGATCGGCACGCTGGCCGCATCACCCTTGAGCGGGGTGACCATTCGCCAACGCCAGTCTTCGGTGACGACCGACACCCAGTTGCCGGTGAGGTCGATCGGCGCGGCTTCCTTCGCAGTCCGAGGCACGGCCGCGCGCTGGCCGCCGCGCTCCTGACCGACGCCAGAGGTCGGGAGACATAGCACGACCAGCAAGACGAGAACACCAGGTCCGCACCGACGACACACTCCGCGATTCTTCAGCACCCTGAACCCTGAACCTTACTCCTTCTTCCCGGCCACCAGACTCCGATAGATCGACTCGACAAAACGGTCGGCAGTCGCGGCGCTGTCAGCCGACGTGTACGCGGTGATCGTAGTCCCGAGACGGCCTCGCCGCCTTGACCTGTTCGAGCGTCATGCCCTTCTGGCACCATGTCGCGGACCCGATCGCGGACGATCACGACCATGTCCCGGTACTCGACGACGTCGGCCTCGTCACAGAGTCGGCCATGACCTGGGATCACGTACGTTCCCGCTTCCTGTGTGTGGCCGGGAACGGTCAACTCCAGGATGTGGTTGAGCGCGTCAATTTCACCTTGAATGCTCCCGCCGTGCTCGACGTCGATGAACGGATACGCGCCAGGCGTGAAGATGTCGCCCGTGCTCACGACGTCGGATGCTCCGGAAGAAGCACGATGCTGTCGCCGTCGGTGTGGGCTCGCGGCTCGTGATAAACGACGATGGCTTCTCCGTTGACGCGCAGATCCTTGAACGGCGTGAAGAACTCGTCCATCGGCAGATCCAGCTGTGGCGGTGGCGTCTCCTTGCCGACAGGCGCGGTCATGCGGTTGAGCACGTTTTCGTGGCCGATGATTTTGAGAGCCTGCTCGCCGGTGACACGACCTCCGATCTGGTCGATTCGGATTGAGGCGGAGCCAGCTTCGCGAACGCTTCGTTGCCACCGACGTGATCCGGGTGCATGTGGGTGTTGATGATGTAGAGCAGCGGGCCCGACTGGTCCGCTTGCGGACCTCCGCCAGAATTTTCGGCGCGAGCGGGGCGAACGCCGTGTCGACAAGCAGCGGCGCCTTCCTCGCCCGCCTGCAGCGTGACGTTGCCACCGCCGCCTGCGAGCATGAACACGCTGCCGTGCACGTGCATCACGTCAATCTGCACGTCGTCGAGATTCGGCCTGCTGCGCCGACGTTTCTCCAGCACCGCAAGCGACAGAAGCGCCGCGTACCGACGATCAGGCGGCGGTTCACGTCAGCTGTTCCCTTTTCACCACGGTCACTCGTCCGCGCTTAGCGGCGCGGCTGGATGAAGTCGCACGGTGCCTTGTCGTTGAGACACGAACAGTAGTGCTCGCATCGCGGGGGCATCCACGTCGGGCTTGCCCATCTTCGAGCGGTATTCCGGGTACAGCGTCTCGGCGCCGCCGCGAACGGCGTCGTACGGCAGCCCGTATTCGTTGGCCACTTCGTGCAGAAAGGGATTGGTGCCCGGCAGGTGATGCGGGACGTGATCGGCCGACTTCTTCGGAACTTCCTGGGCGTATTCGCAGATGTCTCGACCCAGCCGCTGCCCGGGATCCGAGAACCCAGCTCTGACTGCGGACGAGCGGCTCGGTCAGGAACGCCGGATCCGTGATGACGGTGACGACGGTCAGATAGTTGCCGTGACGGACCCAATGCTCCCGGTAAGTGGCTTGGTCGCTACGCGGAATGCCGTTCCGGCGCATGTAGTTCTCCTTGAGGTGCGTGGTGTAGACGTTCATCATGTTGACGTCCCACGTCGCCGTCGAGAAGCCCGCCCACGTGTGCGGCGCGTTCGGACCGGGATGCGGCCGCCCGTCGAGCCAGATCGTCCGTTCCATTTCCTGGAAGTTCATCCGTGTGTGCCACGCCACACGCTGCTGCGTCACGGGATCGACGATCGCGTCGATCGCGCAGGTTCGACAGCCCGCGCATCGAGTAGTCGGATCCGTGAGGGCCGGCACTGGTATTCGGAGACGATCGAGATTCGATCGGCGTCATAGCTGTCGGCGCTGAGTCGGGCGGCGTCATTGATCGGGATGCCCATGTAGTCGCCGAGCTCGGGACCCGGCAGACGCTCCGGATAGTCTTCGTGGAAGAGCGGCGACCATTGCCCGGCGAAGTCGACCTGGGCCGCCGCCGGCGAAGCGTGTAGCACCGTCCCGATCCAAACGAGGAGGCTGGCGACGACGGATCGGGTTGACGAAGACACGGCTGTTTAGCGTCGCCGAAGCCAATGGCATTGTCCAATACCGTGCGAGTCTGCCGCAATGCACGCACGGCATAGACGAGACAGGTCGGTCACATCACGATGCCAGCGAGAGATCCCGTCGATACGTCTCTCCCAGTCCCAACGCGCACATCCAGGAAATGCACGACACGACGACGGCATAGACCGTGACCAGGCGCGAATTGCCGGTGACGCTGAACAGGGCGGTCGCGATAAAGGGAGCAATCGCGCCGCCCAGGACCGTGCCGAGCGTGAGGCTGAGCGACGCACCGCTGTACCGCACCGATGCGGGAAAGTACTCGGAGAACGCTGCGGCCTGCGGCCCGACATACGCGCCCTGAATGAGCAACATTCCGCATAATGCCACCGCCGCAAGGGGAACCGACTTCGTGTCGATGAGCGGAAAGAACACCATCGACCAGGGGATCAGGGCCGCGCTACCCCACAGCACGAGTTGTCGACGGCCGATCCGATCGGACCACACGGCGCAGTACAGAATGGACACGGCAAACGCCACGGCCGCGGTCACGAGCAATGCGAGTGTGGTGGTGAGAGGAAACCCGAGCTCTCTCGTCGCATACGACACGAAATAGACGATCACGATATAGCCGAGCGTGCTGATCGACAGGTAGCTGCCTGCCGCCAGCACCACGGTCTGCCAATTCCCGCGCAGCGCGTCCAGGAGCGGCAGGCGGCGGACAGCCTGCGCCCGCAACAATTCTGCGAAGACGGGACTCTCCGCCAGGCCGAGCCGCACGAACATTCCAATCGCGACGAGCACGGCGCTCGCGAGAAACGGAATCCGCCAGGCCCAGGCCGCAAACTGCTGCGGCGTCCCCAGCGCCGACGCGATGAGAAAGACCAGGTTCGAGAGAATGATGCCGGCTGGCAGGCCGAGCGCGACGAAGCTTCCAAAGAAGCCGCGACGGTCCCGCGGCGCGTGCTCGACCGACATCAGGATAGCGCCGCCCCATTCACCGCCGAGCGCAAACCCCTGCACGGTGCGCAGCAGGACGAGGAGAATCGGCGCCCAAACCCCCAGAGTGGCGTAGCCCGGCAGCAGGCCGATCCCGACCGTTGAAACGCCCATCAGCATCAGGCACCAGACGAGCACCGACTTGCGGCCAAGTCGATCGCCGTAATGACCCATGACGATGCCGCCGAGGGGGCGAGCGATGAAGCCAACGGCAAAGGTCGCAAAGGCCGCGAGTGTGCCGCTCAGGCGGGAAACGTGCGGAAAGAACTGCGGCGCAAACACGACCGCCGCCGCAGTGCCGTAGATGAAGAAGTCATACCACTCGATCGTGGTGCCGACGGCGCTGGCAAGCGCGACCCGCCGGGCCTCGTCGGCCCGATCGGTCACTTCCCCACCATGTGGGGCAGATCTTTGTTGTTCTCCTCGCAGATGCTCTCGATGAGCTCGCCGTCCGGGAGCAGATCCCAACCGAGCTTGACCGTCCACGGCTTCGTGTACGCCTTGGCGTCGTCGAGGGTGACGTCCAGGTCGATGTGCCCGATATTGCGCCTGGTGAACCGTTCGGTGACGCGAAGCGCCTCGGTGGCCGGCAGAGCCGCGCATATCGAGCCACGTCTTGCCGTTCTGGCCGATGGTCGTGACCACGAAGGTGTCGCCTTCCCACTGGCCGATCGAATAGCCCATCCAGGTCGGCTGCGGATCCTTGGGCAGCGGTCGGCCGTCAGTGAAGATCTGCCGGAAGATGGTCCGGGAATCGTGCAGAAACAGCATCAGGTCGGGCGTCTGGACCACCTTGACGCCGTCAGGAATGTTGTCCTTCTCGGGAATTCCGGAGGGCCAGCAGCGCGCGCCCGGATGGTCCTTGCCGTTGTTGTCGATACGCTCCTGGTACAGAGCACGCGCCCAGGCCTGAAGCGGAATGTCTTCCTCCTTCATGTCGGCGGCCAGATTCAGCAGGTGCTTGACGCTGTCGCCGGGCACCCAGAAGCCCGAGAGGTCGATCTTGCCGTCAGGTGTTCGCCGCGGGGGGGCCTTGAGGTCGATCTTGCCGTCCGCGGTTCGCGGCACGTTCTTCCACGGGTAGAGGCCCCACTGGGCAGCCGCCGGAAGTGGCGCCATCGAGCCAATCGCAACGGCCATCAGTGACACGCGCCCCAGGTTCGCTACTGTCGTGAGCATCGCGGCCTCCGCCAGGCATTTTAGCGGAGGTTGGGAGGGACTGGGTCCCTAACCGATTTCTCACCATCAGGGAGCCGCGCCTCGTGTCCGCGGACGATGGCATCGTCATTTCGAGGAATGCAATAGGCAAGACTTGCGATCTCCTTTCTGTCTCGAGGTTGCAGCCTTTTCAAGGCACGAGTCTGGATCGGGCACACTTGCAGTCACTTTGACCCAAATCTTAGGTGACGGGACGTGTGGGACAGTGTATACATTTCACTCTATACGAGCACAGATGACTACAACCCTTTCAGTCCGGATCGACAGCGCCACAAAGAAGCAACTCGAGGCGCTCGCAAAGCGCGCACGTCGCTCCAAATCGTTTCTCGCGGCTGAAGCCATTGCAGCCTATGTGGCAGCGGAGATATGGCAATTGGATGAGATTCAAGCTGGCCTCGACGAACTTGATAGCGGGCGCGTCATCGCGCACGAGGATGTGTCGCAGTGGCTCCGATCCTGGGGCAAGAGGCGTGAACGAAAGGCGCCTCGCGCGTGACTGTCGTCTGGTCGCCGCGGGCGATCGGCCATCTCGCTGACCTTCGTGCCTATGTTGCCCGCGAGAACGCTGGCGCAGCAGCCCGCACGGCGACGCTGTTACTCGCTGCGGTCGATCGCTTGGCGGAGCTGCCGAACCTCGGGTGCCCCGGTCGGGTATCGGGCACTCGTGAGCTCGTCGTGCCAGGCACACGGTACGTCATTCCGTACCGAGTGCGCGCCGAGCGTCTGGAGATCGTTGCAGTGTTCCATGGCCGCCAGCGCTGGCCAAAGCGCCTGTGAGCGACCGGACACGGTCAGACACAGCTCTCTGCGCCACCCGGCGAAACTGATTGGGGCGTTGTTCATAGCGGCCACGAGACGCCGATCGACGAAAAAGGCCCATTTCTGGGCCTCGTTTCGGAAGAAGTGGTCGGGGCGAGAGGATTTGAACCTCCGACTCCTCGGTCCCGAACCGAGTGCTCTACCAGGCTGAGCCACGCCCCGATATGAAGTAGGTGCCGCGACTGTGCGCGACTCCAGCGATTCTGTCAGAAAACGACCGCTCACGCAATTTGGCCAGCTTCTAGCCCACTTCCATCTGACTCTCGAGCGAGAGTCGCTCGACCTCGGCCAGCGCGTGGTGGGCCGTCAGGTCCGGATGGAGCGGCGTTAGTGAGATGTACCCGTCGCGCACCGCCTGGTAGTCAGACCGGTCGTGCGGCTGCCATTCATCCTGACCTTCTTCGATCCAGTAGTACGCCGTCCCCTTCGGATCGTGGCGCTCGCCAACAGACGTGATGTGATTGCGCGTCGCTTGAACGGTGACACGAAAGCCCTTCGGGGTTCCGCTCGGCACGTTGATGTTGAGAAACGTCCTCGGCGGCAGGGGCCGACGAAACAGCGCTTCAGCGATCGCTGACGCTGCGTGAGCGGCCGGACCGAAATGGTACGGTCCCCGCGTGGCGCGCAACGACACCGCGATCCCGGGCACGCCCAGCAGCGCCGCCTCGAGCGCTCCCGCCACCGTCCCGGAGTACGTCACATCGTCCCCAAGGTTCCAGCCCTTGTTGATACCCGAGACCACCAGGTCGGGCAGCCCTCGGAAGACATGACCAACCGCGATGTTGACGCAATCCGTCGGAGTTCCGTCGACGGAGTACACGCGATCAGCCACGTGATTCAGGCGCAGCGGATAGCGCAGCGTCAACGCGTGGCCGATTGCGCTGGCTTCGTCCACCGGAGCCACGATCGTCACCTCGCCCAGCTTTTCGAGCGCTTGTACCAGCGCGCGGATCCCTTCCGACTGGTATCCGTCGTCGTTCGTCACCAGAATGCGTTTCATACCGAAGCCTGATTATAGGACGGCGCGCGCGGAACGACGACGAAGAGCAGCAGCGTCGCGGCAAAGGCGAGGAATGCTCCAAGAAAGAACGCTGATCTCGCGCCGAACACCGTCCACACCTCGCCGAACACCAGGCTGGCCACGAGCGCGCCCAGACCGGTCACAGCGTTGTAGATGCCGAACGCTGTACCCAGACGTGACGTCGGCGCCAGATCAGCCACGAGCGCCTTTTCCGTGCCCTCGGAGAATCCAAAATAGAAGCCGTACAGCATGAACCAGGCAAGAAGCGATGTCAGGCTGGTACTGAGCGCGAAGCCGAGATAGACCACGGCATAGACCATCCATCCGGACGCGATAACCGCGCGGCGCCCAATCCGATCCGACCAGCTGCCGCCGACAACCGAGACGGAGGCCTTGACGACGTGCAGGGCGGCCCACATGAGCGGCACGAAGCGGACGCTACCGGCGGCGTCGGTGAGCTTCAGCAGGAGGAACGCGTCGGTTGAGTTCCCCAGGGCGAAGAGCGCCAGCACCGCCATGAACCAGCGGAAGCGCAGAGGCAGCGATTCCTGCCGTGCGCCAGCGACGTCCGCCGCAGGTCGAACCTTCGGGGCGGGTTCGGCTGCCGGCGTTTCTGGCACGAGCAGAATCAGCAACACCGCGATGGCGCCAGGGATGATGGTCAGTGCGAAGAGCGTCCGGTAGCGGTCCGGAAAAATGAGCAGGAACAGCGTCGCAAACACCGGACCGATCACCGCGCCCAGATGGTCCATCCCGCGGTGAAAGCCGTAGATCTTTCCTCTGGTTGTCCGGTCGGTGAACGCAGCCAGCATCGCATCTCGCGGCGCGCCACGGACGCCTTTGCCGACTCGATCGGTGACGCGAATGACAAAAACCTGGGTCCACGTGGTAGCCAACGCGATGAGCGGACGCACCGCGGAGGAGATGCCGTAGCCGAGCAGAACCAGTGGACGCTTCGTCCGCGACCGATCCGCGAGTCGACCTGAGACGATCTTCAGGATGCTGGCGACAGCCTCAGCGGCACCCTCGACTACGCCCAGCGAAACGGCGCCCGCCGAGAGCACGCGGGTCAGAAAGTACGGCAGCAGTGAATAGGTCGCTTCGCTCGCGGCGTCGGTCGCCAGGCTCACCCAACCGAGGAGCCACACCGGTCGAGGCAGATCGAGGATTCGCTTGGACACGCGACGTGTGAGTAATTGCTACAATGATTATGCTCGTCTTCAGCATTTTTTCGTGGCCACAAAGCAACCGTCCACGTTCGGTGAAGTGCTCGCCAGTCAGACTCGTGACGCGGAGCTGTACGACACCCTTGCCGACGGCCGACTGCGCTGCTTGGCCTGCGGCCATTGCTGTCCGCTGCCCGAAGGCGCGCTGGGCGTCTGCAAGGTGCGCTTCAACGAGGGCGGCAGGCTCCGGGCGCCGTGGGGCTACGTCGGAGGCGTTCAATGCGATCCGATTGAGAAGAAGCCATTTTTTCATGCGCATCCAGGGGCGCTCGCGTACAGCTTTGGGATGCTCGGGTGCGATCTGCACTGCGCGTATTGCCAGAACTGGGTGACGTCGCAGGCGCTTCGCGATTCAACGCGCGGTTTCGATGCCTCGTGAATGCCGTCCCGATCAGCTCGTTGACGATGCCCTCTCCCTGGGCGCACGCGTCATTGTCAGCACCTACAACGAGCCGCTCATCACGAGCGAATGGGCGGTGACGGTGTTCAGGGAAGCCAGGGCCGCGGGACTGACCACCGGCTATGTGTCGAACGGCAACGGCACGCCGCAGGTCCTCGAATACCTGAGGCCATGGGTTGATCTGTACAAGGTCGACTTGAAGAGCTTCGACGACCGGCACTACCGGCAGCTCGGCGGCCGGCTGGAACCCATCCTCGACACGATTCGACGACTCCACTCGATGGAGTTCTGGGTCGAAATCGTCACACTGCTGATTCCCGGATTCAACGATTCAGGCGACGAGCTCACGCGGTTGACGTCATTCATCGCCAGCGTTTCGCCGGCCATCCCCTGGCACGTCACCGCATTTCACGGCGACTACAGGATGCACGAACCGGAGAACACGACGGCCGCCATGCTGCACGACGGCCGCCGACATCGGACGCGAGTCGGGCCTGCAGTTTGTCTACGCCGGCAACCTGCCCGGCTCGGTCGGCGACCTCGAACACACACGATGCCCTGCATGCGGCACGCTGCTCATCGCTAGGGAGGGATACCGCATCCTGAAGTACAACCTCACGGCGGATGGATCGTGCCCGAGCTGTCATGCCGCAGTGCCCGGCCGGTGGAGTCCGACGTTCGGCGGCCAGCTGGCCTCCAGCCCTTTCCTGCCGGGCTCGCGCTCTCGCCTCACCGTGATCCAGTGACGGGGTCGGGTAGGGCAGGTAAGGCCCGGTGGGTCAGGTAGGGCAGGTGAGGCGGGTAAGGCATAATCAAGTTGTGAGCCTGACGGATCGCCTGGGGCGGCCGCTCCGCAATATTCGGCTGTCGGTCACCGATCGTTGCAACCTCCGCTGCGAATACTGCATGCCGGAGACCGACTACGTCTGGCTGCCCCGCGAGGACGTGCTGCATTTCGAGGAAATCAGTGCGCTCGTGGACATCTTCATCTCGCTCGGCGTCACCAAGGTTCGGCTGACCGGCGGTGAGCCACTGCTCCGTCGCGACCTGGCGACGCTGGTGAGACTGCTGGCGGCAAAGCCGGGCCTGGAAGATCTCGCCCTGACCACCAACGGCACTCTGCTGCGCGAGCAGGCTCGCGAGCTGAAGGAGGCCGGCCTCGGTCGATTGACCGTCAGCCTCGACACGCTGCGGGCCGATCGGTTCAAGACGTTGACGCGCTTCGACGAGCTCGCTCGTGTTCAGGACGGGATCGAAGCGGCTCGGGAGGTATTTGGTGGTCTTAAGATCGACACCGTCGTCATCCGCGGCGTGAACGACGACGAACTGACTGACCTGCTCGAGTATGCCAGGGCGATGCGCGCGGAGCTTCGGTTCATCGAATACATGGATGTGGGCGGAGCCACTCGCTGGACTGCGGAGCGCGTCGTCTCGCGGTCGGAGATGCTCGAGATTCTGAGCCGCCAGTACGGAACGATCGAGCCTGTCGCGGAAATCACGTCGGCACCGGCGGAGCGATTTGCCTTGCCTGACGGCACGACGTTCGGAATCATCGCCTCGACCACTGAGCCGTTCTGCCGCAGTTGTGACCGCAGCCGCCTGACCGCCGACGGCCTGTGGTTCCTGTGCCTGTACGGGACGCACGGAATCGATCTCCGTGGACCCCTGCGGCAGGGTGCCTCTGCGAGCGAAATCGGACGGTTGATCTCAGCGGAATGGGGAGCCAGGACGGATCGCGGAGCCGAGGAGCGTCTGACTCTTGGCGAGCGGCGGGCCTTTGTACCCATCACGTCGCTCCGGCGCGATCCGCACCTCGAGATGCACACCCGCGGTGGATGAGCTAGACATTCAGCTCCTTGGGTGTTTCGAACCGACCGTACAGCAGCAGCGATACGGCCTCGAGCAGTGCCTTGATGGTGCACGGCTTCTCGAGGTACGCCTCGTCCTCCCATAGCATGGCCTTCTCTTTGAAGAGGTGGTCGGCGTAGCCGGTCAGGTAGAGGACCTTCACCGAAGGCTGCGTCTGGCGAAGGCGCCGGGCCAGTTCGCCTCCGGCCATCTGCGGCATCATCACGTCAGTGACCAAGACGTCGAGAGACTGCAGCTGCGCCGCCATTTCAAGCGCCTCGGATCCGCTCCCCGCCATCGAGGTTCTGTAACCAGCTTCTCGCAGCACTCGCTCCACAAACTTGCGAACCGGCTCCTCATCGTCGACAACCAGGACGCCACGCGACTCAGCCGTCGTTTTCTTCATCTCCCTACTCCGAACCCTTTGTCAGTCTTACGACCAACGACCATTAGTGTGCACGCAACGACGCCGTTTCTTCCGCGATCCGATGACGCTCGAGGCGGCGGTACAGCGCGCGACGGCTGATTCCCAGCAGCTTTGCGGCCGCCATCCTGTTGCCGCCGACCTGCTTCAGTACGTCGATGATGTGCTCACGCTCGAGTGCCCTCAGGGCTGCTGGCGGATGGCTCGCGCGATGCGGCGCCGGATCCGGTCGCCGACGGATCTGTACTTCAGTGGCCAGCGGCCCTGAAATTTCCCTCTCTGAAATCATGGTGCCTTCCGCGAGCAGGCACGCACGCTCGATGACGTTCTTGACCTCGCGCACGTTTCCGTCCCATCGGGCGTTCAGGAGCGCGCGTTCCGCCGATGGTGTCAGCCCGGCCAATGGCTTCTTCATGCGACGCGCGCATTCACGAAGGAAGGCCGCGGTCAGGTACGGAATGTCCTCGCGCCGATCGCGGAGTGGCGGAAGCGCCACTTCGACGACGTTGAGCCGGTAGAACAGATCGCCGCGGAAGCGGCCCGCTGCAACCTCGGCTCGAAGGTCCCGGTTTGTCGCGGCCACAACAGCCACATCCAGGGTTCTGGGCTGTACAGAGCCGACGCGCTGGACTTCGCCATTTTCGAGCACACGAAGCAGTTTGGCCTGTACCGACAGCGGCAACTCGCCCACTTCGTCCAGGAATAGCGTGCCGCCCTGAGCTGCCTCGAACATCCCCGGCTTGGCCTCGATCGCTCCGGTAAAAGCGCCGCGGACGTGGCCGAAGAGCTCGCTTTCGAAAAGCGAGTCGACAACGGCCGAGCAGTTGACCGTCACGAAGGGTCGCAGGCGTCGGGGACCGGCGTCATGAAGGGCGCGCGCAGCCAGCTCCTTGCCGGTGCCCGTTTCCCCTGTCACGAGTACGACTTTGGCGTGAGGAGCGAGCCGTTGGATGAGACTGAAGACGTCCTGCATCGCGGGACTAGGGCCGAGCATGCCGCAGAATTCCAGGCCCGGCGCAACCTGGCTGTCGAGCGTGACCACATGACCACGACGTTCGAGCTCTCCGCGGATCTCCATCAAGACCGCGCGGAGGCGCTCGAAATCGAACGGCTTGGTCAGGTAGTCTCGGGCACCCAGCTTGATCGCCTCGACCGCAGTGTCGATCCCGGCATAGCCGGTCATCACGATGACCTCGCAGTTCGGCACTGTGCTTCGAATGCGGCGAAGCAACTCCAGCCCGTGGACATCGGGCATTCGCAGATCGACCATGGCAAGGCCAGCCGGCTGGCGGGTCAGCGCTGCGAGCGCTTCGGTTCCCGTTTCACACTCCAGCACATCGAATCCGGCCTGCGCCGCGAGACGCCCGATCACCCGCCGAACGGGCTCTTCATCGTCGACAAGGAGCAGCAGCGGTCGCGCTGACATGGTTATTGGGAGGGTTGCGGCCATCGGGACACAACTCCAGGGCACGTCGGGGGGGACGCATCTTGTTGTATCGGATGCACATGGTGCCGGCAGTATCTGGCCCCTTTTGAACGTTTTTCCCCAGGGTTGCGTCTAAAATCCCGACACCCCATGGACATAGCCAGGCCGAGCAACCTGCGCCGGAAGCGGATTCGGCAGGCCGTCTATGCAGCCCTGGGGCTTCTGGCGGTCCTGGTCATCACGCTGGGCCTCTCCAGGCTCAAGCCGGCCGCCCCCACGATTGACGCGGCGACGGTCTGGCGGGACCAGGTCAAGCGCGGCCCCATGCTGCGCCAGGTGCGGGGACTGGGCACGCTGGTTCCCGAAGACATCCGCTGGATTCCGGCGACGACCCAGGGTCGTGTGGAGAGAATCGGGTTGCGGCCCGGCACGCCGGTCACGCCTGCCAGCGTGATTCTCGAACTGAGCAATCCCGAACTCGAACAGGAGCTGCGCGACTGCGAATTAAAAGTGAGGGCTTCTGAAGCGAGCCTCGCCAATCTGCACGTACAACTCAAGAACGACCAGCTTCAACAGCGGGCCTCTGCCGCGACGATCGAAGCCGAATACAACAAGGCCAAAATGCAGGCGCAGATGAACGAGGCGCTTGCCAAAGATCAATTGGTCTCAGACCTCGTGCTGAAGCAATCGAGAGTCGATGCCGAGCAGCTGGCGGTGCGCAGTGAGATCGCGAAACAGCAGCTGGCGACCGCAGCCGAATCGGAGCGTGCACGACTCGCGGTCCAACAGTCCGATCTTGATCAGGCGCGGGCGATCCTTCAACTCAAGAAGCGGCAGGACGACGAGCTGAAAGTCCGGCCCGGGTTCTCGGGCATGCTGCAGCTCGTTCCGGTTGAGGTGGGTCAGCAGGTTGCCCCGGGAACCAATCTGGCGCGCGTCGCCAACCCCCTCCGCCTCAAAGCAGAGCTGAAGATTGCTGAAACGCAGGCCAAAGACATACAGACCGGGCAGCTGGCAAGCATTGACACCCGCAACGGCGTGGTCCAGGGTCGCGTGATTCGCATCGATCCGTCGGTCCAGAACGGTACGCGGACCGTGGACGTTTCGCTTCCGGACGAGCTCCCGAAGGGGGCCGTCCCCGATTTGAGCGTCGACGGCACGATCGAACTCGAACGGCTGGCGGACGTCTTATACGTGGGCCGGCCGGCGTTCGGACAGGAACAGACAACAGTGGGTCTGTTCAAGGTCGATCCGGACGGCATCACCGCCACACGCGTTCAGGTGAAGCTCGGGCGAAGTTCGGTGAATCAGATTGAAGTGCTCGGCGGTCTTAGGGTCAGCGATACGGTCATCCTGTCGGATATGTCGTCCTGGGATGCGTTTGAACACGTACGCCTGAAGTAGGACAAGCGGGGGTGGGCCCCGCGAGGAGTAAGAAATGCCTGGAGTGGAGCGGCCGGTTCTCCTCAAGCTGGACGGCGTGACCAAGGTGTTCTTCACCGACGAGGTCGAAACCCACGCGCTGGCTGGAATCAACATCCAGATCGACCGGGGCGAATATGTCTCGATCGCCGGGCCGTCGGGCTGTGGCAAGTCGACGCTCCTGTCGATCCTGGGGCTGCTCGATTCGCCCACGGACGGTTCGTACCAGCTCAATGGACGCCCGGTCGCCGAGCTGGCAGCGTCCGAGCGCGCGCGCGTTCGCAATCGCGAAATCGGCTTCATTTTCCAGAGCTTCAACCTCATCGGCGACCTGACCGTCTTCGAGAACGTGGAGCTGCCGCTCACCTACCGCGGCATGCGAGCGGCCGAACGGAAGCAACGCGCGACGGCCGCGCTCGAGCGCGTCGGCATGGCGCATCGGGCCAAACATCTACCCAGCCAGTTGTCCGGCGGTCAGCAGCAGCGTGTAGCTGTCGCACGCGCCGTTGCGGGCGAGCCGCTCATCCTGCTGGCGGACGAACCGACCGGCAACCTCGATTCGCGGAGCGGCGAGGCCGTGATGGACCTGCTGAAGGAACTCCACCAGGGCGGCGCGACGATCTGCATGGTGACCCACGATCCTCGGTACGCGCGCCACGCCGAGCGCGGGATTCACCTTTTCGACGGTCGAGTTGTGGAAGAGCCGATGGAAATAGAGACGGTCACCCGCTGATGCTCCTGTCTCTTCGGAACGTCGAGAAGTCGTATGCGCAAGGCGCGGGACGCACGTACGTCCTGCGCCGCATCGACCTCGACGTTCACGAAGGTGACTTCGTGTCGATCATGGGTCCTTCAGGCGCCGGCAAGTCGACACTCCTTCACATCCTCGGCATGCACGACAGCGAGTGGAGCGGCACATATCAGTTCATGGACAAGCAGGTGCACAGCCTGAGCCCGAAGCAGCGTGCCGAGCTACACAAGCAACACATCGGATTCGTCTTCCAGAGCTATCACCTGCTGGACAACCTGTCCGTCTACGAGAACCTGGAAATGCCCCTGTCCTACCGGAATGTGGGCCGCCGCGAGCGCCAGAGCATGGTCGCCGACGTGCTGGACCGATTTCAGATCGTCGGCAAGAAGGATCTCTATCCGAGTCAATTGTCTGGCGGGCAGCAGCAGCTCGTGGGCGTCGCGCGAGCGGTGGTCGCGAATCCTCAAGTGATCCTTGCGGACGAGCCGACCGGAAATCTCCATTCCGCCCAGGGCAAGGAAATCATGGAGGTCTTCCAAACCCTGAACAAGACGGGGACGACAATCATTCAGGTGACGCACTCCGAAGTGAACGCATCGTTCGGAGCGCGGGTTGTCAACCTGCGCGACGGTTGGGTCCTCGGCGACTGACAGGTAGGCGGGATGAAGTGGTCGGGACGGCGAGATTCGAACTCGCGACCCCCAGACCCCCAGTCTGGTGCGCTAGCCAGGCTGCGCTACGTCCCGACGCAGCAATTGTACCCCGAAGACAGAGAGATTCGGACCTAGCGGGACCGCTTGCGCTTCGAGGCCGCGCGCCGATCGGTCGTCCGCGACTTCTGATGCGCCGTTCGGCCGCGGCTCGACGCTGCGGCCCGCGGTGCGGTTGAGACGCGTAGTTGGGCATGCCGGCCATCGCCGCCATGCTGACCGGCCAGCATCTCCAGAATCGATTGGAGGCCGCGTTTGACTTCCGTCAGGCGGTCGCGCGCGTCGCGACCGATGAGCTCGTCGAGCGGCATGTCGACGGCGACCGGCGCCGCTTCCTCTTCCAGGCGACGACGGGCGCCCGCAAGCGTCAGCCCTTCGATCAGCAGCAGGTGCTTGATCCGCATGACCTGCTCGAGGTCGGCCCGCCGGTAAACGCGTGGGCCGCCGGCATTCCTGGCCACGCCAAGCGCGGGGAATTCGGTCTCCCACGTGCGCAGCACGTAAGGTTGAACCTGGAGCAGCTCGCACACCTCGGCGCCCCGGAACAACGCCCTGTTGGGGATATCGACCTGTTCGATGATCTCAGCCATTCGGGGGAAATTCGGGGGGGAGTATAGCACGCAGAACTTGCGAAGTTCAGCCCCGTGAACGCTTGTTTCGTCGGCGAACCTCGATCCGGATCGGCGTGCCCACGAAGTCGAAACGCTGCCGCAGCTGATTCACCAGGTACCGCTGGTACGAAAAGTGAAACGTCGTGGCAACGTTCGTGAACAGGACGAAAGAAGGCGGCGCCACGCCGACCTGCGCGGCATAGAGGATGCGCACGTGCCGACGCCCCGGGCTGACAGGCGGATTGGCCGCGGTCACACCCTCGATGAACTTGTTCAGGAGGGGTGTCGGGACGCGTGTCCGGCGGGCGGCGGCAACCCGATCAATCGTCTCGAGCACGCGAGGGGCACGCTCCCCGGTCAGGGCTGAGATGTGGAGAACCGGGGCGTAGTCGAGGAACTTCATCCGCTGCCGGATGCTGTCGTCCAACGTCTCGACAAAGGTCTCGCCTCGGTCTTTGACAAGGTCCCACTTGTTCGCAATCACGACGATGCCCCGTCCGGCCCGATCGGCTTCCCCGCCGATGGCGAGGAATTCGATCCAGTTGTCGGCGTCGATAGCAATACGACGGTTGAACGAAGGTACGCACAACATACCATATTGCTGGCGCTTCGCTGACGACCGGGCTGACCATCGAGCAGATCAGGACCTGGCCCGATCGCCTGCGCGCGGTCACGGTCGACGACGTGAGGAACGCCGCGACGCAAGTGCTCGACAAGCGGCGCTCGGTGACGGGATATCTCATCAAACAGGACGGCTCCAGGGACGACCGCTCGTGATCAATCAACAAGCTATTCTCCGTTTCGCCCGCCCTGCGATGGCCCGGCTCGGCGCGATGTCGCTCGTCGTCGCCGCGCTGGTCGCGTTCTGCGTCCCGGCCAACGCGACCAAGATCGAGCGCGTCGTCAGCCCGGGCGGCATCGAATTCTGGTTCGTGCGCGACGGCACCGTGCCGCTGGTCTCGATCGAATTCGCATTCCGCGGCGGCGCCGTGCAGGACCCCGACGACAAGACCGGGCCTCGCCGAGATGACGGTTTCGACGCTCGACGAGGGCGCCGGCGACCTCGACGCGCACGGCATTCCACGGACGGCATGGAACGCAACGCCATCGAGCTGCAGATTCGCGCGAGCCGCGAACACGTGCGCGGCACGCTGCGGACGCTCAAGGAGAACCAGGACGAGGCGTTCAATCTGCTGCGGCTGGCGCTGAACGAGCCGCGATTCGATTCGTCCGCCGTCGAGCGCATCCGCGCGCAGACGGTTTCGTCGTTGCAGCGCCAGAGCACGAACCCGAATTCGATTTCCAGCCGCAACTGGTGGGCCACCGCGTTCCCCAACCATCCCTACGGACGCCCGGTCAGCGGCACGCTGGAATCGGTCGCACGCGTCACCGCCGGACGACATGCGCGACTACGCGCGCCGCGTGCTCGCGCGCGACAAGCTCAAGATCGGCGTCGTCGGCGACATCGAACGCCGAGACCGCGGGCCGGCTCATCGACCGGACCTTCGGCACGCTGCCGGCCAAGGCGCAGCTCAAGCCGGTCCCCGACGCAAAGATGCAGGGACTGGGCGGCCGCACCGTGGTCGATCTGAACGTGCCGCAGGCGGTGGTGACGTTCGGCGGCCGTGGCATTGCCCGCAACGATCCCGACTTCATGGCGGCCTATATCGTCAACCACATCCTCGGCGGCGGCTCGTTCTCGTCGCGGCTCTATCGCGAGGTGCGCGAGGTGCGCGGCCTCGCCTATGGCGTCCACACCGGCCTGACGTGGTTCGAGCACGCCGCAGTGCTGGTCGGCGGCACCGCGACGCGCGCCGATGCGACCGCGGAAACGATCGACGTGATCGAAGGCGAATTCCGCAGGATGGCGGCGAACGGACCGACCGAGGAGGAGCTCGCCAAGGCCAAGACCTATCTCAAGGGCGCGTTCGCGCTCAATCTCGATACGTCCACCAAGATCGCGTCGCAGCTGGTGCAGATGCAGGTCGACAATCTCGGCATCGACTATATCGAGCGCCGCTCGGCGATGATCGACGCGGTGACGCTGGCGGACGCCCGCCGCGTCGCCAAGCGGCTGCTGGACGGCGGCCTGCTCGTCACCGTCGTCGGCCGGCCGAAGGGCGTGACCGCGCGGCCGCCGGGCGGCTAATACCGACCGTCCAAATTATCGTCACCGAATGGCTGGTATGTCCGCTTTCGCGGACCGCCGCGCCCCAATACATTGTTGGGAGCAGGAGTGAACCGTCATGCCATTCCGACAATCGATCGACAACGCGCGCACGGAGCGCGTCGGACCCCACGGCGTCGACGCCGCCGCGTTGAACGACGCGCTGGCGCGCACCGTTCGCCGCACTCGACTGGATCAGGGCGCGGCATGCCGACGGCGCGCTGCCGCTGCTGCGGCTGCCGGAGCGGCACGACGATATTCACGCCATTCGCACGGCCGGCGCGCGCCTCGCGAGCGACGCCAGCGACATCGTCATCCTCGGCACCGGCGGATCGAGCCTCGGCGGGCAGACGCTGGCGCAGCTTGCCGACTACGCGGTCGAGGGCGCGGGCTCATTCCGCAACGGCCCGCGCCTGCATTTCCTCGACAATCTCGACCCCGACACCTACGCCGTCGCTGCTCGAGCGGCTGCCGCTCGCGACCACGCGCTTTGTCGCGATCTCGAAATCCGGCGGCACCGGCGAAACCCTGATGCAGATCGCCGCCGCGCTCGCGGCCGTGAAGGCGGCCGGGCTCGCAGTCCGCATCCCCGATCATTTCGTCGGCCTCACCGAGCCGGCAAAGGGCGGCAAGCGCAACGGGCTGCGCGTCGCTGTGCGCCGAATCGAAGATCGCGATGCTCGAGCACGACCCCGGTGTCGGCGGGCGGTTTTCCGTGCTCACGCAATGTCGGCCTGCTGCCGGCCGCGGCTCTCGGCCTCGACATCGACGCGATCCGCGCCGGCGCGGCCACGGCGCTGGCGCCGGTGCTGGAGAAGCGCGCGCCTGCCGACGTGCCCGCCGCCGTCGGCGCCGCGCTGTCGGTCGCGCTCAGCAAGCCGATCGCGGTGATGATGGCCTATGCCGACCGGCTCGAGCGCTTCACGCGCTGGTACGTGCAGCTCTGGGCCGAGAGCCTCGGCAAGGACGGCAAGGGCACGACGCCGATCGCCGCGCTCGGCCCGGTCGATCAGCACAGCCAGCTTGCAGCTTTTCATCGCGGGCCCGCGCGACAAGCTGTTCACCGTCATCACCACCGGCGCCGCCGGCCGCGGCCCGCGCATCGAAGCCGACCTCGCGAAGCTCGCCGGCGAGCCGGATTTCGCCGGCAAGACCATCGGCGACCTCGTCGCCGCGCAGGGCCGCGCCACCGCCGAGACGCTGGCGAAGAACGGCTGCCCGGTCCGCACCATCCACATCGAGCGGCTCGACGAGAGCGAGCCTCGGCGAGCTGCTCATGCATTTCATGCTGGAGACGATCATCGCCGCGCATCTGCTCGGCGTCGATCCGTTCGACCAGCCGGCGGTCGAGGAAGGCAAGGTGCTGGCGAAGCAGTATCTGAAGGGCTGATCTGCTACCATTGCCGGATGATCCGGATCACCGACCGCATCAGCATCGACGACAGCGAGCTCGACGGAAGAGCTTCGTCCGCTCGTCCGGGCCCGGCGGGCAGAACGTCAACAAGCTCTCGACCGCGGTGCAACTGCGCTTCGACGTGCGCGCGCTCGCCGTCGCTGCCGAATGACGTGCGCGCTCCGGCTGATGCGGCTCGCCGGCAGGCGCCTCACCAAGGACGGCGTCTCGTCATCATCGCGCAGAGCCACCGCACCCAGGAGCGCAACCGGCAGGACGCGCGCGACCGGCTGATCGATCTGATCCGGCAGGCCGCGGTCGTTCCCGTCAAGCGCCGGCCGACCAAGCCGACCAGGGCCTCGCGCGAGACGGCGGCTCGAATCAAGAAGCGCCGCGCGCAGCATCAAGGGCTTGCGGCAGAGCGAAGCCATCGTTCGAATAGCGGGGGCGGATTGCGGCCGGCTGCTCGCGGCGCTCAGCGGGGCCGTCGACTGCGCCGATTAGATTCTGAGCCGAGCTCCGAATCAGGTTCCGCAACGCATGCCCGTCCGCCAGCTCAGCGAAGCCACCGTCAACCGCATCGCCGCCGGCGAGGTGGTCGAGCGGCCGGCGAGCGTGGTCAAGGAACTGGTCGAGAACGCGCTCGACGCCGGCGCGACCAAGATCGAGATCGTCACCGACGGCGGCGGCCGCCGCCTGATCCGCGTCACCGACGACGGCGCGGCATGCCGCGCGACGATCTCGCGCTCGCGGTCGAGCGCCACGCCACCTCGAAGCTCGCCGACGACGACCTGCTCGACATCCAGCACGCTCGGCTTCCGCGGCGAGGCGCTGCCGTCGATCGGCGCGGTCGCGCGGCTTTCGATCACCACGCGCCACAAGAGCGAGCCGCATGCCTGGATGCATCGCCGTCGACGGCGGCGACAAGTCCGCGGTGAAGCCCGCGGCGCTCGGCGACGGCACCCGCGTCGAGGTGCGCGACCTGTTCTACGCCACGCCGGCGCGGCTGAAATTCCTCAAGAGCGACCGCACCGAAGGCGAAGCGATCCGCGAGGTCGTGCGCCGCCTCGCCATGAGCCGGCCCGACGTCGCCTTCACGCTCGCCGGCGAGGAGCGCGCGCCGGTCACCTGGGCCGCCGCGCTGCCCGGCGCGCCCGGCCGGCTCGCACGGCTCGCCGACATTCTCGGCGCCGAATTCCGCGCCAATGCGGTCGAGGTGCGGGGCGAGCGCAACGGCGTCGACCGTCGAAGGCTTCGCGGCGCTGCCGACCCACACCCGCGCCAATGCGCTCGGGCAGTATCTCTTCGTCAACGGCCGGCCGGTGCGCGACAAGCTCCTGATCGGCGTGGTGCGCGGCGCCTATGCCGACTACCTGCCGCGCGACCGCCATCCGATCGTCGCGCTGTTCGTCACGCTCGATCCGCGCGAGGTCGACGTCAACGTGCATCCGGCCAAGGCCGAGGTGCGCTTCCGCGATCCGCGGCCTCGTGCGCGCGCTGCTGATCACCTCGCTGCAGCAGGCGCTCGCGCGCGAGGGCCAGCGCGCCGCGACCACCGGCGGCAGCGCCACCATCGCCGCGTTCCGCCCGGCGGCCTCGTCGCACGCGGCGCGGCTGGGACTGGCGGCGCTCGCCGGCGCGGCCCGATCCGCGCGGCTTCCCGCTGCCTGCGCACGGCAATGCCGCGCTCGGCTTCGCCGAAGCCGCGCAGGCCGCCTTCGAGGTCGGCGATCCGTCCGCCGACGCGCGCGTCGCGATGGCCGACGCCGCGCCCGACCTGCTCGACCGGCCGCTCGGCGCCGCGCGCGCGCAGGTGCACGAGACCTACATCGTGGCGCAGACCCGCGACGGCATCGTCATCGTCGACCAGCACGCCGCGCACGAGCGCATCGTCTACGAGCGCATGAAGGCGGCGCTGGAGAGGACCGGCGTCGCGCGCCAGATCCTGCTGATCCCCGAGATCGTCGAGCTCGACGAGGCCGACGTCGAGCGCGTGCTGGCGCGCGCCGACGAGCTGGCGCGCTTCGGGCTCGCGATCGAGCCGTTCGGGCCGGGCGCGGTCGCGGTGCGCGAGACCCCGTCGCTGCTGGGCGAGATCGACGCCCGCGCGCTGCGTGCGCGATCTCGCCGAGCACATCGCCGAATGGGACGAGGCGCTGCCGCTGGAGCGCCGCCTGATGCACGTCGCCGCCACCATGGCCTGCTACGGCTCGGTGCGCGCCGGCCGCCGGCTCAAGCCGGAGGAGATGAACGCGCTGCTGCGCGAGATGGAGGCGACGCCCAATTCCGGCCAGTGCAACCACGGCCGCCCGACCTATGTGGAGCTGAAGCTCGGCGACATCGAGACGCTGTTCGGGCGGCGGTGATTTCCGCGCTCATGCGGTCGGGCGCCTGTGAATAAATTCCGAAATCGCTCGACGAAAGTTCGCCAGCGCCTGCTGGAACCTGCGGCCCTATCGCCCTTGATCCGCGGCCGCATGCAGGCGAGGTTTGCGGCGAAACAGGGAGACAAGAATGCACAAGACCACGCTCGCCGCCGCAGCCGCCCTCGCTCGCGCTGACCGGCGCCATCTCCGCCGCAGGACTGGCCGACGCGCCCCATCACCATGGTCATTCCGTTCGCGCCGGGCGGCGGCATCGACGCCTCGGGCCGCATCCAGGCGCAGCGCATGGGCGAACTGCTCGGGCAGACCATCGTGGTCGAGAACGTCGGCGCCGCCGCCGGCACGGTCGGCTCGCAGCGCGTCGCCAAGGCGCACGCCCGACGGCTACACCTTCCTGATGGGCAACACCGGCACGCACGCCTACAGCCAGGGCCTGCGCAAGAGCCCGCTCTACAATTCGGTCACCGATTTCACGCCGATCGGGCTGGTGACGGAATCGCCGCGCATCCTGCTCGCGCGCAAGGACCTGCCGGTGAAGAACCTGCAGGAGTTCGTCGCCTACGTGAAGAAGAACCAGGCCAAGATGCAGTTCGGCTCGGCCGGCGTCGGCTCCGGCACGCATCTGCCGTGCGAGCTCCTCAACTGCATGCTCGGCGTCAAGGTCACGCACGTGCCCTACAAGGGCGCCGGCCCGGTGATGCAGGACCTGATCGGCGGCCGCATCGACTATTTCTGCGACACCATCCAGACCGGCGCGGTGCAGGCCAAGGCCGGCACCGTGAAGGGCCTCGCGGTGATGTCGCCGCGGCGCGTGCCGATCATTCCCGACCTCGCCGACCACCGGCGAGCAGGGCGTGCCGAACGTCGAGGCGACGGTGTGGAACGGCTTCTTCCTGCCGAAGGGCACGCCGGACGCGATCGTGCGCCGCTTCAACAAGGTCGATGAACACCATGATCGAGGATCCGGCGATCCGGAAACGGCTGGAGGAGCTCGGGCTCGAAATCCTGCCGCCCGAGCAGCGCACGCCCGAATACCTCGCGAAGTACCTGCCGCAGGAGGTCGAGCGCTGGAAGAAGGTGATCATCGCGGCCGGCATTCCGGTCGAATAAGAGCGCGCGAAGGCGCGCCAGACAATCGGGGAGAGACGCCATGATGCGAGTCATCGTCGCCGCAGCGATTGCATCGGCTGCGGCCATCGCGCCGGCGCAGGCGCAGAACTGGCCGACCCGACCGGTCACCGTGGTCGTGCCGTTCGCGGCCGGCGGGCCGGTCGACACCATCGCGCGCATCCTCGGCGCGCGCATGAGCGAGACGCTCGGCCAGCAGATCATCATCGAGAACGTCGGCGGCGCCGGCGGCATGACCGGCTCGGCGCGCGTCGCCAAGGCGGCGCCCGACGGCTACACGGTGCTGCTCTCGGGCAGCGCGGTGCTCGCCATCAACCAGACGCTCTACCGGCGGCCGCTCTACAACGGCATCGACCGACTTCGAGCACTGTGGTGCTGCATTCGGATTCGGCGCGCGTCCTGATCGCGCGGCCGGACTTCCCGGCCAAGACGCTGGCCGAATTCGTCGCCTACGCCAAGGCCAACCAGGGCAAGATGCAGTACGGCTCGGCCGGCGCCGGCTCCGGCTCGCACGTCTGCGCCGTGCTGCTCGACGTCGCCATGGGCACCAAGATCACGCACGTACCCTATCGCGGCGCCGGCCCGGCGATGCAGGACCTGATCGCCGGCCGCATCGACTATCATGGCCGAGCAGATTTCGACCGCGCTGCCGCAGATCCGCGGCGGCAAGGTCAAGGCGATCGCGACCTTCGGGCTCGACCGCGCGCCCGGCCTCGAGAAGCTCCCGACCGCGGACGAGCAGGGATTGAAGGGGCTCGATTGCGGCTCCTGGGGCTCGTTCTCGTTCCCGAAGGGCACGCCCGACGCCATCGTGCGGCGGCTGGCGCAGGCGTCCAACGAGGCGGTCGAGTCGCAGATGGTGCGCGACCGCTTCAAGGCAATCGGCGTGGTGGTCCCGGCGAAGGAGCGCCGCACGCCGGAATATCTGCGCAAGTTCGTCGTGACCGAGACCGAGCGCTGGGCGACGCCGATCAAGAACAGCGGAGCGGTGATCGACTGACTGCATCCGCCTCATCCTGAGGGCGCGTCGCCGCGAAGTCGCCATGCTCGGAGCACTTCGGCGCTCAGCATGAGGCCGAGAGAGTTGCAGGGAGAAACGCCATGCCGAAGGTCTTGCTCGCGGCCTTGATCGCGCTCGTGCTCGGCGGTCCCGCCGTCGCGCAGGACTGGCCGACGCGGCCGGTCACCATGGTGGTGCCGTTCCCGGCCGGCGGCCCGATCGATTTCATCGGCCGCCTGATGGCGCAGAAGCTGTCCGAGCGGCTCGGCCAGCAGGTGATCGTCGAGAATATCGGCGGCGCCGGCGGCATGAACGGCGCCGCGCGCGTCGCCAAGTCGACGCCCGACGGCTCGATGTTCCTGTTCGGCAACCAGGGCACGCACACCTTCAGCCAGATGCTCTACAAGAAGCCGCTCTACAACGCGGTCACCGATTTCGCGCCGGTCGCGGTGGTGGTCGAGAACGTCAAGTTCCTGGCGCGTCCGCAAGGACTTCCCCGCCAAGACGCTTCCCGAGTTCATCGCCTATGCCAAGGCGAACCAGAAGAAGATGCAATACGGCTCGGCCGGCATCGGCTCGGCGACGCACGTCACCTGCGTGCTGCTCAACTACGCGATCGGCGTCGACATCACCCACGTGCCCTATCGCGGCACCGGACCGGCGTTGCAGGACATGATCGCCGGCCGCATCGACTACATGTGCGAGGTGACCTCGACCGGCGCGCCGCATGTGCGTGTCGATGCGATCAAGGCGCTCGCGATCCTGTCGCCGACGCGCAACGCGGCGCTGCCGGGCGTTCCGACCGCGCACGAGCAGGGTCTGAAGAACTTCGACGCCGACGGCTGGAACGCCTTCTTCTTTCCGCGCGGCACGCCCGATGCGATCGTGCGCAAGCTCGCGCAGGCGACGGCGTCGGTCCTCGACCTGCCCGACGTCCGCGCGCGGCTCGAGAAGGCCGGCCTCAACGTCGCCGCTGCCGGAGCGGCGCACCCCGGACTATCTCGGCAAGCTCGTGGTGAGCGAGCTCGACAAATGGGGCCCGCCGGTGCGCGCCAGCGGCGTGAGCGTGGACTGACGCGGATCGCATCCGAGCGGCGAGCGCGATGCGCACGAGGATACGACAGAAGACGAACAGGCTGACCGGCTTGGAAAATTGCTCGACCACGTACGATATCGCGACTGCAGCGAGATCGCCGAGCACGACGGTGACGATGAATGCAGCGAGCAGTGCCATGATTGGAGTTCGCTGGTGCGCACCGCGCCATGCTTGAGTGCACCGCGCAGTGCACGTGGCAACGCGGCAGCCGCAGCCAAGGTTGACGGGACAAATGGTCGCGCAAGACGCATGGCGGTGCGATGTCGCAGCGGTCGGAGCACGTATGCGAAGTCGCAGAAACACCAGTTCGGTGTCGTCGTAGCGCCGCCGCTCGATCTCCGCGAAACCTTCCGGCGCCGTGAAGGCCGCATCGGCCGCCTCCTCGACCACGATCAGCGCGTCCGGCGCGAGCCAGCCGCCGGCGCGCGCCGAGATCAACGCCGTGCTCGGCGAGCCCGCGGCCATAGGGCGGATCGAGGAACACGAGCGAGAACGGCTCGATCGGATGCGCGGCGCCGAGCTTGGTGGCGTCGCGCCGGAAGATGTTGGTGACGCCGCCGAGCCCGAGCGTCGGCCACGTTCTCGCGGATCAGCGCGCGCGCCTCCGCGCCCTCGTCGACGAACAGCGCGAACGCCGCGCCGCGCGACATCGCCTCGAGCCCGAGCGCGCCGGTGCCGGCGAACAGGTCGAGCACGCGCGCGCCGGTGACCGGATCGCCGTGGGCGTGGACGAGGATGTTGAACAGGCTTTCGCGCAGCCGGTCGGAGGTCGGCCGGATGTCGCGCGTGCGCGGCGCGGCGAGCGCGCGTCCGCGGTGCTGGCCGCCGACGATGCGCATCAGCGCGGCTTGCCGCGGAACGGCCGGCGGCCGCGCTTGCGCTCCCGCCGCGCCCGCTCGCGGCTCGCCGAGCGCTCGCGGCTGCGGCGGGACGCTGCTTCTTGGACGGTGCCGCGCGGCCGGCTTTCGCCGTCATCCTGAGGTGGCCGCCAGTTCCGCGACCCGCGTTCGACGCGCTTGGCGGCGCCGGGTGCGCGGCACCGTAGCGCTGCCGACGACCTCGGGCCGCCCTTGGGCGATCGGTGCCCTCGGCCTTCAGGTCGCCGGACTTCGGGGCGCTGACGCGCTGTCTCGCGCCTCAGGGTGACGGGCTGCGGAGTCGTGCACGGTTGCACGGGTCTGATCGACACCGGCCCCGCGAAATCCAATCCCGCCGCGGCCGCGACGCTGCTCGCCCAGTTGCTCGCGCAGGTGCCGCGTGCGCACCTCGTCGACCGCGCCCTCCGGCAGGTCGCCGAGCTGGAACGGGCCGAACGACACCCGGATCAGGCGGTTCACCGCCAGCCCGAGGTGGCCGAGCACGTTCTTGACCTCGCGGTTCTTGCCTTCGCGCATCGCAAAGGTGAGCCAGACATTGGCGCCCTGCTCGCGGTCGAGCCGCGCCTCGATCGGCCCGTAGCGCACGCCGTCGATCTCGATGCCGTGGCGCAGCCGGTCGAGCCGGAGCTGCGTGATCTTGCCGTTGGCGCGCACGCGGTAGCGCCGCGTCCAGCCGGTCGCCGGCAGTTCCAGCAGTGCGCGCGAGCCCGCCGTCGTTGGTGAGCAGCAGCAGTCCCTCGGTGTTGGCGTCGAGCCGCCCGATGCTGATCAGCCGCGGCAGATGCTTCGGCAGCACGCTGAACACGGTCGGCCGGCCCTGCGGATCGGCATGCGTGGTCACGAGCCCGCGCGGCTTGTGGAACAGGAACAGCCGGGTGCGCTCGCGCACCGGCAGCGGCTTGCCGTCGACGGTGACGCGGTCGTCGGGCGTGACGTTGAGCGCCGGCGAGGCGATCTTCTCGCCGTTGACCGCGACCCGGCCGGCGGCGATCCAGGCCTCCGCCTCACGCCGCGAGGCGAGCCCGGCGCGCGCGATCGCCTTGGCGATGCGTTCGCCCTCGTGCTGGTCGTCTGTCGTCGCCCTTGCGTGCCATGATAGCGGCCTGATAGCAGAAGCGGCGCCGCGTGTCCCGGATGCAAAGCGTTGGCGCTAGCGCACGAGACCAGCCAATGCCCTCCTTCATGGACCTCGCCCTCGACGAGGCCCGCGCCGCGGTGGCGGCCGGCGAGGTGCCGGTCGGCTGCGTGATCGTGCGCGACGGCGAGGTGATCGCGCAGGCGCACAACCGCACGCTCGCCGACCGCGATCCGACCGCGCATTGCGAGATGCTGGCGATCCGGCGGGCCGCCGACGCGCTCGCCTCGGAACGGCTCACCGACTGCGATCTCTACGTGACGCTCGAACCCTGCGCGATGTGCGCGGCGGCGATCTCGTTTGCGCGCATCCGGCGGCTCTACTACGGCGCCGCCGACCCCAAGGGCGGCGCGGTCGAGAACGGCGTGCGCTACTTCGCATCGCCGACCTGCCACCACCGCCCCGAGGTCTATGGCGGCATCGCCGAGGCGGAGGCGACGGCGCTGCTCAAGGATTTCTTCCGCGCGCGGCGATGAACAGCGGTCAGGCGTGCCGCAGCGGTTGCGCACGCAGCGCTCGATGCCGCGCAGGCGCGCGCGCCGCGAGATCGCCCGCGTCGGATTGCGGGCGAAGGACTGGTTGCAGCAATCCACCCAGACCCGCCCGCGCTCGGCCAGCGGCCGGCAGTTGGTCGTCCGGTCCTGGGCCAGCGACCGGCTCGCCGGCGACAAGCGCCAGCATCGCGACCAGCAGGACCTGAGCGAACCTCGGCATGCAATCTCCGAACCGGAAACGTTCTCGGTGGCGCGACTTTTCAACAGCCAGCCATCGGCAATCGTCACCAGACTCTTCCTTCGCTAGTATCCTGCAACCCGTTCCGCACTGCCTACCGAAATCGAGGAGAGTTGCATGCTGAAGACATCCGCCGCCGCTCTGCTGGCCTGCTGGTTGCATCTGACCGCCGCGCAGCCTGACAGCGCAGCTCGCGCAGGAACAGCAGACGTTCAAGAGCCCTCATCGGCCGCGGCTTCGAGATCAAGACCGTCACCTTCGCCAAGGGCGAGGCGACCGGCGACCGCGAGACCTTCGTCGTGACGCTGCAGCGCGAGAAGTCGGTCGCCGTGTGCTACTTTGCCGCAACGAGCTGGATCAATCTGAGCAACAACGCGCTCGACGACCCCAAGCGCTGCGACGTGCGCTAGCCGCAACGAACTGCTGCCGTTGAGCATGATCTTTTCCGAAAACCGGGTCCCACTTTTCGGGATCATGCTTTGGCATCAACTTTCCAGCAGCGCGGTCAGCCGCTGTCTGATCTCCGCCTTGGCCGTTTCGCACACGCGCAGGATCGCGCTCGCCTGGAAGAAGTCGAGCGTGCGGAACAGTCCGACGTTCGGCCGGATGATCAGGTCGGGCGCGCCGTGCTTGAGCTTCTCGGTGGTGATCGCCTGGCCCATGACCAGGATGGTGGCCAGGATCGCCTCCCACGGCGACGGGATGTCGCGCCGCGCATCGTTCGGCTCGCCGGAAATATCGACCGCCACGATCGACGTCGGCGCGGCCGCGCAACTGATCGAACGGCAGCGGATTGGTGGCGCCGCCGTCGACCAGCACCCTGTCGTCGATCGACGATCGGGCGCACCAGCGTCGGCAGCGCCATCGAGGCGGCGACCGCGCGGCGCAACGACCCCGACGACAGCACGACCTGCTGCCGCCGGTAGAGATCGGACGCGATCACCAGCAGCGGGATTTGCAAGCTCGCTGAAATCCTTCGGCATCGCCTCCGGCAGGAACTGCTCGCAGAATTTCTCGCCGTCGACCTGCGTGGCGCTGCCGAAACCGCCGGAGAACAGGCTCGCGAAACTGCCGGCGCGCGCCGCCATCAGCCGGCGGAAGCACCTCGCTGCGATTGTGCGCGAGCGCGATGACGTGGCGGCGGATGTCGCGGCCCGACATGCCGGCGGCATAGGCCGCGCCGATCATGGCGCCGACCGAGCTGCCGGCGATCGCGGTCGGCCGCACGCCCAGCTCGTCGAGCACTTCGAGCACCGCGATATGCGCGATGCCGCGGGCACCGCCGCCGCCGAGCGCGAGCGCGAGCGATTTCGTCATGGCGTGCGCGCCCGCTCCCGCTCCACCGCGCGCCAGCCGATGTCGCGGCGGCAGAAGCCCTCCGGCCAGCGGATGCGGTCGACGGCGGCATAGGCGCGCGCCTGCGCCTCGCGCCGCGCTCTTGCCGAGCGCGCAGACGTTGAGCACGCGGCCGCCATTGGCGACGATGCGTCCGCCCTGCGCTGGCCGTGCCGGCGTGGAAGATCTCGACGCCCTCGACCTCGGCCGCCGCGTCGAGCCCTTCGATCACCGAGCCCTTGCCGTAGCTGCCGGGATAGCCCTTGGCCGCCATCACCACCGTGAGCGCGGTGTCGGGAAACCAGCGCAGATCGAAATTGCGCAATTGCCCTTCCGCCGACGCGAGCAGCGCCGGAACGATGTCCGACATCAGCCGCAGCATCAGCACCTGGCACTCCGGATCGCCGAAGCGGACGTTGTATTCGATCAGCTTCGGCCCCGATGCCGTGATCATCAGCCCGAGATAGAGCACGCCGGTGAACGGCATGCCCATCTCCTTCATCGCCGCGACCGTCGGCAGCACGAATTCGTCCATGGCGCGGCGTTCCATGTCCGCGGTCATGATCGGCACCGGCGAATAGGCGCCCATGCCGCCGGTGTTGGGGCCCTGGTCGCCGTCGAACACGCGCTTGTGGTCCTGCGCCGAGACCAGCGGGATCGCGGTCTCGCCGTCGCAGAGCGCGAAGAACGACGCCTCCTCGCCTTCGAGAAATTCCTCGATCACCACCTCGGCGCCGGCCTCGCCCAGGCCGCCGCCGAACATCATGTCGATCGCCGCTTCCGCCTCGGCCACGGTCTGCGCCACCACCACGCCCTTGCCGGCGGCAAGGCCGTCGGCCTTGACCACGATCGGCGCGCCTTGCGCGCGCACATAGGCCTTGGCCGGCGCGGCGGCGGAGAACCGCTCGTAGCCGGCGGTCGGAATGCCGTATTTGCGGCACAGGTCCTTGGTGAAGCCCTTGGAGGTTTCGAGCTGGGCCGCCGCCCGGCTGCGCCCCGAACGCCTTGATCCCGGCCGCCGCGAGGTCGTCGACGATGCCCTCGCCCATCGGCCCCTCCGGCCCGACCACGACCAGATCGACCTTGTGCGACCGGCAGAACGCGATCACCGCCGCATGGTCGCCGGGATCGAGCGCCACCAGCTCGCCGTCGCGGGCGATGCCCGGCATTGCCGGGGGCGCAGTAGAGCCGCTCGACCAGGGGGCTCGCGGCGATCTTCCAGGCCAGCGCGTGCTCGCGCCCGCCGGAGCCGATGAGAAGGATGTTCATTGCCTAAAGTCGGATGCAGTTTCAGGGCGGCGGTGGTGTATCATTCCACGGGGCGACGCAACAGACGCCGGCCTGTGGCCGTCCCCATGATCGCAGCGGGTACTCGATCCATGAGCCGTTTGGCACGCACCTTCATCGCCGGTCTTCTGGTCATCCTGCCCATTGTCCTGACCATCGTCCTGGTGGTCTGGGTGGCCAACATCGTCATCACCTTCGTCGGCCCCAACAGCGTGGTCGGCACGCATCCTGATCACGCTCGGGTTCGGATTCTCGGCCTCGACCTGGGTCGCCTATCTGGCCGGCGTGCTGATCGTCGCGCTCTGCATCTACCTGCTCGGCGTGATCGTCCAGTCGCGCTTGGAGCACAGCGTCCACAACATCATCGGCAACGTGATGCAGCGCATCCCGTTGATCGGCTACATCTACGACATGGCCAAGCGCCTGATCGCCATCGTCGAGCGCAAGGACGACGGCGACTTCAAGGGCATGCGCCCGGTCTGGTGCTTCTTCGGCGGCGACGGCGGCGCGGCGGTGCTGGCATTGCTGCCGTCGACCGACACGGTGATGCTCAATGGCGAGCCCTATCACGTCGTGCTGGTTCCGTCGGCGCCGGTGCCGGTCGGCGGCGCGCTGGTCTACGTCCCGGTCAAATGGGTGAAGCCCGCCGACATCGGCATCGAAGGACTGATGAGCATCTATGTCGCGATGGGCGTCACGCGCGCGGCAGCCCGGCATTCGCGCCGACGCCGATCAAGCCGCCGCCCCGCTCGTCATCGTCCGGCGCCCACCGCACCGACTGCCTCCTCGACGCCTGCGCCGGCGAAGCAGCAATAAGCCGCACTGGCACGGCTGCCGCGTCCGAGGAATAATAACGGCCGACAAACGGCCGCTACGAGCCGCGTGCAGGAGAGGAAACGATGATGAAGATCGTCCGGACGATGTGCGCCGTTCTGGCCGCCACAGTCCTGTCGGCGTCGCCGGCGCAGGCGCAGCCCTTTCCCAACCGCCCGATCCGCGTGCTGGTGACGATCCCGCCGGGCGGCGCGCCGGATATTTCCGCGCGGATGCTGGCGCAGAGCCTGAACGAGACGCTGGGCTGGTCGGTGGTGATCGAGAACCGTCCCGGCGCCAACGGCAACATCGCCGCCGAGCGGTCGCGAAGTCGACGCCCGACGGCTACACGCTGCTGCTGCATGCCGACAGCGGCGTCACCATCAATCCGCATGTCTACGCCAAGCTGCCGTTCGACCCGCTCAAGGATCTGCTGCCGGTCGCGAGCGTCGCCACCAACCAGTTCATGCTGTCGCTCAATCCGACAGGTGCCGGCCAAGACGTTCCAGGAGTTCATCGACTACGCGCGCAAGACCACGCCGCCGCTGCCCTATGCCTCGGGCGGCAACGGCAGCCAGCATCAGTTGATGATGGAGATGCTCAAGCAGCGCGCCAAGATCGACCTGCTGCACGTGCCGTTCCGCGGCGCCGCGCCGGCGACCACAGGCGACGGTCGCGGGCGACACCAAGGTGCTGTTCTCGGGCTCGGCGAGCGCGTCGCTGATCCAGGCCGGGCAGTTGCGCGCGGTCGCCACCAGCGGCAAGAAGCGCGCCGCCGCGCTTCCCCGACCTGCCGACCATCGGCGAGTTCTACCCGGGCTACGCGGTCGACATCTGGCTCGGCCTGTTCGCGCCGGCCGGAACGCCGGAGCCGATCGTGACGCAGCTGCGCACGGAGGTGCACAAGCTCCTGTCCGACGCCGAGTTCGCCAAGAAGCTCAACGTCTCCGGCAGCCTCGAGCCGCTGGTGCTGTCGCCGGCGGATTTCTCCAAGCTGATCCACGAGGACTACGAGAAATACGGCAAGATCGTCCGGCAGCTCGGCATCAAGATCAACTGAGAATGTCCGTCAATATGGCGGGTTTGTATTAACCGGCCGGCAGCCGTGGAATAGCGCGCGCCAATATCCCGTCAGTTTTAGCGAACAGGGCGACTTTCCGTTCAGCAAGCGAGCGTAGGTTCCGCCGCTGTCACGCAACAGGCCACAGGTCCGCCATGTCGCTATTCCGGCTGGAAGACAGGTTTCGCGATCTGCGCAGCAGCCCGCGATTCGAGGTGCATTATCTGGGGCAGATCGACCTCGGCCGCGACGCCACGCCGGTCAATTGCATCATCTGCGACATCTCGGCGACCGGCGCCAAGCTCACGGTCGGCGCCCACGAGGTGCCGGACGAGTTCATGCTGGTGTTCAGGCGCCGATGTCGCGTGATACGGCGCACCGACGGCCAGGTCGGGGTGAAATTCGTCCAGTCCTAGACCGCTCGGGTCTTCCGGGCTCAACCCGGTCCCGGGCCCTGCCACAGCGGCAGCCGGTAACCTCTGTGGCCGCCCTGTGCCACGACTTTGGCGCATCGCTTGCCCTGTCCTCAGCATGAAAATGTCGAAACCCGATGCTGACTTCGGCGCGCATCGGGGCATCCGCGGGGGATGTCAGGGAGCACGCGCGGGGGCGCGTGACGGGCGGATGCGGCGGACACTGATCGTCCGTCATCATCAATATCGTGTTCGTCGTCGCCGACCTCTGGCCGGCGGCTGCGACGCAGCAGATGCGGCTGATCGATCTGATGATCGCCGGACTCGGTGCTGCGCTGGATCAACGGCTACCGGCAGAAGCCCGACCCGTCGAGCGTTCCCGACGTGGTCAAGGCCCTGAGCCGCATGAGCGCGTTCAAGGACCCGGAAGCAGGCGGGCCCCTATCTCGGCTTCATCGCCGGCGTGATCGGCGCCAATCCCGAGCGTGCCGAAGAGCTGATCGGCAAGATGTTTCCGCTGCCGGAGGAGAACCACTGGGTGATCGTGCGCGCGATCGCCTATTCGGCGCATCCGGACTGGAAGCACCTGCTGCGCGTCTTTGCCGACGCGCATGCCGACGCGCCAGCGTGATGATCTACAACTATCTCACGCAACCAGTCGCCGACGCTGTTCCAGGTCGCCCCGACGCCGAATGCCGACGACGGGGCAGAAGGTGCGCTCACTATTTCTCCTATGACACCTATTTCGGCGACGGGAAGAAGACGGGCCCGCGCGAGGAGCTCGAGCCGTCGCCGGAGCTGCTCGACACCTATTGGGGCTACTATTTCGCCAGCGGACGCTATCGGCCGGTCGCGCGCATCGTCGCCATGCTGCCGTGCTCGAACGACGGCAACAGCGTCGAGCTGCTCACGCTCGGCAACATGGCGAAGTTCACGCTGGCGAGCAACGCGGTGCGCGACGCGAAACTGCTCGCGATGCTCAAGCAGGCGCAGCCGCGAACCAGCCGAAGCCGGTCGCAGCGCCGCTCAAGGAGGTGATCGACGCCGCCGAGACGGTCGAGACCGCGCGCCTGCGCAAGGAGGCGATGGCCTCGATCGAGGAATTGCGGCGCAAGGGCCCGCCGTCCCGGCGCGACGTCTCGCGCTGGGGCCAGATCGGCATCGGCGCGCTGGCGCTCGGCTGCATCGGCGCCGCCGCAGCGGCCAGCAGTCGAGCTTGGCCTGCCCTGCGTGGTCGGCGGCGCGCTGTCGTCGGCCGGCCTGAAATACTAGGAGTCGCAGCAGCCGTAGCTGCCGCTCGATCGTCTCACCGCGCCAGCGGATCGGGACGGAGCTGGAACTTCACCACCTTCGGCCGCTCGCGGTCGCCTTCGATGTGCCAGGTCGCGCGGCCGGCATAGGCCGACCACAGGCCGCGGCCCTTCCAGCCGGCATTGGGATCGTCGATGCGGCCGTCGAGCCCCTTGGCGTGGAAGCCCATCGGATAGGGCACGCGCAGCGTGACCCACTTGCCGTCCACCAGCGCTTCGAGCGAGTCGGTGAAGTTGCCGGTCGCGATCGGCACGTTGCGGCCGAGCCCGAACGTGTCGAACTGGTCGACCCAGGTGTAGTAGCTCGACTGCGCGCTGCCGCCGTCGGTGACGGTCTCGAACTGCGGGCCGGGGAACGGATAGAGCGTCCAGCCCTCCGGGACAGTGCTTGCCGGTCGCGGTCGGGCCGTTGAGCGGACCCTTGCACTTGCGCCGGTCGAACTTCGCCGAGATGACCGCTCGCGAGCGAGGCCCAGTAGACGCCGTTGCGATCGATGTCGCCGCCGCGCGGACCGTAGCCCGGGAACGGCACCTCGTAGTATTCCGCGAGCACCGTCGCCGGCGGGTTGTCGCCCGGAATGATCCGCACGATGCCGCCCGGATAGACCTGCACCGTGCCCCAGATCGTCTTGTCGACCGGGTTGTAGGCGATGGCGTAGAGGCCGGCGACGATGCGCTTGTCCTTGGTCGGATCGACCGGATCGTTCGGGCCGACATAGCCTTCGTCACGCCGGCCGTTGCCGTTGGTGTCGAGGATGATCGGCGACCAGCCCTGCGCGCTTCTGCTCGTCGCCGGTCTCGTCGAACAGCTTGGTGTTGAACCAGCCGACATAGCCGGCGCGGAAGCCGCCGGCGCTGAGCCACAGCGTGTGGTTCTCGTCCTCGGCGAAGTTCAGGTGATGGGTGGTGAAGCAGGTGTCGATCAGCGTGAGCTTGCCGGTCTTGGGATCGTAGATCGAGAGCTGCCGGCCGGCCTGCTCGATCGGAAAGAGCTTCGCGGACGGATGCTCGGAGCCCTTGCGGCAGAACGCCGGCGTCGCCGCCTCGCGGATGCGGCTGGTGAACCAGACCCGCCCGATGTGATCGAACATCGGATTGTGCGGCGTGGTCTGCGAGCCCCACAGCGGCTCGTCGCCCCAGGTGGGCGACGGCTGGTTCGGGAAATCCTCATGCTGCGAGATGAACATGCCGCGCGGCTTGACCGGCGTGCGGGTGAAGAGCCTGACCTGCGCTCGCGGTGTGGGTGACCGGATCGAGCACCGGCACGAGGTCGGTCGAATCCTCGGTCGCGCCGTAGATCTTGCCGTTGGCGTTGACCGTCGGGTTGCGCCGGTCGGTGGCGACCTCGTCGTGCAGATAGTCGGTCGGCGTCGCCCCAGTCCCACAGCGTGATGACGACGTTGCGCTCGACGCCCTGCGGCCGCGTGCGGCTTCGACTTCGGCAGCTCGCCGGCGGCGATCCGGTCGGTCCAGTCGGCGAAATTCTTCAGCGCGATGCTGCGAATCGAGCTGCGCTGATGTTGCGGACCATGATCTCGGCCGCCGGGCCGACCTGCATGCGGTGCATCCAGGCGGCGAACGAACTGTCGAATTTGCCGAGCTTTGGATCGATGATGCGCGTCGGCTTGTTGCCGAGCTGGTGGCAGGAACCGCAGCCCTGCGACTTGATGTTGGCGAGCCACTGCGCCTGGCTGCTCATCTTGTCCGACATGCCGTTGCCCTTCGGCCCGGTGCCGGGGAACAGGCTCTTGTCCGGAATCTTCATCATCGAGTACCACCACTGCGCCGGGTAGTACTCCGCCGCGGCGGCCGCGCGTCGGCGCCGTCACCGCGGTGAGGTCGAGGATTTGTCCGGGCGTCGCGCGCACCTTGGCGAATCGACGAGGCCATAGCCGCGCACCCAGACGCTGTAGGTCGCCTTCGGCAGTTCCGGCAGGACGTAGCGGCCCTGATCGTCGGTGACGACGATCTTGATGAACTTGGTGGGAAGGTCGGTGGTCTCCGCGATCACCCAGACGCCGGCCTCCGGCCCGTTGGCGCTGCGCACGACGCCGCCGAGGTCGCTCTCGCCGACGGTGATGCCGCCGGCGGTCTGTTGCGCATCGGCCGTCGATGACGCCGTCAGAACAGCGCAGCCACGGCGGCTGCCGCCAGGCTCCGAACGGAATCCTGCGCTCATCGCCCTCTCCTGTCGTTTCGTCCCACCGGCGTCTCGATTGCGCGGACGCCTTTGCCCTATCAGTGCACAGTCCCTTAACGTCCGCAACGCGGCCGGAGCCGTTGCGCGCGAGACGAAATTACCGACGCCGAGCCGTCGGCAAGATCAAGAGTTGCGCAGGACGACGGACGGCGAATCTTTTTCTTGCTTTTCGCAGCGCCACCGAACCTCGCCTTGATTTTGTCCGACACATCTGACACAAGCACGCACCCGCTGGACGCGTTGCGTCTGGCGGAAACCGCCGACGCACTACGACCATCGTGCTATGTTGGCATGACGAGGAACCCGATGCGCCTCACAGGCACCACATACCGCGCTCAGCGCCGCCGTCGCCGGTCGATCAATCGACTGGGCGATCGCCGCGTCATGCGCGCGTGCAAGCCGGGTTGCCTCCTTCCAGCAGCAATCCGGAACCGAGACAACCGGATTAACCGGCGGCGGGCCTCATCCCTCCGCCGCACAGGCAGGAGGGACAGCAATGGCCCGCAATGACACCAGACGTTTCAGGACCCAGCCCGCCGATCGTGCGCATCTGCGCGCGGGCGCCAACTCTTGGCGCGCGCTCGCCAATCTTCGGCGCGGGTACGTCCATCCCGCAGCGGGTCGAGCACTTCTCGCGGGGAACGAAGACGACCCGTTTCCGGTTCAAGAGGGCCGCGCTCTTCGCCGTCGTCGGGCGCGCTGCAGCTTGCCCGAGGATCATCGACGTAGATCGACTTCCACTCGGTAAACACGTCGAGCGCGGCCTGGCCAGCCTCGCGGTGGCCGTTGCCGGTGCCCTTTACCCCGCCGAAGGGCAGGTGCACCTCGGCGCCGATCGTGCCGGCGTTGATGTACGTGATCCCTGCCTCGAGGTCGCGCATCGCGCGGAAGGCGGTGTTGACGTCGCGCGTGAAGATCGAGGACGAGAGGCCGAACTCGATCCCGTTCGAGACCCGGATCGCGTCGTCCACGTCCTTCACCCGGATCAGCACCGTGGTCAGGGGCCGAAGATCTCCTCCTGGGCGACGCGCATCTGCGGGTCGACGTCGCCGAAGATGGTCGGGCGGTAGAAGCTCCCAGTCGCCGAGGCCGTTGCCGCTCGCAACCTCGCCGCCGGTGAGCAGCTTGGCGCCCTCGTCCATGCCGATCTCGGTGTACGAGTGGATCTTCTCGAGGGCACGCCGGTTGATCACCGGGCCGACATCGACGCCCTCCTCCAGCCCGGGCCGAGGCGCAGCTTCTCCGCGGAGTCGACGAGCCGCTTCTGCAGCTCCTCGTAAACGCCCTCCTGCACGATCACGCGCGAGGCCGCTGTGCAGCGTTGGCCAAGGAGGTGCCGAACGCCGACCAGACGATGCCCTCGACCGCCAGGTCGAGATCGGCGTCGTCGAGCACGATGATCGCGTTCTTGCCGCCGAGCTCGAGGTGGACGTGCTTCAGGTTCTGCGCCGCGGCCTCGAGCACTGCGACGCCGGTCTCGCGCGAGCCGGTGAGCGTGATCACCGGCACGTCCGGGTGGCGCACGAGCCGGTCGCCGACCTCGCCGCCGCCGCCGTGCACGACATTGATCACGCCGAGCCGACGCGAGCGCCTCGACGAGCAGCTCGACGAAGCGCTCGCCCAGCAGCGGGGTGTCCGTGGCCGACTTCAAGACGATCGTGTTACCGCACACGAGCGCGGGCGCGATCTTCCAGGACGGATGCGCGATCGGGAAGTTCCAGGGCGTGATCACGCCGACCACGCCGATCGGCTGGCGCACGCTCATGTTGAACTTGTCGCGCAGCTCGCTGGGTGTCGTCTGGCCGAACAGTCGCCTGCCCTCGCCGCCCATGTCGTAGCTCATGTCGATCGCTTCCTGGACGTCGCCGGCCGCCTCGGCAGCGCCTTGCCCATACCGCGGGCCATCAGCTCGGCGACCTCGTCCTTGCGCTCAGGCGGAGCGCGCCGAAGCGGAAGAGGATCTCGCCGCGGCGCGGCGCCGGGACGAGCCGCCACTCCTCGTCGGCGGCCTTCGCCGCCTCGACCGCGGTCGACGTCCTCCGCGCCCGACTTCGGAAAGACGCCGAGCACCTCGCCGGTCGCGGGGCTGCTCGTCTCGAAGGTCGCGCCGCGAGGGCGGCGTCACCCACTCGCCGCCGATGAAGTTCTTGAAGGTCTTGGTCGCCGTGGCCACGGCGGCCATCCTCCTCGAAGTAGTCGCGGGAACGTACTCCTCTTGCGCACAGGCGCACAGCAGCACGTACTCGTCGCCCTTGCCGCGAGACGCGACCCTTGCGCCAGGGTCCTCACCCTCACGCCGTCGACGATGACCATCACGTTCGGATTGTCCTTGTAGTACTCGACCATCTGCGTCTGAAGCTGATCCTCGACTCACGCAGGATAGCGCAATAGATCATCCTGGCTCGGATTGTAGGGACGCCCTGGGCTGGCGCCAGACCTCTTGTCGGAGCATGGCTCGCCGTCGAGGCGCGATGGTCGTTCCGAGGCAAGGACGCGCGGGAGTGCTCGTAGCCGCGGAGGTTAGGTTGGACACGGCCTCGGGGCGAGCAGCGCGGCCCGACGGCACAGGCGCTGCTGGTCGGACGCTGGCTTGCGTTCGGAGA
>CAVRXZ010000022.1:0-192802 GCA_963725105.1 uncultured Acidobacteriota bacterium
GGACGACCACGAAATCATTCAGACGGCCACCTGGTCGTCGCCGGTGACGAACAAGCTGCTGCTCGATGCCGGATTCTCCTCGTTCATCAGCCACTGGGGCTGGATGCGGCGGCCCGGCGACATCACCGACCTCGTCCAGATGACCCAGATCGTTCCGTTTCTCGAGACCTACCGCGGCAATGACAACATCCTCGAGAACTACCAGGATCCGCTCCGGTGGCGGGCGTCGGCGAGCTACGTGACCGGCTCCCACAACATCAAGTTCGGGTACACGGGCGCCTACAACATCGAGGAAACCATCGGATTATCAAAACCAGGCCGGGTACACTCTCACGAATCTGAGCTTCCTGACTGCCCCCGGGGGGCTCTGAGTTTCCTGAACGGTGTTCCGTTTTACCAGGCGACGATGCGCATTGCCCCGTGGTATCAGAGTCATCGCACCTGGTCCAACGGTATCTATGCACAGGACCAGTGGACGGTCGGAAGGTTTACGCTGCAAGGCGCACTCCGGTACGATCGCGCGTCGAGCTTCTTCCCCGCCGATCACAACGGCTCGCCTGGAAACATGTGGACCAATGGCAGCCCATTACGTTCCCGGAGACGCAGGGCGTGACCGGCTACAACGACATCACGTACCGGGGCGGCGCGGCCTGGGACGTCTTCGGCAACGGCAAGACGTCGCTCAAGGTGTTCGCCGGCAAGTACCTCCAGAACGCGGACAACCAGGGGAACTACGTCATCAGCGCGCCGACGCTCGACGGCCGCAACGGGCGTCCCGGGCCGAACTTCCAGACGGTGGCGGTTCGGTCGTTCCTCGATTTCAACGGGAATCACGTGCCCGACTGCAATCTGTTGGAGCCCGTGCCGAACGGCGAATGTATCGACGCGCTGCCGGCCTCGTTCGGTAAGTTGGGCGGGCTGACCACGGTCGATCCAAACGTGCTGCACGGCTGGGGCGTCCGGCCGTACGACAACCAGTGGAACGTGTCGATCCAGCAGGAGATCCTGCCGCGCACGTCGGTCGAAGTCGGCTATTTCTACCGGTCGTTCCACAACTTCTTCGTCACGAACGCCACCAACCTCTCGCCGAGCGATTTCCAGCCGTATTCGTTCACCGCGCCCGTCGATCCCAATTTGGGCAGCCAGAGCGGCCAGACGGTGAGTTACCTGATCCCGAAGGCCGGCGTGAACACGACCAACATCCAGAACGTGTACACGTCGGTCAAGTCGATTACCGGCAACGACAATGACTGGCAGAATCACTGGAACGGCGTGGATTTCACGATCACCTCACGCGCGCAGCACGGCGTGACGCTGAGCTTCGGGACGAGCACGGGCCGCGGTATCGACGACCATTGCGCCGTGCAGGCGCTGGTGCCGGAGATGGCGAATCCCGTCCTGACGGGAGGCCCAGCGGCCGCGCCGCCGGGATCGCCGTACACCGCCGGGATCTTCCAGCTCGACGAGCGCCTGCCGGAAAGTGGAGAAGTGGCAGACGAACTTCCGAGGGTTTGCGACGTACACGATTCCGAAGATCGATGTGCTCCTGTCGACGATCGTGCGGTCGACGCCGAACGTGGCGTTCGGGTTCGGCACGACGCCCGAAGGCAACAGTCTGGGCTTGTCGGCCAACGCGGGTGCGGTGGTCAACGGCGTCGTCGGATACGGGTTCAACATGCTGCCGCCGGGACAGTTCTACGGTGACCGCATCAACCTCACCGACGTGCGATTCGGCAAGCTCCTGAAGTTCGGCCGTACGCGAACCAACGTGGCGGTCGACTCTGCTGAACCTGTTCAATACGAACACGGCGACGAGCTTCCAGCAGAATTACGGTCCGGGCGGCGCCGGGTACCTGACGCCGCTCGCGATCACCAGCGCCCGTGTGGCGAAGATCAATCTCACGGTCGATTTCTAGAAGGAAGGGCAGGTCGGGTAGGAGCGGGTAGGGCTGCCCATCGGTCGATCCGAGGCCCGCTCCTGCGATCCCGGGCGGCCATGCCTATAATCACGCATCACGGTTCCTGCACGGACTATTCAATCGCCGGTACACTGCTCGGCGACTGGCGGCCTGCGTCCTGCTATTGCTCGTCCTCCCCGGGCCGGCCACGGGCCAGATGGCCGACCCGAAAGCCGCGTTCACGCAGAGCCTCGCACGTTTCAGTGTGGGCCTGGACGGCACGTTCGGCGACGAGGGGCGCGCTGTGCGCTCGGCTCTCGACGCCATGGAGCGGGGTCTTCGCGAATGGGACGACACGTTGCAGGCGCTGGAGAAGGCGTCAGCAGTCGAACTGCCGCGCGCTGATCCCGCCCTGGCCGCCCGGATGCACGTCGCGCTGGGTGCCGCGTATCTCGACCGCAGCCGCGTCGCCGACGCCCTCAGTGAATTCGAGGCCGCGAGCCGCCTCGATCCGAGTCGCGCCTGAAGTCTTCACGTTTCAGGGACTCGCGCATGCTCAGATCACTGGTGATCTCGAGCAAGGCCGTCGCTTCGTTCCGACAGGCCGCCGTCCTGGACCCGGCCAATCCGATCCGCGCCTACATGCTGGGGCGCGCTCTGAGCAAGAGCGGTAGGGACACGGAGGCCCTCCAGGCGTACCAGACCGTTCTGCGGCTATGGCGCGAAGCCGCCGGTCAACGTCCTGACAAGCCGCTCGACTCACCGTTCATTCAGCTTGGCCTTGTGCAGGAACGCTCGGGCGCCGAGCCATTCTTTCCGCCCGTTCTCTATGCCGACGGCTATGCCTTGCTCCGGCGGGGAGAATTCGCGAAGGCGCTGGAGGCATTCGAGCAGGCGGTGGCCCGCGATCCGCTTGTGGCAAAGGCCGTCAATCCGCGCGAAGCCATGGGACTTGCGGCCGTCGGCCTTTCGAGACGACGCCACGGGCGCCGCCCTGCGTCATCTCAAGGTTGCGATCGAGCTTGATCCGAATCGCGCCGACGTCCATCGTCTGCTCGGCCGCGTGCTGCTCGCGGACGGGCAGGACGAAGAGGCTGCTGAAAGAACTGAAGCTCGCGGTGAAGCTCGGTCCGGGCGACGAACGCGCGCATCTGACGCTTTCAGACGCCTTCGTGGAGCTGAAGCAATACCAGGATGCCGAACGCGCCCTTCACGACACCATCCAGGTGCTTCCGACCTCCGGGAGAGCCCATCACAAACTGGGGCGCATCTACCAGCGCCAGAACCAGTCGCTCGAGGCGCTTGGGCGAGCTCGAAGCGGCGGTCAGGACTGAATCCGCTCATCGGCCTCAACGGCATCCTGCAGACGATCGGAGCGTTCAACGCCGCGCAGCAGAATTTCGACGCCGCCGTCGCTGCGTACTCGGCGCGCGTCGAGATTCATCCCAACGATCCGGAGGCACACGAATCTCTCGGCTACACTCTATTCGCGGCTCGAACGGACTCGACGAAGCGCTGGCGGAGTTCGTCATCGTCCTGATGCTCAAGCCCGACTCGGCGAACGCCTACGTCACGATGTCGCAGCTGGAGCTGAGGCGCGGGGAGTACGCCGTCGCTGTAGACGCGGCGCGTCAGGCCGTCAATCGTGATCCTGCGAACAAGCAGGCTCGATACGCGCTGGCGCACGGCGCTGATCCGGCTCGACAAACCAGACGAGGCGATGCAGGAGTTCGAGGCGTTCGAGCGGCTGCAGCGCGACGAGACCGCCGCCTATGCGCGCCAGTTGACACTGAACGGACTCAGGCGGGAGGCTTCGCTCCTATCGGACAACGGCGAGTACGAGCGGGCGGTCGCGTTGCTTCGCAAAGCGCTCGACCTGGCGCCAGACGCCGCCTCGTCGCACCTCGAACTCGGCGTAGCGCTTCTCAAATCTGGCCAACCAGCAGAAGCGGTTGACCATTTGAGAGGAAGCGGAGCGGCTGCAGGCGTCGTTCGAGGTTCATAAGCACCTGGCGGCTGCATATGCTTCACTGGGACAGAAAGACGACAGTCGGCAGGAGCTGACGACGTACCTCCGTCTGCGAAGGGAGACGCTGTGGCGCGAATCGGACCGCTGACCGCCATTCTTGGCGGTCTGCTGATCCGCCGGTCTGTTGCCGCCGATTCAGCGAGGAGCTGCACTGCCGCCGACTCCGCGCAGAGCCCTCCCCGCCACGTTTCGACGAAATATCCGCCGCGGCGGGCATTGGTTTTCGTCACACCAACGGCGCGAGCGCCGAGCGCCATCTGCCGGAGATCATGAGCAGCGGAGGCTTGTTCTTCGATTTCGACAACGACGGTTGGGTCGACCTGTTTCTCGTGGACGGAGGATCGATTGGCGATGCCGCAGTCGCGGCCCGCGCGAAGCATCGACTCTACAGGAACCGCGGCGGCGGCACGTTCGATGACGTGACCGCGAAGTCGGGCATCGGACATGGTCCGTCCTACGGAATGGGCGCCTGTGCCGCTGATTACGACAACGACGGCTGGATCGATCTGTTCATCACCGGCGTCGGCGCGAGTACGCTCTACCACGACAATGGAAACGGAACGTTCACCGATGTGAGCGCGAAGGCGGGCGTCGGGGCCGGGTCGTTCGGCTCGAGCTGCGCCTGGGCCGACGTCGATCGCGACGGCTACGTCGATCTTGTTCGTTACGAACTACGTCGACGCGCGCCCCGACAACAACGTCTTCTGCGGTGTTCCGGCGTCCAACACCCGCATGTACTGCCACCCGCTGAACTTCACGCCGCTCGCCTCGGTCCTGTATCACAACAATGGCAACGGAACGTTCACCGATGTCAGCGCGAAGGTCGGCATCGCTGGGCACCGCGGCAGCGGCCTTGGCGTGGTCATCGGCGATTACGACGATGACGGGTGGCCGGACATTTTCGTGGCCAACGATTCGATGCCAAATTTCCTCTACCACAACGAAGGTCGCGGTGTGTTCAAGGAGGTCGGCCTGCTGGCAGGAATTGCGGTGGCGAGCGACGGCAATCCACGCGCCGGCATGGGCATCGATCTCGCCGACTACGACGGCGACGGCCGGCTGGATCTCTTCGTCACGAACCACGAGCTTGAAGCGCACACGCTCTTCCACAACCTGGGGCGCGGACTGTTTGTCGACGTCACCTCTCCGAGCGGCATCGCCCTCGAGACGCTTCCCTACGTCGGATTCGGTACCGTGTTCTTCGATTACGACAATGACGGAGATCTCGATCTCTCTATCGCCAACGGGCACGTCCTGGACAACTCCGGCCACTTCCGGCCGGGGTCGAAGACCGAGCAGCGCAAGCTGCTCTTCAGAAACGACGGCGGCCGGTTCAAAGAGATTGGTCGTCTTGCGGGTCCCGGCTTCGCCATAGAGAAGGTCGGCCGTTCGCTGGCTGCGGCTGACATCGACAACGACGGCGATCTCGACCTGCTCTTCACGAACAACGGCGACACGGTCGATTTACTGCGCAACATGACGGGGCCGGAAAACAATGCACTGCTCGTGAAGCTCGCAGGTGTGCGCAGCAATCGAAGCGCCGTCGGCGCCCGGCTCATCCTGACGGCGGGGCAGATGACCCAGCTGCGCGAAGTGAAGGCGGGTTCGAGCTACCTGGGTCAGGGCGACCTGCGACAGCATTTCGGGCTGGGTCGGGCTGTGCAGGCGGATCGTCTCGAGATTCGTTGGCCCTCTGGTCAGACGGAAACGTTGACCAATCTCGCGTCCAACCAGATCGTGACCATCACCGAAGGAAAAGGGGTTACGGGCCGATCACCACTCGCGCGTCGCTGATCGTAGATGTCTTACCGACCCGGATCGAGATCGCGCATGACGATGCGCAGAACCTGACCGGTTACGCGCGCGTCACGCTCGGAAACAGCATCTGCGGCCGGAGCCTCGGGCGCTTCCGAGTCGCTCTCACGATAGCGCCTCGCCGCCGGCGGCAGGCGCGCGCAGCCTCCCCGAATCAATCCCGCACGCTCCGCGACGGTCAGGCGCTGATCGAACGGCCACGTGGATACAGGACTTTGAGGTGCCCCACACGATGCGAGCACACTCGAATCCTGATAGGTCAGCGCGTCGGTCACGATGGCTTCGAGCACGCTGCACGTCGTGGCCATTGCGTCGGCAAATTGTCCGGCCTCCAGTGCGTCTCGGCTGTCGGTGTACGCGGCTTCAAGGATGGGTCTCAGTCTGGCGTCGCGCACGAAGTCAAAACGATGCGGAGAGGGAGCCGCCGCGGTCTCGGCGGGTGTGTTCTGCCAGTGTGCGAACGAGTCCCGGGCCTGGCCCAGCACGCCGACGATTCGCGAGACGATGTCGGCAATGGGAGCGTCTTCGCGCGCGGCACCGCGCGCGTCGCGTACGAGAAGCGCCCCGCTGAAAGCCCGCGCGAGCCAGTGGCTCTTGGTACCACCGGACAATTCGTTGACGAGAGTGGCGCAGTCGTTCTGCCAGATCCGGATGTCGCCCGATAGCTCCGTGGTAGACCCGGCACTCGAAAGCTGTGCGAGGAGATGCTGCCCGAGCCGGATGAGCCGCTCCAGCCGCTCACGGACCGCGTCGAGGCTGTTCACGGCCTGCGGCCGGCCAGGGCGAAGACGAACAAGGTATTGCCGCCTGCCGGCGGCAGTTCTGGCGTCAGGGCGCTCAGGCCGGCCGTCGCGAGTGAAGTGCCGGTGCTGACGGCGACGTACTGCTTTCCGTCCACGGCGTACGCAATCGGGTACCCAGTGACCTGGGAACCCAGGTTGATCTCCCAGAGCACCTTGCCGGTGCTTTGATCCAGCGCGCGAAACCGCCCGTTTGTGTCGCCGCCGAACAGCAATCCCCCTCCGGTGGCCACGAGCGACATCGTCCCGGCGCGCTGCTCGTATTTCCAGGTGGTGCGGCCCGTGTCGACCGCGATCGCGTGCACGGTGCCCACCTTGTCCGTGTCCGGCGCGATCTGCGTCTTGACGTCAATTGCATAAAGGGAGTCGAAGCTTGGTCTGGCTGCGATCGCCTTGACCATCGCACACGTGTTCTGCAGCGGGAAGAACATGGTGTTGCTGAGCGGGCTGTACGCGCCAGCCTGCCAGTTCTTGCCGCCCGTCAGGCTCGGGCAAATGAAATGCTCCTCACCCGGTCCGCTGAACGTCGAATCCGGATTCACCGTGACCGCTCCCGTTGCGCCGTCGATCTTTGCCAGAACGTTTTGTTTGACCGTCGGCGTTGCCCACAGGAACTCGCCGGTTTCACGGTCCAGCGTGTAAACGACTCCGGTCTTCCCAGGAATGCCGGTGATTACCTTCCGGCGTTCGCCCTGTCTGATTCGGGGGTTCATCCAGCTCACAGCGGTGCGATCGGGTGCGACCGCTGTGTCAACAAGCAGTCGCTCGAACGGGTGATCGAGATCCCAGTGGTCAACGAGATGCTGGTAGTACCACACGACCTTGCCGGTGTCGGCGTTCAAGGCGAGTGTCGAGTCGTGGTACAGATAACGACGCTCGTTGCCGGCAAGCATGAACTTGGGGGCTGGCGAAGTGACCGACGTTCCGATGTAGATCAGGTTCAGCTGCGGATCGTAGCTCGGTACCATCCAGGTCCCGACGTGCCAACGGCTCTCGTACGGAATATCGCCCCAGGACTCGTTTCCCGGCTCGCCAGGTTTTGGAATCGTATGGGTCCGCCACAGCTCGCGTCCTGTTTTCGCGTCGTGTGCGGTAATGACGCAGGCCTCCGGACCGCCTTTAGGCTCGCAGCCGCGGCCGGAGATGATCTTGCCGTTGGCGATAATCGGCCCCGCCGTCTGCTGCGCGGGGTGCTGGTGATAGTCGGTGATGAGCGTTTCCCACGCCAGTTTCCCGGTGGCGGCGTCGAGTGCGTAGACGAAGTCGTCGGCGCTTGTGTCGATGACGAATGTGCCGTGGACGGCGATGTTGCGATTGATCGCCGGGAACGGGATGTGCTTGTTCAGGTCGTCGGGCAGCTTGCGTTTGTACTCCCACAACAGGTCCCCGGTCGCTGCGTTAATCGCCTGCACGACATCCAGAGGATTTGGCATGTACATGACGCCGTCGTGCACGAGCGGGGTTCCCTCCTGGATGCCGGCCGATAACGGCCGCGACCAGGCGAGCGTCAACTCGCCGACATTCCTGCGGTTGATCTGCTCGAGCGGGCTGTAGCCCCAGCTGTTCAGCGTGCGTCGCCACATCAGCCAGTCAGCGGCGGGCGGATTCTGAAGCATCGCGTCAGTGACTGGTGTGACGCTCGATGGCGGCCGCTGTCCGCCCGCCCACACCGTACTGACACACACCGCGACAGCGATAGCGGTAAAGCACCGTGTCATGGGGATTCCTTTCTCGTGTGCGCAGCCTGCAGGAGCTCCGCGATGCCATCGATGTGGTCGCGCATGGCGCGCTCCGTTCGGTCCCCGTCCCGTCGTCTGATTGCCGCGACGATGGCTTCGTGTCCTACCAACGATCGCTCCGGTCGCCCTTTCTGTTTCAGCGTCCGCTTCCGCGATTCCACGAGCAGGTTGTTCAACGTCTCCATGATGTGAACGACGATGCGATTGCCGGTCGCGCGGGCCAGGGCCGCGTGGAAGGCCGTGTCCTCGTTGATGGCCGACTGACCTGTCTTGATCTTGCGCCGTTGAGCGTCGATGACCTGGTCGAGCGAGTCCAGATCTTCGTTAGTCACGCGGTCAGCGGCCATCCGCGCGACCGCCGGCTCGAACATGCGGCGCACGTCCATCAACTCGTCCTGGAGATCGGGTCGAAACTGGAGCACGTTGGTCAGCGGTGCCACGAGGCGATCCACCGAGAGCTCGAGCGGGAACTTACCCTGCCCGTGGCGCATCTCGACCAGTCCGAGCATTTCGAGCATCCGGAAGGCATCGCGCACCGATCCCCGGCTGACCCCGAAGCGGCGAGCGAGGACGCGTTCCGAAGGAAGCGGCCGGCCCGGCGGCAACGTGCGGTCGACGATCAGGCGCCGGATGCGGTCGGCGATCTCCTCGGGAATCCTGGTCTTCCGGAGCGGTTCGATGAGTCTGGCGTCACGGCCGGCGCGGGGGAGGGCTCGGCGCTTGACAGCCTCGGGACCGGGTGTCAGACTGGAGCGTCGTCTAAGTGGTCCGACCACTGAACCAGTGTAGCATGGTTCCGATATCGTCCCTGATCGAATTCATCGCCGCCGGTTCCCCCCGCGCGGTGTCGCGTGCCATCGAGGCGTACGCGGACGAGCAGCGCCTGGTCCGCGCCCTTGTCGTGCCCTGGGAAAGCGACCGGGCCACGGTGAGCATGTCGATCACTGCGGCGACGGGCGAGGGATGGGCGATCGAGCACGCCAACCTCGGGACCATCACGCTGACGGACCGCGGGGGCGATCGCACGCGCGTCACCATCGCGACCGAGGCCGCCGCCGCTCCACGAAAGGGCGCACCGCTCCTCGACCGATTTGCTGAGGACATCCGGAATCGCTTTCAGGTGGCCTCATGAGCGATTCCATCACGCGGCTCACCGCCGTGACACTGCGTGCCGCGGAGGCTCGCGTTGAGGACGTCGGCCACGCCATCGCACGCCTGGCTCTCTCCGACCTGCAGCGCATTGGCGCCCGTCCCGGCGACATCGTCAAGATTGTCGGTCGCTCACCTGCCGCAGCGCGCGTAGAGGCGGCCGGGGATGAGCAAGCGGGGACAATTCAGATCGACGGAACGCTCCGCAGCAACTGCGGTGCCGGCCTGCTCGAGCCTGTTACCGTCACGATGGTTGAGCACGCGCAGGCGGTGGCCATTCGGCTGACGCCGATCCTGGCAGGCGGTGCTCCCCCCGTCATTGCGCCGGAGCGAATGCTCGAGGATTTGAACGGCGTGCCGATTCTCAGCGGATCCGTCGTCCGCGTGCCCACGTTCGCGAAAGCCGTCAACTTTCAGGTCGTGCGTACCCTCCCTGATGGCATCGTGGTCATCGGACGGCGCACCGACATTCGCATCGTGGAAGGCGAGCAGATTCCCGGGCGGGTGGCCCCGGCGGTGTCGTATGAAGACATCGGCGGACTCGAACGCGAGGTCGCCCGCGTTCGCGAAATCGTCGAGCTGCCGTTGAAGCATTCACGCCTGTTCGAGCGGCTCGGCGTCCTCGCGCCCAAGGGCGTGCTCCTGTACGGTCCTCCGGGCACAGGCAAGACGCTGCTGGCCCGCGCCGTGGCGGCGGAAAGCCGTGTGCATTTCATCCACCTGAACGGTCCGGAAATCATGCGGAAGTTCTATGGTGAGAGTGAGGCCAGACTTCGCGAAGTGTTCGAAGAGGCGGCTCGGCGAGCCCCCGCGATTCTCTTCATCGACGAGATCGACGCCGTCGCGCCAAAACGTGCCGAAGTTGCCGGCGAGGTGGAGAAGCGCGTCGTCGCACAGCTTTTGAGTTTGATGGACGGGTTCGTGTCGCGCGGGCAGGTTGTCGTCATCGGTGCAACGAACATTCCGGAGGTGCTCGATCCAGCGCTACGACGACCTGGCCGCTTCGACCGCGAGATCGAGATCGGCGTTCCCAACGCCCAGGCCCGTCTCCAGATCCTGAAAATCCACACTCGGGCGATGCCGCTCGGGCCTGATGTCGACCTGACCGAGGTCGCCGACCATTCCCACGGATTCGTGGGCGCCGACCTTGAAGCACTGTGTCAGGAAGTCGGGATGACCGCCCTTCGGCGCTTTCTGGCGACCGGCGCGCTCGACGCAGACGGAAACGTGCAGCCTGACGAAGAACGGCGCGACCTGGAAGCGCTGCACGTGACGCGCGCAGATTTTCTCGCTGGCTTGCGCGAGGTCGAGCCGAGCGCGACGCGCGAGTTCTTTGTCGAGAGGAGTACAACGACATTTGCGTCGCTCGCCGGACTGGACGATGTGAAAGAGCTGCTGGAGACCGTCGTGGAGCATGCCCACACCCACGACGGAGGCATCTACGAGCGCGTCGGTTTGGCCCCGCCGCGCGGCCTGCTACTCGTAGGCCCGTCAGGCACGGGGAAGACGGCGATGGTGCGGGCGTTGTCGGGAGAGAAGCAGCTGCCCCTTATCACCATCGACGGGCCACAGCTCTACTCCAAATGGCTGGGCGAGTCCGAGAAGGCGCTCCGCGAGGTGTTCAAGAAGGCGCGGCGCGCAGCGCCCTGCGTCCTGTTTTTCGACAACGTCGAGACGATCGCTCCAAGGCTCGGCGCCGACCGGTTCGGCACCGACGTGCATCCACGGATTCTCAGCCAGCTGCTCCGTGAAATCGACAACCTGCGGGACGTCAAAGGCGTGATCCTCATGGCGGCCACCGATCGGCCCGAGCTCGTTGAGCCGTCGCTCTTGCGCAGCGGGCGATTCGACTATATCGTTCCGTTCGCGAAGCCGGCCGAGCGTGACAGGGTTGCCATCGTCCGGCTCTGCTGTCGCCAGGTGCCGCTCGACGCCGACGTCGATGTCGAAGAGCTCGGCCGACGGACTGATGGCTACACGGGCGCCGATATCGAGAGCTTGTGCAAAAAGGCGACGCTTGTGGCCATCGCCGACTGGCGGCGGGGCTCACGTCAGGGAGCATTCGTCGTGACGCGGCGGGATTTCGCGGCAGTGCTACAGGGAACAGCGGTTCCAGGTTCCACGTTCCAGGTTCCGGGTTCGTCCGGGCGTGAGCTGGGAACTTCGGAACCCTGAACCAACCAGGGAACCAGGAACCTGGAACGTGGAACCTGGAACGACAAGAGTCACGTATGTATACCGAACTCACCGTCTGGACCCGCGGCATCATCATGGACAAGGAAGGCCGCGACATCGTCAATTCTGTGGCGGCGTCCGCACGGCTCGAAGGGAAGTTCTCCCAGGCGATGGAGAACTACGTGGACAACCCCGACCGCACCAACGCGCCGACACGAAAATACTGCCGGGTGAGCGACGGCGAAATCGAAAACGCGCTGACCTACGAAAACGAACATCCCGACATCGTGGTGCTGGTCGAACAAACGATGGTGAAGGGGTGGGATTACATGCGCGGGATGCCGCCCGGCGGCACGCTTGTGATCAACACCCACTATTCACCCGAGTACATGATCCGCTTTGTACCAGGTTCGGAGCGGCTCTCGCAGCTGGTCTGCGTGGATGCCGCCAAGCTCGCCCAGCACAAGTGGTTGTATTACCGGCTGGGTGAGCTGGGGCTCGATCGATTGTCCACTGAGGGCGCCGCCGAGCGCAGCAAGGCGATCGCGCCCGACATTGCCGCGCCTCTGATCGCGGCGGTGGTGAAGACGACGGGCATTGTCAAGCTCGAGACCATCGAACCGATGATTGCGAACAAGACAGCCTTTCAAGCCGCGCTGAATGAGCTGCATGTGTTGAAATTGGCGGATCGGCCAGTTAGTGAATTGGCAACTTAGGGCCAAATCGCCGACTCACCACTTCGCCAAGTCACTAATTTTCCGAGAGAGGTCGAATTGTCCACCCAAGGTACCCACATTCCCGACTGGCTGAGAGTGCCGTTTGCCGGAATCACTCCGGCGCCGACGCAGGAAAAGGGCCAGGATCTCTTTCCGACCGGAAACTGGCGCGCGATTCGTCCGGTGTATCGCGACAAGATGCCGCCCTGCAACAACGCCTGCGGCACCAACGAGAAGATCCAGGGTTACCTGGATCTGGTCAAACGCGGCAAGTACCTCGACGCCTACGCCCTGATCAAGGAAGACATGCCGTTTCCGTCGATCACGGGCCGCGTCTGCTACCACCCCTGCGAGCAGGCATGCAATCGCGGGCAGCACGACGAGGCGATCTCGATCCGAGCGGTCGAACGCTTCCTGGGCGATCTCGGGCAGGCGTTGCCGAAGGACGTCGTCAAACCCGGTCCTTCCAACGGCAAGAAGGTGGCGATTGTCGGATCGGGCCCGGCCGGACACAGCGCGGCGTATCAGCTCGCGCGCCTCGGCTACGCCGTCACGATTCTGGAAAAGTCGCCGAAGGCCGGCGGCCTGAATCGCGGAGGCATTCCGGACTGGGTGCTTCCCCAGGAAGTGCTCGATCGCGAGATCGAGCGATTGGTCGAGCTGGGCATTACCGTCAAGACCAATACCGAGGTGGGCAAGGACATCACCTGGGAACAGCTGCAGAAAGACTACGATGCGTGCGTGCTGGCCGTGGGATTGACGGAGCCAAACAGCGTCAAGGCAACGGGCGAAAACAAGGAAGGCGTGTTGTATGGGCTTCCTTTCCTGCGCGACATCGGCATGGGGACGTCGAAGGTCAAGCTCGGTCCCCGTGTCGCGGTGATCGGCGGCGGGAATACCGCGATTGACTGCGCGCGCGAAGCGTTCCGTCAGGGCGCGCAGGAAGTGACGATGATCACGGTCGAGAGCACGCCGGCTGAGATGCCCTGCGTCCCCGAAGATCTGCACGACATGCTAGACGAGGGCGTGGAGCTCATGCACGGGCGCGCGATGACCGCCGTACTGGGCAACGGCCAGATCGAGGCGCTTCAGCTGCACTCCGCACGCTTTACCGGGGCGATTAACGCGTCGCCCATTGCCATCGATCGCGAGACGCCTGCCGAACGTTTCGCGGTCGACAACGTGATCATCGCGGTCGGCCAGCACGCATCGCTTGGGTGGCTTCCGGACGAGTTCAAGACCGAGCTCGGCGCCATCAAAGCCGACCGTTTCGGCCGGCTTGGTACGACGAACACGTTCGCTGCGGGGGACATCGTACAGATCGGGTCGGGTCAGCCGTTGATGGTTGTCAATGCCGTAGGCGACGGCAAGCGCGTCGCGTTCAATCTGGACAAGGTTGTTCGAGGTGAACCGCTTCAGCCGCGGACGATCCCGCTCGATGTCATCACGGATCTCAACCGGATGAACATGACGTATTTTCCGCACTTCCCCCGTGTCCCGCAGGCCATGCTGGCGCCGGCCAGCCGGCGACGAACGCAGGACGAAGTAATCCAGGCTTACTCAGAAGAGCAGGCGGTCGAGGAAGCCAACCGCTGTTTCAGTTGCGGCACCTGCAACGCGTGCGACAACTGCTACCTGGTGTGTCCGGAGCCCTGCATCATCCGGTACGATCGTTCGAACGGGCTGTACAAGATTCTCGTGGACTACTGCAAGGGATGCCGTGTCTGCATCGAAGAGTGCCCGACCGGTTGTCTCGAGGGTGTGCCCGAGCTCGACTTCGATACCGGCGTGGTTCGGATGGACACGGCGTTTGCGATTTCGCCTGGCCTGCACGGACGCCAGGCCGAAGAGCTGAGGCACGTGCCGGATCGCGCGGCGAAGGACATCGTGAACTGGAAGTAGGGACAGGGGCAGGTGGGGCGGGAAGGGCAGGTAGGGCAGGTAGGGAGCGCCTGCGGCCCGAGCGAGGTGCGAAGGCGCCGAGTGAGAGCGAGCGGGGGTGGGGTCCCCGCGAAGCAGCGATTGAGGTAAGCCAGGAAGGGGATCATGGCAACGGTAGCGACCAAGAAGAAGACCGTGCGGATCAACGGGTGCGTCGCGGCGGCGCAGGCGGCCAAGTACGCGGACGTGGACGTGATTACGGCGTACCCTATCCGGCCCTACACCGCAACGATGATGGCCCTTGCGCAGATGGTGGCCAATGGCGAGCTCGACGCTGAATACATCGTGGCGGATAGCGAGCATGCGCAGCTGAGCATCGCGCACGGCGCGTCTTCAAGTGGTGCGCGCGTGTTCACCGGCAGCTCCGGTGTCGGCGTGCAGTACGCCTACGAGCTGTATTCGCCGATTTCCGGCAGCCGCATGCCAGTCCAGATGATGATCGCGGACCGAACCCTCGATCCGCCGGGGGACTTCGGCTCCGAACACACCGATGCGCTGTCCACACGCGACATGGGCTGGCTGATGGGCTGGTCGTGCGACTCCCAGGAGGCGTTCGACAACCACCTCATGGCCTACCGGATTGGCGAGGATCCGAAGGTCCTTCTGCCGCAGATGGTGTGTCAGGACGGTTTCTTCGTTTCGCATATCACGAGCGATTGCGATTTGCCGGATCCCGGACAGGTCAAGGAGTTTCTACCGCCGTACAAACATCCGTACCCGCTCGATCCGCGGTACCCCGTGTCGCACGGACCGCAAATCATGCCCGAGCAGGGGCCACCGCTGCAGCTCGAGCGGGCGCGTGCCATGGAAGGCTCGATGCCGGTGATCGAGCAGGTGCACGACGAGTTCGCCAGGATCTTCGGCCGGCGCTACGATCCCTGGATCGAAGAATTCATGACCGACGGCGCCGATGTCGTGTTCTTCCTGCAAGGCGGGCACGGCGTGACCGCGCGTCACGCCATCCGGCACATGCGGGAGCGCGGGGCCAAGGTGGGGATGGTCAGGTTGCGGACGATCCGGCCCTATCCGACAGCTCGCGTTCAGGAAGTGCTGAGCCGCTTTCGCGTGGTCGGTGTTGTCGAGACCAACATGGGACTTGGCAGCGTGAGCAGCGGCGGCTCGCTTTATGCCGAGGTGTGTGCGGCCCTGTACGAAAGCGACCGGCGGCCGCTCGTCTTCTCGTTCATGGCCGGTATGGGCGGAGAGGCAATCGTTCTGAAAGAGTTCTACTGGATGACGCAGAAGATGCTCGAAGCGCAGAAGCGTGGCAAGATCGAAAAGCGCGCGCATTGGGTCGGTTTCGAAGAGTAGCGTTCAAGGAGGCTGTTGTGCCTGCGATTGAAGTTCAACGACAGATGCTGCCGCTCTTCGGCAGCCCCAATCAGGGGGCGCGTTTCTACAATCCTGATCTGCCGCAGACGGAACCGTTTGTGCCCGGTCATCGGACATGCGCGGGATGTGGGCCGTCGATTCAATACCGCATGACGAGCAAGGCGGCTGGGGACAACACCATCCTTGTGGGACCGACCGGATGCATGTATGTCGCCAACAGCTCGTATCTCTGCACCCCGTATGGCGTACCCTGGGCCCACACACAGATTGGCAGCGCGGGCAGCTTTACCGCCGGGGTCGCCGCGGCGTACGAAGCCATGATTCGAAAGGGTAAGTGGAGCGGACCGTTTCCCAACATCATTTGCGAGGCTGGCGACGGCAGCGCATCCGATATCGGGATCGGCTCGATTTCCGGTGCACTGTACCGCGATCACGACTGCCTGATCATCTGCTACGACAACGAGCAGTACGCCAACACCGGGATTCAGGCCTCATCGCGCACGCCGTACGGGGGCATGACGACGTTCTCGCCGCCCGGCCCCATGGTGCCTGAAGCGAAGAAGCTCTTTCCGAAGGATCTTGCCCGCATGATGGCGGCCGGCCATCCACACTGCTACGTGGCGACGGCCAGCGTGGGGTATCCGATCGACCTGATGAACAAGGTCCGGAAGGGGCTCAACCGCCGCGGGGCCGCGTTCTTGATGGTGTACACGCCGTGTCAGAAAGGCTTTGTGTACCAGACGCCGCGGTCGATCGATCTTGGCCGGCTGGTGGTCGAGTCCGGCCTGTATCCGATCTGGGAATGGAATCCCGAGGCGCGTGTGTATGACTACAGCTTCCGGCCGCAGACCATGCGACCTGTCGCCGAGTACCTCAAGCTGCAGGGGCGGTTCGGCCACCTGCATGCCGAGCACATCGCGACGCTTCAAGGATTTGCGAACCAGCAGTGGCAGATGATGGGCATCGAATTGCCGGAGGCGCTCGTCAAGGCGGCGGATCCGCGGGCTCACGCGGATATGGCCGGCGCGGAAGCGGCCACGGCCATCGCGCATACGGTCTGAAACTTGACATGCAGAATGCGAATGCCTAATGCAAATGTGAAATGCGCCGTGCTCTGTGCATTTTGCATTGTGCATCTGTGCGATTTCATTGAGGCGTTATGGCCGACACACCCAATCCACCGATCCAGGAAAGCTACATCGTCGTCGAAGGCAAGAAGCGCGGCTCGACGCGCGACGTGCGGCCCGAGGCCGCTCACGACCGCTTCTACACCGTTCTGCGGGTCCACCCCGGCGACGCCGTGCTCAACGACAACTGGCACACGAACGAGGTCTACACCCACGCCAGGGACAACTTCGAAGGTTACACGTTTGCGATGCGGACGCTCGAAGCCTGGGGTGCGATGATCGAAAACGACCATCGGGCCTACTACACGGCCGGCGGCCGCGTGTGGGTCCTGGACCTCGAGCCCGCGGCTGGAAAGAAGAAGCGGCTGGCGCCACAACGACTAACGACCAACGACTAACAACCAACGACTAAGGTGTCGCGCCGCATTCTTCTGATCGACGACACCCCCGAGATCGCCGAGCTGTTGACGTTCGCGCTGCGCGAGCGTGGATACGACGTCGTCGCCACCGGCTTCACGACCGCCATCAACGAGCTGCTGGCGGAGGAACACGCTGACGCACTCGTGCTGGACTGCTCGGTCTTCAGCATGAGCGAGTCGCTCTTCGACATGGTGCGCGACGATTCCGCACACGCAGGGCTTCCCGTGGTGATCGTCAGTGATACGCCTGAAGCGGCCGACGCCAGCCTTCGCGCACGGCGCGCGCAGAGCGTCCTACTCATTCCCAAGCCATTCACCGGCTCTCAGATCGCACGCGCTCTCGACGAGTTGTTGGGCGCCACCGATTGAGCCCAATCCCCCAATCCCCCAATCCCCGATTACCCAATTACCCAATTCTGACATGTCCCCCTGGAGCATCGACGACTGGCGGTACTCTGGAGCGGCAGATCGTGACCGATCCGAAGGGGCGGGAGTGGTCCGTTGCCTTGATGGATGTGCTCGGGCAGGTTGGCGATCCCGAGGTGCCGAATACCCTCCTCGAGCTTCAGTACGCGTCAGGCCGATATTTTGTGCTGGTGTACTCGAAGACCGGAACCGTTCAATTCGAACGTGGTTATCAGTCGCTCGCGGACGCAACGAGCGCCTATCACCATCTCCTTGAGGCGGTCTTCAAAGGCGATCTGGATCCCTCACAACCGGTCTTCCGGCAGGATCTCGAAGACGGATGAACGTCTGCCGTCAGTCGTCGACGCTACTGCGGATCGTTCGCTCGAACGTCCGTGATGATGATGCGCTTGACCGACTTGACGGGTTTGCCGTCCTTGAACGCCGGGCGAAACTTCCAGTTCTTGGCAATGTAGACCCACCAGCGTTCGCGATATCGATTGAAGCGGCTGAACAGATGAACCATCTCGACGTTGCCGGCCGTGTCGACGACAAGCTCGAGCGTACCCAGACGCTCCGGAGGCGTCGTGGGATCGGGATGGTCGGGCATGTACGGCTTGATGAGAACCGCTTCGACGAGACCTGGATCACCCGGCTTGTAGATGCGCTCCCGCGGATCGACGTTCGGTTCGGCTGGTCGCGGACGCGCGCTGGGCGACGAATCCGTTGCCGAATCGGTAGACCGGGCGACTTGGGCGCCCGGCGCAGCAGCGCCTTCCTTGATGTCCGCCTGCGACGATCCCGGGTCCGAACCAGCCTGTTGAGGAAGAGCGGCCTGCGACGAACTGCCATTCGACCTTGAAGCCTGGCCGCCTGCCGAAGGTCCCCTATCCACAGCGGCAAGACTGGCGGGCGTGAGATCGCTCGGTATCGACTCGCTGTCAACCTTCGCCAGTTCAGCGACGAAGATCTGGTCAAAGGGATGCCAGAACACCAGGGAGCCCGCGAGAAGCAGGACGACCGCCGCGCCGCCGAGGAGCGCGCCATTCTCTCGAAGAAACGGCGCCACATTCCAGGTCCGAGCTGGTGGTCTGACCGCGGTTGCGAACGGCGTGCGGGTCGCCGACTGAGCTGTTGGTGGTGTGGACGGTATGGACCGATTGTCCACCAGCTGACGCGCTCGATCGTGCAGCTGCACCAGCTTCTCCATGCGGCGCGGTCGCTCCCAGCGTCCAAGCTCTCGCAGGAATTGCTCGACCGATGCGATCATCGGTGGGTCCGACACCGCCTGGGTCACGATGAGACGTAAAGCCACCGGGCCATCCCGATTGGTCAGCAGCTGATGCAGCGCGTACCCGAGGCCGCGAGCAAGCGACTCCTTCCCGTGCGGATCCACGTGAACGAACAGGTGACCGGACGGTTCAATCCCGATGTTGCTGAGGTCCGGCAGACTGCCGGCCGGGTCACTCTGCATGCCCCGCGTCAGCTGTTCGCCGAGCTGCATGACAAGCGCCACCGCGTCGTGCCATTCGAACGGTACCTCGGGGAAGAGGAAGCACGACAGTGAGAGCGCACTCGTTCTGGGGGCTAACTCGGTTGCCATCTGCCTGATGCTGATGGAGAAGCACGGCCGGGTCAAGCGAAGAACGGCCAGGAATATGGGTGGGACGGCTGCCTGTCGTGCGGGTCAAAATCCGCTAGTATCTCCAAGTACTGCGGCACTTGCGGTGCCTCAGCGCCGCCAGGGACCAGGGACGGGATTAGAAAGGGAGCGTCACTGTGACAGGTCGTCGATATGTGATTGCCGGAGTCGCCGCTCTTCTGGCCGGCTCGGTGTCGGGTTCCGGCCAGACGCCTGCGCAACCCGCGCAGGCCCCCAGCTTCCAGTCTCGAGTCACGTTCGTCGAAGTGGACGCCATCGTCACGGATCAGCAGGGCCGATTCGTACGCGACTTGAAAAAGGAGGACTTTCAAGTCAGCGAGGATGGTAAGAGGCAGAACCTCGATACGTTCAGCCTGATCGACATCCCGGTTCAATCGGGCTCATCGCCTTCCGCGGCTCTCCAACCTGATGTGGTGACCAACGCGCAGCCGTTCGAAGGGCGCGTGTACGTGCTGGTGCTTGACACACTGCACACGGAGCCCACGCACACACAGCAGGCTCGTAACGCTGCCCGGGAATTCGTGGAACGCAACCTCGGGCCACAGGATCTCATGGCCGTCGTTCACCTGGGCGGCCTGCAGAGGGCGGGTCAGGATTTCACCGGGAACAAACGACTGCTCTTTGCCTCTATCGACCAGTTTCAAGGTAATCGGCTCAAGTCCGCGGCGGTCGTCCGTCAGGAGAACGAGGAAGCCGGTACGGTCCTGGCGCCCAACGGTCAGAGAGTGAACCTTTTCAAGGATTTTGATGTTGAAACCGAACGGGCCAGCAACGCGATGCTGATGCTGCGTGAGCTGAGAGCTGCAGCCGACTGGTTCAGCGGCGTGCGTGGTCGCCGCAAGGCCATGGTGATGTTCAGTGAGGGCGTTGACTACGACTTCGAGAATCTGTTCGACCAGAAGTTTGCTTCGACCGTCATCGAGGGCGCGCGCGAGGCGGTTGCCGCTATCACGCGCGCCAATGTCAGCATCTACCCGATCGATCCAAGCGGGTTGAGTTCGAGCAGCCCTCACGACATCGAACAGTCCACGTCGCTTCAGATCCCGCTCCAGAACGAACGTCGACTAGCGCGCAACAGCCTTCATTACCTGGCCGACAGCACCGGCGGGTTCGCGCTCGTCGACTCGAACGGATTCAAGACCGCCTTCGATCGCATCGTGAACGAGAACAGCTCGTACTACATGCTGGCCTACTATCCCGGTGCCGAGAAGGCGACGAATGCCTTTCATAACATTCAGGTGCAAGTCGACCGTCCCGGGCTGGTCGTGCGTGCTCGTAAGGGTTACGCCAGCACGAATACTCCCGCGGTTTCATCAACCGCGAGCCCTGTGTCGGGCACTTCGCGGGAACTCGTGGAAGTGATGAGGAGCCCGATGCCCATCAGCGGGCTGACAATCGATCTCTTTGTTGCACCCTTCAAGACTGCATCGGTTGACGGGTCGGTGATGCTCGGCATCGAGCTTCGGGGCCGGGATCTGAAGATGGTGCCGGAAGAGAGCGTCGAGTTGGCGTACGCCGCATTCGACAACGCATCGAAGATCCGCGCGAGCCAGACGATGACGTTCAATCTGAATCTGCAGCCCGAGGTCCTGGCCAGGGGGGAGCAGACGGGTCTGCGCCTGTTTCGCCGCCTGACCCTGCCGCCGGGCCGGTATCAATTGCGCGTCGGCGCGCGCGAAACGATCGGAGGGCGGTCGGGCTCAGTGGTTACCGATCTGGAAGTGCCGGATTTCACGAAAGCGCCGCTCATGATGAGCGGGCTGCTGCTGACATCGCCCACTGGCGCGCGGCTGCCAACCGTCGCACGCGATGAACGAATTACCGGCGTGCTGCCGGCGCCCCCTGTCGGTCTGCGGACTTTCCCGCAAAGCGACGAGGTCGCGCTGCTTGTCGAGCTCTACGACAGCAACGCGGTGCCCCACTCGGTTGAGATTTCGACCATCGTCGCCTCGCCCGACGGTTCAGTTGCGCTCGAATCTCGGGAAAAGCCCTTCTCGGAGGAGTTTGGGGCTGAGCGCACGTACCGCCACCAGGCTCGCGTGCCCATGAGTGAGCTGAATCCCGGTGCTTATGTGCTGACGGTCCAGGCCCGCTCGAGCCTGGACCCGGGTACTGTGGTGAGCCGGCAGACTGCTTTCAAGGTCGTTGCCGCCGCCGCTTCACCCACTCGCTGATCGGGCGTCCCTCGCCGGCCTTTTGTAAACCGGGTTGAATGTCGCCGGAGTGGCCATTAGGATTCCGCGCGAGGAGGATGGCCATGCTCAGCCGAAGAAGATCAATCGGGTTCGCGGTCTTGTTTGCGGCCTGCTCGCTCGTGTCCGGGCCCGGTGCGGCCCGACACGCGGCCGCGGGGCAGGCGCGTTCCGCATCGTCACCGCCGCCCTACATCGTCGAATGGGTCTACCGCGCGAAATACGGTTTCAAGGACGAGTTCTTTCAGCTCTTCAAGAAGTACCAGGTGCCGGTGCTCGAGCGCGAGAAGCAGCTCGGCTATGTCAACCAGTACACGATCTACTCGCCAAGCCTGCACACGAGCGAGGATCAGCGCTGGGACTACCGCGTGATCATCGAGTATCGGGATCAGGCGTCGTCCGGTCATGGGGGCGAAATCGAGAAGCAGCTGTTCCCCGATCAGGCGACCATGAAACGCGAGGAAAACCGGCGCTGGGAGATCACGGTGGTGCATTGGGATCTGCCGATCCACGTCGTAGACCCGAAAGCCAGCGAGTAGACGTCTCATGATGACCTGGTCCTCGACGACGTGTGCGGTTCTGGCTGGTGCCGCTCTGTTCCTGCAGTCTGCCGCCGCGCAGACGCCCGAACTTCGGGTTCTGTCATCGAATGGCGTGAAGGCGGTCATGGAGGAGCTGATCCCCGAGTACGAGCGCGTGAGCAGCCGTCGCGTCGCGGTTCGGTTCAATTCATCAACGGCACTCAAGGCGGCGATTGACGGCGGCGAAACATTCGACGTCGCGATCGTCACGTCGGATCTGATGGATACACTCGTCAAAGAATCGGACGTGGTGGCCGATTCGCGCGCCGGTCTGGCCACAACCGGTATTGGCGTCGGCGTGAGGAAGGGGGCACCCAAGCCGGACATTGGTACGCCGGACGCGATGAAGCGCACGCTGCTCAACGCCAAAGCGATTACATACGCGCAGGACGGCGCGAGCCGTGTTCACATCGAGAACATGCTGAACCGCCTGGGTATCTCGGCTGTGATGCAGCCGAAGATCATCCTCGAGCAGGGTTCAATCCGATCGACTGCCAGGGTCGCGCAGGGCGACGCCGAACTGGTGATCACGCTGGTCAGTGAAATCCTTCCCATTCAAGGAATCGAGCTGGTCGGTCCATTGCCGGATGCGTTCCAAAGCTATGTGTCTTTCTCGGCGGGCATCGCGACCAAAGCCCGTGATTCTGAGGCCGCCAAAGCGCTCATTGGTTTCCTGTCGGGGGCCGGCGCCCGGCCAACGTTCAAGGCCAAGGGTCTTGATCCGGCGCAGGGGTCGCCCCGTGCAGAAGCGCCAAAGGGGCTCAGGCTGTATGTCCTGGATTGCGGGGTCCTCAACGTGACGACGGAAGGTGTTGAGCGGTACCACGTAACGCCCGCAGAAGTAGGGGAGACGCGGATGTCGGTACCGTGTTTCCTCGTGGCTCACCCTCGCGGCACGCTGATGTGGGATGTCGGGGTCATTCCCGACGCCGACGTGGAACGTGAAGTGGGGGGCGCGCACGCGTCGGTGAATCCCGTTGTCGCGGCGGTCGTGACGCGGACGCTGGCCAGTCAGCTCGCCTCAATCGGCTACCGCTCGTCGGACGTGACGTACGTCGCCGTGTCGCACGCACACATCGACCATACAGCCAACCTGAACCAGCTGGCCGGCTCGACGTGGTTGACGCGGTCGGCCGAGCGCGACTTCATGTGGGCCGACGGCAATACGCGTGTACGGCCGGCGTTCTACGCCGCCCTCAAGACCAGCAAGACCACCCTGATCGATCGCGATGAGTACGACGTGTTTGGCGACGGTCAGGTTGTTATCAAGTCGGCGCCCGGCCACACACCCGGCCACCAGGTCCTCATCCTGAACCTTGCTGCCACGGGGCTCCTCATGCTTAGCGGCGATCTGTATCATTACCCGCAGGAGCGGACGCTTCACCGGGCGCCGCCCGAAAACGAATTCAACGTCCAGCAGTCAGCCGCATCGCGCGCGACCATCGAGGAGTACCTCCGCCGCACGGGGACGACCCTGTGGATCGAACACGATTTCACGGCGAACAGCAGGCTGAAGAAAGCTCCTGCCTATTACGAGTAGAAAGCGCGGAGGCATCATGAAACGGCGCTTACTCCGAGCGTTTGTCGTGCTGGTCGCGGTCACGCCTGCGACCTATCGGGACTCCCGTGCACAGAGCCCTGCGTCTCCTCCGCTCGTGACGTCGGCACAGTACGAGCGCTGGCAGACGGAGCTCTCGAACTGGGGACGCTGGGGCAAGGACGACGAAATGGGGACGCTCAACCTGATTACGGCCGCGAAGCGCAGGGCCACCGTGGCGCTGGTGAAGGAAGGCGAGACGATCTCGCTGGCATCCAACGCCGCAAAACAGAAGGACGTCGACGTTCCCTGCCCGGTCGAATGGGCCATGGTGACCGCATCGGATGAGGGTGCGACCGATCGGATTGGCTATCCCTGTATCCATGGAGCGGGCGCGACCCACCTCGATTCCTTCGCCCATCGCTTCTTCAACGGCAGAATGTGGAACGGCTATCCGGTGGCCGAGTGGGTTACGAAGGACGGTGGCGCGGCGAAGAACTCCATTCTCACCATGAAAGGCGGCATCGTCACCCGAGGAGTGCTGTACGACATCCCGCGCCTGAAGGGCGTACCCTACCTCGAACCTGGCACGCGGATCACTCCCGCCGACCTTGAAGCCTGGGAGCGGAAGGTCGGCGTGAAGGTTGGCCCCGGCGATGCGATCCTGCTGCGGTGGGGCAGGTGGGCGCGGCGGGCGAAGCTCGGTCCGTGGCCGATTGACGAAGGGTCGGCGGGATTCGATGTCTCAGTTCTGCCGTGGCTGAAGCAGCGCGATGTGGCGCTCATCGGGTGGGAGACTCCCGGCTACATGCCACAACCGCCGGGCGATCTGTCCCGTCTTGCCGTGCACGATTTCGCTCTTGCCATCCTGGGGATTCACCTCCTGGACCGCGCTGATTTCGAGGCGCTGAGCGAGGCCGCTGCGGCCCGTCAGCGTTGGGAGTTCATGCTGACGATCGCGCCGCTGCCGATTCCGAACGGAACGGGGTCGCCGGTCAACCCGCTGGCAATGTTCTAGCAGCTCCGAGCGCCGCCTATTTTCCAGGCGGCGTTGAACTGGTGCGAGGAATCGGCGGCGGCAGAGGTGCCGGGTCGATGTAGCCACGAGTGCCGTCTGGTCGGATGGGGCCGGGCCCGAACCCGAGGTGATCTTTGTCGACGTTGTTCTCGCTGCAGGAGTATTCCTGAATCTGATCCTCAGGTTTGCCGAGAATCCACGTCCTCGAGTACGTAAACGACCTCGTGTAGAACTTGGGGTCCTCGATGAGCGTCTCGACGTGGATGTGATTCGCATCCGGACGCGTCCAGCGCTCGACAACGTGAAGCGCGTCGCTGTGCGGATTAGCGTTCTCGTCGATCCAGACCTTCTCGTCTTTGAAACCAATCGAGTCGATGACCAGCGTATCGCCTTCCCAATGCCCGATCTCTTCTCCGAAGAACGACGGGTCGGGATCGTCCGAGTGTTTCAGCTTTGCATCGATCGGGATGAGGCGGAAATAGCTGTACCAGTACATGAAAACGATCTTCCTGGCGCCCTGGAGCACTTCGAACGGCAGACCGCTGGCATTGTGCCGGGGAATGCCGCCGATGATGCACAGGCTCTCGGGGTCGATCGTCGCGGTCAGGTTGTGTTGAAGAGCCGCCTCGCCGGCTGCCGTCAGAGGCAGCTTGAAGCCCGGCAAATCCTTCCCGATGTTCCCGCCCGGCTTCGTGTTCCGCGATCCCTTCCAGTATCCACTCAAGTCGGGGTGTCCATCTGCCATGCGGGGGGCCGGCCCCGGCGGCCCGGTGACTTCCTCGGCCGTGAGGCTCGACTCCTGCGCATACGTCTGGCGGGCGTTCGAGGCTGACAAGGCAAAGATCGTCCCGGCAATCACGAGCCTCACGACAGCGTGCTGACGCATAGGCCACTCCTTCTCAGCGGCTCTGCGCGGGATCGCCCGGACCGCCGTCGCCAGCCGAGGCGCCCGAGACGATGCGGCCGTCGGGCAGCGTCACTCGTCTGGCGTCGACCATGTTCGAGCCGTCTTTCGCGCGGTAGCCGTCGACGATGATCGTATCGCCGAGCTTGAGGTCACCTCTCTTGAAGCCGCGCCGCGACAGTGCGCCAGGTGATCCAGCCTCGCACGTCCACTTCACCACCGTTCCTTCGTCACTTCTGGCGTCGAGATAGAAATAGGAATGAGGATTGGTCCACTCGACCTTCGTGAGTGTGCCGGTGACACGAATTGCCTTTGTTCCGTCGAATTCTGCTGCGAACGAATGGTGGGCGGCAAGTCGCGCACCGGCCGCAAAGCCAAGTGTGGTTGCCACGAGCACACAGGCAGTTCCAGCCTTCATCGGCATTCTCCAGGTTTTCATTCCCACGCGATGATTGTATGCTTCACCCTTCGCGATCTCAAAGGGTGCGGATCATCATCTTGATGCGAGGGTAATTGCTCATGACCGGAAGAAAGAACCTGCTGATTGGCGTCGTCGCGGTGGCGGGACTTGGCGCGTCAATCGGAGCGCAGAACCGATCGGGTGATTGGACGCAGTGGCGCGGCCCGAATCGGGACGGTGCAATCGTGGCGTTTGCAGAGCCGAAAGCCTGGCCCGAGAAGCTGAACCGGAAATGGAAGGTCGATATCGGGCTCGGCTACGCATCGCCTTTGGCAGTCGGCAACAGGCTGTTTGTGTTCTCGCGCCAGAGCGACAACGAGGTGATGTCCGCTCTGGAAGCCGACTCGGGGAAGACGGTCTGGCGGATTGCCTATCCCGCGCCCTTCAAGATGAATCCGGCGGCCGCTCCCCACGGCGAGGGGCCGAAATCGACGCCAGTCTTCGCGAATGGGAAGGTGTACTCCATCGGGATGACCGGGATTGTGACGGCATTCGACGCAGCCGGTGGCCGCATATTGTGGCAGAAGCCTGGCGGAAAGGTCGTGCCACAGTTCACCACTCATTCCTTTTCGCCGCTCGTCGATCGCGGACTTGTGATCTTTCATGTCGGCGGGCACGACCAGGGCGCCCTGACGGCGTTCGACGCCGATACCGGCGACGTCAAGTGGCACTGGGACGGCGATGGTCCCGCCTACGCGTCGCCGATGATCGCCGAATTCGAGGGGACACGGCAGATCGTCACGTTCACGCAGAACAATCTCGTCGGAGTTGCGGAAGCGACTGGCGAACTGCTCTGGAAGCGGCCGTACACGACCCCCTACACACAGAACAACATCACGCCGATTCTCTACAACCAGACCATCATCGTGTCCGGACTCGAGCAGCCGGTTGTCGCCATGCGTGTCGTGAAGCGAAGTGGCAAATGGGATCTCGAAAACGTCTGGGAGAACAAAGAGGTCTCGCTCTCGATGGCCAACGCCGTGGTCATCGGCGACTCTCTGTACGGGATGTCGTCGCGCAACAGCGGTCAGTTCTTCGGTGTGGATGCCAGAACGGGCAAGACGCTCTGGCTCGGTCCTCCGCGGCAGGGCACCAACGCCGCTGTGCTCCGTGCCGGTGACGTGCTCTTTCTGCTCAAGGACAACGCTGAACTTGTGGTGGCTCGAGCCAATCCGGCACGCTTCGAGCCACTCAAGACCTACACGGTCGCCGATAGCGCCACCTGGACGCAACCGACGGTATCGGGCGATCGGATGTTCATCAAGGACGTGTCGTCGCTTGCGCTGTGGACCCTCAACTAAACATGGCTGATGGCTGATGGCTGACATGGAGGGAATCATGAAGACGCGGCTTCATCTACTGTTGGCGATCGGCTGGATTCCCACGTTGGCCCTTATCACCGGAGCAAGATGGATGACCGGCGTGCCTGTGTTCGGCCAGACGCGGACACCCATCAAAATCACGCGACTTTATACGGGCTCCGATGGCAAGACCAAGCTCGAAGAGTACGAGGTGCCGCTCAAAGCTCAGGATCGCGGCACCGACCTGTCGACGACCGTCGCGGTCACCAGCGTGCAATTCCGCCGCACCAACGAGGACTACTCACTCGATTGGCACACGGCGCCGCGCCGTCAGTTCGTGGTGACGCTGGCAGGTGAAAGCGAGATCGAGCTCGAAGGCGGCAGGAAGGTGCGCCTCGGCCCCGGCAACATCCTGTTGGCTGAAGACACGACGGGGCGCGGACACATCTCCCGCGCGGTGGCAGGGAAGGACCGGACCTCGCTGACGATTCCAATCGCCGACGGCGCCCAGGCGCCTCACTGAAAATGGCTGATGGCTCATGGCCGATGGCTAATGGCCAAGGACTTGTGACGTTTCTTCGGATTCGCCATGAGCCATCAGCCATCAGCCATTTCTTTATTTAGCGGGCGTCGGAGCAAGCTGAGCTGCAAACGCTGCGTTGTCGAGGAAGACCCACGACTCCTTGATTTTGCCAGCTTCGAGACGATCGATCTGCATGAACGGCACTGAGGCCTTCTTGCCACTCTTCTTCAGTTTCATCGACGGCACATCGCCGTCATTCGTCCCGTCGAACCTCCCGAGGATTGCGACGTAGTCGCCGGCTGCCCACATCGTGGGCGTCGAGAGACGCGCGTCTGAGAACCCCTTCCAGAAGCTTTTGTTAACGTCAACGTTCTCAGCCCGGTTCATATCCTTCGGGATCGTCTGGTCGTGCAGCACGAAATCGTCGGCATTCGGGGCGTCCGCGCCAGCGGCATCGTGCTTGTTCCACGCTTCGAACAGAGCGCGTTCCAACTCGAGGTTTTTCGTTTCGGTCTCGTCGTTCTTCGCAACGACGACCTTTGAGGGTCCCTCCAGCGCTGTCATGGCGGGACGAGCCGGCGCTTTCGACAATCCCAGCTGGCTGGCGAACGTCGCGCCATCCATGGCGCCGAATTCCGTCACGACCTTGTTCACGGTGGCGTCGACTTCCACGGTGTGACCAAAGAGCACGCCGAACGGTTTCTTGGTCGGTGGCATCTCCTTGCCGTCGGGGCCGGTGAGCGTGCCGGTGTTCGTGCCTTTCAGCAGATGGATGCTCGCGATGCGAGTGCCGTTGATGAGGACGAGCTGTTCATCCCCGCGGCCGTCCGGAAACGACTTCGCGAAGTCTTGCGAACCCGCGACAATCGCGGCCGCGCCGCTGACGTCCGTCTTGCCGTAGCCAAACTGCTGCGACGTTGCATTGTCGGCGTAGCACTTGACGAAGTCGTCCCATTTCTTGTCGTTGAAGTCGCCCCAGCAGTCCTGATACCACTTGACACGCTCTTCCGCCGTGATCGCCTTGGGCGCGACGGTCTCCTTCGCCGGAGGCGCCGGCGGCGGTGAGCTGCAGGCAGACATCAGGCCCGCCAGGCCAAGCAGGGCTCCGGCCACGGTGCTTCTTATCGGCTGCATGTCGAACTCCTTTGAGGATGAGTGATTGCGTGGCCGGTGGTTCCTGGTCGATTATCCGGCGCGGACGCGCGCCAAGTATACCGCTTCACCGATCGTCGATTTCGACTGTCGATTTCTGCCGGGCTGGCGCAGGAAGTGTTCGCCCCTTCGAGGATAATGAACGCGCAAATAGAGACTCGACTATGACCCGGCTGCCTGTGGATCGCTGGTGGCGCATGTCCCCCGATTGGTGGGCTGTCGTCGCGGCTGCAGTCGCTCTGATGCTGATCAAGAGCGGCCTCATCGTCGGGATCGGCTGGTGAGCGTATGACGACATTGGCGGCCGCACGGACGCTGGCGATCGGTCGTGTGCCGTCGGGGTTACGCCTTGTCCCCGGCATCTGCTTACTTGCGCTCATCGGGTGGGCAGGCAAGGTCACCGAGCAGTTCATCGCGGCCTACGGCAGGGCGCACAACCTGACCCTGCCGAACATTGAATACGTGCTCTGGGCCATCGTATTCGGTTTGATCGTATCGAACACCGTTGGCGTGCCCGCGCTGTTTCGCGCCGGCGTCGAGACGTACGAATTCTGGCTGAAGGGTGGCATCGTCTTGCTCGGCGTCCGGTTCCTGCTCGGCGACATCGTCAAGCTCGGCGGTGTCAGTCTGGTTTGCGTGGTCATCGAATTGGCTGTGGCGATTGTGCTGATGACCGCGCTCGGCCGCGCGTTCCACTTACGGCCCAAGCTCACGAGTCTGCTCGCGATCGGGTCGTCTATCTGCGGAGTTTCGGCCATTATCGCGGCCAAGGGTGCAATCGAAGCTGACGATGAGGATGCGTCGTATGCGATGGCGGCGATCCTCGCGCTCGGCGCGGTCAGCCTGTTTGTGTTTCCATTAATTGGACACGCGCTCGCCATGAGCGATCACGCCTACGGTTTGTGGGTGGGGCTCGCCGTTGATAACACGGCCGAGTCGGCGGCTGCGGGTGCGCTGTATTCGGACGTTGCCGGGCGGTTTGCCGTGCTCGCGAAGACCACCAGGAACGCGACCATCGGCTTCGTTGTGCTGGGCTACGCGCTGTATTGGGCGCGCCGTCACGAGGGTCAAGCGGTCGTGCACAAAGGCGCGTTCTTGTGGCAGAAGTTTCCGAAGTTTGTGCTCGGCTTCCTCGTCGTGTCAGCGCTGGCCACCGCGGGTGCGTTCACGCAGCGCGAGGTGACCGACATCGCCAACCTGTCACGGTGGGCGTTCCTGCTGACCTTCGCGGGGGTAGGCCTGCGGACGAACGTTCGGGAACTGGTTCAGCAGGGTTGGCGCCCGCTCATTGTTGGTATCGTTGGAGAGTGCGCCATCGCAGCGATCACACTCGCGATGGTGGTGACGGCCGCTAAGACCTTCACGCTGTAGTAGCCTCTATATTCCTCTCAAGATACTGTAAATACATGACTTATATGGCTTAATTCTAGGTCGGCTTGCAAGTAGTCTATAAAGTAAATAGACTATACAGGCTTAGGGAAGATTGATGCTGACGCGGAAATCCAAATACGGACTCAAAGCGATGCTGGAGCTGGCTCGGGCGTACGGTCGCGGGCCGGTGCTCGTCAGCGAGCTGGCCGACCAGGACCGGATCCCCAAGAAGTTCCTTGAGAGCATCCTGCTCGATCTCAAGCATCGGGGCCTCGTACACAGCCGTAAGGGTCCTCACGGCGGCTATCAGCTCGGCCGCCCGCCAGACCGCATCAGCGTCGGCGAGGTGATTCGGGTGCTCGATGGTCCGCTGGCACTCGTGCCGTGCGTCAGCCAGACGGCTTACGCCCCGTGCGAGGAATGCGTAACGCCCGATGACTGCGCCGTACGTCGCATCTTTCAGGAAGTGCGAGACGAGACCGCCCGCATTCTCGACGGCACCACGCTCCTGGCTGCCGCTCAGTCGTCATCGAACCCGAAGGTATCCTCGCCGGCAGTCCCCCGTTCCGATTCTCACGACCTGGGTGCCGGCCAATGACACTCCTCCAGACGGATCGCCCTTGGCGGACGCGCTGTTGTTGCATCTGTTGCGTGCCGGCTACGCCTGGGCCGATTGAGTCTCGGATGTCTGACTGAAGTCCCCCGTAGCTCCCCCAGATCGACGACCGGCAAGACCAGCACAGTTCAGTTTCTCGATTTTGGAAATCAACGCGCCGGCACGGCCGGAAGCGATAGAGGAGATCCGAAATGGTTTCGTTGAGGCGATGGGGATGTTCTGCGGTTCTGATGGCGAGTCTGATTCTCCCGAGTGCGGTGCTGGCACAAAGCGGGTCGAGCACTCTAACCGGCATCGTCCGCGACTCGTCGGGGGGCGCGATACCGGGCGTCACCGTGCAAGTCATCGGTGAGGCGGGCGGCGAGCCGATTCTAGCGGTGACTGATGGCCAGGGGTCGTACCGCGTTACGTCGCTGACGGCAGGCAGTTTCCGTGTTGAAGCGAGCCTGGAAGGATTCGAAACAGCCTCGCGTCAGATTGCCCTGGCGGATGGTCGATCCTCAACGCTCGACCTCACGCTGACTCTGGCCCGCCTCACTGAGGGAGTCGTCGTCACGGCCCGACGCGTCGAGGAGGTCGCCCAGGAGGTGCCGATTCCCGTGTCGGTCCTGAGCGGCGACGTCGTGGCCAACGCCGGTGCCTTCAACGTGAATCGCGTGAAGGAGCTGATCCCGACGGTCCAGTTCTATTCGTCCAATCCGCGCAATTCATCGGTCACCATTCGAGGAATGGGCGCGCCCTTCGGGTTGACGAACGACGGCATCGAGGCAGGCGTAGGCCTCTATATCGACGGCGTCTTCTACGGACGTCCTGCCGCCGCGACACTCGACTTTCTCGATGTCGAGCGCGTCGAGGTGCTGCGCGGTCCGCAGGGAACGCTCTTCGGCAAGAACACGACGGCCGGAGCCATCAACGTGACGAGCCGCCGCGCCACGTTTTCCCGCGAAGCCGAAGCCGAGATCGCCTACGGTAGCTACGACTTCATTCAGGCGAAGGGGTCGATTTCCGGCCCTCTCAACCGGAAGCTCGCGGGGCGCTTGTCTTTCTCCGGAACGGGTCGGGATGGTTTCATCTACAACACCGTCGCCGGTGATCACCCCAACAGCCTGAACAATCTCGGGCTCCGGGGCCAGCTGCTCTACAACCCGTCGAAAGGGCTCGTGATCACCGCGGTTTTCGATGACACGCGGCAGCGTCCGGACGGCTATGCACAGGTCGTTGCCGGTGTGGCGCCCACGCTTCGGCCGGCGAACCGGCAGTACCCGGCGGAGGCCGCGTACTTCGGGTACACGCCGCCGAGCTTTAATGCGTTTGATCGCCTGACCGACACCGATACGAACTGGCAGTCCAATCAGGATCTGGGCGGCGCCTCGCTGACGGTCGACTGGGCGGTCGGACGCGGCAAGCTGACTTCGGCCACCGGTTGGCGCTATTGGAACTGGGATCCTTCGAGCGACCGGGACTTCATCGGCCTGCCGATCACAACTATCTCGGCCGCACCTTCGAAGCAGCAGCAGTGGACGCAGGAGGTTCGTTACGCCGGTCCCCTGTCGTCCAAGGTCAATTTGGTAGCGGGTGCGTTCCTGTTCGATCAGTCGCTCGACTCCAATCCGTCGTTCAAGCAGGAACAGGGTTCGGCGGCGGCGCGCTTCCTTCTCGCGCCGACCAAGGCCGCCCTGACGCCGGGCCTGCTGGATGGATACGGCTTCAACCAGTACCTCACGTATACGAACCTCAGCGCCGCCGTGTTCGGGCAGGTTGAGTGGTTCATCACCGATCGCCTGCGGCTGATGCCTGGTCTTCGGTTGAACTACGACGAGAAGCACGCGGACTTCGATCAGGAAGTCTATGGCGGCCTGCAGACAACCGATCCCGCGCTCATCGCACTTAAGCTGTCGGTCTTGGCCCCGCAGGCGTATGTTGCGAACGTTGGCGACACCAAGGCATCAGGCCAGGTGACGCTGGCGTACCGGATCGCGCAGAGTATCAACACCTACGGTACCTATTCGACCGGTTTCAAGTCGGTCGGCTTGAATCTGAACGGTCTTCCCACTGACGCCCTGGGTCGACCTATCCTGTCCGCCGCGACGGTCAAGCCCGAGAACGTCCACCACGTTGAAATCGGGGTGAAGACAGAACCCCATCCTGGATACACGGCCAACTTTACGGTCTTCAATACCGGAATCGATGACTACCAGACGCAGGTGGTAAATTCGCAGATCGGCGTGCTGCGTGGCTATCTGGCCAACGCCGACAGGGTGCGAGTGCGGGGCGCTGAGTTCGATGGCAACGCGAGGGTCAGCAAGAGACTCACGTTCTACGGCGCCGCTGCCTACACTGACGGCATCTACGTTTCTTTCCCGGATGCGCCTCCGCCATTTGAAGAAACCGGCGGCCCGCAGGTGAAAGACATTTCCGGCTCTGTGCTGCCTGGCATCTCCAAGTGGGCTTTCTCGTTCGGTGGCGAGTACACAAATCCAGCGACCGTTTTCGGCCAAGCCGGGGCGTTCTTCGGTGCGCTCGACGGCAGTTACCGTTCTGAGTTCTCGTCGAGCCCGTCGGCATCGCGATATCTGGTGGTTGACGGGTACGGCCTGCTCAACGCCAGGTTTGGTTTCCGCTGGAAGGGAGATTGGGCGCTCTTTGTCTGGTCTCGCAACCTGCTGAACACGAATTACTACGAATTCCTCAACGCTCAGCCCGGCAACTCCGGCCTTTACGTCGGGCTGCCCGGGGATCCCCGAACGGTTGGCGTGACGATGCGGATGGGATTCAAAGCAAGGTAGATTTGGGACGACTGTTTCGTCCCGATGATCGAACGCATCAGCAATCCCGGTGATCCGAGGCTGGCCGACTATCGCGTGGTAGGTGAGCCTGAGCTGGCGCGCAGACGCGGGCTCTTCGTTGCCGAGGGACGCCAGGTTGTTCGGCGCCTGATTGCGGAGCAGCGCTACCACGTTCGGTCGGCACTTGTGAATGACGCCGCGTTCCAGAGCCTGAACGCGGTCCTGCTTCCGCTGGCAGAACGTGTGCCGGTCTACGTGTGCCAGGCAGACGAATTCTTCGGTATTACCGGCTACAACTTCCACCGGGGCTGCCTTGCGCTTGTCGAGCGGCCGCAGCCGCTGACGCTCGAAGCTGTTCTGATGCCGCTCGCGGCCAGGACAGGGCAGCCGTCGACCATCGTCGTTCTTGAGGGCGTGACCGACGCAGACAACGTTGGCAGTGTGTTCCGCAACGCCGCCGCGTTCGGCGCAGGTGGCGTGCTGCTCAGCCCGACGTGCTGTGATCCTCTCTATCGGAAAGCGATCCGCACATCGATGGCGGCGACGCTGCGGGTGCCGTTTGCGCGGGTCGCCGAATGGCCTCAGGGCCTCGATCAGCTTCGCGTGTTCGGATTCACGCGAGTCGCGCTGTCGCCAGGTTCAACGGCCACGACCATCGACGAGTTCGCCGCCGATCCGCCATTGCGTGTGGCGCTGCTCGTCGGGACCGAAGGAGACGGCTTGACGGAACACGCTGAATCGCGCGCGGACTGCCGCGTCCGCATTCCGATTGTTCCGGAGATCGACTCGGTCAATCTTGCCGTAGCGGTGGGCATCGCTCTTCACCGGTTATTCCGCCAGTAGCGCCTCATGTGTCTTTCGGACCAAGGACCAACGACCAAGACCAGCGCATGGCTCCGGCCTTGCACAACCACACCTCAACTCGCGTGTAACTCGCGCAATGGAGGAGATGAGGTGAAGTTTCTGATCGCGCTGACGCTTGTCGCCGCCCCAATATCTTCAACATCGGACTCGCTCGTTCGCTCGGAGTCAGTTCTCGTGCGAGCCGTTCCGGCCGGGGATGCAATCGATGTTGCGACGATCGGGAGGGTCCACCTGCTCGGCATCAGCGCTCCGAAAGTGCGCGGTGACGCCAGGGATGATCGGCTCGGACTGCAGGCCCGGGAGCGTCTTGCAGGTTTGACGCTCAGGCACTGGATTCGGCTTGAAGTTCCAAGCGGGGCCTCCTGGCATCAGGCGTATGTCTGGCGGGAAGATGGTGTCTTCGTGAATGCCCTTCTGGTACGAGAGGGACTCGCCCATGCAGGTACGCGAGGGCCGGGGGACCGTCTCGAGGAGCTCCGGCGTGCCGAGCGGGAGGCACGGACGGCGAAGCGCGGCATGTGGCGATGACGAGCGAGGTCGCTGCCGGCTATACTGCGGAGTTCCGTGGCAGGGATTCCGGTCGAATACGCCTCGCAGCGCAAGATCCGCGAACGCAACAAGCTCTACTATCGCTTCAACCACTGGCCGATCTGGATATTCGTGTTCTTCATCGCACCGGGCCCGTTGACCTTCGACCTGTTCGAACACGGCTTTGATGCACGCATGGCGTTGTGGCTGGGGGTCGTCCTCGTCGGCACGGGCCTCGCTGGCCTTCGGGGTCGGCTCCCTGGGGTGGAAGAGCGGCCCTACATCATCCGGTTCACCGAGGACCGGCCGAATCCCATGTATCGGCGCATCTGCTACACGTTCGCGTGGAGCGAAGCGATTACATTCGCCGTGCTCAATGCGGCTGGCCTTGTGCTGGCGATCGTGACCGGCCGTTGGCATCTCAAGGAGATCTATCGCGTCGCCTATTTTCCGCTCGCGGGGTCGCTCTGGCTGCTCGGGGCACTGGGACAACTGCCGCGCGTGAAGCGCTCCACCAAAGGCGAGGGCCACGAGCGGCGGTACTTCTACGGTACGGTGTGGGCCGTGTGTTTTGCTCAGCCTGTGTTGTGGCTGTTGTGGAAGGTGCTGCCTCAGAACCGACTGTTCGACTCGTTCAAGCTAATTGTGTTCATCGGCATGCTGGTTTTTGTTGGCCGTCTAGCGCGCCAGGGACGCCTGCCGCGGACGCGTCCGATCGTGCCGGGCGAGCTCGCCGTGTCTGACTGACCGCGTCTCAGCCATCAGCCATTTGCCATCCCTCAAGAAAGCTCCTCGGCGATCGGCTTCGAGCCCTCGCGAAGGCTGGGAAGGCTGGGACCAGTACGCGCAGTTCTACGACTGGGAGAACGCACGCACGCTCGGTCGGCGCGACGTCGCGTTCTGGCGTCGACTGGCCACGGACGCGCCTGGCCCGGTACTGGAGCTCGGCTGCGGGACTGGTCGCATTTCGCTGCCGCTCGTGCGCGCTGGCATCTCGGTCGTCGGCATCGATCGATCGGCATTGATGCTGTCCTATGCGGCTCGCAAGTTGGCGTCCTTGCGTCAGAAAAGACCTCGGCGCCCCACGTCGAGCCTGACGCTGGTTCGCGGCGACATCCGCTCGCTTCCGTTCCGGCGAAGTTCCTTCTCGATGGCGCTGGCACCGTACGGGGTGCTGCAGTCGCTGCTGACCGATCGTGCGCTCACGTCCGTATTGGAATCGGTCCATCGCGTGCTCAAGCGCGGCGGAACCTTCGGCATCGATCTGGTGCCGGACGTACCGACGTGGCGCGAGTACCACAACCGCGTCCGGCTTGCTGGACGCGCGACAGGCGGCGCCCGCGTCACGCTGTTCGAGTCCGTCCGACAGGATCGTCGCCGGCGGCTGACCATCTTCGAGGAGCGATACGTCCTGCGACTCGGCCGCCGGCGGACCGAGCATCGCTTCCGGCTGGCGTTTCGCACGTTGCCTGTGCCGGCCATGATCAACCGGCTGGAGCGCGCTGGATTCACGGTTGATGCTGTCCTGGGCGATTATCGTGGTCGACCTTGGGACGATCGTGCTCCGGTGTGGATTCTGCTCGCCCGCCGGTGGTAAGATTTTCGCGCCGCAATCCCGAAATCCGTTGATTTTTATGGAGTTCTGCCATGTCTGGCCATTCCAAGTGGCATTCGATCAAGCATAAGAAGGGTGCCGCCGATGCCAAGCGCGGCAAGATTTTCACGCGCCTCATCAAGGAATTGACGGTGGCGGCGCGCGCGGGCGGTGGGGATCCGGACATGAACCCCAGACTGCGGACGATCATTGCCGACGCCAAGCAGAACAACATGCCGGCGGACAACATCAAGCGCGCCATTCGCCGCGGAACCGGCGAGGAGCCCGGCGTGTCGTATGAGGAAGCCCAATACGAAGGGTACGGTCCGGGGGCGCGGCCCTCATCATCGACGTTCTGACCGATAACAAGAACCGCACGGCGGGCGAAATTCGCCATCTACTCGAGAAGCATGCCGGCAACCTGGCCGCGCCCAACGCAGTCGCCTGGATGTTCACGAAGAAGGGCTACATCGTGATCGAAAAGGCCAAGGCGGACGAAGAGAAGCTGATGACAGCCGTTCTCGACGCCGGCGCCGACGACCTGCAGGACGACGAGGACAATTGGGAAGTCCTGAGTACGCCCGATGTGTTCCCGGCCGTTCACGAGGCGGTGAAACAGCTCGGCGTCGAGCCGGCCACTGCGCAGGTCTCGATGATTCCGCAGAACTACGTCAAGCTCGAGGGCAAGGTCGCCCAGCAGATGGTCAAGCTCATGGAAGCGCTCGACGAGCACGACGATGTGCAGCATGTCTGGTCGAATTTCGACATCGCCGAAAAGGAGATAGAGGCTTCGCTCGCGTGAAGATTTTTGGCATCGATCCGGGCTCGAACCGCACCGGGTACGGCTGCGTCGAGAGCGACGGTTCGCGGCAACGCATGGTTGCCTGTGGTGCTATCAGCAGCTCTGCACCAACGTCTTTTCCCGACAGACTCCTTGCGATTCACACCGGTCTTGCTGCCCTGCTGAGGGACACCGGCCCCGACTTCGTCGCGATCGAGAGTCTGTTCTTTGCTACCAATGTCCGAAGCGCGCTCAAGCTCGGGCATGCGCGCGGCGTGGCCATGCTCGCCGCCGTCGAAGCGGGCGTACCCGTCGTCGAATACACCCCCGCGGAAATCAAACGCGCCGTCGTCGGTTATGGACGGGCCGACAAGCAGCAGGTCCAGCAGATGGTCAAGGTGCTGCTCGGCTTGCCGTCGATCCCCGTTCCCCATGACGCGGCGGACGCGCTCGCCGTGGCGATCTGTCACTTGAATACCCATTCTCGAGCGCTGCCGGCAGGGGCGTCCAAGGGCGCTCGCGGTAAGGCGGCAACCAGTTGGCGGCATTACCGGATCGGAACTTGATCGCATATCTGCGCGGCAGGATCCTGGAGAAGCACCCCAATCGCATGGTTGTCGACGTCAGCGGCGTTGGCTACGACGTATTCGTGCCGCTGTCTACGTTCTACGGGCTGGGTGATCCCGGGAGCGACGTCACGCTGAGAATCCACACGCACGTCCGCGAGGACGCGCTGCTGCTTTACGGCTTTGCCACCGTCCTGGAGCAGGACCTGTTCGAACGGCTGATTGCCATCAGCGGCATCGGACCGAAGGTTGCGCTGGCGGTTCTATCAGGGATCGAGCCGCCTGAGCTCGTTCACGCGATTGAGCGTGGAGACCTGGCGCGTTTGACCGCGATTCCTGGCGTCGGCAAGAAGACGTCTGAGCGGATTGTGCTGGAGCTGAAAGATCGGCTTCCGCGGATGCCGGTCGGAGGAGCTGCCGTCACGGCGGCCGCCGAACCGCCACCGCTGCGCGACGATCTTCTCTCGGCCCTGTTGAACCTGGGATATCATCGGCCGCTTGCCGAACGTGCCGTCGACGCGGCCCTGAAGGCCGGACCTGACAAGGGTTTCGAAGCGACGCTCAAGCAGGCTCTCCGAGAGTTGGCCAAGTGAACGATCGCCTGGTAACGGCGACTCGGGTTGATGAAGACGCGCAGGACGAAGCCGGTCTGCGGCCCCGCGTACTGGACGAGTACATCGGGCAGGACCGCGTTCGCGAGAACCTGCAAGTGGCCATTGCGGCGGCGAAGCAGCGCGGTGAGCCGCTCGATCACGTGCTCCTTCATGGCCCGCCTGGCCTCGGCAAGACCACGCTGGCCTACGTGATCGCGAATGAGATGGGCGTCGCCATCCGGGCAACCTCGGGTCCCGCGATCGAAAAACCGGGCGACCTGGTCGGCATCGTCACTAATCTCGGGCCTCGCGAAGTGTTGTTCATCGACGAAATCCATCGCATGTCGCCCGTCGTCGAGGAAATCCTGTATCCGGCGCTCGAGGACTACGAAGTCGACATCATCATTGGCCAGGGGCCCAGCGCACGGACGGTCAAGATGAGGCTGGAGCCGTTCACGATGATCGGCGCCACGACGCGGACCGGACTGCTGACGTCGCCGTTGCGCTCGCGTTTCGGTATCGTGCACCGCCTGGAGTTCTATACGCCGGCCGATCTCGAAGAAATCGTTCGCCGGTCAGCCAGGATTCTCGATGTTCCGATCGACGCTGAGGCGGCTGCTGAGATCGCGCGTCGAGCCCGTGGGACGCCTCGGATTGCGAACCGATTGCTCCGCCGCGTCCGCGACTATGCGCAAGTGCGCGCCAGCGGCAGTATCACCCTCGACGCCGCGCAGGCGGGCTTGAAGCTCCTCGAAGTGGACGAGCACGGCTTCGACGAGGTGGATCGCAAGCTGCTCCGAACCATCATTGAGAAGTTCAGCGGGGGGCCAGTCGGCCTGAACACCCTGGCGGCCGCGATTAGCGAAGAGAAGGATGCGATCGAAGATATCTACGAGCCGTTCCTGATTCAGATCGGCTTTCTGGATCGGACCCCGCGGGGGCGCGTGGCCACGCCGCGGGCGTACGGCTATTTCGGGCTCGAGGAGCCCGGGAGGGCTTCACGACTGTGGTAATCGATACGATGGCCAGTTCACGGCCCAACCGGAAGACGCCGCGCGCAGGCGGGCGGCCCACAACCATTGCGTCGCTCGCGACCTACGTGCCGCCGCGCGTCCTGACGAACGCGGATTTCGAGAAGATGCTCGACACGAGCGACGAGTGGATCATGCAGCGTGTCGGCATCCGGGAGCGCCATGTCGCCGGCCCGGGCGTGGCCGCGTCCGACCTGGGCAAGGAGGCAGCGGTCGCCGCCATTTCGAGGGCCAACCTCACGCCCGACGACATCGACCTCATCGTGGTTGGCACGGTGACGCCGGACATGATGTTTCCGAGCACAGCATGCCTGCTCCAGGACAAGATCGGGGCTCACCACGCTTGGGGCTTCGATTTGAGCGCCGCTTGCTCCGCCTTCACCTACTCGGTGACGACCGCGAGCCAACTGATTGCGACCGGCGCGTACGAAAATGCGCTCGTGGTGGGAACTGACGTCATGTCGAGCATTCTGGACTATACCGACCGCTCGACTTGCGTACTCTTCGGCGATGGCGCGGGCGCAGTGGTTGTCACACCGGCCACGGACGCCGGCATCGCCATCATCGACTTCGAGCACGAGATCGATGGCAGCGGTGGCGGTGCCTTGTACATGCCGGCGGGAGGCAGCCTGCACCCGCCTTCACACGAGACCATCGACCAACGGCTCCACTACGTCAAGCAGGACGGCCGCGCCGTCTTCAAGTTTGCGGTCAGAAAGACCGAAGAGATTGCACGTCGGGTCCTGGCCCGCAATGGTTTGAAGCCGGGTGACCTCGACCTCTTCGTTTCACATCAGGCAAATCGGCGAATTATCGAAGCCGCCGCAAAGAACCTCGAGCTCGACTTGAACAAGGTCGTCATCAATATCGATCGGTTCGGCAACACCACAGCCGCCACCATTCCGCTTGCACTGAACGATGCGGTGTGTTCGGGTCGCCTGAAGAAGGGCGACCTCGTCCTGCTGGCGTCGGTCGGGGCGGGCTTTACCGTGGGGTCGGTGTTGTTGCGATGGGGATTCTAGGAAAAGTGGAAAGTTGAAAAGTGGAAAGTGGAGAAGTGGGGGGGCGGGTTTTTCTCCTGTCGCCCGCAAACTGCGACGGTGCTCGCGCCAGGCAAGTCCTGTCGGCCAGGGCCCGCTTTCCGTTGGCGGCACAGCTGCGTGCACCAGAAGGCGCGCGGCTCGGCGATCTGTTCGCCTTCATCAGTGGTCTCTACTTTCGCGGCAAGCTGACGTACGCGAGGCGTTTCGCGATCACGCCCGAGCCGGGTAACGCGATTGTCGCGCGCGGCATCCACGTCATCACCACGTCGGCCGGCCTGCGTCCGGCTGAGACGCGAGTGACGGCGAGCGCTCTCCGCGCCTTCGCAAAGGGTGATATCCACCAGGACAACCTCCGTTACCGACGTCCGCTCGAAGACAGCGCGCGCGCGCTGCTCCGCGAGATCGGGCCGAGGTGCGACGTGGTGCTCCTCGGCAGCATTGCTTCTCCCAAGTACGTCGACGTGTTGCTCGAGATCTTCGGATCGCGCCTCCGGTTTCCTGTCGATTTCGTCGGACGGGGCGACATGAGCCGCGGTGGCCTTCTCCTGCGAAAGGCCGCGGAGGGGCATGAGCTCGAGTACGCGCCAGTTTCCACCTCGGTCCTGCATGGCGCCCGACCAGCCAAACTCCCGCCGCTCAAGCGGACCGTCGGGCGCTCGCCCTTCTGCGATGGCGCTCCAGATCCCTCGTGACGTCGACAACGCGATCCTGAACGTCGACGGACATGAAGTCCGCCTCACCAATCTACGGAAGATCTTCTGGCCCGAGCTGAAGCTCACCAAAGGCGACCTCCTGCAGTACTACGTGGACGTTGCGCCCGCGCTCCTGCCCCACCTTCGCGATCGCGCCATGGTGATGAAGCGCTATCCGCACGGCGCGGCTGGCCCCTTCTTTTTCATGAAACGAGCACCGTCGCCTCGCCCAGGCTGGATCGACACCTGCACAATTGACCACAGCTCGGGTAACGTCATCACATTTCCTGTGATCCAACATCGAGCGGCGCTGATGTGGGTCATCAATCTTGGATGCATCGACCTGAACCAGTGGTACGCGCGCTGCGATGACGTCGATCGTCCGGACTATGTGCACTTCGATCTGGATCCAGGCGAGGGAGCCACCTTCGATCGCGTGCTGGACGCGGCGCTGATCCTTCGCGAGGCGCTTGATGCGCTGCACATGCCGTCGCTCGTCAAGACGACCGGCTCGAAGGGCCTGCACGTCTACGTCCCCATCGTCAGAGGGCCCGCCCAGAAAGACGTGTGGACCTTCGCGAAAGCCTTATCCGGCGAGCTCGCAGCCAGAAATCCGTCGCTCATTACCGCCGAGTACCGGGTGGCGAAGCGACCGCGCGGTCGGGTGCTCGCAGATTACAACCAGAACGCGTGGGGTCGGACGCTCGCGTCGATTTATTCAGTCCGCCCGCGGCCCGAGGCCACCGTGTCCACACCGGTGACCTGGAATGAAGTCGAGCGCGGCATCCGCGTGGAAGACTTCACGACGCGTAATGTCCCTGGCCGTGTGGCGAAGCTCGGGGATCTCTGGGCGCCTCTCCTGAAGCCGCGCGGGCGGTTCGATTTGCGGAAATACGTCTAGATCGTCGTCGTTTTGAGTTTTCAGTTCTGAGTCTTGAGTTTCATGGATGTTCGCGACTTCGACTTCGGCCTTCCCGCGGAACTGATCGCCCAAGAGCCCCACCCCGATCGGAGTGCGGCGCGATTGCTCTACTTGCATCGCGGATCAGGCGCCATCGAGCACCACGTCGTCTCGGAATTGCCCGACCTGCTCCAGGCGGGTGACGTGCTGGTCGTGAACAACACCCGCGTCTTTCCTGCACGGTTGCTCGGCAGGCGCGTGCCGGGCGGCGGCCGCGTGGAGTGTCTGCTCATTCGGCAACTCGAGGACGACGTGTGGGAAGCGCTCGTGCACCCGGGTCAACGGGTTGGACCGGGCTCGAGAGTCGTTTTCGAAGGCAAGCCAGACACTGCACGGCGAAGTCCTCGCACGACAATTCTTTGGCCGTCGGGTCCTCCGCCTCTGGACCGACGAGGGCGGGAGCGTCGGACAGGCGGTTGATGCGATCGGACACGTGCCACTGCCGCCGTACATCAAGCGACCCGATCGACCGACGATCGCGATCGCTACCAGACCATGTTTGCGCGGCGCCGCGGCTCGATCGCCGCGCCCACGGCGGGCCTGCACCTCAGCGAATCCGCTGATGGCGGCGCTTGCCGACCGCGGCGTCATCGTCGTCGAGATCACGCTGCACGTCGGCTACGGCACGTTTCAGCCGGTCCGCGTCGAACGCGTCGAAGATCATCGGCTCGAGCCAGAGCGCTACGAGATCGCCGACGCGGCGGCGGCGCACATCAACCGCGCGCTCGACGAAGGTCGCCGGGTCGTCGCGGTCGGCACGACGACGACGCGAACACTGGAGGCCGTGGCGATCGCCCACGACGGTCGCCTCGCTGCCGGGATCCGGCGAGACCGATCTCTTCATCTATCCAGGGTTCGAGTTTCGGGTAGTCGGCGGGCTGATGACGAACTTCCACCTGCCGCGATCGTCGCTGCTGATGCTCGTCGCGGCCTTCGCCGGCCGCGAACGCGTGCTCGCGGCCTATCGCCGAGGCCGTCGCCGAGAGCTATCGGTTCTACAGCTACGGCGATGCGATGCTGATTCTTTGAAATGCACAATGCAGAATGCACAATGAAAAGAACCGAGCGCGGCGCATTTTGCATTTGGCATTCCGCATTTCGCATTCTTCACATCAAGTTGTGCAGTAACATCAAGAGTTCGCCGGAGTAGCTCAGTTGGTGAGAGCACGCGTCTCATAAGCGCGGGGTCGACGGTTCGAGTCCGTCCTCCGGCACCAGTTTCGGTCGGGTTGGTCAGGGGGTCGGGAAAGCCGGGTAGGTTGGCTTGGCACCCACCACCCGACGTTCGCCCCTGACCCACCAGCCCTACCCGACTCACCTGACCTGCCATGCCGGTTCTTCGACCGCGTTCGTCACTTCATCGCGATGCACGCGCTCCTGTCGCCGGGACACGCGCGTCGTCGTCGCGCTGTCGGGCGGTTCGGACTCGGTCGCGCTGGCGCATCTTCTCCGCGAGCTCGACGCGGCGGGCGAGTTGAAGCTCGTCGGTCTCGCGCATTTCAATCACCAGCTGCGCCCGGCCGCCGATGCGGACGAAGCCTTCTGTCTTGAACTGGCCGCAGCTGTTACGGCGACCGATTTGCGTCGACCGCGAAGATGTCGCGTCACGGGCGCGGCGCGAGCGGCAGTCGATTGAGGACCGCTGCGCGCACGGCGCGACTCGCGTTTCTTCGAACAGGCACGCGTCCACTCTCGAAGCGGACGTGGTCGCTCTCGGCCATACGCGGGACGATCAGGCTGAAACTGTCCTGCTGCGACTTGTTCGCGGTGCCGGTCTCCGGGGCCTTGCCGCCATGTACCCGAAGAACGGCCAGCTGGTCCGGCCCCTGCTGTCCTGCCGGCGGGTTGAGCTCCGCGAGTATCTGGCCGCCCGCCAGCTCGGCTACGTCGAGGACGAATCGAACGCCGACGTCAACATCCCGCGGAACCGCGTGCGCGCCGAGCTGGTACCGTTGCTCGAACAGCGGTTCAATCCACGAATCGTCGATGTTTTGGCGGACGAGGCCGAACTGATCCGGGAGACCGTGCAATGGATCGAAGCCGAAGCCGATAAGGTTCTTGTCGCGGCCAGACGAGGCGGCAGCAGCGAGCTCGACATCGAGGTCCTCGACGCCGCGCCGAGCGCGCTCAGACGATTCGCGCTCTGGCGAGCCATGACCCGGGCGGCCTCTGGCAGACCGGTCTCATTCGCCCACGTCCAGGCCGCGCTCGAGGTTTTGAGGGCACCCGGGGACATGGCAGTAGACCTGCCCGGTCAGCGCGTGGAACGCATCGGCCGGGCGCTCGTCTTAAAAGACAGGCCGGCGGGGGCGCGGGGCCGTAGTCCGAGGCCGGCGCCGAACCTTTTCGAGTATCCGCTGTCTATTCCAGGTGAGGTCGTTTTGCCCGGACTCGGCTGCGTGTTGTCAGCGGAACCCCTCCCAGCTGGGTCGGGCGATCGGCACCAGGTTGGTCCAGGCGTTTCAGAAGGGTCAGTGGCAATCGTCCGGCCCGACCTGGGCAGCACGCCGTGGCTGGTGCGGAGCCGGCGCCCCGGCGACCGGTTTCGCCCGGTGGGGGTCGCGGGACGGAAGAAGCTGCAGGACTTCTTCGTCGACCGCAAGGTCGCGCGGGGCCGGCGTGACCAGATTCCGATTGTCGTCGATGAGGCCGACCGGATCGTCTGGGTGGCGGGGTATGGAATTGACGAGACGTTTCGGGTAACGGACACCGCGCAAGCCGTGGTAGTCTTGAGACTTAAGGTTGTGGGAGGCCCTGCGTGAACTCGACGTTGAAGAGTCTGGCGTTCTGGATGGTGCTGGTCGTGGTCGGGGTCCTGATCTGGAACTTCTCGACCAAGTTCCAGCAGCACGACCGCCAGGTGAATTTCAGCGAGTTCATGTCCTGGGTGGAATCCGGGACGGTCGTCACGGTGGAGATTACCGGGCAGGAGATTGCCGGTCGGACCAAGAGCGGCGAACCATTCCACATCGTACGCCCCCGCGCAGTACGACGGGCTCGTCAACAAGCTGATTGATCGCGGTGTGATGGTCAAGGCGAAGGAGCCGACCACCAGCCCGTGGGCGTCGCTGCTCGTATTCGTACGGCCCGATTCTTCTCTTTGGTCGGCTTCTGGATCTTCTTCATGCGCCAGATGCAGAGCGGCGGCAACAAGGCGCTGTCGTTCGGCAAGAGCAAGGCCAAGCTGTCGTCGAGCTCCCAGAAGAAGGTGACGTTCAAGGACGTCGCGGGCGTCGACGAGGCAAAGGATGAACTGCAGGAGATCATCGAGTTCTTGAAGGAACCTCAGAAGTTTCAGAAGCTCGGCGGACGGATTCCGAAGGGCGTGCTGCTGATGGGCCCTCCCGGAACGGGCAAGACGCTTCTGGCGCGCGCCGTGGCCGGTGAGGCCAACGTGCCGTTTTTTTCAATCAGCGGCTCGGACTTCGTCGAGATGTTCGTCGGTGTCGGTGCGAGCCGCGTCCGCGACCTCTTCGAGCAGGGCAAGAAGAACGCGCCCTGCATTGTCTTCATCGATGAGATCGACGCGGTGGGCCGCCACCGCGGCGCCGGTCTTGGGGGCGGTCACGACGAGCGCGAGCAGACGCTGAACCAGCTGCTCGTCGAGATGGACGGCTTCGAGTCGAATGAGGGCGTCATTCTCGTCGCTGCGACCAATCGTCCCGATGTGCTCGACCCGGCGCTGCTGCGCCCGGGCCGCTTCGACCGGCGCATTGTGGTGAACCGTCCCGACGTGAAGGGGCGTGAGGGCATTCTCGCAGTTCATACCCGCAAGATTCCGATGTCCGACGACGTGGAGGTCGGCACCCTGGCGCGCGGCACGGCCGGATTCTCCGGCGCAGATCTGGCCAACCTGGTGAACGAAGCGGCGCTGAATGCCGCGCGGTACAACCAGAAGGTCGTCCGGATGCACGACTTCGAGTTTGCCAAGGACAAGGTGCTCATGGGATCGGAGCGCCGCTCGATGATCATCAGCGACGCCGAGAAACGGGTCACGGCAATTCACGAAGCGGGTCACGCGCTGCTGACCGTCCTGCTGCCCCACGCCGATCCGATCCACAAGGTCACCATCATCCCGCGGGGAATGGCGCTGGGCCTGACGCAGCAGCTGCCCGCGGACGAGAAGCACAACTACTCCCGTGAGTACTTGAACGATCAGATCGCGATCCTGCTCGGTGGCCGGATTGCCGAGGAAATCTCGCTGGCCAGCCTGACCACGGGCGCCGGGAACGACATCGAGCGCGCGACCGAACTCGCGCGGCGGATGGTGTGTGAGTGGGGCATGAGCGATGCGATGGGGCCGCTCACCTTCGGCAAGAAGGAAGAGCAGATCTTTCTTGGCCGTGAGATCGCGCAGCATCAGGACTATAGCGAAGACACCGCGCTGAAGATCGATCACGAGGTCAAGAAGATCGTCACGGACAACTATCAGCGTTCCCATCAGGTACTGACGGAGAACAAAGACACGTTGATCAAGATTGCCGATGCGCTGCTGGCCCGTGAAGTGCTCGATGCCGATCAGGTGAACAAACTGGCAAACGGCCTCCCCCTCGACGAGCCGCAGCCGGTCGCCGCACGGACGCCGGTTGCGGACGAAGACCAGGCACGGCCCCGTCAGAAGGAGCGCGCGCCGCTCGTGCCGGCCCTGCCGAAACCGCTGCCGCAAGAGTGATGGTCGTTGGTCGTTAGTCGTTAGTCATTAGTCGGGGGCGCTTGACTAACGACCAACGACTAAGCCGACGACCCGTGTTTCCTCGCGTCGATCCGTTTACCGCGTCCCTCTGCGCGAACGTCGTGCCCTCGAACTCGGCGAACGCTGTCTGGTGATGGCGATTCTCAACGTGACGCCGGACTCGTTCGCGGAAACCGAGTCGAACCTGGAGCCGGCCCGGGCCGTTGACGCGGCGCTGGCGATGGAAGCGCAAGGCGCTGACTTGATCGACGTGGGAGGGGAGTCCACCCGACCTGGGGCCGAGCCCGTGCCCCTCGAGGACGAACTGGCGCGGCTGTTGCCTGTGCTGCGTGTCATCGGCACCAGGATGCGCATCCCGATCTCGGTGGACACATACAAGGCCGAGGTCGCTCGACAGGCGCTGGATTCTGGTGCGTCGCTCGTCAACGATGTCAGCGGTCTCCGGTACGACCCGGCTCTCGCGGGTGTTGTTGCCCGGCACGGTGCCGGCCTGATCGTGACGCACACGAGGGGCCGGCCGAAGACGATGTCTGCGGACGCCGTGTACGATTCGCTGATGCGTGAAATCGGGGCAGAGTTGAACGCGAGCGTCGCAACGGGGCTGGCCGCGGGCGTGTCCCGGGACCAGATCATTGTCGATCCAGGTCTTGGGTTTGCCAAACGGCCGGAGCATAGTTATGGTGTGCTGGCGCGGCTCCACGAGATCGCTGATGCCGTAGAGCGGCCGATTCTCGTGGGGCCGTCCCGCAAGTCGTTTCTGCGGGAAGCGCTCGGCGATCGTCCGGCGGCCGGGCGCGACTGGGGCTCGGCGGCGGCGGTGGCAGCTGCCGTGCTGGGGGGCGCCCATATCGTGCGCGTCCACGCCATCGTCGAAATGGCGCAGGTTGTCCGGGTCGCAGATCAGATTCGGAAATACGCAAGCGATGACTAGTGCACTGACGAGTCTTTTGAAACGGCCTCCGATCGGGTGGTGGGATCTCGTCGACATCCTTGTCGTTTCACTGCTGATCTACGAGGTTTTGAAGCTCATTCGAGGAACCCGCGCCATGCAGATGGCGCTCGGCGGCGGCGTGCTGGTCGCGCTCTTTTATGGATCGCGCCTGGCGCACCTCGAAACGGTGAACTGGCTGGTCCGAAACTCGCTCGGCTATGCCGTGTTCGCCGTCATCGTGCTGTTTCAGTCGGACATTCGACGAGCGCTGGCGCATCTGGGTCGCGCTCCTTTCTTCCGGTATTTTGCGAAAGCCGAGTCCGCCGAGGAATCCATCGAAGAACTGGTCGTGGCTGCCAGCCTTCTGTCGGCGCAGCGCATTGGCGCGATCATCGCCATCGAGCGACAGATCGGCCTGCGGAATTACATCGAGGGCGGAATCCCGCTCGACGCGACGCTGACCTACGACCTGCTGATCAGCATCTTCCAGCCCTCGTCTCCGCTTCACGACGGCGCGGTCATCGTCCAGGAGGATCGTGTGGCTGCCGCCGCCTGCTTTCTGCCGCTGACGGTCAACCCGAAGCTGGGCAAGGATCTGGGTGCGCGGCACCGCGCGGCCATCGGGTTGACCGAGGAAAACGACGCGGTCGCCATCGTGGTGTCTGAAGAAACGGGTGGCATTTCCGTCGTAGCGGACGGACAGATCGAACGCGGCCTGCAGACTGACGACCTGCGGACGCGCCTGCGCTCACTGGTGCTCCAGCGCCGATCGCCCGCTCCCAAACCTGATCTGCAATACACGTGACCACGATCTGGCCTTTCCGGCACTTCGGGCTCAAGCTCTTCTCCGTAGCGATGGCCCTGTTCCTCTGGCTGGTCGTGGCTGGCGAGGAGACCGTCGAACGTGGCATGAGAGTGCCACTCGAGCTGCAACAATTCCCGGCGGGGCTCGAGCTCCAGAACGAGCCGCCGTCGACGGTGGACGTCAGGGTCCGCGGGCAATCGGGGACGCTGAGCCGGTTGTCAGCCGGCGACATCGTGGCTGTGCTGGACCTGCGCGGCGCGCAGCCGGGACAACGGTTGTTTCATGTCACGCCGGAACAGGTCCGTGCGCCGTTCGGGGTAGAGGTCGTCCAGGTCACGCCGGCCACCGTGGCAATCGTGTTTGAGCGCTCGGCGAGCAAGCTGGTGCCTGTGGTTCCGGCCATTGAAGGTAAACCCGCGCTCGGGTACACCGTGGGCAAGGTCACGGCCGACCCCGACAAGGTGGAGATTGTGGGGCCAGAGAGTGCGGTCAGACGTGCGGCCGCTGCGTTGACCGAACCGGTCTCGGTTGCGGATGCACGCGACACCGTGCGCCGCACGGTGACCGTCGGCATGCTTGATTCCGTATTGCGCCTCAAAGCGATTCGGTCCGCGGTGGTTGACGTTCAGGTCATTGAGACGGGACCCTCGTCTGTCGAGCGGACCATCCGCAATCTTGCGGTTCACGTACGGAACCTGGCGCCGCGCCTGACGGCTCAATCTACGCCGGCGACGGTTGATGTTCGTTTGCGCGGGAATTTGGAGGGCCTGGTGGGCGTCGGCAGCGATTCCGTCACGGCCTTCGTCAATCTGACCGGGCTGGGAGCCGGCGAGTATTCGCTCCCGGTGAAAGCCGACACGACTCGCGAGGCTGGCATCATGCGCGTCGATCCTCCGTCGGTCCACGTGCGAGTGGCATCGGGTCCAAACTGATTCAGGTTTTGTGGTGAGTCCCCATCTTTTCGGGACGGACGGCATTCGCGGGGTCGCCGGTCGATATCCCCTCGACCCACCGACTGTTCGGCGCCTGGGCGCCGCGCTGGTCCGCGCGCTGCCAGGAGGATCCGACGCTCCCCGGCTCCTGGTTGGACGGGACACACGGGAGTCTGGCCTGTGGATCGAGCGCGAGCTCGCCTGCGGGGCCTCTGAGTACGGTGCGGCGGTGTTCAGTGCGGGTGTTATTCCCACGCCGGCGATTGCGTACCTCACCAAGGTCGGTGGGTACGATCTGGGTGTGGTGATTTCCGCGTCGCACAACGGGTTCGAGGACAACGGCATCAAGGTGTTCTCGGGCCGCGGCGAAAAGTTCACCGACCGTGTGGAGCGAGAGGTCGAGGGCATCGTTGCCGACCCCTCCTGGACCGTGAGTGAGAGCGCTGCCGGGCCGGTTCTGCACGCTGATCTGAAGGAGCCGTACCTCGACCATCTCCGCCGCATCCTTCCATCAGACGCGCGCCCTGGCGGGATGCGGCTTGCAGTGGACTGTGCCAACGGCGCGACGGTCACCGTCGCGCCCGCACTGTTTGGCGGCCTCGGTCTCCACACGATCCTGATGGGCGACAAGCCCGACGGCCGCAATATCAACCTGGACTGCGGGTCGACACACCCTGAAACCCTTGCCGAGGCCGTCGTCCGCCATCGCTGCAGCATGGGGGTGGCATTCGATGGCGACGGCGATCGAGCCATCTTCGTGGACCATCGCGGCGGAGTGGTCAACGGCGACGCCGTCCTGCTGATGTGCGCGCGTCAGATGCAGCGCGAAGGGCGTCTGAAGGGCGACGCGATTGTGGCCACGGTCATGAGCAACATCGGGCTGGAGATCGCGTTGCACGCCGACGGGATCCGACTGGTCCGGTGCCCGGTCGGCGACAAGTACGTGATGGAAGCCATGCTCACTCATGAACTGTCGCTCGGTGGTGAGCAGTCCGGTCACATCATCTTTGCGGACTACCTGTTTACGGGCGACGGGTTGTGCACGGCGCTGAACGTCATCAGAACGATCGCTGAGACCGGCAGGTCGCTGGCCGACCTTGCCTCCGATCTGACGACCTATCCCCAAGTTCTGGTCAACGTACGCGTGCGTGACAAGGTGGACTTGTCAGCCGTGCCGGAGGTGTCGAGCGCAATCGCCCGCGTTGAAAAACGGCTGCACGGGCATGGCCGACTGCTCGTCCGCTATTCGGGCACCGAGCCGTTGCTGCGAATCATGCTCGAGGGCCGCCTCGAGCCGGAGATTCGGGCGTGGGCGGACGAGATCGCTCAGGTCGTGAAAGAGCACCTTGGAACCTGATTGAATGGTCCGCCTTTCTGTCAACGTCAACAAAGTCGCGACGCTTCGAAATTCTCGAGGCGGGCACGTTCCGAGTGTCGTCGACGCCGTTGAGGTCTGTTTAACGGCCGGCGCTCAGGGGATCACTGTGCACCCGCGAGCGGATCGACGCCACATCACGCCCGAGGATGTTCGTCAGATCGCGAGGCAGCTCGCTGGTCGCCGGCCCGAAGTGGAGTTCAATATCGAGGGAGATACACGAGGGGAATTGCTGAACCTGGTTCGCGAGGTCAGGCCCGATCAATGCACGCTCGTGCCCGTGGCCCCGGGCGAGATTACGAGCCAGGCCGGATGGCGTCCCGCGGCTGCGGGCCAGATTGCGGCGATTGTGGACGACTTACGGTCTCTCGGCATCCGCGTCAGCCTGTTTGTCGATCCGCTCCCTGAATCAATCGAGTGGGCGGCTTCAAGCGGCGCCGATCGGGTGGAACTCTACACGGAGCCCTATGCGCGGGCCTGTCACGCTGGGACTGCCGAGGCACGCCGCTCGTTTGAGGCGTACGCCACTGTTGCGCGGCTGGCTGCCGCACGGGGGCTGGGTGTGAACGCAGGGCACGATCTGGATCTCGAAAACCTCGTGCTGTTCCGTGCACTTCCTCATCTCGACGAAGTGTCCATCGGTCATGCCATCGTGTCTCGCGCCGTCTTCGTGGGTTTCGCAACGGTCGTCCGCGAGTATCTCGAGGTACTGGGCGCTTGAGATATGATCACCGTTCGGCCGTCTTCAACCGAGTCTCGCCGTGAAGTCAGAGTCCGTCGCATTTGCCGTGGCCGGGGTGCTGTTCGGCTTGATCGCCGGGTGGGTGATCGGGTCGCAGCAGGCGACTGTCCGCCCGCCCGCGGCTCCTCCGCAGCAGGCCAGCGCACCGGCTGCATCAGAGAGTAGCGGCGGCGGGACGACTCGCGCGGCGCTGCTGGACGAGCCGCAAGTCAACGCACTCAAGTCGGTGGCGGCGCGAGAACCTTCGAACGCACGGCCGCGCGTACAGCTTGCCAACATGTATTTCGACGCCGAGCGTTACGACGAGGCGATCTCCTGGTACACCGAAGCCATCAAGCTCGCGCCCGATGATGTCAACGTCAGCACGGATCTCGGCGTCTGCTACTACTACACGAATCAGCCAGATAAGGCGCTCGCCCAGCTGGCGCACTCCCTGGAAGTCGATCCCAAGCATCTCAAGACGCTGTTGAACGTGGGCATTGTGAAAGCCTTCGGCAAACAGGATCTCGACGGTGCCTCACAAGCCTGGCAACAACTTCTGGCGCTGGCGCCAGACAGCCCGGAAGGGCAAGCGGCCAGGCGCGCGCTCGATACCTTGCAGTCCGCTCATCCCGGGCTGGGGGGTACGAGTACGAAGCCAGGTGCGTGATGTTGCGCGTCGTTCTGGAATTCATCCTCATTCTCTTCGTGGCGCGGGCGTTCTGGCGACTGATTGACGGCGTGATGCAGGGACTGGCCGGCCCGAAGCCGACGTCGCCGAACCGCACCTCGCACATGGTTCGCGACCCGATCTGCGGAACGTTCGTTCTTCCGGAACGGGCGTTGACCCTGAACGACGATGGCTCGAGTACGGTGTACTTCTGTTCGGCGGCGTGCCGCGACACTTACCGCAACCGGCGCAGGCCGCTCGGGGAAGCGCCGCGGACCGCCGCCCGCGGATGAAGGAGCGCGCTCGTGACGACTGAGGGCTCTCTTCGCGCCGATATTGTCGAAGTCGGCCGCCGGATGTATACGCGCGGCTACACCGCCTCGAACGACGGCAATATCAGCGTGCGGCTGGGTTCTGACCGCCTGCTGATGACACCCAAGGGTGTGTGCAAGGGCTTCATGAGCCCGGACATGATGTGTATCACTGACCTGGAAGGGCGGAAGCTCCAGGGTGAGCGGGAGCCCTCGTCAGAAATGCTGATGCACCTGGAGGTTTACCGCCAGCGCCCGGACGTGCAGGCGGTGGTTCACGCCCATCCGCCAGTGGCTACCGGCTTTGCCGTAGCTGGCATCCCCTTGACCCGCGCCGTGCTGGCCGAGGTCCTGACCACTTTGGGAAGCATTCCGATTGCCGAGTACGCGACGCCTTCCACCAGCGAACTCCCGATCGCCGTCGCCAAGTACATCAAGGCCCATGACGGTATGCTGCTCGCCAATCATGGGGCGCTGACTGTGGGTGCAGACCTGTTCGCCGCCTACTACAAGATGGAAACAATCGAGCACTTTGCGCACATCAGCCTCGTCGCGCGTCTGCTCGGCCGCGAGAACCTCATTGCTCGTGAAGAAGTCGATCGGCTCCAGGGTTTGCGGGGAACTTACGGCATTCAGGCTCCGGCGCCGCTCTGCGACGACGGTCCCGTCGCGCCGGTTGAGGATGCGACGTGCCAGGTTGTGGAGGCTCCGGCTGGTCGCGGTCTGCGTCTAGTGCCCGACGTGATTGACGGTTCAGCGCGGCGCCCGCTCGATCGGCCTGATGACGAGGCTGAAATTCGGTTAACATACCGCGAACTCTCCGCGCTGATTGAGGAAGCCGTTCGCAGTCTGCGGTAACAGAGAAGACGACAGACGCTCGGCCCTCACCCGAGGCCGAGAGTCTACGCTCGAGGCCGAGGCGCAGCGATACGCAGCCAGCGAGTGGGGGTGGGGCCCCACGAGAATTGATTAAAGGAGTTCATGATGGGCGAGGCTCTCGGAATGGTGGAGACCAAAGGTCTGGTGGCGATGATCGAAGCCGCCGACGCAATGGTCAAGGCCGCCAAGGTCACCCTGGTTGGCTGGGAAAAGATCGGTGCGGGCTACGTCACGGCAATCGTGCGAGGCGACGTCGCTGCGGTTAAGGCGGCCACCGATGCCGGCGCCGCAGCGGCACGGCGCGTGGGTGAGCTGGTCTCCGTGCACGTCATTCCTCGCCCCCACGCCAACCTCGAGGACACGCTGCCCATCGGAAAAGCGTCGGGGGCTAAAGCGTAACGAGGTTCCGGGTTCCACGTTCCAAGGTTCCAGAGTTCAAGACTCAGGAACCCGGAACTCTGGAACCCTGGAACCTGGAACCCCATGCTCCTGGCGAAGATTGTCGGAACGGTCGTGGCGACCAGAAAAGATCCGAAGCTGGTCAGTAACAAGCTGATGCTTGCACGATCGGTCGATCCCCGCGGCAAGCTCGAAGGGCAGTACCTGGTGGCCGTGGACACTGTCGATGCAGGTGTCGGCGAGACCGTCCTCATCGTCAGCGGCAGCTCGGCCCGGATGGCGGCGGGGCTGAAGGATTGCCCGGTCGACGCGGCAATCGTCGGCATCGTGGACGCGGTCGAGACAAGTGAATAGCTCCTATCGCCATTACCAGATTACCTAATTACCCGATTACCCGATTCTCCATTCTCTATGCAACTGGCTCGCGTGATTGGTAGTGTCGTGGCCACGAGAAAGGATGAAAATCTCGTGGCCCTCAAGCTCCTCATTGTTCAGCCACTCACAGCCCAGCGCGCCGCGTTCGGTCGGGCGCTGGTGGCCGTTGACGCGGTTGGCGCCGGAGTCGGCGAAGAAGTGTTTTTCGTGCGCGGTAAAGAGGCGAGCTTTCCCTTCCATCCGGCGAATCCACCGGCAGACGCCGCCATCGTCGGGATCGTCGATCACTGGGATGTGGACGAATGATCCTCAAATTCTGAGACTCGCCTGTATGCTGCTCGCCAAAGTGATCGGCACAGTGGTGTCGACCCAGAAACATCGCCGCTTTGAGGGCGCCAAGCTTCTACTCGTGCAGCCGGTGAATATCGACGGCAGCTTGAAAGGATCCGCGCTGCTGGCGGTCGACGGTGTGGGTGCCGGAGTGCGCGAAACAGTTCTCGTCGTGCTCGAAGGGCGGGCTGCCGGTGATGCTATCGGACAGGAGGGGGCGCCTGTCGACGCGGCGATTGTGGGAATCGTCGATCGATTCGACCTTCACGAATCATCGGGCGAATCCTCATGACGGACCAGCAACTGCGTGAGCTTGTCCGGGAGGCTGTCGCCAGATACCTCGAGCGTGAAGAGGCTGCGCCGTTTGTCAGCGCCGTTCCTCAAGGGCATTCGAGCCACCGCGTATTCGCGCTGACCATCGGCGGTGATGTCGACGGCTCCTGCCTGATCGAGCCCGCCGTTCGCTGCAATCACTGCCGCTACTGCCAGTCGTATGGACACTAACAGGGCTGGTAGGGCAGGTAAGGCAGGTGGAGAGCGCCTGCGGTCCCAGCAAGGCGCGACGAGAGTGGGTAACGTTGCCCCCGTCATGCGGGCGCTCGCGCGAGCGATCGACGGGCTCGAGCTGCCTGCGGTCGAGAAAATTTCGCAGGGCCAGGCGGAAGATCCGTTTCAGGTTCTGATTGCTACGCTTCTCTCAGCGCGAACGCAGGACCGAACGACGTTGGCAGCCTCGACTCGATTGTTCAAGGTGGCCGCCACGCCGCGCCGGATGGCCCGGCTCACGGTGCGTCAGATCCAGCACCTGATCTATCCGGTCAGCTTCTACCGGCACAAAGCCAGACACGTGAAACAGACCGCGCATATCCTGGTGCAGCAGCACGGTGGCCATGTTCCCGAGACGATGGATGAGTTGCTGGCGCTGCCGGGCGTAGGTCGGAAGACCGCCAACCTGGTCTTGATCCTCGCATTCAGGAGCCGCCAGAACATCTGCGTGGACACGCACGTCCACCGCATTTCCAATCGTCTCGGATGGGTTGCCACGAAGTTTCCTGACGAGACCGAGCAGGCGCTCTATGCGGCAACCCGGAAACGATGGTGGCCGTACATCAACCTGTATCTGGTGACCTGGGGACAGAACGTCTGCAGGCCAGTCCATCCGCGGTGCGACAGCTGTGTCATCAGCCGATTCTGCAAGCGAGTGGGCGTCGCGAAGCCCTCGGGCGGGCTTGTGGAGAGGGCGGCGCGATGAGAGCGACCGCCCCGCGGTTGTTCGTTGTGGCTGTTGCGATGCTGGCCTGCATCGCCGCGCAACCCGCACAGCAAAGCCCTCCGGCTTCCGTGGTCGTCGTCGAGACCTCGAAAGGGATGTTCTCGTTTGTCACCTATCCTGCCGAAGCGCCGAAGACCGTCAAGCACGTCGTGGACCTCGTCCGGAGCGGCTTCTATGACGGACAGCGTTTTCACCGGGCCATTCCTGGCTTTGTGGTGCAGTGGGGTGATCCGCAGTCCCGCAATCCGTCGCAGGAAACCGTATGGGGTCGGGGCCAGGGTGCGTCGAGCGGCCAGCCTATCGGGATGGCAGAAATCACCAAGAAAAGAACTCATGTGGCAGGTGCGGTGGGGATTTCCCACGCCGGCAACCCTTCGCTGGCCGACAGTCAGATCTACGTGACTCTCGCCAAACGCGACGATCTGGACGGCAAGTACGCGGTATTCGGCCAGCTGGTATCGGGCCGGGATGTTGTGGAAGCGATTCGGCGTGGTGACGTGATCAGACGGATGTACGTCCAGGAATGAAATGTCCGCCAACCTTACGGGCCTCGGGGTACATGGTCGAGGAATTCCTCAGAATAAGTGCCGTTGATTGGCTCCCCGAGCTGCTTCTTGATCATGACGGCGTTGGCAATCGATTTGGCTGAGAAGTGATTGTTGGTATAGAGGTACAGCTTGTCCACAAGCCGTCGGGCTGCCTCGGCCGTTTCAGCGAACTCGCTCAGCTCCTGGGTCGAGTACAGGTAATCGTATCGGTCCTCCGCTGCCGAATGTCGCCACCATGTCTGGGCGTTGCGGCCATGCAGCCTCATGTAATAGAAGCCCTTCACGTTCGGTAGATAGTTCTGCCTGATTGAGAAGCGGAACTTTGGCTCGTCTATCTGCACCCAGGCTGCGCCGAGCCCGTTGAGGATCTCGAGCGTGCCGCCGACGTTGTCGCTCCAGCTCGCGTGGCGCAGCTCGACCGCCATCCGGTAGCCGGAGAAGGCGCGGACGAGATCGGCGAGATAGTCGCGCGAGGCCGGCGTGTCCTTGAAGCTGGGCGGAAACTGCGCCAGCAGCGGTCCCAGCTTGCCCGTGGACGCCAGTGGTTCGACGCCCGTGCGGAACTCGTCGAGGTCCGCCTGATTCGGGCGGGCGAGCGCGTCGAGCGCTTCCCGCTCGGTTGCATCGGCGAAGGTCAGACGATCGTCGGCTCTCGACAGGCTGCGCGTGAGCGCTTCCTTGAACATCGCCGGGTGCGTGAACTTCTGATAGAGCTTGACAGCGAATTCGAACCCCTCAGGGGTCCGAGCCGCCCACTTTCGCGAGACGTCGGCTCGTGGCTGCCCATAGAACGTGGAGTTCACCTCGACAGTGTCGAAGTGTTCTGCGTAGAACGACAGCTCGTCGAAGCCTTTCGGCCTCTGGCGAGGCAGCGGGTAGAACACACCATTCCAGGTTCCTCGACCGGCGGGGTAGTTCCATCCGGAGGTTCCAATCCTGAGGGTGGAGCGAGGCGGCATTCACCTCATAGAATAGTAGGAATCGGACTGATGCTGACCATCAACGAGATCTTCTATTCGGTCCAGGGCGAATCAACGCACGCGGGGCGGCCGTGCGTGTTCGTTCGATTGACCGGGTGCGACCTTCGCTGTGCGTGGTGTGATACTCCGTACTCGTTCCACGAAGGGCGCCGTCAATCGGTTGACGAAATCATCGAGATCGTCGATCGTCACGCTTGTCCTCTTGTGGAAATCACGGGCGGCGAGCCTCTGCTGCAGGAAGACGTCTACGCGCTGATGACGCGCCTGCTTGCGAGCGGGCGAACGGTGCTGCTCGAAACTGGCGGGCATCGGCCGACCGACCGCGTGCCGCCGGACGTCGTGAAGATCATCGACATCAAGTGTCCGGCAAGCGGCGAGGCCGGCAAGACGTTCTGGCCGAACCTCGATCGACTGTTGCCTCACGATGAGGTGAAGTTCGTCGTGCAGGACCGCGTGGACTACGAGTTCGCTCGGGACATCGTTGGCCGCCTGGATCTGCAGTCGCGCTGCGCGGCTGTACTCATGTCACCGGTGCATGGCGTGCTCCATCCACAAACGCTGTCGGAGTGGATGCTCGCGGATCGACTGCCGGCCCGTCTGCAAGTCCAGCTTCACAAGTACATCTGGCCTCCGGCGACACGGGGCGTATGAAAGGTGAACTTGGCAGATGCAAGCGATGGTACCTGCTGAGCGGTGGTCTCGACTCCTACACGGCAGCAGCCATCGCCCGATCTGAAGGTTATGTACTGCATGCGTTGACCATCAGATACGGTCAGCGCCATCAACGCGAAATACAATCGGCTCGTGCCATTGCCGCATGGCTGGGCGTTCAGCGCCATCTCGAACTCGAGATCGATCTGCGGGCGATTGGCGGCTCCTCCCTGACGTCCGATCTGTCTGTTCCGCGCGATCGAGATCTGGCTGAGACCGACATTCCGTCCACCTACGTCCCGGCCAGAAACACGATCTTTCTTTCACTGGCGCTCGGCTGGGCCGAGGTGCTGGCTGCCCGAGATATCGTGATTGGCGTCAACGCGCTCGACTACTCCGGCTATCCCGACTGCCGCCCGGAGTTCATTGCGGCGTTCGAAAAACTCGCTGCGCTGGCGACCCGAGCGGGGGTGGAAGGCGCCGCTGTTCGGGTGCATACGCCGCTCATTTCCATGACGAAGGCCCAGATTATCCGTCGGGGAGTTGAACTGGATCTCGACTACGGCCTGACGACGAGCTGCTACGATCCTGATCCTGCCGGTAAGCCCTGCGGACACTGCGACAGTTGCGTGCTGCGCGCAAAGGGCTTCGCAGAAGCCGGTGTCCCAGATCCTCTTCTTACCGTCTGAACTCAGCTAGCTGAACCACGATAGCATCGGCGGCGCGGTCAATGACGTCTGCCGTAGTTTCGAAGTTGTTCGCCAGAATCGAGAAGACGAGCGTCTCTTCGTTCGCCGTCTTGACGTAGCCCGAGAGTCCGCGCGCACTCGCGATCGCGCCGGTTTTCGCGCGTGCATTGTCCTCGGCGGGAGTGCCTTTCATGCGGCCTGCAAGTGTGCCGTCTCTGCCGGCAACTGGCAGCGCCTCGTTAAAGGCGCTTCGCAGATGCTCGTCACGAGCCACGTGCGCCAGGACGCCCACGAGGGCTTGCGGAGTGATGAGGTCGTAACGGGACAGACCCGACCCGTCGACCATGATCAGATCTTGCCGTGCCACGTCCCACGACTGCAGCGTTGAGAGCACGGCTGCCCGGCCTGCGTTGACCGTTCCGGGGCCGGCGGTCGTCCCTATGGTCTTCAGCAGCGTTTCGGCATACAGGTTCTGGCTGACTTTCATCATGCGGACCGCCAACGTTGCCAACGATGGCGAACGATGAGGTCGCGAGGACTGTTCCCTGCGTGCGGGACGGCGGAACAGGCAGGTCGTCGATGTCGACTGCGGGTCCTTGGACATCGATTCCGTGCGCGACGAGCGTCAGACGCAGGGCATTGACGAAGAACAAGGTGGGGTTGTCGACCGAAACCGTATGAGCGACGGACGCGCCCATCGTGACCGTACCGCGCAGCTCGAGGCTCGTCGAGCCGGGCAGTCGGCGGGCAACGATGGCCATTGGTGCACCCGCGGGGGCGGTGGCGAGGTTGTTTCGAATGTCGAGCCCGCTCCCTTCGGGCGTCATGGCAACGGCAACCGGCTCGCCGACTGCCGTTCCTGCCGGATGGTGATCGACACGACGTTCTCGTTGAACTACAGCGCGCCAACACCGGTGGCGTACCTTCTGCCAGGTCGTCCATGCCCACCTGGCCCAAGCGTCTCGTCCTCGAACGCGTTATCGTCGCCGATGATGCGGCCTCGAATCGCTCGAATGCCGCTCGCTTTCAATCGTTCCGCCCACGATTCGAACACGGCCGCGCCCGGCCCGTCGTGGCCGATCGTGGGATCGCCAGAGCCGACCGCGATGAGGTCACCGTCGAGCGTGTCATCCTTCACCGGGCTGGTCGACAGCAACTGCGTTTGGTAGGTGTAGTCCCATCCAAGACGATCCGCGGCCGCCGCGAGCGTCACGATCTTCATGTTGGACGCGGGCATCATGAGCTTGTCCGCATTCCGGGAGTACAGCGGTGTCGCCGGCTGTCAGCGACCGGGCGAGGACGCCCCAAAGCTCCGTCGCAGGGCCGGATCGGCGAGGACGGCATCGATGCGTTGTTGGAGACTGAGGACCCCGGAAAGCGTGCGCGAGGCGGGAATCTGCGAAGGCCGTGAAGACGGGTGGCACGCCGAGAGCGTGACAACGAGCGCGGCCGCGGCGCCGAGCGGACCCGCCCTACTTCGATAGCTCATCCAAGCGTCTTGTTCGCTTCGGTGAAGTCGGCGGCGTCGATCTTCGCGGCGCCAGGCTCGCCCGGCTTCGACGACGATACACGTCGGCGTCGACCTTGCCGAAAGTGACTCGTTCTTCCTTCTTCCCCTCGTCGAACTTCGCGAACACGATCATGGCCGGCGCGTTGAGGCCGGTCTTGGCCGATGACGTCGACGAACGACGGTGGCACGCATGTTCGACAGCACGGCTGAGCAGCGAATCCATCTTGTCCTTGTCGGCGTCGGCGCGCGTCGGGCTCACGCGCCGCCACTTGTCGGTCGCGTCCTTGCCGTCGCCTTTGACCTTCTCGAACGCGACGGTCTGGCCGCTTCGCGATGAACTCGAGCCGCGTCGCGTTGTACGGGCGGAACTCGAACACGTCCTTGCGGCGGTAGTCGCCGGCGCCCTTCTTCAGGTCGTCCGCGAGCATGCTGTCGACCGTCACGACCGCGCCTTTCGACACGTCGCGCGCGTAGACGGTGTTGTCGTCGGCCTTGCGACCCGACGCGAACGTCGCGCGCGCGCTGCCCATCTTCAGCGTCGACGCTCGCGGCGGGCTTGTCGAGGCCGTACTTCTTCAGGTCGGCCGGCGTCGCGGCGTCCGCGACGATCGACTTCATGGCGGTCGTCTGCAGCCGCCGATCAGTCCCTCGACCGCGCCGTAGTCGGCGCGCGCCTGCAGCGGCTGCGTGATCTTCCACTCCGCGTTGTCCTTGGCGAGCTGCAGCGTCTTGCCGTCGGCCGTCACGTCGATGCCGTCGACCTTGTCGCGCTCGAACTTCAGCGACGATCTTGTCGCGCAGATCGAACGTCGACTTGTTGAACGTCGCTCTCCTGGGACGCCGGGATCAGAAACACCCGCTTGTCTTCGTTGCGCGTCGCAAAGAGATCGCTGCCGGTCGGCGATTTGTCGCCGACCAGAAGCCGGCGATAGTCCTTGCCGCCCGCGGCCTTGTAGTCGACGTGCGAAGCGCGGCGGTCGCCAGCCCGTAGTCCTTCAGGTCGGTCGGGTTCTCATCGATCGACGCGCACGATCTCGAGCTGGCCGAGCGCGCTGGCGATCCCCGACGCCTCGGCCTCGTCGGCCGTGCCGTCGGTCGGCTGCACCAGCTGCCATCGCTGCCGTTGTCTTCTTCAGCGTCGTCACGTCGCCCTTGTCGGAGGTGACCTTCAGCTCGTCGACCTTCGTCGGCGTCGAAGCCGACGAAGACCTTCTCCTGCGTCGGACGTCGTCTCGGCCGTCTTCTTCCACGTCACGAAGTAGATGTAGGCGCCCGAGGCCGACCAGGACGACGATGAGAGCAATCGTCGACCGCAGACCGCGCATCTTATCGCCTCCGCCACCAGGTGTAGACGCCCGATCCGAAGATGAAGCCGGGAATGATGACGAGCGACAGCCACATGGATGTTCTGCTGTTGCGTCGCGGTCAGCGTGAGCCGGCGATCATCGGCTTCCTTCGGCCTGATCGAGATCAGGTTTTCCTGCTGCGACAGCCAGCCGATCGTGTTCAGGAACAGATCGCGGTTGCCCTGGATGCCCAGGCCCGCGTTGGCCGCGAAATCCGAGTCGCCGACGACGGCCACGCGGGTCTCGCTCTTCGGAGGTGCATCGGCTCCAGGCTTCGCGGGTTCGGCAGCCGGAGTGGACGAAACGGAGACGGCTGCGGCAATGGAAACCGGGCCCTTCTTGTCGCCCTTGCCCTCGTCCAGCGCTACCTTGCCCGTCGTCAACAGTTCCTTGATGTCGGTTTCTGCCCAGCTTCGCGCGCTTGTCTCGACGAATGTCTGAGCGACGCGGCCGGTCACGCCGCCGGTGACCGGTGCGACCGATCGCGCAAGGGGAAACGCCGTCAGAAAGTTGAACCGCTCGGTGATAGGGTGCGCCGGGTAGTTGGCAGCGACAGGAACTGACGCGTCGGTTCCGATCAATCGCCCCATGCCGCTCACGTCGACGACGATGTTGTTGCCGACGTCGAACCCCCACTCGTGCGCCAGCGCAATCAGATTCGTCAGCGGCGGGCTGTCAGGCTTGTCGGGTGGATCGAGCTCGAGCAGAAGCTTGCCCGAGGCCTGCAAGTACTTCTTGATGGCGTCGACCTCCTGCGGAAAGAAGTCGATCTTCGGGCCCGCTACGATCAGGACGGCGGCGTCTTCCGGCACCGAGCCCTGCTGCGCGATCGCGACCTTGTCGACCGTGTAGTTTTCTTTGCCGAGGGCCTGAGAGATCGAGTCGTACCCGTCTCGGTCGGACCCGGCCGTGTCGCGCTCTCCGTGCCCCTGTGTAAAGTAGACCTTCCGCTGTTTTCCGGAAACCACCTTGATGATGGCGTTGGTCAAATCCTGTTCGGCGTCCGACGTGACGCGTTCAGAGCGGCCCTTGTAGTCGAAGATGATCGTGACCGGTGGTTGGAGTTGAACCTGCCTGGCGACCGCCGGTTTCTTCTCGGGATCGATGTACTCCGTCGAGACCTTCTTTGACGCGTATTCGTACTCCTTGAGTCTGTCGCGATAGCGGTCGAAGTCCACGTCCGAGGCGAAGACCCGAATCTGAAGGGGCGAGTCCAGCTTGGCGAGCACGTTGCGCGTCTGGTCCGCCAGACTGAACTGCTTGCTGGATGTGAGATCCCACCGCTTGTTCTGCTTGGACCCGATGTAGTTAATCGCGGCGAGAATGCCCAGCACGACTAGGATGCTGACGCCGGCGAGCGTCCCGTATCGCGCCTGGCGCCGCGTGAACATGTTTGCGATCTCGCGCCATTGGCTGAGCGTATACGCGAGCACGCACACGAGGCCGCCCCAGGCAAGGTAGTACGCGTACTGCTCCTTTGCCGGCAGGCCGAAGCGGATTCCCACCGCGGCAAACACCAGCAGCATCCCGAGCCAGCCGACGAAATTGAGAATGCGGTTCAGCATCAGCTACCCCCTCCACCGTTCGCTGTCCACCGACTTGGCTGTCAGGAACAGCCCGAAGGTGATGAAGCTGAGGTAGTAGATGAGATGTGTCGTATCGAGCACGCCCTTGGCGAAGTCATCGAAGTGCCCGATGATGGACAGGTAGTTCGTCAAGCTGTCCATCGTGGGCCCGGAGAAGCTGCCGATCCAGTTGATCACCCACAACAGCAGGAAGACGCCAAACGTGGCCATGAACGAGACCACCTGATTCTTCGTCAGCGTCGAGATGAACAGGCCGACCGAGATAAAGCTGCCGCCCAGCAGGATTAACCCGATGTACGCCGTCAAGAGCGGTTTCCACTCCGGATTTCCGTACACGAACAGCAGCGCGATGTGGATGAGCGACACGGCCAGCATGACGCAGTACAGCGCCATCGCCCCCAGAAACTTGCCGAGGACGATTTGCAGATCTGTAATGGGCGACGTCAGCAGGAGTTCCATTGTCCCCGACCGCTTTTCTTCCGAGTACGTCCGCATCGTGATGGCGGGCAACATGAAGAGCACTAGAATTGTGACGTTCTGGAGCAGGGGACGGAGCATTGCCTGATTGACGTTCATCGGTCCGCCGCCGCCGAACTGGCTCTGCATGCTCTGCCGGACGAAGTACTGCAGGATGGCGACATAGAAGTATCCGTAGAGCAGGGCGAAGACGCCGATCACGATGTAGGCGATGGGTGAGGCGAAGTATGACCTCAGCTCCTTCTGCGCTATCGCAAGTATGTTACGCATGGGAGGCCTCCCCTTCGGTGGCCGGTGCTTCATCCGTCGTGAGCGACAGGAAGACCTCTTCCAGGCTCATCCGCATCGGCCTCAGTTCGAGCAGACCCCAGCCGTTGGTCACAACAGCCTGAGCCAACTCACGCCGCACATCGCGTCCCTGTTCGCTCTCGATTTCGTATCCGACGATGCCGTCGCGCCGATCTGATTCGGCCACGCGCGTCACACCGGACAGCCGGCTCAACGTCTCGCCGGCGCTGGCACCTCTCGCATCCACCTGAACGTACATCGTTTCCGATCCGCGCAGTCGTGCGGTCAGGTTGTCGGGAGTGTCAATCGCGACGACCTTGCCCTTGTTGATGATGACGACACGCTGACACGTTTGTGAAACCTCTGGCAGGATGTGGGTGCTGAGCACAATCGTGTGGTCGCCGGCCAATTCCTTGATGAGCTGCCTCGTCTCGATGATTTGCTTGGGGTCGAGGCCGGCCGTTGGCTCGTCTAGAACCAGGACCTCGGGATTGTGAATCAGGGCCTGAGCGAGCCCCACGCGTTGGCGGTAACCTTTCGAGAGCTTGGAGCAGAGACGGTCGGCCATGTCGGCGATCCGAGTCCGCTCCATGACCTTTCGAACTCGTCCGTTTCGGTCCGCCCCCAACACCCCCTTGATCTTGGCGACAAACTGGAGGTACTCGGCCACCGTCATGTCGGGGTAGAGTGGAGGGGTTTCCGGAAGGTATCCCGTGCGCCGTTTGGCTTCGATCGGTTGCTCGAAGACGTCGAACCCTGCGACGATCGCCTTGCCTTCGGTTGCCGGCATGTAACCGGTGACGATTCGCATGGTGGTGGTCTTCCCGGCCCCGTTAGGCCCGAGAAACCCCAGGATTTCGCCGCGCTCGACGCGAAAACTGACGTCGTCAACGGCGGTCACGCGACCGTAACGCTTCGTGAGGTGCTGAACCTCGATCACTGGGTGGCCGTCCTGTCAAACGCAAACGGAAGATGCTATCCGAAGGGGACAAAATCGGGCAAGATCTCCGGTCTGCCCATCTAATGAAGTGCTAAGGCACCCCATTCAAGGAGACGACATGTCAGTAGACGTTGGAACGAAAGCTCCGGACTTCACATTGATGAATCAGGATCGCCAGCCCGTGACCCTCAGCGGGCTGCAGGGCCGGCCGGTCCTGCTGGCCTTCTTCCCGGCAGCATTCAGTGGAACCTGCCAGAAGGAGCTCTGCACCTTCCGGGATTCGATGGCTGAGTTCAACAAGGCCAACGCTCAGGTGCTCGGCATCAGCGTGGATACGTTCTTCGCGCTGAAGGCATTTCAGGACCAGCAGAGCTTGAACTTTCCCCTGCTGAGTGACTTCAACAAGCAGGTGATTCGCGACTACGGCGCGTTCAACGAGGACATGATCGGCCTCAAGGGCATCGCCAAGCGAGCGGTGTTCGTGCTCGACAAGAACGGCATCGTTCGTTATCGCGAGGTATTGGACGACGCCCGCAACGAGCCGAATTACCAAAAGGTAATCGAAACGCTTGCTTCGCTGTGAAGCTGATGTTAGCTCATGCGCTGACAATCCTCACCGCAAGTTTCAGATCGGAGGCAGACTATTGCGGTCTCGCCTGGACCGGCCGGTCCTTCGACCAAGGTGCGGAATTGTGAATATTGTGTCTTGCAACCCGTGCCGTCGAGCGATAGCTCTTCGCCTTTGGAAGGTGATTCGTCATGAAGAATCGACAGATCGTTCAACGTCTTTTGATGACGCTCGGAATCGCGATGGCCTTTTGGGCTGCAGGCGCCAGTCGCGCGAGCGCTCAAGCGATAATATGGGATCCCGAGAACCGAGGACTTTGTTACGAGGCTCAGAGGACTGTACGGGACTTTCACCCAGGGCTAACAGCCACACATTCGTGTTCGATGGGAACAACTCAATCAACATCAAACGCCAACGGCCGGAACCTGTCGTAATCGAAGTCGAATTGATTCCGATCAGACCTGACTACCTAGAACGATCAGGGTTTCGGGAACACTGTTCGCCGACTCTCAGTGCTGGCCTACTGCGGAATGGCGGATGTACCTTCTACAGAGTCATTTCCACACCGAATCTTGTGCTGACGGTCAGTACATCGTTGGATTCACTGACTCCGGCGGCGAAAGGCAACAAACACGACCTGATGCTGCTTCGCTCCGAGGACGAGGTAATATTCGACGACAGAGATCACCACCAAAGTCCTTAGGAACTATGAGGTCGGCAGACGATCCCGGCGTGAGAGGAAAGGCGCCCGGGTTCTCGGATTACATCGTGGCCTACCAGCGAGTGCGACCCGCTTCAAAGTGAGAATAGTCGGGATGAGCTGCGAAGCCGGCGGAACTGAGAAGGCAGAAGTTGGTTCTTCCTTCGTCTGAGTTCTCAGTTTTGAGCGATGTGGCTCAAGTCGCTGCGCTTCAGCAGGTCGTCGCTTCCGGCTTCCTTTCGAATCTCATCCAGCAGCTTTCGCGCCTCCGCCGCATGGCTCGACGCCTCTGGTTCGTTGCCGGCCCGTCGCAGTGAGGTGGCCAGCAGGTCGTGGCTCTTGGCGAGCAGACCACGAAGTCCCAGCTTCTCGCTCTGCGAAATCGCGCGCTCGAGTTCTTGTCGCGCTCGCGCAGGCTCTTTACTGTTCAACATGGCCTGCGCCAGGTAGGTCGAGCATTCGACGGCGATATATTTCAACCCGAGCGCGTCGGCTTCCTGCGCCAACCCCTTCAATGTCTGAATGATCAGTTGAGATTCCTTCTCTTTGACGGACGCGCTCTGCTCTTGGACGGCGATCTTGGCGACGTTGACCTTGGCGACGAGGAGCTGGCGGCGCTCGGTCGTCTGTGACGCCTCCTTGAGCGCCTGGTCGTACAGCTCGCGGGCCCCCTTGAGATCACCGCGATACCACGCGTTGTCTCCCTGGAAACCCAACGTCTGCGCGACCAGGCCCGGATTGTGGAGTTCGCGCGCGATCGCAAGAGCCTCGACGAAAGACTTGTCAGCCTGGTCGCCACGGCCCATTTGAGCGAGCGCGCTGCCATAGCCTCCCAGGATTTCGGACAACCAGAAGGTGCGTTCCTGAAGCGTCCGGAAGGCGGTCAGCGACTCTTCCTTCGACTTGAGCGCGGCACCGTAGCGACCCTGATACGCAAAGACCGTCCCCATGCTGTACGCCTCGATGGCGGCTCCGCGCTTGTCTCCCGCATTTCGGTTCAGTTCGAGCGCTTTGAGATACTCCGCCAGGGCCTGGTCGTAGCGGCCGAGATTCGCGAAGGTTTCCCCCAGGTTGTGACGAGTTTGCGCGATGTCGGTCTGCACCTTTGACTTTTCCCGCAACTCGAGCGCGCGCTCGAAGTACAAGAGCGCGTCGTCGTACTGACCTTTGGCGAGATAGATGTCGCCGATGTTGTTCAGGCACAGCGCCTGCAAGTTCTCGTTGCCCACATCGCGCTGAATCTGAAGCGAGTCCTTGAACATCTTCAGGGCTTCGTCCAGCTCGGCGCGGTCGGAATAGAAAGACCCGAGGTTGATGAGCGTCGTGCCCATGCCCTTCGTGTCACCGATATCGCGCTGCAGTTGAAGCGCTTCCCGATAGCTCGCCAGTGCGGCGGCGGCTGCTCCCGAGGATTCGTGCAGCTGCGCGATCTCGCCCAGCGTCACGGCGATGCCCCGCTTGTCCGCGATGCGCCGCTTGATGTCCATCGACTGCTGGTAATGGCGTAGCGCCTCTTCTGGCTTCCCCAGCACCCTGTAGGCGACACCCATGGCATTGAGGACGTTCGCTTTGGCTTCCTCGTTCTCGAGCTGAATCGTCAGGTTATGGGCCCGGTTCAGATACTCGAGTGAGCCTTGCGCATTACCGCGTTTGATTTCAACGCGACCGTACGAGAACAGCGCGTCCACGTAATTGGGATCGTCTTTGAGAACCTTCCCGAAGTGATCGCGGGCGAGATCCAGCGAGCCAATCGCCTCATACAAGCTGCCGAGGTTGAAATGGACATCCGGATCGTCCGGCGAGACCTTCGCCAGGTTCTCGTACGACTCGATGGCTTTGGCATTGTCGTTTTGAATGCGAGCGTGGTTCGCCAGGATTCGATATTTCTCTTGGGGCGGAAGCGTGCTGCTCAGCTCGACGGCCTTACGCGAGAGCTGCTCCGCTTCGTTGTCGTAGCCGAGGCTGGCGCGGCTTTGTGCTAGCTGCGAGTACGCGAGCGCGAAGTTCCGGTCGGCTTCGGTCGAGGCTTGAAACGTTTTCAACGCCTCGGCATGCTTGCCCTGTCGGGCCAGTTGAACCCCTTGGTTGTAGAACCGCAACGCCTCGAGCGACTGCGTCGACGGCTTGAACGATTTGTCCTTCAGCTCTTTGACAATGTCGGGCGACAGCGCCAGGTTCTGCCGAACGGACTGCGGCGAGCTGGGTCACCGCGGCGAAAAGGCCCGCCTGGTTCGCGGCTTCCGCCTTCAAGGTCACCACCCGCTGCCGCTTGACGTCGTCGATCGTGGCATCGATCCGAATCGCGTCACCGAGCTTCGCGAACTGGCCCGACAGGATGGTTTCCGCATTGCTGAATTCTGCGAGACGCCGAACCGTCGCCGGATCGAGGTTCGAATCGGCGGCGATGTGCAAGTCGCGCAGGATCTGATCGAGGCGATCGGATGAGATCGACCGGAGGTGCGACGACTGTCCGATCTCCGTTCTGAGCATTTCTGCCAGGCTGGGACCCAGCCAGTCGATGGACTTGTCCGGCGACGCATTTCGGAGGGGCAGGATCGCCAACGAGATCGGCGGCGGACCGGCTGCCGCTGGTGTGCCGCCGCGCCGCAGTTGGATCTGCTGACGCACCAGAATGGCCGCCACCGCTACGGCGGCCACAGCGACGGCGGCCATCCACTTGCGTGAGGCAAACCATGACGCCTCGGATTGCCCGACCGTCGTCTGCAATGGAGCAGTGAAGGCGGGCGCCTGAGACAAGCTGGAACGGGCATTCCCGTCTGCGTCGAGCCGATCGAGGTCGGCGCACAATTCCACGCTGGTCTGGTATCGCGCGGCCGGGTCGGGCTGCACGCATCGTGAGATCACCTGATCGAGCCCCTCAGGAATCGTGGAATCGATGGTTCGCGGAGACGGCGGCGCGCTCTGCATGCGCTTGAACAGCTCGGTCATGAAGGTACCGGTACCCGCCGTCTGGCGCCTGCCCACGAGCATGTCGTAGAAGATCAGCCCGAACGCGTAGATGTCAGCACGTTGATCAACGACTTCGCCCCTGCCTTGCTCGGGTGCCATGTACCTCGAGCGTTCCCATCACCCCGCCCGTCAGCGTCCCACCAGCGAGCATCGTTTCGGCATCAGTCGAGGTCGAACGCGCGATGCCAAAGTCCATGATCAGCGCACGGTCGCCATCGATCATGATGTTGGCCGGCTTGAGATCGCGGTGCACGACACCGACCTCGTGCGCGGCTTCAAGTCCCGCGGCCACCTGCTTGGCGATGGCTAAGGCTTTCGAAACAGGCAGCCGGCCGCTCGCCGTCAACACCGCCGAGAGGTCCTGACCGTCGACGTACGGCATCGTGATGTACTTGACGCCGTCAACCTCGCCGAAATCGTGAATCCGGACGACGTTCTTGTGGGTGACCTTGCGAGCCAGCAACAGCTCGTTCTTGAACCGCCGTTCGAGGTCGGCGGCTGCACGCGGATCCGTTGTGACCTCGGTGCGAATCACTTTGAGCGCGACGGCAACGCCGAGCACGTCGTCCCAGGCGTGGTACACAGCGCCCATGCCGCCGACTCCGAGTTGACGGATGATGTGATAGCGAGTGCCGAACGACTGCCCGGCAGCGAAGGGGCTGGCCTTCTCTCCACGACGGGCGTCGGACCGCGCGAGGCTCCCGGAGGAAGACCGGTCGTGTCCTCGCGACCGGCCTCGGCAGTCGCATATCCGTGGGGCGGAACGCGTTCCCTGGCGGTCAGCCGGGAGGTCGTAGCCGGCACCAGCGTCGCGCCCATCTCCCCAGGCGGCGTGAGGACGCTGACCTCGTGGGGCGCTTCGGCGAGCACGGCTTGGCAAACGGGACACCGCTCTCCGGGCGCGGCCGTCCCCTTTCCGCATATGGGGCATAGCATCGATTACCCCAATGTCGAACGACGCACCGTCACGCGGACGAATGCATAACTGCGCCCACCTGAGGGTCTTGCAAGGAGTGCGGGGTACGCCGACCAGTTAAGCGTCCGCATTCGGTCTAGCGCAGCCCCATCCTGTCCCGATACAGCGCGCGAGGTCAACTGGTTGGCCTCTGAACTGGCCGCACACGCGGCCAGTTTTTGGAAGCTAGCTCGACGTGTCCGTAATCCTGGGCTGCGGTTCGGCTGCAGGATTCGAGAGCCACACCTTCGCGACGCGAATGCCATCGAGGGCTTCGACGCGCATCTGCCGGCCATCCAGCTCGATCGTGTCGCCGACCGTTGGACGGCGGCCGAGGCGTCCCAGGACGAAGCCGCCGATCGTCGTATAGCTGGTTCCGTCGATGTCCAGCGCGAATCGCTCGTTGACATCGGCGACCAGCACCAGGCCGTCAATCCGTGCGGCGCCGCCCGGCAGCGTTTCGATGGTCGCGGATCCTCCGAAGCCGGGGCCCAGGTCGCCGACGATCCGCCTCATCAGCGACTCAAAGGTGACGAGTCCGGCTGTGCCGCCGTACTCATCAAAAACGATCGCTTCCCGAACGCCCCGTCGACGCATTTCAGCCAGGAGGTCGTCAGCGGGCAGCGTTTCGGGGACGATCAGCACCTCACGTGCGAGGGCGCCGATATTGAGAGTTCCGGTCGCTGCCGTGACGGCTTTCACGAGGTCAGTGACGTGCAGGAGGCCGACGACGTGATCCAGGTTGTCTCGGTAGACCGGAAGCCGCGCGTGCCCGTACCGGGTGATGAGTGCCACCGCTTCGTCGCGCGTTGCATCCGCCGACACAGCGACGACCTCCGTCCGGGGGACCATCACTTGGCCGGCCGTGAGATCGGCAAATGCAAAGACCCGATGGAGCATCTGCTCTTCTTGTTCTTCGAGAACGCCGGCCTCCTGGCTGGCGGTGACCAGCATTTTCAGCTCTTCTTCCGAGTGCACCATAGCGCGGCCCTCGCCAATCGACACGCCGAACACCTTGACGACGGCGCGGGCGGCACCGTGCATCAATCGAAGGAAGGGCCACAGCGCCCGCATGAACAGCTCGGTCGGCTTGACAACCATCAGCGAGGTGGCTTCGGCGCGCTCGAGCGCAATCCATTTGGGTGTCAGCTCGCCGAAGATGATGTGCACGGCCGTAATGACGGTGAAGGCGATGGCCACGGCCGCGGTGTGAGCGGTGGGCTCGGCGATATGGGCTGGGAGAAACGACAGAGTTGGTTGAACGACCTGCGCGAGTGCCGGCTCGCCGATCCAGCCGAGCCCCAGGCTGGCCATCGTGATGCCGAGCTGCGTGGCCGCAATATAGCGGTCCGGATCGGTGACTGCGCGGCGCACCGCCACGGCGCCGCGGTGTCCTTCGGCAATGAGCTGCTCGATTCGGGTCTTGCGAACGGCGACGATCGAGAACTCAGCCGCCACGAAGAAACCGTTCGCGAGCACCAGCGCCAGGACGCCACCCAGCCGCCATGCGATGCCAGCAAGCGAGGGGTCCATAGGAAGAACCTCGAATTGGGTAATCGGGTAATTGGGTAATCGGGTAACTGGTAACGGTCCAATTACTCGACTACCAGATTACCCAATTATCCAATCCAGATTCCGTTCCTAGGCCTTTCTGTTGGTGAAGAAATGCGCGTCGACAAAACTGTCGATGAGCGCCTGGCTGGCGGCCTCGACGTTTTCGAACTGGATGCCCATGCCGACGCGTCGATCGCTCCAGGCGACCCGGCCTTCGGCGTCGACGTCTGACTTGGAGCCGGGCGCGCGGAAGCGAACCTTGACTCTCGCGTTCGCGTCGAGCGGGCTCGTCGTGCGGATGGCAATGCCCCCGCGGCTGAGATTGAGCGCAAGGGCCGCAGCGATCGTGTTGCCGAATCGGGTACTGGACGGGAATGCCCAGCACGACCCGGGGACTGCCGCGCCGGTTGAAGTTGTCCGGGAAGAGATGGGGTGCCAGGGACGGCAGGATATGCTGGGCCGCGCTGTATTCGTTCACGTAGCCCGCGATGCCGAGGGTCGCCAGATCGCGCACTTCGCTGGCATTGGCAATCGTCCCGCTGAACACCAGAATCGGCAGACGGCCAGCATCGAGCTGCCGGATCGAGCGAACCAGATCGAGGCCGGGTGCACTCGAGAGCCGCAGATCCAGCACCACGAGATCGATGCGGGTCAGATCGCTGCGCACGCGCGCCAGCAGCTCGGCCGAGGTTTTGACGGGAATCGTCTTGTGTCCGGCGTGCTCGAGGGCCGCTTGGAAGCGGTCCCGCACGAACGCGGTGTCGTCTGCGATGAGGACTGTCTTCGCGCTGATCGCCGCGGCACCTGTCATGGACAAAACTGTATCGGCTCGTGTCACTCGACGTATCGGAGCGTTGCAATTGAAGCGTTAGGCCGCGTTGCAGATTTGCGCACGGAATCGCTATAATTCGGACGCTTATCGCCGTTCGCGCCCGCGCCTCGCGGGATTCTGGCACGTCTCCGACCCCTTTGCCAAAACCGACGCGCGAGGCGCTGCCCGAGGAGAAATATGGCCACCTGTCCCGAATGCGACGCGGATATCGAAGTGGACGAGTTCGACGTCGACAAGGGTGATCAGCTCAGCTGCCCTGAATGCGGTTCGAACCTCGAGGTCACCAGTCTGTCGCCTATTGAGCTCGAGCTCGCGCCAGAAGACGACGACGACGAAGAAGACGACGACGAGTTGGCGGACGATCCCGACAAGGACGACGAGGACGACGAGGACGAAACCGACGAGGACGACGAGGATTGGGAGGAGTAGTGGTCGACAAGGAACGAGCCCTCGAACGCACGCTCGCTTCGATGGAATCCGTGGTCGTCGCCTATAGCGGCGGCGTGGATAGCGCCTATCTGGCCTTCGTCGCAAGCCGCACGCTCGGCGACCGCGTCTGGGCCGTCACGGCCGACAGTCCCAGTTACCCCGAACGCCACCGGGCAATGGCCGCGCGTGTGGCACGCCAGTTCGCCCTGAATCACGAAATCATTCGGACCGACGAGCTCGAGCGCGTCGAGTACCGCGCCAACCCGACTAACCGTTGTTACTTCTGCAAGCACGAGCTCTATACGCACCTGACACGGCTGGCCGCCGGCCGCCATGCGGTCGTGGTCGACGGCAGCAACGCCGACGACCGCGCCGACTATCGTCCCGGCCGTCAGGCTGCACGCGAGTTCGGCGTTCGGAGTCCTCTCGACGAAGTGAACCTGAGCAAGCGGGAGATCCGCGAGCTGTCACATCGCGTCGGTCTGCCCACCTGGGATGAGCCAGCTTCCGCCTGCCTCTCGTCGCGGATTCCCTACCACACGGAGGTGACCGCCGAGAAGCTCAGGATGATCGAGCGGGCGGAGCGCGCCATCAACGGTCTGGGATTTCGGGTGTGCCGGGTTCGTCACCATGGCGACCTCGCCCGCGTCGAGATCGCTCGAGAGGATGTGGCGCGCGCGCTCGAGCCCGAGATGGCTGCGTCTATCGTCCGAGAGGTACACGCTGCAGGATATCGCGACGTCGAGATCGACCAGCGAGGCTATCGGACCGGGAGCCTCAACGAGGGCGTGGTTCTGCAGCCGGTGTCTTGACCGGCTTGTACGCCAGGCAGAGCAGAGACGTGCCGACCGGGTTGTTGATATACCGCAGCCAAGAACCTTCGAGACGAAGCAGGCCCGTCAGCAACGCATTGATCGGCGCGGGTGGAATCGAGATCTCTCTGCCGGCGTCCGTCTCAGCGGCCAGTCCCCGCCAGCGCTGCACTAGACGGACGACCAGGAGCGGGAAGAACAGCGTGACGTTGGTATAGGTAAGTCTGACGATGGTGAAACCAGCACCGCGCACGAGCTGCTCGAGGGTGCGCCGACTGTAACGGCGGACCTCGTGACTGAGGACCGAATGGTCGCCCCGCAGAACGCTGAGCGCGGCGACATTGATGAGTGCGTGCCCGCCAGGACGGGTCAGTCGAAACATCTCGGCAACGGCGGCTCGTTCGCTGGGCGCGTCAAGCGAGTACAGGACGTCGAACGAGGTGACGAGATCGAACGTTGCCGAGCGGAACGGCATGGCGGCGACCGTCGCGCAGACCAGGCCGTCGCGGCCGGCAGCCTGAGCGATGTGCAGGCCGACAGCGGAACGATCCACGCCGTACGCGCGCCCGAACCGGGTGAGGATTTCGAGATTTGCACCGGTTCCGCAACCGCAATCGAGCATGCGCGGGTCGGGAGAATGGCTGACCGCCTGCTCGATGAGCGGCGTGATGAACGTCCGGAAGCCGTGAAACCAGAAATGGCGGCCTTCCGCCTCGGCCGTTGCGCGCAGCAACCGCTCCACGTGCGCATTGTAGCGACGTGATGCGCCATTCCGGTGATTGACACCACGTGATCAAGTTTGTAAGCTGCCGCCCGGAGGAGGTGACGCATTGATGAACCGTCGTATGGTTTGGCTATCGGGATTGACTCTGGCAGTCATCATCACCGTATCCGCGTGCCACAAGACGGTTCCACCTCGGACGCAGCCTCCGCCTCCCCCTCCAACGGCCGCGGCGCCGACACCGCCCCCGCCGCCTCCGCCCCCGCCGCCTCCGGCCGCCGCTCCCTCACCGCGGGCGCTTACGGAAGAGGAGGTCTTTGCGCGCAAGTCTCTCGATCAGTTGAATGCGGAGAAGCCGCTCGAGGACGTGTATTTCGAATACGACAAGTCAGATTTACGTCCGGAGGGTCGCACGGCGCTGCAGAAGGACGCCGACTTCATGAAGAAATGGAGCAGCACCGTTGTGACTGTCGAGGGCCACTGCGACGTACGCGGCAGTTCGGAATACAACCTGGCGCTTGGAAATCGTCGTGCCAGTGCGGCCAAAGACTACCTGGTGAGCCTCGGCATCCCCGCTAACCGTATTACCGTCATCAGTAAGGGCAAGGAGCAGCCGTTTTGCACCGAGGACAATGAGTCCTGCTGGCAGCAAAATCGCCGCGGACACTTCGTCGTCACAGCGAAATAGGGCAACGTAGGGCAGGTAGGTCAGGTGGGGCGCCCGTCTTACCTGCCCCTCGCGAGCACGATCTTCGTGAGTTCTTCTTCCGTTACTCGGTATTTCGCCGCGCGTTTTCCGTTGACGAGCAGCACTGGAATTTCGAGGCCGTAGCGACCTTCCAGGCCCGGATCGCCCGAAATGTCGACGACATCGATGGTGAGGGGGACCGTTCGCGCCAGCCGCTCCACGACCGCCTTCATTTCATCGCAGAGATGACATCCCGGACGCGAGTATAAGGTGATGGAGGTTGTCATCTGCGGCCGACGACTGACGACTTAGGTACTCGTCCGATCCGCGAGTACCTGTCGTGTGTCGACCGTACCCACCAGATCGCTGACTCGGGCGATGCCATGGCGTTCCAGGTAACGGCTGATGCCATCGAGCAGCTTCGACCAGACAAACGGATCGACGAAGCTCGCGGTTCCGACTTGAACTGCCGTCGCCCCCGCAATCATGAATTCGATGGCGTCGCGCGCCTCGGCAATCCCGCCCATACCTAAGATGGGAATCTTGACCGTTTCCCGGCACTCGTAGACCATCCGGACCGCGATGGGTCGAATCGCCGGACCACTCAACCCCCCGACGATGTTCGAGATTCGGGGCCGCCGCGTTTCAACGTCGATCACCATGGCCAGGAACGTGTTGACGAGCGACACTGCGTCGGCGCCTGCTTCCTCGGATGCCCGCGCAAACGAGGCGACATCGGTCACGTTGGGCGTCAGCTTCGGGATGATCGGCAGTCGCGTCACGCGGCGCACCGCCCTGACGACATCGTGGGTGCCAGTCAGGCTGCAGCCGAACTGGATGCCACCCTCTTTGATATTAGGGCAGGAAACGTTCAGTTCGAGCGCCGCCACTCCTGGAGCATCCGACAGAATGCGCGCGAGCTCGGCATACTCCTCAATCGTCGAGCCGCAGATGTTGACGATGACCGTCGCGCCCCGTGCACGAAGCTCCGGCAGCTTCTCCTCGATGAACCGGTGCACGCCGATGCCCTGTAGGCCGATGGCGTTCAGCATGCCTGCTGGCGTCTCGACGATGCGGGGAGGCGGATGGCCTTCCCGCTCGGCCAGAAACAGGCCTTTGACCGCGATGCCCCCAAGCGATGCGAGGTCGATCGTCTCGGCGTATTCAACGCCGTAGCCGAAGCACCCGCTCGCCGCAATGACCGGGTTCTTCAGGGTGAGGGCGCCGATTCGAACGGACAGATCCACTAGTCCCACACTACTTGATCGCCCGGTAGCACTGGCCCCGACAGGCACGAACGCACGTGATGGACGCCGCCAGAGTTGCTGTGCATGGGCACGACGCAGCTGTAGCAGCCGCCCATACCGCACCCCATGATTCGCTCAACCGACACTTGACATGGCCGGCCCTGGCGCCCGGCCGCCCTGGCGGTTGCGGCCAGCATCCCTTCTGGGCCGCAGGCGTACACCATTACAGGGCGCTCCTGCGATCGGGCAGCCAGTCGTCGCTCGAGCGGCTCGACGATGCGGCCGCGCTCGCCTGAGCTGCCGTCCTCGGTGGTCAGCACGATCTCGACGCCGAGCTCTCGAAAAAATTCCAGATAGAAGAGCTCGTGCGCGGTACGCGCCCCGTAAAACAGGACCGAGGCGACACCGCGTGTGCGAAGCGATTGCGCCAGCATTGCAAATGGGGCCAGGCCGACCCCCCCCGCAACCATCCAGGCCTCTGTCGGCTGGTCCACGACCGAGAACGCACGTCCGAGCGGGCCCAGACAGTCGAGCTGCTGGCCGGGCCGGGCCCGATAGATCAGATTGGTGGAAATGCCGACGTCCTTGTTCAGCAGCGAGATGCCAACGAGCTGCTGGCGATCGTCGCGCAAAATCTCGAACACGGAGAAGGGGCGGCGCAGGAGCGGATCGTGCCCAGCTCTGGCCTTGACCATGACGAATTGCCCGGGCTGAGCCGATGCGGCGATCGCGGGCGCCGCGAGCGCGAGAACGTTGTAGCCGCTCGACAGCGGACGATTCTCGAGCACTTCGACCGCAAGATCGATCGCCATCGCGGCAGTATACTGCACACCTTGTGCGCTACCTGCGGATGCTGAGCAACGCATTCGTCGCAGCCTTGGTGGCGTCATGTTTTGTACTGACGCTCGTCTTTCAGCTCAACCCCACGCTTCCATTTGATCCGCTCCGGGTGTGGCCGACGGCAGTCGCCATCGGTTCGTTCTATGCGGCGCTGTTCGCCGTGCTCATCTACGTTGTCCTCGTGGCGTATCAGCTGTTGTCTCGCGAGATCTTTTCGCCAGGGTGGCTGAGCGTCGGCGTGTTGACCTGGCTTTCGGCGGCCGCGGCGGCAGGTGTGGCGACGCTGATGTGGGGGAACCTGTGGGCGTTCGAGCCGGTGCTCAGGCCGGATGCGGCTCGTCGCATGGCCAACGGCGCGCTCATCCTGGTTATGTGCGCGGCGCTCTTCGTGTTCGTGGCCGTATTGCGCACGCACCTCGGCCCTGCCGGCCGACGAGTGTGGAGCGCCACGTTCGCTCTGATTATGGCCGGCGCCATTGTGGCGCCGATGGCGCTGCGGGGGCCCGCTACGTCCGTGTTTTCAGAGCCCCGCGCATTTGAAGGAGGTCTACGTCCCACCGTAACCGGGCGCGCGTCTCATCTGAGCCTGATCGCGATCGATGGAGCCTCGCTCGATTTCATCACACGCGCAACCGCTGAAGGGCGACTGCCGAACTTCGGTCGGCTGCTCGATGCCGGAGCCGTGCTGCGTCTTTCCACGCTGCGACCGACGTCCCCAGAGGCCGTTTGGACCGCCGCCGCGACCGGGAAGCTGCCTCAGAAAAACGGCGTGCACTCGGCCGGCAGTTATCGCCTGCCGCGCGGCCACGATCCGATTCAGTTGCTGCCTGACTACTGTCTTTCCCACATGCTCATCCGACTCGGGTTTCTCGTTGAGCAGCCACACACATCGACCACGCTCCTGGCTCGCACTCTGTGGGACATTCTGGGAGAGCTCGGCATTTCGGCGGGCGTCGTCGGCTGGCCGCTGACCTATCCCGCCACCCCGGTTCTCGGCTTCATCGTGAGTGATGCATTGCATCAGCTGGTTGCGATGCCTTCGTCCGCACTCGAACGGGCCGCTGTGTACCCGCCGGATATGCAGCAGGAGGCGATCGAGGCTGCCGAGTCAGTGCGGTCGGACGAGTCGCCGGCTCTGTTGCCGGGTCTTGCGGCCCGGCACGAGGCTGCGTGGAGAGTCGATCACATGTACGAGCGAATTGCTCGCGAGCTTCGAGCGTCGCATCCGACTCAGATTGCTCTCAGCCGGTACCAGAGTCTGGATGCGATCGGCCATTTCTTCCTCCGCTATGCGACCCCAAGCGAGTTCGGCGATGTGTCTGACGAGGAGCGCCGCCGCCTGGGGTCGGTTCTCGAGCAGCACTACGGTTTGATGGACGAGGCGATCGGTCGTGCGATGAGCCTGCTCGGTCCAGACGATCTGCTGCTGGTGGTCTCGGGTTTCGGGATGGAGCCGATGGGGCTGCTGAAGCGGTTGCTCGAGCAGGTCGCCGGCGACCCGGAGCTGAGCGGCACACACGAAGGCGCCCCGGACGGATTCCTGATGGCTTATGGTGGACCGGTCGCACGAGGCCGGTTCTCGACTCGGGCTTCTGTGACCGACGTCACGCCGACCGTTCTGTATTTTCTCGGCCTGCCGATTGGCCGGGACATGGACGGGCAGGCACGAACGGTTCTCTTTCAGCCATCCTTCACCGCCGAGCGGCCCATTACGTACATACCGAGCTACGAGCGCTCACAGTGATATGATTATCGCTGGTCCGTTTCTCTTTAAAGCGTCCCGGTGAGGACGCCAAGAGGTGTCGATGGTTGCTATTCCTTCCGATCGCACGTCCGCCCACAATCTCCCGATTACTCGGTTATCCAATTACCCAGTTCCGCGGGAATCTCTATGCCGGTTGTAATGGACGCCGACCGGATTGCGCGGACGCTGACACGCATCGCGCACGAAATCGTCGAGCGCAATCGCGGAATCGACGAGCTCGCGCTGGTCGGCATCCGCAAGCGCGGGGCACCGATTGCAAAGAGGCTGGCCAAGGCCGTCAGCGAGATCAGCGGGCTGGATATTCCGACCGGTGCGCTCGACATCACGTTGTACCGAGACGATCTGATGCGCCACGCTGTCGGTCCACAGCCGCTCGTCAGGCGGACCGAGATCCCGTTCTCGATCGACGACAAGTGCATTCTGCTGGTCGACGACGTGCTGTACACGGGCCGCACGATTCGGGCGGCGCTCGACGCGTTGATCGATTTCGGACGGCCCCAAGGCGATCCAGCTGGTCGTCCTGGTGGATCGCGGACATCGAGAGCTGCCGATCAAGGCCGACTACGTCGGCAGGAACCTGCCGACGTCGCTTTCGCAAAGCGTCCAGGTGCATCTGACGGAGACCGACGGCCGCGACGAGGTGGAGATTCAGGAATCATGAAGAAAGATCTCCTCGGCATCGCCGATCTCTCAGACGAGGAGATCTATCTCATTCTGGACACGGCCGAAGCGATGCGCGAGATCGGCCAACGGCCCATCAAGAAGGTGCCGACCTTGCGGGGCAAGACCGTGGTCAACCTGTTTTTCGAGCCGAGCACGCGAACGCGAACGTCGTTCGAGATCGCCGAGAAGCGGCTGAGCGCCGACACGCTCAACATCGCGGTCTCCACGTCGAGCGTTCTCAAAGGTGAGACGCTGGCCGATACGGCGATGAACATCGAAGCGATGTCGCCCGACATGATCGTGCTCCGGCACGCGTCCTCCGGGGCCTGTCACCTGCTCGCGCACCTCTGCAAGTCGCGCATCATCAACGCCGGCGACGGGATGCACGAGCACCCGACGCAGGCGCTGCTCGACGCTTTCACGATTCGCGAGCACAAGAAGCAAATCGCCGGGCTGAAAGTGGCCGTCGTCGGCGATCTGCTCCACAGTCGCGTGCTTCGGTCGAATGTGCTGCTGCTCACGAGGCTCGGCGCCGACGTCTGGCTCAGCGGGCCGCCGACGCTCGTGCCCACCGGTATCGAGCGGCTCGGCGTCCAGGTGTCGACGTCGGTCGACGAGGCCGTCGCCGATGCCGATGTCATCATGATGCTGCGCATTCAGCAGGAGCGGATGCAGGGCGCATTTTTTCCGTCGGTACGCGAGTACTTCACGGTCTTCGGCATGACTGTGGATCGCGTGAAGCTGGCCAAGCCCGACGTCATCATCATGCACCCGGGTCCCATGAACCGGGGCGTCGAGATTGCGTCGGAAGTCGCGGACGGCCCCTATTCGGTCATTCTCGAGCAGGTCGCCAACGGCGTGGCCGTCCGTATGGCCGTCTTGTATCTGCTGGCCGGAGGTGTGAAGAGGAAGATGAAGCGGCTGCTTAAAGGCGGACGGGTTGTGGATCCCGCCAACGGACGCGACGGGGAATTCGATCGTCCTCATCGACGGCGATCGCATCGTCGCGCGTCGGCCGCAACCTTCCCGCCGAACCGGGAGCGGTGTCGTGGAGATTCCGACCGGCCTTGTCGTCTGTCCGGGCCTGATCGACATGCACGTGCACCTGCGCGAGCCGGGACAGGAGCACAAGGAGACGGTTGCGACCGGTGCGGCCGCGGCGGTTGCAGGCGGCTTCACCGCGCGTGGCCTGCATGCCCAACACGATGCCGGTCAACGACAACGCGGGCGTCACTGAGTACATGCTGAAGAAGGCCGCCGAGGCCAATCTGGCACGGGTGTACCCGATCGGCGCCGTTTCGCGCGGCCAGGGCGGCGAGCAGCTCGCCGACATCGCCGAGCTCCACCGCGCCGGCTGCGTCGCGGTGTCCGACGATGGACATCCGGTGGCGACAGCGCTGCTGATGCGGCGCGCGCTCGAATATGCCGGCATGTTCCAGATGCCGGTGATCGATCACTGTGAGGATCAGATCGCTTAAAGGCGACGGCGTGGCTCACGAAGGGTTTTTGGCGTCGACGCTGGGGCTGCGCGGCATTCCCGGGCGAGGCCGAGTCGATCATGGTCCATCGCGACGTCGCGCTCGCCGAGCTGACGGGCGGGGTGGTCCACATCGCTCACATGAGCGCGCGCCAGTCGCTCGACGCTGTACGCTACGGCAAATCGCGAGGCGCCCGTGTCACCTGCGAGGTCACGCCTCATCATTTCGTCCTGACCGACGAGATGCTGGCGGCGCCCAAGCCGTACGACACCAACACCAAGATGAACCCGCCGCTGCGTGAAGGACGGGATCGCGACACGATGCTGGCCGGCCTCGTGGACGGCACCGTGGATGCGATCGCCACCGACCACGCGCCCCATCACTACGACGAGAAGCAGGTGGAGTTCGACCGTGCGCCGTTCGGCATCACCGGGCTCGAGACCGCGGTGTCGCTGTCGTTCGATCGGCTCATCCACCGCGGTTCGATCACTCTCAGCGCGGCTGATCGAGCTCCTCGCCGTGAATCCTGCGCGTATTCTCAACGTCCCGGGCGGCTCTCTGTCGGAGGGTGCGCACGCCGACGTGACGATTCTCGCGCCCGATCTGCAGGTGACGGTGTCGGCGAGCCCGGATGCGGTCGAGGTCGAAGAACACGCCGTTTGACGGCTGGCGCTTCGCGGCGGCGTGGCCGCGACACTCGTCGGCGGAAGGGCGGTCTATGTGAATACGGACACGGCGCTCGAAAACTGAGAATGAAACTCAAAAGGACTCAGACGAACCTCCTTCACCTGGCGTTGCACGCGAAGCATGCGTAGTCCTTCTAAGTCTTCAGTTTTGAATTCTCAGTTTTTGAAGTCGTCTCTCGACCGGCTCTATTCGGACTTCAACGACCCGACTCCGCGACCGATCCCATTCAGATCGTCCGGCGGTATCAGCCGACCGGACGACCAGGAGATCGTCGGCCTTCTGCGCCGCGGCGCTGGCTTTCGGCCGCGTGGCCAGCGTCCTGCAGTCGATTGAACGGCTGCTCGCCCTGATGGGCGCGGAGCCGGCCGCCTATGTGCGGCGTTTCGATCCGTCTCGCGAGAAACCGGCCGTTCGTCGAATCTCGTGCACGGTGGACCCGCGGCGCGGACTTCGTCGCGCTCCTGTGGGTCCTGCGGCAGATGCTCGATCGGTCGGCGTCAATCGAAGGGTTCTTTGCCGAGGGGTTGTCCCCGGAGGCCCCCGATCGTGACGGAGGCGCTCGACAGCTTCTCGACGCGCGCGCTGGCCCTGGATCTCAGGCAGGCATACGGCCGCGTCGCCGCGGAAGCCGGCAGTCCACTACTTCTTTCCGCGACCGTCGGCCGGCAGCGCGTGCAAGCGCCTGAATCTGTTCCTGCGATGGATGGTCCGGCGTGACGCGCTCGATCTCGGTGTCTGGTCCCGCGTGGCGCCCGGCCCAGCTCGTGGTGCCGCTCGACACCCACGTCATTCGGGTCGGCCGTGCCTGCGCCTGACGAAGTACACGAGTCCCGGCTGGCGCATGGCGCAGGACATCACGAGCTCGCTCAGGCGGCTCGACCCCGCCGATCCGATCAGATACGACTTTTCACTCTGCCACGTCGGGATGATGAACGCGTGCGGCTTCAGTCGCGCGCAGGGTGACGCGCAATGTCCGCTGCGTGGGGTCGTGCCGGCCACGCGCGCGTACACGTCGGCGGTCGCGGCGACCATCCGCTCGACGGTAAACCGTTCGCACGACACGCGCCAGACCGGCGTCTCCCATCTGCTGGCGCAGAGCCGCTCGTCCGTCAGCAGCCGGACGATTTCGCGCGCCATGGCTCGGTGATCGCGCGGCTCGACGAGCACACCGGTCCGACCGTCTTCCACAATCTCAGGGATGCCGCCTGTCCGCGTCGCCACGATCGCACGCGAGCAGGCCATGGCGTCCAGGAGCGACGTGCCCAGTCCCTCGGTGACCGAGCTCATCGCGAAGATGGTCGAAGCGCTTGATGCAGCCAAGCACGTCGGCGCGGAAACCGGGCATCAGAACGTGCTTTTCGAGATGGTACTCGCGGACCTAGCCGTTCGAGCGGCTCGCGGAGCTCGCCTTCGCCCAGGATGAGGAACCGCGCGTCGGGCAATTCGCGGACGACAGAGGTGCGCGCCTCGATCAGATGTCGCTGACCCTTGTGAGGAACGAGGGCCGCGACGTTGCCGACGACCGGCGCATCGTGAGGAAGCCAGAATCCGGCGTGAACGTTGACCGGCGGCGCCGCGAGCACGTGCTCGATGTCGATCCCTTCGTGGACCGTCACGACGCGCTCGACGGGTATGCCGTCCGCGATCAGCATCTGCCGAATGGCCTCGGAGGCCGCGATGAAGCAGTCGACCTGCCGGTGCTTCCAGCGCGAGAGCGAATTCTGGCGGAGGTGGAAATCCACGCGTCGCGACACGACGAGCGCAGGCGCCGGCGACGGCGAGCCATCGAGAGCGCCAGCGATGCCATGGCGGTGCCGTGCGAGTCGTGGGCATGGACGACGTCGGGCTCGAGGCGTTTGACGACGCGCGACAGACGCCAGGCGGCGGACAGGTCAAGCTCGGTTCGCGGGGCGATGGGGACGAGGTCGAGCCCTTCGTCGGCGCGCCGGCGGAGCTCGCCGTCCGGGTGGGCGACGAGCGACGCTTGATGCCCGAGCGATCGCAGGCCGTTGACGGTCAGCAGCACCTGGTTCTGGCCGCCTCGCCAGGTTCGGGCCGTGTCGATGTGCAGGGAGAACATTGCGCTCAGTGCGGGGTGCGGGGTGCGGGGTGCGGGGTGCGTGCTTGTGCCGACTGCTGAGTGCTGGCTTCGACCAGCCCGCAGCACCGAGCACGCCGAACTAAGCACCCCGCACCCAGCATTTCGCTGTCATTTCGTTGACCGTCCGTCCAACTCCCAGAGCTTCGCGAACTTCAGGAACACGTAGTAGGCGTTGATCGCCTGAGATGATCAAGCCAGGCACGCCGTCCAGCACGCCGCCGCGCAGAACGTAGTTCCGCAGGAATGCGAGCGGCGGATGACCGGCCATCTGCAGGACGCTGGCGTGCTGCCCGTCTTCGTTCATGTGGTGAGCGGCATACGTGGTATATCGATCGATGGTTTCGAGGTGATCGGCGATGTCTCGGTAGGCGAAGTGCTGCAAGTTCGCCCTGCAGACTGCCGATCGTGCCGCGCACGGTCATCCTTCGTGCACGCGGCGGCCGGTCCACTCCGCCACTCGCCGGTCGTACAGGCGAAGCTGATGATCGGGGTACCAGTCGGTGGTGCGAATCCAGCGTCCCAGATGGCGCGTCACGCGGGGCATCCGGTAGGCGCCGTGGCGTGGCTCGGCCGTGCACGGCCGCGGATTTCCTGCGCAAGAGCCGGCGTCACGCGCTCGTCAGCATCGAGCGAGAGGATCCAGTCGTGGCTGGCGATCGACGCGGCGTAGTTCTTCTGCGCGACGTAACCCGGCCATTCACGTGACATCCACGCGATCGGTGTACGCCTGGCCGGTCCACGGTGTCGTCGCTGCTCATCGAGTCGACGACGACGATCTCGTCGGCCCACGCGACGGACTGCAGCGCATGCTCGATGTCCGTCGCTTCGTCCTTGGTGATCACCGTGACCGACAGTTTCGGCACCGGGGGAGTGTAGCGTGGGGGCAGGTAGGGCAGGTAGGGCCCCGGTCTGCTTACTGTCGAATGATCAGGTTGCCTCCCGTTTCAATCGCGCCCTGCGCGGCGTTGGTCAGCTGCACGGTGCCGGCGGTCAGGGGGACTTCCTGCACGGCTTCGAAGTCGACGAGCGATTTGTTGTAGTCCGAGATGGCCTGTATTTCCTGCGTCCGCGCCTGCGACAGGTCGCGCTGTGCCTGAAACACCAGGAAGGTGGTCGACATGCCGGCCGCCTGTTTCTTTTCTTCCGCGTCCAGCTTCCTTTCCTGCAGCTCTCGCGACGCGCGCGCCGAGCGGACGCGCTGTTCATTGGTCGTGACCTGACGCGCGGCCTCGCGCACCTGGGTGACGATCTGAAGCCGCAGGCTCTTCATCTGCGTCTGGGCCTGTTGATATTGGAGGCGGGCACGCGCCAGGTTCGTTTGCGCCGTGCTGGAACCGAGCGGGTAGGCGACCGATACGCCGACCGTCCAGTTCGGGTACGAACCTCCGGCGACGTCGCCCAGGACGGAGCCGTAGCTCCGACCGGAGATGACGTTCCGTGGAGGGATGGCTCCGCCACCGATGATTCTGGTGAAGTCAACAGGGCTCAGTTCGCTTCCTCCGGTTCCTGTCGACACGTAGCTGACCGACGCCTGGATGTCCGGGAGGCGCTGGTCTTCGTAATAGCGAATCTCTACGTTGCTTCGAGAGAGGCTGTTGTTTCCCTGGGCCAGATCCGTCCGCTTGTCGAGTGCGTTGCGGATGGCGGCCTGCAGGTCGATCGTGCGTTCCTCGAATGGTGCCCGGTCGCTCGGCTCGAGGGTCGTCGTCCAGAAATCGGGGGCGTCGGGGTCGAAGATGAGTGCCCGCAACTGATCCTCGGCCCTGCGGATCGCCGCTTCTGCGAGGATCGCGCCTTGCTCGTTGGAGGCCACTTCGGCCTGCGCCTGAATGATATCGATTGGCGCCATCGTCCCGATTTCGACCCTGCGCTGGTTATCTCTGAGCGATCGTTGCGCCAATTCGAGCGACTGCCGCTGCGCCGCCAGGTTGTTGATGGCATAGGAGAGATCCCAGTACGCGTTCTTCACGTTGCGGACAGTTTGTGCGACAACCGTGACGAGCTGGATGTTGGACAGGTCTCGGAGTTTCGAGCTCAGCTCGACCTGCTCGCGGATCTGATCGGTCCTGAGGCCTCGCAGCAGCCGCTGGGTGTAGCTCAGCGTGACATTCGACTGGAGTTGCGGGCTGAAGCTACTGAAGAGGTTGTTCGTGGTGTACCGCGAGCTTCCCCAGTTCGTGCTGTAAGCGGCGCCCCACGGCAGAACCTGATTGAGTCCGACGCCTGAAGAAAACGTGCCGTTGTCGATACTGTTCGCCCCTCCGGAGAGCGCGCTGGTCACGGCTTGAACCTGGCTGTTCCCTGCCAGGTTTCCGCTCAGATTCGGGGCCCAGAAAGATCGCGCCTGGGCCACGCCGACGTCCTGAATCTGCGGGTCGAGACGCTGGATCTGAATGCCCAGGTTCTGCTCGAGCGCCAGCTTCACCGCATCATCGACCGACAGACGCCGGACGGGGGTGGCCCCGGCGGCAGCCTGCTGAATGGCTGCCGCGAGTGGCACAATGCGGCCCGTTTGCGCATGCAGAGTGCCGGGCACGAGCGCAGCCACGAGGCCGACGACAAAGTTCATCCAGGGCCGACGCGGACAACGGAACATGGAGATACTCCTGAAAAAGAGACAGGCCAAGCCGTCTGATGAGTAGACGGGAGCGGGTGGCGTTCGGTTCGTTCGAGCCGGCGAATTGTATACTAGGGCACCCCCGGCTTTTCCATGACTCCTGACGCCGTTCTCGATCTCTTTCGAGCCTCCGGAGCGCTGCTCGAAGGGCACTTCCGGCTATCCTCCGGTCTGCACAGCACTGGCTACCTGCAGTGCGCGCTCGTTTTGCAATACCCCGAGCGCGCGGAAGCACTGGGCCGGGCGCTTGGTGAACGTACTCGTGGATTGTCGCCGAGCGTGGTGATATCGCCCGCGCTTGGTGGTGTCGTCATCGGTCAGGAAGTTGGACGGGCGCTTGGAGTGCGCGCCATGTTCGCCGAGCGTCAGGACGGCGTGCTCACTCTGCGTCGCGGATTTACACTCGACGCTCGCGATCGGGTGCTGGTGATCGAAGACGTACTGACGACGGGTGGATCGACACGCGAGACGATGGACGTGGCGATCGCCGCGGGTGGTCGCGTGGTCGGCGCGGCGTCGATCATCGACCGGAGCAACGGGCAGTCACACTTCAACGTGCCGTTTGAGGCGCTGGCGAGCGTGGCGCTGCCGACCTACCAACCGGATCAGTGTCCGCTCTGTGTCCAGGGCCATCCCATCACGAAACCGGGGTCCAGGCCAATCACGACGTGAGCTGCTGAATCCTTCGAAGATGGTGGGAAGCAGTTGACGTTCAAGATCACCGTCGCCTACGACGGTACGGATTTCGTCGGCTGGCAGCGGCAGGCCCAGGGGACCTCGATTCAGAGCCTCCTCGAAACGGCGCTCCAGGTTCTCGATCAGAGAGAGATTACCGTGACGGGCGCGGGCCGCACCGACGCCGGCGTACATGCGCGCGGACAGGTCGCACACTTTTCGCTGGCCAGGTCGATCGAACCAACCGCGCTCGTGGGTGCGCTCAATGCCCGGCTGCCGGACGCCGTCCGCGTCGTTGCGGCCGAGGTCGTGCCTGACACGTTCCACGCACGCTTCGACGCTCTACGCAAGACGTACCGCTACCGCATCTGGAATGCCGACGTCCTCAGCCCGTTCGAGCGCCGCTTCGCCTGGCATTTGTCAGGCGTTCTCGATTGCGAGTTGATGGCCGCCGCCGCCAAACTGATCGAAGGCCAGCACGATTTTGCAGCGTTCCAGGGCGCCGGAAGTACGGCACGCTCAACTGTCCGCAACATGTTCGCCTCGCGCTTGAAGGCATCTCGAGTTGAAGGGAAGGGACAGGGCGGCGAGGATCCCTTGATCGTGTACGAGGTCGCCGGCAACGGCTTCCTGCGGCACATGGTTCGAACGATCGTCGGTACGCTCGTGGAGATCGGCCGGGGTCGCCGCGCTGTCGAGTCGATGCGTGAAGTCCTGAGCAGTCGGGATAGAGCGCTCGCCGGACCAACCGCTCCCCCCGAGGGACTCGTCCTTCTGAGTGTCGAATACCCTGCGCCGTTGCTTGCGGGTGATCGCTAAAACCTTCTACAATCGACGTTTACTCCGAAGAGACGCCTGAAGGAAGAGTGAATGTCGCTTGAGCAGCTCCTCGCCTGGATTCCGCCGGGATCTCCGGACGAACTGCTGGCGCGTGAAGTGAATTTCGAGCGGCTGCCGGCCCATGTCGCCATCATCATGGACGGCAACGGTCGCTGGGCCGCTCAACGACACTTGCCTCGCGTGGAAGGCCATCGCGCCGGCATCGGCTCCGTGCGCGACATCGTCGAGTCGTCGGCGCGGATGGGTATTAGGGTGCTGACGCTTTACGCCTTCTCAGTCGAAAACTGGAAGCGCCCTCGAGCTGAAATCAACACGCTAATGACGCTGCTGAAACGATACCTTCGCCTCGAGCTCAGCACCCTGCTGGTCAACGACATCAGGTTCCGCGTGATCGGCCGCCCCGACGAGCTGTCCGCAGATGTGAAACATGAACTGGATCTTGGAATCGAGAAAACCGCGGGCAACACCGGCATGCTGTTCAACATCGCGTTGAACTATGGGGGACGTGCTGAGATTGTCGACGCGGCGCGAAGGGCGATTCGGTCTGGCGTTTCGCCCGATGAACTCGACGAGCAACGGTTCGGCCAGTTCCTCTACACAGCCGGCCAGCCCGATCCAGATCTACTGATCCGTACGAGCGGCGAAATGCGGGTCAGCAACTTCCTACTCTGGCAAATTGCCTATTCAGAAATCTGGGTCACCGAAACCCTGTGGCCCGATTTTCGACGCAGACACCTGCTCGAGGCCGTCCTGGCTTATCAGAAGCGCGATCGCCGGTACGGAGGCATCCACAATCCGCCGATTGCGCTCGGCGTCAAGTGATCTACCTGCCCCACCATTCCTGCCTGCCCGTCCCGCCTCGGGATCGCGATGACACGCGTTCTGAGCGGGGCCGCGCTGATTGCGCTGGCAGTCGCCGTCGTCTATGCGCCGGTCGTCATCTTTGAAGGAGTTGCGTTCATCCTGCTGTTCCTGGCGGTTCAGGAGCTCGTCGCTTTGTTCGAGGCCGGCGGCGTCCACCTGCCGCGGTGGGCAGCCACGGCTGCAGCCCTGTTGACGCTGGCGGCGTTCACGGAGGTCATCGGCCGCCACGCCGTGCCTCTCGAAGTCGCGTTGCTTGTGGCGCTCGTCGCGCTCAGCCTGGTCGTCATGCGCATCTGGCAGCGCGTTCCCGCCCTGACGACGATATCGTCCACGCTGTTTCCATCGCTGTATCCTGCGCTCTCGATCGGATCGGTGGTGGCCGTGCGCGAGGCGAGGGGAGCGGCGGCGCTCGCATTGCTAATGCTGACGATCATCGTCAGCGACACGGCGCAGTATTACACCGGCCGCGCGGTTGGACGACGGAAACTGGCCGCCGCAATCAGCCCCAACAAGACGATTGAAGGCGCGGTCGGCGGCTTCGTCTTTGGCGCCGCCGTCTTTGCGTGGGTCGGCGCCTGGTGGTTGCCGGGCGTGCCTGCCGGGGCTCGCCTGCTTCTCGGCGCGAGCGTCGTGGCTGCCGGAATCGCCGGCGATCTCTTCGAGTCGATGCTCAAGCGCAGTGTCGGCATCAAAGACAGCTCAACACTCATCCCGGGGCACGGCGGGATTCTGGACCGCATCGACGCCCTGCTGTTCGCCGCTCCTGTCTACTATGTTGTGCTGAGGTACACCAGCTTTGTGCTCTTCGTGTCCTTAGTGGTTCCTGTGGTGGTTCAGTGAAGCGCATCGCGATCCTCGGCTCGACCGGTTCGATCGGCCAGAGCGCGCTGTCCGTCGTGGATGCGCATCCAGACCGTCTGAAAGTCGTCGGCTTGACAGCCGGCGAGAACGCCTCGCTGTTCGCTGAACAGATTTCGCGATATCGTCCGCGCGCTGTGGCGATGGCATCCGTCGATGCCATTGACGACTTGACGCGGATCGCACCGCTCAATGGCCTCTCGGTTGGAGTCGGGCGGGAGGGCCTGGCAGCCGTGGCCTCACACCCTGAAATCGATCTCGTCCTGTGTGCGACCTCAGGCACTGACGGGCTTGACGCCGTGCTCGCGGCGATCGAATGTCGGAAGACCATCGCGCTCGCGAACAAAGAGATTCTCGTCATGGCCGGCGCGCTCGTGACGGAGGCCGCGCGTCGTTCGGGTTCAGTCGTGCTGCCGGTCGACAGTGAACACAACGCGATTCATCAATGTCTCCGTGGCCGCGATCCATCGGAGCTGAAGCGACTCATCCTGACGGCGTCCGGCGGTCCGTTCCGGGGCCGCCCGCTTGACGAGCTGACCGAGGTGACCGCTGCCGACGCCCTGAAACACCCAACGTGGCGCATGGGACGGAAAATTACCATCGATTCGGCGACGCTGATGAACAAGGGCCTCGAGGTGATTGAAGCGCATTGGCTGTTTGGTGTCCAGGCGAACCAGATCGACGTGGTTGTGCACCCCCAGTCGGTTGTCCATTCGATGATCGAGCTGACCGACGGCTCAATCATCGCGCAGCTGGGAATCACCGACATGAGGCTCCCGATTCAATATGCCTTTTCGTATCCGGAGCGCTGGAGCACGTCGCTGCCATCGCTGGATCTCACCCGCACTGGACGTCTTGATTTCGACCGCCCGGATACTGCGGCGTTTCCCTGCTTGCGTTTGGCCTACCGGGCCCTCGAAGCCGAACGCAGCCTGCCAGTTGTCATGAATGCCGCCAACGAAGTCGCCGTGGCGCGATTCTTGGAAGGTCGAATCGGGTTCGCGTCCATTCCGCATGTCATCGAACTGACGATGGACGCCCACCAGCCGGCCCAAGTGCCCACGATGGCGGCAGTACGCGCCGTCGACGAATGGGCGCGTGGCCATGCTGATGAGGTGGCGAGCGAGGTAGAATCGAGTAGCTAAAGCTCTGAGGATCTCCGCGTGATTACAATTCTGGCATTCGCCTTCGTTCTTGGAGTGCTCGTGTTCGTGCACGAACTCGGCCACTTTCTCGCGGCCAAGCGCGTGGGAATCCGGGTGCTCAAGTTTCAACTCGGCTTCAACCCGACGATTCTGAGGATTCGGCGTGGCGACACCGAATACAGCATCGGCGCCTTGCCGTTCGGTGGGTTTGTCAAGATGGCGGGCGAATCGCTCGAAGATGTCCGCTCGGGCAACGCCGACGAGTTTCTGTCGAAGACGAAATGGCAGCGGTTCCAGGTGCTCATCATGGGACCGATCATGAACATCCTGCTCGCCTTCATCATCACCGGGTTCCTGTTCTACCGCGGGATCGAAGTGCCGACGTTCGAGAGTCAGCCCCCGGTTATCGCCGTCGTGAGCGAAGGCTCGCCGGCAGAACGCGGTGATATCCGTCCCGGCGATCGCATTGTCAGCGTGGCTGGTCACTCGGTCGACACCTGGGAGGCGTTCGAAGATGTTGTCGGAACCCGACCCAATCGTGAGATTTCGATCGAGCTGATCCGTGACGGGCGGGCGCTCACTCGATCGGTCACGACGGTCAAGTCGACAGAGCCCGGGCGGATTGAGTTTGGCGAGATCGGTGCCTTCCCGGACACGCATCCTCGCTTGTATTCCGTGAATGCCGGGGAGCCGGGCGACCGCGGCGGACTGAAGGCCGGCGACGTCATTGTGGCAGTCGACGGAAAACCCATCATCTTCTCCGGTCAGTTCCGCGCCGCCATTGCGTCGCATCCTGAGCAGCCGCTGCAGGTCGGCATCCTGCGTGACGGGGCACCTCAGACGCTGACGGTCACGCCCGGCCGCAAAGGCTCAATCGGCTGGTTCGGCGTGCTGCCGATGGACGAGACCAAAACGATCAATCCCGGCCTCATCCAGGCGTTCGGCATGAGCGCGAACAAGAACTATCGCGACGCGCGGCTTATCTTCCAGACGATTGGCGGACTCATTACCCGTGAGACGTCGCCACGTCAACTGATGGGCCCTTTGGGAATCGCGCAGCTGTCGGGCGAGTCCGCGCAGCTAGGGTGGGCCAGTCTCTTCAGCCTGATGGCCATGATCAGCCTGAACCTCGGCCTGCTCAACCTGATGCCCATCCCCATCCTGGACGGCGGTCACATCACCATCATGGCGCTCGAAGGTCTCGCACGCCGGGATTTCAGCGTCAAGATGAAGGAAAAGATGCTGCTCGCCGGATTCGTGGTGCTGATGATGCTGATGGTGACCGTGATTTACAACGATCTGACGCGAATCAGCTGGTTCGAACGCTTGATGCCCTGGCGATGAAGGACGACACACTCTTTCCTTTTCCTAAGACCCGTTTCCCCCCGATTTCCTTCATCACAATTCGAGCGGCCGCGATCGTTTGGTCAACGTCGCGGTCCGTGTGTGCGGCCGAAAGGAACCAGGCCTCGAACTGGGAAGGCGGCGGATAGATGCCTCGTGCAATCATCCCCCTGAAGAACGCGGCGTACCGGGTCGTGTCGGCGCCAACGGCAGACGCATAGCCGCGGACGGGTCGGTCCGTGAAAAACGGCGTCAGCAGGGAGCCCATTGCGTTGACCTGAAGGGCAACGCCGGCCTCGCGGGCGGCGTCGGCAAGCCCGCCGGCGAGACGGGCGCCAAGCGCCTGCAATCGGGTGAACACCCTGGGCTTGAGCTGGTCAAGGCTCCAGATCCCGGCCGTCATGGCCAGTGGGTTGCCCGACAACGTCCCGGCTTGATAGACCGCGCCAACCGGAGCCACCAGGTCCATCAGATCGGCGCGCCCTCCGTAGGCGCCGACCGGCAGTCCGCCACCGATGATCTTCCCGAGGCACGTCAGATCGGGTCGGATGCCGTACAGCATCTGGGCGCCGCCGGGAGCTGCGCGAAACCCGGAAATGACCTCGTCGAAGATCAGGAGCGCGCCGTTGTCTGTGCACAGTTTTCGCAGACCGGGCAGGAAGCCGGCCGCCGGCAGGACGACGCCCATGTTGCCCGCGATCGGTTCGACAATGACCGCGGCGATCTGATTGCGGTGGGCATCGAACAGACGCTGGACCGAATCCACCTCGTTGTATGAGGCCAGCAGCGTGTCGGAAGCGGAGCCGCGCGTCACGCCTGGGCTCGTTGGCACGCCGAGCGTCAGCGCACCCGATCCAGCCTGAACCAGAAACGAGTCGGCGTGCCCGTGGTAGCAGCCTTCGAACTTCACGATCCGTTCGCGGCCGGTAGCGGCACGCGCCACACGAATGGCACTCATTGCGGCCTCGGTGCCGGAGCTCACAAAGCGAACCCGTTCGAGCGACGGCATGAGCCGCTTGACGCGTTTGCCAAGCTCGAGCTCCAGAGGGCTCGGGGCACCGTAACTCGTGCCCTTGCCCAGAGCGGCTTTCAGCCTTCTCACGAGACCCGCGGGCGCGTGGCCATGGATCAGCGGGCCCCACGACATCACGTAGTCGATGAAGGTGTTGCCATCAACGTCGACCAGTCGGGCTCCTCGCGCGCTGGCGATGAAACGGGGCGTCGCGCCGACCGCCTTGAATGCCCGCACCGGGCTGTCCACTCCGCCGGGCAGGATCTGCTGAGCCTGCAAAAAGAGCCGTTCCGAACGGGAGGTACGCATGCCGCATTCTACATTCCGGATCTGCTGGATTGCGGTTCAGCGCTGGACGTTGCGTGCGACAATGCGCGTTGGTGCGCTCCCGCAACTGCGTTTGCCGCGGATCGTCGAACATGCCGGGATTTTCACTGCGTGTCTTTGGCGGCGTAGCCGCCCTGATCGCGACCCTGAGCGCCCAGCCCGCGTCGCAGAGCGCGGACTGGAAGACGGCGGAGCCGGAGATCCTGCAGCACTATCGCGCTTTGATCCAGCTCGACACGAGCAGCCCTCCTGGGAACGAGACCAGAGCCGTCACGTATCTGAAGAGCGTGCTCGATCGTGAAGGCATTGCCAACGAGGTGTTCGCACGCGATCCGGATCGCGCCAACCTCGTGGCGCGCCTCAAAGGCAACGGCCAGAAGCGTCCGCTGCTGCTGATGGCTCATACGGACGTCGTCAGCGTTCAGCGCCAGAAATGGCCGGTCGATCCGTTCGGGGCAGTGCTGAAGGACGGATACATCTGGGGGCGTGGCACCGTCGACGAAAAGGACAAGCTGGCCGCGAACCTGATGGTGATGCTTCTCCTCAAGCGGTCGGGAATGCCGCTCGATCGCGACGTCATCTTCCTGGCGGAGGCGGGTGAAGAAGGCGACACGGCGGTGGGCATCGATTTCATGGTCGCGCAGCACTTCGACCAGATCGACGCGGAGTACGCGCTCAGCGAGGGGGGCGACGGCCTGCTTGAAAACGGCCGCGCGCGGCTTGTCCGCGTGGCGACAACGGAAAAGGTTCCGCGTCGAGTGAGCTTGACCGCAAACGGCACGTCTGGACACGGATCGGTTCCGCGCACCGACAATGCCGTCGTCCATCTGGCATCGGCGGTGGCCAGGCTGGGCACATGGGAAACCCCCATGCGGTTCAACGAAACGACCCTCGCGTATTTCCAGAAGCTGGCCACCATCGCGCCACCCGAGAACGCTGTGCGTTACCGCGCGCTGATCGATCCTCAGCGGGCGCCGACGATTCTCCGCCAGCTGGCCGAGCACGAGCCGCGGCACAATTCCATGCTGCGGACCTCGGTTACTCCTACCATCGTGAGCGGAGGCTTTCGGATGAACGTCATCCCGTCGCAGGCCGAGGCGACGATCGACGTGCGGGCGTTGCCCGACGAAGACATGCCGGCGTTTTATGAAGCGATGCAGCGTGTCATTGCTGATCCCGCCGTGCGAGTGGAGATGTTGCCGGGTGTGCGTCCCGTTGCGCCGCCGTCGCGCCTCGACACCGAGATGTTTCGCGCACTCGAACGCGCGGCCGAACGAGTCTACCCCGGGGCAACAGTGCTGCCGACGATGATGACCGGCGCTACGGACATGGCCCAGCTGCGGGCGAAAGGGATCCAGAGCTACGGCATCGGATCGGCCGTGACCCAGAACGATGCGGACAATTTCGGCGCTCACAGCGACGTTGAACGGCTGCCTGAATCGTCGCTGTACAGCCTGGTGCGGTTTACGTGGTTCGCAGCGATCGACGTCGCCGCGCACAAGTGAGGTTCAACTCCGCCCGCGCTTGCCGCCTATTTCCAGATCTCCTTCAACCACGGGACGGCGCGTCGCAATCCGTCGACGAATCGATACGTCTCGTAGTGTGAGATGCCGGTCAGGACAACCAGCTCGGCGCGCCCGCCGTTCTGCTGAAGCTCTTTGATGCGCGTTTCAGTCGGACCGATCGGCATGACCTCATCGTTGCGCGAATGGACAGCCAGAACGGGCGTCCACCACTTGCCAATCGATTGGGGCGGCATCCCTGCCACCGGAATGGCGGCGCTGAAGCGCTGCGGATACTTGCCGGCAAAGTACCACGCGCCTGTGCCGCCCATGCTGAAGCCGGTGACGGCAATGCGCTTGGGATCGATGCGGTAACTTGCCTGGACTGCGTCGAGCAGCGCGTTCACGGCGCGCTCGTTTTCAGCCGTGGACCAGGCCCCACCAAGTGACTCAGGTGCGACGATGATGGCGCCAAGGTCTGCCAGAGCCGGCTGCACGAGGTTGGCCAGGACGCCCTGGCCGGCACCGTTGGGACGCCCTCCGTAGTGCAGCGCCAGAATCAACGGGACGGGCGTAGCCGACGGAAGGTCCTTGGGAATGGAAATGGCGTAGCGGACCGACAGGTCGCCCGCCCGCAGCAGCTCGTCGTGAATTCCGGGCTTCAAGACGGGAATCTGCGTCGGCTCGCCTTGCGCTGAGAGCGACCCGGAGTTGCCCACCGCCGCAAGCAGAAGAGACGTAAAAGCGAGAAGGGGAAGAATCCGCGTCTTCAACTGATCGCTCGCGCGGCCTCGCGCGCATAGTAGGTGATGATCACGTCTGCGCCCGCGCGCCGAATCGCGGTCAGCGACTCGAGCATGGCGCGGCGCTCGTCGAGCCAGCCATTCCGAGCGGCCGCCTTGAGCATCGCGTATTCCCCGCTGACGTGATAGGCGCCTGTGGGGTAACCGAAGGTGTCTTTGACGCGGGCGATGACATCGAGATACGGCAGCGCCGGCTTCACCATGACGATATCGGCGCCTTCTTCGATGTCCTGCGCAACCTCACGCAGCGCCTCGTGAATGTTGGCGGGGTCCATCTGGTGCGTCTTGCGGTCTCCGAACTGTGGATACGAACCCGCCGCGTCGCGGAACGGACCAAAGAACGCCGAGGCGTACTTCGCCGCGTACGACATGATGACGGTCCTGTCGAATCCGCGCTCATCGAGCGCTCGACGAATGGCTCCGACTCGTCCGTCCATCATGTCCGACGGCGCTACGATATCGGCGCCCGCCACCGCGTGAGACACCGCCGCTCTGACCAGCTGCTCGACGCTCGGATCGTTCGCAATTTCCTCGCCAATCAGGACGCCGCAATGGCCGTGATCGGTGTACTCGCACAGGCACACATCGGTCATCACCAGTACATCCGGGAGTGCTCGCTTGATAGCGCGAACCGCCGATTGCACCGGCGCGTCAGCATCGTACGCCGCAGAGCCGACCGCATCTTTGTAGCCCGGCAGACCAAACAGCAGGACGCTGCGAATGCCCTCGGCTCGGGCGGCCTCGATCTCCATCAGCGTCTCGTCCACTGACAGATTGAAAACTCCCGGCATCGACGGCACTTCGCGCCGGACACCTTCGCCTTCGCACACGAACAGCGGCAGGACGAACATCTCCGGCGCAAGCCTCGTTTCCTGCACGAGAGCGCGCAGAGTCTCCGAGCCGCGAAGTCGACGAAGACGTTTGGTGAGCTTCAGGGTCGTCGACGTGGAGGTCGAATTCATGTCGTGCTCCCGGGTGCTGCGCGCATCCTGCCAGCCACCGACGCCTGACTGTAGAACTCGGCGATGGCGTCAACCAGCGCAGGTACAGTGTACTCGGTCGGCATGATCGTGGTCTTGACGTTGTACCGACCGGCTGCTTCGGCTGTCGTCGGTCCAATCGCGGCGACTACCGTCGTCCTCAGCAAGTCGGCGGCCGGTTCGGCGCCGAGAGCGCCGATAAAGCCGCGGACCGCAGAGGCGCTTGTAAACGTGACGACGTCGATGCGGCGTTCCAGCAGCATCTTGTAGATATCCAGCGCGCCGTCTCGGTCGGGCTCGACGACAGTCCGATAGGCGACCACTTCGGTCACCTCGGCTCCGGCACGGCGCAGTTCGTCGGCAACGATTTCCCGTCCAATGTCAGCCCGGGGAATCAGGATTCGGAGACCGCGCACAACGCCTTCGTCTGAAATCGCCCGTGCCAGCGCCTCCGCTCGGGCCTCCGCCGGCGTCAGGTCGACCTTGAGGCCGTAGCTTGCGAGTCGCTCGGTGGTAGCCGGTCCAATCGCGCATAGCCTGACGCCCTTCAGATCGCGGAAGTCATGGGGAGATGCGAGCAGTCGCTTGATGAATGCGTCCACGGCGTTCGCACTGGCGAACACAATCCAATTGAACGTCCCAATCTTGTGGCAGGCGGCGTCGAGCGGTCCCATGTCGTCAGGTGGAGCGATACGGACCATCGGCGCTTCGATGACCTCCGCCCCCAACGACTCGAGTCGGTTTGTTAGCTCCGCAGCTTGTTCCCGGGGGCGCGTCACGAGGACACGCTTGCCGAACAGTGGCCGAACATCGAACCATTGAAGATGCTCACGCAGTCGCGCGACTCGACCGACGACCAGCACGGCAGGCCGACCCTCTCCGGTTTGAGCCGCTGCCTTCGCGAGCTCGCCGAGCGTACTGACCACCGTCTCCTGGCCCGGAAGCGTGCCGCCATACACCAGCGCGGCCGCTTCGTCCGGCGGCCTCCCGTGTGAGAGAAGAGACGACACGACTTGCAGCCATCGTTGTGGCCCTGCATAGCAGACGATCGTGCCGTCGAGACGCGCGAGACTTGCCCAGTCAACGGCTGGCCGCGTCTTGCCGTCGTCTTCCTGGCCTCGGACGAAGCAGATCGTGTCGCCGCCCCCGGGATAGGTAATCGGAATGCCTGCGTAAGCGGGCGCCGCGATGCTGACCGGCACGCCGGGCACAACTTCAAACGGTATGCCCTGTTCGTGCAGGAAGAGCGCTTCGGCTCCGCCGCTGTCAAACACGAACGGGTCGCCCCATTTCAGGCGCGCGACTGTCTTCCCATCCCGTGTCTTTTCCGCGAGCAGATAACAGATGGCCTCCTGTTCGAGCGGTCTTGGAGCCGCAAGGCCGACATCGATTCTTTCTGCTTCGGGACGGGCGTGTCGCAGGAGTCCCGCGTGCACGAGATGGTCATAGATCACGACGTCCGCAGACTGGAGGTACTGAAGCCCGCGCGCCGTGATGAGGCCCGGATCGCCAGGACCGGCCCCGATGAGGTAGACCATGTTGGCCATACTGTCGTTGGGCGTTAGTCGTTGGTCTTTAGTCGTTACGTCGACAGTCAGCAAGAATCTCAGCTGCGCCGTCGGCGATCATATGCTCGCCGACCTGAGTGCCCAGCTCGGCGGCCTGTCCGCGCGTGCCGCGTGCGACGCCGCGGACGGCCCGTTGACCGTCGAGCGATACCACCGCGGCCACGAGATCGAGTTCTCCGCCGTCATTGAGCGTGGCGAGCGCACCGATTGGTGTTTGGCATCCGCCACCCAGCGCATTCACGAGTGCGCGCTCCGCGGTCAACGCGGCAGAAGCCGCTGCGTCGTCGATTAGTCCCACGAAATGTTCAGTGTCGTCGTCGCCTTCACGGATCTCGACTGCCACGATGCCCTGTCCGGGTGCCGGAATGCAAACGGCTGCCGGCAGGGTCATGGCAATACGTTGCTCGTATCCAAGTCGCCGGAGGCCGGCCGCAGCCAGAACCAGTGCGTCGAATTCGCCGCTCTCGAGCTTACGGAGGCGCGTGTCGAGATTACCGCGAATGTTGCTGAAGCGAGCACCCGGGAAGAGTCGCATCAATTGAGCCACGCGTCGCACGCTGCCGGTACCGAGGACAGGCGTGTCGCCGAGAAGGGCTTTCAGATCGTCCACGGACTTCACGCATTGCCTCTGCGCTTTCGCGTCCTGTCTCTCTTCTGGCAGGACCACGGCGTCCAGCGGATCTTCTCGTGGAAGAGTTGCGGCGATCTTCAATCCTTCCGGCAGAACAGCCGGCATGTCTTTGCTGCTGTGAACCGCAAGATCCACGTCGCCTCGCAGAAGCGAGTCTTCGATTTCCTTGACAAACAGACGTTTGCCTCCCGCCGTTGAGAGGGGCTGGTTCTGGAGCTGGTCGCCCGACGTTCGGATCGGAACAATCCGGCAGGGCGGGCCGCCAAACTGCGCGATGCGATCGGCGACGGCGTGAGCCTGCCAGAGCGCCAGCGGGCTGCCGCGAGTGCCGAGCCGCAGCTCAGGCAGCATCAGCGCTGCCCGCGCGGCCTGGGGCGGGCGAACGGCTCGACGCGGCCGGGGCCGCGCTCAGGGTGATCGGTGGCGTCGGCGGACTCCGGGCCAGCCTCGCCTTCGATGGGCTCCGGCAACCCGAAGAGACGCATCAACGCTTCCGCGTGAGCGCCGATCGACTTCGCATCGCCCAATGCTTTGAGGCGCTCGGTCGGCGTCAGAAGCAGCTTCTCGACGACAAGGCGTGTTATTTCCTCGACGCGTGCTCGGGCGTCCTCGCGAACCTCTGCGGGAAGGGACATCAGTTTGAAGTCGAGGCGCTCAAGCTCATTTCGCCGAATCTGCTCGAAATGCTGGCGGAGCGCGACCACGGTGGGTATGGCGCCTCGCGCCCGGAGCCATGCGCTGAAACGCTCGAGTTCTTCGTTGACGATGGTTTCGGCGCGGCTTATCTCACCCGCGCGCCGCTCCAGGTTCTCCCGGACAGTCGCCTGCAAGTCGTCGATGTTGTACAGGAAGACTTGCTCGATTTCGCCGGCCGCCGGTTCCACGTCGCGCGGCAGCGCGATATCGATGAGAAAGAGTGGACGGTTTCGTCGCGGCCGCATGATGGTCTCGATGCGGGCCTTCGTCAGAATAGGCGCCGACGCACCTGTTGCCGTAATGACGATGTCGCTCGCGGTGATGACGGCGTCCAGATCGTCCCACGACGCGGCAGTGGCCCCCCCCAACGCCTCCGCCGTCCGCGCCGCGTGGACCATCGTCCGGCTCACGATGGTGACGCGTTGCACGCCCTGCGACTGCATGTGCCGCGCCGTCAATTTGCCCATCTCGCCAGCGCCGACCACCACGACGTTGCGACCGCTCAAATCGCCGAAGATCTTTCTCGCAAGAGACGCTGCCGCGTAGCCGATAGACACGGCTCCTGCGCCGAGCCCTGTTTCAGCACGCACGCGCTTGCCGACGGCAAAGGAGGAATGGAACAGACGGTTCAACAGGGGACCCGCGGTATGCGACTCGCCGGCGATGCTGAGCGCCTCTTTGACCTGCCCGAGCACCTGCGGCTCGCCGACGACCAGGGAGTCGAGGCCGGCGGCCACCCGGAAAAGATGCCGCGCCGCGTCCAGGTTGTTGGCGTCGTACGCGTGGGCCATCACGGCCGGTCGATCAATGCCGCTGAAGTCGCTCACGAAGCTGACGAGATCGGCGCGAGCCGCTGCCAGATCGTCGCAGGCGGCGTAGAGCTCGGCGCGGTTACACGTCGAGAGGACGACCGCCTCACGCATGGTGCCCCGAGCGGCCAGCGCCTGCAGAGCGCGTGCGATACCACGCACCTGGAAGTCGAGCTGTTCGCGGAGCTCGACAGGCGCGGTCTTGTGACTGATTCCGACTACAAGCAAATTCATCACGAACCATGGAACCGTGGAACTTTGGAACCTTGGAACCTAGAAGTTATGACTCCTCGTCAGGAAATAGCTGATCGGGACGAAGTTCAGCAGCACGATGGCGAAGCCGACGGCCGACAAATACGCGCTTCGGCGCCCGCCCCAGCCAATCCACCGCGCGCCGAACAGTTCAAACGAGTAGACCGCCCAGCACACCAGAGCCACGAAGATCTTGGGATCCTGCAACGACATCGCCTGCACGCGTGGATCGCTCGGTGCGTACGCTCGCGCATCGGCTGCCCAGACGACGCCGACGATCATCCCGATCGTGAGGAACACCCAACCGATGACGATGGCCACCTGATTCATCCGGTCGAGGACCTGCAGCGACGGCAAGCGGGCATAGAAGAAGCCGAGGTGCTTGGCCTTGATTTCCTTGAACAGCAGCACGTAGGTGATGCCGATGACACAGGCAATGGCGAAGCTCGCGTAGGCGAAGAGGAGCGACGAGACGTGGATTCCGAAGAGCGGTCCCTGAAGAACTGCGGCGCGGGTTTCAACCGATGGACGGAACGCGGTCAGCGCTTCGAGCACCACCAGCAGGGGCAGAATGAACACGCCCATCGCGCGCTCGTCCGTGGTGAGCTCGGTGTACAGGTAGGCGAGCGCCAGCAGCCAGACAAACGTCGAAATGGCCGACGAGGCACCGGCAACGGGGATATGACCGTATTCCACCGTCTGCATGCCGATGACGAACGTGTGAGCGAGCGCGGCGAAAATCAGCAGGGTTGTGGCGGCCCGGCCCACCGTCGCGTTGCGCGTGCCGAAATGCCACACGTACGCCACGAGTGCGAGCGCGTACAAAGGGACGGGGGCAAAGTTCATATTAATGCGATGTCGGGCCGAAGTACCCCTGCTTCGTACGCGCTGTCAGCTGGGTTCCGTTGACTCGAACCACAATTCGCCGCCACGCGCCGTCTCGGCGGGCATTTCTTGACGTGTAGCCCACCGTATACTGGCTCGAAAGCTCGTCCGAGATCTGGCCGTAAATCTTGGCCAGGTCGGCCGCCTGATTCGGGAAAAACGCGCGTCCGCCCGTTTCCTGCGACAGCTGCCGCAGGGCGTATATCTGCTTCTTTGAAGCCCTTGCTCTCCGTCGATCCTTCTTTCGACCGAAGCCCGATCGAATAGATAACGGTCTCGGACCGCTTCGCGAGATCGAGCACTTCCTCGAACGGCAACAAACTGGATGTATCCTCGCCGTCCGACAACACGATGATCGCGCGCCGACGAATTTCCTCGACGTTCTTGGCAGTGAGCTTCTTCAAATCCTTGAGTGCGACATAGATCGCGTTGTAGAGCGATGTCGAGCCGCCGGCAGACGTCCTGCGGATCGCCTGCTCGAGCTCGCCTGCCTCGCTCGAGAACGGCGCAAGAATCGTCACTCGACTGTCGAAGTCGATGACCTCGGCCAGGTCCTGTGGACGCAACCGCCGGGCGAAGCCAATGGCGGCTTCCTGGGCGGTCGCCAGCTTCGTGTCCATGCTGGCGCTCGTATCGAGCATCAAGGCCAGGGCGATCGGGAGATTCGTTCGGTTGAAGAATGTGACGTCCTGTTTCGCGCCGTCCTCGAATACGGAAAAGTCGTCCTGTTCGAGCGTCGTGACGTAGTGGCTGGTGGCGTCTGTGACCGTGACGTTCAACGACACCAGTTCGACGCCGGTCCGGAACGCGGGCGTCTGCCGCTCAACGCCCTGGCTTTGCGGGGGTTGTGGGGTGGGAGCCGGAGCTCCCCCGGCGGTCGAAGGCGGATCCGCAACGTTCTGCGCGGCTGGCGTCGCGACTACGAATGCCGCAACGGCCAGCATCGCAAGGCTCGATGCTACCCCCGACCTGCCCGGCAGCCGGCAGATCACCGGCGTTCCTGGGATTGAGGTTCGTGGACCGGCGTGCCCCTTGCCGTCAAATCAGGCTTCGCCGCACTCACGGTGATTTTTTCGGGTGGAATCAGCGTTTGCGGCCGTGCGTAGGTGACCCGGTATTGATGCTTCAGCTGTGAGGCGAGCCGCGTCAGTGCCCCGGGGAGCGCGGAGCCGGCCAATAGCGTTTCACGGGCACCCCCGGAAATCTGGGGACCTTGATCCAGCACTCGGGCGCGGTTCCGCCCCTCGTCGCTCAGGGCCTCGTTTGGTCGGCCCAGCGTAATCACGTGAAATGCGGCGCCCGTCTTGCGCAACGGTTCGAAGACGTCCTGGTACTGTCGTGAGCTGTATTCCGGTCCTTCCGTCGTAACGGCCACGATGACAGGCCGTCGAGCTTCGCGTTTTGTGAATCCCTGACAGACCTCGATGATGCCGTCAAGCAGGTAGTTGGCACTGTTCGACTGATCGAAAACCCGGGTGACCCCCTTCAGAAGCTTGGCGCGATCCGTGGTGGCACCCGTCAGGATGGTCGGACGCTCGGCCAGTGCGATGATCGATAGCTCATTCTTCGTGCCGTTCGTCATGTCCGTGACGAACCCCTCGAGCCCGGTGCGGATGTCGCGAATGAAGCTGTGTGACGCGGTGCTGTTGTCCACCATGATGGCGACCTGCATCGGCTCATCAGCCGCCGTGACCGACAACACCTCCCGAGCGGCGTTATCCTCGCGAATTACAAAATCGGCGGGGCCGAGGTCGGCAACCGGGTCACCGTTGCGGTCGACGACGGTGACGTACATCGACCGCTGCAGCGACTGGGCGTGGGGTGCGACGGGGCACGTGAAAGCCACGACTGAGGTGACGGCGGCAACGACACGTCGGTGGAACATCACGAGATGAGTATAGGTCGTAGGTTTTCCCGAGCGCAAGAAATTCAGTTGGCTGAAGTCTTGTGGAATCTGTAACTTGCGGCGAGTGACGGCGGCGCGTCGGTTGCCGCCCGGTTTCTTGACACCCCCTGGGTCGCATGTTATAAACCCAACCGCCTTCGAGTCTTTGAATTTGAGGATTTGAGGATTCGAGAATTTGAGGATTTGAGACTTTCGCGGACTCGTCCAGGTCCCGAGATCCCCAAGATTCTCAAATCCTCAGATCCTCAAATTCTCAAATTTCTCGGCTCGTCGGGTCTTCATGCCATCAGCCTACATACCCATCGCGATTTTCGTTGTGGTGGCGACTGCGTTCGCGCTGTTCACCATTCTTTTTTCCCGGTTGATCCACTCCGAGAAGTACAACAAGGTCAAGCTCGAGCCGTATGAATGCGGCATCGAGCCGCTCACCGACGCCCGCGATCGCTACAGCATCCGGTACTACCTCGTGGCCATGCTGTTCGTCATTTTCGACGTGGAAACGGTCTTCATGTTTCCGTGGGCGGTCATCTTCGACAAACTCCTGCTTTTCGGCCTGATCGAGATGGTCGTCTTCATCTTCATTCTGGTTGTGGGCTATTACTACGCCTGGCAAAAAGGGGCGCTGGAATGGGTCTAGATGGCTGACGAGGAACCCAAGGGTCCGCCTGAGGCGCCCCCGCCGCCGGCCCAACCCGCGGCGCCGGCCGCCAGGCCTCCGGCGGCGCCACCCAAGACCGCGGCGCCGACGCATGCGGAACATCCTCCCAAGGTCGCAGCACCGACGGGCCCACCGGATCCCCCTCCGCCCGCCGACCTGTCAGCGCCGCCCTTTGTGGCGACGCTTCAGGCGACCGTACCGGGCAGCGTGTCCCAGATCAGCTACTGGGTCGGCGATTGGACCCTCATCGTTCCGGCCGAGCAGTTGCTGGCCGTCGCGCAGCATCTGTCCATTGCTTCGGATGCAGCCTTCGACTTGTGTTCTGACATCACCGCGACCGACTGGCCTCCCCGCGCCCAGCGATTCGACGTGGTGTACTGCCTGTTCTCGACGCGCCTCCGCCATCGCATTCGCCTGAAGGTGAAAGCGGCCGAAAACGACCCCGTGCCCTCCGTTGCCGCGATCTGGCCGGCCGCCAATTGGCTGGAACGCGAGGTATACGATATGTTCGGCGTGAATTTCACCGGACATCCCGACCGGCGCCGCATTTTGATGCCGGAGGACTGGCAGGGGCACCCCCAGCGCAAGGACTATCCGCTTGAGGGCCCGGGCGAACTGCTGCTCGAGAATCCGCTGGAGTGGTTGAAGCTGCGCCAGGCGCGCGAAGAAGCGGAAATCGAATAGCAATGGCCACCACGACCCCCGTCGTTCGCCACGGCGCCATGTTCGACACCAACGAGCTGGTGCTCAACATGGGTCCGCAGCATCCCAGCACGCACGGCGTGCTGCGCGTCGTGCTGCGTCTCGACGGCGAGAAGGTCGTCGACGCTGATGTCGTCATCGGATACCTCCACCGCGGGATCGAGAAGCTCAGCGAGAACCGCAACTGGACGCAGATCGTGCTGCTGACCGATCGCATGGACTATGTGGCGGCCGCCACCAACAACGTCGGCTACTGCGAGACCGTGGAAAAGCTGATGTCGTTGGAGGTGCCGCGCCGCGCGCGCTACGTCCGCACGATTCTCTGTGAGCTGCAGCGGATCGCGAGCCATTGTCTGTGGCTGGGGACACACGCCATGGACATCGGCGCCATGACCGTGTTCTTGTACGCGTTCCGCGAGCGCGAGCTGATTCTGGATCTGTTCGAGGAATTCTGCGGCGCGCGCCTCACCTACAATTCGATGCGGATTGGCGGCCTGCCGCTCGACATTCCGCCCGGCTGGGACAAGAAAGTGCTCGAGTTCTGCCGGATTATGGAAGGCAAGGTCGGTGAATACGAAGAGCTCCTGACGCACAATCGAATCTGGCTTGAGCGGACGCGCGGCATTGGCGTCATCGACGGCCCGGAGGCGATTGGGATCGGGTTGAGCGGTCCGGCACTGCGCGGCTCGGGAGTGCTGCGCGACGTGAGGAAGGACGAGCCGTACGCGGCGTACGACGAAATGCAGTTCGATGTCCCGATGGGGACGAACGGCGATACCTACGACCGCTACCTGGTGCGGATGGAAGAATTCCGCCAGTCGCTGCGCATCATCCGACAGGCCACGGACGGGCTGCCCGAGGGCCCGATCGTCGGCAAGGTGCCCAGGCTGATCAAGCCGCCGGCGGGTGAGACGTACCACGCAATCGAGTCACCCAAGGGCGAGCTCGGGTATTTCATCGTCAGTGACGGTAAGTCGACGAATCCCTATCGGTTCCGCGTCAGGCCCCCATCGTTCTGCAACCTGGCCGCCCTGCGGCGTCTCGTGCGGGGGCATCTGGTTGCTGATGTCGTCGCTCTCATCGGCTCGATCGACATCGTTCTCGGGGAAGTGGATCGGTGAAGGCCCGGCACCAGGCACCGAGCACGAGGCACCGATGATCGATCAGTTCGTCATTCCGCTTCTGAAAATCCTGGTGGTCCTGAATGCGACTCTGGTTGGGGTCACCTACATGGTGCTGCTCGAGCGCAAGGTGATCGCCTGGGCCCAGTCGCGGCTCGGACCGATGCGCGTCGGGCCTTACGGGGTGCTGCAGCCAGTCGCCGACGCCGTCAAGCTGATCATCAAAGAGGACATCACCCCGGTGCGGGCGGACCGGTGGGTCTTCACGGCGGCGCCGATCATCTCGATGGTTCCGGCCCTCGTCGTGTACGCGGTCATTCCGTTCGGACCCGAGGTCAGCATCTTCGGCCGGAAGGTGACGCTCTACGTCACGGATGTCAATGTCGGGCTGCTGTACATCGTGTCGGTGGCCTCGGTCGGCGTGTACGGCATCATCCTCGCGGGCTACGCCTCGAACAGCAAGTACCCGCTTCTGGCAAGTCTGCGCGCATCCGCACAGCTCATCAGCTACGAAGTGGCCGTGACGTTGACGCTCGTCAGCGTCATTCTCGTGTCCGGTTCGCTCAGCATGGTGGGCATCGTCAATGCCCAGTACAACGCGGGCGTCTGGTTCGCGTTCCTGCAGCCGCTTGCCTTCGTGATCTTTTTCATCGGCGGGCTTGCGGAGACCAATCGAGCGCCCTTCGATCTGCCGGAAGCCGAGCAGGAGCTGACTGGCGGCTTTCACACCGAATACAGCGGCATGCGGTTCGCGCTGTTCTTCCTGGCCGAATACGCAAACATGATCGTCGTGTCTTCCGTCGCCACGACGCTCTTCTGGGGCGGATGGCTGCGACCGTTTCCCAACGTCGCCTGGCTGGGCTTCCTCGACTTTGTGCCGAGCTGGACCTGGTTCCTGATCAAATCGTTCGTATTCCTGTACGTGTTCATCTGGGTGCGGGCCACGCTGCCGCGCTATCGATATGACCAGCTCATGCGGCTCGGATGGAAGGTGTTGATTCCGCTGGCGATTGCAAATCTCATCGTCACCGGAATCGTCAAGGTGTTGTTGGCCTGATGGGCGAAGCCATCGCGTTTTACTTCATAGCAGCGTGCGTACTGGGGTTCGCGGTTCTCGTCGTGAGTACCCGCGACACCGTGCACAGCGTGCTGTTTCTCGTGCTCGACTTCCTGTTTGTCGCGGCGCTGTACGTGCTCCTGTCGGCCCCGTTCCTGGCAGTCATCCAGATCCTGGTCTATGCCGGCGGCATCGTCGTGCTCTATCTGTTCGTTGTCATGCTCGTGAACCTGAAACGTCCGCCGGAGGCGCATCAGGATCCACATCGACGAACGAAGCTCGGTTTTGCGCTGGCGGTGGTCGTACTCGTGGAGCTCGGCACCATCACGCTTTATCAGGCAGTCCGCCCGGTTCCGGCGGTTGCGGCTGACGCCGCACTGCCCGTGACAGGGAACACCGAGCAGGTGGGCTGGCTGCTCTACACGAGCTATCTGATTCCGTTCGAAATCGCTTCGATGCTGCTGCTCGTCGCGATGATCGGGGCAATCGTGCTCGCGAAACGAGAGTTGTGAACTGTGGAAATGCGGAGTCATGATCACTACTACTCATTACATGCTGCTGTCCGCGGCGCTCTTCATGATCGGCGTTGTGGGCGTGATGGTTCGGCGGAACATCATCGTCATCTTCATGTCGATTGAGCTGATCCTGAACGCAGTCAACATCAATCTGGTGGCGATGTCTGCCCAGTGGCATCATGCCGTCGGGCAGGTGTTCGCCATTTTTGTGATTGCCGTGGCTGCGGCCGAGGCCGCCGTCGGGCTCGGCATCATTCTGGCGTTCTATCGGAACAAGGAAACGGTCAACATCGACGAGATGAACTTGATGCGGTGGTAGGAGGGCATGGACTACATCTGGCTGATCCCTCTGCTTCCTGGCATCGGCGCCGCCGTAAACGGCCTCGCCGGGATCAGATTCTTTTCCCGCCGGACCGCGGGTGTGGTGGCGTGCGCGACGATGACCGCCGCGCTCGTTCTATCTGTCGCCGCGTTCTTGCAGCTGTTGGGCTTGCCGGAAGCGGAACGCGCCCACGATGTGATCGTGGCCACGTGGATTCCGTCGATTCCGATACAGCTGCGCAGCGGAGCCATCGGGAGCTTCGAGATTCCCTGGGGATTCCGGCTGGATCCGCTGTCCGGGATGATGATTCTCGTCGTGACCGGCATCGGCACGCTCATCCATGTCTACTCGACTGCCTACATGGCCGACGAGCCAAGGGGCGGTGTGGCGCGCTTCTTCTGTTACCTCAACCTGTTCTGTTTCTTCATGCTCATGCTCGTCCTGGGGAACAACTTCCTCGTGATGTTCGTGGGATGGGAAGGCGTGGGTCTGTGCTCGTACCTCCTGATCGGGTACTGGTACGAGAAGAAGAGCGCGTCCGACGCCGGGAAGAAGGCATTCATTACGAACCGGGTGGGCGACTGGGGTTTCATTCTCGGCATGTTTCTCGTCTACTCGACGTTCGGCACACTGGATTTCCGCGCGGTCCAGAATGCCGCCGCGTCGATGCCGATCGAGACCGCCCACTTCGGCGTGTTGTCCTTCATCTGCCTGTTCCTCTTCGTCGGGGCGACAGGAAAGAGCGCCCAGCTTCCACTGTATGTCTGGCTGCCAGACGCGATGGAAGGGCCGACGCCCGTGTCGGCACTGATTCACGCAGCGACGATGGTGACGGCCGGCGTGTACATGGTCGGGCGCAACGCCGTGCTCTTCTCGCACGCCCCAATGGTCATGGAGATCGTGGCGATCGTGGGCGTCCTGACGGCCCTGATGGCGGCGTCGATTGGCCTGGTGCAGTACGACATCAAGCGCGTCCTGGCGTATTCGACGGTCTCGCAGCTCGGCTACATGTTCACGGCCATGGGTGTGGGGGCGTTTGCCGCGGGCGCGTTCCATCTCATGACGCACGCGTTCTTCAAGGCGCTGCTCTTCCTGGGCAGTGGCTCGGTCATTCATGCCATGGGTGGTGAGCAGGACATGCGTCGCATGGGAGGGCTGCAGAAGTATCTGCCGACCACCTACAAGACGATGATGATCGGCACGCTCGCGATTGCGGGCATTCCTCCCTTGTCGGGTTTCTTCAGCAAGGACGAAATCCTGTATCGATCGTTTTTGACCTACAAGATCATCTGGGTCATTGCAGTCGCAACGGCGCTGATGACGGCGTTCTACATGTTCCGGCTGATGTCGATGACGTTTTTTGGTGCGTATCGAGGTCCCGAATGGGAGACGTCCGGGCATGGCCATGCCGACTCGCATGCGCATGGCCACGGCGCCTGGCACGGACCGCATGAGTCACCGAAACCGATGACCGTCCCGCTGATGGCGTTGGCCGTTGGGGCGGTCCTCGCAGGATTTGTCGGCATTCCGGCGGCGCTCGGCGGTGGTAACGCGATCGAGCACTTTCTGGAACCGAGCTTCAGCGCCGAAGTCCGGCACGAACCGGGTGCCGCTACCGAGGGCGTGCAGGCGGCTGAGCACGAACCCGCTGAAGAGCACGAATCGCGGGCGACCGAGCTCGGGCTGATGGGCTTCTCGGTGCTCATTGCGGCGGCCGGCATCCTGCTCGCGCGCAAGTTCTATGTGACGAATCCTGAGATTTCTGACCGGCTGGCGACGACGTGGGCCGGGCCGCATCGCATTCTGTCGAACAAGTACTACGTCGACGAGCTGTACAACGCGACCGTCGTGTCGGGAACGTTCAAAGCCGGAAGCGATCTGTGGACGTTCGATCGAAACGTGGTCGATGGCGCTGTCAACGGCGCCGGGTGGGTCACGATTATCGGCGCGTGGTTCTCGGGTTTGACGGACCGTACGGTTGTCGACGGGCTGGTGAATCTGGTGGGCCGAATCTGCGAGGAAGGCAGCTTCTGGTTCCGCAAGGTGCAGACGGGCCTCGTGCAGAACTACGCGTTGTTGATGCTGTTCGGCGTATTCGCGCTCAGCCTGTATCTGTTCATACGGTAGCGCGAGAAAGCGAAAAATGACGGGGCACTATCTTTCGATCATCCTGTTTACACCGCTTGCGGGTGCGCTCATCCTGCTGCTGATCGACAAGCGGAACGAGAACGCGATCCGCTGGATCGCCAATATCGTCGCGCTCGTTGGATTCGTGATCTCGGTGCCGCTCTGGTTCTGGTACAACACGTCGAACCCTGACTTTCAGTTCGTCGAGCGCGCTCCGTGGATTCCGTCGATTGGCGCGGACTATTTCCTCGGTGTCGACGGCTTCAGCACTCTGCTCATCCTGTTGACGACGATGATGGGATTCATCGCGGTGCTGTCGTCATGGACGGCCATCACCGAACGCGTCAAGGAGTACGACATCTTCCTGCTCGTCCTGCAGACCGGCATGCTCGGCGCCTTCATGGCGCTCGACTTCCTCCTGTTCTTCCTGTTCTGGGAGGTGATGCTGGTTCCGATGTACTTCCTCATCGGGATCTGGGGAAGCGCCAACCGGTTGTATTCGGCGATCAAGTTCTTCCTGTACACGCTCGTCGGCAGTGTCGTCATGCTGCTGGGCATCCTGGCGCTCTATTTCAGCTATACCGATCCGGCAACCGGGGCGCACACGTTCGACATCGTGCAGCTGCAGAAAGCCGGGTTCGATCCGAATCTTCAATGGTGGGTGTTCCTCGCGTTTTTCCTGGGGTTCGCCATCAAAGTGCCGATGTTCCCGTTCCACACGTGGCTGCCTGACGCCCACACGGATGCACCGACGGCCGGCTCCGTGATTCTGGCGGCGGTGCTCCTGAAGATGGGAACGTACGGATTTCTCCGCTTCAGTCTGCCGATCCTGCCAGATGCGTCGCGCCAGTTCGTGCCGATGATGGTGGTGCTGTCGATTATCGGCATCGTGTACGGCGCGCTCGTGGCGCTCGCCCAGCGCGACTGGAAGCGGCTGGTGGCCTACTCCTCGGTCAGCCACATGGCCATGGTGATGCTCGGCATGTTCGCGCTCACGCCGGTCGGCATTACCGGAAGCATCGTCCAGCAACTGAACCACGGGATTTCCACCGGTGCGCTCTTCCTGATCGTCGGCATTGTTTACGAGCGGCGGCACACGCGGGAGATTTCGGAATACGGCGGGCTGTCCAAGATCATGCCGGTCTTTGCGGCCGTGTTCCTGCTCATGACGATGTCGTCGATCGGTCTGCCAACGCTCAACGGATTCATCGGGGAAGTGATGATTCTGCAGGGCGTGTTCGTCGCGAACAACCCGTTTCTGGGCGGCGGCCGGGTGTGGGCAGCCTTTGCCGCGAGCGGGGTGGTGCTGGGTGCAGCCTACATGCTCTACCTCTATCAACGGACCATGTTCGGCAAGGTCGACAACCCCAAGAACGAGGGTCTGCTCGACCTCAGTCATCGCGAGTTCGCGACGTTTGTGCCGCTGATTGTGCTCGCGGTGTGGATCGGTCTCTATCCCTCGCCCTTCCTGCGCAGGCTGGAGTCGTCGGTCCAGCGCGTGGTGGCGCGAGTGAACCCGCAGGCGGGGTCGGCGACCGCCTCCTTCGCTCCTGCGACGACGCCGGAGTCGCGCTGATGCCTGCAGGCCTGTCGGCGAGCGATTTCTACTACATCCTGCCCGAATTGGTGCTCACGGCAGGCGCGCTGATGGTGCTCGTGGCCGACGTGCTTCTCCCGCGCGGAAGCAAAGTGCTCGCGTTCATCACGATGCTGGTCCTTGCGGCAACGGCCTTCTCCCTGCTGCCCTTTACCAGCACACACGTGGAAATTGCGCACGGGCTGATTGCCGTTGACGGGTTCGCTTTGTTCTTCAAGCTCGTGTTTCTTGGGGCCGCTGCGCTGACGGTACTGATGTCGGTCCGTTATCTGGAGATCGAAGGCGCAAGCCCGGGGGAGTACTACTTCCTGATTTTGTGCGCCACCCTGGGCATGATGATCATGGCGGGAGGCATCGACCTCATCACCATCTTCATCGGTCTGGAAACCATGGCCATTTCGTTCTACATCCTGGCTGGATTCGTCAAACCCAACCAGCGTTCGAACGAGGCGGCCGTGAAGTAACTTTCTTCTCGGGGCGTTTTCTCTGGGAATTCTGTTGTACGGCATGTCGCTCATGTACGGTCTTTCCGGGACGACCGGCCTCCGCACGATGGCGACAGCCTTCGTCGGTCAGCAGCAGGATCCAAAGCTCCTGCTCGCCGTCATTCTTGTCGTGGCAGGGGTCGGCTTCAAGATTGCGGCCGTGCCGTTTCACATGTGGGCGCCCGACGTCTACGAAGGCGCTCCGACGCCCGTGACTGCGTTTCTTTCCGTCGGATCGAAGGCGGCATCGTTTGCGATGCTGCTTCGGATCTTTATCGAGGGACTACCCGCGATGAGTGCGGACTGGCGCCTCCTGTTTGAGGTGCTCTCCATCGCAACGATGACCATCGGGAATCTGGCGGCACTGACCCAGACCAACTTGAAGCGCATGCTCGCCTATTCGTCCATCGCCCATGCGGGTTACGTGCTGATTGGTATCGTGGCCGGGACGCCGCGTGGAGTGACCGCAACGCTGATCTATCTCTCGATCTATGCCTTCATGCAGCTGGGTGCCTTCGCCGTGATCATCATGATGCGGCGGCAGGACGTCGTGGGCGACGAGCTGAAGGATTTCAGCGGCCTCAATGTCCGCCACCCGGTTGCGGCGTTTGCGATGCTGTTGTTCATGCTGTCGCTCGGCGGGATTCCGCCGACGGCGGGCTTCATGGGCAAGTTCTGGCTGTTCAGCGCTGCGATCGATTCCCACTATTACTGGCTCGCTGTCATCGGCGTCTTGAACAGCGCAATTTCCCTGTATTACTACATCCGCATCGTCGTCTTCATGTATCTGAAGCCGCCGATTGCCGGGAGCGAGCCGACGACGTCGCCTGCGTTGGCGTTGACCTTGGCGGTGGCGGTTGTTGCCACACTCGCTCTGGGTGTGTATCCAAGGCCGCTGTTCGAACTTGCCGCCACGTCGGCGCGAACCCTGGGCGTGGCGGGCGCGGCCAGCGCGCAGCGCTGACGCGTTGCCAGCTTTTTGGCGCGTTTTTGGCGGGCCCGATTGCGTGAACTTTTTCACAAGGTACGATATAGTTCCTACCGGCTGGGCGTCGGCCGTCGGTACCTGCAGTACCCTTTGGCCATGCCCGTGGCTCGGCGCTCAAACGGCTGGATTCGGTACTCCGGGATCGGCCTCGAACTGGTTGGCGCGACCGCGGGCTTCGCACTCGTCGGCTACTGGATCGACGGGCGTTTCGGCACCAGACCGTGGGGTATGCTCGGCGGACTGGTCATCGGGCTTGGCGGCGGTCTCTACAATCTGGTCAAGGAATCGCTCGATGCATTCCGTGAAGCCAGAGAGGAAGACGCTGACGCCGAGGGAAAGGAGTGAGCGGGCGCTATGCGCGCTTTCTCGCCCTGATCGTTGCAGTCGCCGTCGGGCTGTGTGCTGTGGGGTGGCTGCCGACCGAGCGTTTGGCCGGACCGCAGGCTGTTTCCGCGATGCTCGCCGGATGCGCGATTAGCCTGCTGTCAGCTGCGGTCGCCGGGTTCATGCTGATTGCAGTCGAGGGGGATACACCGCCAGTCCGGATGCGGCGCGCGTTCCTCGCGATGATAGTCAGGCTGATTGTCGTTCTCGCGCTGGGCATCGCAGCGGCGCTCAGCGGCGAGTTTGCACGGTCTCCGCTGCTGCTCTGGCTGGCCATCGCCTATGTGGCGCTACTTCCGCTCGAAGTGAGACTGGCGATTCTATGATCCAAGCGTCCGCGGCTGAACACCAGGTCGCCGAAAAAGAGAGCCCCCTCGAGCACATCGTTCAACATCCACTCATCGAGCGGCCGGCCCACCTCGGTCCCCTGACGCCGAACGGGACGATTACGGTGTTTTCCGATCAGATCGCCATGATCGCCCTCGCCGGTCTGCTGCTCATCGCCCTGGTGCCGGCGATGATCAAGCGGAGGCGGGGAAAGGAAGGCGTCGAGGCGATGGTACCCACAGGCTCAGCCAACATGCTCGAGGCCGTCTGCGACTACTTTCGCAAGGAAGTGGCGGAGCCAGCGCTTCAGGAGCACACCGATCGGTTCATCAAGTACATCTGGAGCACCTTCTTCTTCGTGCTGACGATCAACATCCTCGGCCTTCTCCCGATTTCGCCCGTGTCCAAGTTGTTCGGCACGCATCTCGGCGGTGCGGCGACGGGCAACATCTGGGTGACTGCGACGCTCGCCCTCATGACGATGGTCATGATGGTCTTCAATGGGCTTCGGCTGGGCGGAAAGTCGTATCTGGCGCATTTCTGTCCCGGACCGCTGTGGCTGGCGCCGCTGCTCGTCCCTGTCGAAATCATCGGACTGTTCGCCAAGATATTTGCGTTGGCTGTCCGTCTGTTCGCGAACATGATCGCCGGGCATATTCTGCTCGCGGTGTTGCTGTCGTTCATCCTGTCTGCCGGCGCGGCCAGCGCGGCGCTGGGGCTGGGAATCGCGGTGCCCGTGGTCCTTGCCAGCGTTGCGATCAACTTCCTCGAGCTGTTCGTGGCGTTTCTGCAGGCGTTCATCTTCACGTTTCTGACGACACTGTTTCTCGGGATGTCGATCGTGTTCCATCACGATGAGCATCACGATGGACATCAGGAGCACCAGGCGGCAGCGCATTGAGATGAACTGAGGAAATCTCGTCATGCTCGCGAGCACGGGGCAGATGCGGGCCATAAGGCGTGACTGCGATGACGAGTCGGATAACGGCTGGTCCCCGGAACAGCCGACAACGAAAGGGAACGGAATCATGGATCGGACGAAATTGACCAGACTGGCCTTCGGGCTTCTGGCAGTCGGCGTGGGCGTCCTGCTGCTGCCCGCGACCGCGCTGGCGCAGGAAGCCGAAAGGACATTGATCACCAGCAACGGAGCGGGGTGGCTGGGCGGTGCGATCGGCGCAGGCCTGGCGATCATGGGCGGCGCCGCCGGCATCGGGCGCATTGGAGGGTCGGCCGTTGAATCGATGGCGCGGCAGCCTGCGGCCGCCGGTCAGATTTCGACCGCGATGATCATCACGGCCGCGATGATCGAAGGCGCGACGCTCTTTGCCGTCGTCGTCGGCCTGATGGCGGTGTTGAAGTAGTCACCGGAGACCCTTGTGAGCCGGAGACGCGGTCTCCGGCTCGTTTTGTGCCGGGTGGGATTCATGAATCATCGCCTTTTGGCCGTCGCTACGTTTGTCCTGACCGCCCTGCAGGTTGCCGCCGCTTCGGCGCAGGAACACGAGGTCGGGCTCAGTCCCTTTTCCGGGGACCTCGGGAACGCCCTCTGGACTCTGGTCATCTTCGTTCTGGTCGTCGTGATTCTCGGCAAGTTCGCATGGGGACCAATCCTCACTAGCCTGAAGACGCGCGAGAACTACATCCACGACGCGCTCAACACGGCCAAGCAGCAGAAGGAGGCCGCCGAAGCCAGCCTGAAGGAGTACACCGAGCGGCTGCGAGCGGCGCGTGTCGAAGCGGACTCGATCATGTCGCAAGGCCGCGCGGACGCCGAGCAGCTGCGCCAGGAGATGCTCCAGAAGGCCAAGGCGGACGCCGAAGGCATCGTGCGCAACGCGGAGCGGCAGATCGAGCTCGAGACCGGGCGCGCCCTTCAGCAGATCCGCCACGAAGCCGCAGACCTGTCGGTGATGATTGCCTCCAAGCTCATTCAGCGGCAGCTTTCCAAGGAAGACAATCAGAAGCTCATTGACGACGCGCTCAACCAGATCGACGCGCGTCGCCACTAGAAACGCGGCGTCCCCGTCCGGCGAAGAAAAGCCAAAAACCTGCCCGCTTTTGCACGGAATCTTGGATCGGTCGACGCAGAGCGATTACAACCGTGCAACTTCGGGCCCCTCGGGGTCCGTAGGTCCGCGCGTATGATTAGGCATTCCATCAAGATTTCGTTCGCGCCGCCCGAAACCTGGTAGATGAGGTTCGGCGTGTGGTTCTTAAGGAGTCATCACCAATGAAGCGCGTGATTTCGTTCTGGACGGTCCTGCTCGTCCTTGGGTTGGCGGCGAGTGCGCTCGCCCAGGGTGTTCAGACCGGCAACATGCGGGGCAGCGTCGAGGACGACCAGGGCGCCAAGATTCCGGGCGCCACGGTGACGATCACGTCACCTTCAATGCAGGGTCCGCGGACGCACGGTAACGGACGTCGCTGGCTCGTATGTGTTTCGCAGCATTCCGGCAGGCGTCTACGACGTCAAGTTCGAGCTCAGCGGTTTCAAGACCGTCACCGCCAAATCGACGGTGCCGCTCGGCGGCGAGGCCGAACGGAACGCGCGCCTGCAGGTGGGAGGGGTTGAAGAGGTCGTTGAAGTCGTGGCGGACGAGCCAGCGCCCATTCAGACGCCGACCGGCGGTCAGAACTTCAAGAAGGAAGACATCGACAACCTCGCGACGTCGCGAACCGTGTTCGGCATCGCCACGCTCGCGCCGAGCGTGACTACCAACGCGCCCAATTCGCCAACAGTTGAGCATCAGCGGCGCGTTCGGGTTCGACAACGTCTTCATGGTCAATGGCGTGGACGTGAACGACAATCTGTACGGGTCGCCACAGGACCTGTTCATCGAAGACGCGATCGAAGAGACGCAGGTGCTGACTCGGGGTATTTCAGCCGAGTACGGGCGGTTTACGGGCGGCGTGGTCAATGCGATTACCAAGAGCGGCGGCAACAAGTTTTCCGGCAGCTTCCGCGTGAATTTCCAGAACGAGCAGTGGACGAACGCAGACGCCATTCGAGCTGTGTGATCCGGCGGTGACGACCGCGAACTGTTCACCGGCTCCCGATCGCCGCCAACGACTTGCAGGAGAGTCTACGAAGGGACTCTCGGTGGGCCGATCGTGAAGGACAAGCTCTGGTTTTTCGGCGCAGGACGCTATCGACAGACTTCCGATTCAAGTCGAGCCTTCAAATCACAAACCTGCCGAATACCTCGACCACGACCAACAAGCGGGGCGAAATCAAGATCACCGGGACGGTCAATCGAATCACACGCTCACGGTCGGATACCTGAACAATCCGTCAGGAACGTCACGAGTTCACCTCGGGATTTCCTTTCACGATCGACCCGCACAGTTCGGCGTCAACGCCGTCGTATCCGAACTGGTACACCGTTCGGCGAATTACCGAGGCGTGTACGGCAACAAGCTGCTCGCGGAAGCGCAGTTCTCTGCCCGCAAGTCTCCAGTATCATGGACGCGGGCGGCACCAGCACGAACATTCGTCGACTCTCCGTTCATCACGTTGACGCAGGAACTGGGCCACTACAACGCGCCCTACTTCGATGCGACCGACCCCGAGAACCGCAACGGCTTTCAGGTGACCGGCAACCTGACCTACTTCCTCGATACCGGAAAGCGCGGGCGCCACGAAATCAAGGGAGGCTACGAGTTCTTCCGGAGCCAGGATACCGGCGGCAACTCGCAATCGGCAACGAACTATGTCTTCGACGCGGACTATGCAACCGACGCGAACGGGAATCCGACTGCTACGATGCGAGCGGTCACCTGATTCCCGAGTTCGTGCCTTTTAACACCTTGCTCGAGAACTGGCTTCCGGTTAGGGGTGCGGTGCTGAACGTCGACAATAATTCGATTTACGTTCAGGACCACTGGGCCGTGAACACTCACCTGTCGGCGGACGTGGGATTCCGCTATGAGCGCGTGACGCAGCGAAGCGACCGGGGGCATCGTGGGCGTTGACACAGACACGTTCGTGCCGAGGCTGGGCGTGTCGTACGACCTTCAGGGCAACGGCCGTAACGTCATCCACGCGTTCTACGGCCATTATTCCGGCCGCTACAACGAAGCCCAGATTGGAGTCAATTCGAACGTCGGCAACCCCAATGAGACGATCGGCATCTACGTTGGCCCCGGGGGTGCCGGGCGGGATTTTGCGCCGGGATTCGATCCCAACAACTACATCACCGTCTTCGGGAGTTTTCCGACAGCGAACGTCTTCTTTGAGCCAGGCCTGTCGTCGCCTATCGTCAAGGAATTCACGACGTCCTACGGCACCTCGTTTCACAGAGGCTATGCGGAGGCGGCGTACGTCTGGCGGCGTTGGAACAACTTCATCGAGGACTTCATCGACTTGTCGAACGGGTTCACCAACGTCGTGCAGGACGGCGTAGACGCCGGGACCTTCACCAACCGTGTCTACCGGAACACCAATATTGCGGAGCGGCGGTATCAGGCGCTCGAATTCCAGAGTCGTTACTCACTGTCGGGCCGTTGGTCTGTGAACGGTAGCTACACGCTTCAGCTGGAAAACGACGGCAACTACGTTGGAGAAGCAACGAACCAGCCTGCTGTGCCCAGCGTCATCGGCGATTACCCGGAGATCCTCGATCCGGCGCGTCATTATCCAGATGGCCGGCTTCCTGGCTTCCAGCGACACAAGCTGGTGCTCTGGAGCGTGTACAACGTCGGCCTCCATCGCGCCGGCGATGTGTCGCTGTCCGGCCTGTGGCGCGTGAATTCCGGAACGACCTACAGCTTGAGAGCCAGTGGTCAGCCCCTGACCGACGCCCAGTGCGCGATCGTAACCTGCGATCCAAGCGCCCCGGGCCTCTATCCGGATGCGCCGTCCAGCCAGAACATCTTCTACGGTGCGCGCGGGTCGCAGAGCTTCCTGGGCTACGGCGTTCTGGATTTCGACGTGAATTACAACGTCCCGGTGTTCCGATCGCTTCGTCCGTGGGTCAAGTTCGACGTGTACAATCTGTTCAACAACCAGAAGCTGATTTCGTGGAACACGACCGTCAACCCGGATCCGAACAGCCCGACGGACGCGCTCGGGTTGACAGACCGGCTACATCCAGGGTTCCCGCTACGGCAAAGCGACCTCGAACCGCAATTTCCCGGTTCCGTTCCTCGGTTTCAGCAACACGGGCGGCCGGACGATGCGGGTGGCGGTCGGCTTCCGGTTCTAGGCTGAATTCCTCGGTTTCGCCTCTATTTGAGAGACAGGTGAGACGGTCGGGCAACTAGACCGTCTCACTCATCATTTCGACTTCCTTATCTACCTCCAGCCGGAGCTCGTTCGTTAGCGAAGGGGCGACGAATCCCTGCCCTGCGCGAGCTGACGCCAAAATCGACAGAACTGATGGATGTTTTTGCCTCCGCGGTACAGGTAGGATGCCTCGGCGTTACGACACTGTTACAGACCGACACGAGGCAGCATCTGCCAAAGGAGTCCGCCATGCGGTTTATCTCTGCGGCACTGATCTTCTCCGGCCTCACCTGTGCGAGCGCGGTCATGGCCCAGGAAACCACCGGGCGAATCAGCGGGCGGGTCGCGGACGCGCAGGGGCTCGCCGCGCCAGCGGCGACCGTGACGGTCACCGGCACGCAAGGAGCGAAGACGGCGACAACGGACAGCAGCGGTCGGTTCAGCATTCCGTTTCTGACGCCCGGAGTGTACGTGGTCCGGGCAGAGCTCAAAGGCTTCAAAGCTGTTGAGCAGCCCGACGTCATCGTGACCGTTGGTCAGACAGTGGACCTGGCGCTCAGGCTGGAGGTAGGTGCGGTCGCGGAGACCATTCGCGTCCAGGCCTCGTCGCCCATCATCGACACGAGCTCGACCACGATCGGTGCCAGGATTTCGACCGATGCCGTGAACGACCTGCCGGTGGGCCGCACCTTCAGTGACGTGATGTACCTGGCGCCAGGGGTCAGCAGCTCCGGATCGCTCGGACGATCCAACCCGTCGATTGGAGGAGCGAGCGGCCTGGAGAACTTCTACGTCGTGGATGGCGCCAGCGTGACCAACACCGGTTATGGCGGTTTGGGTTCCTACTCGCTGATTTTCGGCTCGCTGGGCAACTCCACCCCGTACGATTTCATCAAGGACATCGAGATCAAGACCGGTGGATATGAAGCGGAGTTCGGCCAGGCGACCGGCGGCGTGGTGAATGTGATCACGAAGAGCGGCTCGAATGCCTACCGCGGCTCGGCGTTCGCGTACTCGCAGCCGGACTTTCTCGAGGGTGCGTGGACACAATACCAGTCGGCCAACGGCTCCGTGCAGACCGTCGGCAGTCAGGTCAATGATGTCGGGGCTGAAGGCGGCGGGCCGATCATGAAGAATCGCCTGTTCTTCTTCGGCGCGATCGACCCGTCGTGGCAGACTCGCACGTTGCACGCGCCTGCCGGTTTTGCCCTGGAGAGCCTGGGCGACGTGGACAGGAACCGTCGCGTGATTTCATACGCCGCGAAGGGCACGTTTGAAATCGGCAACGGGCATCGCGTAGACGCGTCGTTCTTCGGCGATCCGTCGCACGGCGAGCTCGGTCCTCAGCGGTTATCGTCCCTTTTGAGGGATACCACATCAGGGTTCAGCACGCTCGACTACGGCGGCCATCAGCAGGCGGTTCGGTACGACGGCATCCTGGGCAGCCACTGGCTCCTCCAGGGTTCGTTCGCCCGGTCGCTCAACGACATCAGCGAGCTTCCGTCGGTGGACACGTGGTCCATCGAAGATCAGACCGTGACGCCGACTGTTGTGACGGGTGGAATCGGGCGATACGAAAAGGGCAACCACAGCCTGAACCACCAGTACCTCGATCAAGGCCAGCAATCTCCTTGGTGGACATCAGTTGAAGTACGGGTTCCAGTACGACGATGTCTCTTACTCACAGTTGAATAACGTGACCGGCCCGACCTTTACGGGTGCAGACGGACGGACCACCGCAACGGGTGCCGAGATCATCGTCCTGCCCGATCCGGTGTACGGAAAGATCTACCGGGTCACACGAGCGAATTACAACGTGGGTCACGATACAACGCAGACGTACTACGATCTCTTCGTCCAGGACACGTGGCGGGTCAGCAATCGTCTGACGATCAACCCTGGTCTTCGATACGATCACGAGACGATGTCGGGCGACCTGGTCACAGGATGGCAGCTCAAGAACAACTGGGGGCCTCGGATTGGCGTGACGTACAGACCTCACCGGAGACGGCAAGACGAAGGTGTACGGCAACTACGGCGTGTTCTTCGCGCGGATCCCCAACGACCTGGCGGCGCGCTCGCTTTCAGCCGACGACGGATACACGCGAGGCGACTATTTCGACGCCGGCTTGACGCAGATTGTGCCCGACGGCGTGCTCGCCGCGGGCAAGACGACGCATTTCATTCTGGCGGGAGTGGGCGTCGATACCCTTGATCCGAACGCGAAACTTTCGTACCAGAATGAGTACGTGCTCGGCATCGAACGCGAGATCATGCCGAACACGAGCTTCGGCGTGCGGTATGTCCATCGGGACTTTGGCCGCGTGCTCGAGGACGTCGCGAACGCGCCGATGGTCGCCTACGAGATCGGTGTGCCCGGACTCAGCAGCGTCGAATACATCCTCACGAATCCGACGAAGAATACGCCTGTCCTTGACAGCGCCGCCTTCCTCGGCGCCACCTTCGACGATCCTGTGCACCGGTACGACGCCATGGAAGTAACGTTGAACAAGCGCGGTGGGAACTGGTCCGCGGTGGCGTCGTACCGGTATTCTCGTCTTCGCGGCAATTTCGAGGGCTTCTACCGGAACGACAACGGCCAGTCGGATCCGGGAATCACCTCGCTCTACGATTTCCCGACGAACGATCCCAGCTATGTGAGTATCGGCGTGCCGCAGTACGGTTTTCACGGGGACATCCGCTACTTGGGGGATCCGAACGGCATCCTGCCGCTCGATCGACCCCACCAGGTGAAGCTGTACGGCAATTACTCGTTCACGGCGGGCCTCAATGTCGGTCTGGGCGTCAACTTGAGCAACGGTTCCCCGATGACGCCATTCGCTGCGAATCCGAACTACGATTCGGCTGGTGAAATCCCGGAGGCCGCACGCGGCACTGGTATTCAAACCGTTGACGGTTTCAGGACGCGGACGCCGTTCGAGAGTCAGGTCGATCTGCAGGCGTCCTATGCGCTGAAGTTGGCGGGTGGCCGTAAGTTGACGTTCGTCGCCAACGTGTTCAATCTTTTCAACGAGCGCCGGGTCACGTTCTACGATCAGGCGACGGATCTTGACGCCTCGACCATCAATCCTGATTTCGGCAAGCCAATCAACACGCTGCTCAGCGGGAGCCCACCTCAATATCAGGCGCCAGCCAGCTTCCGCGTAGGTATCCGATTCGAGTTCTAAGGCAGGTGTCGAAACGCCGTGCGCGCTTCAGCGCGTACGGCGTTCGCACGCTGGCGATCGCCAAACGTCGTCCACATATTCGCGGCCAGCGCGTAGGATTCCGGTGTGGGAGTGACGGCAACGAGATCGGCGAGAGTCTGCTCCGCTTCACTCGACTGGCCAGTCTTGCGATACAGGACGGCCAGCGCGGCTCGCGCGCGGGTGTTCTGCGGGTAGTATTTCAGTTCTTCGAGAAATTCCTCTTCCGCCTCAGTGGCCCGATCCAGCTTCACCAGTACGTCCGCCTTCAGGAAATGGAGTTCCGCCAGTGGTCGGTCACCGTCCACCGGCGCCGCGGCGGCTTTCTCGAGGAGCGGGAGCGCCTCGTCGTAACGGCCCTCGTCATAGAGCAGGCGGGCTTCGATATAGTCCGGAAGCGGAGAGTTGGCCTGGATATGGCGGGCGCTTTCTGCTTCCTCCCGTGCGGCTGCCTCGTCGTGCTGGGCGAGCGCAATCCTTGCCAGGAGCTCGTGGGACGCCAGCGAGGTTCGGACTCCGGTCGAGGGAGCATCCCCGGCCAGCTCCGCCGCTTCCTTGACCTGGTCTCGCGCAGCTTCGAACTTCCGCTGCTTCAGGAGCCCTTCCGCCGCTCCCAGACGGCTTGAGGCGTCAGTTGGTTTCAGCTCCGCGACGTGGCGGTACGCATCCGTAGCGACGTCGAAACGGTCCATCCGAGAGGCAAGTACGGCCAGCTGATTCCACACTTCCGCCAGATCGGGCTCCGTGTGAACGATCTGCCGCAACAACGCGAGCGCCGCCGGCCACTGCCGGTTGTCAGCCAGGGCGACCGCCTTCCGGTACTTCTCGACGACATCCAGCTTGTCTTTCGGATCAGGCCGATCCTCGTCTAGGTGAGAATCAGCGCGCAGCGCACCCAGGGCCCGCTCCATCGCGGTTCGAACCTTGGCCTCTTCAAGCGCGCGATTCTCCTGCTGGCCAGGGTCGCGAGACAGGTGCGTACAACTCGACTCGAGGCGCGCTGATGTACCTGGAATCGCCCGTCGGTGAGTGACGCAAGTCCGCTCCAGCCGAACCGGTGGCGACCGTACCCCGCCTCTGAATACACCAGACGATTTTCGAGAAGCTGGCCGTTTTCCAGCAGCGGCTTCAGGGAACGGCCGCGAAGAGAATTGGGCAGAGGCGCCTTGGCCAGGTCGAGGAGCGTCGGCACCAGATCGACATGCTGGACGATGGTCCCGATGCGGCGGCCGCCACCGAGCCCTGCCGATTGTTTGACGACAAGGGGAACGTGAATGACTTCGTTGTAGACGAAGAGTCCATGCTCCGTCTCGCCATGGTCCCCGAGGCCTTCGCCGTGATCGGACAACAGGACAATCGTCGACTGATCGTACAGCTGGTGCGATTTTAGGAAACGAATCAATCGCCCGACGACTTTGTCCGAACGTTCGACCGCAGCGTCGTAGGACGAATCCTCTGCGTCTTCTGAAGCAGTGGCGTACGGTCCGTGCACGTCGTTCAGCTGCAGAAACAGAAAGACCCGCGACGAGCGCTGCTGATCCAGCCATCGTTCGGCAATGGCCTCGGATTCGACGCCGTCGCGTCGCGCAGTTCCTTCCAGCGAGGGCGCCAGACCGGCCGGCATCTCATCGTCGAAGAAGTCGAATCCCCGGCTGATGCCGGTTTCGCGCCCGAGCCTGTTCGTCGAGACAATTCCGGCAGTTGTGAAGCCGCGCTCGCGAAGCATCTGCGGAAGCAGACGTTCGCTGCTCTTCAGTGTGAAGCCGACCTCGTCACGAACACCGGTTTCGAAGGGCAGCCGGCCCGACAGGAGCGACACGTGGGCCGGGAGCGTCTGGGGCGAGTGCGAATATGCCCGATCGAAGACGGTACCATCGGCCGCGAGCGCATCGATCGCGGGAGTCTTGACGCGGTCGTACCCGTAGAGCGGCAGGTGATCGGTCCTCAGCGTGGCGATGGAAATGAGGATGACAGGGCCGTTGACCGGTGCGGATGCGCGCGCGTACTGCCAGCCTCCAATGGCTGCCAGCGTCGTACCGAGCGCCGCGAGTCCGAGAATGACGGTGAATCGAAGAAGGCGGGCCACAGCAACTGACCGGGAGCCGCTACTGTTTGAGTTCGTTGAGAACGACCTTCGCCTGCGCCGCTTCAGGGGAGGTCGGGTCCACGGCGATCACGCGTGCCATCGTGTCGACGGCCGTCTGCCGGTCGCCTCTGGACCGCGCGATGCTCCCGAGCTTGAACAGCGGCTTACCCCAGGAGGCGTCGGCGTCCGCGGCCTTCCGGTACCATTTCATGGCTTCGTCGGTCTGATTCTTCCGCGTCTTGAGTTCAGCGAGCTGGTAAAAGACGTCCCGATCGGTGGAGGTCTCGGCGGCGGTCATCAGAAGCCTCTCTGCGGCCTGCTCGTCGCCCTTTTCAAGGTCGGCCATTGCCGCGCCCACGGCCGCTTTTGCGTTTCCCGGGTCGGCGCTGAGGAGAGCGGTATAGGCGCCAATCGCCTGGTCGTACTGCTTGATGCTTCGGTAGGCCGCTCCGATCTGTAGATTGACCACGGCCAGCGACGGCGCGGCTTCCAGAATGCCGCGATAGATCACGACGGCCTCTTCAAACTTCTGCTGATTGAACAGGACTTCCGCCGCTGCCAGCTGTCGCTGGAGATCTTTCGAACTGAGGCCTTCCACAGCGGCCGATGGACGGACGACGGCCTTTTGCAGGCTGAAGATGAGAGGTGGATTGGGTGTCTGGGTGCGCATGATGTTCATCTCGTTGAACTGGGACTGAAACCCGGGCGCCTCGGCCACGAACGTCCAGTTGCCCGCGCGCGAGGCCAATGAGCGCAAAGCGGCCCTTGTCGTCGGTCGTCACAGTCAGTGTGCTGAGCGCTGCGTCCGGATTGTCGGCGCGGACGGTTGCCCCTCTGATCGGCTGACCTGTGTCGTCCCTGACGATTCCGACGGCCCGGGCGAGCTGGGCCTCAGCCACAGTCGTCCAAGCGGCGAGCACCGCAACGGCTGCCACAATTCGGAGACCTCGGCACGCATGGCGCATGTTCAGCCCTCGCAAAAGCGGCGGTTACGTTCCAATTGCTCAGTATAGCGTGAATTGGCACCGACGACCGGAGCGCGAATGGGGGACGCGAACCGTTACAGCAGCCACGATGGCTGGTACAGCAGGACGTAGACGAGGACGCCTGTCACAGACACGTACAGCCAGATTGGAAAGGTCCATCGGGCGACTCGCCGATGTTGCGGATATCGTGCCTTCAGCCCGCGCGACAGCGTGATGATGGCCAGCGGCAGTACGACGGCGGCCAGCGTGACGTGGGTCGCGAGAATCGTGAAATACAGCGGTCGAACAAACCCCTGCCGGGTGAATCTGACCGATCCCACCTGGCCGTGATAGATGAGGTAGCAGACTAGGAATAACGACGAGGTGATGAACGCCGCAATCATGACTCGCCGATGCTGGTCGATCCGGTGTGCGCGCATGAGCGCGTATCCGATGACGAGCAGCACACCGGAAATCGCATTGAGGCTGGCGTTGACTGCTGGAAGATCGTGGACCGTCATCCGATCTTGTCCAGAACCATCGCAATCCAGATCAGCGGAAGGTAGGTGATGGACCCGAAGAAGAGCGCTCTCGCGGTTCGATCGTTTCGGTCGAGTGCAAAGCGTATCGCCAGCCAGAGGAACAGGATGCCAAGTCCCAGTGCCACCGACATGTAGATTCGGCCCGTGATGCCGATGAACGCAGGGGCGACGCTGACGAGGAGCAGTGCCGCTGCGTAGATCGCGGCTTGCCGTCCGGCCCGACGGCCGCCGGGTTCCACGACCGGCAACATCGGGAATCCGGCCACGCGATAATCGTCTCTGTACATCCACGCAATCGCCATGAAGTGTGGAATCTGCCACAGAAAGACCATGGCGAAGAGAGCAGCGCCGCCGAGCGACACGGAACCGTGTCCCGCTGTCCATCCAATGACCGGCGGCAAGGCGCCGGGCACGGCGCCAACCAGTGTCGCCAGCGACGAGCGTCGCTTCATGGGCGTGTAGACGAGCAAGTACACCGCGAGTGTTGTCGCGGCCAGGAGAGCCGCCAGCATGCCGACGCATGTCACGAGGACGCCCAGTCCGAACGCTGCCAGCGTGAGGCCGAACAGGCGGGCGTCGCCAGGTTCGATCCGGCCGTCCGGCAGAGGACGCATACGCGTCCGACGCATCATGGCATCCGTGTCTCGTTCGTACACCTGATTCAATACCGCCGCCCCGCCTGCCACGAACGTCGTGCCGGCGACAGCTTCGAGCATCAGCGCGACGTCGAATTTTCCAGTGACTCCCAGGTAGTACCCGACCGCACTTGTTGCGACCACGAGCACGTTCAGCCGCGGCTTGGTCAGTGAGATGTAATCCAGGACATGCGCGAGCGTCCCCCCGGCTCCAAAAGGCACAGGCACCGCGCCGGCGCGCACGTCTTTCACGCGTGGGCTCCCCGCAGCTGCACGTCCAACGTCTCCGACGGTGCCCACGCCGCATCCGGAAAGCTTGTGCGCCAGCTTCGAAGTGCAATGACCAACGAGGTCGTCAAGACGAGCGCGCCGCAAACTACGTGAAGGCTGTTGATCCACACGTCTCGTGCGCTGAGGACGGTCGAGGCTCCGAGCGCGATCTGAATGGCCACGAGCACTGCCAGCAGCGTTGCTGGTCGGATGAATTCGGGATGGGTCCGATGCCGCCGCTGCACGTGAATCCATGTGGCCAGCGCGGCTCCGGCAACGACAATCGCGCCGACGCGGTGCGCGAAATGAACGGCGATGCTGGCGTCCCAGTGTGGGGGCAGGAGGTGGCCGAACATCAACGGAAAGTCAGGAATCGCGAGGCCGGCGCCGGTATGTCTCATCGTGGCGCCGATCAAAATCTGCACGTAGATGAGCACCGCGGTCAGCGTTGCCAGGGTCCTGAGCCTCGAAGGATTTTCAACCCGACCATAGCCTGTGATCCAGCCTGGGGACGTGAGCAGGGCCATTGCGACCGTGAGGCAGAAGAAGATCTCAGCCAGACCGGCGTGAGCGGTCGAAACCGGTGCGGGAAGGAAGAACAGTACCGTCAAACCGCCGAGCACACCTTGCGCAATGACTGTCCCAAGGGCCGCGACGGCCAGCCACCTGAGCCATCGGCGCGGCTCGCGCAGCCACATCCAGACCACGAGGATGATCGTCAGAAAGCCGACCGTGCTGGCGATGAGGCGGTGACCGTGCTCGTAGAAGATGCCGCCGACCCATTTGGACGGCGGGAATGTGAACATGTTCCAGCCGTAAGAGGTCGGCCAGTCCGGCACTGATAGTCCCGAACCGGTGCTCGTGACCAGGCTGCCTGCGAGAATCAGGACGACCGTGCAACCGGCGACGAACTGCGCGAACCTGTGGAGCATGTCCTGCTAAACGTGGGCGGGTGGGGCAGGTGAGGCGGGTGGGGTAGGTGGAACGCGTTGCGCAGCTGGGGCCATTAGCGCAGTAACCCTACCGGCCTTCCTTGCCCAACCAGCCCTACCCGACCTACCAGCCCTTCCTGCCCTGCCGCTTAGTCCGTGGACGAGCCGCCGGCGGCCGCCTTGAACGTGAAGTTGACGTCCTTCGATTCCTTCGCGCCAATCGTCACGCTCTGGGTCATCGCGCCGAGCTTCTCATGCCACGCTTCGATGGTGTAGGTACCCGGCGGCAGCGACTTCAACTCGAACTTGCCGTCCTTGTCAGTCGTTGCGAAATACGGGTGATCCAGCACGCCGACGTAGGCGTTCATCCAGCCGTGGACGTCACACTTGAAGGGCACCATCACTTCCTTCGATGTGAAGGTGTGCTCCATCTTCATGCCCTGAATCGGCTGACCGTTGTTGAACTCCTGATTGTTCTTGGGCAGCGCATGAATATTGTGCAGCGTCGGATCACTGTTGACGATTTCGAGCTTCTGGCCGACGCGCATGCCGAAGACGTGCGGGTGGTACCGGCAGTTCTTCTGATCGATCTGGGCCATTCCGGTCGGCGGATCGTAGCTGTAGTTGCCCAGGCCGTCCTTCACATACACGAACACGTTCGCGAGCGACTTGCCATCGCTCCCGACCTCAAAAGTTTCCTGGAACTGCGGCGTCGTGTTCTCTTTCAGGCAGACCGGGTCTGCGTTCATCTTGATGGCCTGGTTCGCTGGCGCCATGCCATCGAGCGTGACCGCACCTTTGACGTCGCCCGCCGTCGCCATATCGACCTTCTGGCCTCCCGACGCCGCCGGGGCCTCAGTCGCGGGTGTGACTTGACCCGCCGCCGCCGCACGCCGCGACCATGGCCGCGAGCACCAGACCCAGGATGCTGCCCTGCATGTTTCTCAAACGCATTGATCTCTTCTCCTCGGCGAAAATGGACTGCGAAAAACCCCGAATGGGATCAGCCGATAATCATACCTCCTGCCAGCCGGATTTCGGTGGATTGTCAGCCGTTTCAGTGGTTTTCGATCGCACTGGGGTCTCGCCCTGCCGGGTTTTCGGCATCGATCGTTGTGGTACACTTCAGGATCCGGCGCGTGGCGGTATCGTCTAGGGGTCAGGACACGTGGTTCTCAGCCACGGGACCGGGGTTCGAATCCCCGTACCGCTACCAGACATGTTGGTAGCCGACCATCCCAGCGAGCATCGTTCCGACGACAAACGTCTAACGACGACCGGTCTCGGCCTGGATGCGCTTGTTGATCCCTGGCAACGAAAGCCAGAGACGGATTCTCGACAGCAATTGTGTCGCCGTCGCGTCGAACGCGCGCTGTTTCTGCTCATCGCTTCCGACCACAGCCGCTGGATCTTCAAAGCTCCAGTGGATCCGCTCAGGATCGCCGGGAAACACGGGACACGTCTCCGCCGCACGGTCGCAGACCGTGATCACGTAGTCGAAATCCCGATGCAGGAAACGGTCGAGCGCCTTTGGGAACTGCCCGGCCATGTCGAGATCAAGCAGCGTCTTGACGGCACGGCGCGCCATCGGATGAATATCGAGCTGTGGCACCGTGCCTGCGCTTTGCACATCAACCTGATCGTGAGCGAGATGCCGGAGGAGCGCTTCGGCCATTTGCGAACGAGCCGAATTCCCCGTGCAGAGGAAGAGAACGCTCAAATGTGGTTCGGCCATCGGTTACAACTCCAAACGCGATTCGTTGACGACGTGCGGAAGAACAACCGCGCCGGCCGTCTTCGGCAGCGCGGGAACGAGCCAGCGAAAGAGCGCTGTTGCCGCCGTCGCGCCAAGCGCCTGAGCGATCAGAAACGCCGGCACGTCGGTCGGCCGAATGCCGGCAAACGTGTCTGTTGCGGCTCGCGCGAGCGTCACGGCGGGATTGGCAAACGACGTAGACGAGGTGAACCAATACGCGCCGGTGATGTACGCCCCGACAGCGAACGGCACCACCGTTGACCGCTGCCTGGAGCAACTCCAAATGACGGCGAGCAGTCCAAACGTCGCAACGAATTCGCTCAGCATGAGCGGCCATCCGGCCCGGGCGTGCTGGGAAACGGAGAAGATCGGCTGGCCGAACATCAGATCAGCCACAGCCACACCGATGAATGCTCCCAGGACTTGAGCGACTCCGTATCGACCTGCGGTGACCCACGACAGTCCGCCTTGCGTCGCATCGGCCAGTGAGACGGCGGGGTTGAAGTGAGCACCGGAGATCGGACCAAACGTCAGAATGAGGACCACAAGCGCGGCCCCCGTCGCGATCGAGTTGGCAAGCAGAGCAATCGCGACGTTCCCGCCTGCGAGCCGTTCACCCATGATGCCGGAGCCAACGACGGCCACGAGCAGCAGCGTTGTCCCCACGCACTCAGCGACCATCGCGCGCATCTCAGAGCCTGTTCGGCCTAGGACGTGCAACACGTCGGACCACAGCACGATTTCGCAGCCGGCTTCGCCGCTCGAATAAACGCGCTCGCGAAGGCGTCATTCGGCAGCGCGTCGACCTCAATGCCGATGTCGCGGACGTCGTAGACCCGCCACACGTCGATGTCGACTGATCCGAAGCCGGCGGCCACGAGCTTGTCGCGATAGGTCGACTCGTCGAGCGCGCCCGCCACGCAACCAATCCAGAGTTCGACGTTCCGCCGGATGGAGTCGGGAACGGGACCTCGAACGACCACATCCGAGACGGCGAACCGCCCGCCAGGCTTCAAGACGCGAAATGCCTCGCGCAGGACGCGATCCTTGTCGACCGACAGGTTGATAACGCAGTTCGAGATGATCACGTCGACGGACGCGTCGGGCAGCGGGATGGTCTTCGATCTCACCCTTCAAGAACTCAACGTTGTTCGCGCCAGCCGTCTTCTGATTCTCGCGAGCGAGTGCCAGCATGCCATCGGTCATGTCGAGTCCGTAAACCTTGCCTGTCGGCCCGACGCGCTTCGCGGAGAGCAATACGTCGATCCCTCCGCCTGATCCGAGGTCGAGCACGGTCTCACCGGCTTTGAGATCGATCAAGGCCGTCGGATTGCCGCAGCCGAGCGACGCGCTCACAGCATTCGCCGGCAAGGCCGCAGTCTCCGAGTCGCCGTAGAGGTTCGAGGTGATCGGATCGCAACAAACGGTCCCACAGCACAATGAGCCGCGGCGCGCATCGGCCGCTGCTTTGCCGTACTTCTCTTTGATGGTGTCCTGCAAGGCGCTCATGACATGGCTCCTGACTATATGCGTGTATCCACACATAGACACCGTATGCGAGGCCTGATATATTTGTCAAGGCACATATGGAAAGAGACCTGCAGACTGTCGATGAGATGTTCAAGGCTCTCGCCGATCCGACACGGATTCGCATACTCGGATTGCTGGCGAACGGCGAAATCTGCGTCTGTCACATTCACGAGAGCTTGCGACTGCCGCAGTCGCTCGTGTCTCGGCACCTGGCGTACTTGAGGCGGACCGGGCTCGTGGAGACCAGGAGAGAAGGACTGTGGGTCCACTACCGGCTGGCAGCTCGACCCGACGAGGTGACCCGAACGCTGCTCGAGGCCGTCTATCACTGTCTCGGCCATCTTTCGACCGTCGCGAAGGATGTGAAGCGGTTGGAGAAGAAGACTGGTTGCTGTGCCGTGATGCAGCCCGCTCCGAACTTCACCTGTTGCGATGAGGCTCAACCACAACGCCTCGGACTTTTTTCGGCGTCACGCAGGAATCTGTCCAGCTGAGTTGCATCGGCGCGGGACCCTTCCGCCACCGCAACCTGCACGAAACCAATCCGCGGGCGCACCCTGACACCACCCGCGTGCGGGTGGCACACATTCCGCAAATGTGCGGATGTTCATGCTCTGCAGTCACTGCCAGTCCGAACGGATTTCACGCTCGCACACTCGATGGTGGGAGCGACCCTACGGGTGGTTGACCCACCGATATCCCGTGCGCTGTCTCTCCTGTCATCACCGCTGGTGGATTGTCTAGACCGTAGCTTCCGCCTCACTTGCGCCAGCTTGTGCCTCTTGCGTAGAATCTCACGGTTTCGGGAACAGTCGGGGACCACGCAATGGAGCATGCAACGACCGTCGGCGCTGCGGCTCATGGGCACGCCCATGGGCACGAGCACGAAGAGCTGGGGTTCTGGCGAAAGTACGTCTTTTCCGTCGATCACAAGGTCATTGGCATTCAGTACGCCGTGACCGGCCTGCTCTTCCTGCTGTTCGGGTTCACGTTGATGATGATCATGCGGTTTCAGCTGGCCTATCCGGGCAAGCCGATTCCGCTCATCGGCACGTGGTTCAGTCCGGACAAGGCGCCGGGCGGCATCATGCTCCCCGAGTTCTACAACCAGCTCGGAGCCATGCACGGCACGATCATGGTGTTCCTCGGCGTCGTGCCGCTGGCCGTCGGCGGGTTCGGCAACTTCGTCATGCCGCTGCAGATTGGCGCACCCGACATGGCGTTTCCCAAGCTCAATATGATGAGCTACTGGGTGTACTTCGTTGGCGGCATCGTCATGCTCGCCAGCTTCTTTGCCCCCGGCGGCGCGGCGAACTCGGGCTGGACTTCGTATCCGCCGCTTTCCGACATTGCCACGACGGGTCAGACGTACTGGCTGCTTGGCATGGTCTGCCTCATCACCTCGTCGCTCCTCGGGTCCGTGAACTTCATCACGACGATCGTGCAGCTGCGGGCCAAAGGCCTCAGTTACATGCGCATGCCGTTCTTCGTCTGGGCGCAGCTCGTCACGGCCTTCCTGCTGCTGCTCGCGTTTCCCCCTCTGGAAGCTGCGGGCGTCTTGCAGCTGATGGACCGGCTAGCTGGTACAAGCTTCTTCCTTCCGAGCGGATTGGTCGTCAGCGGCAAGGTGCAGCAGGTGGCAGGTCAGGGCAACCCGCTGCTGTGGCAGCACCTGTTCTGGTTCCTGGCCCATCCCGAGGTGTACGTGCTCATCCTCCCGGCGATGGGGATCGTCTCGGAAGTGATTGCCAACAACACACGTAAGCCGCTGTGGGGCTACAAAGCCCTGGTGTACTCGGTTATCTTCCTCGGCTTCATGTCGTTCATCGTCTGGGCGCACCACATGTTCATGACCGGCATGGGCACGACTATGAGCGCCTTCTTCCAGACGACGACGATGATCATTTCGATCCCGTCGGTCATCATTCTGACGGCGCTGCTGTTGTCGTTGTGGGGCGCGTCGATCCGGTTTACAACGCCCATGCTCTTCGCGCTGGCATTTCTGCCGATGTTCGGCATCGGCGGGTTGACCGGTCTGCCGCTCGGGCTCGCACCACCCGACATTCACCTGCACGATACGTACTACGTGATCGGGCACTTCCACTACGTGGTCGCACCCGGAACGATCTTCGCCCTCTTTGCGGGCATCTACTACTGGTTCCCCAAGGCGACAGGGAAGAAGATGAACGACCTGCTCGGACAGATTCACTTCTGGGGCTCGTTCATCTGCATCAACCTGGTGTTCATGCCGATGTTCATTCAGGGTCTGGGTGGCATGAACCGCCGCATGTACGACGGCGGCGCGCAGTACGCGCACAATGCCTCCCTCTTGAAGTGGAACGTCGTGATCGGATTTGCGGCGTGGGGCCTGGGTCTCTTCCAGCTCCCGTTCATCGTCAACTTCTTTGTCAGTCTGAAGTGGGGCAAGGTCGTCGACAAGAACCCGTGGGAAGCCACCACGCTCGAGTGGTCGGCGCCCTCACCTCCGGGTCACGGGAATTTCCTGACCGAGCCGGTGGTCTATCGCGGGCCGTACCGAGTACAGCGTTCCCGGAGCCGCGAAAGATTTTTCGCCCCAGTTCGAGGCTTAGGGTCGATCGGCTTTTTGCATTACGAGTTGACATGAATATTCCCTACACGGTTGAAGAACGTCCCGACAGCGGGCTGGCGAACGGCAAGCTCGGGATCTGGCTGTTTCTGGCGTCGGAAGTCATGTTGTTCGGCGCGTTGTTTTCTACCTACATCATCCTGCGCGTCGGCGCGACAGAATGGCCGCATGGCGAACTGAACATCCCGCTCGGCGCGATCAACACCGTGATCCTGATCTCATCGTCGGTGACGATGGTCCTGGCGTGGGCATCGCTCAAGATGCATCAGTGGAGCAAGCACCGGCTGTATCTCAGCCTGACGCTCCTGCTGGCGCTCGTCTTTCTCGTAAACAAGTACTTTGAATACATGGCGCACTTCCGGACGGGGGAGGGGCCGTGGCACAGCACGTTTCTGGCGATCTACTTCACGTTGACCGGGCTGCACGGGCTGCACATTCTCGGGGGAATGGTCGTCATGGCCTACTTCCTGGGCCCGGGTGCGAAGCTCTATAAGCAGAATCCGGAACAATTCGTCAATCGCATCGAGTACACCGGACTCTACTGGCACTTTGTCGATCTGGTGTGGATCTTCCTGTTCCCGGTGCTGTACCTCCTGTGAGTCCGGTCGGAGTTACCCGTTATGCATGACGCAGCCGAAGTCCAGAAGAGCATTCGGAAGTATCTGATGATTGGTGTGGCGCTGCTGGTGTTCACCGGCATCACCGTTGCGGCCAACGGTTTTCATTTCGCCGTGCCGCTGGCCATCACCGTTGCGCTCATCATCGCGCTGATGAAAGGGTCAATGGTCGCGGCGGTGTTCATGCACCTTAGTAACGAGAGACGCTGGATCTACGGCGCCCTGGCCCTGACCGTCGCCTTCTTCATCGTGCTCATCTTCGTGCCGTTGTTCACCGTCATGAACGGCATCGGCACGCTGTCGGAGTCCGCGAGAGCCGCGGCGGAGCACGGAGGCCACTAGGTCGTGTCGCTGCGCGCCTTTCACCTGGTGTTTATTGCGCTCTCGGTCATCATGTGCGCGTTCTGCGGCGCCTGGGCCCTTGGCGAATACCGGACAGATCCACAGGCTGGCCTGCTGGCGGCGGCCGTTGGGTGCCTGCTCGTCGCAGGGGGGCTGGCGGTCTATGGAACGGCGTTTCAGCGCAAGACTCGACATTTGTAAGCGAATTCACCTGGTTTGATGACGATGCGCCGCACACTGCTCACCGTTCTCGCACTTGCCGCCCCACGGGCGGCCCTGGCGTGCCCCGTTTGTTTCGGCCAGAACGACTCACCGCTCGCGGCTGGAATAAACCTGGGGATCTTCGCGATGCTGGGTGTGACCGGCGCCGTGCTTGCCGGCTTTGCCAGTTTCTTCGTTTACCTGATGCGTAAGGCTCGTGCGGCCTCGGCTTTGAACGAGGTCGCCGCGGCAGGGTTCGCACCTGAACAAGCGGGCACTGTTGACGGGAGATTCGCTACGCATCCGCAGGGGGGAGCGGTCTAATGCTTCAGTTGCTCGGATTGCCGGTCGCGGCCTCGACCCATGCGTCGGAAATCGACCGCATGATCGTCCTGGTCCACTGGCTGATGCTCGTCCTGTTCGTGGGTTGGGGACTCTACTTCCTGTTCGTCCTGTTCCGCTTTCGCCGAGGCGCAAACGCGAAGGCCGATTACGTGGGTGCGAAAGGGAAGGTCGCCAAGATGACGGAGATCGCCATCGCCATCATCGAGGTCGTGCTGCTCGTCTTCTATGCTATTCCTGCGTGGGCGACCCGTGTCCGTCAGTTTCCGACAGAGAGCGAAGCCGTTGTCGTACGGGTCAGCGGCGAGCAGTTCGCCTGGAACGTGCGATATCCGGGACGCGACGGCAAGTTCGGTCGCACTGACCTCAAGCTGATCTCCCCAGACAACCCGCTCGGCCTCGACCGCTCCGACCCCGACGCGAAAGACGACATCACCACCATCAACCAGCTGAACCTTCCTGTCGACCGCCCGGTGTTGGTGCATCTAACCAGCAAGGACGTGATTCACAGTTTCGCCCTGTACGAGATGCGGGTGAAGCAAGATGCGATTCCGGGCCTGGAGATCCCTGTCTGGTTCATACCCAATCGCGTCGGCGAGTACGAGATCACGTGCTCCCAGCTCTGCGGCCTGGGGCATTTCAGGATGCGCGGCTTCGTCACGATTCAAAACGCCGCCGACTACAGCAAGTGGATGGCCGACCAGGAAAAAGAACTGAAGTAATGCCGTGGTCCGCCGGATCCGGACCATTGATGCGCACGCCGCCGGTGAACCCCTTCGCCTGATCGTCGACGGATTTCCCGCCCCGCCCGGGCGGACCATGCTCGAAAAACGCCGCTGGGCACAGCAGAAGCAGGAGCAGCTGCGTCGCGCCCTCATGCTCGAGCCCCGCGGCCACAAGGACATGTGCGGGGCGGTTCTGACCGAGCCGGTTTCCGCAGGGTCCCACGCCGGCGTCCTCTTCATGAATACGGACGGGTACGATGTCATGTCCGGGCACGGCATCATCGCGGTCACCACCATTGCGCTCGAGCGCGGGCTGCTCATGCCGGGCGGGGATGGATCGTCGATCGTCTACGACACGGCGGCTGGCGCGGTTCGGGCGAGCGCCCACGTTGGTCCAGACGGGCGCGTGCCCAGAGTGACGTTCGCCAATGTGCCGTCGTTTGTGCTCGTGGGCGGGCTGGCTGTCGGCTACGGAGCCAGGAAGATTCAGGTCGACGTGGCGTTTGCCGGCAGCTTCTTTGCGATTGTGGACAGCGAAGCAGTCGGCCTTCCTCTTGATGCCGCCCATCTCCCCGAGCTACGCCGTGCTGGCGCCCAGATCGCGCAGGCGATCGACGGCGCCCACACGATCTCCCATCCAATCGAGCCGGAGTTGAAAGGCATTTCCGGCACCATCTTCACGGCTCCCGCCCACGATGCGCACGCCGATCTGCGCAACGTCACGGTGTTCGCCAACATGCAGGTCGATCGATCGCCGTGTGCTACCGGCACGGCCGCAGTCATGGCGGTGCTCGACGCGATGGGCCTGCTCGATAGCGATCGCACGTTCGTGCATGAAAGCCTGATCGGGACCCGTTTGACGGGAAAGCTTGCGGGGCGTACGCAGGTCGGTGAATTTCCGGCGATCGTTGCCGAACTCGAAGGTTCGGCCTGGATCACGGGCGAGCACACGTTTCTGATGGACGACGACGATCCGCTCAGTCTAGGGTTTCAAACTTAGATAGGGAAGACGCGCTAGTATCCGATCGCCAGGCCGTCTTTGCGGGGATCGGATCCTCCCATGAAGACCCCGCCCCGCGGGTCGATCAGAATGCCTTGAAATCCGCCGTACGCGCCGATGGTCGGCGCCACATCGTGGCCGCGCTGCACGAGGCCGGCCCGCGCCTCGGCCGAAACAGCGCTCTCGACCATGACAGCGCGGTTGCCGTGATTGACGCGCGCTGCCTCGCCGGCTTCCTGAATGTTCATCCCGAAATCGATCAGGTTGACGAGCACCTGCGTCTGACCCTGCGCCTGGTGGTCGCCGCCCATCACACCGAATGACAGCCACGGCTTGCCGTCCTTCATGACGAATGCCGGGATGAGTGTGTGCAGCGGTCGCTTGTGGGGCGCAAGCCGGTTCGGGTGCCCCGGGCTGAGCGTGAAGAGCGATCCGCGGTTGTGCAGCACGATGCCGGTATCTCCCGCGACGATGCCGGCGCCGAAGTCCGAGAAGAGCGATTGGATGAGCGAGACGACGTTGCCGCGGTTGTCCGCAACCGTCATGTAGATCGTGTCGCCGCGATCACGCCCGGTCAGATTCTCGAAGTCACCATCGCTGCGGGCCGCCAGCGGCTGACCGGACGGCAGGCCGGCGCCGGACGTCGTCAAACGGGCTGGTGCGTACTGCCTGGCCGCGTGCGCGGGATCGATGTCTTTGCGCCGCGACTCCGCGTAGCCCTTCGACAGCAGCGTGCGCAAAACGGCCGGTGGGACGGAGTCGGGATCGGCCAGAAACGCCGCCCGGTCCGCGAACGCGATTCGCTTGGCCTCGACCAGCAGATGCAGGTACTCCGCCGAGTTATGGCCCGAGCGCGCGAAGGTCGAAGCCTTCGAGAATATTGAGCATTTCGAGCGGGACGAAGCCCTGCGTATTGGGCGGCATCTCGTAGACGTCGTAACCGCGGTAGTTGGTCGAGATGGGCTCTACCCAGTCCGATGCGTGCTCGGCGAAATCGCGCGTGTCGAGAAGACCGCCCCGTCGCTTCAGGTCGGCGACGATCGCCGCGGCGATTGGTCCCTTGTAGAAGGCGTCACGACCTCCGTCCGCGATCCGCTGGAGTGTTGCGGCCAGGTTCGGATTGGCGAACACTTCGCCGGGTTTCGGGGCCTTGCCGTTCGGGAGAAACGTCCGGGCCGCTGCTGGATCGCTCGCCAGTTTCTCGGCGGACGCCTGCCAGGCGGCGCTGATGATCTCGGACACGGCATAGCCGTTTCGCGCGTATCCGATGGCTGGTGCGAGGAGTCTTGCGAGCTGCTGGCTCCCGTACGCCGTCAAGCAGAGTCGTCCATCCGTCAACCACGCCTGGCACGGTGACGGAGTGCACGCCTGCACCAGGGATGGCCGTGATCCCTCGCGCCGCGAGAGCCTCGGGCGTCGCCGTGTACGCCGAGCGGCCGCTGGCGTTCAGCCCCCGAAGCGTCTTGTTCTTTGCGTCGTAGACGATGGCGAACAGATCGCCGCCCACGCCGGTCATCGTCGGCTCGACGACCGACAGAACGGCCGCCGCGGCGATGGCCGCGTCCACGGCGTTGCCTCCGTCCTGCAAGACCTTCAATCCGGCGGCGGACGCCAGCGGTTGGCTCGTCGCAATCATTCCGTTGCGGCCGAGAACGACTGATCGCGTAGACGCCGGGTTGTCCGCCGGACGATCGCCCGGACGTGGACGGCTTGCGCGGAATTCCTGAGCGTGCAGTTGACTCATGACACTCAATGCGGCCAGCAGGATGGCCGAACGCCGTGTCAGCAGCCACCTGCCCCCGGTTGTCGGCGTCGTGTCGTCCATGCCGCTCAGAGTTGAAGATGCGTGCGGACAAGTCGATCGAGCAGGGTGGGCAGCGTTTCGGCCTCGAGCGCGAATGCCTCCAACTCGGGCGCCCACGAAAGCTTATAGCCCTTCGCCATCGCCGATACCCAGATTTGTCGGACGGGCGCGTTCGGGGATATGACGAAGCGCGCCTCGGTCGGCTCCTCGAACAGCACGTTCAGCACGCCACCCTGCAGCTCGACTTCGAACCCGGCCTCGTCGGCGAGCGGCACCAGGCCGCGTCGCGCCTGCTCGAGAGCCTGGTCGCTCTTGACCCGGAATTCCTGTTCGGTGAGGCTGGCCATGCGCTCTGCTAAACCTTTCCCGTCGGCGACGCGTCTAAGACTGGTACAGGCAGGTTAACGACGATGACGATGAGGGACTGGACGTTTTCGGACACGGCGGAATGGGTGATCGGCATCCTGTTGGCGATTGTCGTCGTGGCTGCGTTTTTTGTCTAAGGGCGTTGTTTGTCCGCTGGCGAAAATCTGTCCGGATCAGCCAGATAGCTCCGTCTCGCTCGCGCCGTCATTCCAGGCTGCTTCATTCTGACTGCAAGTTTGTGCACTTTGCCGTCGAGCTGGGTTGGCGTGAATCCCAGGACGTACTGACTGTGCAGCTCCTGCGCAACCCGACTGAACGTGGGCGCGAGATCGCTGGTCTTTTCCAGCTCGAAGTACCCGCCGCCGGTTTCGTCTGAAATCTTCCGGAGTCCGCTGTCGGGCTTGCTGCGCACCTGCCGCTGACCGTTGAAGTAGTTGCTCTCGAGACCGATCGAGTACACCATCACCTCGTCGTTTCGGCGCGCGCTCGATGACGGTGCCAAGACGGATCCGGCTCGCGGTATCGTCGCCGTCGGTGAAGAGCAGGACTACACGGCGGCCCTGCAGCCCCTGCAGTTCGTCAAGGCTTGCGCCCATCGCGTCCCACAAGCGGGTGCCGTTCCCGAAGTCGAGGTCCTTCAGGCGCGAGACGAGCTCGTCGCGATTGCTGGTGAAGCGCCGCAGAATCTGAATCTTGTCGTTGAACGCGCCGACGCGCCCCTGGTCTGCGGGCAGCAACCGGATGACAAACTGTTCGGCGGCGGTGCGCAACAGCGGAATCGAACCGGTCATGCTGCCGCTCGTGTCGAGCATCACGATGACCGTGATCGGCTGTATCTCGTCCTGAAAGAAGACGATCGGCTGCGGCTTGTCGTTGTCCAGGACCTCGAAATCTTCTTTGATGAGATTCGGCACGAGTCTCCGCTGCGCATCGACCACGGTGGTAAACAAGGAGACGATCTGCGTACCGGATCGGAAGGTCGGCTGCTGAGCGCGCGTGAGGACGAGACCGAAGCCTGCCAGAAGCAGTGCCAGTGACGAGCACACATCGCCCGATTGCGTGGCTGCGATCCATAGCGACAGCTTACTCCAGACCGGTGCTAAGCATCCAGACTTGACCGGTCGGAGATTGGCGAAGTAAACTCATCTCATATAATGAGACTGATTCTCATTCTCTAGGCGGACACGATGCTTCAGGCGTTCATTGTCACACTGCGCGAGGGGCTCGAGGCGTTCCTCATTGTTGCCATCAGTCTGGCGTATCTCAGGAAAAGCGGGCGCCGGGAGCTGGTTCCTGCCGTGCATTGGGGGATTGCGCTGTCCGCCGTCATCAGCATTGCGGCCGCGTTGCTGTTTCAGCGCGCCGCGAACCATTCCCTCTGGGAGGGGTTGCTGGCCATTGTCGCCGCGGCGCTCGTGGCTTCTCTGACCGTCCATATGTGGCGCGCGGCGCGACGCATCAGGACGGATATCGAAGGGCATCTCGCCGCCTCGTCTGCCAGGACGGGTGCGGCAGCATTTGCCGGTGTGTTCCTGTTCACGCTGCTGATGATCACACGTGAGGGCATGGAGACGGCCCTGCTCATCGGCACCCTCCTGTTTCAGAATACCTCGTTGAACATCGTCATCGGGGCAACCATCGGGACGCTGGCGGCTGCGCTCGTTGCGTGGCTGTGGTCGCACTATGGGCACCGTGTGAATCTCGCGTTGTTCTTCCAGGTGACGGCTGTCTTCCTTCTGGTGTTCGTCGTGCAGTTGCTCATTTACGGGTTTCATGAGCTGATGGAAGCCAACATCTTTCCGTACAGCGAGCCGCTTCACCTCGCCACCGAGCCTTACGGTCCGGATGGCCGATTCGGTCAGTACCTGAGCTACATGCTGGTGATGCTGCCCCTTGGCTGGCTCGTGATGAGTGGCATCCTGAGTCCGCGTAAGCGAGTCGCCCACTAGCTCACCTCTGTGCCGGGGCCGTCTACGCCGTCCGGCAGATTCGTCTATATCGATCAGCTGCGAGGCCTCGCGGTTCTCCTGATGATGGAGGCGCACGTCTTCGATGCGTGGACCCGGCCCGTGGCCCGCGCCTCGAACGGCTTTCGCTATGCCACGATTCTCGGAGGTTTTGCCGCGCCGTTTTTTCTATGGCTGGCAGGCGTGGGCCTCGCCTTGTCAGCCGATAGCACCTTGAGGCGTACAGGCAGTCGTGCAATTGCAGTCGACGTAGCCTGTCGTCGCGGACTCCAGATCTTCATCCTGGCCTTCTTGTTTCGCCTGCAGGCGTTCGTCCTGAGTCCCGGCAGTCATCCCATCACGCTGTTCCGAGTCGACATTCTGAACGTGATGGGCCTCGCGCTCGTGGCCGCTGGCGTGATGTGGGGGGCGATGCGATCGGTGGCCGGCCGGGCAGTCCTGTGCGGTCTGGTTGCCGCGGCCATGGCCATGCTGACACCGATTGTTCGAACCGCCGCGTTTGTGGATCTTTTGCCGGTCTGGGTCGTCTGGTACATCCGCCCATCCGGCGAATACACTACGTTTACGACATTCCCCTGGGCAGGTTTCGTGTTCGCCGGGACGGCCTGTGGCGTGCTTCTCGCCTCCGGACGCGCCGTACAAGGGCGCCTTCTGATCATCCTCGGTTTCGCGGGATTGGGCCTTTTCGGACTCGGACTGTTCACCGCATCCCAGCCGACCATTTACAAGCAATCTTCGTTCTGGACCAGTTCCCCGACCTACTTCGCCGTACGGGTCGGCGTCCTGCTGATGGCCTTTCCCGCAATGTACGCGTTGTCGACTGCGTCCAGGTTGCGGACTCTGCTGCGCCCGCTGGAGCGGTTCGGTCGCAGTTCCTTGTTCATCTACTGGATCCACGTCGAGCTGGTCTATGGCTATGCGAGTTGGGCGATTCACCGGCATCTGCCCGTCTGGGGCACGGTGATTGCGTTTCTCGGATTCTCGGCCCTGATGTACGGGGCAGCCACGGCGCGAGACTATTTCATGGCACGCTGGCGTCCTGGGACGTGGCCTTCAGCACGCGCGTCGGATCGGACCCTGAAGTTCAAGAGCGGATGATTCGGTCAGATGACAGAACGTCGGGCGCTGTGTCCAGAGCGCCTGAAGGGGATCGAAATTTCTTCGCTTACGATTTGGACTAGAAGTAACTGAAATCAGGTAACTTATTGGTATCAGGCTGACCTCAGTCGGGAGAAATGGTGTGCAACACACGCGAAAAAAACGGTTGAGATATGCGCCTTCCGCTGACTACAATTCGCGTTTCCGGAGTCTCCCCGACGGGCCCCACCGTTAGGCGTCCGGGACTCAACCTATGATCAATGTCGCCGCCATTCGAATGCAGCAGTTCGGCGTGCAGTTCTACCAGGCGTCGCTCACGGCCAGTGACATCGACAAGCTTGTCCGGTTCGAGGTCCTGAATTACGGCGATACGGCGCAGCCGCCCGTGCGGGGGGTGAAGCCGCGGCCTGGCGCGCCGGTTTCGAAGGTGAACTGGGACCTGCTCGAGCGTCGTATCGCGTCGAGCGAGAAAGCCTATCAACGGCAGATCATCCGCCGAAAAATCGACGAGCTCGTACAGTACTACGAGCAGTGCCGACAGGCGCGCGACCTGCCGTCGATTCCCGGCGCCGTCATCATCTCGTGCGACGAGAAGCTCACCTTTCAGCCGGCGAGTGAGGACTCGCGCGTCGGGATCCTGAAAGTCCCGGAGCGCGAAGGGATTCTGCGAGCCATCGACGGGCAGCACCGCCTGCTGGCGCTCCACGCGGACATCGAGCGTTTCCGGGGCGAAGATTTCAGCGTGCCAGCCATTGTGTTCGATCGACTGCCCGAAGACCACGTCGTTCAGATGTTCGTCACCATCAACGCCAAGCACACACGGCTGAACGCATCGCACCTCGTCAGCCTGTCGGGCCGCCAGCTCTACCGTGATGAGAATCTGGCCACGGCGCACGACGTCGTGCGCGCGCTCAACGACCGCGAAGATTCGCCGCTCTACGACGAGATCAAGCTGCTCGGTGTCGGGCGCGGACGCGTCGCCCAGGCGCCGCTCGCCCAGGAACTGAAGAAACTGTTCGCGTCAGACGCATTCGCCGGCGCGCGCAAGTCGGGCGACTTTCACGAGGAAGCCAGGAAGTTTTTCGTCAACTACTTCAAGCAGATTGCGCTCGTGTTCGGCGGTGCGTGGAACGGTCGGAAGTACAGCATCCGGTCGGCCGCCGCGCTGCGCGCTTTCATCCGTGTCGCGCCCGACGTCATCCGGCGCCTCGATCAGGAACACGTGGATCGGTCCGATTTTCGCGCCATCGGCCGCGTCATTGCACCCTGGGGACGCCGAATCGGCGACCTGCGCTTCGAAACCGACGGCGCCTGGAAGCGGGCCGGGACGACCGTCGACTCGCTGGCGAAGGAGTTGCGCCTCGCCCTGCAGTATCCCGAGGGCGCGGCAGTCTAGGACCGCGCAATGCATGAGCACTCTCCTCATTACGGGCGGCGCCGGGTTCATCGGTTCGAACCTGGTCCGGCAGGCTCTCAATCTCACCACCGACCGCATTGTCGTCGTTGACAAGCTGACTTACGCCGGAAGCCTGTTGAATCTCGAAGGCACGTTGGACAACGCGCGCGTAGCCTTCGTGCGGGCCGACATTGCCGATTCGGCCGCAATTGAGCGCGTGTTTCGCGAGACGCAGCCGGATGCCGTGCTCAATCTCGCCGCTGAGACCCATGTCGATCGCTCGATTGACAGCCCTCGCACCTTTGTCGACACAAACATCGTCGGCACCTACGTGCTGCTCGAAACGTCGCGGCGATTCCTGGCGGACGCCACCCCATCTCTTCGGCAGGCATTTCGATTCGTGCAGGTGTCGACCGACGAGGTGTTCGGCACACTTGGGCTGGAAGGTCAGTTCGGCGACGACTCTCCGTATGCGCCGAATTCGCCATACGCCGCCAGCAAGGCGGCGGCCGACCACATGGTGCGTGCATACCACCAGACCTACAACCTCCCGACGCTGACGACGAACTGTTCCAACAACTATGGGCCGTTTCAGTTTCCCGAGAAGCTGATTCCATTGACGATACTCAATGCACTCGAGGGCCAGCCGCTGCCCATCTACGGAGACGGCGGCAACGTTCGCGACTGGTTGCATGTCGAGGATCATTGTGCGGGAATCCTGCTGGTGCTTCGGGTGGGGCGAGTGGGCGAGCGCTACAACATCGGCGGCGGCGGAGAGCGTACGAACGTCGAGATCGTCGATCTGATTTGTGAAGCCCTCGAGGAGGTGTGTCCTCGAGCCATGAATCCGGCGTTGAAGGACCTCTCTTCGTATCGAGCGCTGAAGACGTTCGTTCCCGATCGGCCCGGGCACGACCGACGCTACGCCATGGACGCGACGAAGATTCGGCACGAGCTCGGATGGTCGCCACACCATCAGATCGGCGAAGGGTTGAAGGACACTGTCGGCTGGTATGTCACCCACCGGGACTGGTGCGACGCGGTGCAGGCCGGGCGGTATTCCCGCGAGCGGCTCGGGTTGGGGGAGCGTCAAGGGTGACGCTGAAGGGCATCCTGCTCGCGGGCGGAACCGGGTCGCGGCTTCACCCCTTGACCCGAGCGGTCAGCAAACAGCTGGTCCCGGTTTACAGCAAGCCGATGATCTACTACCCGCTGTCGACCCTGATGCTTGCGGGAATCCGAAACATCCTGGTCATCACAACCCCCCACGAACGCGGCGGATTCGAGCGACTCCTCGGCGACGGCTCTGACATCGGTCTGCAGCTGGAATATGCCGTGCAGCCCGCCCCTGAAGGCCTCGGTCAGGCATTCCTTATCGGCCGACGGTTCATCGGCCGCGACCGTGTCACCCTCGCTCTGGGCGACAACATCTTCTACGGCGCGCACTTGTCCGACTATCTCCGAAACGCCGCCATGCGCGAGACCGGTGCGACGGTGTTCGGGTACCAGGTCCGGGATCCCGAACGATATGGGGTCGTGGACTTCGACGAACACGGCCGCGCCGTGAGTCTCGAAGAAAAGCCCGCCCGTCCGAAATCGTCGTATGCCGTCACCGGGCTGTATTTCTTTGACAATCAGGTCGTCGATATCGCGGCCACGTTGAAGCCATCGGCACGAGGAGAGCTCGAGATTACCGACATCAATCGAAACTACCTCGAACGCTCACAGCTGCATGTGGAGAAACTGGCCCGGGGCATCGCCTGGCTCGATACGGGGACGACGGAGTCGCTGCTCCAGGCTGCGAACTACATTCAGGCGATCGAGGAACGTCAGGGCCTCATGGTCGCGTGCCTCGAAGAAATTGCGTACCGCCTGGGCTACATTTCCGCCGCAGATGTCGAACGGCTCGCGCGCGCGATGGAATCGAGCGCATACGGACGATATCTGTTCCGCGTGCTCGAGCAGGAGCCATAGCGTGCGCTTCACTCCGACCGAGCTGGCGGAGGTCATTCTTGTCGAGCCCGACGTGCATCGCGACGAGCGCGGATACTTTCTCGAGATCTATCACGAAGAGAAGTATCGGAAGGGCGGCATAGCTGGCCCTTTCGTGCAAGACAGCCATTCGTTGTCGATCGCCGGAACCCTTCGCGGACTGCACCTCCAGACTCGCCGTCCCCAGGGCAAGCTGGTTCGTGTGGTTGAAGGCGAGATTTTCGACGTCGCGGTCGACGTCAGGCGCGGGTCGCCCAACTTCGGCCGCTGGGTAGGGGTCACGCTGTCGGCCCAGAACTTCATCCAGTGCTACGTGCCGCCAGGATTCGCGCACGGCTTCTGCGTCGTGAGTCCCGTGGCGCAAGTGGAGTACAAGTGCACGGACCTATACGACCCGGCAAGTGAGATTGGGATCGCCTGGAACGATCCCGACCTGGGCATCTCCTGGCCCGTTGAGCGGCCGTTGCTCTCGGCGCGGGACGAGCGTCATCCCACTCTTGCGCAGAGTGTGGACGTGCTGCCGGTAGTGGGGGCGAGTTCACGCTGACGGATCTGTAACGTGCATACCAGAATTTGGTGGTGCACGGGAGCGGATGAGCGCGAACCCCCGCCATTCTTAAGGAATTCCCTCAGTTCGACTGGGTACGGCCCTTGCCATCTTGATGGGCACAGTCGCTGACCTGTTTACGGCAGGGCGCCGTGAATTGCTGGGGGAGCCAGGTTAGCGGCAATGGGCACCGCAATCACGCGGTGCCCTTTTTCTTGTACGGCCCCGTTTTCCCGCACAATACTGCCCGGCCACATGCGCATCGACTTGAACGCCGACGTAGGTGAGAGTTTCGGCGTGTACACAGTCGGTCACGACGCTGCGCTGATGCGTTCGATCACGTCAGCCAACATCGCGGCAGGCTTTCATGGGGGCGACCCCGTTGTTCTCCGGGCTACAATCCGGCTCGCCAAGTCCCACGGAGTGGCGGTCGGGGCGCACCCGGGATTCCCCGACCTTGCAGGATTTGGCCGTCGGGAGATGCACGTCACTGCGCGCGAAGCCGAGGACCTCGTGCTCTATCAGGTTGCAGCCGTCGGCGGCGTCGCGGCGGCGGAGGGTGTGGCGCTACAACACGTCAAGCCCCATGGCGCATTGTTCAACCAGGCGGCGAAGGATCCGGAGCTGGCTGTGGCCATCGCGTCTGCGGTGGCGGCCTATGACCCCGCGTTGATCCTCTTCGGGCCGCCCCGCTCAGAGCTGCTGAAGGCTGGCCGCGCTGCCGGATTGCGGGTGGCGGCCGAGGTGTTCGCGGATCGGAGCTACGCTCCGGACGGCTCTCTGACGCCGAGAAGCGCGGAAGGTGCAGTCATTCATGATCCGGACCTCGTCGTCTCGCGAGCGGTTCTGATGGTGACGAGCGGCGTGGTCCAGGCGGTCGATGGTACGGCCATCCGGCTCGAGGCGGACACGATATGTGTCCACGGTGATACGCAAGGCGCGGCAGATCTGGCGGCAAGGGTGCGGTCCGCGCTCGAAACTGCCGGTGTATCTGTCATGGCTGTCGGTCGCCCGGCTGCATAAACAAGGAGATCATCATGCGCATGAGAATTCTGGCGGGCATGTTTCTAGCGGTCAGTCTTTGCGCACCGCTCGTCGGCCAGCAGAGATCAGGTGCGCCACGGAGCGGTGCGCCGGCGGCCGGACGATTTCCGCGCAACGCCGCAGAATTCGATGAGCTCTTTCGCCAGGTCTCGAACTGGGGACGATGGGGAAAAAACGATCAGCTCGGCTCGGCCAACCTCGTGACCGTCGCCAAGCGCAAGCAGGCGATTGCGCTCGTCAAGAACGCAGCATCCGTGTCGCTTGCGCGCAATCCGTTGAAGGAAAAGACCATCGACAACCCGAATCCGTTCGAGCACACGATGAGCCCGCCCGGATTCTTCCTGGATACCTACAAGGTTTTCTATCACGGGTACGCTCATAGTCACATCGATGCGCTCTGCCACATTCTCTACAAAGACAAGACCTACAACGGCTATCCAACCGCTGAGGTGAACACTGCGAAAGGGTGTCTGAAACTCGGCATCGAGAATCTCAAGGCCGGCATCGTGACGCGCGGCATCCTGATCGACATCCCGCGCCTGAGGAACGTGCCCTACCTCGAACCGGGGACGGCCCTGTATGTCGAAGATCTGGAAGCGTGGGAGAAGATGGCTGGGGTCACGGTGTCTTCCGGGGACGCCATCTTTCTGCGGACCGGCCGATGGGCGCGCCGCCAGCGGCTCGGGCCATGGGACGTCTCGCAGCAGGCGGCGGGAGTGCACGCGTCGGTCGCGCCGTGGATCAAAGCGCGCGGCGTCGCGTTCATCGGCAGCGACGCAGCGCTGGATGTCACACCGTCACTTGTGGAAGGGATGAACCTCGCGGTCCACACGCTCATGATCAACGCGCTCGGGATCAATCTTCTCGACAACCAGGATCTGGAAGCAGTCGCGGATCAGGCAGCGAAGTTGAACCGATGGGAGTTCATGCTGACCCTGGCCCCGATTCCTGTGGCCGGTGGCACTGGATCGCCGCTCAATGCGCTCGCGACGTTTTGAAAGTCAGAGGCTGATGTCCGGGGCGAGTAGCATGAGAAGGAGCGCTTTTCCGCTGTGCAGCCGGTTTTCGGCCTGTTCGAAGACGATTGAAGCTGGTGATTCGAAGACTTCAGCGGTCACTTCCTCACCCTTGTGTGCCGGGAGGCAGTGCATGAAGAAGGCGTCCGGCTTGGACAGAGACATCAGGTCTTCATCGACCCGGTAGTTCGCGAAGGCCGTGCGGCGCAGCGCCGCTTCGGCTTCCTTTCCCATTGAGGTCCAGGTGTCGGTGTAGACGGCGTCGACACCCGCGACGGCGTCGCCGGGCTCGCTGAACAGTCGAAGCCTCGCGCCATGGCAAGCGGCGTTGGTCGAGTGCTGGACGACGCGCGGGGGCAGCTGGTATCCGTCTGGGCTCGCCACGTGGAGATGAATGCCGAGCTTGGCCGAGGCGTAGGCGAGCGACGTGGCGACGTTGTTGCCGTCGCCGATGAAGGCCAGAGTACGGCCGCGCAGCGCACCCCATCGCTCACGCAACGTGAGCATGTCCGCCAGGATCTGGCAGGGATGCTCATCATCGGTGAGCGCGTTGATGACGTGCAGGCGCTGCGCCCAGCCGGCAAACTGTTCCAGCGCCTGGTGAGAGAACGTCCGGATGACGACCGCGTCCACCCAGCGTTCGAGACTGCGCGCAATGTCTGCGACCGGCTCGCGCTGGCCAAGTGCCACGTCTGGTTGCAGGCCGATGACTCGGCCGCCGAGCTCGCGGACCGCCACCTCGAACGTCGTGCGTGTCCGAAGCGACGATTTTTCGAAGAGCATGGCCACATTGTGACCGCTCAGCGCCGCGGCGGTAGGCGCCTGCAGTCCAAGTGAGCGGTCTGCCTTGAGGCGTGCGGCGAGCTCGAGACAGCGCTCGAGTTCGGCGGCGTCGAGATCGAGAATCGAGAGAAAGTCCTTCCGCTTCGTCACCGTTGCTTGTGTCATAGCGCTCTGCGGCTCATGTTCGATATTCCGCGTTGATACGCACGTACTCGGCACTCAAATCGCAGGTCCACACGGTTGATGCGCCCTGCCCGATGCCGAGGTCGACGCCGACGGCCACGTCCGGCCGACGCAGGTACTCTGCGGCCTCCGGCGCGGCTTCGTCAAACGGTCGCCCGTCCTTGAACAGAACCGTCGAGCCGATGGTGACGCACGCTCGCGACAGTTCGAGCGCCACGCCGGCGCGACCGGCGACCGCAATCAGACGCCCCCAGTTGGGATCACCGCCGTGAATCGCCGTCTTGACGAGCGGCGAATTGGCGATGGCCTTGGCGGCCCGCCGGGCATCCGTCGGCGATGCGGCGCCAGTGACCGTGACGGTCACCAGTTTCGTGGCTCCCTCGCCGCCACGAACAATTCCAAGAGCCAGCTCACGACACACGGAGCCAAGCGCCGTGACGAACCGACCGTAGCTCGATTCGTCGATCGTCGCGCCCGACACGCCGTTTGCCAGCATCATCACGCAATCGTTGGTTGAGCACTCGCCATCGACCGTAATGGCATTGAAGGTGTCGTTGACTGCTTCCCGCAGCGCGCGATCGAGCAGCTCGCGGGGCAGCGCAGCGTCGGTCGTGAGAAACGCGAGCATGGTCGCCATCATCGGCTCGATCATGCCCGAGCCTTTCGCGATTCCGCCGATCGTGACCGTGCGAGCACCGATCGCGGTCTGCGCGACGGCTTCTTTGGGAAACGGATCGGTGGTCATGATCGCACGCGCAGCCGCTGCTCCCTGATCGGCGCCGAGCGCAGACACCGCCGATGGCAGTGCCGCCTTGATTCCGGCGAGCGGGAGGGCGACGCCGATGACCCCGGTTGACGCCACGAGCACCTGCTCGACAGGGCAGCCGACGAGGCGTGCCGTTTCGGCAGTCATCTCCCGTGCTGCCGCGAGTCCTTCGTCGCCGGTGCACGCATTCGCGCAGCCGCTGTTGACGATGATGGCTCGTGTCACGCCTTGCGAGCGCACCAGATGTTCACGCGACACCAGAAGGGGGGCGGCTTGAACGCGGTTGGTCGTGAACACGGCCGCCGTCGTGGCTGGTACATCAGACACGAGCAGCGCCAGGTCGAGCGGCGCGGGTCCTTCGGCCGCGCGCCGCTTGATGCCTGCGCTGACGCCAGCGGCACGAAAGCCCGACGGCGCGGTCACGCCGCTTCCGGCTGCTACGCTAGTCAGCGCTTTTCTCCGTCAGCCTCGACCAGACTGAGGGCGGCATCCAGTCGCGAAAGGCCTTCCTCCAAATCGGCCGGCGTGATCACGAGCGGGGGCAGGAGCCTGACAACGGTCCCGGAGGTCCGATTGACGACCACCCCTTGAGATAGCGCGGTGGGGACCACGGGAGTGGCGTCGCGTTTCAGCTCGATTCCCCAAATCAATCCGGCACCGCGCACCTCTTTCACAATCTCGTGGGCGGCCGCCATCGCCCTCAGGCGTTGTTCGACGAGGCGACCGACGCGTGCGATGTGGGCGACGAGGCCACCGGTGACGAGTTCGTCGAGCACACAGAGTGCTGCACGGCAGGCCAGCAGGTTGCCGCCGTAGGTACTCCCGTGGTCGCCGAAGGAAATGGTCCTGGCGACGTCCTCGCTGATGAGCGCAGCGCCGATGGGAACCCCTCCGCCCAACGCCTTACCGAGCGACATCAGATGCGGCGTGAGCCCGATCGCGCTCGAATAGAAGGGGACGCCTGTGCGCCCCAAACCCGACTGCACCTCGTCTGCTATGAGAAGCGCTCCGGTGCGCTGGCACGCGCCCATGATCGCGGCGGCGAATTCCGGGGTCAACGGGTGAACCCCGCCTTCGCCCTGAATCGGTTCGGCGATGATTGCAGCGGTCGCGGTCGACACGGCTGTTTGCAGAGCGGCCGGATCGTTACGCGGCACGAACCGAACCTTCGGCAGCAGCGGTTCGAACGGTGCCCGATAGTGTTCATCGGAGGTGACCGACAGCGACCCGAACGTGCGTCCATGAAACGAATCGTCCAGAGCAATGAATTCGGACCGCGGTTCACCGCGCGTTTACCAGTAGCGCCGCGCAAACTTCAGGCAGGCCTCGACCGCTTCAGTGCCGCTGTTGCAGAAAAACGCGCGCGACAGGCCGGAGAGGTTCGCCAGACGCTCGGCGACCTGGCCCTGCAGCGGGTGAAAGAAGAGGTTCGACGTGTGGATGAGCGTGCGGGCCTGGTCGGCGATAGCCTTGCTGAGCGCCGGGTGCGCGTGTCCCAGTGACGCAACGCCGATGCCGGACAGCAGGTCCAGGTATTCGCGACCCTCGGAGTCGTACAGCCGCACACCGTCGCCGCGCACAAAGGTGACCGGCGAGCGACGGTAGGTCTGCGAGCACGTCCTGCGCTTCGAGCGCTTGAACGTCGGCTACTTCAATGGTCATGGCCTCTCCTGATTTCCAACGAGCCGCGTCGATCCCGGCGGTGCCGCCTCGGTTGCTGCGAGCGCGAGCGCGGTCCCGTCCCGACCGTCGACAATCACCACGTCGCTCACGCCGGCAGCCAGTGCCTCCTGGCAGGCGCGAAGTTTCGCCACCATTCCCGCCGTGGCGGTCCCGTCATTCAGCAGCCGTATGACCCCGGCGGCGTCGAGGCCGACAACGTCGCGCCATCCGCTCCGAGCACACCTGCAGTCGTGCCGGCGATGACGAGCCTTCGCGCACCCAGCTGCGCAGCGACGTGGCTGGCGAACGTATCGGCGTTGACGTTCAGTAGCCGGCCGTTCCGCTCCACGCCGATGCAGGCCAGAATCGGCACGAATCCCCCATCGAGCAGGGTTGTCAGGATTCGCACATCAGCACTCCGGACCGGAACACCGACACGACCGAGATCCACCACCCGCCCGTCGATGGTCCGATGCGGTGGCGCGGGTTCCGACAATCCGCATCCCGCGTCCGCGCCTGTCAGACCCACGGCCGGAACACCGCCTCCCACGAGTGCGGCCACGAGCTGCGTATTGATCGTCCCCGCCAGCACCGCCACCACAACCGCCAGCGTCGGCTCGTCGGTGATGCGCAGCCCTTCGACCTGGCGCTTCTCGATTCCGCCCGCTTTCAGGGCGGCGTCAATCTCGCGGCCTCCACCGTGGACGACAACCAGCGGCGACGAAGCCGCGATCGATCGGGTCGCGGCGACAACGATCTGGCGCCGCACAGCATCGTCGAGCAGCTCACCGCCCAGTTTCAGAACAACGGGCCTGGTTACCACAGCCCCGTGCGCTCGTCGACGCCGAGCATCACGTTGAGATTCTGCACAGCCTGGCCGGACGCCCCTTTGAGCAAATTATCGATGACGGAGACGAGGACGCCCCGGCCCGACGCGTCGACGCGCCATCCGACGTCACAGAAGTTGGTGTACGCCACGTGTTTGATTTCCGGCAGCGCCGGGCCCACGAGGCGAACAAACGGCGCGTCTGTGTAGGCGCGCTGATAGACATCCGCGAGCGCTTCTTCACTTGTGCCGGGTAGAAGGCGCACGTAGAGCGTCGCCAGAATGCCGCGATGGAGCGGCACGAGATGCGGCACGAACGTGACCCTGTGCGCACTGCCTCCGACCTCATCCGCGCCTTGCTGGATTTCCGCCCCATGGCGGTGTTCGAAGACGCCGTACGCCGACACGCTGCCGTGACACTCGGAAAAGTGCGTGCGCTCGGACGGCGTCTTGCCGGCTCCTGATACACCGGACTTGGCGTCCACGATGACATCGGAATCGGGAACCAGCAGGCCGGCCGCCGCGAGCGGTGCGAGCGCCAGCAACGTGGCCGTGGGATAACAACCGGGATTGGCCACGAGACGCCGCCCGCGACCGCAGCCGTGCGCTGCCACCTCGGTCAATCCGTAGACCACGCCGTTCCGGCATCCGGTGCGTTTCAGGGTACCAGCGGCCGCGCTCGGCCGCGTCCCTGAGTCGAAACGCGCCTGAGAGATCGATGACACGAACGCCCGCCTCGGTCAGGTCTGGTGCGAGGGTGGCCGCCGCTGCGTCGGCAGCGCCAGAAATGCGACATCGACCTCGCGGAGCGCCTCCGGCGACAACGGAGTGATTTCCCCGCTCCACAGCCGGTTGAGCGCCGGCAGTTTCCGCGATGCCGTCGTGCCCGACGACATCGCCGCGGTCAGCGCGACCGACGGATGGCGTGACAAAATGCGCAGCAGTTCCTGGCCGGCGTACCGGTGGCGCCAGCGACGGCGACAGGGGCGTCGTGACATCCGATTGTCGGCCCGACGGATCCTGGCCGCGTGACAGTATGCATGGAAAAGAATAGTTATACACGCCAGGCGCGATCGACGCAACTAAAATCGATGTATAATCCATCCGTCTTTTCATCCATCTGTCCGACTCATGAAAGCACGCCGCCAGGTCGTCATTCTCGAACTCGTTGACCGCGACGCGCTCCGTAGCCAGGAGCAGCTCCGCCGTCGTCTGCATCAACGCGGCTTTGAGGCGACGCAGGCGACGATTTCGCGCGACATCAAGGAGCTCGGACTCATCAAGCGGGCCGGCGACGGCGCCTACCAGCGGCCGGGTCCCGATGCGACCAGTCCGAAGACGGCCCTGGCGGCGCTCGAGCGCGCCGCCGGCGAGTTTCTGCGCCGGGCTGACCGCGTCCAGCAGCTCGTGGTGCTGCGCACCGGCAGGGGCGAGGCTCCGGCGCTGGCGGAAGCAATCGATCGCGCGCAATTGTCGGAGGCCGTCGGCACCATCCAGGGGGACGATACGATTCTCGTGATCGCGCGCGACGCCCGCCGCGCCGCTGCGCTTGCCAAGCGTCTGGAGCGGTTTGCCGGAAGATAACGAAAGGGCGAGGGTATCGCGAATGGAACGAATCGTGTTGGCGTATTCGGGCGGGCTGGACACCTCGGTCGCGATCCCCTGGATGACGGAACGTTACAGCGCCGAGATTATTGCGGTCACGATGGACCTCGGACAGGGGAAAGAGCTCGATGAAGTGCGGGCGCGCGCGCTGGCGACCGGCGCCGTGCGCGCTCATGTCCTCGACCTGCGCGAAGAGTTCGCGCGCGACTACATCCTGCCGGCTCTCAAGGCCGACGCGATCTACGAGGATCGCTACCCGATGGCGACGTCTCTCGGTCGACCGCTGATTGCGCAAAAGCTCGTCGAGATCGCGGAGATGGAGGGCGCGACGGCTGTGGCTCACGGCTGCACGGGGAAGGGCAACGACCAGGTTCGACTCGACGTGACCACTCGTGCGCTCAATCCTGGCCTGAAAGTCATCGCCCCGGCTCGCGTCTGGGGCATGACTCGCCCGGAGGAAATCGAGTATGCCAGGGCGCGCGGCGTGCCTGTCCCCGCCACCGTCGACAGCCCCTACAGCACCGATACGAATCTCTGGGGCCGCTCAATTGAATGCGGCGTGCTCGAGGATCCGTGGCAAGAACCGCCCGAAGAGATCTATACGCTGACAAAGTCGCCAGTCGACTCGCCGGATCGCCCAGCCTACGTCGAAATTACCTTCGATCAAGGCGTTCCGACGGCCCTTAACGGTGTGACCATGCCGCTCCTCGAACTGATTGACAGCCTGGCCACTCTTGCTGGCGCTCATGGCGTCGGACGCATCGACATGGTCGAGAACCGGCTGGTCGGCATCAAGTCGCGGGAAATCTACGAAGCGCCCGCCGCGGTCGTTCTGCATGCTGCCCACAAAGAGCTTCAGAAATTCGTGACCACCCGGGATCTTGATCGCATCGTCCGGTTCGTCAGCCAGCAGTACGCCGACCTCGTCTACAACGGATTGTGGTTCACGCCGACGCGTGAGGCTCTCGACGCCTTTGTCGCCTCGGTGCAGCAGCGGGTTACCGGCACGATTCGGCTCAAACTCTTCAAGGGCGATTGCCGCGTCGTCGGCCGCCGTTCTCCGTACGGCTTGTACGAACACGCGCTTGCCACCTACGATGCGGGTGACGTCTTCGATCAGTCGGCGGCCGAAGGGTTCATCAAGATCTTCGGTCTGCCCGTCGAAACGAGTGCTCGCAAGGCGCCGACAAACATTCGACGTCCGACAACGGTCGACTAACGACAAACGACAAACGACGAACGACGAACGACGAACGACCAACGACCAACGACCAACGACTAATGACCAACGACCAATGACTACGCTGTGGTCCGGGCGTTTCGAGGGGTTGCCTGATGCAGCGGCCTTCGAATTCGGGGCGTCATTCCGGTTCGATCGCCGGCTCTTTGAGGACGATGTGCGCGGGAGCGCGGCCTGGGCACGGGCGCTCGCGCGAGCCGGGGTCGTGACCGACAATGACGGCCAGCTGATCGAAGAGACTCTTGGAAAGCTCCTGGAGCTCAACCGGACGAATCCGGTCTTTCTCGAAGGGCCGGACGAGGACGTCCACAGCTTTGTCGAACGGCAGCTCGTCGAGCGCATTGGTGACGCGGGTCGTCGCCTCCATACAGGACGTTCCCGCAACGAGCAGGTGTCCCTCGATCTGCGTCTGTACCTGTGCCGTCGCATTCCTGTCGTGCAGCGGGCTGTTGAGGCCTGTGTGGGCTCGCTTGCGCGGCAGGCCGCAGCTGCTGGGGACGCGGTGATGCCCTCGTTCACGCACTTGCGCCCGGCTCAGCCAATCCTTGCCGCGCACTTTTTCCTGGCTCACGTCGCCGCGTTGCGCCGTGACCATGACCGCCTGGAGTGGGCCCGATCCGAAGCTGATGTGATGCCGCTCGGGTCGGGCGCGGTTGCCGGCACGAGCTACGCCATCGACGTTCAAGAGCTCGCACGCGATCTGGGATTCTCGCGAGTGGTCGCCAACAGCATCGACGCCGCGTCGGACCGAGATTTTGCAACGACGTTCCTGTATGTTTGCGCTCTCGCGATGACGCATTTGAGCCGGCTGGCAGAGGACCTGATCATTTTTTGTGGCGATGAGTATCGATTCTTCGAGATCGCCGACGCAGTCAGCACCGGCAGCAGCCTGATGCCACAAAAAAGAATCCCGACCCGTTGGAGCTGGTGCGCGGAAAGACCGGCCGATCACTCGGTCATCTCCTCTCGGTGTTGACGATGTTGAAGGGCTTGCCAAGCGGGTACAACAAGGACTTGCAGGAAGACAAGCCCGCGGTCTTTGACTCGGAGGACACGCTGCTGGCGTGTTTGACGACCGTGGTATCCGTCGTGGACGGGCTGACGCTCGACCGCCAGCGCACGGAATCCGCGGCGTCGGGTCTGCTGCTCGCGACCGACGTCGCCGACTATCTGGTCGGTCGCGGCGTTCCGTTCCGGCGCGCGCACGAAATCGTCGGCGCGCTTGTGCGGAAGCTGGCGGCCCGGCAGCGCGATTTCAAATCGCTGACGATCGACGAGTGGCGCGCTGCCAGCGACTTGTTCGATACCGATATCGTCGATCGAGTGACTCCGCGGGCATCGGTCGAGGCGAAACGCACGCCGCAGTCGACCTCGCCGGGCGCGGTGTCCGCAGCGCTGTCCGACGTTCAGCAGTGGTTGTCCCGGGTGGCCGCCGGCTAACATGCTGCTGGTATTGCCACTCCGAAACAAGCTCTGCTAGTATGGCAGCGCCTTTCGTAACTTTCTCCCCCGCCAGAGGCTCCTTCGGGAGAGCTTGATGCAGCAGCGCCAGCTTCGGCTTGGTGACATCCTGGACGATTATTGCCCGCGCGAGCGGCGTGTCACGAACCACGCAGTTGTGGCAATGGTTGGGGTGGACGTCAAGCAGACGCGTTGCACGACCTGCGACACCGAACACGAATACAAGCACGCGAAGGTGCCGCGTCAGCGGCGCAGGTCCGAAACGCCCGCGGCCTTGTCCTCACAGACGGCTGCCGGACCGAAGCGAGTTTCGCACGAACCGGCGCAGGAAGCGTCCGGCGCACCCGAGGCGTCGGCCCCCACAGATGCGCTCGACGTTCCAGCACCCGAGTCTGCGTGGGAGACGAAGGAAGAGACCGAGACTGCTCCAGCTGCGTCGGAGCCTCGCGAAGACGAAGACAAGGAAGAAGGCCCCGTTCACCGGCCGCTGATTCGTGCAACGCTGCCACGACCCGAGGGCCAACCGCCGCCAATGCGTCCCGCGCCGGAGTTCACCATTCGCCAGCCGGCCGGCCGGCAGGGCCGGTTTCGCCCCAGAAACCAACGCAGCCAATCCCCTTTCTACGGCAACCGATCGGGAAATTCCATGGGTGGGGGAGGGATACGGCAGGGTGGTGGCCATCCACCGATGTCTCGCCCAGGCCAACGCCACGGATCCGGGCGCAAACGCTCCAAGTGACCCTTGCCCAGCCTTTCTGGTAAACACGGCCTGATTGTGGGTGTCGCGAACAAGCGCTCGATTGCCTGGGCGATCGCGCAGGCGGCCGCGTCCGCGGGTGCGCGGCTTGCGTTCACGTTCCAGGGCGAACGCCTCGCGGAGAACGTTCAGGAGCTCGCAGCGACACTCGAATCGCCGCTGGTGCTCCCATGTGACGTGACGGTCGATTCGCAGATTGCCGACGTGGCGGCGGCTGTCGATCGTGAATTCGGCGGCCTCGATTTTCTCGTTACACGGCGCGGCATTTGCGCCAAGAGCCGACCTCGACAACCCATTTGTAGAAACCACGCGTGAGGGATTTCGAATCGCGCTCGATGTCAGCGCATACTCCCTCGTCGCCTTGACTCGCGCCGTTGTCCCCTTGATGGAGCGACGAGGTGGCGGCAGCGTGGTGACGCTGACCTATCTCGGCAGTCAGCGGGTGTTCACGAACTACAACGTGATGGGCGTGGCAAAGGCGGCGCTCGAAGCCTCCGTTCGGTATCTCGCCAGTGACCTCGGCCCTCGCAACATTCGTGTCAATGCCGTGTCGGCTGGGCCGCTCAAGACCCTCGCGGCGTCCGGCATCTCCGGTTTTTCAGGCTTCCGCCAGGCGTACTCGGAGCGCGCGCCGCTCCGGCGCAACATTGAGCTCGAAGAGGTTGCCGACGCGGCTGTCTTTCTGCTCGGCCCAGAATCGCGCGGCGTCACCGGTGAAATCCTGTTCGTCGACGCGGGTTATCACGTCACGGGAATCTGAACCTCGATGCGCCTCGGCCGCGTCCGCGGCTTCCTCCTGCGGGTCGCTCGGCGACGTGTGCTGTCAATCGGGATCGGTGCCGGGCTGCTGCTGCCGGCGCTCTGGCTGCAGTTCGGCGGGGTTCACTCTGCCTGGTGGGTGGACGGCGTGAGCCTGATCCTTGGGGGCACGGGCGCCGCGTTGCTGTGGACGGGGCTGACTGGCGCTCGACCCGACTGGATTGACGAAAGCTAGGCGCTCTCCGGCGATTTCGTCGCAGCGCTTCGGGCGGGACGGGCCGCGGGCTCGAGTGCGTACTCCACGATCTTCCGGTACAGCGTGCCGCGGCTGATGTCGAGCACGCGTGCCGCTTCCTTCTTGTTCCAGCGGACAGCTTCGAGGACGCGAACGATGTGGGCGCGTTCAGCGTCAGCCAGCGTCGGCAGGTGATCGTTCGGCTGTTCGCGCACGGGGAGCGTGGTGTGAAGGAACTCGACGTCGCTGGCCCGGATGACGCGTCCGGGCGACGACAGAGCTGCCCGGGAGACGGTGCTTTCAAGCTCCCGGATGTTGCCCGGCCACGGATAGCTCAGCAGCAAATCCATGGCCTCCCGCGCGAAGGCTTTGTTGTCGAGCGGCAGGCCCTGCGCCGCACAATACCGGGCCAGGAAACGCTGGGCAAGGACCGGAATGTCAACCTGCCGCTCTCGAAGCGACGGCAGGCGGATGGCAAAGGCGTTCACGCGATAGTACAGGTCTTCTCGGAATCGGCTGTCCCGCACAAACTGTTCAAGGGGCCGGTTCGTCGCTGAAATCAGCCGGAAATCCACAGAAATCGACTTCTGGCCACCGAGCCGCTCGAAGCGCCGTTCCTCGGGTACACGGAGGAGCTTTGCCTGTGCGATGAGCGACATGTCGCCGATCTCGTCGAGAAACAGCGTGCCTTCGTTCGCCAGCTCGACGCGGCCCGGCTTGCGGTCGTGGGCGCCGGTAAACGCGCCCTTCTCGTACCCGAATATTTCTGATTCGAACAGCGAGTCAGGCAGGGCGGCGGTGTTGACCGCCTGGAATTTCGCCGCGCTCCGTCGGCTCAGCTCGTGAATCATGCGGGCTACGACTTCCTTGCCCGATCCGGTCGGACCCAGAATCAGCACGGAAATGTCAGACTTGGCTGCCGTGCGGATCCATTCGAACACGACCAGCATTTTTTCATCGCGTCCGATCATTTCGCGGAAGCGCTGAACGGAGGGCGACTGGTCCTCCATGCTGATCGTCGCTCGCCGTTCGAGGAAGCCGTCCAGCAGGTCGGCGGTCGGCCCTGGAGCCGGCCGCGCCGCCCCGTACCTGGCAGGCGAACCGGGAACGACGCGGGCCACGCCGAAGTCGACGAGCTCCCGAACACAGTTTTCGACGTCGAGCCGCAACCGGCCGAACGTCTGCATCAGCGATTCAGGATCGAAGTTCTCGTCTGGACGTGAGTTCAGTAACCGGAGAATGCCTGCGCGAAGGGGCGACTGGACCAACGTGCGAAATCTGGTGTCGATATCGCCCGACGCCTCCGGGAGTTTTGTCGCAGTAGCCGCGCTGGCGCGGCGAGCCGTGAAGGTCAGATCGTCCATAGGTGGCACTCTTCGTTATCGGCCGAAGGCGCCCGGGAAGTTACGCGTGTACAACCATGCAGTTCTGCGTGGCGCCGCCGGTGCGGGCCTAGGTCTGCGGTGGGGCGGGAATGGGCGCCTGGGGATGGGTCTGGAGCTGCCCCGCGCGATAGTAGGCGGTCTGATACTGTTCGATTAGTGCCTTCATCCGGATGGCGTCGCCCTTGTGATGCCCGTGGCACCTAATTGAATCCGAGCCGCCGCTCGTTTCAATCACCACGTCGGACAGCATCAGGTGTGTGTTCACCTTGACCGACGCAATATGGGCCATGTGGACGGTTTCTTCCTGTTTACCAATCCATCGTGGGATGTGTTGCACGACACTGTTGGGCGTGATGAGGACTTGAATGGGAAAGAGATGATTGTGTCTGGCCATTCGGCTCGCGCGGAACACATCACCCTGGGCGAAGGGCTGCCCTTTCCGCCAGATGATCCAGCCGACGAGTCCGACGATCGCCACGGCCACCACGATGGCCACTGCCATCCAGTTCGGCTCGCCACTCATGGGGCGTGATGTTAAGCTATTTCCGACCCGACCGCGACCGGGCGTCGCGACTGCCGAGTACCATTGTGGGCACGCTCGCTTCCGAACTCGCGCCGCACGCCGGCCGCCTCTCACCCAGGCCGCGAATCTACGCTGACGCGAACGTTCCCGCCGGCCTCGTCGCGCACATGCGCAGCCGACTTCACTGGGATGTGTTGTTCGTTCTCGAAGACGCCGACTTGCGGCGAGCTCCGGACACGAGACATTACCGCCTCGCCCATCAGCTTCGCCGCACCCTCGTGACGATGGACCGGGACTATCTGGACGACAAACGGTTTCCACCGACGGAAGGGGGCGGCGTACTGGTCATCAGCGCGCCAGACGAGCGCTTGCTGTCGGCCCTGCTCGACCGCGTGGATCGAGCGCTCTTTCAGTCCGTTGATGAAGGCTCCGATCCGTCCGTGGCGCTCGTCAGGACGGAAGATGTACCTGCACACCGACTGGGAGATGCAGCCAAAGGCCTGATGATTGTCTTTTCCGGTGCCGATCTGGTCCTGCCGGACCGAATTCTCACAGCCGGCACCCTCGTAATCGACGGGGAGCGCATTGCGGACATCCGGCCTGGAACGGTCGCAAAGTCTGGCGATCCGTCGCCCCATCCGAATTTCCTGTATCACGGTCACTACATCGTGCCGGGATTCGTGGACGTTCATGTACACGGTGTCGCGGGGATGGACGTCCTCGGGTCGAATGACGCCGTCGGGACCATTGCGGCCACCCTTCCGCGTTACGGTGTAACCGCATTCTGTCCAACCACGGTTGCGTGCGAGCCGGCGGCGCTGCGGCGCACGCTCGAACAGGTGCGCCGTTTGCGCGAGCTGCCGCCCGCCCGAGCCGCGCGGGTTCTTCCGGCGCATCTGGAGAGCAACTTCATCAACGCCCAGTATCGCGGAGCTCAGCCGTCAGCCTGCCTCAGGAATCCGCGCGAAGCCCTCCAGTCTCGGAGAGGTCCGTCGCCGCGCGAGTTTACCGGGAGGGACATCCTTGACGAGATCGAGCGAGCGGCCCCTGACGTGGGCATTGTGACGCTGGCATCGGAACTGGACGCCGGGCTCGAGCTCGTTCGTCTGCTTGCGTCGAGAGGACACCGCGTGTCACTCGGTCACTCCGGCGCGACGTACGACGAGGCGTTGGCGGCGATTGGAGAGGGCGCGCGGCAGGCAACGCATCTCTTCAACCGCATGCCGCCGTTCGGTCATCGGGAACCTGGGCTCGTTGGCGCGATTCTCCAATCCGAAGATGTCGCGGCCGAGCTCATCTGCGACGGCTTTCACGTTCATCCCGCCGCTGTGCGGGCCGCGGTCGCCGCGAAACGCCCGTCACGGATTCTGGCCGTCTCGGACGGTACAGCGGCGTCGGGGCTTCCGACCGGTTCACGCACGCAGCTTGGCGATCAGGCAATCACGGCGGGTGAGTCGGCCGCGCATCTGGATGACGGGACGCTGGCCGGAAGTGTGGCGACCATGGATCACGTGCTGCGAACGCTCGTGGGGCCTGTCGCGCTGTCGCTCGTCGACGCGGTCACCATGTGTTCAACGACACCGGCACGCGAGCTCGGTCTGGTCGGCTACGGAGTCCTCGCGGTTGATGCCGCTGCCGACCTGGTGGTGCTCGATTCGCGGTTCCGCGTGGTGCAGACCTATGTGGCAGGGCAGCTGGCCTATGCTCGGCCGGACGTTTCCTGATCGCTTCGCTTACTGGCCGCGTTCGCGCACGTTCGAATTGTCCACGTAGTCGGTTGGATCAGCTAAACCGGCGTCGACAAATGCGTCATGCCGTTCCCGACATTTGCTGCAGCGGCCGCAGTGCCTCGGCACTCCTGAGTGGTTGTTCTGTTGCGGGTTCATGCACGAGAGCGTGAGCTCGAACGGTACTCCCAGGGCACGGCCGCGGCGGATCACTTCGGTCTTTTCGACCTCAGCGAAGGGGGCGTCGATCTCGATCTGGTATCCCAAGCCGAGGGACAGCGCCTGAGCGACGGCAGTTCGAAACTGCGGCGTCGCGTCGGGGAACGGGTTGTGCGCCAGCGTGCCGAGGACCAGCCTGTTGACCTGCGCGACCGCGCAGTGCAGCGCGGCTTTCGCCAGCAGCACGATGTTCCGTCCCGGCAGATAGACGTCTTCGTCGGGCGTGTGATACTCGGGCGGTCGTCCCTGGACCGACCAGTGACCCGGCGGATAGACATCGCGCATGTCGATGGTCAGCGAAACCAGCGGCTTCAGTCGCCCGCGAAAACATGCGTGCTCGAGAAGGTGCGACAGCATGGCGCGCTCGGCGGCTTCCCAGGCGACGCCCACGCTGACGTACACCGGATGCACGTCATAGCGAATAGCTTCCTCCGCGACGAGAACCGCGCTGTCGAGACCACCTGAGAGAAGCACTGCTGACGCGCGCATTGGGTAAGTTGGGTAAGATTACTCAATTATCCAATTACCCGATTCCACCGTCGATGTATAGCGTTACCAAGCGCCTCGACTTCTGTTACGGCCACCGCCTTCTCGACTACGACGGCGTCTGCCGGCATCCTCACGGCCACAATGCAGTAGCCGAAATCGAGGTCCAGGCAGGCGTCCTGGATCACCGCAACATGGTGTGCGACTTCAGCGACATCAAACGCGTCATCAAGGGCTGGATTGACAGCGAGCTCGATCACAAGATGATCCTGCGACACGACGATCCGCTGGTCGGCGCGCTGCAGAAGCTCGGGGAACCGATGTATCTGGTCGACAGCAACCCGACGGTCGAGCGCATCGCCCGCCTGATTTTCGACTACGCCTCTGCACAGGGATTCCGGGTCGTCCGCGTGACGGTCTGGGAAACTCCAACGTCGTTTGCTGAATACCGGCCCGAGGCCCCTCCTGCGTAAGCTTCGCCTCATCGTCTTCGACCTCGATGGGACGCTGGTCGATTCACGGCGCGATATCGCAGACGCCGCCAATGAGACGCTGGAGGCCTTCGGGGCGATGCCTCTGCCAGAAGAGGTTATTGGCCGGATGGTCGGCGATGGCGCCCCCACGTTGATCGCGAGAGCCTTTGTGGCGGCAGGCGTTGAAAAGCCCGAGGGCGCCCTGAACCGGTTCTTGTCCTTCTACGACCGACGACTGCTCGAGTACACACAGCCGTATCCCGGGATACCGCGCGTGCTGGACCAGCTGGCGCCGCGGGCTGCGCTCGCGGTGTTGACCAACAAACCGATCGCCGCGACTCGCCGAATCCTGGATGGGCTGAGCCTCGCCCGCCACTTCTTGCCCGAACGGGTGATCGGCGGGGATGGCCCGTTTCCCCGTAAGCCCGACCCTTCAGGACTCCGATACTTGATGGAGTGCGTCGGCGTTCAGCCGGATGCGACCGTCATGGTTGGTGATTCTGTGAACGATTGGAAAACCGGGCTCGGTGCGGAGGTTCCAGTGTGTCTGGCACGATACGGGTTTGGCTGGGAAGGATTCCCTGTCCACGAGCTTGACGACGAAGCATGGGTTGTCGACAGCCCGGAGCAGCTTCTCAACTATCTGTAAAGTTCGGCTACGACTCACGGGGCGAGAAATGTCGTGGTTCAATGCACGCTTCGGATGCTCTGAGATAGATGTGAGGGGAGTTGTGATGGCATCAGCGTTGCTCCATCATTTCTGTTCGTTCACCCGCTCGTACGGCAGAGCTTGGATGCAACTATGAGCAGCAACGGAGTTGGACGCCGTGTCTTGCTGGTTGACGACTACTCGGATGCGCGGGACATGTACGGGGAATACCTTGAGTACTCCGGCTTCGAGGTTATTCAAGCAGAGGATGGAATCGAGGCCTTGCGGAAAGCCCTCGACGAGAGCCCGGACATCATCCTGATGGACCTGTCGCTGCCGATCATGGACGGATGGGAAGCCACCCGCCGCCTCAAAGCTGACCAACGGACGGCAACAATTCCGGTTGTCGTCCTGACCGGCCACGCCCTCGCGGGCAATTCCGAAGGCGCGAAGAAGGCCGGTTGCGACGGTTTCGTGACCAAACCCTGCCTGCCGGAAGACCTTGTCAAAGAGATCAGGCGCGTGCTCGCGATCGCGGATTAGCGAAACGGCAGCTCATAGGATACGTAGCCAAGACCCACCACTCTGCTCGTACCCGCGATTCTCGTGACTGGCAGTGCAAATCCGACGATGAGCTGGTGGTCGCCGAAGTTCCACCCCGTTCTGAAACCCGGAGACAACGTCAGAATACGTTCCCGGCCGACATCGTCGCCCTGGTCGAGATCGTGGAAGACGCAACATTGTTTCCAGCAGAATGTTGAACATCGGGGCCGCCCGCCAGATCCCGCTCCACGCCACGTGAGGGCGACGTCACGTCTTCGCTGGGAAACCAGGTCGACCCCGCGTTACCGTGCAGGTACAGATTTCCGAACTGCTTGCTGACCGGCACGTTGAGCTGGACTCCCGTCGCGCCGTCACCGAGCCCTGCGCTCCGATTGCCGGTTGGCAGGATGACGCTGATGCGCGGCGAGACAGCCGGACGATGAGACGACTCTTCCAGAAGCTGATAGCGATAGTTGATCAGGACGTCGTTGAAGCCGCGGACGCGCGCGTTTCCTGAAATCGGCAGCGTGTATGAAAACTGGTGGCGACTGACCAGGAGCGGCCACTCCTGCGTGAACGAAGCATTCCAGTTGCCGGTGCCGTCGCGGGTCCAGGCAAAGATGTTCTGTACGACGCCTCGCTCCTGGTTGAAGGCCTCCTCAACCAGAAACGAGTTGTCCAGGATCTCCCATGGGTGGGACGAGCCGTTCTGAGCACCCGGCGTCTGTGCACGCGCTGTCTGGGTAAGCATCAGGCAGATGCCCAGCGTGAGTGTCCAAGAAAGGCCCGAGCCCAACCTCCCAGGCTGATTTTGATTAATCAAAATTGTGACTATGATAATACGAAACAACAGAGGATGAAAGGATTAGCCGCGTCAAGCCCCTGCAGGGCGGGTCGGGGGGTTAATCGGCTTCGACGAGCAGCTTCGAGGCCGCGCGAGCTCCGATCGTGAGCGTCTTGCGGCTCTTGCCGCGTACGCGCACGGCGTCGGCGGCCGTGTCTCGCGACTCGACCTCAACCGGCTGGCCCGGCTTGAGGCCGTTTTCCTCGACAAACCGCAAGAAAGACGGATCCTGATCGGCGATGCGCGTCACCCTGAGTGGCGTCGCCAGCGGACAGGTCAGCAGCGTGTCGAGGTTGCGCAGGGGAATCGCGCCCTCCGTGATTCGGAATGGGATCGCCGTGAGGATCGTGCGTCGGGTGGCCGAGCATTTCGTCGATACGCTCGATCAGTCGCTCCGACACCACGTGTTCCAGTTGCTCCGCCTCGTCGTGCACCTCCGCCCAGCTCATGCCCATGAACTGAACGAGGAACAGCTCTACGAGTCGGTGACGCCGCAACACCAGCCCGGCGAGTTTCTCGCCCGCGGCCGTAAGGCGGACGCCGCTGTAGGGCTCGTATTCCGCGAGTGCGGCATCGGCCAGCGCCTTCACCATCGTCGTCGCGGTGCCCGGCGCGACGCCGACCGCTGACGCCACCTGGCCCATCGGCACCAGGCGATTGCCGCGCGCGAGGGCGATTTGACCCTGATAGATGGCCTTCAGGTAGTTCTCAACCGTGCTCGAGGGGAGCATGAGACGATACTACCATCTGACTTCGCATGGCCTTACGCGAGGAGATCGCCACACCGGAAGGCAAGCAGCCGCTACGTGCGGCGGCTCTTTGCGACGATCGCCGATCGCTACGATTTCATCACCGTCGCGTTGTCGTACGGCCGGGATCGGCGCTGGAAAAGTCGGCTGGCGGAGCTGGCAGCGACCTTGCCGGGATGCTCGAGCACTGGACCTTGCGACCGGGACCGGCGACATCGCATGGGAGCTCGATGCCCGCGGTGCCCATGTCGTCGGCCTCGATGTGACCTTCCGCATGATCGAACTGGCGCGTGCAAAGGCCGCTGGCCGCAAAGTCCAATTCCTGGTCGGCGACATGATGGCGCTGCCGTTTCCCGGCGATTCGTTCGACTTGGTTACGACCGGATATGGCCTTCGCAACGTTCCGGACCTCGAGCAGGCCATCGACGAATTGTTTCGTGTGCTGCGGCCGGGCGGCCAGGTCCTGTCTCTGGACTTCAATCGACCAGGCAACTCGCTGATTCGATTCGTGTATCTGATCTACCTGACCCTTGTTGGAAGTGCGCTGGGATGGGTCCTGCATCGCGATCCCGACACGTACCGCTACATTCCCGCGTCGTTGCGCCGTTATCCGGGCGGCAACGGTGTCGCCCGGATGTTCGAGGCGCGGGGATTCACGCGAGTGACGCACATTCCAGTGCTTGGCGGCCTGATGTCGATTCATCATGTGTTCAAGGAACACCTTTCAAATGGCTGATGGCTGATGGCTGATGGTCGAGACATGGAAATCGATACGGCGAAATGGTCGGGTGAAGGAGAATTCACGACACGCCTGCTTGAACAGTTGAAGCAGGTTGCGGCGATCCGCGCAATTCGTGTCGAGGATGCCCCAGCAACGCGCTCGGAAGCTGACTACAACTTCGTCAGCAACGAGGTCTTCATCGTCTTCACCCAGGTGTCGCGGCGCGAACCGATCAGACGGTTCGGATTTCTGCCAGGTTCACGCGTAGTCATGGAGAAGCTGATGACACTGTCGGCGCTCGAGGCCACGCTCGCGACGATGCCGGAGGTCGGGGCGCCAGACTATGCGGACGAGGCCATGCTGCAGTTTCTGAAGACTGAACGGATTGTGCCGCCGTACCAGACGCGCGGATACAAGCTGGTTGAGCTGGTGCGGATCTACTCGGAGGCGCCTGCCGCTCCGGCGTCCGCCTGAACTGGTCGGACTCACCGCTCGACGAATGGTTCGAGTTCGCTGCAGGACGACCGCGAGGAGGTGCTCGTCGGTGAGGTCGCCGATCGCAGCGTCCTTACCCCGGCCGATCGGCGTTTCCGATTCGATCACGCGGCGGCCGCGGCTTCGGCTGGCGTGTACGATGACGTTGAGGAAGCGGTCCCGTCGTGTCGAGCGATCAGCTCGATGTAGTCGTTGCCGGAGCGATCCGACATCAACCGGACGCTACCGGCCGGCGTGAACACGGTGAACTGGGTAATTGTCGGCGCGCAGCGCCGAGGCAATCTGCCGAAACAAGCGGAACGGCGATCTGTTCGAGGAACACATCGAAGTCGCGACCGGCCTCGTCGTTGCGCATTCGCCGGTCGGCAGCCGCGCGCTTCGCCCGCTCGATGGTTTCGCGCACCCGTTGCCGGACTCTTGAGATTTCCATGTGGTTTCAGATAGCCGCGATGCTGCGAAGTTTGGCGATCTCGGTTGCGGACAGTCCCAAATCTTCTCTCAGCACCGCATCTGTGTGCTGACCGAGAGTCGGGGGCGCTGATCGAATGGCGCCGGGCGTATCCGACAACTTGATCGGCGTTCCCAGGACGCGGACGGCTCCCAGGGTTGCGTGCATGGCCGTTGCAATCATCTCTCGAGCGGCAATCTGCGGATCGGCAAAGACCTCCTCGAGATTTCGAACGGAACCACAGGGCACGCCGGCCTCGGTCAGTCTCGCAATCCACTGTTCACGTGTCCGGCGCCGTATGCAATCAATCGAGAATCGGCTTCAGCTCGTCGTAACGCATGACACGTGCGCGATTGGTCGCGAAGCGCTCGTCCGGCGATCGAGACCGGCCAGGTCGCAGAACCGGCGCCACTGCTCGTCGTTGCCGACCGCGAGCACGAACTCGCCGTCCGACGCCGAGAACGTCTCATACGGGACGATCGTCGGGTGACGATTGCCGATTCGATGCGGCGCTGTTCCGGTGGCGAAGTAGATCGCCGGCCTGATACGTCAGCAGCGCGGCGACCGAATCGAGCATCCCGATGTCCACCAGCTGACCGCGTCCCGTACGCTCGCGCGCGAGCAGCGCCAGCAGGACGCCCTGCGCCGCGAACATGCCGGTGACGATGTCGGCGATGGCGACGCCGAGACGATAGGGGATGCCGTCGGCGGCGCCGGTGATGCTCATCAGGCCGCCTTCGGCCTGCATGACGGCGTCATAGCCGGGCTCGTGCGCGCCGCGGACCGGTCTGACCGAAGCCGGAGATGGAGCACATCATCAAGGCGGCGGATGCTTCGGCCGCAAGCGATGCATAGTCGAGGCCCATCCTGCTCAGCGTGCCCGGTCGGAAGTTCTCGACGAGCACGTCGCTGCTGCGCGATCAGCCGATCGAGAATCGCTCGCGCCTCGGGCTTCTTGAAATCGAGCGTGACGCTTTCCTTGTTCCGGTTGATGCTGAGGAAGTAGGCGCTCTCGCCGTCGACGAAGCGGCGGGCCCCAGGCGCGGGTGTCGTCGCCCTTTGCCCGGCTGTTCGATCTTGATGACGCGCGCACCCATGTCAGCGAGCAGCATCGTGCAGTACGGTCCAGACAAGCACGCGCGTCAGATCGAGAACGGTGAGGCCATCCAGTGGGGAATTCAGTGTAGAGTCGGACACAGTATGATGAATTGTATGCGGAGTATCGCTATTGTCTGCGTGGCCGCATTGCTGCCCGTGGCGTCGCCAGGCGCTCAGGCTCCCCCCAACGCCTCAAACGCACCAGCTATCGTGACAATCGGCGAGGCGGTCGTTCGTCGCGTGCCGGACCTGGCCTACATCACGTTGACCGTTGAATCACGGGCAAAGAGTCCGCGCGATGCCCAGCGCGTGAACGCGGATGCTCTGAGCGGCGTGCAACGCCAATTGGCGGGCGTTGGCGTGCCTCAGGACGCGCAGCGAACTCTCGGATTGTGGCTGGAGCAGGAATTCGATACCGTCAACGGCCGGCGGATTGGGCGGGATTTCGTTGCGCGCAATACGCTGGAGATCCGGATTGACGAAGTCGCCCGCGCTGGCGAAGTTGCTGACAGCGTCGTGCAGGGCGGCTCGACGTCGCTGAACGGCATCAGGTTCGATCTAAAGGACAGGTCGTCTGCCGAGCGCGAGGCGCTTCGCGCCGCCGTGGTTGATGCCCGGGCCCGTGCCGACGCTGCTGCTGCGGGCGGCGGGACGTCGGTCGATCGAATTGTCCGGATCGAGGATTCGAGGTCTGAGACATTCCGACCGCAGCCCATGTTGATGCGGGCCGAGGCTTCGGCGACGACGGCCGTTGAACCTGGATACGTGGAGATTCGGGCTCGAGGTACAGCTCACAGCCTCCCTCAAATAGGCCGAACGTCTCGTGACTCCTCAGGACTATGCACGTGCGCGCCGCCTGTTGATGCGGCGGGATCCGGTGCTGGCTGGCGCCATCAAGACCATTGGTCCCTGTCGCCTGGCGGACCGTCAGCGCAAGGACCACCTCGACGCCCTCGTTGGGGCGATCGTCAGTCAACAGCTGTCCACGAAGGCGGCGGCGACGATCTTCAATCGGTTTCTTCTGTTGTGCCCGCCAGGCGAACCATTGAGCGCGAAAAATATCGACCTCCTGAGCCATGAGACTCTTCGAGGCGCCGGACTCAGTGGCCAGAAGATCGGCTATCTCCGCGATCTGTGCGCCCGGCTGACCGACGGACGCCTGCACCTCGACGATCTCGAGCTCCTTCCAGACGAAGTGGTCATCGAGCGGCTGACTGCGGTCAAGGGCTTCGGTCGATGGACCGCCGAAATGTTCCTGATGTTTCGATTGCACCGCCCCGACGTTCTCCCGGTGGGCGACCTCGGAATCGTCAGGGCGGTTCAGAAGCTCTACCGACTGCGCAAGGCCCCCGATGCCAAGCGAATTCTGAAACTCGGGGAATCCTGGCGGCCCTACCGGTCGGTTGCGTCGTGGTACCTGTGGCAGACGTTGCGAAAGCCGCCGGCCTGAGTCACATATTTCGGTTCTTCGCCCATAGCAGCAGGCAACCGACGCCGATGGCGATGAGCGTGCCCCGTTCGCTGAACAGCGTATCGCTCCACGACGAGACTGCGTCCGATCGCGACACTGCCGTGAAGTCCGTTCCGCGTCGCGGCAGCCAGCGCGGCACGCGAGCTGCGTAGCGCTGATATTCTTCGCCACGCCGCGCCCGCAGCAGATCCTCTTCCCATTCCACGATCGCGTGGTACTCGAGCCCCAGCACGACGACAAAGACCGGCGCCAGCCACGGCAGCTGCGCCATGATCGCGAGCCCGCTCCAGAGTGCCACGTTCCCGAGATACAGCGGATTTCGCACGATCGCGAACGGACCGGTCTCGATGAGTGGGCCGAGACGGTCGCTGCGGGTACGCGAAATGACGCCAATGTGCCGGACCGCCCACAGGCGGAGCGCTTCGCCGAGCGCCACGAGGAGCGCACCGGCGGCCACCTGAACCGAGGGCGAGGCATAGCGCGAACATCCTGGTGGAAGAAGGAGCAGCGCGGCGACAAGCGGCACCGGAATCCAGGTCCGCTGGCGAAACAGCCAGCCGCCCGTGCGGACCAGGAACCGCGCGTTGGCTCTTGCGTCGGGGGGCAACGGGGTTGGAGGAGTTTGACCCCTGGCGGCTGAGGATGTCAAAACAGGCCGCGCGGAACGGCCTCAGCCGTCTCGGGTTTTGACAGTTCCGCCACAGTTGGTATAATCCGGACTACTTCGGTCGTATATCAGCCGATGCCCACCCAGGCGCCACAAGTTGCCGACCGCGTCGCTCGGTCGGTGCTCGATCTCATCGGACGTACGCCACTCGTGCGGCTGCACGCCTTCGAACGTGAGACGCCCGGGGTCGAGCTCTGGGCCAAGGCGGAATGGCAGAACCCTGGTGGGTCGGTGAAGGACCGCGCGGCGGCGCGGATGATTCTGGAGGGTGAGGCTTCTGGTGCGCTGACGCCCGGCCGCACCATACTTGACGCGACCTCGGGCAACACCGGCATCGCTTACGCGATGGTCGGAACGGCGAAAGGGTACCGGGTCAAGCTGTGCTTGCCGGCGAACGCCAGTCCGGAGCGGAAGATGATCCTGCGTGCGCTCGGTGCTGAGCTGGTGTTGACCGACCCGCTCGAGGCGACCGACGGCGCGATTCGGGAGGCCAGGCGTCTGCAAGCCGCGGATCCCGATGCGTATTTCTATCCGGATCAGTACAGCAACGACGGAAACTGGCGGGCACACTACGACACGACGGGGCCGGAAATCATTGAACAGACGAGCGGGCGGCTGACGCATTTCGTGGCCGGCCTGGGGACGAGCGGCACCTTTGTTGGAACGGGCCGACGTCTCCGGGCTTTCAACCCCGCCATCAGACTCATCTCGTTTCAGCCGAGCGGACCGTTTCACGGACTCGAGGGGTTGAAGCACATGGAGTCGGCGATGGTTCCGGGCATCTATGATTCGTCGCTCGCCGATGAGGACCTGCGCGTGGCGAGTGAACGGGCCTACGAAATGGTCAGACGTCTGGCTCGAGAGGAAGGCCTGCTGGCGGGCATCTCGTCCGGAGCGGCGTTGGCGGTTGCTCTTGAAGTCGCCGAACGGCTCGATCGTGGCGTGATCGTCACCATATTCCCAGACGGGGCCGAGAAGTACCTGACCGAGAAATTCTGGGACGCCGATGACTGAACCGCGATTCGTTCTCGATCCCGAGGTCGCGCGCGCGATTCGCCGTCACGGTGAGGAGACGTATCCGCACGAGTGTTGCGGGGCGCTCGTCGGCCAGGGCGATCGGGCGTCGGCGACGGTGGGGCTGCCGAATACGACGGAGGAGGGTCCCAGGCGCCGGTTTCTGGTGCGTCCGTCCGACTACCGAATGGCAGAGCAGCGCGCCACCGAGCTTGGCGGCGAGCTCCTCGGGTTCTATCATTCGCATCCGGATCATCCGGCGCGTCCTTCCCAGTACGATCTGGACCACGCGTGGCCAACGTTTGCGTATGTGATCGTGTCTGTCGCCTCGGGTGTTGCCGGCGACATGACGGTATGGTGGTTGAAAGAAGACCGCACGACTTTCGAAAAGGGCGATCTGCATGGCGAAAATTCTGATTCCGACACCTCTGCGGCCGTACACGGACAAGAAGGACGCGGTTGATGCCGACGGCGCAACCGTCGCCGAGCTGCTTGCGGATCTGACCACCAAGCACGCCGGCCTGAAGACGCACTTGTACAACGAACAGGGGAAGCTGCGAAGCTTCGTCAATGTCTACGTCAACGACGAAGACATCCGGTATCTGCAGAAAGAGCAGACGCCGGTGAAGGCGAGCGACACGGTCAGCATCATTCCGTCAGTGGCAGGCGGCGTTCCCGAGCAGGGGTCGCGCTCGAGCGGAGCCGTCGCCGAGAAGCCGCCATCTGTCCAGGCCGAGCGTGAACTTCCCGAACTGACGAACGAGGAAATCAAGCGGTACAGCCGGCACCTGATCATGCCGGAGGTGGGTATCGACGGGCAGCGGAAGCTGAAGGCCGGCAAGGTGCTCTGCATCGGAGCAGGCGGACTCGGATCGCCGGTCGCCATGTACCTCGCCGCCGCTGGTGTCGGCACCATCGGCATTGTTGACTTCGACGTCGTCGACTTCAGCAACCTGCAGCGGCAAATCCTGCACGGCACGCCGGATGTCGGCCGGTCGAAGCTCGCCTCGGCGAAGGACCGGTTGAACTCGCTCAACCCCGAAATCGCAATCGACACGTACGAGGTCGCGCTCAGCTCGGAGAACGCGCTCGAGCTGTTCCGTCCCTACGATGTGATCGTTGACGGCACGGACAATTTTCCGACGCGGTATCTCGTCAACGATGCGTGCGTGCTGCTCGGCAAGCCGAACGCGTACGGCAGCATCTTCAGATTTGAAGGGCAGGCTTCGGTGTTTGGCGCCAAGGACGGCCCCTGCTATCGCTGCCTGTATCCCGAGCCGCCGCCGCCGGGACTCGTGCCCAGCTGTGCTGAAGGCGGCGTACTTGGCGTTCTGCCTGGTGTGATCGGGACGATTCAGGCTATGGAAACGATCAAGCTCATTCTGGGCATCGGCGAGCCGCTCGTCGGTCGATTCCTGATCTTCGACGCGTTGCGCATGAAGTTCCGGGAATTGAAGCTTCGTAAGGATCCTGATTGCCCGGTGTGCGGAACGCATCCAACCGTGAAGGCGCTCATCGACTACGAGCAGTTCTGCGGCGTTCATCCGGCCGAGCCGGAGCCGGCTGCCGTGGCGCACAGCACGACCGAAATTTCGGCGGTCGAGCTGAAGAAGCGACTGGATCGAGGCGACAAGCTCACCCTGCTCGATGTGAGGGAACCGAACGAGTATCAAATCAACCGGATTCCCGGGACGGTGCTCATTCCGCTCGGCGAAGTGCCCCGGCGATACCGCGAGCTGAATCCCGATGATGAGATCGTCGTGAATTGCAAGGTGGGGGCGCGGAGCGCGAAGGCGGCAGATTTCCTCCGATCGGTAGGGTTCAAGCGCGTGTTGAACCTCAGGGGGGGCATCGTGGAGTGGATCGAGAAGGTGGATCCGAGCCAGCCCAGGTACTAAGGGGCAGGTGGGGTGGGTACGGCAGGTAGGGGCGGGTAGGGCAGATGTGGTAATATCGGACTAGACAGGTCGTATTTCCCGCGAATTCCTATGCTGAGGCTCTCGAAAAAGGCTGATTACGCGCTGATGGCCATGAAGCACTTGGCTCTGCGCGGCGATCGTGGGTCGTCGAGTGCCCGCGAAATCGCGGAGCAGTACGACATCCCGATCGAGTTGATGGCCAAAGTTCTTCAGCGCCTGGTGCAGCGGGGACTGCTGGCGTCCCATCAGGGGACCCGCGGCGGGTACCAGTTGTCACGGTCCCCCAGGCAGATTTCGGTGGCCGCGGTGATTCAGGCCATTGATGGGCCGGTGACCGTGACGGCATGTTCAACCGACGACAACCATTGTGAACAGTTTGCCAAGTGCAACGTGCGCGATCCGTTGTGGCGGGTGCGGGAGCGAATCCTGAGCGCCCTGGACGAGTGCACGATCGCGGAGCTGGCCTCAGATCCGTCGCCGGTTTCCGCGTCGGCGGCGGTGCTGCGCACGAAATCGCTGGACGCTCAGCCGTAGCTGATAGGCAGGAGAACAACATGGCAGTCAAGCTCCCCATCTACATGGACTATCACGCCACGACCCCCGCGGATCAGCGCGTCGTCGAGGCGATGATTCCCTACTTTCACGAGCACTTCGGTAATGCGGCGAGCCGCAACCACTCGTTCGGCTGGGAGGCCGAAGAGGCTGTGGAGAAGGCCCGCAAGCAGGTTGCCGATCTGATTGGCGCCAATCCGAAGGAAATCGTGTTTACGAGCGGCGCCACCGAATCTGACAACCTGGCGATCAAGGGCGTCGCCGAGATGTATCGCGAGAAGGGCAATCACATCATTACGTGTGTCACCGAGCACAAGGCGGTGATCGACACGTGCAAACGTCTCGAGAAGGACGGCTATCGCGTGACGTATCTCGCCGTTCGCAAAGACGGGTTGATAGACCTCGACGAGTTGCGCAACGCCATCACCGACAAGACGATTCTGATCACGATCATGACCGCCAACAACGAGATTGGCGTCATCCAGCCGGTCAGCGAAATTGGCGCTATCGCCAAGGCCAAGGGCGTGCTCTTCCACACGGACGCCGTCCAGGCGGTTGGGAAGGTGCCCTTCAACGTGAACGAGCTGAAGGTGGATATGGCGGCCATGAGCGCCCACAAGATGTACGGACCCAAGGGGGTCGGTGCGTTGTACGTGCGGCGCCGAAATCCGCGAGTCCTCCTCGCACCGATCATCGACGGCGGCGGGCATGAGCGTGGTATGCGTTCCGGCACCCTTAACGTTCCGGGCATCGTCGGTTTCGGCAAGGCCGCTGAGTTGTGCATGCAGGGCATGGCGGTCGAGAGCGAACGGCTGCGCCAGTTGCGTGATCGCCTCAACGAGAAGCTGCACAAGAACCTCGACGAGATCTACATCAACGGGTCGATGGAGCACCGGCTGCCGCACAACCTCAACATCAGCTTCGCGTATGTGGAAGGCGAATCGCTTTTGATGGGGATCAACGACGTGGCGGTATCGTCGGGGTCGGCCTGCACCTCGGCCAGCCTGGAGCCGTCCTATGTCTTGAAGGCGCTGGGGGCCGGCGACGACCTGGCGCACTCGTCCATCCGGTTCGGGCTCGGCCGCTGGACGACCGAGGAAGAAGTGGACTACGTCGTCGACAAGCTGACGCACGTTGTAACTCGCTTACGCGAGATGTCGCCGTTGTACGAGCTGGCCAGAGAGGGCGTCGATCTCTCAACCATGCAGTGGCAAGTCAACTAACGCAGACGGAGAACACCGATGGCTTATTCGGACAAAGTAATCGATCACTACGAGAACCCGCGCAACGTCGGTTCGTTGCCCAAGGACGATCCCAATGTAGGGACGGGTCTCGTGGGAGCGCCCGAGTGCGGCGACGTCATGAAGCTGCAGGTCAAGGTCAACCCAGACACCGGCGTCATCGACGATGCGAAGTTCAAGACGTTCGGGTGCGGCTCGGCCATCGCGAGCTCGAGCCTCGCGACCGAGTGGCTGAAGGGGAAGACCGTCGATGAAGCACTGGCGATCAAGAACACGGACATCGTGGCCGAGCTGAGCCTGCCGCCGGTCAAGATTCACTGTTCGGTGCTTGCTGAGGACGCCATCAAGGCGGCGATCTCCGACTACAAGAAGAAGCAGCATGGCGACTCGACCAAGACGGCCGACAAGCACCAGCAGCCGATCGCGTAACGCAGCACTGGGCAGACAGTCGTTGCAAGCAATGCCGAGCGGCGTGGGCCGCGACCCTTCGACAGGCTCAGGGTCGTCCCGAGCCTTGTCGAGGGGCGAAGGCACGAAGTGAAGCATGATCGAGATTAGCGAAACTGCGGCGCACAAGATCCGGACGCTGATGGCCAAGCAGGGCGTTACTGAGGGTGGTCTGCGCGTAGGCGTCAAGGGTGGCGGCTGTTCGGGTCTGAGCTACACGTTCGCCTGGGAAAAGCAGGCCCGGACGGGAGACGAAGTGTTCGAAGGTGTCGAAGGCGCCAAGATCTTCGTCGACCGCAAGAGTCTCTTGTATTTGAACGGGACGGTGCTGGACTACGACACGAGCCTCATCAGCAAGGGTTTTGTGTTCAACAATCCGAACGCGAAGTCTACCTGCGGCTGCGGCAGCTCGTTCGGCGCGTAACCTTTGCGCGCCTTCGTCTATGGCTTCTCACATATCTGCGCCGACGCTTCAGGTCTGCAGGAGTTGCGGCGGCGGGGCGCCCGTCGACGTGCATTTCTGCCCGCAGTGCACCAAGATCCTCTCGATCGGGCGGCATGGCGACTTCTTCAGCTTCTTTGGTTTGCCGCGGAAACTGAATTTCGCCGAGTCGGATCTCGAAGCACGATTTCGCGGGCTCAGCCGGCAGTTCCACCCCGACTATTTCTACAACGCGTCGCCTGTAGAGCGCCGGGCCAGCCTGGAGCGAAGCTCCTACCTGAACGACGCGTTTCGCACACTACGTCATCCGGCAGCGCGTGTGGAGTACCTGCTGCAGCTCGAAGGCCTGGCCGCGCGCGGCCCTGAAGAGGCGGCCAAACAAGTGCCACCGGCGCTTCTCGAAGAAGTGTTCGCTCTCAACGAGGAGCTGGACGAGGTGCGTGCGCTCAAAGCGGGTGGCGCACCGGCTGATGCGTGGAAGGCGCGGCTCGAACAGGCGTCGAAGCCGATTCAGGCCAAGCGAGCCGATCACGAGGCGCAGCTCTCGGAGTTGTCGCAGAGCTGGGATTCGCTCGTCGATCGGGGAGCGCCCGATGCAGAGCGCCGCATCGTGCTCGAGGCGCTTCGGGAGCGCGTTCTCGAGCGGAACTACATCAACAACCTGCTGGCGGGTATCGAGAAGGAACTAACCCCGTAAGAATCATGGCGAAGGTTGTCGGCATCGATCTGGGCACGACGAACAGTCTCGTCGCATATGTGACGGATGGCGTGCCCACTGTCATTCGTGACAGCTCGGGGGACGGCCTCGTTCCGTCGGTCGTCTCGATCGCGTCCGACGCGACGATCTACGTCGGCCGCGAAGCGCAGCGCCGCCTGATGACGCAGGCAAACCGCACGGTGTACTCGGTCAAGCGCTTCATGGGCAAGGGGCTGGACGACGTGAAAGGCGAAGCTCGCCTGCTGCCGTTCACCGTCAGCGGAGATCCGTCTGGCGTCGTGCGCATCGGCATTGGCGGGCGCGAATTCACGCCGCCGGAAATATCCGCCTTCATCCTCCGCGAATTGAAGCGCCGAGCCGAAGAGTTTTTCGCCGCTCAGGGCGAGATCGATCCTGAAGTCGATCGCGCGGTCATCACTGTCCCCGCGTACTTCAACGACGCGCAGCGGACGGCGACCCGTGACGCCGGACGCATCGCTGGTCTCGAGGTCCTGCGCATCATCAACGAGCCGACCGCCGCCTCGCTGGCGTACGGGCTCGACAAGCGGCACGCCGGCCTGATCGCCGTCTACGATCTCGGGGGTGGCACGTTTGATATCTCGATCCTGCGCGTGGAAGATGGCGTCTTTCAGGTGCTTTCGACCAACGGTGATACGCATCTGGGCGGCGACGACATCGATCTTCTGCTGACCGAGCGCGTGATCGCCGACCTCGATTCGTCGACTCCCTCGTACTCGGCGTCCAGCCTGAGCGCGTCGGCCGGCACTCGCCAGCGGACGGCCGAAGACATTCAGGCCATCCGTCACGCAGTCATCCAGGCGAAATGGGATCTGTCCGACCGTGAGGAGACCGAGCTCCTCGGTCAGCGAATTACACGCACCTGGTTCGAAGGCCTGATGCGGCCGATCGTCGACCGCACGCTGGGCCCGTGCCGTCAGGCGCTCGTTGACGCCAAGCTCGATCCGGCTCAGATCGACGAGGTCGTGCTGGTCGGCGGGTCGACGCGTATCCCGCTGGTTCGTCGCCTGGTGGCCGATCTGTTCGGCCGCCAACCGCACAGCGAGCTCAATCCGGACGAAGTGGTCGCTCTCGGCGCTGCCGTGCAGGCCGACATTCTGATCACCGGCAACCGCGAGCTGCTGCTGCTCGACGTGACGCCGCTCTCGCTCGGCATCGAGACGATGGGCGGAGTGATGTCGAAGATTATCCAGCGCAACTCCACGATTCCGGCGACAGGCAGTGAGATGTTCACGACGTTCGCGGAAAAACAGACCGCGGTCGACATCCACGTCCTGCAGGGAGAGCGCGAACTGGTTGCCGACAACCGCTCGTTGGCCCGCTTCAGACTTCGCGGCATTCCACCGATGCCGGCCGGCATGGCGCGCGTCCAGGTGCAGTTCCAGATCGATGCGAACGGCATTCTGAGCGTGACCGCCCGCGAACTGCGGACCAATATCGAGCAGACGATCGAGGTCAAGCCGTCTGTACGGCCTGACCGACGAACAGGTCGAATCGATGCTCCTCGATTCGTTCACGCATGCCGAGGCCGATTTTGCGGCACGCCTGCTCATCGACGCCCGCAACGAGGCGGAAACGGTCATCATGGCGACCGAGAAGTCGTTGCGTGCCGAAGAGTTTGCCGCGATCGCATCCACCGAACTCGTCCCGGGAGAGAGCGAGCGCATCACGGCCGCGCTGTCTGCTCTCAAGGAAGTCCTGAGCAGCAGCGACCGCGAAGTCATTCAAGAAAAGACGCACGCGTTGAATGAGGCAACCCGGCACCTGGCTGAAATCATGATGAATCGGTCGGTGCACGCGGCGTTGGCCGGCAAGAGCATCGATCAGGTCTAAGAGTTCCTGATGCCCAAAGTCACATTTATCGTCGACGGAGAACCGACCACCGTTGAGTTCGAGCACGGCAAGCTTCCGTATACGCACCACGGCAAGCCCGAGTCGTTCCTGGACGTCGCCAAGAATTTCGATATTCCGCTGGAGCACGCTTGCGGCGGAAGCTGCGCCTGCACGACATGCCACGTGATCATCCGGGAAGGCGATCAGCATCTGAGCGAGATGCAGGATGATGAGGCCGATCGTCTGGACACTGCCTGGGGACTGACCGCGCGCTCCCGGCTCGGCTGCCAGGCGGTCATCAGCGGCGACGTGGTCTGCGAGCTCCCGATGTACACACGGAACTACGTGCAGGAAGGCGGCGGCATTCAGCTTGGCAAGTCCGACAAGAAGGATCGCAATGCGGAGGAGATCAGGCCGTGAAGTGGTCCGATGCCGAAGACATCGCGATCGCCCTGACCGAAAAGTTTCCCGATCTGGATCCGCTGACCGTCCGCTTCACCGACCTGCGCCAGCACGTCCTCTCTCTTGACGATTTCGACGACGATCCCAAGACCTCGAACGAACCCAAGCTGGAAGCGATTCAGATGGCCTGGCTCGAGGAATACCAGGACAGTCAGAAGTAGTCCTTTGAGCCTGCAAGCGATCTTCCGTCCCGGAATGCGCACGTACTTGATTCCGTTCGGGGCCGGGCTTGCGTTGGCGGTCAGTGCGTTTCTGCCGTGGGTCAGCGTCAACGGGGCGGTCCGCACCGGCGTTCCTGACGTGCCCGGTCTCTGGATTGTCGGCCTGGGCCTCCTGGCGGCTGTCCTGGCCGTCCTCAGCCTGATTACACGTCGGAATTCCCGCCATCCACTGCTGCTCGTGGGTCTCTTCGCGCTTGGAATCATGTTCCTGGTGTGGCGGATCATGCCGCGCCTCGCTGGGGAGCAGGCTCTCACAGTCTCCCAGGCCGTCGCCATCGTTGAAGGCGTGCCGATGGGTGAGGCCCCTGTCGCCATGGCCGGCATCGGGATCTATCTGGGTCTTGTGTCCGCCATAGTCCTCGTCGGGTTTGGGCTGACGATCGTGGTCCGGCGCGCATCCAGACCCTATCTCGTCGCCGAGGTTGACGACGACGTGTAGTTCCGCCTGAAGGGATGCGCCTCCTCATCGTCGCTGCCACAGATATGGAAGTCGCCGCGTTGAGCACACGGATTGGCCCGTCGGCCGAACGTGCACCGCGGATACGATCCTTTCGATATGCTTCCCATGACATCGATCTGCTGATCACCGGCGTCGGAATGGTTGCGACATCTGTCTGGTTGTCGCGTGTGTTGACGACGAAGCCTCTACGAGGCCGTGCTGAACATCGGCCTGTGCGGAACGTTCGATCCGGGAATCGCGCTTGGCAGTGTTGTGCATGTCGTGTCCGATTGACTCTCAGAGCTGGGCGCCGAGGACGACCTCGTGTTCAAGACCGCTCAGGACTTGAAACTCATTCCGCTCGACGAGTTTCCCTACACCGACGGCCGGCTGGTCGACCACGGAGTGGCCGGGATGCCCGTCCCTCGACTCGTTGCCTGCCGTGACGGGCATCACCGTCAACACAGTTCACGGCAACGCCTCGTCAATTGCGGCCGTCGTCGACCGATACCGCCCCCAGGTGGAGAGCATGGAGGGCGCGGCATTCATCGTATGCGTGCCTTGTGGCCGGCGTTTCGCACGCGCAGATCCGCGCGGTGTCGAACCGAGTGGAAAAGCGGGACCGGAGCGCCTGGAGGATTGAGCGACGCGATCCGGAACTTGACTGAAACGACGGTCGATGTCCTGAACGAGTTATGAGCCTGTCCCTCGGCTTCTCTCCCTGCCCGAACGATTGCTTCATGTTCGACGCAATCGTGAATCGGCGAATCGATCTGGAGGGACTCGAGTTCTCGGTTCGGATGGCCGATGTCGAGGCGCTGAACCAGGCGGCGTTCGCGGGCCATGCTGATGTGACGAAGCTGAGTTATCACGCATACGCGTACTGCACGTCGCACTACGTGCTTCTCGACGCCGGCAGCGCGCTCGGCCGGAACTGCGGGCCGCTGCTGATTTCGAAGCGGCAGATCGAGTGCGAAGAGGTCGTCGCGGCGGGCTTCGCATCGCCATTCCGGGCCGGTACACGACAGCCAACTTCCTGTTGGCCCTGGCGTTTCCTGACGCCCGGAACAAGACGCCGCTGCGTGTTTTCTGAAATCGAAGGCGCTTTGCTCGACGGCACGTTCGACGCGGGTCTGATCATTCACGAGAACCGCTTCACATCTACGGAGCCAAGGGGCTGAAGAAGATCATCGACCTCGGCGAATTCTGGGAAGAGCGACACAGGCACCCCGATTCCGCTCGGCGGCATTGTCGTCAATCGATCGTTGCCGGTTGAAACGCAGCACGCCGTGAATCGTGTCGTGCGCCGAAGCGTCGAGTATGCGTTTGCGCACCGGACCGACAGCCTGCCGTTCGTTCGGGAGCATGCTCAGGAAATGAGCGAGGCCGTGATGTACCAACACATCGATCTCTACGTGAACAGCTATTCGATCGATCTGGGTGCCGAAGGGAAGCGTGCCGGTGGAAACGCTCTTCGAGCAGGCAGCGGCGAGGGGTATCATTCCCGCGTCAGGGCGGAATCTCTTCCTTGCGTAGACGGAGCCTGCATCATGCGACTGAGCCGTAAAGCTTTCTTGAATGCCGTTGCCGGCGCGGCGGCCGGGACCGTGGCAGGAACAGTGGCCGGCGGTGCGCGCGCGCAAACCGCCAATCCGCACCCCAAGAAGGTCGAGGGCACGGCTATCAAAGGTGCCACGACTGCGGTCAGGAACTTCATCACCTCGACCAGCCTCGGTGCCATGCCCGATGCCGTCGTTCAGCAGGGAAAGCGCTGCTTGATCGATGGGTTCGGCGTCATCCTCGCAGGATCAACTGTTCGACGGAAGCGCGATCGTTCGCGAGCTACGTCAAGTCGACGAACGGCGCGAAGGAAGCGACCACGCCTCGGGGCGGACAGGCATGATGGCTCCGGCCGCGCAGGCGGCGCTCGTCAACGGCGCCAGCGGCCACGCGATGGACTACGACGACACGCAGCTGTCGACGACGCCTGACCGGACATTCGGACTGCTGACGCACCCGACCTTGTCGCCGCTCTGCGCATCGCTCGCGGTTTCGGAACGGATAGGTCTCTCCGGCGCGGCCTTTCTGGAAGCGTTTCTCGTCGGCTTCGAAGTCGAGTGCAAGATCGCCGAAGCGATCGATCCAAATCACTACAACCGAGGCTTTCACTCGTCAGGCACGGTTGGCACGTTCGGCGCCGCAGCCGCCGCCGCGAAACTGATGAAGTTGAACGACATGCAGCTCGGTCACATGCTGTCGATCGCGGCCAGCATGTCCGAGCGGCATCCGCGTGAACTTCGGCACGATGACCAAGCCGCTCCACATGGGGCGCGCGGCCGAGAACGGAGTGTCGCCGCCGAGCTCGCAGCGCGGGGCTTCACCGGCGGCGACGACGGTCTGGACGGCCAGTGGGGATTCTTCCAGGTGCTTCGGCGGCGGCGCCGATCTCGATCGGCTGATTGCGGTCCTTGGCAAGCCCTACTCGATCGTCAGTCCGGGCGTTTCCGTCAAGCCGTACCCGTGCGGATCGCTCAGCCATCCGAGCCTCGACGCCATGCTCAAGCTGGTAACCGACCACGACGTCAAACCCGAGCAGGTTCGCGCCGTGCGCCTGCGGGCGGGTTCGAACATCCTGGAGCCGCTGCGCTACAAGTCCGCGAAGACCGAGCTCGAAGCCAAGTTCTCCATTCCGTTCCTGATGAGCACGATCATCCTCAGACGGAAGGCTGGCATCCGCGAGTTCACGGACGAATTCGTGGCGAGCGAGCCGGTGCAGCGGATGATGGAGAAGCGTGACCGGCGTTTTCGATCGGGCGATCGAGGCACAAGGGCTTCGACAGGATCCGCAGCATCGTCGAAGTCGATCTGACGGACGGCCGCACGCTTGTCCAGCCTTCCGACGACCGCTACCGCGGCGGTCCGGAGCGGCCGTTCACGCGTGAGGAACTGCACGACAAGTTCTCCGACTGTGCCCAGCTGGTGCTGGATTCGTCGCGCATCACAGCAGGCGCTCGCGCAGATCGAAAGCGTTGACGCCCTGAAGGATGTTCGCCAGCTGGTCCGGGCGCTTTCGTCCGGCAACCCACCGAAACGAGCCTGAGAGCTGGAGGTCTGCGTGTGGACGCGACGTGAATTCCTGGGTGCCGCGAGCGGAGCCGTTGGGTTGTCGGCGATCGGCGTGCAGTCCGCTGAGTACGACCTGGTTGTCAAGGGCGGCCGTGTCATCGATCCTGCGAATCACGTCGATCGTATCGCCGACGTTGCGATTCACGGCGGGCGAGTTGCAGCCGTCAAGTCAGGCATTGCGTCTTCCAAGGCTGCTGAGGTCGTGGATGCGGCCGGCAAGATCGTCACCCCAGGCCTGATCGATATTCACGTCCACGCCGCTGAAAGCGGCATGACGCCCGCCTTCTGCCTGTCGACGGGAACGACGGCTATGGTTGATGCCGGATCACGAGGCGCCGACAACGTCGAGGGGATTGTCAGTGCGGCCAGAGCCGCACCGAACCGGACTCGCATCTTCCTGAATGTCGCCAGGCGGGGAGTCCAGCAGGAAGGGGAGCTTCAGAACATCGAGAACGCCGATGTGGCCGCTGCGCGCACCGCGATCGAAGCGCATCGCGATCTGATTGTCGGCGTCAAGGTCAGACTGTCGCGCTCAGTGGCCGGCGATCGCGATCTCGAAGCCCTTCGACGTGCGCGGGAGGTGGCTTCATCGTTTGGATTTCCGGTGATGCTGCACATCGGCCAGACCGCGTCGCCGGTGCCCGCGATTCTGGCGATGCTGAAGCCGGGTGACATCGTGACCCACGTCTACTCGCCGCCGCCGAACGCGATCTTCGACGAGTCCGGCCGGATACTCCATGAGGTCCTTGCCGCCAGGCGTCGCGGTATCCGGTTCGACATCGGCAACGGTCGTCTCTTTCACATCACCTGGGACACCGCAGAGCGCGCGATTCGGCAGGGGTTTCTGCCAGACACGATTTCGTCAGATCTGACGACGGCCGGTCGGACGGACCGCGTGTTCGATTTCCCCACCGTTCTATCGAAGTTCCTGTCGCTCGGCATGTCGTTGGAGCAGGTTGTGGCGTGTGCAACGGTGAACGCCGCGCGCGCCATCCCGCCCTTCAAGGAACTTGGAACGCTGCGCGTCGGAGCGCTCGCCGATCTTGCCGTGTTCGATCTGCGGGAAGGGGACTTCGAGTTCGTCGACAACGAATACAACAAGCGCATCGGCCATCAGAAGCTCGTCCCCGTCGCGGTCGTCTCGGGCGGTAGGCGAGTCGCCCTCGCCTGATTCTCGAATTTGGTCATTTGCTCATCTACTCATTTGGTCAATCGGGTTAGCGCTGTCCCAAATGACCAGATGACCAATGACCAGATGAGTAGATGACTAAATTCCGTCCAGTCGCTCCCGAGGCGCGATGGCGGGGTCGATCGTCATGCCATTCGCTTCGGCGAGCAGGGCGTGGAGCTGGCGGACCCCTTCAGTCAGACACGCGGGCCCCGGTTGCAGAATGTAGGTTGATTTCACTTCGAACACGAAGTTCCTGCGGACGGCGAGGACTTCCGCCCATCCTGGCCGGCTGCGAATGACCGCCTTGTTCACTTTCTTGCCGCACCAGGACGCGAAGATCACCTCGGGATCTCGCCGGGCCACTTCAGCCGGATCGACGATGCGATTCTTGGCAAGGGCCGCTTCTGCGAGTTCGGGGAAGAGGGGAGTGCCACCGGCGATGTCGACCAGTTCCTCGACCCAGCGGATGCCTGAAATGATTGGGTCGTCCCACTCCTCAAAGAAGGATCGAAGCCGTTTTTGGAATCGCGCCGCTGAGCGGCGAATGGCATCGAGATCCGATTCCAGACGGGCGGCCAGCTGTTCCGCCTCGGCTTGGCATCCGACCAGGCCTCCCAGCATTCGGATCATCTGAAGGATGTCGGCAACCGAACGCTGGTTGAAGGTCACGACCGTCAGACCGCGGCGGACGAGTTCGGCTCCTAGGTCTGCCTGCAGATCGGAGAAGGCGAGCACCAGGTCCGGCTTCAGCGCCTCGATTTTGTCGAACTTCGCGTTGATGAAGGCGGACACCTTCGGCTTCTGTCGCGCCTCAGGCGGTCGTACCGTGTATCCGGACACGCCCACGATCCGATGGCCCTGACCCAGCAGGTACAACGTCTCGGTCGTCTCTTCCGTGAGACACACGATACGACTTGGGAATTTGGTCATTTGGTCACGTGGTCATCATCAAGCCATGACCACATTCACCGGCGGTGCAGTACATCGCTCAGCTCGCGAATGGCATCGACGACGCGCGGGCCCGGCACGACGAACCTGTCGCCAACCAAAAAGTAGATGCGGTGATTCTTCACCGCAGTTAGCGCCGGGCAGCGCGTTCCACGATTCGAGTTCCCTGGCCGCGTCGGCAGTCTGGGCATCGGCTCGCAGCTCGACGATGACGTCAGGCTTTCGGGCGAGGATCATTTCGGTGCTGGCTTGCACCATCTGTCGCTTCAGGTCCCCAAATGCATCCACCCCGCCCGCCGCTTCGAGAATATCGTGCAGGAATCCGTATCCACCGCTCGCTTGAACGTTGCGGAGCGACCCCGGCTCGCGTCCGAAAACGAGCAGCGTACGCGGACGTGGCAGCGTGGCCACCTTTCTGCGAACCTCGTCGATGGAATGCTCCATGTCGGCCGCAAGGCGCTCACCCTGATTCGGCACGCCGATCCTGTTGGCGACCGCTCGCACCGTCACCGTGATGTCCGCAAGCGTCCGATGCTCGTACGGGTAATAGGCGAGATTCGCACGCTCCAGACGTCGCTGGAGGTCGACTTGTGTGCCATAGAGAATGACGAGATCCGGTCGAAGAGCGAGAATCGACTCGACATTCGGATCCAGCAGGCCGCCAACCTTGGGAATACGAGATACCTCAGGAGGAAAGCGATCGTAGCTGCTCACGCCGACGAGTCGATCCGCAGCGCCCATCGCGAAGATCATTTCGGTGACCGACGGGATGAGCGACACGATGCGCTTGGGTGGAGCGGCGGCTTTGCCGACGGCCACCAGTGCAATAGCGACGAGCCCGCCCAGCACTCTGGAGCGGCGCGAACGGTGTCCAGTCATCGCGACGACCTGACGAGCAACCACAGAAAGAACGGTCCCCCGATCAACGCCGTGACGATGCCGACAGGCAGTTCGACTGGCGCAACGATGGTTCGCGCGACGGCGTCACACAGGATCACGAATGAGGCGCCGAACAGCACCGAAGCTGGCAGCACGAGCCGGTTGTCCGATCCGACAATCAGGCGAATCAAATGAGGCACGACGATGCCGATGAATCCGACCGGCCCTCCGATGGATACTGCTGCGCCTGTCGCGAGCGAAGCGCCGACGAGCGCGAATCGTTCGGCGCGCACGACGTCAACACCGCGTGCCGCTGCCGCGTCGGCACCAAGACTGATCAGGTCGAGCGTCCGCGGGAGCGTCGCTAGAAGGCAGAATCCGACGAGCAGCAGGGGTAGGACAGCAAGAATCTGCGCGTAGCCACCCACGTCGAGGGTCCCCATCAGCCAGCGCACCGTTCTGAATGTGTCCGTGAAGTCGGCCAGGTACTGGGTGAAGAGGATGATCGCCGTGAGAAAGGCCGTCATGGTCACCCCGGCCAGCAGCAGCAACGTCGTGGAAAATCCGCGGCGTCGTCCCGAGGCGAGCGCGTAGACCACGCCGAGTGCGCAGAGTGATCCGGCGACGCTCGACAGCGAAATCGGGGGGATGCCAGGTACGCTGACATCGAAGTGAAACGTGATGGCGAGCATCGCGCCGAGCGCCGCGCCCGTGGACACGCCAAGCGTATCGGGCGATGCCAGCGGATTTCGCAGGAGCGCCTGAAAGACAACCCCGGCCGCGGCCAGTGCACCGCCGACAATCGCGCCGGCGACGACGCGCGGGAGGCGGGCGATGAAGAAGATCTGGGCGTCGAGATTGTCGGCGAACGGGATCGCCCGATCGAAGACGCGATAAAGCGAGATGTGCGTCGATCCGACCAGGGGCGCCCCGACGAGAACGCCCGCCAGCAGGACTCCGAATCCGGCCGTCGTCGTGACCAGGCGCCTGCGGATGGGCTGCATGGTTCAGGACCGTCTGATTGGGACGACGGTCAGGCGGCCGGCGCGGCCATGGTGCTCGACCTCGGCGTCGACCTGGTACAGGGCCCGTACGGAATTCGCCGTCAGGACCTCGTCCGTCGGACCGGCAGCCAGCACTTGCCCGTCTTTCAGCAGGACAAGTCGGCGACAGAGGGACGCCGCCAGATTGAGGTCGTGCGTCGACAGGATCATGGTCATCCCGCTCGTCACATTCAGATGTTGGAGGAGCGTTTGAACCTCCATCTGGTGACCAAGGTCCAGCGACGCGGTTGGTTCGTCGAGCAGCAGGAGCTCAGGCTCCTGCGCCAGCGCAGCGGCGATCACCACACGCTGCTTTTCGCCACCACTGAGCGTATTGAACTGGCGCGATTCGAACTCCACGGTCCCGGTGGCTTCGAGCGCACGGCGGGCAATGGCCAGATCGTCCGGTCCTTCCAGCTCGAAGGTGCCAAGGTGCGGGAATCTTCCCATGAGCACGATATCAACGACGTGAAAGTCGAACGGGGCGTACGTTTCCTGCGGTACGAACGCGATGCGGCGCGCCAGCTCGCGTCGTGGCCAACTTGCCACAGGACGTTCATGAAGAGTGACCGATCCGGATCGGGGCGTGAGTGCGCCGCCGAGTATTTTCAGAAGCGTCGTCTTCCCCGATCCGTTGGGTCCCAGAATGCCGAGCATGTCGCCGCGTGCGACGTCGAGAGAAATGTTGTGGAGGACCTCGCCGTCGGCCGGACCGCGATACGCGAACGACACGCTGGCGGCCTGGAGCATGGGGTCCTCTAACGGCTCGCGCTGATTCGGACGCCGACCATTCCCGTACGTCGCGCGGCCGGAAAGCCCAGCGCCTCCTCGTAGTGCTTGTCGGCCAGATTCTGAAGGCGGCCGTACACCTCCAGCGGGCCGGCGAGGTGAACGCTGATACCGGCGTTGATGACGGCATAGCCGGGCGCGTAGAACAACCCTCCAAAACTACCGAAGTTCGGCTCCACGTCAAGCACCTGCGACCTTGTTGTCAACTCGCCGAACGCGTTGAACCGTTTCTTGGCGAACGACGCCTGAAACGCTCCCTGATGACGGGGCCGGCGAAGCAGGGGATCGCCGACCGTGAAGGGAGAAGGTGCAACCTCCGACAAGCCATCGACCGACAGGATGTCCGTCGAGAGAAATGTGTAGCTTCCGTGGAGGGTCAGTGCGCTGGTGATGCGGGCATGGCCCGACAGCTCCAGACCGCGGGCCCGCGCATTCGCGATGTTGTCGCTCCGATAGTGACTCGCATCCTGTTCCGAGAATCCCACCGTCACGATCAGATCGTCGTAGTTGTTGAAGAACGCCGTCGCGCCCGCGGCGAACGCGCCTCCCGCGAACCGTTGTTCGATGCCCGCATCGAAGCTGCGGCTCCGCTCGGGCTTGAGCGCCGGATTGTCCGTGAACGCAATCTCGAACCCGTCCGGTGGACGGATCCCGGTTCCGGCACTTCCATGAAGCCGCGTGGACATGCTCGAGTCGGCGGACGGCTTCATCAGGTAACTGGCGGCGACCTTGGGATTCACGGAATTGACGGTCTGCGCGGGAAAGGGCGGTCTCGGGTTGAACGGGTCCGAGCTTGGTTCCACTGCATCCTGTGCGATGTGCTCCAGCCGCACGCCGCCGGTAACGAACAGACGCTCACCGTCGACGTACCGCAGCTCCGCGAAGGTGCCGGTCATCGAGCGGGCAATCGGAATCGGTTCAGCGGTCCCGCCCGTGATGAAGGTGCTCGAGGCCCGTTCGTTCAGGAATTCCACGCCGGCGGAGGCGCCGAAACGGTTGGGAAGAGCGAAGTCCTCCTGAATGCGTCCCTCGAACCGCTTGGTGCCGCTCACCGATTGCCCGAACGGGCTCGTAAAGTCGCTGGAGATGTCGGTGTAATTGGCTTCGACGCGCTGCCCGATCGACGTCGACCAGCTGTTGTTGAAGCGCGATCCGACTTGATAGGTGTCGTTGATCCCGCGTGAGATCCGGTCGACGCCCCCGAAGACTCCGATGGGATTGCTGCCGAAGGGACCCGGGAAGCCGCGCTCGTTGTGATCGAGGTTGGCTATCAGCGCGAAATCGGCGCTCGGTCCCCCTTTCCAGCCGATCGAGCCGGAACCGTGGGTCCGGTGGTAGTCATCGTTGGATACCCGTTTCACCGGTGGCTGGTGCCGTTCCGGTGAAGCCGTCGGTTCGGAGCTGTTCGGCGCCGCCGCCGAAACTCCACGAGCCGCGCGAGCCCGCTGCGGTCACCCCAAGCCGTGCCGTTGCCTGGTTGCCCCCTTCCACGAATCCCGTGGCCCGGGCCGGTCCTCCTCGGGTGTGATGACTTGTACGACGGCGCCGATCGCATCCGATCCGAAAAGCGCGCTCTGGGGCCCAGGGACAATCTCGATCCGGTCGACGTCGACGCTGGAGAGGTGCGCAAAATCGTAGCCGCCTCCGAACGAGTTGACCCGGATGCCGTCGACCAGGACGAGCGTGTAGTTCGATCCGCCGCCGCGCGGGAAGAGTGATGTCACGGCGCCGCGACTGCCGCTTCGGTTGACGGTGAGGCCGGGCACGAATCTCAGGGCGTCAGCGGTCGTTTCGATCTGCCGGGCCTGCAGCTCGGCTGCGGTGATCACCGTCACGCTGTCGGCCGCTCGCGACAACGGCACGTCGACTTGGGACGCTGATACGACAATCGACTCTGTCAGCGCGCTCAGGCGAAGCATCACGGCGAGTTCCCGGGTGCTCGCTCTCGGCGACAGTCAGGTCGACGGGGTCGGCCTGAAACCCTTCGGCGACGACCAGCAGCACGTAGCGTCCGGCGGCCAGCCGTGCGACGTCGAATTCCCCGTTGCCGTCGGTGGTGGACTCGACTGTCGTGCCGATGTCCATGGTCAGCACGATGCGCGCGCCGGCGACGGCTCGTCCGTCCGGACCTGTCACGTGGCCGGTCACCGACGCGGCGTCAGCCGCGCGGGCGCCAATGATGAGGGTGAGAAGAGCTGTAAGAAATGCTGCGGAGGCACGGCCGGCGTCAGCCAGCCGCCGAAAACAGGACCAGGACATCGGCAACTCCTTCCGGCGTCTCGCGCGCCGAAGAATGGACGCCCCCGATGACCAGGTTTCCTGACTCGCGGATCAACACGCGCTCACGTCTTCCCAGACTTGAAGTCCAGTGACTGTCCCAACGGGACGTGTGAGCGCGCTCCCCGCTTACAGTGGCGGGACCGTGTGGGCCTTTCACCCACTTCGCGTGGCCGCCGGGGACTCGCGTCGAATTGTGCGGTCGTGGGCCGGCTTGCGCTGTACCCACGGTGCCCGAGTATAGCAAAAGGTGCGCAGGCGCCCTTTCCGGCGATTTTTTGGTAACATTACATGTTCGCGTCAGTTCCATAGCCGACGATCAACCTCTAAGCACCACGGCATGCCGTACACCGCCGGCGCATGGGAGGGCAGGAGACTGCATGAGCAAGAGTTCGACCGTCACCGTCCGCGAGAAGCCCGTGGAGGATGTGGCTTGGCGACGACTGGCGGCCTTACGATTCACGGTGAGACATTCGTTGTGCAGACGGACCAGCGGCTCGAGCTCGTCGATCTCACCAATCGGATCATGGAGTCACGTTCGCCATTTCAATATTCGCGAAGGTCTCGTCACCCTCTGGTCGATGCATACGACCTGCGCGCTGTTCATCAACGAATTCCAGACCGCGCTGCTCTCCGATATCCGCCGGTTCCTCGAGCAGATGGTGGCGCGCGACGCGGAATGGATGCACAACGATCCCAGCACTCGGACTGCGATCGCATGAACGCAGACTCGCACCTGCGCGCGCTGCTGCTTGGTCACAGCCTCACGCTGCAGGTCAGCGGCGGTGAAGTCGTGCTCGGGCAGTGGCAGCGAATCCTGCTGGCCGAGCTGGATGGACCGCGCGCCCGATGGTTGCGGGTCCAGATCTTCGGCGTCCGCTGAAAGGGCCGCCCGGCCATGCGGTCGCGGATCACCCGACGCTCGCCTTGTCGATATCGCGGACAAGCTGGAAGCGGGCGAGCGTCTGACGCTCGAAGACGGCTGCAGGCTCTTTGCCTGCGAAGACCTGCTGGCCGTTGGTGAACTGGCGAATCGCGAACGCGAAAAACGCCACGGCAGCCGGACGTTCTATAACCACAACATCAAGCTCGAGGCCACCAACGTCTGCGTGGCCAGCTGTCTCTTCTGCTCGTTCGCGCGTCTGAAACCTGGCGGATCCGGCGCGTACACGATGTCGCTCGAAGCCTGGGACAAGCTGCGCAGCGGCGCCATCAGCCGGTCACCGAGGTGCATGTCGTCAACGGCCTCCACCCGGACCTGCCGTTCGACTACTACACGGAGTTGCTGCGCGGCTACAAGCGAATCCGTCCGGACGTTCACTTGAAGTGTTTCACGGCGGTCGAGATCGCGTTCTTCTCGGATCTGTACGGGATGAGCGATGAGCAGGTGCTGCGGGAGCTGATAGCGGCCGGACTCGATTCACTTCCGGGCGGGGCGCGGAGATTTTCGCCGAGCGTGTCCGCCGGAAGATCTGCCACGACAAGTGCGGTGCGGACCGTTTCCTCGAGATCCATCGTACAGCGCATCGCCTGGGGCTGCGCTCGGGCATCACGATGCTCTACGGCCACATCGAGACGGCTGAGGAGCGTGTGGACCACATGCTGCGGGCGCGTGCCCTGCAGGACGAGACGGGCGGCTTTCAGGCCTTTATTCCGCTGGCCTTTCATCCGGACAGACAACGAGATGCGCAAGCTGCCGGCGCCGAGCGCCACGGATACGCTGCGCGTCCATGCCGTGGCGCGGTTGATGCTCGACGACATTCCCCACGTAAGGCGTTCTGGATCGCGACGGCCTGGAGCTCGCTCAGATGGCGCTCTGGTTTGGTGCAGACGACCTGGACGCACCGTGCAGGAAGAGCGGATCTACCACATGGCTGGCGCCCACACGCCTGAGTCGATGACGCCTCGCCAGATTGAGCAGCTGATCACGGCGGCGGGCCGCGAGCCGTTCGAACGCTGACACCCTCTACAACGTCGTCGCGCCCGCCGAGCTGGCAGGCGACGCGCGCCGGGCCGAACCCGGGTGATATAATCTGAAGTAGCTTTGCGAAACTTTTCACAAGCCCAACGGTCCGAACGACCGAACGGTCCGAACGACCCGAACGATGACCATGCTTCTCCCAGTCCTGACCTCGTATGAGAAAGAGCGAATCGGCGAGCGCCAGCCGCTGCCCGAACGCTATCTCGGTCTGTCTGATGAGGAAATGGACGAGCGGATCGCGTGGGGTGAGGGCGACGCTCGGCCGTCGCCTCGTG
>CAVRXZ010000023.1:0-176185 GCA_963725105.1 uncultured Acidobacteriota bacterium
GAGGATGCCGGCAAGTCGCTGCACGAAGGGTTTGCCGACTCCGATCGGCGAACCTACGTCGACTGATCGCAGCGGCGTTCCGCTCATCGAGATTGTGACTGAACCTGATCTCCGATCGGCAGCCGAGGCCGCGGCCTTCTTCTCCCGCCTCCGATCAATGCTTCTGTGGTTGGGAGTGAACGACGGCAACATGGAAGAAGGCAGCCTCCGTTGCGACGCGAATATCTCGGTGCGGCCAGTCGGCACGCAGGCGCTCGGCACGAAGGCCGAGGTCAAGAACCTCGATTCGTTTCGATTTCTGCAGAAGGCACTCGAGTTCGAAATCGACAGGCAAGTCGATCTCCTGAGCGAAGGCGGCCGGGTTGTTCAGGAGACACGCCTGTGGGATTCAGCCCGGCGGAGAACCGTCGGGATGCGGAGCAAGGAGGAGGCGCACGACTACCGTTATTTCCCCGAGCCGGATCTCCCGCCACTCGTTGTCGATTCCGCGCGGGTTTCGGCGATCCGGGCGTTGATGCCGGAGCTTCCCGATGCGAGGCGGCGCCGATTCATCGAGTCGTACGCGCTGCCTGACTACGATGCCGCGCAGCTGACCCAGTCACGTGAACTGTCGGAGGATTCTCGAGTCAACGGTGCGCGCCGGTGCTGTGCCCAAGCAGGCCGGCAACTGGATCATGGGGGAGCTCGCCAGGGTGTTGCGGGAGACGGACGGGAATATCGCCAAGATTCCGCTGTCTCCGGAGCGGCTGGCTGGGCTGATTCGTCTGGTCGATTCCGGTTCGATCAATGGCTCGACTGCCAAAGAGGTGTTTGAGAAGATGTTCACCTCGAATCTGACGGCAGACGAGATCGTCCGCGTCGAGGGACTGACTCAGATAGACGATGCCGCGGCCATCCAGACGTGGGTCGACGAGGTGATGAGCAAACACCCGGACGCCGTGTCCCAGTACCACGCTCGGAAGACATCGGCGCTGGGCTTTCTGGTCGGCCAGGTTATGAAGGGCGCCAAGGGCAAAGCGAACCCGAAGCGGGTCAACGAGGTGCTGCGTCGGATGCTCGACCAGGCCTCGGGAGCTCAGCGGATGTGATCGAAGCGCATAACCTGTCCAAGGTCTACAGCCGAGGCGTGTACGCGCTGCGCGACCTGACGCTGACTGTGGGCAAGGGTGAGTTCATGTTTCTCACCGGCCCCAGCGGAGCAGGAAAGTCGACGCTGCTTCGTCTGCTGCTTCGAGAAGATCTCCCGACCGACGGCGCCCTCAAGGTCGCGGGTCGCGATGTGGCGGCGCTTCGGGGTGCGGAAATCCAGGCCTACCGGCGAGCGATTGGTTTCGTTTTTCAGGACTTTCGTCTCATTCCGCGATTCACCGTCTTCCAGAACGTGTCGTTCGTCATGAGAGTGCTGGGCATTGCGCTGACCGTGCAGCAGAGAAAGACGTTTCAGGCGCTGAAATGGGTCGGTCTGCAGCATCGGATGAACGCCCTGCCGGAAGAGCTGTCCGGAGGCGAACAGCAGCGCGTCGCGATCGCTCGAGCACTGGTCAACGATCCGCAGCTGATTCTGGCTGACGAACCGACAGGGAACCTCGATCCCGATCTGTCGCTCGACATCATGAATCTGTTCCGGCAGATCAACGCCCGCGTACTGACCGGTCGTCGTGGCGACGCACGATCGCGAGCTCATTCAGCGCGTGGGACATCGGGCCATCATGCTGGACCACGGTCGCGTAGTCGAGGTTGGGTGATGCGCGCGCTGCGATATGCCTTTGACGAGGCGCTCATGAGCCTGTGGCGTGGCCGGCAGGCCGGGTTGCTGGCAATCTCCACGATCGCGGTGGCGGTCTTCGTTCTTGGCGCGTTCCTGATCGTGACCGCGAACCTTCGCCGATTGAGCGCTGAGTGGGGCGCAGCCGCGGAAGTGTCGGTGTACCTGAAGGACGGGATCTCGGCCAGCGAGCGCGCGGCGGTGGAAGAGGTATTGAAGCCCGGAGACCTGATAGCAGCCAGGGAATACGTCTCCCAGGACGAGGCATTGAAGCGATTCAAGCAGACGTTCGGTGAGCTGGCGTCCGCCGTAGACAGCGTCGGCGGCAATCCGCTCCCGGTGTCTTACGAAGTCCGCCTGCGGGACACCGCCGAGTCCGCCGAGAGGGTTGAAGTGCTGGTCGCCCAGCTGAAAGGTCTGGCCGGTGTAACCGACGTTCAGTACGACCGGCAATGGCTAAACCGCCTGCTGGTTGGCGTCAGTGCGATTCGGACCGTCGGCTTTCTGCTGGCCGTCATCCTGACGATTGCGGCGGCGCTGAGCGTCGCAAACGTAGTGCGTCTGGCCCTGCACGCCCGCCGTGACGAGATCGACATCATGCAGCTCGTGGGCGCGCCGCAGCTCTACATTCGCGGTCCGTTCGTGCTGGAGGGGGTTCTTCAGGGAGGGATTGGCGCCGCGCTGGCGCTGGTCGCTCTGGCAGTGCGGGTTTGTGGCCGTTCGGGCGCGGTACCTCGCGCCGCTGGCTTCGACGCTCGATGTGTCCTCAATCGGGTTCCTTCCGCTGGGGTTGTGTCTGCTCCTTGTCGTCGGCGGGATGGTGGTCGGCTGCGTGGGGGGCAGTGTGGCCGCCAGGGGCCGTTGACGGGTCCCGCACCTTATGAAGTCTTGACACCCATTTTCGCGCGGCACTACACTGGACGTACTCGGCGGCTGACAAATCTAACTCGAGGATCTGCATGCCACGCTTCGTGACGAGTTCGAGGCCGACCCGCGCGCAGCACCCACGCACCGAGTTTTATCGAGAAGAGTTCATCAAGCATCAGCAATGCCTCCAGCGACAGCGCCCGTATTATTCCGAGGGTGCCATCACCGACGTTGAAGCGGCGCTCACACGAATCATGGGACAGCTCGAGCAGCTCTGTTCCAAAGAGAATGCCGACGAGCTCGTAAGTTCCCTCTTGAAGCAGTTCGACGTTGTCACCGGCCTTTCCTCCTGGTCCGACCCGAAACAAACCCACTGAACGCGACGCTCTCAAAACTCCGCAGCGATCTCGATGCCATTATCCGCAGCGGCATTGCCGGCGCGGGTGTCTCTCGATCGCTCGAGCGGGCCCTCTCGCGGCCTGGCGCGTTGCCGGACGGGGAGATTCGCGTGCTGTGTGCGGGTAAGGCGGCCGCGCCTCTCGCCTCAACCGTCGTCCGGCTGTGCGAGTCAAGAATCCGAGCGGGCCTCGTGGTGGGCGCGGCGCCTGCGGCGCTGCCGGACACATTCGAAGCGATTCCCGGCAGCCACCCGGTCCCTAGCGCGGAGAGCGAGCGCGCCGGCCGACGCGCGCTGGCACTGGCACAGTCGCTGGCGCCTGGCGAGATGCTTCTCGTGTTGCTGTCCGGCGGGGCGTCAGCGATGATGGCCGTACCGGCCGGCGGGATCACGCTCGAGGACAAGCGCCGCACGACCGAACGTCTGCTCAAATCGGGCGCGGATATTCATGCGTTGAACACAGTGCGGAAACACCTGTCGGCTATCAAAGGGGGATGGCTGGCGGCAAAAGCGGCGGGACCCTCGAGGACCTTTGCGGTTTCAGATGTGGTGGGTGACGACCTGAGCGTCATTGCATCGGGTCCGACCGTGCCGGACTCCTCGACGTTTGCCGACGCCGCCGGTGTCGTCGCGCGATACGGGGGCGTCGAGACGTATCCCGGATCAGTGGTGGCGTACCTGGCGGCTGGACACCGCGGTGACGTGCCGGAAACTCCGAAGCCTGGCGACCCACGGCTGGCGGATGCCGTGGCTGCTGTCATTGCCGGGCGACGTGACGCGATGGCTGGCGCGGCGGCTGAAGCAGGGTCGCGCGGATACCACGTTGTGTGCATGGAGGAGCCGATCGTCGGGGAGGCGCGCGTTCTCCTCCCGCGCGCTTCTCCAGGCGGCGCTTGACCAGGCCGCGAAGCGTCCGCGGCCCTGCTGCGTGATCGCGAGCGGCGAGACGACCGTTCACGTTACCGGCAACGGCAAGGGCGGCCGGAACCAGGAGCTGGCGCTGGCGGCGGCGGTGCCGCTCGCCGCTTCGAAGACGCCGGTCGCTCTGGCAAGCGTCGGCACCGATGGCATCGACGGCCCCACCGACGCCGCCGGAGCCATTACCGACACCACCACACTCGAGCGCGCCCTGGCCGCGGGGTTGCCCCCGCCCGATGCGTTTCTTGCGAACAACGACGCCTATGCCTTTCTGGCCGCGCTGGGCGATCTTATTCACACTGGCCCGACCGACACGAATGTGGGCGACCTCCAGGTCGTCCTGATTGGATAACAACACGCGAATGCTTTCACGCGAGCAGGTTCTATCGCTCCTGCGCGACCGGGTCCATCACCCGGCGGGCATGCGGGAGCTCCTTCAGGTTCTGAAGGTTCCTCAAGACGACCGTCCCTCGTTCAAGCGCCAGATTCGATCCCTTGTGGCGTCGGGCGAGCTGGTCCAGATCCGCGGCCACCGGTTCGGCCTTCCGGAAAAGATGGATCTGCACGTTGGCCGGCTGCAGGCGCATCCGTCCGGTACGGCTTCGTGACGCCCGAGCGCCCGCTCGAGCCCAACGGCGGCGACATATACGTCTCCGGGCCGAATCTGAACGAGGCGATGCAGGGCGACCGCGTCGTGGTGCGCATCGAGCGGCTCAAACACGACGGTCGGGCCGAAGGCCGGATCATCCGGATTCTGGAGCGTGCCAACGAATCGATCGTCGGACGCTACGAACGCGATGAGTCGGGCGCGGCGTACGTCGTGCCGTTCGACCGTCGAGTGCTGATGGATGTGGCCATTCCGCCGGGCCAGGAACGCGGGGCATCGCCCGGAGAGATGGTCGTCGTCCGACTCACACGCTGGCCGACGCCCGGCCGTGCAGCCCGTGGCGAGGTCGCAGAGGTGCTCGGCGCGATCGATAGCCCGGGCGTGGACACGGAAATCATCATTCGGAAGTTCGGGATTCCCGACGCTCATTCGGACGATGCTGTCGCCGAGGCGAAACGGATGGGGTCGTCAGTGTCGGAGGCTGATATTCGGGGCCGGACCGATTTCCGAAGCCTGCCCACGGTCACGATCGACGGTGAACACGCCCGGGATTTCGATGACGCGATCACGTTGTCGCGACTGCCGAACGGACACTACTGGCTCGGGGTCCACATTGCCGACGTGTCGCACTACGTCCCGGAGGGCAGTGCACTCGACCGCGAGGCGTACGAACGGGGAACATCCGTCTATTTCCCGGAGCGCGCCGTGCACATGTTTCCCTCCGAGCTCGCGACGGGCCTCTGCAGCCTTAATGCGCGCGTCGATCGCCTCGTTCAGTCGTGCCTGATGGAAATCGACGACCAGGGACGCGTCCTGCGGCGCGAATTTCACGACGGCGTCATCAACAGCGACGAGCGGATGACGTACACGGCGGTCAACGGCATCCTGACGGACCACGATCCGGTCCTGCGGGAGCGGTACGCCTCGTTCGTGCCGATGTTCGAGCAGATGCTCGCACTGTTCGAGATCCTGAACGCCGCAAGGCGGCGTCGCGGCTCGATTGATTTCGATATGACCGAGGCCGAAGTCGTAGTGGACGAAGGCGGAGTGATTGAAGCCATCATCGCGCTCGAGCGCAATGTCGCGCACCGTCTCATTGAAGAGTTCATGCTTCTCGCCAACGAGACCGTCGCGTCGTACCTCGACGCTCGGCATGCCCCGACTCTCTATCGAGTGCACGAGGAACCTGACCTGCTGCGGGTGGAAAAGTTCGAAGAATTCGTCTCAGGTTTCGGTCTCAGCCTGGGCGGACCGTTGACCGAGGTGGGCCCCATGCAGTTCCAAAAGCTGCTCGAACGGATCCGCGGCAAACCGGAGGAAAAGCCGATTGCTTTTCTCATGCTGCGCACCATGCAGAAGGCGCGTTACGCGCCTGAGAACCTTGGCCACTTTGGCCTCGCCGCGACCAGCTATACCCACTTCACCTCGCCCATTCGACGGTATCCCGATCTGATTGCGCATCGAGCGCTTCGAGCGGCTCGTCGCGGCGACTTGTCCGAACAGGTGCGGGAAGACTGGGTCGAGGAGCTTCCCGAGATGGCTCGTCACACGTCCGAGCGGGAGCGCCGTGCTGACGATGCCGAGCGGGAGCTGCTGCAGTGGAAGAAGGTGAAGTTCATGGCCGACAAGGTCGGCGATGAGTTCGAGGGATACGTGACCGGCGTCGCCGCGTTCGGCGTGTTCGTTCAGCTGATCGAGCACTACGTGGAAGGCCTCGTCCATGTGTCAACGATGGCGGACGACTACTATCGGTTCAACGACGACGCGCATACCCTGCGGGGTGAGAATACCGGCCAGATCTACCGGCTGGGCGACAAGGTTCTGGTTCAGGTGGTTCGGGTGAACATGGACATCCGGCAGATTGACCTCGGACTTGTTGACATTCTCGAGCGTGTCAACCGGGGCGAGCGAGGGCCGCGACGGAGCAAAGCAAAACCGAGGCGCGATGTTCAACGTTCGAGCCGGCGCCAGCCGGCCAGGCAGCGGGGACGAAGACGACGATAGGACCCGGAAGGCGAAGCGGGCAGCTACGACTTATCGTTCTCGTTCATGCCATCCTTGAAGTTCTTGATGGCGCTGCCAATCCCTTTCCCCAGTTGCGGCAGCTTGTTAGCGCCAAAAATGAGGATCACGATAAGCAGGATGACGAGCAGTTCTGGCAATCCAAGTCGACTCATGAAGAGCCTCCGACTCCGGAGTATTGTACCCGCAACCGGGTCAGCTCCGGCGGGCTGAGCGGTACAGTCTGGTCGCGAGTCCTACTTCTAAGGTTTTCACAAGGCGCCACTTCAGCCCGGCGTAGTCCTGACGGCCCGCGACGAGGTCCCGCATGACGTGGCGAATTGTCCTACTGCTGCGCAGCGCTTCAACAAGCAGTCGCGCGAACTGCGGCCGAAAGAATGCGGCTTTGAGGCGCGCCGCGCGTGCCAGTTCAACAGCGATGCCGTCGCGCACCCGACCAGCATAGCGTCGCGCAACATCCGAGCCGCCCGCAATCGCGTCGGCAGCCCACTGCGCCGAGAGCAGCGCGAAGTAGATTCCCTCCCGCGTGATCGGATCGACGAGGCCTGCGGCGTCGCCTACGAGGCACCAGCGAGGCCCCGCAGGCGTGAGTCGTTCGAGATCATGTGTTGACAAAGAGGGAATGGGCCAGGCGTAGGGCTCGAGGCGGGCGCCTTGAGCGATGCCCGTGCGTGCAATCCAGTCAGCGGTGGCTTGACGCAGCGCAGTCGCCGTGGCGCCGCAGTCAGCCTGGGCGCAGATCCCGATCGCGAGATGAGTCGGCCTGGGGAATGACCAGATGTAGCCAGGAGGATCTGCCATGAGTTCAATCCAGATATCGCGGCTGGACGCGCCGTGCGCGAAGAACCCGGTCGCGATCGACAGTTGATCGCGCCGAAAGCGTTCGCCGAGTCGCCGGCGGACGAGGCTGTTGGCGCCGTCGGCGCCGATGACAAAGTCTGCCCGCACCTTGCCCGCAGAAGTCTGGATCGCGACCCCGTCGTCCATCGGCTCCACGTCGGTCGCTCGCGCAGCGAGAAGTCGCGCACCGGCGTTGCGCGCGCCCTCCAGCAGACGGCCGTCGAATTCCGTGCGGCTCGCCACAACCAGTGTGTCCTTCTCGAGTGGCACGCTGGCGGGTGCCCGGGAGCCAGCTGCAAACAGTGCGGATCGAATACTGATCGCCGGCAGCGTTGCGGCTCCGAGGACCGATCTGACGAGCTCCAGAGCGCGGGTCGTCACACCGCCCCCACAGGGCTTCTCGCGAGGGTGTGATGGGTCGATAAGAAGGACGTGCGCCCCGCGGCGGGCGAGACAGTACGCCGCCCACGCGCCTGCGGGGCCGGCGCCGACAACTGCGACATCCGCCTTCATCCTGCGTGATACATTAGCACCGGGAGTTTCGGTCGGCCTCGGAACGAGGGGAACGATGGTAGACGTTGACACAGCGCTGTTTACGGTAGCGGTCTTTCAGGATGTGATGTGGGCTCGGAAGGGACTTGAGGCCTTGGCGAACGCAGGCTTCCCGCCTAGCACGCTCACGATTCTCGCCAAGGAAAGCCCGGAAGCGAGCGCGCTCATCGAACAGGCCTTGGGCCCCGCCGGCCTGCGTCTGGAGACCGCGTCCACCGGCGCCATTCTTGCGAAGGGGCCGTTGCTCGACGCGTTGCAGGGCACCTCTGGAGATCTGGCCAAGCTCGGTCTGGCCGCGACGATGAGGAAGGTCGGGTTTCAGGCGCACGACGGCCGCATCTTCGATACGCTGACTGCGCGGGGCGGCGTGCTCGTGGCTATTTCGAGCGAACCGCGCGCCGCAGATGCGCTGGCCATCCTGCACTCCTACGGCGGCGGGAATGCCGCCATCGGCGCCTGGACCGGGAGACTGTAGGCGCTTGAGGACGATCCGTCAGGCGCAGGTGTCGAACTCGTCATGCTCACCGGGCGGATTCATAGGCACCGGTTTTGCAGTTGCGCCGGCGCGAATCCGTGCGCGAAAATACCAGAAGCCTCCCGCTTGTCATGTCTGACCCCGCCAACTCCACGCCGGAAGCCAACACTTCAGCCGGGCATCTGACTGTCCACCTCGATCAAAGTTACGCCGCACACGTCCCTTTCCTGTTCGAGCAACAGCAGAAGCGGCTGGCGCCGGCCTTCTTCGTGTCGTGGGCGTTTCATGCCTTCGTCGTTGTGCTCGGGTACCTGCTGCTGCGCGCTGGAGGTCAGGTCGTTCAGCGGGCCGTGCTGCCTGAGTGGAATTCCAATCAGATCATCTGGCTGGACCAACCTGGTCCTGGCGGTGGCGGAGGCGGTGGTGGAAACCAGATGAAGGAACCGCCGCGCAAGGCGGAGTTACCGGGCAAAGACAAGATCACGGTGCCGGTCGCGAAGCCGCCGAGCGTCGAGCCGCTTCAGCAGGCCAGGAAGGAGCCGAACCCCGTCGAGGAGCTCGTGATTCCGGCGAAGAGCCTCGCCGCGGCGACCGATTCCTTACCCGGTGCGCTTGAAGCGCCACCGGGGCCGCCGACGCTTTCTCAAGGATCGGGCTCCGGAGGGGGCAGCGGTACAGGGCGGGGCAGCGGCATCGGCCCAGGGGATGGCTCGGGGCTGGGTCCGGGGAGTGGCGGTGGTACCGGAGGTGGAGTGTACCAGCCGGGCAATGGCGTGTCGCTGCCGCGACTGCTGCGCGAGGTCAAGCCTGCTTATACCTCTGACGCGATGCGCGCGAAGATTCAGGGCACAGTCCTCCTACAGTGCGTGGTCAAGCCGGACGGATTTGTGGGTGACGTCCAAGTCGTTCGGTCGCTCGACTCGACGTTCGGTCTCGATGGGGAAGCCATCAAGGCGGCGCGGCAGTGGCGGTTTGCGCCCGGGACGCGGCTTGGCGAGCCCGTGGCCGTGCTAGTCACGATCGAGCTCACGTTCACGCTGCGGTAGAAAAAGGGCGGGTAAGGCAGGTAGGGCAGGTAGGGTAATTTGAAACAGAAAGGGCCCGGCGGGATTTCCCGCCGGGCCCTTTGACTTTTGACTTATCTACTTACTTTCCACTTTCAACTTTTCCACTTTTCACTTTCTTCAGTACATTCCGCCCATCCCGCCACCGCCGCCGCCCGGCATCGGAGCTTCTTTCTTCTCCTCGGGGATCTCTGAGATTAGCGCTTCGGTGGTCAGGAGCAGTGAGGCAATCGACGACGCGTTCTGCAGGGCGGAGCGCACCACTTTGACGGGGTCGATCACGCCGGCCTTGACCAGATTCTCGTACGTATCGGTCAGCGCGTTGAATCCTTCATCGGGGCCCATCTCGCGAACCTTCTGCACAACGATAGATCCCTCGTGCCCGGCATTCGTCGCAATCCAGCGCATCGGCTCTTCGATTGCGCGCGCGACGATGTTCACGCCAATCTGCTGATCGCCGCCCAGTTTCAAACTGCCGAGCACCTTCGAGGCTCGAAGTAGAGCCACGCCTCCACCCGGCACGATGCCCTCCTCGACGGCCGCCTTAGTGGCGTGCATGGCGTCTTCGACGCGGGCCTTCTTCTCTTTCATTTCCGTTTCCGTGGCCGCACCGACCTTGATCACCGCCACGCCGCCGACCAGCTTGGCGAGCCGCTCCTGCAGCTTCTCGCGGTCGTAGTCGGACGTGGTGTCCTCAACCTGAGCGCGAATTTGCTTCACGCGCCCTTCAATGGCCGCCGACGACCCCGCGCCTTCGACAATCGTCGTGTTGTCCTTGTCGATCGTGACTTTCTTGGCTTTACCGAGGTCTTCCATCTTGATTGACTCGAGCTTGATGCCCAGGTCCTCGGTGATCGCCCGGCCGTTGGTCAGAATGGCGATGTCCTCGAGCATGGCCTTGCGTCGGTCACCGAAGCCGGGCGCCTTGACAGCGGCCGCGTGAAGCGTGCCGCGGAGTTTGTTGACCACGAGCGTCGCAAGCGCCTCGCCCTCGATGTCTTCGGCGATGATCAGCAGCGGCCTCGACAGACGGGCGACCTGCTCGAGCACCGGCAGGAGATCCTTCATCGAGCTGATCTTTTTCTCGTGGATCAGGATGACTGGATTCTCCAGGACGCATTCCATGCGCTCTGGATCGGTCACGAAGTAGGGGGACAGGTAGCCGCGATCGAACTGCATGCCTTCGACCACTTCAAGCGAAGTGTCCATGCTCCGGGCTTCTTCCACCGTGATGACGCCGTCCTTGCCAACCTTGTCCATCGCGTCCGCGATGATCCGGCCGATGGTCTCGTCGTTGTTCGCGGAGATGGTGCCGACCTGGGCGACCATGTTGCCGCCCACGTCCTTCTTCATCTTCTTGAGCTCGCCCGTGATCGCCTCGACCGCCTTCTCAATGCCCCGTTTGATGTCCATCGGGTTTGCGCCCGCGACGACGTTCTTGGCGCCTTCCCGGTAGATCGCCTGCGCCAGCACGGTTGCGGTGGTCGTGCCGTCGCCCGCGGTGTCAGACGTTTTGCTGGCCACCTCGCGGACCATCTGGGCGCCCATGTTCTCGAGCGGATCCTTGAGGTCGATTTCCTTGGCCACGGTCACGCCGTCCTTGGTGATCGTCGGCGAACCGAATTTCTTGTCGAGGACGACGTTGCGCCCTTTGGGGCCGAGGGTGACCTTGACTGCGTCTGCCAATTGGTTGACGCCGCGCAGTATCGCCTGGCGTGACTGCTCGCCGTACACTATCTGTTTTGCCATGACTGATTGTTCTCCTGTAGGGCAAGAGCCCCGATCTACTTCTTGGTCTTCTTGGCTTCGGCGTGGTCGAGCACGGCCAGTACTTCGTCCTCGCGCATGATGAGATATTCCTCACCATCCAGCTTGATTTCCTGACCCGAATACTTGCCGAAGAGGATGAGGTCGCCAGCCTTCACATCGAGGGGCTGACGTTTGCCATCGTCCTTGACCTTGCCGGCGCCCGCAGCGATGACCTTGCCCTGCTGGGGTTTTTCCTTGGCGCTGTCGGGGATGATGATGCCCCCGATCTTCTGTTCGCCTTCCTCGATGCGCTGAACGATGATGCGGTCGTGCAACGGTCTGACGTTCATGTGTGTGCTCCCGTGTGGCGTGAAAAAAATGGATATCGTCCGAAGAAAAAGTTTCGCGGGCGGTTAGCAGTCGCCCAGAGCGAGTGCTAATTATATGGTACTCCCTGGCAGTGTCAAGGGTCGACTGCTAAGCGGACTTGCCGGCCCCGCGCGGGATCTTGTACTCGTCCATTTTCCGGCTGAGGGTGTTCCGGTGCATGCCCAGGGAGTCGGCGGTCTTGGTGAGGCTGCCGGAAGACCCGCGGAGAACGCGGGTGATGAAGCGCCTCTCGAATTCACGGACAGCATCCTCGAAGTGGACGCCTGTCTCGACCATGTCTTCGACGAGCTTTTCGAGACGATCGGCAATCATGCGAGCTCACGACCCGTCAGGCGTCGAAACGCCTCCAGGTATTTCTCACGCGTCTTGAGGGCGACCTCTTCGGGCAGCGAGGGAACCGGCGGCTGTTTGTTCCACTGAATCTGCTCGAGGTAGTCGCGGACGAACTGCTTGTCGAAGCTCGGCTGTGCGCCGCCGGGCGTGTAGCCATCGAGCGGCCAGAACCGGGAAGAGTCCGGCGTCAGCACCTCGTCGATCAGCATCAGGCGGTTTTCATCTGGGCCCGGGCGGCCCGGCATCAGACCGAACTCGAACTTGGTGTCGGCGACGATGATTCCGCGCGTGTGAGCGTAGGCGGCGCCTTCCGTGTAGAGACGGAGCGTCACCTCGCGCACGCGCTCCATCAACCGCTGGCCAACCAGCTTCGCGGCCTCAGCCTCCGAGATATTGATGTCATGTCCGGTCTGAGCCTTGGTGGCCGGCGTGAAGATCGGGTGCGGCAGCTGATCCGATTCCCGAAGGCCGGACGGCAGGCGCACGCCGCAGACTTCGCCCGTCCGCTGGTAATCCTTCCAGCCTGAGCCGGACAGGTAGCCTCGCGCGACACACTCAATCGGCAGCGGTTCAGTCGTGCGCACGAGCATTGACCTGCCGCGCAGGAGCTCCATGTCGCCGTGCGTCTCGGAGGGATACGCAGCCGGATCGAGCGAGATGAGGTGATTCTCGATGAGATGTTTGGTTCGTTCGAACCAGAACGCCGAAATCTGGGTGAGGACCTTGCCCTTGTCCGGAATCCCGGAGCCGAGCACGTAGTCGAAGGCTGAAATGCAATCCGTCGCGACGAAAACGAGCTGGTCCCCGAAATCGTAGATGTCTCGAACCTTCCCGTGCCGGTCCGGCGGGCGGCGGTTAATCGTGGTCTGGATGACTGGAGCGGCGGCGAGCAACGCGCGTTCCTCGATTTTGGAAAGCACGGCATCTTACCGAAGTGACGCGGTCGTGACAACAACAACATGTAGCGATGCCGCCGGCCGGACGCCCTTGGGCGGTATAGTAGGGAGGCTCTCTCCCGTTGATGCGCACCCATGTACGCACGGTCGTGGTACTGGCGCTGGTGGTCGGTCTGCTGGCCCTGTTTCTTCACAATGTCGATCTGCGTCAGGTGGCCGGCAACATTCTGCGCGCGCGCCCTTCCTGGCTGGCGGTCTCGCTGGCCACGATGGTCGTGAATCTTGTCATTCGGACGGTGCGCTGGCAGTGTCTGCTGGAGCCGCTGGGCCTGGCCAGCTTCGGAAACGCGTTTCGAGCGACGGCGGTCGGGTTCGCGGCCAGCGGCCTGCTGCCGGCGCGGGCAGGAGAGGTCATTCGCCCGTATTTCCTCGCTCGTCACGAACAGATGAGCGCCACCGGCGCTTTCGCCACCGTGATTCTCGAGCGGCTTCTGGATCTGATCACGGTCCTGATCCTGCTTGCCGCCTTCGTGCTCCTCTTTGCGCACGACGTTGGGGCCGGCAGTCGGACAGAATTCACCGCGGTGAAATGGGCCGGTGCGACCGCCGGTCTTGTGTCGCTGGGGGTGCTCGTGGCGCTCTTCGTGCTCGCCGGCAACCCCGACCGGCTCGGCCGCGCGATGAAGCGCCTGGAAACGGCGCTGCCGTCGGCGTTCGCGGGCATGATTGCGGGCGTCGTCGAGAAATTCGCGCGCGGACTCGGCATTGTCCGCCGACCCAGCCGTCTGCTGGTTGCCCTCGCGTGGTCGTTTCCCCTCTGGTTGTCCATTGACGCAGGCATCTGGGCGGTGGCCATGGCGTTTGATCTGCGTCTGCCGTTCACCTCGTCGTTCTTGATCGTGCCGCTCCTGTCGCTTGGTGTCGCGGTGCCGACACCCGGGGGCATCGGCGGCTTTCACGAGGCTTTTCGGCTGGGGGCGACGGTGTTCTACGGCGTGCCAAACGACGCGGCCGTCGCCGCCGCCCTCGTTCTGCACGCCTTGACAGTTGGACCATCGGTCGCGCTTGGGCTGTTGTTCGCGGCGCAGGCGGGCCTCAACATGTCGGCGATGCGCCGAATGGCGGATGCGGCGCAGCAGGACCGCGCGAACGTATGACAGCCGAAGGTTGCTGATGAAGTGCCCGTACTGCGGTCATCTCGGCGACAAGGTTGTCGACTCCCGTGAAAGTCGGGAGGGCGAGGTGATTCGCCGGCGGCGCGAGTGCCTGGAGTGCGCCAAACGGTTCACGAGCTACGAACGGATCGATGAGATTCCCTACATGGTGGTGAAGAAAGACGGTTCCCGCGAGCGATTCGATCGGCAGAAGGTCATTCAAGGGCTCCTGAAGGCGTGCGAGAAACGCCCGGTGAGCGTCGCTGCTGTCGAAGGCATCGCCGACCGTGTTGAGTCCGCGTTGCAGGATCGGCCGGAGAAGGAAATGGCTACGGCCGATGTCGGCAGCTTCGTGATGGAAGAGCTGCGGAAGCTGGATAAGGTGGCCTACGTCAGATTTGCGTCGGTCTACAAGCATTTCCGAGACATCGGGGAGTTCGTCGACGAACTCAGAGGTCTGTTGAACGCGAAAGAGTAACGCATGCCCGGCACGACGTCGATAGCCGCAAACCGAACGAGCCTGGGCGGGCGGCCGCTGCCGGGGCGGCGGCCGTTCCGCGACAACCCGCGCCTGATTCTGGCGGGCATTGCCGCGCTGGTGACGGTACTCGTCGCCATCCTCGCCATCGCGAACTGGACGCCCCGGCTGTCCCCCGACTTCCTCAGCGAAGTCGTGCTGTACGCGCTATCGGCCGCCGACCTGACGATGCTGGTGGCGCTCGTGTTCGTGCTGGCGCGCAACGTCATCAAGTTGATTGTGGAACGTCGCCGCGCACTACCGTTCGCCAGGTTCCGTTCGAAGCTCGTGGCGGTGCTGCTCAGTATGACGTTGGTTCCCGCGGTGCTGGTGCTCATCGCCGGCAGCGAGGTGATTCGAACGAGCGTGGATCGCTGGTTCAACGCGCCGATGGACGAGATTCTCTCGTCCGCGAACGAGATCGCGGGTGACTATTACCACGAGCGTCAGATGCTCGTCAGCGACCAGGCGGCCCGCCTGGCGCGAGCGCTTGGTGCGGTGGATCTGTCGTCGGCCGACGTCAGTCCGGTCCGCGACCTGCTGACGCCCGACATCAATTCACAACGCGTCACGATGGTGGAGGTGTACAGAGTCCACGCCGGCGCCGCAGGAGCGCCTCGGCTCGAGCCGGTGATCGATGTCGTCGCGGCGACAATGCCGGCTGGACACAATCGGGCGGCGGGCGGGCGCCTGGCGGCTCAGGCGATCGCGGGAGGGACGACCGCGCGGTCAGTTGAGGCGCTCGGCGGTTCGGGCGATCTCCTGCGGGCGGCGGCCGTGATCACGTCGCGGGACGGAAGGCCGGCCGGCGTCGTGGTCGCCACGAATTATCTGACCGGCGATCTGGCGGCGCAGTCGCGGCGCATGACGCAGGCGTACGAAAGCTACAACCAGCTGCGTGTTCTGAAGCGCCCGCTCACGGGTGTGTACCTGTCGCTCTTTGTCATGGTGACACTGCTGATCCTGGTCGGCTCGACATGGATGGGACTCTACCTGGCGAAGCGCATCACCAGGCCGGTGCAGATGCTGGCCGCGGCAGCTCGTGAAATCGGCGCCGGCCATCTTGATCAGCACGTCGAGCCCCAGAGCAACGACGAGTTCGGGTCGCTGGTCGAAGCTTTTAACGCAATGGCCGACGAACTCGCCGCCAGCAGGCGGAAGGTCGATCGGTCAACGATTGACCTCGAACGCAAGCATCAGGAAGTCGAAGAGCGCCGCCGGTACATCGAGACGATTCTCCAGCGCATCACGACCGGCGTGGTGTCAGTGGATGCCTTCGGATCCATCACGACAATCAACAGCGCTGCCGCGCGGCTGCTCAGCCTGGAGAGGTCGAGCGTCGGGCAGCCGGTGCAGGCTGTGCTGGATCGACCCGACCTGCGGTCACTCGGCGCCAGCCTCGCGGCGGCCCGTGACGGGCGTGTCGAGGGGTCGCCACAGGAGGTCGCAATTCTCCGCGACGGGCATGAACTCCATCTGGCGGTTGTCGCCACTCCGCTGGTCGGAGAAACGGGCGCGGTCGAGGGCGCGGTGCTGGTGCTCGACGACGTGACGCCGCTGATCCGCGCCCAGAAGGTTGCGGCATGGCGGGAAGTGGCCCGACGCCTCGCTCACGAGATCAAGAACCCGCTGACACCGATCCAGTTGTGCGCGGAGCGCCTGAGACGCCACTTCGCGGTCGGGCCGTCGCCCGCGAAGGCGCTCGTGGAAGAGTGCACGACGACCATCGTCGGTGAAGTCGAGTCGCTGAAGGGACTTGTCGACGAATTCTCGCAGTTCGCCCGGATGCCGGCCCCGAGGACGGTGCCAACTGACCTGCAGCAGCTGATCGTGGATACGTTGGCGTTGTACAGCGGCCTCTTTTCGGATGTCTGTATTGACCGGTGCTTTGATCAGAACGTGCCGCTCGTGCGGCTGGATGCGGAGCAGATTCGTCGCGTCCTGATCAATCTCGTGGACAACGCGGCGGAAGCCATCGAACGCAAAGGCCGCATCATCGTCGAAACGCAGATGGATCGCACGAACGGGATGGCGCGCATCGTCGTGGCCGATGACGGCCCTGGAATCCCGCCGGCGGAGCGAGAGAAGCTGTTCCTCCCGTACTACTCGACCAAGCGGCGGGGCAGTGGGCTCGGGCTGGCTATCGTACGGCGAATCATCGCCGAACATGGCGGCAACATCGAGGTCACCGACAATCAGCCGCACGGCACACGTTTTACCATCGAGCTGCCATGCTGAACCTTCTTGCGCCGGGTTCAGTGCGCGATGCAGAGCGATGAGACCCACCATCCTGGTTGTGGACGACGAGCCAGGCGTTCGTACCGCCCTGACGGGCGTGCTGCGCGACGAGGGATACGCCGTCGAAACCGTGGCGAGCGGCGAAGCGTGTCTCGAGCGTTTGACGCGAAGTCCTGTTGATCTGGTGGTGCTCGATGTCTGGCTGCCCGGCATGGACGGTCTGACAACGCTCGCCAGACTCCGCGAGCGGCAGGTGGATGCGCAGGTTGTTCTGATTTCTGGCCACGGCAATATCGAGTCGGCCGTGCGAGCGATCAAGATGGGCGCGTTCGATTTCGTCGAAAAGCCGCTCTCACTCGAGAAGACGATTCTGGTTGTCCGAAACGCGCTGCGCCAGCGCCGGCTAGAGGCCGAGAACCGTGCCCTTCGCGCGCGGGTGGATCGGAGCCAGACGATGGTCGGCGAGAGCGAGGCCATTCGGCTTCTCCGCGAGCACGTGGCGATGGCTGCCCCGACGAACGGGCGCGTGCTCATCTACGGAGAGAACGGCACGGGCAAGGAACTGGTGGCCCGGACGATCCACGCACTGAGCCGGCGGAGGTCCGGAGCGTTCGTCGAGGTCAATTGTGCGGCGATTCCCGAGGAGCTGATTGAAAGCGAGCTGTTCGGTCACGTACGCGGCGCATTCACGGGAGCCGTCGCGGACCGGCGCGGCAAGTTCGAGACGGCAGACGGCGGAACGATATTCCTGGACGAGATTGGCGACATGAGCCTGAAGACGCAGGCCAAAGTGCTGCGTGTCCTTCAGGAGCAGGCCATGGAAGCGGTCGGCGGCACCACGCGGATCAGAGTGGATGTCCGCGTACTGGCGGCCACGAACAAGGACCTGCAGGCTGAAATCAGGGCAGGGCGCTTTCGCGAAGACCTGTACTTCCGGCTCAACGTGATTCCGATCTTCGTGCCACCGCTTCGCGAACGACCCGACGACATCGGCCTGCTCGCCGATCATTTCATGGCTGAGTTTGCGCGCGAGTACGGCCGTCGCCTCAAGACGCTGACGCCTGGGGCGCTGTCGATCATCCAGCACTATTCGTGGCCGGGGAACGTGCGCGAACTGAGAAATGTGATCGAGCGACTCATGATCATGGCGCCCGGAGAGGAGATTTCGGTTGCCGATCTGGGATTCCTCGACCCGAATGCGCTGAAGCGGCCGGAGGTTTCAGAATCGCTCGTTGATCGATTGACGCTCCACGAGGCTCGTGATCGGTTCGAGCGCGACCTCATCCTGCGGACTCTCGCTCAGCAGCAGGGGAACATGTCCCGCACAGCAGAGGTACTGGGCGTGGAGCGGAGCAACTTGTATCGGAAGATGAGAGCGTTCGGCATTGCCTTGACGAAGCGGATGGAAGGCGAGGAAGAAGCCGTCTAGCATCTGCGGTGCTATAATCGCGCTGCTTCACGCCCACCTATGTCCGATTCGCTCCGCACCGGCGACCCTCATCCGGTCGAGATCACGTCGGATGCGGACAGAAACACCAAAATAGAAGAGCTGCTCGTCACGGGGTTGGATCACTACTTCGCAGCCCGCTACGAGCAGGCGGTCAACGTCTGGACGCGAGTTCTCTTCCTTGACCGCGGGCATTCGCGGGCACGGGCGTACATCGATCGTGCACGGAGCGCGCTCGCCGAGCGCCAGCGCGAGTCCGAAGAACTGCTTCAACGGGGAATTTCGGCCTTTCATCGCGGCGATGACACCGAGGCGAAACGACTGTTGCGAGCAGCGCTCGACGGCGGAGCCGGAGCCGACGAGGCGCACACCTTTCTCGCGCGCCTGAACCTGAAGACGGATGCCCCGATTGGGGAAGCGGGAAGGCCCGACGCGCCAATCGCTTCGTTGCAGGCGCCGTCAAGCGGACGACAAAGAGCGGTTTCGCTGGTCGCTGACGTCCCTTCGCGCAGCCGCTTCGTCCCGATCGCCGCGGGAGTCCTGATCCTGCTGGTCATCGTGGGCGGCTACATGATTGCCGTTCAGGGCGGCGACGCCGGGCTGTTGTTTTCGCTCCGCCGGCCCACGGTCGGCGTCGGCGTCGTCTCGGTGACGCGAGAAACCGTGCTTCCGGTTCCGGAGCGAGGCGAGTTGTCGTTGAGCCGCGCCAGGGACCTGGCGGCCGGGGGCCGCCTTCACGAAGCGCTGGCACTCCTCGAGACGATTCGACCAACCGATCCGCAGAAGTCGGAAGCCGACCGCGTTCGTGCCGACCTCCAGCATCAGCTCCTGGGGCTGACGCCGCAACCACCTGCCCGCCCAACGTCGGAGCCTCAGGACCGGCGATGAAATGCCCGAAATGCGGCTACTTGGGCTTTGAACGTGTCGATCGATGCCGCAACTGCGGCTATGACTTTGCGCTCGCAGACAACGCCGTGGCGGAGCTCACGCTCCAGGACCGGGCGACCGGCGACGAAGGCCCGCCCGATCAGTTATTGACCCTTTCAAAGGAAGCGGACGCGCCACGGTCGGGGCTCACGCCAGACCTCCCGTTGTTCGGTCGTCAGTCTGCTGAAGACGAGCCACTAATCACGAAGCCGTCGCCGCCTCGACCGCCGCTTGCTGTCCGGCGGTCAACGCCCGAAGGGTCAAGAGTGAGGGTCGATTCGCGCGCGCAGAGCTTCGATCTCACCTTCGACGCAGAGCCCGGCGCCGGCAGCGCGGGCCTTCGACGAGCGGTCCGCTTGAGCGGAGCTGCCATGGAGAGCGCGCGGGCGAGCGCGTTGAACGTCGGCCCAGACAAGGCAGACGCGAGTCTGGGGGCACGGTTTCTTGCGATGCTGATTGATTGTCTGATTCTCATCGCCGTGGACGTGCTGGTCGTGTACCTGACTCTTGCGTTTTGCGGCGTGTCCTTCGACGAAATCAACGTGTTGCCGAAGGCGCCGCTTCTCGCATTTCTCTTTGTTCAGAATTGCGGTTATTTCGTGGCGTTCACGGTGGGCGGACAGACGCTGGGCAAGATGGCAGCCGGGATCAAGGTCGTGGCTGCTGATCCCGGCGAGCCGCTGGATCTGGGCCGGTCGGTGCGACGGACCCTGCTCTGCTGCCTCCTCGCCGTGCCCGCCGGGCTCGGTCTGCTCACGGCGCTGTTCAACCGTGATCGCCGAGGTCTCCACGATCGACTCGCCGGCACGCGCGTTGTACGCGCCTCGGCGTGACCCGCGCCAGCCTCGCGTTGCCGATCGCAACAGTCTGCGGTCTTGGTTACATTCCGGTCGCGTCCGGGACGTTTGGTTCGGCGGCCGGCTTGGTTTTGTGGTGGCTCCTTTCCGCTTCCCCCTGGTCTCAGGCCCTGGCTATCGTCGGGCTTTTCGTGGTCGGGACCTGGAGCAGCGGCGAGGCAGAACGGCATTTCGACCGAACGGATCCCTCCCAGGTTGTCATCGATGAAGTGCTGGGAATGTGGATCACGTTGTTTCTCAATCCCGTCAGCTGGCCAGGCGCTGTCGTGGCTTTTCTCCTTTTTCGAATCGCCGACATCATCAAACCCTATCCCGCTGATCGGCTCGAGCGGCTGCACGGTGGCGTTGGCGTGATGGCCGACGATGCCATGGCGGCCGTCTACGCGAACCTGGCGCTCCGGGCGACGCTGGCAGTCGGTCATCGAGTACTCTGGTAGGCGAGGACGCGCCGCGGAGCCCGTCCGGCACATCATGCGAGCCTGCATCATCGCCGTCGGGAGCGAGATGTTGACGCCGTTCCGCGTCGACACCAATTCCCTCTTCATCACCGAACGACTGAATGAAATCGGTGTGGACGTCCGTTTCAAGAGCGTCGTGGGCGACGCAGGCAGTGAACTTGCCGGACTGCTCGAGCACGCGATGACCTGGGCGGACGTCATCGTCCTGACCGGCGGGCTGGGTCCCACCGAAGACGACATCACACGCGACGCGGTCGCAAAGGTTTTGAAGATGCCGCTGGACGTGGATGAAAGGATCGTCGATCGCATCAGACAGCGATTCGCCAGCCGTGGCATGACGATGCCCGAGATCAATCGTCGGCAGGCGATGGTCCCCCGCGGTGCGACGGTTCTGCCGAACCCCAACGGCACTGCGCCAGGTTTGTGGATCGAAGAGGGACGCTCGGCAATTGTGTTGTTGCCTGGCCCCCCTCGCGAGATGAAGCCGATGTTCGAGAGCGTGGTTCGTGAGCGTCTCGCACCCCGGACCGGTGGCGGCGGCTTGTTTCGACGGGTGCTGAAGATTGCCGGCCGGACCGAGTCCGATGTTGACACGCGCGCCGAGCCAATCTATCGCCGGTGGCTGACTCAATCCGTGCCGATCGCCACGACGATTCTGGCGGTGCTCGGCCAGGTTGAGCTGCACCTCACGGCGGCCGCTGCGAGCGAAGACGCCGGTGCTGCGGCGCTCGAGCAAGCCATAAACGAGCTCTCTGAAGCGCTCGGGGAGGCTGTGTACAGCGTCGATGGTCGGCCGATCGAGGCCGTTGTCGGAGAAGAACTTCGGTCGCGGGGGATGACCGTCGCTGTCGCGGAATCGTGCACGGGCGGGCTGCTGGCCTCCCGCTTAACGGACGTACCGGGCAGTTCGGATTACGTCGACTGCGGGGTCGTCTGTTACAGCAATCGGTCCAAAGTCGAGAGCCTCGGTGTGCCCGAATCGCTCATAGAGGAGCACGGAGCTGTCAGTGAAGCGGTGGCTCGAGCGATGGCCGATGGCATCCGGTCGCGAGCGGGGGCCAACGTTGGGATCGGCATTACGGGAATCGCCGGGCCGGGCGGCGGCACAGCTGACAAGCCCGTGGGAACGGTTGCCGTTGCGGTTGTCGTGGATAGTGATGCCCGCGTCCGCACGTTCCAGTTCATTGGTGGCCGCGAGCAGGTCAAGTTCCAGGCGACGCAGGCCGCGCTCAACATGCTGCGTCTGATGCTCACAACGACGACGCCAGCAGCCCTTGATGGCCCGAACCGATTCTGGTGGTTCGAGCGGCGGCCATAACGGTTGCAGAGAGCGGCATGTGCGGCTCTTCGTCGCGCTTGAGTTGGATGAGCCCGGCCGGCAGGCTGTCGCAGCAGCACAGGAGCGTCTGAGACCGATCTGCGACGGGCGCGGGCGTTCGTCGTTGAAGTGGGTCAAGCCTGAACAGGTTCATCTCACCCTGGCGTTCCTCGGCGAAGTGAGCGAGGACCGCGCCCGCGCGGTGATCGAGGTGATGGGCCAGTCCATTGATCATGGTCCATTTGTGGTGGGCTTCGGTGGTGTCGGCATGTTTCCGTCAGACGGTGCTCCGCGCGTGCTGTGGCTGGGCGTGACGCGCGGCGCACATGACGTCACCGACGTGCGAGGCAAGGTGCTCGAGCGCCTGGCGTCCGCCGGTGTGATAGTCGCAGATCGGTTCCATGCGCACCTGACACTCGCGCGTTGGCGGACTCTCCAGCGCGGAAACCGCCGGCTTATCGTGAACCTTCGTGAGGGTCGCGAGCTCTTCGAGGAATCCGTCACCGGGGTGACGCTCATCGACAGCCGTCTGTCGTCGAGTGGTCCCACCTATCGCGTCGTCAGTCGGGTCCGGTTGGAAGTCGACCCTCATCCGCCTCTACAATCAAGCTGATGTTGCTTGCCGTCGCTCTGGCCTATGTGATCGGCTCGGTTCCGTTCGCGCTGCTCCTGGCGCGGCGTTGGGGAACTGCCGACCTGCGAACAATCGGGAGCGGCAACCTCGGTGCGACGAACGTGATCCGAGCCACGGGCGTAACGGCGGGCATTGCCGTCCTCATTCTGGATGTCGCCAAGGGCGCGTTGAGCGTGACCTTGGCACATCATCTGACGAATCAGAGCGCGGCACCGGCCGTTGCTGGCCTCGCGGCGATGTTGGGCCACGTGTACCCGGTGTGGCTTCGGTTTCGGGGCGGGAAGGGCGTGGCGACGGCACTGGGGGTCTTCTTGGTTCTCGCGCCATTGGCCATTACGCCTGTACTGGCGGTGTTCGCCATCACCGCTTGGCTGACCAAGTACATTTCGCTCGCCTCGTTGCTGGCCTCGCTGGCGATGCTGCCGAGCGTGTACCTGACCGGCGGTTCCGGATCGGTGATCCTGGCCGCCGTGGCAGCGTCGGCGTTGATTGTGTTCACGCACCGGGCGAATCTCGCCAGGCTGCAGCTCGGCCGTGAGTGGCGATTCGAATCGATCGGCGCCGCGGTGGGCGGGCGTCGGGACACGTGATGCATAACATCGGTGTGTTGGGCGCTGGAAGCTGGGGAACGGCTCTCGCAGTACATCTCGCTCGTGTTGGCCACGACGTGAGTCTGTGGGCGCGCGACCGGTCGCTCGTGCAGGATATGCGCGAGAGGCGGGCGAACGCCGTCTATCTGGCTGACGTGACTCTGCCGGACCGCCTGTCGGTGACGGACTCGATGGAGTCGTGCCTCGCAGACGCCGAGCTCGTTGTGTCGGCCACGCCGTCACACGGTTGTCGCGCTGTCATGCGTGCCGCGGCACCGCATCTCAGGCGAGGCGCGACGGTGGTCAGCGCGACCAAGGGGCTGGAGAGCAGGACGTTCCATCGGATGTCCGAGGTGGTTCGGCAGGAGATCGGGTCCGAGCGGCCGGTAGTCGTGCTGTCCGGTCCCAGTTTCGCGACCGAGGTGGCGCAACAGTGCCCGACGGCGGTGCTGGCGGCGTCCGACGACTCCGCCGCGGCCGAATTCGTCCAGGCCGAATTCCGCGGGCCGTATTTTCGTTTGTATGGCAGCTCCGACGTCGTGGGCGTGGAGATCGGCGGCGCCCTCAAGAACATCATTGCCATCGCTGCCGGAGTCGTCGAAGGCCTCGGCCTCGGCCACAATGCCCTGGCGGCGCTGATCACGCGCGGCCTTGCCGAGATGACGCGGCTTGCGTGCGCGGCGGGCGGTCGTCGCGAGACACTGGCCGGGCTGAGCGGTCTGGGCGATCTCGTTCTCACGTGCACCGGCAATTTGAGTCGGAATCGGCACGTCGGGATGGAGCTGTCGCGCGGGCGGAAGCTACCTGAAATCCTGGCAGGCATGAAGATGGTTGCCGAAGGCGTGCCCACAACGGCGGCGGCACTGGCTCTGGGCGAACGATACGGCGTGGAATTGCCGATTGCGAATCAGATGGCCGAGGTGCTGGCCGGTCGATCAGAGGTCCGCACAGCCGTCGACGCGCTCATGCTCCGCAGACAGCGGTCGGAATCGGAGCATGTCTAGATGAACGTCATCAGCCGCATTCGCGACGGGCTAGCACGCACCAAACGACAGCTACTCGACCGCTTCGAGCAGATTGCACGGGAAGCGGACGCTCCCGACCGCAGGTCTCGACCGATTGACGTCGAGACGCTCGAGGCGCTCGAAGAGCTGTTAATCGGTGCTGATGTGGGAGTGGGCGCTGCCGAGGAGATCGTCCGCGCTGTTCGGACACGCGCGGGCAATGGCAACGGATTACAGACGTTGGTCAAGAGAGAGCTTCAACGAGTCTTCGACGCGTCCGACCGGCCGATCGCTCAGACGAGTCGCCCGCGAGTCACGCTGATCGTGGGCGTGAACGGCACGGGGAAGACAACGACGGTCGGAAAACTGGCAAACCTTCTCAAGAAGGGAGGCGCACAGCCGCTTATTTGTGCGGCTGATACGTTCCGCGCGGCCGCCGTCGAGCAGCTGGAGATCTGGGCAGACAGGGCAGGCGTTGACATGGTGCGGGCTCGAGAAGGCGCCGATCCAGCGGCGGTCGTGTTCGATGCCATCTCGTCGGGGAAGGCCAAGGGTCGGGATCCCATTCTGGTGGACACAGCGGGACGCCTCCACACCCGGGCGAATCTGATGAGCGAGCTGGAGAAGATCAGGCGGGTTGCGGCACGCGAAGTGGCGGGCGCCCCACAGGAAGTCCTGCTCGTTCTGGATGCGACTGTCGGGCAAAACGGGTTGGCCCAGGCCAAAGCCTTCATGGACGTCGCGGGCGTGAACGGGATTGTGCTGACCAAGCTGGATGGCACGGCGAAGGGCGGTATCGCTGTCGCGATCGCGCACGACCTGCACCTGCCCATCCGCTACGTGGGCGTCGGCGAAGGCATCGATGATCTGGTGCCGTTTTCCGCGCAGGAATACGTCGACGGCCTATTTGAGGAAAAATGGTAAGCCTCATTGGGCAGGCAGGGCGGGTAGGGCAGGTGAGTTGGCAGAGAGAGATGACGGACGCGGATTACATGGATCGCGCGCTGTTCTGGGCCGAGCGCGGCCGGGGCAGGACGACCCCGAATCCCCTCGTGGGCGCCGTGGTGGTTGCCGCTGATGGTGTAGTCGTGGGGCAAGGCTTCCACGAGCAGGCGGGCACACCGCATGCCGAAGTGCGCGCCCTCGACATGGCAGGGTCCCGGGCACAGGGCGCCGTGTTGTATTGCAACCTGGAGCCGTGTTGCCACACGGGACGAACAGGACCGTGTGTCGAACGGATCGTGGATGCCGGCATCAGTCGAGTCGTGTCTGCCACCGAGGATCCGAATCCGGTTGTCCGTGGCCAGGGTTTCGCGTACCTGCGCGCTCACGGAGTGGACGTCGGCGTCGGAGTGGGCGCGGCGCAGGCCACGCGCCTCAATCAGCCTTTCTTTACGTTCATGCGTGAGCGCCGTCCGTTCGTCGTCTTGAAAGCGGCCATGAGCTCCGACGGGTATATCGCATCGGCGCCCGGTCAGCACACGCGGCTGACTTCCGCAGCCGCAAATCGGCACGCTCATCGTCTTCGTGCGGAGATCGACGCCATCGGTGTCGGCGTCGGAACCGTGCTCGCCGACGATCCGCTGTTGACGGTCCGCGGCGTGTACCGCGGCCTGCCGCTGACGCGCGTGATTTTTGATCGCCATTTGCGTACGCCGGTTGGGGCAAAGGTGCTCTCGACACCGAGTGCCGGGCCTGTCATCATCGTGACTACGGCTGAGGCGGCTGAAAATGTCGACCGGCGAAGGGCGCTCGAGTGCAGCGGCGCGCGGATTGAAGTGGCGCGTGACCCGACGTTTCGGTCGGCGCTGGAGAGTCTGGCGGAACAACAGGTCGGGTCGCTGCTGCTCGAGGGGGGTGCCGCGGTGCACGCAGCCGCGTGGGACGAGGGCCTCGTGGACTTTGTCCGGCTGTATGTCGCACCGGTCGCCCTCGGCGAAGGTGGCGTGCCGTTTCTCGGGGGGCGTCCATTCACCGCCGACGCCTTGTTCGATCTTCGGACCGAGGTTCTGGGTCCCGATGTGCTGATTGAGGGATATGTTCACGGGCCTCATTGAAGCGACAGGCCGGCTCAGTCAGCGCACCTCTATCGAAGGTGGACAGCGCCTGGTCGTCGAGTCGCCGCTCGCCCAGACGCTTCATGCCGGCGATAGCCTCGCGGTCAATGGCGTCTGCCTGACGGTCGTGTCGGCGAAGGAGGGCGCGATCGCGGCAGACGTCGGGCCGGAAACGCTCCGTGTTGCGAGCCTCGGGCGGTTGGCCCCTGGGACCGTAGTCAATCTCGAGCAGCCGCTGAGAGCCGACGCCCGCCTGGGGGGGCACTTCGTTCAAGGGCATGTCGATGCGACAGGTCGGCTCGTCAGACGTCGGAAGCAGGAGGACTTTGAATGGATGACGTTTACGTACCCGCTCGAGCTGGCGCACCTGCTCGTCATGAAGGGATCGATTGCAGTCGACGGCATCAGTTTGACCATCGCCGACCTCGGCTCTGACGCGTTCGACGTGCAGGTTGTGCCATTCACTCTGGACCACACGAACCTGCGGAGCATTCACATCGACGATCCCGTGAATCTTGAGTTCGATATGCTGGGCAAGTACGTGGCCCGCGTCCTGCAGCTGGCCGGTCCCGCTGTTCAGGAGGTCAAATGATGCACAAGCTGGAAATCGCGAAAGGGACGCGCAGGCGAGGCACCCCCTTTGCGGATATCGGAGAAGCGGTCGCAGCCATTCGCGCCGGACAAATGGTTATCGTCGTCGACGACGAGGATCGTGAGAATGAGGGCGACCTGACGATAGCCGCGGAGAAAGTGACGCCGGACGCCATCAACTTCATGGCGCGTTACGGTCGGGGACAGATTTGCCTGTCAATGACGCCCGAGCGGCTCGATGAGCTCGAGATTCCGCTGCTCGTTCACGAGAACACGTCGCGGTTTGAAACCGCGTTCTGCACGCCGATCGACGTCATGGGCCGCACGACCACCGGCATTTCGGCCCCCGATCGGGCAGCCACGGTGCTCGCGGCGATCGATCCCGAGACACGGCCCTCCGACCTGGCCAGGCCAGGGCATATGCACGTCCTCCGCGCTCGATCCGGCGGGGTACTGGTGAGGGCTGGGCAGACAGAGGCGGCCGTGGACTTGGCGCGCAGCGCCGGCCTGTATCCGGCCGGCGTCATCTGCGAAATCATGAACGAAGACGGGACGATGGCGCGTGTGCCGCAGCTGGCTCAGTTTGCGAAACGGCACCACCTGATGATGATTACCGTTGCCGACCTCATCAAGTATCGGGTTCGCAACGAATGCCTTGTCCAGCGAGTTGCGACCGCGAAGCTCCCGACGGAGTACGGGGAGTTCGAGGTGTACGCCTATGAGAATCGCGTGGATCGTCAGACGCATATTGCCCTCGTGTGCGGCGACATCGGGGATGGACGCGACGTGCTGGTGCGCGTCCACTCGCAATGTCTGACCGGGGATGTGCTTCACTCGATCCGATGCGATTGTGGTGCGCAGCTCAACGTGGCGATGCGCCGAATCGCCGCTGAGGGTCGAGGCGTCCTGTTGTACCTCCATCAGGAGGGACGTGGAATCGGTCTCGTGAACAAGATTCGCGCGTACGAGCTGCAGGATCAGGGCCTCGATACGGTCGAAGCGAACGAACGGCTTGGTTTCAAAGCCGACCAGCGGGACTACGGCATGGGCGTTCAGATTCTGCGCGACCTCGGCGTCAGATCGATGCGGCTATTGAGCAACAATCCCCGGAAGCTCGTCGGGATCGAGGGATATGGACTGTCGGTCAGCGAATGGATGCCGCTCGAAATTCCGGCGTCTGAATCCACCAGACGATATCTGAAGACCAAGAAGGAGAAACTGGGCCACAAGCTGTCTTCCGTCTGAGTCCCTCCCGTCGATCTGTGCTACGATAAGCGTTTGTATCAGAAGCAGTTAGCAGCTCCATGCTCGAATCACTGAGTACACGTCTGCAGGACGTCTTCAAGACGCTGCGCGGCCAGGGGCGTCTGACCGAGCAGAACATCGAAGCTGCGCTCCGCGAGATCCGGCTGGCGCTGCTCGAAGCGGACGTCAATTTCAAGGTCGTCAAGGCGTTTGTGGACAGGGTGCGGGACCGGGCCATGGGCCAGGAGGTCCTTCGAAGCCTGTCGCCGTCCCAGCACGTCGTCAAGATTGTCCGGGACGAAATGCTGGCCCTTTTCGGCGACGCGGAGGGCGGCCTCCAGACGACGAGCCAGCGGCCGCACGTCGTGTTGCTGCTGGGGTTGCAAGGCGCGGGCAAGACGACCACCGCAGGCAAGCTGGCCAAGTGGCTCACGAAACAGGGCCGGCATCCGCTTCTCGTGTCGACCGACGTCAAGCGTCCGGCCGCCATCCAGCAGCTGGCGATTGTCGGCGAAAAGGCTGGCGTTCGCGTCTATGACCCGGCGGAACAGATGGACCCGGTGGTGCGCGCGGCCGGCGCCGTGAAGGAGGCGAGCACCCTCGGATTTGACGTCGTCGTTGTTGATACGGCCGGCCGGCTGCACATTGATGACGACCTGATGACTGAACTTGTGGCGATTCGCGACACGACGGAGCCGTCAGATCGGCTGTTCGTTGCCGACGCCATGACCGGGCAGGATGCGATCAAAAGCGCGGGCGAGTTCAACCACCGGGTCGGTGTCACCGGCGTCGTGCTGACCAAGATTGACGGTGATGCCCGCGGCGGTGCGGCGCTGTCGGTCGTCTCGGTGGTCGGTGTGCCCATTGCGTTTGTCGGTACCGGTGAGGGCCTGGCCGATCTCGAGCCGTTTCACGCCGATCGATTCGTGTCGCGCGTTCTCGGCATGGGCGACGTGCTGTCGCTTATCGAGCGGACCGAGGCCGCGATTGACGAGGAAGATGCTGCCCGTCTTGAGGCGCGGATCCGGGCGAACGAGTTCACGCTCGACGACTTCCGGGACCAGCTGCGGATGATTCGCAAGATGGGACCACTCGAGCAGGTGATTGGCATGCTGCCTGGCATGGGGAGTGCCAAGGCGCTGGCCGAAAACAAGCCCGATGAGAAGCAGATGTCGCGAATCGAAGCCATCATCAATTCGATGACACCGGACGAGCGCCGTAAACAGCACATCATCAACGGCAGCCGCCGGAAGCGGATAGCCAGGGGCAGCGGGACGTCGGTCGAAGAAGTCAACCGTCTGTTGAAGCAGTTCGTCCAGATGCAGAAAATGTTGAAGTCGCTCGGCGGGCTCGCCGGGCTGCAGGGAGGCGGCCGGAAGGGCCGCCGCCGTGCCATGGAAATGCTGCGGTCTCGTGGGTAGGCGCCTGAGCCTGAGGAGAAGATTCAATGTTAGCGATTCGTTTGCGTCGGTCGGGTTCCAAGAAGCGGCCGTTCTTTCGGGTTGTCGTTACTGATTCACGGACCGCCCGCGACAGCAGCTTTGTGGAAATTCTCGGCTACTACCATCCCCGTTCGAAGCCGGCGGTGGTGAAGGTCGACAACGAGCGCGTGCGGCACTGGCTGGGCAAAGGGGCGCAACCGTCGGACTCCGTCCGAACGCTCATCGCCCGTCATTTGACACCTGAGCCGGCGCCCGTCGTCGTGCAAGGACCCGAAAAATGAGCGTCGCGCGGGAGGTCGTCGAGGTGATGGCGCGCGCCCTTACGGACAAGCCGGATCTTGTCCAGGTGGTGGAGTCGCAGCACAAAGAGACCACGCTCATCGAGTTGTTTGTCGGGCCCGGTGAACTAGGTCGCGTGATTGGGAAACAAGGTCGGACCGCGGCTGCGCTCCGCACGCTGGCGGCAACTGCCGGCGAGAAGGAAGGCAAGACGGTGACGCTCGAGATCCGTGACGGCCAGCCTTCTTCGCGGCCATGAACTGGGACGAGATGGCGCTTGTCGGCCAGATCGCGAGGCCGCACGGCATCCGTGGCCAGGTCGTCGTGAACGTGGAGACCGACTTTCCGGAAGAGCGGTTCTACCAGGGTGCCGAACTCTTTGTGAACAGAGAGGGACGCGCCGAAGGCCTGACGCTCAGCAGCGTTAGGTTTCAGGCCGGCCGCCCGGTTGTCGGTATTTCAGGCGTGGAGACGATTGAAGACGCACAGCGATTCGTACACCTTGAGCTGCGCGTGCCGCGCGATTGGCTCGTGCCGCTGCCGCCGGGAACCTATTACCGGCATGATCTGGTGGGCTGCCGTGTCGAGACCAGCGGTGGCGATTCGATTGGCGTTGTGAAAAACGTGAACGGGAGCATGGGAGCCAGCTGCCTGGTGGTCGCGTCCGGGAACGATGAGATCCTGATTCCGCTGGCGTCGGCGATCTGTACGGCTATTGATGCGGTCCGCGGCAGAATCGTTATCGAGCCGCCAGACGGGCTTCTGGCCCTCAATGCCCGGTCCGAGTGATCTGTGAGCGCCCTATGAGGTTCGACATCGTCACGATCTTTCCGGCGATGTTCGAGCAGCCGCTGACGGTTGGTGTGATCGGCCGCGCGATTGAACGCGGGACCATCACCGTAGGCGTTCACGATCTGCGCGGATTCACGACCGACCGGCATCGGGTCGTGGACGACGTGCCGTACGGGGGCGGCCCCGGGATGGTCATGAAGGCCGAACCAATCTTTAGAGCGCTGGACGCGCTGGAGGCCGAGCGTGGCCGGCCGTCGGCAACGATCCTGATGTCGCCACAGGGCACGTTGTTCACGCAGCGCGAAGCACAACGGCTGAGTCGCCTGGATCATGTCGTGCTGTTGTGCGGTCGATACGAAGGTATCGACGAGCGGGTGCGCGAGCGCGTATCGGAAGAGCTGTCCATCGGGGACTATGTCTTGAGTGGAGGCGAGCTTCCCGCGCTCGTCATTGCAGATGCGGTGGCGCGCCTCGTTCCAGGAGTCGTTGGTGACGAAGAGTCGGTCGAAGCGGACTCGTTCACCCGCGGCCTCCTGGACTTCCCCCATTACACGCGGCCAGCGGAGCTGCTCACCGGGCGCTCGAGTGAGGCTGATACGCCTGGTGCGTCGGCGTCGCTCAAGGTGCCGGGCGTGCTGCTTTCGGGCAATCACGCCGACATCCGGCGCTGGCGGAAGCGCCAGGCCGTCACGCGGACGCTGGAGCGCCGGCCCGATCTGCTGGCGGACGCCGAGCTTGACGAAGAGGAACGTGCGATTCTGAACGAGCTGTCGTCGACTGCCGGTCGGCAGCCCGTATCGAAAACCTGACAGCCCGGGGGCTGCTGAAAGTCGAGGGACGGAACATGGGAGCGATTGAAGTCGTCGAGAAAGCGCAACTGACTGAGCGGCCCGCCATGAAGTCGGGCGACACGGTTCGGGTGCACGTCAAAGTTCGAGAAGGGGACAAGGAACGGATCCAGATCTTCGAGGGACTGATCATCGGGGTGCACCGCGGTGGAACGCGCGCGTCGTTCACCGTACGGAAAGTGTCCTTCGGCCAGGGTGTTGAGCGCATCTTTCCTCTGCATTCGCCGACCATCCAGAAGGTCGAGGTGCTGCGTTCGGCCAAGGTGCGCCGCGCAAAGCTCTATTACCTCCGCGACCTGAAGGGCAAGGCCGCAAGGATGCGTGAGACGCAGAAGGTCGAAGGCAAGGGTTAGCACGTCATGCGCGTCCCTGCGATGCGCACGCTTGAAAATGCGCTGCGTCGCGTCGGGTTCGCCCACGTGGCCGGGGTCGACGAAGTGGGGCGGGGCTGTCTCGCCGGGCCGGTCGTAGCCGCGGCCGTTGTGCTGCACCCGGACAAGCACATTTCCGGCGTACGCGACTCTAAGTTGGTTCCGGTCGACGAGCGCGAGCGGCTGAACGATCTTATCGTTCGTGACGCCATTGCGTGGGCTGTCGCAGGGGTCGAGCCGGCCGACATCGATCGTCTCAACATCCATCAGGCTTCGCTGCGCGCCATGCACCAGGCGGTGCTGTCGCTGGCGCCGCTTCCCGACGTCGTCCTTGTGGACGCCTTTCGCGTCCCCGATCTGCCGATGCCGCAGCGAGGTGTCGTGCATGGGGATCGGCGGTGCGCGGCTATTGCCGCCGCGTCGATCGTCGCCAAGGTGGCGCGCGATCGGCTGATGCTGGCGTTGCACGCACGCGATCCACGGTACGGATTCGATCGGCACAAAGGGTACGCGACAAGCGAACACCTGGACGCCGTTGCTCGTTTTGGCTACTCAGACGTTCACCGCCGTTCGTTCCGTCCGCCAACCCTGTTTGATACGATGGACTAACTGTTCACGTGCCCACCGATCGCGCCGCCGCGCTGCGTCTCGCCGAAAAACTGCTGAGGCAAGGGAAGCTGGAATCCGCTGCGACGGAATACCTCAAGGTCGTCCAGGACCACCCGCACGACTGGGCGACCGCCAACACGCTTGGAGATCTGTACGCGCGCACGGGGCAGAACGACAAGGCTGTGGAGCAGTTCGGCCGAGTCGCCGCCAGTCTGCATCGCGAGGGCTTCCTGTCGAAGGCGTCCGCGGTTTACAAGAAGATCCTGAAGCTCAAGCCGGACGACGAGCCTGCGCTGGTGCAGGCTGGTGACATTGCGGCCCGGCAGGGCCTGGTCGTGGACGCACGGGCGTGCTGGAATCCTGTGCTCGAACGTCGTCAGACACGCGGCGATACCCGGGGTGTCGCCGACATCCGTGTGCGGTTGGGCGCTCTCGACCCGGCGGACTTTGACGCTCGGCGTCGTGGCGCGCGCGCCCGACTCGAACTGGACGACAGCGTCGGCGCCGCTCGCGATTTTTCCACCATCGCCGCCGATCTCAGGGCCCAGTCGCGCAGCGCTGAATCTATAGAGGTTCTCGTCGAGGCGGCCGACACGTGCCCCGATAACGGAGAGATTGGACGAGAGTTGTTCGGAGCGCTTCTGGCGGCGGGCGAGTTCGAACGCGCTCGTCAGTACGCGAAATCGCCGGAGCTGGCTCAGGCGCTCGAGCGGGCCCTGCAGACTGACGGTGACGGTGCAGCCGCGAGTGACGGTCCCGGGGCGGATGATTCGGAGGCCGACTTGCAGCTTGTGATGCAGGCAGTCGACCGGAAGCTTCGAGGCGGTCAGGTTGACGAGGGGCTGGGAACGCTGCGGCAGCTGCTGAATCGGGACGCGAGGGCTGCAGCTGAGATCACCGCCCTGGGCTGGGAAGTGGGGCGGTCGCTGCCCGACGTGGGGCTCCGCGTCGTGGATATGGCCGCCGAAACCGCCGTCATCGAAGGAGACTGGGCATCGGCCGCCGCCGCGTTCCGGGAATTCGTGGCACGCGTACCGAGCCACGTTCCAGCGCTCCAACGACTCGTGGAATTGTGCGTAGATGGCCAACTGGACTCCGTGCTAGTGGAAGCGCGGGCCCTGTTAGTGGATGCTCAGGTGGCGGCCGGATCCGCTCCTGAGCCTCGAGCTGTCACGGCCACTCAACCGGTTGATGCGCCGCCTGTGGCAGCGCGCGTGCCTGTGGTGGCTCTGAAGGTGGAGGCCACGCAGTCCACGATCGAGGTGGTGCGCGACGACGACGAAATGGACCTGACCGAGCTGATGAACAACCTGACGATGGATGCCAGCGGGGCGATCGTTGTCGAGACCCAGCCGGAACGGGCTGTCGACCTCGAGGAGGTGTTCCAGTCATTTCGCGACGAAGCCCGGCCCGGGACGGGTCACAACGACGCACAACGGGACTACGAACGCGGTCTTGCGCTCGCCAAAGACGGGCGGTTTGCAGAGAGCGCCACTGCCTTGCGCGCGGCCTGCCGGTCGCCGTTGCTGCGGTCGGTTGCCTCGGCCGCCCTCGGGCGTCTGTACCGTGATCGAGGCGACGCCTCCGAGGCCATCGAATGGTTCGAGCGCGCGGCGGAGGCTCCCCCGCCAACCGCGGACGATGGGCACGCGGTGCTGTACGAGCTGGTCGTCCTGCTCGAAGGTGCGGGAGAGTCAGAGCGCGCCCTCGCTGTGTGCCTGGAGCTTCAGGCGGTCGCTGGCGAGTACCGCGACGTGGATGCCCGCATCGCGCGGCTCACGAAGGCACAGGCGCGAGGGTAGTCGTCTGCTCACTCGCCTTGTCTATGTAGCGTTCTTCCTGGAGGTCGGACTGCTGCTCGTTGTACTTCCGTGGTCGCCGTTCTGGGACCACAACTACTTCCTGCTGGCCTGGCCCCGCATCTATCCCCTGGTGACCAACAACTTCGTTCGCGGAGGTGTCACCGGGTTGGGTCTGGTGAATCTCATCGCGGGACTCGCGGACCTCATGGTGCTCCTGACGATGCGTAGGCGTCACGATGCGTCATGACCGCCCGATCGTCTGCCTCGTAACGGATCGACGTCGATTGGCTGTGGAGCCTGGGGATCCGCGCAAGGCTCTGGATGCCATGGTGGACCTGGCCGGGGACGCAGCTCGCGCGGAGGTGGACATTGTCCAGGTCCGGGAGCGGGACCTGGAAACCGACGTGCTCGCCTCGCTGGTTTGTGCGGTGATCGACGCCACCCGTGGATCGAGGACCCGCGTTGTCGTGAATGACCGTCTCGATGTGGCCATCGGCTGCGGCGCCGCCGGTGTGCACCTGCGGTCCGATTCGGTGACCCCAACAGCGGCGCGGTCGATCGCGCCGCCCGGCTTCATCATCGGGCAGTCGGTCCACCGGCTGGACGAAGCGGTTGAGGCTGCGCCCCATGCTGACTATCTGATTGCCGGCACGGTGTTCGCAACGCCCTCCAAAGCTTCGAGCGGCGGTCTCCTGGGCACTGAAGGGCTCGCCGCAATTGCGCGTGCGGTGCACATCCCGGTGTTGGCCATTGGCGGCGTGACCTTGGCTACCGCGCGCGACGTCGCTTCCTGCGGAGTCGCGGGCATCGCCGGCATCGGTCTGTTTCTTCCCCAGGCGATGACCATGACCCAGGTCGTGGCCCGGGTACGCGCGGCGTTCGAACGCCCGCACACCACAGCGTTGTGATGCTGTCCACCCCGTTTCTGGACTTTTTCAAGCGAGGAGGCGTCGCGAAGGACGTCCGAATGCTGGCAGCGCAAGGAGCGCTCGCGCCGCGGGCGAAGGAACAGCTGGCGCTACTGGTCCTGCTGCTTGAGGACGCCGATCCCGACGTCCGACAGACGGCGGACGCAACCGTGAAACGCATTCCTGTAGACGCCGTCAGGAAGTTCCTGGCTCGATCCGATGTTCCGGCGGCGCTGCTCGAATTCTTTGCGGACCGCGGTGTGTTTCCGGATGAAGTGCCGCTCCTCGACACAGTCGTCGACGAAGACGAGCCGCTGATCGACACCAGTGACGACGAGACGGCAGGCGAAGAGGACAAATCGAGTGAGAGTATCGTTCAGCAAGTCGGCGGCATGAGCTTCACACAGCGTCTCAAAGCGGCCATGAAGGGCGCTCGGGAAGTGCGGGCGATCCTCATCCGGGATCCCAACAAGATGATTGCGGCCGCTGTCCTCTCGAGCCCGAAACTGACGGAACCGGAAGTGGAAAGCTTCGCGAGAATGGCGAACGTGTCAGAGGACGTGCTGCGGACCATCGGCGCAACTCGCGCCTGGATGAAGAACTACAGCATTGTGGTGGCGCTGGCGAAGAACCCCAAGACGCCGGTCGCGTTGTCCCTGAATCTGGTCTCGCGGCTTGGCGATCGCGATCTGAACCATCTGTCGGTGGATCGGAACGTACCGGAACCCGTGCGCGTGGCCGCCCGGAAGCGGGTCGTGTCAGGCTCAGGGCGCAAATAGGGCTACCGTCGCGGCCGGTCCTTCGGCGTGCGGCTCTTCTTCTTGTCCCGGCTCCGCCAGTCGGAGCGCATCTGGGAAAGCCCGTCCATATACACGGCCGCGCGCTCGCGCTCGTCCTCGTTGTGCATGGATTTCAACAGGTCCAGAGCCCGGGCGAGATCGACCTCGATGGTCTGGCGGGTGGTCTGGTAGTAGAGGCGCTTGATCTCAGCAAGCTTCGCGTCGGGAGAGAGCATCGGCAGCTTCATCAGCTACCTGTGTCGCCGCAGGCTGGCTCGCAGCCCCTCGAATGGGAGCGTGTTGAGGACATCGGACGGCTCCAGCCAGGCGCGACGGGCCACCAGGACGCCCCAGCGTAACCCTTCGAGCGCGTCACGCGAATGCGCATCGCTTGAAATCACCAGGCGGGCGCCGCGCTCGCGTGCCAGTCTGGCGTGGATGTCATTCAGATCGAGACGATGCACCTGTGAGTTGATCTCGAGCGCCACACCGCACTCAACCGCCCGATCGATGACGGCTTCGACGTTGAATACAGAAGGCTCGCGCCTCAGAATTCGCCGGCCCGTAGGGTGAGCCAGTACGTCGACATGCGGATTCTCAATGGCGCGCAGCAGGCGATCCGTCATTTGTCGGCTGTCCTGATTGAACGACGAATGGACCGAGGCCACGACCAGGTCGAGCGCAGCGAGGCAGTCGTCAGCGAGGTCAAGTGAGCCGTCGGCCCTGATGTCGCACTCAATGCCAGCCAGCAGGCGCATGCCGTCGATCTGACCGTCAAGCGCGCGAATACGGGCGGCGTGCTCGAGCGCCCGGCGTTCGTTGAGCCCGTTGGCCATTGCGAGCGCCTGGCTGTGATCGGTGATGGCCAGGTACTGGAGTCCCGCATCGCGTGCAGCTTTGGCCATGGTCGCGATGTCGTCCTTGCCGTCGGTTTCGATGGTGTGCGCGTGGAGATCGCCGAGGAGATCGCCGCGCTGGATCAGGCGAGGGAGGCGCCGTGCGGCTGCGGCTTCGATTTCGCCGCGCCCTTCGCGAAGCTCCGGGGGGACCCACGCAAGACCAAGCGCCTGGTACACATCTTCCTCGGTCGTTCCGTCCAGGCGGCTGTCGTCCGTGGTCCGGAATACACCGTACTCGTTCAGTTTGAAACCAAGGCGGAGCGCGCGGTCGCGAAGCGCGATGTTGTGGTCCTTCGATCCCGTGAAGTACTGGAGGGCGGCGCCCCGGCTTTCAGACGGAACAATCCGCAGGTCGGCTTGAAAGTCGCCGGCAAGGAGTACGCTCGACTTGGTTTCGCCCTGCGCCAGGATCCGCTCGACCTTGCCGTAGCGGACGAACTCGCCAATCAGCGATGGGTCGGCGCCCGAGGCGAGGAGATCAAGGTCGCCGCACGTCTCCCGCCCTCGTCTGAGGCTGCCGACGGCCTGGACTTCGGCCGTAGGCGCATGTTCCCGGAGGAATGTGACCAGATCGGCAGCCGCGGCATGTGCCTCGTGAACCAGATGCCGGCCGGCATACCGTTGCCGCTCTTCGAGGGCCCTGAGAATGAGCGCCTCCTTTTTCGGGCCCATGCCCCGCAGGCTTCGAATTCGCCCGTCGTTCGCGGCCTCGCGCAGATCGTCCAGCGTCCGTATACCCAGCTGACGGTAGAGGGTTGCGACGGTTTTCGGTCCGACGCCTTGAAGATGAAGCAGATCGAGGACGCTTGGAGGAAATTCAGCACGGAGCTCCTGGTGAAACGCGCAGTCACCGGTCGTGCCGATTTCGACAATGCGCGCAGCGAGATCCTTACCGATGCCCGGGATGCCCTGCAGCGATGCTGCGTCGAGCGCCGCCAGTTGATGAGGATGGTTGGACACGATATCCGCGCCGTTCCGGTACGCGCGAATCTTGAACGGATTATCGCCCTTGATTTCGAGAAGATCCGCGATCTCGCGGAGAACGCGGGTGATGAACTGGTTATCCAACCTCGAGGCCCTTCGCGTCGAAGTGGTAATCGAGCACCTGGGCGCCGCCTGTAGCCAGGGCGTTGGCAATCGCCTCTCGTGCGTCGGGTGGTCCGTAGCAGAACAGGCAGCCTCCACCCCCCGCCCCGCATACCTTGGCGGCGGTTGCGCCTGCGCGCCGGGCTCGTGTCATCAAGTCGTCGATGGTTGGAGTCGTCACGCCGGGCGCGAGTCGCCGCCGATTGTCCCATTCGTTCCCGATCTCGCGGCCAACGGCGTCCCAATCGGCCCGCTCGAGCGCCGCACGCATGGCCACAGCTGTATCCCGGATGCGTTCGAAACAGTCGAAGATCTGGCGATCGCCGTCCAGATGACGCTTGGTGATCTCCCAGTTGTTCGTCCCTGAATTTCTTGGTGCGCCGGTGTAGGCGAGGACGATCCGCCGCTCGAGCTCGCGGCGGTCGACGTCGAGCGGCACGCGGCGTATGCCGTCGGCGCGGAGCTCAATCGCGGCGATTCCGCCGTACAGCGCCGGTCGGTAGTCTTGGAGCCCGGCCGGGACCCGAATCACCTGGCACTCGACGTTCATCGCGACGCGAAGAAGGTCCTCGTCGCTCGTGGACGTCTTCGACCAGCGAGCCAGAGTGGCACACACGGCAATGGCCAGCGCCGAAGAGCCGGCAATGCCTGCTCCGGCGGGGGCCTCGCCTCGCGTGGTCAAGGTGGCGCTTTCGAGACGGTAGTGATGCGCCAGCGCTGAGAGAAGAGGGACTTCGCCAGACGCGCTGAAATCGGACCAGCTTTTCGCGATGGCGCGACGCCCGCGATCGACCGAGATCACTTCCACGCGTCCGTCTGTGCGCTGGGTGACGCTGGCGTGCGCGCGCAGGTTGATCGCGGCGTTCAGCGTTGACGCACCTTCGTGGAACAGATAGAGAGGCCAGATATCGATGGTTCCACCGGCAAGGTCGATGCGCGTCGGCGCTGACGTCACGATCTCCACGGGCAGATTATAAACTCCGGGTACAATTGTTGGCGCTGCATGCCCCGCGAATTGCGCCGACGTATCGGTCAATTGCTGATCGCCGGCTTTGGCGGCCACACGCTGCCGGTCGAGTTGCGCGCTCTCGCCCGTGAGTTCGATCTCGGTGGCGTGATTCTGTTTTCGCGGAACGTCGCCGAGCCGGAGCAGGTCGCTGAATTGTCCTTTGAAGCGTCGCGCCTTGGCTTGGAGCTTCCGGCGTGGGTCAGTGTCGATCAGGAAGGCGGACGCGTCGCGCGTCTGCGAAGGCCGTTCACCGAATGGCCACCGATGGCCACGCTCGGACGGAGCGGCAGTATCGAGCTGACCGGCCGCTTCGCAAGGGCGCTGGCGGCAGAGCTGAAAGCGGTCGGCATCACGCTCGACTTCGCGCCGGTCGTGGACGTGCACACCAATCCGGGAAATCCGGTCATCGGCGATCGTGCGCTGTCCGAAAAGGCCGACATCGTCGCCAGGCTTGGCGCCGAAATTGTGCGAGCGCTGCAGGCCGAAGGCATTGCCGCCTGTGCGAAGCACTTTCCGGGCCACGGCGACACGAGCGCGGACTCACACCTCGAGCTGCCGCTCGTGGAGCATCCGATTGAGCGCATGCGTGAGGTCGAATTCGTTCCGTTCCGCGCGGCGATCGAGGCCGGTGTGGCGACCATCATGACGGCGCATGTGTTCATGCCGGCTCTCGACGAAGAGCGGCCGGCCACCTTGTCCCGGCGGATCATCACCGGCCTCCTGAGAGACGAGTTGCACTTCGACGGCCTGGTGTTGAGCGATGACCTCGAAATGAAGGCGGTGGCCGATCGATTTCCGATCCCGACCGCGGCCGTCCTTGCGGTGGAGGCCGGGTGTGACGGTGTCCTGGTCTGCGGATCGAGTCACGACGTGCAGGCCGCGGCGCTTGAAGCGCTCATCCACGCGGCCGAGGAGGACCGGCTGCCCTGGTCGCGTCTGGAAGACGCTCTCAAGCGGCAGCAGCGGGCGAAAGCGCGCTTTCTGACCGAACCCATTCCCAGGCTTCCTCTGGAGAACCCGAGACTCCGGCAGCGGATTGGTCTGGATGCGCACCAGGCCATCGCTGACGAGATGAGCCGCTACCTGTGAGCATGCTGAAAGCCAGGGCGCTCAGGTCCGGTGATCGGCTGGCCGTGGTTGCGCCGGCCAGTCCGTTCGAACGTGTCGAGTTTCATCAGGGCGTCGAGGAGATCCGCCGGCTGGGCTTCGAACCTGTTTGGGATCACACCGTGTTCGAGCGTCGGCCCATGGTGGCGGGCTCGGCGGAGGTGCGCGCCGCGGCGATCATGAAGGCCTGGCGCGACCCGGGAATCGCCGGACTGATCGGTGCCCGTGGCGGCTACGGCAGCGTTCAGGTGCTGCCGCTTCTGGATCCGGCGGAGGCGCGCCGCTCGCGAAAGCCGTTCATCGGCTATAGCGACCTCACCGCGGTGTTGAACTTCCTGACTGGTTGTTCCGGGCTGATCGCGTTCCACGGCCCGATGCTTGCCGGACGACTCAGTCGTGGCGAGGCGGGGTACGATCGGGCTTCGCTGCTCGGGGCGCTGTGCAGGGCAGAGCCGCTGGGCGAGCTGGCTCCGCACGGGGCGTCGAGCCTTAGACATGGAGAAGCCTCGGGGATCCTGCTCGGCGGGACCGTGACCCAACTGCTCGGCTCGCTCGGAACTCCGTACGCATTCGCTCCACCACAGGGCTACGTCCTCTTTTTCGAGGAGGTCGGCGAGCGCCCGTATCGGCTGGACCGCATGATCACACAGCTGCGGCAGTCGGGCGTGCTTGGACGAGCATCGGCGATCATCATCGGCGAGCTGCCGCGTTGTGACGAGCCTTCCGGTGAGGTGACCGCCCAGGCGGTGATGGCCGATGCATTCCGCGACTTTCCTGGCCCGGTCATTGCGGGCTTTCCTTCGGGCCACACCACCGGACCTGCCGTGACACTCCCGCTCGGCGTCACCTGTCGGGTCATCGCTGACGCTCGACCGCGTATCGTCATCGAAGAAGCAGCGGTCGAGGCCATGTGATGGCAGACAGAATCCACTTTATCGGCATTTGCGGCACGGCGATGGCGACGGTGGCCGCGATGCTCAAACAGAAGGGACTCGACGTGCGGGGGTCGGACCAGGATGTGTACCCGCCCATGAGCGATTTTCTGGCGGCCGAGCACATACCAGTCTTCAGCGGCTACAACGCCGATCACGTTACCGGCGACCTCGAACTGGTGGTGGTCGGGAACGCGATCTCCAGGGGCAACGTGGAGCTCGAGGCGACGCTCGATCGAAAGATCCGCTATTGCTCACTGCCCGAGATCGTTCGCGAACGGTTTCTCTGGGGCGCGCGGTCAATCGTCATAGCTGGAACACACGGGAAGACGACAACGACGGCCCTTACAGGCTGGGTCCTGACAAGCGCCGGCGTCGACCCGAGCGTCTTGATCGGCGGGATCGCGCGCAACTTTGGCGCGGAAGGGTCGAGTTACCGCGTCGGTGCGGGCCGGGACTTTGTCATCGAAGGAGATGAGTACGACAGCGCCTTTTTTGACAAGACAGCGAAATTCCTCAAGTACCTCCCGGATATCGCCGTCATCAATAATGTCGAGTTCGACCATGCCGACATCTACGCCGATCTGAGCGCGGTGTTGCTGGCATTTCGGCGGCTTGTGACGCTCGTGCCGAGACGGGGGCTGGTTCTGCTCGGCGCCGACAGTCCGGGCGCGGCAGAACTCCAGGAATCGGCGCACTGCCGCGTCGAGACGTTCGGGCTGGCAGAGGGCCTGACCTGGCAAGCACACGATCTGGACGTTCAGGCCGCTGCGACTCGCTTTGACGTTCGGCGGAATGGCACACCGTTCGGCCGCTTCGAAGTGCCTCTGGTGGGTACCCATAACGTCCGGAATGCCCTGGGTGCGATCGCCGTTGCGTCGGAGGTCGGTGCGGGCGTCGAACAAATCAGGGAAGGCCTCCGAACGTTTGCGGGCGTCAAGCGGCGCCTCGAGGTGGTTGGTACGGTTGATCACGTGACGGTGTACGACGATTTCGCGCATCATCCGACAGCGGTCGAGGAAACGCTTGCCGGCCTCCGGGCATCGCACCCTGAGGCCCGCGTCTGGGCAGTGTTTGAGCCGCGGTCGGCCTCGGCGTGCCGCAAGGTGTTTCAGGACGATTTTGCCCGTGCTTTCAGCACCGCGAACGAGGTCCTCATCGCGCCGCTCTTTCGATCCCGGCTCCCCGAGGCGGACCAGCTGTCGGTGTCGAAGCTGGTTCGCGATCTGAACCACGGCGGAACCCACGCGCGCGAAACGCACTCCGTGGATGAGATCATCGACGTGATCGTACGGGAGCACCGGCCCAACGATCTCATCGTCATCATGTCGAACGGCGGGTTCGGCGGGATTCACAAGAAGCTCATCCAGTTGCTTGGCGCCACCGGTGTGGCAGGCAAAGCGACTCGGTTGGATGTCAGCCATGATCGATAGTGGCCGCATCATGCCCGCGGGCGACGCCGCCGTCGTGGTCGAGTTCGAGCAGCGCGTGGACGTCAGGATCAACGCTCGGGCGATGTGGCTTGCCGAAGCGGTCAATTCGGCCGGCATTCCCGGTGTTCGGGATGTTGTGCCGACCTATTGTTCGGTTGCGGTTTACTACGATCCGCTCCGGACCGACTACGGCGCCCTCGTCGGCCGCCTGGAGCAGTTTCTGCGCCTCAATCCGCCGGAGAGCAGGTTAGTCGCCCAGACTCCCGTCCGTGTTCCGGTGTGCTACGGAGGTGATCTTGGCCCCGATCTCCCTGCGGTCTCATCCGTTGCCCGGATGTCACCGGAAGAAGTCGTGGCAATCCATGCGTCCGAGATCTATCGCGTGTTCATGCTCGGTTTCGCGCCAGGATTTGCCTATATGGGTGTGGTGGATGACCGGCTGAGGATGGCAAGACACGAAACACCTCGCGTTCGCGTTCCCGGAGGTTCGGTCGCCATTGCTGGGCAACAGACCGCAATCTATCCTGCCGACGGCCCGGGCGGCTGGCAGATCATCGGACGAACACCGCTTCAGACCTTCGACCCGTCCCGCCGGGAACCCTCTCTCTTCAAACCGGGCGACGCCGTTCAGTTCGTCCCGATCGGCCGGCGTGAATTCGACACGGCCGTCGTGTCCGGTTGACCCGGCGGTTTTCAATGGGCGAAGTCCACGTCGTTCAACCCGGAATGCTCACGACCGTTCAGGACCTCGGGCGCTGGGGATTTCAGTCGCGGGGTGTGACCGTTTCTGGTCCCATGGATGTCTTTTCGCATCGTCGTGCGAACGCCCTTGTGGGCAACCCGAAAGGGGCGGCGACGCTGGAAGTCACGCTGACAGGGCCGGAGCTTGAATTCGACCATGAGGGGCTCGTGGCTGTGAGCGGCGCGGAGTTTGTCATCGGGCTGGATGGACATCCTGCCTCGATGGATCAAGCGTTGAGGGTCGTTCGGGGATCACGTCTGGCGTTGGGACGCCGAGTCAACGGTGCGCGTGCGTACATTGCGGTCCGGGGTGGGATCGATGTGCCTCTGGTGCTGGGGAGTCGGGCGACGAGTCCGGCGGCACGATTGGGAGGCCTCGACGGCCGACCCCTGAGGGCTGGTGATCGCCTGCCAATTGGTCGATTCGATCCGCGACATCAGAAGCCGGGTCCAAAGCCGGTGTAACCCAGAAAATCCCAGACGGCCGGGCCCGTTTGAGATTCCTTGCGGGACCGCAGGCGGATCGGTTCGGTGACGATGAGCTGGTGACTTTGTGCGGGAACGCGTTCGTGGTCGATTCGCGCTCCGACCGGATGGGCTTTCGTCTCGGTGGACCGCCTCTGGGTCGCGCGTCCGGTCCGGACATGATCTCGGACGCAACGCCAATGGGATCGATACAGGTCCCGGCATCCGGCCTGCCCATCCTGTTGATGGCCGATCGACAGACCACAGGCGGCTACCCCAAGATTGGCGTCGTGATTTCGGCGGACCTTGGGCTTGCGGGGCAGCTCGCCCCCGGCGACGCAATCACGTTCGTCCCGTGCACTCGGCAGGAAGCGCTGACTGCGCTGATCGCCGAAGAGCGGGAGCTGCTGGCTATCGAACAGGATGACTCGGCATGACCTCGTTCGAGCATGCGCTCACCGGGGTATTCGGAGCGGGCCGGGTGCGACGGCACATCGTCTTGGCGCCATTCACGACCTTTCGAGTCGGAGGCCCCGCAGATTTCCTGATCGAAACGCGAAGCAGCGACGAAATCCTCACCGCGCTGCGGCTTGCGCACCAGGCTGACGTGCCCGTGACAGTCCTGGGTGGCGGGTCCAACGTGCTCGTTTCCGATGCCGGTGTGCGAGGCCTCGTGATTCGTCCGCGAGGGGGTGACATCAAGCTGTCCACGGCCGGCGAGGTGCGGGCAGATGCCGCGGTCTCAATCAACGGCCTGGTTCGCTGGACCATTAATCATGGGTGCGCGGGGCTGGAAGCGTGGGCGGGAACTCCAGGGACCGTCGGCGGAGCGATTTTCGGAAACGCCCACTTCGCCGGCCGCCTGATCGGCGACCTCGTCGTTGAAGTGCGGCTGGCGTCACTCTCGGGAACCGTCGTTGATGTGCCACGGGCGGACATGGCGTTCGGGTACGATCACAGCCGCATTCGTGACACTGGTGAGATCGTGCTATCGGCAGCCTTTCGTGCCTTGCCTGGCGAGCCGGCGGCGCTACGTGCCAAGGCGCGTGAGTCGCTTGCGTATCGCAAGCGCACTCAACCGCTCGAATCTCCGAGCGCCGGGTGCATTTTCCGGAATCCGGATCCGGCTCGCGATCGCCTGCCAGCAGGGGTGCCGCCATCGGCTGGTGCGCTCGTAGACCGAGCGGGCCTGAAGGGTATCGCGCGTGGAGGCGCGAGCATCTCGCCCGTGCACGGCAACTTCATCGTCAATGATGGAACGGCCACTGCTCGAGATATCCGCGGGCTGATCGCGCAGTGTCGGGATGAAGTTCGAGCGCGCTTCGGGGTCGATCTCCGCGAGGAGGTGGTGTTTCTCGGGGCGTTTTCCGGGGACGCGCAGGGGACCTGATGCTACGACGAGACCAAGGCCGCGGGCGCTGGAGGCTCTGCTGAATGTCGACCCTGTTGATTGAAGGCGGTCATCGATTGTCCGGCCGGATCGAGATTGAAGGCAACAAGAACGCCGCGCTGCCGCTGCTCGCCGCCTGCCTGCTGACCACCGAGGAATGCGTGCTGACCAACGTGCCGGTCATCACCGACGTGGAGGTGATGGCCAGGCTGCTCATCGACCTCGGTGCCGAGGTGGACGGCATCGGCGGTACAACCCTTCGGGTGCGGTGTGCCCGTGTTGGTCACGACGAACCCGACCCCACGCTCGTCGGCCGGCTACGGGGATTGGTGCTCCTCGTTGGGCCCCTGCTCGCGCGCCGGGGCCGGGCTCACCTGGCGCCTCCGGGGGGAGACTTTCCCGCCCGGCGCACGTTGTCCACGCACCTCGAAGCGCTGGCGGCCATGGGCACGAAGATTCTTCCAGGGCGGGGGCATCATCTGGAAGCCCCGGACGGCCTGCAACCCGCGTCTTTCTACCTGTTCGAAGCCTCGGTGACCGCAACGGAGACCGCGATTCTCGCTGCCGCCGCGGCTCCCGGCGTGACCGAGATTCGCCACGCGGCCTGCGAACCGCATGTCGTCGAGCTATGCGAGTTTTTGTCAAAGCTCGGCGTGGCGATCGCAGGGGCCGGTACAACTTCCATCCGCGTCGAAGGCGGTGCCAAACTCGGCGGCGCGCAACACAAACTGTGGGGCGACTACATCGATGCGGGAAGCTGGGCTGTCGTCGCCGGCGTCACAGGCGGCGATCTGGAAATCGTTGGCGCGCGTTCGGAGGATCTCGAAGTTCTCGCTGCCGTCTTGAAGCGGCAGGGTCTCAAGTGCAGTATCGACGGTGACCTGTTCCGAGTGGAGCCATCCAAGCTGGTGGGGGCTGGCCGGCTCACCACGGGCTTGTGGCCTGGCTTCCCGAGCGATCTGGTGAGTCTGATCACGGTTCTCGCGACGCAAGCTGAAGGGACGACGCTCGTTCACGACTGGCTGTATGAACTGCGACTGTTTGCGCTGGAGCAGTTGAGCGGGATGAGTGCCGACCTCTTTCTGTGCGATCCTCACCGCATTATCGCCACGGGCCCGCGACGGCTGCGCGGCCGGGCGCTGGACACGCGGGATCTGCGCTCCGGCATGGCGCTGATCGCCGCCGCACTCGCTGCTGATGGCGAGAGTCAGGTTTCGCCGCTCGAAACTGTCGAGCGCGGGTACGGACGTCTGGTAGAGCGCCTTCAGCGCCTGGGCGCGAAAGTCCAGCGGTTGCCGTAATCCGCTATCGCGCGGTGTCCGGCGGGCGAATGGGCACGGCCCCCGGAGGTGGAGCGGCCGGGGCTGGTGCGGGCGGCGGGGGCTCCTGCCGCGGCAACTCTGCAGGTGGCGGTAATTCCGTCAGCGGCGTCAGCGATTCGCGGCCGATGCGGAAGGGGCGCAGATCCGCTTCGGTGAGATCGAGCACGCGAACGATGTGCGGCGTCAGCGTCAGGATGATGTCGGTCTGATCGGCCGATTTCGTTGTGTGGCCGAACAGGCGTCCAACGACAGGGATGTTTGCGAGGCCCGGCACGCCGCTCAGCGACTGGCGCTCGCTGTCGCGAATCAGGCCGGCCAGCATGTTGGTTTCGCCATCGTGGAGCCGGATGACCGTGTTGATCTCGCGATTCGCGAATGTCGGCAGATCACCGAATCCCGTTCCGGAGATTGCGGTCACAGCCACCTTCAAGTCCAGCGTCACATCATCATCATGATGGGTGCGGGGCGTGATGTCGATGTTCACGCCGATGGTCTCGTAGGTATACGAGGTAATGGGCTGCTGAGGTACACCGCCGGTTGCGAGCGGCGCGAATGTCGTCACCGGCACCGGTAACTTTGTCGCCGAACCTCGCCTGCGCGGCCTTGCCTTCTGACGTCCTCAGCTGCGGATTGGCGAGCGTCCGGGTATTCGTGTCCGTCTTGATAAGCCGGTAGTACAAGCCGGGCAGGTTGGTCAGGAGTATGTCGCTCTGCGTCAGGTTCCTGAGGGCGCCCAAGCTGATGGTGTTATTGCTGTCCTGACGGACTGTCGCCGATCCGTTGATGCCCTCCGATCCGGGAGACGCCACCTGGAGCCCGTATTCGAGCATTTTCGTGCGATCGACCTCGAGCAGTTCGACGTCGATAATGACTTCGGGCCGAGCCTTGTCGATTGCCGCCAGCAGGTGACCCGCCGCCGCGACCCGCGCAGGCGTGTCCTTGATCGTGACGGCGTTGGTTCCGGTCGTCGGTGCGACGCGGCGCAAGTCGACGACGAGCCGGAGCAGGTCCATCGTTTCCTTGAGGTCGGCGTTACTCAGAAAGAATGTTCTAACGACCTCTTCTTCGTACTCGCGGCGTTTGGCGGGCGTGTCCGGAATGATGGCGACGGTCCGGGGAGCCGTGACGCGATAAAAAGCGCGGGTCGCACCGGCCACCGCATTGAGCGCGTCTTCGAGCGAGGCGTTGCGAAGATCGACCGTGACCGGGGCTTCGCGGAATGTCGCGTCGAACGTAACGCTGATGTCGGCGAAGCGTGCGATTGCGATGAAGACTTCGCGGCTGCTGGCGTCACGGAATGCCAACGACGTCGGCATCTTGATGCCGGACGGCAGATCAAGTCCTGACGGAGCGATGTCCCGCGTGCGCTCGACTAGCGCCTGAAGCTCGGTTTTGCCTTCCTGCGTAGTCGACAGTTTCGCTCGGAGCTGGTTTCGAGTCGACCGCAGTGCTTCGTCCACGGCGCTGTTCGTCGGGTTGAGCTCCGCAGCGAGCTCGTATTCGACGAGGGCTTCCTGGAGCCGGCCGGTTCCACTGAGCCGCCGTCCACGCTGGAAATGCTCCTCGGCGGCGCGGATTTTCGAACGGTCGAGGGCAGAGCGGATTCGACACTGCCCGGCTTATCGCGAAGCGCCTTTGTGTATTCGGCGACGGCGACGTCGTACTCTTTGAGACGTTCGGCGTCCTCGCCGCGGCGAGAAGCTGAGGACGTCGCGCACGCGCTCGCAAGCATACAGAGCACGCCGATGTAGAGCGGTAGAGCAGGGAGGCGCTGCCTTGCGGTGTTACCGGGACGGTGAGTCGGTGACAACATCAACACCGCGGGGTATTTTGAAGGTGAAATCCTTATCGGTCACTCCGGTGTTTTCCTTCACGTTTGAGAAGGAAAAGCGGGATTCTCCGCCCTGGGCGTCGATCGTGATCAAGCCGCGTAGCTCGAGGTTGGAATCCGCCACCTCGAGGATCAACCAATCATAGTCCCGCTGCGGCGACTTCGGCACGAGCTTCAGGGCTCGAGTTCCGGCGGGCATGCCTTCCGAATGTTCGACATTTGCGCTCGTAAAGTCCCTGAGAAGGCTGCCTTTCCCAGCAAGAAACAGCGCTGGCGTCGTCGCCTGATCGCCTTGTGGCACCGTGCCGACATACACCTGCTTATCCTGCGGGAGGTACGAGTAGAGTTTGACACCGTCCGACACGAACAGCTTTTCGTCGGGCGGCGCGTACTGCCAGCGCATTTTGCCTGGCTTTTTGACGAGCACCCGGCCGCGTTCGACGATCTGCTTGCGGAGGACACCGCCGCGATAGGTGTGCACAAAGTCGGCGGAGAAATCGCGGACCGTGTCGTATTTCTTCTGCAGCGCCTCGGCAAGATCATGGGCGCTGGAATCAGCAGCCGATGCCTGGATGGCGCTCAATCCAGACAGCAGGAGTACGCCCAGGTATGGGCTGGCTCGCCGGGCTGGATCGCGCCAGCATGATCGCACTATCGATCGCATCCTCTAACGATAGCAGAGAGCTTCTCAGCCGGAGCGCTTCCGGGCGATCAGGGCTCGTACGTCGGACACCGGGCGGGTGTTGACGACATGGCGTGCCTCTACCCAGCCGCGCCGGGCGGTGATAACACCGAGTCGCATCTGCCACTGAAGAAGCTCGGCACGATGGCAGTCGCTGTTGACTGCCAGAGTCGCCCCGGCGGCGATGGCTCGTCTCGCGAGGCTGCCCTCCATGTCGAGATGGGCCGGTGCGCCGTCGACTTCCAGCAGCGTGCCGGTCGCGACAGCGGTTTCAAACAGGCGGTCGTAGTCGAGCTGGTAACCGGCCCGGTGCGGCACCTGCCGGTTGGTCGGGTGCGTGATGAGCGTCACGAGTGGATGGTGCATCGCGCTGACGTATCGGCGGAGTAGTTCGTCAGGCGCATGGCCCGCCCGCTCGTGCAGCGAGGCCAGGACAATGTCGAACTGTTCGAGCACACGGTCGGGAAAATCCAGATGTCCGTCGGGCAGGATGTCGACTTCACACCCGTGCAGGATAGTGATGCGCGGGAAACGCTCTCGCAAGGCTGCGACCTCGTCCGCTTGCTGCGATACGTCGTGGATCGACAGATTACGGCTGGCGGCCGAGCTTTGAGAGTGATCCGTAATAGCGACGTATTCGTAGTCGAGGTCGCTGCACGTCTGCACCATGCGTTCGATCGAATCCTGCCCGTCGCTCCAGACCGAGTGCATGTGGAGGTCGCCGCGAATCTGCTGCTCGGTGAGCAGGGGCGGCAGTTCACCCCGCTCCGCCGCGTCGATTTCGCTGCCGTCCTCCCGGATCTCGGCGGGGATGAAGGGCAGGCCGAGCGCCGCGTACAGGTCCCCTTCAGATGCTGCGGCCACGACAGCCCCGTTCTCCTCCCGGAGTCCGTCGACCGTCAGCTGCCAGCCGCGGGCGGCTGCGCGCGCCCTCAGAGCGCGGTAATGCGACGCCGATCCCGTCAGGTACAGCAGCGCGGAGCCGGCCCGATCAGGCTCGTACAGGCGAACACCGACCTGAGTGCGGTTGATGAGCAAGTAGATACGACTCGGGCTCCTGTGAAGCACACGATCGACCCCCGGAGTTTCGGCGACTGCCTCGCCGGCCAGGGTCGCTTGTGTGGTCGCGGCGACGAGATCGATGTCGCCGACCAGATCCTGACCGCGCCGCAACGATCCCGCCGCGGTCGTCCATTCGACCGACGGAATTGCGCGAAGCCGCTCCAGCACCGGCTCTGCGAGCCCAACAGCGCGGCCGAGCGGAATCCGGCGGGTGGATTGACGAAGGCGGCCGAGGGCATCGGCAAGGTTGCGCTCGGTCGGCTCGTCGAGCCCGGGTAATCCTTTGACCAGCTGGCGCCCAACCACGTCGGCGAGGTCTGCCACCGATGTGACGCCAAGGCGGTCATTGAGCGACGCGAGCTGTTCAATCGTCACGACGCCGGTCTCGTACAGCGATCGCAGATCGTCCGGAAGGTCGGACACCGCCGACTCGAAAATCACACGGGTTCCAGCTTCCAACAACTGCTGCAGGGGTCTGAGGGCTTCAGGATCTGCGTCTTCGGGAGGATTCTCGACGAGTGGCGCCAGGTCGTACTCGGATTCGATGGCCCGCGCGCGCACGAGGCCGGCAGCGCGACTGAGCCGCTGTTCTTCTCCCGTGTCGCCCCGGATGCGGGCCAGCAACGCAAGCTGATGGAGGGTTCGCGAAAGAGAAATTGCCGGAGAAGCGTGCAAGGTCGGCAGGAAATCGAAACGCTAGCCTTTCAGTGCTCCCGGCTCGGGCGGCGCCTGCTTCGGCGCTTCCTTGGTTTCGGTCGGCAGACTCGCGGCCAGCCAGTCGACGATGCCGCCTTTGAGCGCGACGGCGCGATAGCCCTGCTGAATCAGGCGTGCGGCGACATGGGAGCTGGCGATCTCGTTCGGATCGGAGTCGTACACGACGATGTCGCGCTCGCGCGAAAGGCCGGGAGGTGCGGTGTCGCCAGTCATGCGAAGGGCGCCGGGCAGTTTTACCGTACTGTGCTCGTAGGGGTACTTCAGACGCGCGTCGACGATGACCGGCGCGCTGCCGCTCTCGATTAACTGCTTGAGATCTTCTTTGGAAATCCGCGTGACAGGCACGAACACGTATTGTCGTTGTGTCGCGCCGAATGTGTCAACTCCGGGTGGTCATTGGTCGGTGGCCGTTGGTCGCTAGGCATTGGTCCGGCGCTACCGAAATACCCGTGAAACGCGCTGAGAAGGGTGGGGGAGCTGGTGGTCATCGAATTGCGGCCGTGACCACCAGCTCCGACAAGCACCGTGACCGTATTGCGATCGCCGAGGAGCGACCTTCAATCACGGGAACCAGGCGGGACTCGCCTGTGTTTGTCGCAACGCTCACGCCAAGTGTCGGGTCCTGCAGGCGGCCGCCGTCAAGTCGTTGTTCGCCTATGGACTTAGCATCAGAAGGTCGAAATGGGCCTTCCAGAAGTCAGGCACAGCCTGACTTGATATCCGAACCGCGCCGGATAAGAAGGCGGGGGAAGTCTGATGTTAAGCTCAGCGACAAGGAATGCGATTGAACACCGCTGCATCCACGGGCGTCAGTTTTGGGAGTGCGCTGGCCATTGCCATTTCCTGGTCGAACTGGCATTCGATCCTGTGGGCGATCATTCACGGGATCTTCGGCTGGTTCTACGTGCTCTACTACGCGTTGACGCGGTCCTGAGCCCACTCCTCACCGTACGCTGATTGGGCCGGATCTATCGTCGGGTCGACAACGTGACCAGAAAAGCCGAATCGGGATCCCCAGTCGATCAACGCTCCACTCATCTTCACCTCCGATCCTGGCATCTCGCCGGCCATATGCTGTCCCGAGGCGTGGCGCTCGTGCCTCTGGGGGTCGGCACGCTGGCGCTCGGCATGGCCCTGTATCATTGGGTCGAAGGGCTCGCCTGGCCTGATGCCTTCCTGAACGCGGCGATGTTGCTGGGAGGTATGGGGCCGGTCGATCCGTTGCACACGACCGCGGGCAAATGGCTGGCCGGTCTGTACGCGTTGTTGGCCGGTGTGGTGTTTCTTGTGCTGGCGGGTGTCATGTTGGCGCCGGTCATCCATCACGTGCTTCAACGGTTTCATCTTGACGGGGACGGGGGAAACCCCACTCCAGGCGATTGAACCCGCCTGACCAAGGGGGTATTGACTCACTAATGGCGTCCTCGCAGGATCACACGCACGAAGTCGTCGTCAACGTTGTGGGGCGCGCGGCGGGCGACGATGCGGCGTCACGGCTGCGCGACCGAATGCGGGAGCTGCTGAATCAAGGGTACGAGTGCGTAATCTTAGACATGGCAGAGCTCACCTACATCGACAGCGTCCTGCTCGGTGCAGTCGTGCAAGCCCACGCCTCGGCAATCCGACACGGAGCGCGGTTGAGGATCGTGCACGCCACGGGACGGTTTCGGGAGCTGCTCGCTGTCACACAGCTCGATCGCGTGTTGGATCTGATCGATGATTAGGCGCGGGCCGCGGCGTATGATCCCCGCTCACCATTCACCATGTCTTTGACTGACGCGCCCGTATCCTTCGATTTCTCCGGCAAGGCCGTGCTCATCGTCGGCGGCACGACCGGAATAGGTAGGTCCACAACGTTGGCCTTTGCTCGCGCGGGAGCCAACGTGTTCGTGGCCGGCAAGGGCTCGGCCGACGGCCAGTCTCTGATCGCAGAGATCCAGAAAGAGACCAAGGCTCAGGCCGAGTTTCTGGAGATTGACGTCCGTCGCGAACATGAGGTTGAGACGCTGACCGAGCGCGCGATTGCGAGATTCGGCCGCATCGACATCGCCTTCAACAATGCCGGCATTCCTGGACGGACCAGCCCCGCACAGGATATGACCGAGACGGAATTCTATGACCTGGTTGACGTGAATCTGAAAGGCATCTGGCTTGGACTGAAATACCAAATCCCGCACATGCTCGCGCGGGGTGGCGGAGCCATCGTCAATACATCATCCCTTTTTGGCGTGATGGGATTCGCGACGACGGCCGTCTACTGCGCGACGAAGTATGCCGTCATTGGCTTGACGAAGTCGGTCGCCCTGGAAGTGGCGCGATCTGGCATTCGCGTCAATGCGATTGCGCCAGGTTCCGTGAATACGCCGCTCTTGAGCGGGATGTTCGGGGGCATTGAAGCGGCCAGGCGCCTCGTGGTTCCGATGATTCCGATGGCCCGCGTCAGCGAGCCTGAGGAAATCGCGCGCCTCGTCCTCTTTCTCTGTTCAGACGGCGCCTCCTTCATCACTGGCGAAGTGATCGTCGTCGATGGTGGCGGTTTCGTCCCTCCCACGCAAGCCTGAGCCACTGATTTCCCCTAGTGCTCGAGCGGCAGCCCAACGTAGTTCTCCGCCAGCGCGGTCGATGCCGCTGCAGAGCCCACCAGGTACTCGAGCTCGGCGTGCTGCATGCGCTGGCCGAAGTCGCCCGTCTCCGGAAACTTGTGCATGAGCGACGTGAGCCACCATGAAAAGCGCTCAGCCTTCCAGACGCGGCGCAGGCAGCGGTCGGAATACGCGTCGATCCCCGCCGAGCTCTTGTCGCGATAGAACTCGGCGAACCCGCGTGCGAGATAGCCGACATCTGAGGCCGCGAGGTTCAAGCCCTTCGCGCCGGTCGGAGGCACGATGTGCGCCGCGTCGCCGGCCAGGAACAGGCGGCCGAATCGCAGCGGCTCGGCCACGAAGCTGTGCAGCGGCGCGATGCTCTTTTCGATCGACGGGCCGGTTGTGACGCGTCGCGCCACTTCATCGGGCAGCCGGGACCGCAGCTCGTCCCAGAACGCCGCGTCGGACCAGTTCCCGACCTTCTCGTCGAGGCCACACTGCACGTAGTAGCGGCTACGCGTGTGGCTGCGCTGGCTGCACAGCGCGAAGCCGCGCGCGTGGTTGGCGTAGACGAGCTCGTTGCCAACCGGCGGCACGTCGGCCAGCACGCCGAGCCAGCCGAACGGATAGACTTTCTCGTAGGTGCGGATCGCGCCGTCGGGCACGCTCGCACGGCACACGCCGTGGTAGCCGTCGCAGCCGGCGATAAAGTCGCAGCGCAGTTGGTGCTCCGCACCGTCTGAGCGCCAGCGCACGCTCGGCGCATCGCTGTCGAAGCCGTGCACGCTCACGTTCTCGGCTTCGTACACGGTGGTCAGGCCAGCGGCCGCGCGTGCGTCCATCAAGTCGTGCGTGACTTCGGTCTGGCCGTAGACGGTGACGTGCTTGCCGGTCAGCACGTGAAAGTTGATGCGGTGCAGCTGGCTGTCGAACGCGAGCTCGATGCCGTTGTGCGGCAGTCCTTCGCGGTGCAACCGCTCTGCAACGCCGGCGTCTTCGAGCAGCTCGACCGTCGTTTGCTCGAGGACGCCGGCGCGGATTCGGCCCAATACATAGGCGGCGCTGCGCTGTTCGACGATCACTGCGTCGATGCCGGCCTTGTGGAACAGCGCGCCAAGGAGCAGCCCGGCCGGACCGGCGCCGATAATCGCGACCTGGGTACGCTCTCTCATCGGTTCTTCAACTGGCGGGGCAGTCGCCGTGATTTCGGGAGCTGCGTGAGCGCCTACTGTGAGGGGGCGCTACTGTGGAAGTCAACGCGCTTCGAGCGGTTCGAAACGTACAATGGCCCCGGAATGCGATCCTTTGGATCAAGGAGGTCAGATGGCGGACGAAGATCTGAAGGCCGAGCTCGAGCGGCTGAAGGCGGAAAACGAACGGCTCAGGAGCCGCGGTCGAAGCGTCAGCTTCAAGGTGAGTGAGAAGGGCGGCGTGTCGGTCTACGGCCTCGGCCGTTTTCCGGTGACGCTGTACAAGGAGCAATGGGCGAAGCTGCTCGCCATGGCCGACGAGATTCTCGCGTTCATCAAAGAACACGACGCTGACTTGAAGGCGAAGCCGCCGTCGTAAAGCGTGGACCGGGGACGGCCGACCCGTCCCCGGTGCCTTTGGAACGATTAGGGGCAGCCGATCGCGGTGCACAGGGACGAGAAGTAGCCCTGGACCTTCGGCCCGATCTTGGTGATGAAACCAACCGTCACCGCGGTGATGACGCCCACGAGCAACCCGTATTCGATCAGGTCCTGACCCGCATCCTCACGAACGAACCGATTGAAAAGAGCCTTCATTGTCTGCTGTCCTCCCGGCGAGTTTGCCTCACGCACCGAACCTCGCCTTGCCCTGGTGCGAATGTCGTTGTCGCCTGACTATTGAGCAAGGCGATTGCCACGAGTGGCCGCGGGAGGCCAGATCAGGTAAGTCGTTCCAGGCACAACCTTTACGGAGTCCATCTCTGTTAACGTGTGAAGAAGTGTGTCAACAACAAAGTCTGGCACCACAGGAATTTCAAGAGTATTCGAGACTGTGTTCCGGGATCGTGAAGAAGGATTGGGGCGCGGCTCTCGGGGGCACACACCAAGAGAAAGACGGCCGTCAGGAGTGCGAAGCAGACCGGGGCAAGCGGTGACCCGGAGACGGCCGACCCGTCCCCGGTGCCTGAACGATTAGCAGCCGATCGCGGTGCAGAGCGACGAGAAGTAACCCTGGACCTTCGGCCCGATCTTGGTGATGAAACCAACCGACAGCGCGGTGATGACGCCCACGAGCAGACCGTATTCGATCAAGTCCTGACCTGCATCCTCACGAACGAACCGATTGAAAAGAGCCTTCATTGTCCTGCCGTCCTTCCGGCGAGTTTGCTTCACGCACCGAACCTCGCCTTGCCCGGTGCGAAGTGTCGTTCTCGCCTGGCTATTGAACATCGCGATTGCCACGACCGGTAGGAGCGAGACCAAATCACCAGGTCGAGTGGATCATCTTATCGGATCCATTGTTCACCGTGTGCGATGAATGCCGCACTCAGAGAGTCCATACAGTTGAGCTAGTCAGCGAGGACAACGTCGCGCTGCGTGCGGGATCGGCTGATCTGACGAACCGCGAACGCGCAGCAGCAATGGATAAACTCGGCGCAGAAGCAGAACGTCACCCACTTACTGAAGAGACGTGGTGGACGGCGCGAGCGCGCGACCTCCGGACCCGGACCCCTGAACAACTAGCACCCGATCGCGCTGCAGAGCGACGAGAAGTACCCCTGGACCTTCGGCCCGATCTTGGTGATGAAACCAACTGACACCGCAGTGATGACGCCCACGAGGAGACCGTACTCGATCAAGTCCTGACCCGCATCCTCACGAACGAACCGAATTGAAAAGAGCCTTCATTGTCCTACTGTCCTTCCGGCGAGCGTTACTTCACGCACCGAACCTCGCCCTGCCCCGGTGCGACACGGTGTTCTCGCCTGGTTAATCAGCAATGCGATTGCCACGACCACCTGGGCGAGACCACATCACAAGGTCGAGTTGATCATGTTACCGGATCCATTGCATGTGACGGGTGACAATCCCCTTCACAGCTGGAAATCTTGTCGCGCTTTCTCAACGAAGGAAGGGTCAGGCTCTGTAGGTGTGCCGTGAATGTCTGCCAGCAGGAAGAAACTGCACCAGCAGGTGACGAAAGGCCGCCAGAGCGCGAACTTTCAACAGGCAAGGATCGAACGAGATCACAACTCTCCAGATCGAGCATCCGGTGCGAGCCCCTCGCGTTGAAGTGGGTCGACGACGTGAGGACACATCCGCCCTACGCGGTGAACGGCATGGCTCACGTGTTCAAGCGGGCGCTCAAACGGGCCGACATTCTCGCCGCCAAACGGAAAACGAGGCGCGTGAAAGAAGTGGTGGACGGCGCGAGGCTCGAACTCGCGACCTCCGCGTTGCGAACGCGGCGCTCTCCCAACTGAGCTAGCCGCCCACAGAAGAAACTCAAAGTTTATCACGCCGCTTTTACACCTCGCAACGCAGTCAGACTGCTATAGTCGGGACCCGTGTCTACTACGAAGCGGATTGGCGTGCTCACCGGTGGTGGCGACGCGCCTGGCCTGAACGCCGTCATTCGCGCCGTTGTCAAGTCCGCGAGTAACAGCGGCATCGAGTGCATTGGTTTCGAAGACAGCTTCGATGGCCTGATCGAGGCGCATCGCTCGCGTGTGCTGACACCGCGCGACGTCACAGGTATCCTCCGACTGGGCGGGACGATTCTTGGCACTACGAATCGCGGAAATCCGTTCGCCTACCCGGTGTCGACGTCTGAAGGCACGCGAGACTATTCCGATCGCGTGATCGAAATGTTTCACAAGATGGCGGTCGACGCCCTCATCGTCATCGGCGGCGATGGAACGCTGGCCATCGCTCATCAGTTTCTGCAACGCGGCATTCCGATTGTCGGGGTGCCGAAAACGATCGACAACGATATCGTGGGCACCACGAACTGCTTTGGTTTCGACACGGCCGTAGCCTTCGCGACCGATGCGATCGATCGCCTGCACACGACGGCCGAGGCGCACCATCGGCTGATGGTGGTCGAGGTGATGGGGCGTAATGCTGGCTGGATCGCCTTGTACGCGGGGGTGGCTGGCGGCGCGGACGCCATTCTCATTCCAGAAATTCCCTTCGACATCTCGGCGGTGGCCGCGCGGCTCCGGGAGCGCGAAGAACGCGGTGCGCGTTTCAGTATCGTGGTGGTCGCGGAGGGGGCGTTTCCGAAAGGGGGGAGGCAGTCGCTGGTCGAAACGGGCCAGGGCGAATACGTCGATCGTCTTGGCGGCATTGGCGCACAGGTTTGCGAGGCGCTGGGCCGGGCGACTGGGAAAGAGACGCGATCGGTTGTCCTCGGTCACCTGCAGCGTGGCGGAGCGCCGACAAGCTTCGATCGGATGCTCGCGACGCGATTTGGCGGCAAGGCGGTCGAGCTCGTGCGTCAGGGGGACTTCGGCACAATGGTCGCGTTCGCGCCCCCGGACATCGTCGCGCGAAGGCTCGATGAAGTCGTTGGGAAGACCAAGACCGTTCCGATGGATTTTGACGTCCTGCGGACTGCCCGGGCCCTCGGCGTAACGTTCGGTGATTGACAGCCGCCCGCCGCTATGAGGCGAGGACGTCCAGGTACTTCAGTGCGCCGCCAGTGTTGAACACCACCACCGAGTGGTCGCGCCGGATCATGCGGTCTGCCACCAGGCGCTTGACGGCCGCGAGCGCAGCGCCTCCTTCGGGTGATGCGCTGATGCCTTCGGAACGGCCGATCTCGCGCATTCCGTCGATCATCGCATCGTCTGATACAGCCACCGCGGTGCCGCCGCTTTCGCGAATCGCGCGCAGGATGAGAAAGTCGCCGATCGCCCGCGGGACGCGCAACCCGTCCGCGATCGTCGATGCATCCGTCCACGGCGCGGCGTGCTCGAGCCCCTCTTCGTAGGCGCGCACGATCGGGGCACACCCTTCGGCTTGAACTGCGACCATGCGCGGGCGCGTGGTTGGCTTCATCCAGCCGATGCGTTCGAGCTCGTCGAACGCTTTCCACATGCCGATGAGCCCCGTACCGCCGCCGGTGGGGTAGATCATCCAGTCAGGCCATTTCCACTGAAGCTGCTCGGTCACCTCGTACGCCATCGTCTTCTTGCCTTCGACGCGGTACGGCTCCTTGAGCGTCGAAAGGTCGTACCAGCCCTCAGGTCCGCCGCGATCGGCTGCAATGCGCCCCGCGTCGCTGATGAGGCCATCGACGAGCGTTACCTCGGCGCCATAGAGGTCACACTCCTGTATGAACGGGCGCTTGGCATCGCGCGGAAGGAACACCTTGGCCTTCAGTCCGGCGCGGGCCGCATACGCGGCGGCAGCGTTGCCGGCGTTGCCGGCTGACGGCAACGAGACTGTGTGGACGCCGAGCGCTCTGGCTCGCGTGACGGCGGCAGATAGGCCGCGAGCTTTGAACGAGTTCGTCGGATTGAGCGATTCGTCTTTGATGTAGAGCCGGGTCAGGCCCAGGCTCACGCCAAGCGTCCGGGCATGGACCAGCGGCGTGAAGCCTTCTCCCAGTGTGACCGGTTCCTCACCTTCGAGCAGCGGCAGCAGAGGGCGATACCGCCACATGGTTGGAGTCTCGGCGGTCAGCGCATCCCTGGACCATTGCCGCGCGGCTTCGAGGTCGTAACGTGCAAACAGGGGCGCGCCGCATGAACAGAGATGATGCGGCGACCGCGGATCAAGGGGAGCTTCGCCGCAGGAAGCGGAGCACTCTAGATGGGAAAAGAAGAACACCTATCGTCCCAGCAGATCCGCATCCTTCTTCTTCTGCAGGTCGTCGATCTGCTTGACGTGCTGGTCGGTGATGCGCTGAACTTCGTCGAGACCCTTCTTTTCGTCGTCTTCGGAAATCTTGTGATCCTTCAGAAGCTTCTTCAGGCGGTCGTTGGCGTCCCGTCGAACCTGCCGCACGCTGTTCCGTCCCTCTTCAGAGAGTTTGTGCACGTGACGTGAGAGCTCCTTCCGACGCTCCTCCGTCAGAGAAGGGATCGGAATGCGGATGACCTTACCGTCGTTCGAAGGGTTCAGCCCCAGATCCGACCCGCGAATCGCCTTCTCGATTGCCCCGAGCTGAGACGGGTCGAACGGCTGGGCGACGATGAGCGTCGGTTCCGGCACTGAAAGGCCGCTGAGCTGGTTGAGCGGCAGTTTCGAGCCGTAGGCCTCGACGTGGATATTGTCCAGCAGGGACACGGACGCCCGGCCGGTCCGCACCCCCGCAAGCTCGTGGCGGACATGCTCAATCGCCGTTGTCATTCGCGTGCCGACCTCGGCGTACAGGCCCTTGAGATCGTTTACGTCCATCAACGTTCCTCGAATCTCACATTCTCAAATTCGCCATCTCACGCCGTCACCATCGACCCGACCGCCTCTCCCGCGATCGCGCGTTTGATGTTCCCGGGCGTCAACAGATTGAAGACGACAATCGGCAGGCCGTTGTCCATGCACAGGGAGATGGCTGTCGCATCCATGACCTTGAGACCCTGCTCGAGCACCTGAAGGTACGAAATGCGATCGAAGCGTAACGCGCCCGGCTCGATCAAAGGGTCCGCACTGTAGATGCCGTCCACCCTGGTGGCCTTCAAGATGACGTCAGCCTTGATCTCCATGGCTCGCAGGGCGGCGGCGGTGTCGGTGCTGAAGTACGGGTTGCCGGTCCCGGCACCGAACAGCACGACCCGTCCTTTTTCGAGATGGCGGATGGCCCGGCGCCGAATGAACGGCTCGGCGACCGACCGCATCTCGATGGCCGTGACGACGCGCGTCACGACACCCTGTTGCTCGAGCGCGTCCTGGAGCGCCAGCGCGTTGATGACGGTGGCGAGCATGCCCATGTAGTCGGCGGTGGCTCGGTCCATGCCACGCGCGCTGGCTGTCAGGCCGCGGAAGATATTGCCGCCCCCGATCACGACGGCGGTTTCGACCCCCATCGTCTGAATTTCGCCGATCTCGCGGGCGACTTGAGTCGCCACGATCGGGTCGATCCCATAACCCTGATCGCCCATCAAGGCTTCGCCGGAGAGTTTCAGCAGGATTCGCTTGTAGGCAAGATCGGCGCCAGGCATTGAACGGAGATTATAGATCGCGAGGTGCTGGGCACCGCGTTAGCCTGCTTCCCCGACTTTGAGACGGGCGAATCGCGTAACTGTCACCGGTGCCCCTAGCGCCTTGGCGGCCTCTGCCAGGACGGCTTTGACGGTGACCTTTGGATCGCGTATCGACGGCTGATCCGGCAGCACGACTTGCTGGTAGAAGCTTCCGAGCTTGCCTTCGACAATCTTGTCGATGACGTTCGCGGGCTTGCCCGAATTCTCCATCTGCGCCCGGTAGATGGCCTTCTCCTTCTCCAGGACGTCCGCCGGCACCGACTCGCGAGCGAGGTAGGCAGGGCTCGCCGCGGCAATCTGCATGGCGATTTCCTTGACCAACGCCGTGAACGCCTCGCGTGTACGGACCTCGGGCGTCACGCCACCAAATTCCACCTGGACGCCCAACTTGCCGCCGAGATGAATGTACTGGCCGACGTACCCGCTGCCCGCGTACCGCACGAAGCGCGGGACCGCCATGTTCTCGCCAAGCTTACCGATCGTCGCGGCGACGCGTTTCTTGACGGGGCCCTCCGGGTCCTTGAGCCACGCCTCGTCTGCGGCATCGCCTTTTTTCTCGATCTCTCCGATCACATCCTGGATCAACAGTCCGAAGTCGTCGGTTCGAGCGACAAAGTCGCTCTCGCAATTCACTTCGACCAGCACGCCCACCGAATGATCGGGCGAGGAGCGATGGCCGATGAGGCCTTCGCCCGTTGTGCGACCGGCTTTCTTCGCGGCGCTGGCCAATCCGCGCTTGCGGAGAATGGTATTGGCGTTCTCGAAATCGCCATTCGCTTCGGTCAGCGCGGCTTTGCACTCCATCATGCCCGCGCCGGTCTGGTCGCGCAGTTTCTTCACGTCAGCGGCAGTAATCGTCATCAAGAACTCCTGGGCGAACTCCTGAGTGTACGCAAAAACGCCGGCCCCGCGAGAAGCCGGCGCAATGTGAGGCGTCCTCGGCGGGGGTCAGGCTGAAGCCGGTGCAGCCTCGCGCGGCCGCCGCGTCGGGCGTGCGGTCCGGCGGCCGTCGTCGGTCGCGGCTTCGTCGGCCGCGGCGCGCGCGGAGTCCGCCTCGGCCGATTCCCGGACGCCACGGCCGCTAATCACGGCATCGGCGATCCGCGACGTAATCAGACGGATGGCCCGCAGGGCGTCATCGTTTCCGGGGACCACGAAGTCGACCTCGTCCGGATCGCAATTCGTGTCGACCACGCCGATGACGGGAATCTTGAGCTTGCGGGCCTCGTCAACGGCAATCTTTTCCTTCTTGGTGTCGACCACAAACACGGCATCGGGCAAGCGGGACATGCCCCGGATGCCTTCCAGGTTCTTCTGGAGCTTGCGGCGCTCCTTCTCGTTCCTGGCGATTTCCTTCTTGGACAGCGTGTCGTAGCGACCGTCGGTCGACATCGCCTCGATGTCCCGGAGGCGCCCCAGACTGCGTTGAATCGTAGAGAAGTTCGTGAGCAGCCCGCCGAGCCACCGCTCGTTCACATAGAACATGCTGCAGCGCTGCGCTTCTTCGGCGACGACATCTTTCGCTTGTCGCTTCGTGCCGACGAACAGCACCGTGCGCCCCTCGGCTGCGAGGTTGGTGATGAACTCTTCGGCCTCCTGAAAGAGCTTCAGCGTCTTTCCCAGGTCGAGGATGTAAATACCATTTCGCTCTCCGAAGATGTAGGGCTTCATCTTCGGATTCCAGCGCTTCGTCTGGTGTCCGAAGTGAACGCCGGCCTCCAGCAGGTCTTTCAACGCGATCGCGGCCAAATGTCCTCCGTTGGTCCTACCGTTTGCTGAACTGGAATCGCTTCCGCGCTCCGGCCATGCCGTACTTCTTCCGTTCCTTCGCTCGGGCATCGCGCGTGAGCATGCCCTCGTTCCTCAGCGGCTTGCGCAGCTCGTTGTTGTACTCCACGAGAGCTCGCGCGATACCGAGCCGGACGGCGCCGGCCTGCCCGGACACGCCGCCGCCTGCGACCGTGGCGAGAATGTCGAACCGGTCGCCGAGTTCCGCGAGCAGCAGCGGCTGACGGATCAGCACCCGAAGCGCTTCGGTTGTGAAGAAGGCTTCGAATGCTCGGTGGTTGACGGTGATGGCGCCGGTGCCGGGCTTCAGAAAGACGCGGGCCGTGGAGGTTTTCCGACGGCCGGTTCCGTAGTACTGAACTGCTGCCACGTTACGCGACCTCGAGCTTGGATGGTCTTTGCGCCGCGTGCGGGTGATCCGGACCGGCGTAGACCTTGAGCTTGCGGTACATGGCGTCCCCCAACGTCGTTTTGGGGAGCATGCCGCGGACGGCTTCTTCAACCAGCCGCTCGGGTCGACGCTGACGGACCAGACGCGCACGCTCTTCGCGCAGGCCTCCCTCGTAGCCGCTGTGCTGGCGATAGATCTTCTGGTCTTCCTTGCGCCCGGTCAGCTTGACCAGCGCGCCGTTGACGACGACGACGTGATCACCGGAATCGATGAAGGGCGTGTAGGTGGCCTTGTGCTTACCCTGGAGCAGACGCGCCGCCACCGTCGCAATTCGTCCGAGGACCTGGTCCTTGGCATCGATGACGTGCCAGCGCACGTCCTGTGTTCCGCCCATGAATGTCGTCACGTCAGACTTCGCTTTCGCCTCGTTGCTCGCGCTTTCAGTCGAGCCTACCCACCGGCCTTGACCCCGCAACCTTGCCCGCGGGCATCGAGTCGGTCTGATGCCTTGAAAACCAGTGTGGGGGAAGTGGGACCCGGTTTCGCCGGCCGTCTTCCTCTGAAGCCTCTTACAGCCCGGCCGGCCCCAACAACGGTAAACCCAAATCATACGGAGCTTTCTGGGGACTGTCAAGCGACCGGTTCCGGATCCGCCCTTCTCTTCAAGCGGCCCGCGGTTTGAGCCGATAAGTCACATCGGGACTTATCTCGACCAAAGACGCGCCTGAGCGCCGTCGGTATTCGTGATCGCGTGACGGAACTGTAATTTCGTGCGATCGGGTGCCGGGCCTCGAATCGCAGTTTTGGTCATGGTGCCGCGGTTTTCTGAGGAAGTTGAGCGGCTGGGCTTGGTATTGGCTTTGCGGAGTGGGTGATCAGCATCGTGTTCAGCTTCAACAAGAAATCCAAGGCAATTGTCGGTCTGGACATCGGGTCGAGCACGGTCAAGGCCGTCGAAATGAAGTCGGCGGGCAAAGGCTACCGCGTGGCGGCTTTTGGCATGGAGCCGGTGCCCCCCGACAGCATCGTGGACGGCGCGATCATCGATGGCACGGCGGTGGCCGATGCAATCCGCCGCCTTTTCGAGCGTCACAAGTTTCAAACGAAGGACGTGGCTGCGTCGCTCTCGGGGAACGCGGTCATCGTCAAGAAGATCAACCTCCCGATGATGACCGATGCCGAGCTTGCGGACTCGATCTACTGGGAGGCAGAGCAATACATCCCGTTTGACATCCAGGACGTGAACCTCGACTACCAGGTCCTGAGTCCGGCGGCCGGCGAGGGAGGCAGCGGCAGTATGGAGGTCCTCCTCGTTGCCGCGAAGAAAGACAAGATCGCCGATTACACGGGGGTCATCGCGCAGGCCGGCCGGACGCCTGTGGTCGTCGATGTCGACGTCTTCGCCTTGCAGAACGCCTACGAGCTGAACTACGGCCTCGATCAGAACGCGGTCATCGTACTGCTCAATGCCGGAGCAAGCGCCATCAACGTCAATATCCTGAACGGCAACCAGTCGCTGCTTACCAGAGACATCTCGATCGGCGGTAACGCGTTTACCGAGGCGGTGCAGAAGGAGCTCGGCCTGCCGTTCGAAAGCGCCGAGGCGCTGAAGAAGAGGAAACCGGTGGAGGGCGCAACCTTCGAGGACGCCGCGCCCGTTCTGCACGCGATCACCGAGAACGTCCTCCTCGAGATTCAGAAGACCTTTGACTTCTACAAGGCGACTGCCACGTCCGACCGGATCGATCGCGTGCTGTTGAGCGGCGGCGCGTCTCAGGTGGACGGTTTTGCGGAATCGCTGCAAGCGAGATTCGGTGCACCCGTCGAGCCATTCGACCCGTTCAAGAAGATCTCCTTTGAGCCGGAAAAACTGGGAGTGACCGACACGCAGGGCGTCGTGCCAATGGCCGCGGTGGCCGTCGGACTGGCGCTGCGGAGAGTGGGCGACCGGTGATACGCATCAACCTGCTCGGGGGAGAACGCAAGGCCGCCAAGCGTGCCCCGACGGTTCAGGCGGGCCAGAAAATCACGATCATCTGTTGCGGCATTCTGCTGACGGCCGTGTGCGTGGTGGGATGGCGCTTCTGGACTCTGCGGGAGCAGTCGGCCAACCTTGATGAGAACATCGCGGCCGCTCAACAGGAAACGGTGCGGCTCCACGCCATCATCCAGAATGTTCAGCAATTCGAGCAGCAGAAGGCCCAGCTCCAGCAGCGCGTCGTGCTCATTGAGCAGCTTCGAAAGAGCCAGACGGGTCCAGTACACATGCTCGACGAGATCAGCCGCGCACTGCCGTCGATGCTCTGGTTGACGCAGCTCAAGGCCAGCGACGATAGCGTGGTCATTGACGGGCAGTGCCTGGCGCTGACCAACCTGACCGATTTCGTCGCCAACCTCGAGGCGTCCGGTTTCTTCAAACGATCCGTGGACATCGTGAGCAGCCAGACTGAGGTGTTGACGACGCCTCCGGGCGAGCTCGTCAAGTTCAGCGTGAGGGCGCAGTACGCACAGGTTGCGCCGAAGGCGCCGGGTGCCGCCGCAGCGGCGAAGAAGCAAGGCAGTTGATGGCAGACGCAGCAGGCGGCAAGCGCGTGTAACGCCGGGCACGCCGCGTAAAGCCGTTGCGGGCAGTCCCCGATACGGCAGGGTAGGCGCAGGTCAATGGATATCAGCCTTACAAAGTTGCCCTGGTGGGCGCAGGTTGGCGCGTTTGTCGTGCTCGCCATTGGCGGCATGGGCGGCTTCTTCTACTACTACGAGCAGCCAATGCAGGCCGACCTGACCAGCCGAGGGAGTCAGCTGTCGCTGCTCAAGGCGGACATGAACAAGGGTTATGAGACGGCGCGGCGCCTTCCGGCGTTCAAGCTACAGGTCACCGAACTCGAAGGGCGACTGGACAGCCTGAAGTCCGTACTGCCTGATGAGAAGGACGCAGCGGATCTTCTTCGCCGGCTCGAGACGGTTGCCACGCAGTCCCACCTGGTGATCAAAAGCTTCAAGCCGTCACCCATCGTGACGCGGCAGCTGCACGCCGAATGGCCCATCTCGCTGGAGCTCGAGGGGAGCTATCACAACCTGGCGATCTTCTTCGACCGCGTCGGGAAGTTCACCCGAATCGTCAATATCAGCACCCTCGACGTGAAGAACAAGCCAAAGCCGGAACCGAACTCGACCATCACGGCTACATGTGTTGCCACGACCTTCGTACTCCTCGACAAGGCAGCGATTGAGGCTCAGGCCGCCAAAGCCAAGGCTGCCAAGGGCGCGTGACGTGCGCGGCGTAGTCCTGACGTTCGTCGTGGCCGTGCTAGGGGCCCCCGCCGCGGCGCAGACGGCTGCCCCGCCAAAAGGCCCCGCGCCCGTGACGCCCGCGGGCGCATCCGCTTCTGTCGAGGCGGCCACTCCTGCCACCTACTCGTACGAGCCGGCAGGCCGGCGTGATCCCTTCACCAACCTGATTGGCCTTGGCGCAGAGACGCGCGGCCCCGGGCGACGGGGAGACGGGTCGGAGGGCTTGAGCGTTTCGGAGCTGTCGATTCGAGGTGTGCTGGAGGGACGAAGCGGCGTGATTGCGATGGTAGAAGGTCCGGACAAGAAAACGATCGTGGTCCATCCCGGTGACAAGCTCGCGGATGGTCGGATCAAGACTATTACGCCACAGGGGCTGGTTATCGTGCAGGACGTCAACGATCCTCTGTCGCTGGTCAAGCAGCGGGAAGTTCGAAAACTTCTTCGTTCACTCGAGGACGCCAAGCAGTGACTGTTGGCCGAAGCGTGACACTTCTTTGTGGGCTCCTCGCGAGCGGCGCAGTCATCGTCGGCGCAACCGGTCCGGCAGTCGTCGGCGGAGCCGTCCAGCTGACGGCTATCAGCGCGCGCGCCGACCGCACCGGCGCGACGGTCGTCATCGAAGCGACCGGCCCGGCCCCCTACGTGGCCACGAGGCCCGATCCGCTCACGTTGTTCGTGGACTTCCGTGGCGTTGGTACAGACACCGTGGCCAACCGTTTCTCGGCGAACGCCAGCAGCCCCGTCGCGGCAGTGCGTGTGGAAGCCGCCGAGCTGCTGGGCGAGCCGGTTTCGCGTGTTCACATCAGCCTCGCGCAGGAGGTTGGGTACCGCGTCCGCAGCGAGCGCAACCGTGTCGTTGTCGAATTCGATCCAGTCAAGGTGAAGCCGCGCGCCGCTCAGTCGGCCGCCGCGCGTCCCGATCCCATGGCTGCACTGGAGCGAGGCTCGAAGCCAGTGGAGCCCACAGCGCTTCTGCAAGGTCGCGAACGTCCCGGTGCACAGGCGGCCCAGGCGGCGACAACCCAGGCGCCTCCGGTCGCGAGCGTCGGCTGCGTCAGACCGATGGGGGGGAAGAGCTTTACAGGGAATCCGGTGAGCCTCGACTTTCAGGGCGCCGATCTGCGCGCGGTGCTCAGGACCTTCGCGGAGATCAGCGGCCTGAACCTCGTCATTGATCCGGACGTCAAGGGTTCGGTCGACGTCACGCTTCGCGAAGTGCCCTGGGACCAGGCGCTCGATGTGATTCTGAGCGCCAACAAGCTGGGCTACTGCGTCGATGGCACGATCGTTCGAATCGCTTCCGTAGAGGTCTTCACAGACGAGGACAAGAGGGTGGCTCAGGCAGCCGACGCGCGGGTCGCAGCCGCCCAGCTCGAAACGCTGCCGCAAAAACTGAGCTACGCCAAGGGCGAGGACCTCGCCACGCTCCTCAAGACCGCGAAGATCCTGAGCGCCCGCGGCGACGCTTATGTCGATGCCCGCACCAATACCCTGATCGTCCGCGATCTGCCGGAACAGATTCCGCAGATCAGCTCGCTCATCGCCACGCTCGATACCGCGCAGCCCCAGGTCGAAATCGAGGCGCGCATTGTCCAGACCAAGAAGACCTTTGCCCGCGCGATCGGCGTGCAGTGGGGATTCATGGGGAAAGTGGATCCCACGCTTGGAAATACGACGAATCTTGCGTTTCCCAACAACGGCAGTCTGGGCGGTCGGTCGGGGACGAGCCAGGGCGTGACCCCGCCCGCGAACGGCGTCGCCCCCGCCGTTAACCTTGGCGTGCCTGGCGCCGCGACTGCGCTTGGGCTGGCTCTCGGGTCGATCAACGGGGCGTTCAACCTCGACGTGGCCCTGACTGCGGCCGAGAAGAGCGGAAACGTCCGGCTCCTGTCGACGCCTCGCGTGTCGACGCAGAACAACATGGAGGCGGAAATCGCCCAGGGTGTGCAGATTCCCTATCAGACCACTTCGAACAACACCGTCACGACGCAGTTCAAGGACGCCGCGCTGACCCTGAAGGTGACGCCCCAGATCACTGCGGCGAACACCGTCATCATGCGGATTGCCGTCGATAACGGCTCGGTCGGCGACATCGTGCCCGGCGGCGTGTCCATCAATACGCAGCGGGCGAGCACGACCGTTCAGGTGGACAACGGGCAAACGACGGTGATCGGCGGGATCTACTTCACCCAGCAGGTCAAAGCGAACGACAAGGTGCCGGGGATCGGCAATGTCCCGCTGCTCAAGTGGCTGTTCAATCGCGACGCCCTGGATGACCAGAGCACCGAGCTCCTGATCTTCCTGACACCGCACATCATCAAATGAAGGGGATTGAGATGCGGTCTGCCGTCCGTCGTGCCTGGCTCGCTCTCGGCTGCGTCGCGCTGCTCGGTGCGTCAGCATCGTGCGGAGACGTCGTGCGATCCGGCCGCTCGCCGATGCTGATGACGCTCAACTCCCTGCAGGCCGCGCCCGGCAGCAGGCCCGGGTCGTTCTCGGGGACACTCTCTTCGGACGTCATCACCAACGTAACGAGTCCCGCACCCTGTTCGACCGACTCGCCGTGCCCGACGGTCTTTGCCGATACCGGTCAAGTCGTCCTCAGTCTGGCGGCCAAGGACATCAGTGTGGCGCCGACCACGAACAACCAGGTGACCGTAACCCGCTATCGCGTCACTTACCGCCGTTCCGACGGCCGCAACACACCTGGCCAGGACGTGCCGTACGGGTTCGATGGCGCCGTCACTGGCCTCATCCCGCCGTCAGGGACCACCACGCTCACGTTCGAGATTGTGCGTCACGTGGCGAAGGAAGAATCGCCACTCGTGCAACTAATCAGCAACCCGGCGATCATCAGCACGATTGCGGACGTCACGTTCTACGGGACCGATCAGGTAGGCAATGACATCAGCGTGACCGGCACCATGCTGATCGATTTCGGAAACTTCGGGGATTAACAGGCCATGCGCAACGGCATCACCCGGCTGTCCGTCCTGTGCGCACTCGTGGCGATGGCGGCGGCCTGTACCGTGCACCAAAGCGAGACGCCGTCGCTGACCGGGCCATCTGAGTTCGCCACCAGCATCCGCGTCACCGCGACGCCGGATACCATCAACCAGGACGGCGCTTCGCAGTCGGCGATTCTGGTGACGGCTTTCGATGCCTCGGGCAAACCGGCGCAGGGCATCGTTCTGCGGATGGACATGATGGTGGCAGGGGCGATCCAGGACTTCGGAACACTGTCGGCACGCTCGCTTGTGACAGGTGCGGATGGGAAGGCGAGCGCGATGTATACCGCGCCCCCCGCGCCGCCAGCCGGATCTGGCGGGTCGGGAACACACGTGTCGATTCTGGCGATACCGAACGGATCGGACGCCCAGGTCTCGCAGAAGAACGGTGCTCTCGCGGACATTCGGCTCGTGCCGCCGGGCGTCATTCTCCCACCGGCCGGAACGCCGACCGCTGAGTTCTCCGTATCGCCCACGCCCGTCAACCTCAACGTGGAGGCAACGTTCGACGCTTCCGCCAGCACACCCGGCACCGGCGCGACGCGCATCACTAGCTACAGCTGGTCGTTTGGTGACGGCGACACTTCGAACCGCGGTCCGAGCACGACGCATACGTTCGAAACGACCGGTACCTTCTCTGTCACGTTGACGGTTACCAACGATCGCGGGCTGAGCGCTTCGACGACCCAGACAGTCAGCGTGGGGGCGGTGACCGCGCCCACCGCCTCGTTCGTGGTTTCGCCCGAGTCGCCGATCGTCAATTCGGACGTCGTCTTCGATGCGAGCCCGTCGAGTGCGGCGCCAGGTCACACGATCACCGAGTACCGCTGGATTTTCGGAGACGGAGCAACGGCAACCGGTCCGAACGTCACGCATCGCTACACCACGGCGAACACGTACAACGTGACGCTGACGATCACCGATGATTCGGGCCAGAAGACCACAGCCAGCAAGTCGGTGCCGGTCGGAACCGGAAGCCCGGTTGCATCCTTTACGTTCGTTGTCACAAACCCGGGAACGCATACCATTCAGGTGAACGGCAATGGGTCCGCGCCGGCACCGGGCGCCAGTATCGTCTCCTACTCATGGAACTGGGGCGACGGCAGTCCGACGGATAACGGCGCGATTGTCTCGCATTCATTTTCGCAGAGCTCGGCGACGACCTGGAGCGTTAAACTAACCGTCACGGACAACCTCGGTCGGACGGGCGTTGTGACACAGCCCGTCACCGTGCCGTGACACACGATGCCCGACGACCCACAAATAGACGACCTCCGACGCCGGGTCGCTGACGACCCGGCGTCCATCGCCTTCGCACAGCTCGGGGAAGAATTACGGCGTGCCGGCCGCTGCGACGAGGCCGTCGCGGTATGTCGATCGGGCCTCTCGCGGTACCCGGCGTACCTGTCGGCCCGGGTAACTCTGGGACGCGCTCTTCTGGAGCTGAACCGCCTCGACGAGGCCCAGCGGGCGATCGAAGAAGTTCTCGCGAACGCGCCGGAGCATCTGACCGCCGGTCGCACCCTGGCTGATATCGGGAGGCGGCGCGGTCACGACGCCCCCGCCTTCGCGGCGGGCACCGATCCTTCGCCGCAATCCAGACAGGTTTCCGATGAGACCGAATCCTTCCGGGCCCTCCGGATGATTGCCGCGCTCGAAGCCTGGGTCGCCGCCATCCATGTCGCACGCGCCCCGCGAAGCGCTTGAACGCCGACATCAGGAAGTTCGCGCAGCGTGCGCGGCGCGTACACTCGACGCGCTCGTCGTGACGGCGCTCCCGAACATCCTGTATCTGACGAATTTCACGGGGAGTGCGGCGATCGTGGTCGTCACGCCGGACCGTCTGCATTTCATTACCGACTCCCGGTACCTCACCGCGGTTCAGGCACTGCGCGACGGTCCGCACGGGTGCCAGAACCTGGAGATCGTGCCCGTCAGCGCCGCGTACGACTCCACGCTGGTGTCGCTGCTCGAAACGATGCCATCCGCCCAGATCGGCTTCGAGTCGGCGCACGTAACTGTGGCGCGCCACCGCCTGCTCACCCAGTCGCTCGCGCGCGGAGTGTCCGCTCCCTCCCTCGTAGGCTGCGAGGGCATCGTCGAGCGGGCCAGGCTGTTCAAGGACGATTACGAGCTGAAGACGTTGAGGGACGCGGCGGTGATGCTATCTGCAGTAGCTGCAGGCGTCATCGAAGAAGTCCGCCGCGGGAGGACCGAACGAGAGGTCGCTTTCGCGATCGACGTTCGCATGCGCAGGGCCGGCTTCGAGAAGCCGGCGTTCGACACAATTGTCGCGAGTGGCCCCAACGCTGCGCTGCCCCACGCGCACCCGGGGGAGCGAACATTGACCGAAAGCGACCTCGTTGTGCTGGACTTCGGCGGCGTCTACGACTCATACTGCGTCGACCTGACCCGGACGGTGTCCGTCGGTCCGGCGGGGTCCAGGGCTCGGGAAGTCTACGCGGCTGTGCTTTCGGCGCACGACGCCGCAGTCGAAGCCGTGCGGCCTGGTCAGTCGCGGTTTGCTATCGACGCCGCGGCCCGCGACGAGCTGGTCCGGCGGGGTCTGGGTGAAGCGTTCGGCCACGGGACGGGCCACGGGCTCGGTCTTGAGGTACACGAAGAGCCGCGGATCTTCTCGGCGTCGACCGGCGCTTGACCTCGACGACGATCCGGTGGGACCGCGCATGGTCTTCACGATCGAACCGGGCGCCTACCTCCCAGACTGGGGCGGTGTTCGAATCGAGGACGATGTCGCGGTGACCGAGGCGGGCGTCGAGGTCTTGACGACAACCCCGACGGAACTCGTTGAGATCTAAGAGACTTGGGAATTTGAGAATCTGAGGATTTGAGAATTTGGGATATCTGAGGATTTGAGGGTTTGAGAATCCATAGTGGGCATTGACCTCGGCCAGCTGAAGCAGATCCTCGACTTGGTACGTACGCACGGACTGTCTGAGCTCGAAGTCGAGTTCGACGGCGTGCGCGTGAAGGCCCGCACCAGCACGGCCGCCAGCCCGATCGTGGTCTCGGCGGCCACGCCCGCTGTTTCCTCTGGGCCGCCCCGGGTCGCGGAAGTGTCCGAATCGGCACCCGCGCCAGTTTCGCTCGCCGCGTCCACCGAAGAAGTTGAACTGGCCGTCGTGAAGTCGCCGATCGTGGGAACCTTCTACCGGTCCGCGGAGCCGGAGGCCCCGGCATTTGTTGAAATCGGCACGACCGTGAAGAAGGGGCAGGTGCTCTGTATCATCGAGGCAATGAAGTTGATGAATGAAATCGACTCGGAGTACGAGGGCGAGGTCGTGAACGTCTACGTCGAAAACGGGCAGCCGGTCCAGTACGGTGAGCGGCTCTTTGCGATCAAGACGGGTTAAGAGGCCAGGTAGGGCAGGTGGGCCAGGTAGGGTGGCCGCGCTAAGCGGACAGTCGTCGCACGAAAGGCCGAGCCGCGAGGGCGGCGAAGGCACAGGCGCTGGTGGGGCCCCAGCGCAACAAGGAGAAGATGTTTAAGAAGATCCTGATTGCGAACCGTGGGGAAGTGGCGCTGCGCGTCATCTTCGCATGCCGTGAGCTGGGCATCAAGACCGTCGCTGTCTACTCGCAGGCCGATGAAAATTCGCTCCACGTGCGCTTCGCTGACGAAGACTTTTGCATCGGTCCGGCGCGGAGCGCCGACAGCTATCTGAACGTCCCGGCCATTATTACGACCGCCGAAATCTTCGGCGCCGACGCTATTCATCCCGGATACGGCTTCCTGTCCGAGAGCGCGTACCTTGCGGAGGTGTGCGAAGCCTGCCACATCAAGTTCATCGGCCCGAGCCCGCAAGTGATCCGGTTGATGGGCGACAAAGCGCGCGCCAGGCGGGTCATGAAGAAGGTTGGCGTGCCCGTGCTCCCAGGGAGCGACAGTCCCATCGAGCAGGAAGACAAGACTCTCAAGGTCGCCAAGGAGATCGGGTTTCCCGTCATCGTCAAGGCGACGGCGGGTGGCGGCGGGCGTGGCATGCGTGTGGTTCGTACGGCCGCCGAGCTTCCCCACGCGGTGCAGACCGCGCAGCGCGAAGCGGAGGCAGCGTTTGGCGTGGCGGACGTGTACATCGAAAAGTACGTGGAATCGCCGCGGCACGTCGAATTCCAGGTGCTCGGGGATCATCACGGCAACGTGGTGCACCTCGGGGAGCGCGAATGTTCAATCCAGCGCCGGCATCAGAAGCTGCTCGAGGAATCGCCGTCGCCCGCGCTCAGTGAGAAGATGCGCCGGAAGATGGGAAACATCGTGATCGATGCCGCGAGGGCCGTGCAGTACACCAACGCCGGGACCTTCGAGTTCCTGATGGACGCCGACGGCCACTTCTACTTCATGGAGGCGAATACGCGCCTGCAGGTGGAGCACGCGGTCACCGAGATGGTGACAGGCGTCGACATTGTCAAAGAGCAGATTCGGATTGCGGCGGGGGAGCGTCTTTCGTACAAGCAGAGCGAGATTACGTTTACTGGCCACTCGATCGAATGTCGGATCAACGCCGAAGACCCGGAGACCTTCGTGCCCTCGCCGGGAGTGATTCACGTGTTCAGTGCGCCCGGCGGCCCCGGGGTGCGAGTCGAGACATACGCGCACTCGGATTGCGTAATCCCGCCCCACTACGACTCACTGATTGCGAAGATCATCGTGCACGGACGGGACCGGCAGGAAGCGATCGCGCGCATGAAGCGCACGCTCGAAATGACCGTGATCGAAGGCATCAAGACGACGATCCCGCTCCATCTCCGGATCCTGAACGACCCCGATTTCCTCGCGGGAAAGGTCACGACGTCGTTCATGGAGCGATTCCTCAGTCGCCCGGGTTCGGGGCGTCTCGCCGAAGCCGTTTGAGCACGTTCGTCCCGCGCCATGACGACGAATCTCAGCCGGGAGGCGATGCGCCTTCATGCGATTATCGATGTCTCGGTTACGGTCGCCGCAGGCTGGACTCCCACTGATCTCGCCGCGGCTTGTCTGAGTGGCGGCGCGCGTCTGATTCAGGTCCGCGCCAAGACATCCTCCAGTTCGGCGTTCCTGGACCTGGCGTCGCGCATTCACGAACTCGCAAGCGGGGCTGGAGCGATCGTCATTGTCAACGACCGTGCGGACATCGCGAGGCTGTCCGGGGCGGAGGGCGTGCATCTCGGACAGGAGGATCTGACGCCGGCCGCGGCGCGTCGTGTAATTGGACCCGAAGCGCTCGTGGGACTGTCAACGCACACAGACGAACAAGTAGAGCGGGCAGTCGTCGAATCCGTTTCGTACTTTGCGATCGGGCCGGTGTTCAAGACCTCCACGAAGCCGAGCGGGTACGCGACGGTGGGACTTGACGGCGTCCGCCGAGCGGCGGCTGCAGGGCGAGCGCGCGGCCTGAAACTGGTGGCCATCGGCGGGATCACATTGGACAAAGTGGTTGACGTCGTGAACGCGGGCGCGGCGGGCGTTGCGGTGATCGCGGATCTGCTCGAAGGCGGCGATCCTGAGGCGCGCACACGCGCCTACCTGGCGCGGCTCGACGAGTCCGGCGGAGTATAATCCGCGCGGAACGCCATCTATGGCCAGTCACTGGTTCACAAAGAAGCCTTTGGATGTCCTGCTCCAGGAAATGGCAGGCGAGAACCGACTGCGCCGCGTGCTCGGTCCCGTCCAACTGACGTCACTGGGGGTCGGCGCGATCATCGGAACCGGCATCTTCATCCTCACCGGGGTCGCGGCGCACGATCGGACCGGGCCCGCGCTGATGCTGTCGTTCGTGCTGGCCGGGCTGGCGTGCGTCTTTGCGGCGCTCTGTTACGCCGAGTTCGCCTCGATGGTTCCGGTTGCGGGCTCGGCGTACACGTACGCGTATGCCACGCTGGGTGAGCTGTTCGCCTGGATCATCGGGTGGGATCTGATTCTCGAATATGCGGTTGGGGCGGCGACGGTCGCGCACGGCTGGTCCGCACATTTTCAGGAGTTCACGCCGCTGTTCGGGTTCCACGTGCCCGAAGTCGATTCGCAGCGCTCCGCTGAACTATTGCCTGAGCGTGGGCGCGGGTTGTCCGACGACCGGCTTGGTGTCGAGCGGTTCATATTTCGACCTCCCGGCGGTCCTGATCACCTTCATCCTGACCGCCGTTCTCGTGAAAGGCATCCAGGAAAGCGCGACATTCAACGCGATCATGGTGGGAGTGAAACTCATCATCGTGTTGATGGTGATCGCCATCGGCGCGTTCTATGTCAACCCGGACAACTGGCACCCGTTTGCACCGTTCGGGTACACGGGCGTCAGCTTCTTCGGCCACACCCTTTTCGGCCAGACCGCTGCCGGAGGCGAGCCGCTCGGCATGATCGCAGGCGCGGCGATCATTTTCTTTGCCTACATCGGCTTCGACTCCGTCTCCGTTCACTCGGAGGAGGCGCACAATCCGGCGCGTGATGTTCCGATTGGCATCATCGTCTCTCTGATCGTCTGTACGATTCTGTACATCGCCGTTGCCGCAGTGCTGACGGGGATGGTGCCCTCCCATGAGATCAACATCGATGCGCCGGTGGTGGATGCCTTCAAGCGCGCGGGGCTGACGTGGATGCAATATCTCGTGGCCGCCGGGGCGATGACCGGCATCACGTCAGTTCTGCTCGTGATGATGCTGAGCCAGCCCCGGGTGATGCTGGCGCTAGCGCGCGACGGCCTCGTGCCGACCGCGTTCTTCGGCGACATCCATCCGAAGTTCCGCACGCCGTGGAAATCCACGATTCTGACAGGTGTCTTCGTCGCGGCGATGGCGGGGTTGATTCCGTTGAGCATCCTCGCGGAGATGACGAGCATAGGTACGCTCTTCGCGTTTGTGATCGTCTGCGGCGCGGTGATCGTGATGCGCCGGATCAACCCAGGCGCGAATCGACCCTTCCGCGCGCCTTTCGTTCCGCTGGTGCCGATTCTCGGCGTCCTGACGTGCCTGGTGCTGATGTTCTCGTTGCCGGTTGAGAACTGGTATCGGCTGATCATCTGGATGGCCATCGGGTTCGTTGTGTATTTCACCTACGGGCACAGGCACAGTCTGCTGCGACGGCGGGCTGGGGAGGCAGCGGCGCGGGCGATGCGTCCGTGACCCGTACCGCCGCGTTCGCCGTCGTCCTGCTGGTCTCGGTGATCGTCGGCGGCACCCTCGGCTACATGACGATCGAGGGGTGGGGACTCTGGGATTCGTTCTACATGACGGTCATCACCGTGACGACCGTCGGCTACAGGGAAGTCCACGACCTCAGCCGCTTCGGTCAGGCCTTCACGGTCATCCTGCTTCTGGGCGGGGTGGGCGCGGCGCTATATACGTTCACGCTTCTGGCCACGGTCGTCGTCGAAGGCGGCCTTCCCCGGCGGCTGCAGCGGAGACGGCAGACCCGTATGCTCGAGTCGGTCAAGGATCACTTCATCATCTGCGGGTACGGTCGCATCGGGAGCACCGTGGCCCGGCAATTGGCCCGGCAGAACGTGCCGCTGGTCGTAATCGAGCGCGACCCTGAGCGCCTGCAGGCGGCGATCGAGGAAGGCCTGCTGGCCGTCGAAGCTGATGCCAGCCGCGAAGAAGTGCTGAAGCGCGTCGGTATCGACGCGCGCGCGTGGCCTGATCGCCGCAGTGGGAACGGATGCGGAAAACGTCTACGCCGTGCTGACAGCCCGTGTCCTGCGGCCGGATCTCTTTATCGTTGGTCGCGCGGAGAGCGAGGACGCGACGATCAAGCTGAAGCGGGCAGGCGCCAACCGGGTGGTGTCGCCGTACCAGATCGGTGCGCTTCAGATTGCGCAGACTGCGCTGCGCCCGACGGTCGTCGATTTCGTGGAGCTGGCCACGAGCTCGGAGAACATGGACCTGGGAATGGAGGAGATAACGATCGCTCCCGGTTCAAAGCTCGCCGAGCAGACAGTGGTCGAAGCCAACCTGCGCCAGCGGTTTGGCATTATCGTCGTCGGTATCCAGCGGCGCGACAGCCGCATGGAATTCAACCCTGAACCGAGTCTGGCGATTCGGGCAGGCGATACGCTCGTGGTGCTCGGCAGGCCAGCGTCGCTCAAGCAGCTCGAGGCGGAGGCAGGAGTCTAGATGGGTGCGAAGGTTCTCGACGGTACGGCCGTAGCGAATCAGATCCGGGCAGAGCTTCGGCCGGCCGTGGAGGTATTCACGGCCCGTGCCGGCCGGCCGCCGTGTCTTGGCATTGTGCTCGTCGGGGACGATCCCGCCTCGCACATCTACGTCGGGGCGAAGCTGAAATCGGCCGCCGAAACCGGCCTGCGAGCGGAGCGTGAACTGCTTCCGGCGACGGCCTCGCTGGCGGAACTGCTCGCGGTCGTTGATCGACTCAACAGGAGCGACGGCATCGACGGCATCCTCGTGCAGTCGCCGCTGCCGGCTGCGATGGGCGAAGATGCCGAGCGGCAGGTTTTCGACGTGATTCGGCCGGAAAAGGACGTGGACGGCTTCCATCCCGTCAATGTCGGTAAGCTCGTTCAGAACCGGGCGACGTTTGCCGCGTGCACGCCGTCCGGCGTGATCGAGCTGCTGCAGCGTTCAGGCGTTGGCATCGCCGGGGCGCGGGCAGCGGTCGTCGGACGGAGTGACATTGTCGGCAAGCCGATGGCGCTCCTGCTCCTGCATCAACATGCAACGGTCACGATTTGTCATTCGCGGACGCCGAACCTGGCGAAGGTGACGTCGGAGGCGGATATCGTAGTCTCGGCGATAGGGCGTCCCGGATTCCTGACGGCCGAATTCGTCAAGCCGGGCGCCGCGGTCGTGGATGTTGGAACGACACAGGTCACCGATCGGGCGGTGGTCGAACGTCTGTTCGCGGCCGGCTCCAAACGCCGCGAGGCCTTCGAGAAGCGTGGATCCCTGGTCGTCGGCGATGTGCACCCAGAAGTGGCCGACGTGGCGGGCGCACTTTCACCCGTTCCGGGTGGTGTCGGGCCGCTGACGATTGCGATGCTCCTGAAGAATACGCTTCGCGCCGCGGAGGAACGAATCTCACAGGGCAGGTAGGGCGGGTGGGGCAGGTGGGAGCGCCCGCGGCCATGCCAGCACGCGAGCCGCTAGGCGAAGCGTGCGACGGCATCAGCGAGCGGGGGTGGGGCCCCGCGAGAAAGAAAGAGATGCCGTGATGCTAAGGGTGGCCCTGACCGGGGGGCATTGCGACCGGGAAAAGCTACGTCCTCGATCAGTTCCGTCGTCGCGGCATTCCGTGTCTCGATGCGGACACCCTGGCGCGCGGCGTGACCGCGCCGGGCACCGAAGCGGCGGCCGCGATCGCCGCTCGATTTGGTCCGGACGCGATGGACGCTGACGGCGCCATCAATCGCAAAGCCCTGGGCGCGATTGTCTTTCGCGACACGGCAGAGCGTCGGGCTCTCGAAGCGATCGTCCATCCTGCCGTCTATCGGGCCATTCTCGCTGGGTTGCGGGCATTCGAACTGACCGAGGACCCGCCGCTTGCCGTTGTGGACGTTCCGTTGCTGTACGAGACAGGCCACGAGGGGGAGTTTGCGCGCGTGATCGTGACCATCTGTTCGGCCGAGCGGCAGATCGAACGACTCGTGCAGCGCGGGCTCTCGCGAGAGGAAGCCAGACGACGGATCGAGGCACAGATGCCAACCGAGGACAAGGCATCGCGCGCGGACTTCGTCATCCGCACCGACGGGAGCTTCGGAGATACCGACCGGCAGGTCGAGGAGATATTGCGAAAATTCAAAACTCAGAATTAGGAACTCAAAAGGACTCTAACTCATTGGCGTTTGCGAGGTCAGAGCCTTCTGAGTCCTAGTCAGTTTCAGACTTCGACCTCTGCCGTGTCCTGCGCGGGGGCGATGCGCTCCTCGACGAACGTGTTCCAATCGTGGCAGTGCGGGCACTGCCAGAGGAGCTCGGTGCTCCGATAACGACAGCGCATGCAGACGTGCGGGTCCAGATAGAACACGGCGTGCTGAGTCAGCTCGCCGTACCGGTCGACGAGAGCCGGCTCGTGTCGGAGCTGACCCAGAGCGCGCCAGATGGCCTGGTGAATCCCGAGGGCGTGCGGATTCTGCACGAGAGCTGCGAAGAGCAGATCGAGCGCCTCCCGCGGGCGACCACTGGCCGCAAGATGACGCGAGAACGCCAGCCGGGCCCGCCAGTCCTGGGGGTTTTCGTCGATCAGCCGGCGACAGAGCCGTGTGAAGCGCTCCGGTGATCCGATCCGGCGGGCCATGGCTTCGAGTCGATCGAAGGCCAGGTACGCGCGGTCGGGCGCGATATCGACCAGGCGCTCCCAGATCTCGGCGGCATCCCCATCCTTGCCTTGCAGCACGCGCACGTCGCCAAGATTCAGGTACGCGGGAATCGCGCGCGCGTCGAGGTCGATCGCCGCCTCGAAGCGCCTGATGGCCTCGAAGTAGTCCCTTCGCCGGACCGCCTCCTGCCCGATCTCGTTCTCGAGAAAAGCCAGAATGGCCTGATTCTGCGGCCGCGAGCCGATGTCAGCCAGCTTCAGGAGCCGCTGGCGTGTGTCGTAGGCATCGGACCACTGATGCTGCTCCTCCTGCAGCTTCTGAAGATTGAGCAGGGCGTACTCGTTCTTGGCGTCGAGCTGCAGGACCTCGTTGAAGGCCTCGGTGGCCCGATCGACAAAGCCTCCCTTTCTGTAGTCGAGCCCGAGGCACAAGAGCACGTAAGCATGCTCCAGGCGATTCAGCCGCGGCCGCTGCAACAACGACTGGTGCACGGTGATGGCCTTGCCGACCTGTCCCTTCTCGCGATACAGATTCCCGAGGATCATGTGGACCTCGAGTGTGTCCGCATTGAGCTCGGCGGCCCTGGTCAGTTCGTCGATCGCGAGATCAATCTGGTTGGAAACAAGGAAGTTCAGGCCCAGGAGGTAGTGCGGAGACTCGCGGGCCCTGCGACGGTCGAACAACTTCCCATCACGAAGCTTGTACCGTTCCCACGCCTTTCCGACGGCAAGGCCGCAGAGCAGCGCGACAAGCGCAGACAGGAACGCTGCGTATTGATTCGTCATCGGTCAGGTATTTCGACCTTTGGGCCGTCCGGCCGATCGCGGCAAGTAGCCTGTGAGCAGCGCGGTCCAGCGCCCTTGCGCCTTCAGGATGACCTCAACCAGCTCACGAGCAGCACCCTGGCCGCCCTTGGCGCGGCACACGTAATCGACTCGGGCGCGGACCTCCCGGACTGCGTCGGCTGGGCAGGCCGAAAACCCGACGCGTTCAACTAGGGGCAGATCCAGCAAATCATCACCCAGATACGCGACGTCTGCGTCTGCCAGCCCCTGCTGCCGGCAAATCTCATCGTATCCCTGAAGCTTGCTCGAGTCGCCCTGGCGGACGAGCGGGATTCCCAGCTGTTTCGCTCGATGCGTGGTGGAGGCCGATGTGCGGGCCGAGAGAATGCCGACGCCCAGCCCTGCGCGTTGCGCCCAGACCAGGCCGGTCCCATCGCGAATGTCGAACTGCTTGCTTTCACTCCCGTCCGAATGGATCAGGACTTTGCCGTCGGTGAGGACGCCGTCGACATCCAGCAACAGAAGCTTGATCCGTGAAGCCTTCTTGAACAGGGGCACGGTCACCGTTCGCGGTCAGATCATCCGCGCTTCCACAGATCGTGCAGGTGAACCACACCGGCAACCTGTTTCGCTCCTCCGCCTACGACGACGACGGACGTGATCTTGCGCTGCTCCATGATGTTCAGGGCTTCCGCAGCCAGGGTATCGGGCGGAATGACAACAGGTTCCCGCGTCATGATGTCGGCGGCCGTCAGTTCGAGAAGCCCCGATCGATTCAGGTGCCTTCTCAAGTCGCCATCCGTAATGACACCGACAAGCTGCGCGCTGGCGTCAACCACGCAGGTCATGCCGAGGGTTTTGCTCGTCATTTCGATGATGACGTCGCGGACCCGGGTATTCGCCTGGACAACGGGACAGCGCGAACCGGAGCGCATGACCGTGTCAGCACGAACAAAGGGCTTTCCGAGCTCACCCCCTTGGTGCAGGACGACAAAATCCTCCTGACGAAATCCTTTTTCAACGTGCAATGTCATCGCAAGGGCGTCCCCGATTGCCAATGCCGCAGTCGTGCTCGCGGTGGGCGCCAGGTTCAGTGGGCAGGCCTCCGCGGTAACACTGCAATCGAGTGCAACATCGGCGGCGTGGGCGAGCGTCGATTCCGGTGCGCCGGTGATCGCGATCAGCTTTGTGCCCAGCCGTTTGATTGCCCCCAGCAACTGAAGGATCTCGTGAGTTTCCCCACTGTAGGAGAGAGCCATGACGAGGTCGTCGCGCTGGACAACGCCAAGGTCGCCGTGAATCGCCTCGGTTGGATGGAGAAAGTGCGCCGGGGTTCCCGTACTCGCCAGTGTGGCGGCGATCTTCTGACAGATGATGCCCGACTTCCCGATGCCAGTCAGGATGACGCGTCCCCGACAATTGCGAAGCAGTTCCACGGCATGCTCGAACTTCCCGTCGAGCCGGTCGACGAGAGCGAGTATCGCCGCAGCCTCGGTTTCGAGCACCTTACGAGCCAGCGCGAGATCAGCCATGAACCTCGCCATTCTTCACGATTGCATCGATAGCCATCAAGCGGCGCAGAAGCGGCTCGAGGCGTCCGAGCGGGAGGGCGTTCTGTGCATCGCTCCTGGCCTTGGACGGTTCGTCATGCGTCTCCAGGAAGACGCCGTCAACGCCCGCGGCGACCCCGGCTGAGGCGAGCGGCTCGATGTACTGCGCCAGCCCCGCACTAACGCCGTCGCCGGCGCCGGGAAGCTGCAGGCTGTGTGTGACATCGAACACCACCGGGATGTCCCGTTTGCGCAACATGGGAAACGCCCGCATGTCGACAACCAGATCGTGGTAGCCGAAGCGTGGTGCCACGCTCGGTCACCATCACCCGATCGTTGCCGGCGTCACGAACCTTTGAAACAGCATGACGTATGTCGTCAGGGGCGAGGAACTGGCCCTTCTTGATGTTGATGACCTTGCCAGTCTTCGCCGCCGCGACGAGCAGATCGGTCTGGCGGCAGAGAAAGGCCGGAATCTGCAGGACGTCGGCGACCTCGGCGACCGCAGCCGCCTGATTGGGTTCGTGAATATCCGTGAGAATTGGCACGTGCACGCCGTGTTTGATGGCGGCGAGGATCCGCATGCCTTCGGTCAGTCCTGGCCCACGGAAGGAGCGACCCGACGTCCGGTTCGCCTTGTCGAAAGACGCCTTGAAGATGAACGGCACGCCAAGGCGCGTGGTCAGCGCGGCTAGGGATTGGGCAAGCTCTGTCGCGTGACGCTCTCCTTCGATGACGCAAGGGCCGGCGATGAGGACGAACGGGAGACCGTCACCGAGCCGAATCTCTCCAATAGAAAATCGAGGCACATCAGGCCACAGATTCGGCGGCGGCGCTGTGACCGACCGTTGCCAGCTTCTGGCGATAGGCGGCCTCGACGAAGCTCGCAAACAACGGATGCGGGCGCAGGGGCTTCGACCGGAACTCCGGATGAAACTGCACGGCAAGGTACCAGGGATGGCCCGGCAGCTCGGCGATCTCCACGAAGCGCCCGTCGGGAGAGCGGCCCGAAATACGCAGACCGTTTTCGGTCAGCGTGCGTTCGTAGAGGCAGTTGAATTCGTAGCGGTGCCGGTGACGTTCGTGCGTCACGTTCGATCCGTAGACGCGCTGGGCAAGCGAGCCCGGCGCGAGGTCGCACTCGTAGCTGCCCAGCCGCATCGTGCCGCCGAGTTCATCGACACCGAGCAGGTCGCGGAGCTTGTAGATGAGTTTGGTTGGCGTGTCCGGGTTGCATTCCGTCGAGTCGGCGTCAGCCAGCCCCGCGACATTTCGCGCGTACTCGACCGTGGCCCACTGGAAACCGTAGCAGATGCCGAAATATGGGATCTGGCGCTCGCGGGCCACCTGCGCCGCCTTCATCATGCCTCGGGTGCCGCGATTGCCGAAGCCCCCCGGCACGAGGATGCCCTGGGCGTCATCGAGCAGGGAAGCGCCATCCGGCGCTTCGAGGGCTTCGGCCTCAATCCACTTGATATCACCTTCACCTGATTCGCAAACCCGCCATGATACAGCGCTTCGTTGAGGCTCTTGTACGAGTCTTCGTAGCCGACGTACTTGCCGACCACGTGAATCGTGAGGTCGTCCTGCGGGTTCTTGATCCGCTTGACGAGATCTTCCCACGCAGCCATCCGTCGCTCCGAGGGCTGAAGGTGCAGGAGCTTGAGGACGATCCGGTCGAGGCCCTCGGCCGCCAGAACGAGCGGGTACCTCGTAAATCGTCGACACGTCCTTCGCGGTGATGACCGCCTCCTCGTCGACGTCGCAGAACAGGGCGATCTTCCGCTTGATATCCGGATCGAGGAAACGGTCGGTGCGGCAGAGCAGAATGTCGGGCTGAATTCCGATGGATCGCAGATCCCGGACGCTGTGCTGGGTCGGCTTGGTCTTCAGTTCGCCGGCGGTCCCGATGAATGGCACGAGCGTCAAGTGAATGTACAGCGAGTTGTCGCGCCCGACATCCTGCCGCATCTGACGGATGGCTTCCAGGAATGGAAGGCTCTCGATGTCGCCGACGGTTCCGCCGATCTCGACGAGCACGATATCGACGCCCTGGGCGGCAGCCCGGATGGCATCCTTGATTTCGTTGGTGATGTGAGGAATGACCTGGACGGTCCGACCCAGGTAGTCGCCGCGGCGTTCCTTCTGAATCACGCTCTGATAGATCTTGCCGGTTGTCCAGTTCGAGTTTCGCGTCGTGGTCGTGTTGGTGAACCGCTCATAGTGGCCGAGATCCAGGTCCGTTTCGGCGCCGTCGTCGGTGACGTACACCTCGCCGTGCTGATAAGGGCTCATCGTGCCCGGGTCGACGTTGATGTAGGGGTCGAACTTCTGCAGCGTGACCTTGTAGCCGTGGCCTTCGAGCAGGCAGCCAACGGAAGCGGCGGCCAGTCCCTTGCCCAATGAAGAAACGACACCGCCGGTCACGAAGATGTACTTGTGTGGCTCGTCCCTCGGTCTGACTCATAAGCGTGGTCCTGGATCCGGACGTGGGCGCCGCCAGCAGGCGGCGCACGTGATCGAGATCCTCGGGCGTGTCGACACCGAACGAGTCGTACGCCGTTTCAACGGCTTTGATGCGAATTCCGTGCTCGAGCGCGCGAAGTTGTTCGAGTGATTCGGATCGTTCGAGCGGTGTGGGATCGAGCGACGCCAGCACGAGAAGGGCGCTCCGCCGGTAGGCATAAAGACCGACGTGGCGATACAGAGGGGGCCATCCTCCGCGCGGATCCCGCATATACGGAATCGGTGCGCGCGAGAAGTAGAGCGCGTACCCGGCGCGATCCAGGACCACTTTGACGACGTTCGGATTTGTCAGTTCGTCGGGATTGACAATCCGCTGGTATAACGTCGTCACCAGAACTTCGGGATCCGCCGCAAACGGAGCAACCGCCTCGCCAATGGCTCCCGGGTCGATCAACGGTTCGTCGCCCTGGACGTTGACGACGACGTCGCAGTCGAGCGCCGACACGACTTCCGCGAGTCGGTCGGTGCCGCTTTGATGATCGGCCCTCGTCAGGCGGACCTCTCCTCCGAACCGGATAACCGCCGACGCGATTCGCAAATCATCCGTGGCGACAATGACACGGGAGAGCACAGGCGACAGAGCAGCCCGGCGGTAGACATGTTCGATCATCGGGCGACCGTCGATGTCGGCCAGTGCCTTTCCGGGGAATCTTGAGGAAGCGTATCGAGCGGGAATGACAGCGACGATGTGAAGAGGCCGCTTATCGACCGCGGTGTCGGTCGACGCAGGGTGCACGGCGAATAATAGCACAGTCCTGAAGTTGACGTGCTACGATCGAGAGCGACGTTCATGCAGGTCAAGCGAATAGCGCAGTTCGTGGCGATTGGCGGTGCGGTGGCTGTCTGGCTGGCTGCGGCAGCCGACCTCTGGTGACCGGGCGCGTCGTCCCGCCGAGTCAAACGGCGCCACTCCCGCGGATCGCTCGTGCTGCCGCTCTTGCCGCCGAAATCGCGAAGCTGCACGAACGGCCGAAGGCCGTCGCCTCTCCGCGTCAGCCGGCTCGCAATCCGTTCGTATTCGTGTCCACCGCGCGGCGCACCGAAGCGCCGTATCCGAGTCCGATTCGCGACACGCCAACACCCGAATCCTCGCACGCCAACCGTGGCCCCGCCGCTCGCATTGAAGCTTGCGGGGATCGGCGAGGACGTGACGCCCGCAGGCACCACGCGAACGGCGATCATTTCTGGAGCGGGCGATCTTGTTCTTGCCAAAGAAGGCGACACGGTCGCTGAGCGCTACCGGGTCGTGAGGATTTCCTCCGAGGTCGTCGAGCTTGCGGATGTGATCGACGGCTCGACTCGACGGCTCGTTCTCAAATAGACAAGTCGGTCGGACCGACTCGGCGGACTCCCTTCTCGAGTCCGCTCTGCCGCGCCGCATCATGTCGATTGCCGTCATTATCAATCCAGTCGCCGGTCGGTCTCGCCCAGGCGATGCCCGCGCTCGGGCTGAGCTGGCGGCGAGTGTCATCGAGCAGCACGGCGAAATCGCCGACGTCCTGGTCACCGAGCGCGCCGGCCATGCCCGCCTGCTGGCGCGATGCGGCTGTTCGGCGGGGAGCTCGCCTGGTCGTGGTCGTGGGGCGGCGACGGCACAATCAACGAAGTCGCGTCGACGCTGGCCTTCCGCGACATTCCCATTGGCGATCATTCCGGCTGGCTCGGGGAACGGCCTGGCTCGCGAACTTGGTGTCGACGAACCGTCCGGAGCAAGCGCTTGTCGAGGCCATGCGTGCCACCCCGCGGTCGATCGACCTGGGCGAACTCGGCGGCAGGCTGTTCGTCAATCTGGCCGGACTCGGAATCGACGCTCACGTCGCCTGGCGTTTCAATCAGCCGGACAACGGGCGCCGCGGATTTTCCGGCTACCTGCGAATCGGTGCGCGGGCACTGCTGAGCTATAGACCGGCTCGCTACACCATTTCCTCGCCGGACTTTCACCGCAGCGTCCGGGCCGTACTAGTGGTGGTCGCCAACTCGGCTCAGTACGGGAACGGTGCGCGGATTGCGCCAGGTGCAAGGGTCGACGACGGCCAGTTGGACCTTGTCGTCGTTGAGGAGCGTTCCCGCCTGGTCACGTGCTGCCAGACGCCGCGACTGTTCAACGGATCAGTGGGGCGGATGCCGGGGTGCTCGAGTCGCCGCGTCACGGACGTTCGGGTTGAGTGCGATGAGCCGATGATCTTCCACGTCGATGGAGAACCGGTCGAAGGGGGAACGCTGATTACAGGCCGCGTTCACCCGGGAGCTCTCCGCATCTCAGTCGTCTAGTCCGTTCCGGGCAGGCGAATGACGAAGGCTTCGCGCATCGCAGGTACCCGGCGAATCTCCTCGACCGCGGCGTCGAGAACTTGCGGGGCATGGGGGTCTTCGTCCACGTTCACGACGCCGATCGCCCCCTGCGTCGCCCCGACCGAGCGCGAAGTTGGCGATGTTGACGCCGTGGCGGCCCAGGATCGTGCCGACTTCGCCGATCACGCCTGGCTGATCGTCGTTCGCGATCAGGACAGCATCGTGCCCGCCAGCGGCGCCTCGACGCTGACGCCGCTGACCGACACCAGCCGCAGGCCGTCGGCTCGAAGACCGTTCCCTCGACCCAGCGCTCGCCGTCGCTCGTCTCGCAGCTTGACCGACAGCAGGCTGGTGTAGTCGCGCCGCCGCGAGCTGCGCGACTCGACGATCGTCGATGGCACGCTCCCGGGCCGCGGCTCGTGCGTTGACGATCGACACTCCGTTCGACAGGATCGGCCGCAGGACGCCGGCGGTGGCGCTGGCCGCCAGGACGTCGAGCGCCCGGCTTTCGGCGAGCGCGCCGTAATAGCGGACGCCGATCGACTCGACGCGCGCATGCCCCATCTGAGCCGCAATCGCCCCGAGATCGTCGGCCAGGCGGATCCACGGCTGGAGCCGCTGCAGTTCGTCGGCCGGCATCGACGGAAAGTTGACGGCGTTCCGCACCGTGCCGTCGCGCAGGAAGTCGCGGACGGTCAGGGCCGTCTCGAGGCCGACCAGTTCCTGCGCTTCTTCGGTCGACGCCGCGATGTGCGGAGTGCCGATCACTTGCGGAAGTTTGGCAAGTGACCAATCGGTCGGCGGTTCTTTCTCGAACACGTCCAGGCCGGCGCCTGCGACGATTCCGCGTTCGATCGCGCGCCGCGAGCGCCTCTCGTCGATCAGATCTCCGCGAGCCGTGTTGATGAGCCGAAGCCCTGGCTTGCAGCGCGCAGAAGCGCTCGTCGTTGAAAAGATGTCGCGTTTGCGGTGTCGACGGCAGGTGCAGCGTCAGGTAGTCGGCTGCCGCACAGAGCTCGTCGAGCGTCAGCAGGCGCACGCCAAAGCTTCGGCAATTTCGGTGGAGATGTAGGGATCGTGGGCCACGACGCTGCATGCCGAACGCTCGCGCACGATGCGCGACTTCCTGACCGATTCGTCCCAGTCCCACGACTCCGAGCGTCTTGCCGCGGAGCTCCGTCCCAACGAAGCGGCGCTTTTCCCAGCGCTCGTCCTTCATCGCGTGATCGGCGGCCGGCACCGAGCGCGCCAGGGCCAGCATCAGCGCGCACGCGTGCTCGGCGACGCTGATGCTGTTCGCGCCGGGGGAGTTGACGACGAGGATGCCGCGCGCGCTGGCGGCCGCCACGTCGACGTTGTCGACGCCGGTGCCGGCCCGGGCGACAATCCGGAGCCGCGGGGCGGCCGCCAGCAGTTCGGCGTCGACCTTCGTCGCGCTCCGCACGAACAGCGCATCGGCGTCGGCAAGATCCGCCGCAAGTTGGGCGCGGCTTCGGTCGGGTCGCGCGTCGACCGTCCAGCCTGCTTCGTCGCGCAGCAGGTCCAGGGCGGACGCGGGCAAATCATCGGCAACAACGATTTTCATTGTGAGATGCAGTGTCAGTATAATCCCCGCGTTTTCGACGGCGACTGGCCGCGAGACGTCGCTCGCCCTGCTGTGGTGCAAATCGCTAAAACATTCCAGATGCAGTGTAACACGTGCAGTAACTGCGAACCCTTTTCCACAGACTTTTCCACAGAAACTGTGAGAATCGTCGGGAAGGCAATCGGGGGAGCTGACCTAAAGATTGGCGGCTCTCGGCGAGATCAGATCTGAGGAGCGCGAGTATGAATCGAAAAGTGACTGTCGTTGGCGGCGCAGGAAATGTGGGCGCCACGGTCGCACGCGGTGTCGCAGACAAGCAGCTGGCCGACGTCGTCGTCATCGACATCGCGGAGCAGAAGGCGGCCGGCATCGCGCTCGACATGCTGGAAGCGTGTCCGGTCTGGGGTTCGGACGCTCGCGTGCTGGGTACCAGCGACTACGCCGCAGAGCGCCAGATTCGGACATCGTGGTCATCACGTCGGGGGTGCCGCGCAAACCGGGAATGAGCCGCGACGATCTGCTGAACGTGAACTACAAGATCATGCAGCAGGTGACCGAACAGGTCGTGAAGTACTCGCCCAACTGCATCATCATCCCCGTCGCCAATCCGCTCGATGCGATGGCCCAGGCCATCTACCAGCTCAGCAAGTTCCCGCGAGAGCGCGTGATCGGCATGGCCGGGGTGCTCGACTCGGCGCGCATGCGCGACGTTCATCGCCAAGGAGCTGAACGTGTCGGTCGAGAACGTCCACGCGTTCGTGCTCGGCGGCCACGGCGACACGATGGTGCCGCTGCCGCGCTACTCCACGGTCGCCGGAATTCCGATCACCGACCTCATGGACAAGGCGACGATCGATCGGATTGTCGCGCAGGACGGCGGGCGGCGGCGCCGAGATCACTCAGCTGGTTGGCACGAGCGCCTGGTACGCGCCGGGCGCGTCGGTCGTGGAGATGGTCGAGGCGATCCTGCTGGACAAGAAGAAGATCCTGCCGTGCTCGGTCTTTCTCCAGGGCGAGTACGGCGTGCGCGATCTCTTCGTGGGCGTGCCGTGCAAGCTCGGCGCGCGCGGGCTCGAGCAGATCATCGAGATCACGCTGACGCCCGACGAGAAGGCGGCGTTCAAGAAGTCGGCTGCGGCCGTTAAGGAGCTGGTTGATGTAATTAAGGTATGAGCCGGACGACTACTTCCCGGTCAACCAGATCGCTCTGACGTATTCGCGGGTCATCCGAGCGATGTTCGGCGATGGGGATCTCTTTGGGGCACACCGCTTCGCATTCGCCTTCGTTCGAACAGCTTCCAAAGCCTTCGGCGTCCGCCTGTTCGATCATCGCGACCACGCGTTGAGGGCGTTCGACCTGCCCCTGTGGCAGGGTGGCGAGGTGGGAAATCTTCGCGCTGACAAACAAGTGGGCCGAAGCGTTCTTGCAGGCGGCCACACAAGCTCCGCAGCCGATGCAGGCTGCCGAGTCCATCGCCACCTCAGCCATGTCCTTGGAGATGAGTAAGGAGTTCCCATCGGGCGCGCCTCCGCAATTAACGGACACGTAACCACCCGCCGCGATGATGCGGTCGAAGGCACTTCGATCGACAACGAGATCTTTCACGATTGGAAACGCCTTGGCCCGCCAAGGCTCGACGGTGATCGTGTCGCCGTCCTTGAACCGACGCATGTGCAACTGGCAGACGGTGGTGCCTCGGTCCGGTCCATGGGGAACGCCGTTCACGACAAGACTGCACATGCCGCAGATCCCTTCCCGGCAGTCGGAGTCGAAGGCGATTGAGTCCTTCCCCTGTTTGACCAGCGTTTCGTTGATGACGTCGAGCATTTCGAGAAACGACATGTCTTCGGAGACGTCGCTCGCGGGAAAGTCCTCCAGCCGCCCGGGCTGATCGGGACCCGCCTGCCGCCAGATTCGAAGATTCAGCTTCATAGAACTGATCTATTTGTAGCTTCTCTGCGTCGGATGCACTTCCTCGAAGCGGAGCGGTTCCTTGTAAAGTTCGGGTGCTCGACCTACGCCAGTGAACTGCCATGCCGCAACGTAGGTGAAGTTGTCATCGTCACGCAGCGCTTCGCCCTCCGGCGTCTGGCTCTCTTCCCGGAAGTGTCCACCGCACGACTCCCTGCGGTGAAGCGCATCGAGTGTGAGCAGTTCGGCGAATTCGAGATAGTCGGCCACTCGCCCGGCGTATTCGAGGCTTTGATTCAGGTTGTTCGGAGTCCCAGGCACCGAAACGCTGTGCCAGAACTCCTCGCGCAACTTGGGAATCGCCTCGAGTGCACGGTGCAGACTGGTGTCGGTCCGTGCCATCCCCACGTCGTCCCACATGATCCGGCCAAGTTCGCGGTGGATTTCCCGGATCCCGCGGTTTCCTCTTATCGAAAGCAGTCGATCAATCCCCTTCTGAACGCTGTCAGCCGCTTCGCGAAACGCGTCGTGGTCTGTCGTGACTTTGGGCAGTTTCGTACCGGCGAGGTAGTCGCCAATCGTGTAGGGAATGATGAAATACCCGTCCGCCAGGCCCTGCATCAACGCGCTGGCGCCCAGCCGGTTCGCGCCGTGGTCAGAGAAGTTGGCTTCGCCCAGGACGTGCAGCCCGGGCACCGTGCTCATCAGGTTGTAATCGACCCAGAGGCCACCCATCGTGTAGTGGATGGCAGGGTAGATGCGCATCGGCACGGTGTAGGGATCCTCATCCGTGATCTTCTGATACATGTGGAAGAGGTTCCCGTATTTTTCCTTGATCGTTTCGCGGCCGAGACGTTCGATGGCTTCACGGAAGTCGAGGTACACCGCCAAGCCGCTGTCGCCCACTCCGCGACCGTCATCGCAGACCTGCTTCGCATTCCGAGACGCCACATCGCGGGGCACAAGGTTCCCAAAGCTGGGGTATTTGCGCTCGAGGTAGTAGTCGCGCTCGCCTTCGGGAATCTGTTCAGGCTTGCGCGTGTCGCCCTGCTTCTTGGGCACCCAAACCCTGCCATCATTCCTGAGACTTTCGCTCATGAGCGTCAGCTTCGACTGATGATCGCCCGTGACGGGGATGCAAGTCGGATGGATCTGCGTGAAGCACGGGTTCGCGAAGAGGGCGCCACGCTTATGGGCGCGCCATGCGGCGGTAACGTTGGAGTTCACCGCATTCGTCGAAAGGTAGTACGCCGTTCCGTATCCGCCGGTCGCAAGAATCACGGCGTCGGCGGCGTAGCGCTCGATTTCGCCGGTTACGAGGTTTCTCGTGATGATGCCTCGCGCCTGGCCATCGATAACCACAAGGTCCAGCATTTCCCTGCGGGCCAACACGCGGACTGCTCCGCTGTGGACCTGCCGCATCAGGGACTGGTAGGCGCCGAGCAGCAGTTGCTGGCCCGTTTGCCCGCGCGCGTAGAAGGTTCGGGATACTTGAGCCCCGCCGAAGGACCGATTGTCCAGAAGGCCGCCGTACTCGCGCGCGAACGGTACACCCTGGGCGACACACTGATCGATGATGTCGACGCTCAGCTGTGCCAGCCGATACACATTGGATTCCCGGGAGCGGTAATCGCCGCCCTTGACCGTGTCGTAGAAGAGGCGGTAGATGCTGTCGCCGTCGTTCTGATAGTTCTTGGCCGCATTGATTCCGCCCTGTGCTGCAATGCTGTGCGCCCGCCGGGGACTGTCCTGGATACAGAAGTTCAGGACCTTGTAGCCAAGCTCGCCAAGTGACGCCGCCGCAGACGCGCCGGCAAGCCCCGTCCCGACGACGATCAGGGTGAACTTCCGCTTGTTCGCCGGGTTCACCAGCTTCATCTCGAACTTGTGGCGCTCCCACTTGGCCGCGATTGGGCCGCCCGGCTCCCGCGCATCCAGCTTCATGACCGCGCTCCCACGAAATGGGCCCAGACGGCAATCACGATAAAGCCGCCAGCGATGAGCACCGCGAGGACCTTGCCTGCCACGAGCACGCGCGGCGTCCAGCGCGGCGCCGAAACACCCAGCGACTGAACCGCGCTGGCCACACCATGCCACAAGTGAGATCCGACGATGAGCATGCTGAGGACGTAGAAAACCACGAGCAACGGGTTGCTGAAGTTCTCCATTTCGACGCGATAAAGATCGTTGACCCCTTCGGTGCCGGGCGCCGGGTACTCAGGGCCGAACTTGAAGGCCTTCACGTGGATAACCACAAAAGCCAGAAGCCAGAGGCCCGAGACGATCATGGTGGAAGAGGCCAGGGTCTTTCGGCTGGGCGGACCGGCTGGCCGTTTCTTCGCGTAACGGACCGGGCGCGCCCTCTGGTTCGCCAGGTACATCGCCACCGTCCGCAAGATATGGAGAACGAACGCGATAAGGAGGACAACTTCGATCAGCTTGATGATCGGATTGCCGCCCAGCGCCTGCGAATAGCGGTTGAACGTGTTCGGCCCGAGGAACACGACCAGATTGCCCGCGATATGAATGACGAGATAGACGACGAGGAAAAGCCCCGTTGTTCCTATCAAAAGCTTCGTGCCGATGGAGGAACCGAGCGCACGCAAGCGTGGGGGCATGTGGCTGAGATTCTATATTAGCGCACGCTTGCACATTGACGACTTCATCGGGAGCCGAGTACCATCAGTTGTTTGTAGCCATGAAGATTCACGAGTACCAAGCGAAGAGCATTCTCGCGCGTCACGGAGTGCCGGTACCGAGGGGTGAAGTTGCGTTCAATGCCTCGGAAGCGGGGGCAATCGCACGTCGTCTTGGTGGTGTGGTTGTCGTCAAGGCACAGATTCATGCCGGCGGCCGTGGCAAAGGCGGCGGCGTGAAGCTTGCGAAGTCGGCGGAAGAGGCAGAGAAGATTGCGTCCGACATGATTGGCATGACGCTCGTAACGCATCAGACGGGTCCGGCAGGGCGAGTCGTGTCGCGTGTCCTGGTGGAAGAAGGCCTGCAGATGACGCGCGAGCTGTATGTGGGCATCGTGCTCGACCGTGCCATCGGGAAGCCGGTCGTGATGGCGAGTGCCGCCGGTGGAATGGACATTGAAGAAGTAGCCGCCAAGACACCTGAGAAGATCACGAAGGTGTCGGTGGAACCTGGAGTTGGCCTGGTTCCTTTCGAGGGCCGGCAGTTGGGGTTTGCGATGGGGCTGGACGGTCCCCAGGTTAACAAGGTGGTGCCGTTGCTGACGGCGCTCTACGAGGCCTACGTCTCGAGCGATGCGACGCTCGTCGAGATCAATCCGCTGGTCGTGACCGCAGCGGGCGACCTCCTCGCGCTCGATGCCAAGATGAGTTTCGACGACAACGCCCTCTATCGGCACGCCGATATCCGGGAGTTTCGGGATTTGGGTGAAGAAGACCCCCTGGAAATCGAGGCCTCCAAGTTCTCACTGAATTACATCCACCTCGACGGCAACATCGGATGCATGGTCAATGGCGCTGGCCTCGCAATGGCGACGATGGACATCATCAAGCTTGCGGGTGGCGAGCCGGCCAACTTCCTCGATGTTGGCGGCGGAGCGAACGCCGATCAGATACGGAACGCATTCAAGATCCTGATGTCCGACAAGAACGTCAAGGCGGTGTTGATCAATATTTTCGGCGGGATTCTGCGATGCGATGTCCTGGCCCAGGGGGTGATCGCCGCCGTGAAGGAGCTGGGTGTGCCTGTTCCGATTGTCATCCGCATGGAAGGGACCAACGTCGAAGAAGGCAAGCGCCTGCTGGCGCAGAGCGGCATGAACTTCGCGACGGCCGACAGCATGGGAGAAGCAGCGGCGAAAGTTGTTCAGCTGACACGCTGAACGACCATTTTCATGATCTATGTCCGTACTTATTGACAAGTCGACTCGGTTAATCGTGCAGGGATTGACGGGCCGTGAAGGCACGTTCCACGCAAAGCAGGCGGCTGCTTATGGAACGACGGTCGTCGGAGGGGTCACGCCGGGGAAGGGCGGAATGACCCACGAAGGGTGGCCTATTTTCGACACCGTGCACGACGCGGTCAAGAACACGGGCGCCAATGCGTCGGTCATCTTCGTTCCGCCCGCGTTTGCCGCTGACGCTGTAATGGAGGCCGCCGACGCCGGGCTGGCGCTCGCGGTCTGCATCACGGAGGGGATTCCGACGCTCGACATGATGCGGGCGTTCACCTTCCTGAAGGCCCGGTCGATGCGCCTGGTTGGGCCAAACTGCCCCGGTCTCATTTCGCCGGGCAAGGCGAAGGCGGGGATCATCCCCGGCCACATTTGCATGGAAGGCCGTGTCGGCATCGTGTCAAAGAGCGGCACGTTGACCTACGAAGCGATCCATCAACTGACGCGGCTAGGGCTTGGTCAAACAACTTGTATCGGTATTGGCGGCGATCCCCTGATCGGCACTTCCTTTATTGATGCGTTCAAGTTGTTTGCGGGCGATGGCGATACCGAGGCCGTTGTGATGATTGGCGAGATTGGCGGGACCGCCGAGGAGGAGGCCGCCACCTACATCAAGCGAAACTTCAAGAAGCCGGTCGTCGGCTTTATTGCGGGGCAGACCGCGCCCCCCGGTCGACGGATGGGCCACGCCGGTGCCATCATTTCCGGAGGGACTGGAACGGCTGCCGAGAAGATGGCCGCGCTGGCTGACGCCGGCGTCAAGGTAGTGAAGAGTCCCGCAGATATGGGAAAGGCGATTCACGACCTGCTCACCTAACCCGGGTAATTCGTAGCGCGTGTTATACTTGCCTAGATCCCCTACCTCGGAATATCCGTTCGGGGACCTCCTCATATAAGTCAAATGTTCTAGGGAATCGCGAATGTCACCGACCGACTCTGCCGTACAGGAACAACAAACCTCAGCCAGTCGCCAGCGTGTCGTCAACGACTTCAGCATTCAGGTGGCCACCGTCAACGGCTCCGGCAGCCAGACCGCCAACCTGGTGCTCCTCAGGTCGATCCTCCTCATGGGCGTGCCCGTTTCCGGCAAGAACATGTTTCCCTCCAATATTGCTGGCCTTCCTACCTGGTACACCATTCGGGCCAGCAAGCGCGGCTATGTCGCCCGAAAGAAGGAAGTCGATTTTCTCGTGGCCATGAACGCCGAGACGGCCAAGGAAGACGTGCTCACACTGGACCCGGGCGCAGCGGTCGTGTACGACGAACCACTCAAGCTCAGCAACCTGCGTTCGGACCTGGTGTTCTATCCGGTTCCGTTCGACAAGCTCGTGGCTCCCGTCTGTCCGGATGCCAAGTTGCGCCGACTTGTGCGCAACATGATTTACGACGGCATTCTGGCGAAGCTGCTCGGTATCGACCTGGACCTGATGGAACAGGCGCTTGCGAAACAGCTCGGCAAGAAGGCCAAGGCGGTGATCCTGAACCAGGGCGCGCTCAAAGCTGGCTGGGACTACGCCGAAGCGAACCTCCCAAAGAAGGACCCGTTCACGATCGCGCGGATGAACGCCACGGCCGGGAAGATTCTCATCGAAGGTAATTCCGCCGCTGCCATCGGCTGCCTGATGGCCGGCGTGACCGTTGTCGCCTGGTATCCGATTACGCCGTCGTCATCGCTTTGCGAGTCGCTCATCACGTACATGAAGAAGTACCGGGTGGACAAGGCGACGGGGAAAGCGACGTTCGCCATCGTTCAGGCGGAAGACGAGATCGCTTCACTCGGAATGGTAATTGGAGCCAGCTGGGCCGGCGCCCGTTCCATGACTGCCACTGCGGGCCCCGGCATTTCGCTGATGTCCGAATTCGCCGGCCTCGCGTACTACGCGGAGGCACCGGCCGTGATATTCGATGTTCAACGGGTTGGGCCGTCGACCGGACTTCCGACCCGGACCGCGCAGGGCGACCTCCTCTCAGCGGCATTCCTGTCGCATGGCGACACCAAACACATCATGCTGATGCCCTCGTCGGTCGAAGAGGCGTACTCGATGGCCCAGGAGGCCTTCGACCTGGCCGAGCACTTCCAGACGCCGGTGTTTGTGATGATGGACCTCGACCTTGGCATGAACAACTGGATGTCGGACGGTTTCAAGTATCCGGACAAGCCGATTCGCCGTGGCAAGCTGTTGACTGCGGAGAAGCTCAAGCAACTGGGCGAGTGGGGACGTTACAAGGACGTAGACGGCGATGGCATCCCGTATCGGACGATTCCCGGTGACGGCCTGCCGGTGTATTTCGCACGCGGGTCCGGCCACAACGCACGCGGCCAGTACAGCGAGCGCCCAGACGACTACGTGGAGAACATGGACCGGCTTGCACGGAAGTTCGAGACGGCCCGCAAGTGGGTACCGAAACCGGAAATCCACGCTGTCGCCGGCGCGCGGATGGGCTTCATCGGATTCGGCACGTCGCATTGGGCCATCGAGGAGAGCCGCGATCAGCTTCGCGAGGAGACGGACCTCAACGTGTCGTATTTCCGGCTGCGTGCCTACCCGTTCACGCCGGAACTGGCCGCGTTTCTTGATGGCCACGACCGCGTCTACGTCATCGAGCAGAATCGCGACGGGCAGCTCCTGCAGTTGATGAAGCTGGAGCTCACGCCTGAACGGCAGACGAAGTTGCGCAGTGTGCGGCACTACAACGGTCTGCCGATCGATGCCCGCAGCATCAGCGACGAGGTGTTGTCGCAGGAAGGCTTTGAAGTGGCGAAGAAGGCGAACCATGTTCCCGGCGCTGGAATGACCGGGGGAGAATAGCCTTCGACGTTGGCGAATTGGCGGGTTGGTGATTTGGCGAGTTTGTGAATTGGGAGAGCGAGAGCTGAAACGACTATGGCTGCAATGAAGGTGAATCGGATCGGGTTGGAACCGCAGGTTTACAAAGGCGGCAAGACGACTCTGTGTGCCGGTTGCGGACACAATGCTATTTCAGAGCGCATCATCGATGCGTTTTTTGAGATGGGCGTGGATCCGAAGCACGTCATCAAACTCTCCGGCATCGGCTGCTCGAGCAAGAGCCCGGCGTACTTTCTCGGTGGTTCGCACGGGTTCAACGCCGTGCACGGTCGCATGCCGTCCGTCGGCACCGGAGCCATGCTGGCGAACCAGAAGCTCATCGCCATTGGCATCAGCGGCGACGGCGACACGGGCGCGATCGGGATCGGTCAATTCGCCCATTTGATGCGTCGCAACCTGCCGATCATCTACATCATCGAAGACAACGGCTGCTACGGTCTGACCAAGGGCCAATTCTCTCCGACCGCCGACCTCGGCTCCAAGCTCAAGACCGGTGTCGTCAACGATCTGCCACCGCTCGATACGTGCGCACTGGCGATTGAGCTCGGTGCAACGTTCGTCGCCCGCTCGTTTTCCGGGGACAAGAAACAGCTCCTCGCCCTGCTGAAAGCGGCGCTGGCACATCGCGGTACGGTCATGCTCGACGTCCTGTCGCCGTGCGTGACGTTCAACGACCACGAGGGCTCGACAAAGAGCTATTCCTATGTCAAGGACCACGATGAGCCTCTGGAGGAAGTGAGCTTCGTCCCCTACTTCGAAGACATTACGGTCGAGTACGATCCCGGCTCGACTCAGCAAGTGACGATGCACGATGGGTCGAAGCTGCTGTTGCGGAAGCTGGAAGAGGCCTACGATCCCACCGACAAGATCGCGGCGCTGCGTCGGCTGCACGAAACCGCCCGCCGGGGCGAGTTTGCCACCGGCCTGATCTACATCGAGCCCGATCGCGACGATTTCCTGACACTGCTGAACGTCGTCGACGAACCGCTCGCGACGTTGCCGCTGGACAGGGTCCGCCCGGGACCAGAGGCGCTCGAGGAGATCATGGAAGGCCTTCGGTAGGAAATTGGTGAGTTGGCGAATTGGCGGGTTGGTGAATTGGCGTGTTGGTGACCTAGCGATTGTTCATACGGCGGCGGATTTTCCCGCGCAGTCCGGTGAGACTTCGAGAGGATGGCCAGGATCGCTCGGGCCTCCTCGTCAGCGTTGCATCAGCGTGGTCAGCCTTCCGTCGTCTGCCGAGGTTGCCCTTCGTCGGATTAGCAGCAGCCAGAACAACGTTTCGTCGGCCTCCTCTACAGCGACCCCAAGTTTCGCGACGAACTCTCGGTGTGAACGGGCCCGACAGGCTGCGCGGTAATTGGCGGCCACGCCGGTGCCTGCGCGAAGGAGTTGGCGGCCGAGCTGCGTGAACCCCAGACGTCGGGCAGATCTCTGGAAAAGGTCACGATCGCGAGCGCCAATCGGAACGTGCGATCACGAAGCTCTTCGGCGATCGTCACGCCGTCGATTTTGCACGCAACGTGCCGAGGCCGCTGCCACCGGAACCGTATACGAAATCACGAACTGACCAAGCCGCCAAGTCACCAACGGCAGATTCTTCAACCGTCATTGGGTCCTCGGTTGGTATAATTCGCGTCTCATGGCAGAACGCACGCTCGCGATCATCAAGCCGGACGCCGTCGCAGGTCGCCTGACGGGTCGGATCATTCAGCGAATTGAAGAGGGCGGCTTCGAGATTCGTGCCATGCGGCTGATGCGCATGACGAAGCGAGAAGCGGAAGGCTTTTACGCCGTTCATCGGGCTCGCCCCTTTTTTGGCAGCCTGACAGAATTCATGTCATCGGGTCCCGCCGTGGCGATGGTGCTCGAGGCGCCGGACGCCATCAAGGCGTGGCGGACGCTGATGGGGGCGACGGACCCGGCGAAAGCGGACGCCGGGACGCTGCGGCGCGAGTTTGCGGAGTCGATCGAGCGGAACGCGACGCACGGCTCTGACGGACCCGACACGGCGGCCTACGAGATCGGGTATTTCTTTGCCGGGGTCGACCTGGCGTGACGCGCTCGCGGTAAGCGGCGCCTGAAGGGGATGGGCAAGCTGCTCGTCGTCGTCGGCTTGGGCATCACGGCCATCGGGCTGCTGGTGATGTTCGGGGTGCCGGTGGGTCGCCTGCCCGGCGACTTCTACGTGCGCCGCGGCAATTTCAGCTTCTACTTTCCACTGGCCACCTCGATTATCTTGAGTATTCTCCTCACACTCGTTCTCACGCTGTTTCGACGCTGACCTATGGCTATCAAATCCGACAAGTGGATTGCACGCATGGCGCTGGAGCACCGGATGATCGACCCGTTCGTCCAGAACCAGGTGCGCGCCGGTGTCATTTCGTACGGACTGTCATCCTACGGGTACGACATCCGCGTGGCCGACGAGTTCAAGGTTTTCACGAACATCAACAACACCGTCATCGACCCGAAGTCGTTCGATCCGCGTTCGTTTGTGGATCTGAAGACTGACGTGTGCATCGTGCCGCCAAATTCGTTTGCGCTCGCGCGGACGGTGGAGTATTTCCGGATCCCGAGGGACGTGCTGACGGTCTGCCTGGGCAAGTCGACCTATGCCCGCTGCGGCATCATCGTGAATGTGACGCCGTTTGAGCCCGAGTGGGAAGGCACAGCCACGCTCGAGATATCGAACACGACCCCGTTGCCGGCCAAGATCTACGCCAACGAAGGGATCGCCCAGGTGCTGTTCTTCCAGAGCGACGAGCCGTGCCTCACGTCGTATCGTGACAAGAAGGGCAAGTACCAGGCGCAGCTCGAGGTGACGCTTCCAAAGATCTGAGGGCGAGCAATGATCCGGTGGCTCCTCCTGCTCCTGGCTCTGGTCACGCCGGTCACCCTTCACGGCGAGGACTGGGCGGAGATTCGCGGCAAAGGGCGTCTCGGCGTCTGGACCGAAACGGGAATTCTCGAACAGTTTCCAGCGAGCGGCCTGAAAGTCCTCTGGCGTACGCCCCTCAGGACTGGCTTTTCCGGGCCGTCTGTCGCGAACGGTCGTGTGTTCGTGATGGACTTCAGCCAGTCCGGGACCCTGCGTGGAACCGAGCGGGCAGTGGCGCTCGATGAGAAGACCGGGAAGGTCCTGTGGACTCAGGAATGGCCCGTCGACTACCGCGGGATGATGTACGCGTACGGCCCGCGCGCGACGCCGACTGCGGACGGCGATCGGGTGTACTTCGCCGGCGCCGACGGAAAACTGTTCTGTCTGAGTGCTGCGACCGGCGCCGTCATCTGGAAGAAAGACTACGTCGTCGACTACGGCGCGGATCGGTCGAAATGGAAATGGGACTGGGGATTCGCGAGCTCGCCGCTGGTTGATGGCAGCCGGCTGATTGCGCTTGTAGGCGGCCAGCCGGATGCCAAGGTCGTGGCGTTCGACAAGGCGACCGGGAAGGAACTCTGGCGGGCCCTGTCATCGGACGATGATTTGGGCGTGGCACAGCCGATCATCATTACGGCAGGCGGCGCGCGACAGCTGATCGTGTGGTACCCGGGAGCGGTGGTCTCACTTGATCCGGTGACCGGCAAGAAAGTACTGGGATCAGCCGTCCAAGGTCCACGCGTCGATGACGGTGCCCACACCCGTGCTCAGCGGATCGATGCTCTTCTTCACCAGCTTCTATAACGGGGGGCTGATGCTGGAGCTGGATCAGCAGAAGCCCGCGGCGACGCTCCTCTGGAAAGGGAAGAGCGAGAGCGAAATCGAAACCGACGGGCTGCACGGGGTCATCACCACGCCAGTCATCATCGGAGGTCACATCTACGGTCTCTGCAGTTATGGACAGTTCCGCTGCCTCGTCGCCAAAACGGGGCAGCGCGTCTGGGAATCGCAGGCGGTGACGAAGGAGCGCGCTCGCTGGGCCTCCGGGTTGATCGTGACGCACGGCGACAATCTCTTCGTCAACAACGATCGCGGCGAGTTGATCATCGTCCACCCGAGTCCGAACGGCTACGAGGAGGTCAGCCGCACGGCTCTGCTGAAGCCGACCTCTTCGTCAGGCAACCGCCGCGAGCTCGGCGCCGTGAACTGGTCGTACCCCGCCTACGCCAACCGCCATATCTACGCCCGCAACGACGAAGAGATCATCGCCGCGTCGCTGGCCGCGGATGGGCGCTAAGGGGTTCGGATCGTTCGGTCGTTCGGGTGGTTCGGTCGTTCAAGACCGTTCGGATCGTTCCGAACGCCGCTGAACGGTCCGAACGCTGCTGAACGGTCCGAACGTGCCCAACGATTTGAACCCCGAACAGCTATCCTATTGACCACGCTTATAATGATGTAAAGATTATCAATTTGACTTCTAGCCAGCCGGACGGTGTAATAGGGCACACTGATGCCGTTCCTGACCCTCTCCGCGTCGTCCACTGTCGACGGGATTCGTGTGAACCGTGGTGTCGGTGTTCGGGTCGTGGTTTTTGGCTCCCCGGTCACCGTGAGGCCGCGAGCCAACGGATGATGTAAGCACCGAGACCTGAAGGCGCAGCAAACGGGGCCATCATCCGACAACGGGTGATGGCTTTTTTTATGGCTGATGGCTCAGGGCTGATGCCAGGTGGAGTAGATCGATGCGAATCGCGTATCAAGGAGAGGCCGGCGCGTTCAGCGAGGCCGCGGCTCGCCTGATCGCGCCAGATGCTCAGCTCGTCGCCTGCCGATCCTTCGAAGAAGTGTTCGAATCGGTCGAGGGCGGCCCTGCGGGCTACGGTATTGTGCCGATCGAGAACTCGATTGGCGGCAGCATCCACCGCAATTACGACCTGCTGCTGACGCACCATCTTTCGATCGTGGCAGAAGTCGAGCTGCCGGTCGTTCATCAATTGCTGGCGCTCCCGGGAACTACCATGGCCGGCCTTCGCCGGGTCTATTCGCATCCGCAGGCGTTGGCGCAGTGCGAGCGGTTCCTGCGCACGTTGACAGGGGTCGAGATCATCGCGACCTACGACACGGCCGGCAGCGCGAAGCTGGTGGCCGACGAGCGTCTGACGGATGCGGCCGCGATTGCGTCCGCCCGAGCGGGCGAAGTGTTCGGTCTCGTGGCGATCGCCTCATCGATTCAGGATTTCAGCGATAACGTCACGCGGTTCCTGGTCATCGGCCGGCGCCCGATCAGCGATACCGTGCCCGATAAGACGTCCATCGTGTTTTCTCTTCCCAACGAGCCCGGCGCGCTGTTCAAGGCTCTGAGCGCGTTTGCGCTGCGGGGCATTGACTTGACCAAGCTCGAGTCGCGGCCGATTCAGGGCCGGCCGTGGGAGTACCTCTTCTACGTCGATCTGGCAGCCGCACGCGACGAGCTGCCCTGTCAGCGCGCGCTCGCGCATCTTGCCGAGTTCGCGCCTACGCTTCGCACGCTCGGCTCGTACGCTGCCTGGAAAACGCGTGAGAGCGGTTCGCCCGATCCCTTCGAGGTTGCGTCATGACGTTTGGTTCGAATCCTCTGACGACCGGTCCCAGCCGCGCACCGGCACGGGCCATGCTAAAGGCGGTCGGCTTCTCGGACGCCGACCTCAAGAAGCCGCTCATCGGTGTGGCGAACACGTGGATAGAAATCGGTCCATGCAACTATCACCTCCGCGAGCTGGCCGTTCACGTCAAGAACGGCATTCGGGCGGCCGGCGGGACGCCGATGGAGTTCAACACGGTGTCGATTTCCGACGGCATCACGATGAACACGGAGGGCATGAAGGCCTCGCTCGTGAGCCGAGAAATCATCGCCGATTCGATCGAACTCGTGACGCGCGGTAATGGCTTCGATGGAGTCATCGTACTGGTCGGATGTGACAAGACGATTCCCGGCGGGGTGATGGCCCTGGCGCGGTTGAACGTGCCCGGACTCATCCTGTACGGGGGCTCGATTGCGGCCGGGCAGTGGCACGGCCAGGCGGTGACGATCCAGGAGGTCTTCGAAGCAGTCGGCGCTCACGGCGCCGGCCGTATGAGCGACGCCGATCTGGCCAGCCTAGAGGCAGCGGCCTGTCCGGGCGCTGGTGCGTGCGGCGGTCAGTTCACGGCGAACACGATGGCGCTGGTCTGCGAGTTCCTGGGCATTGCCACGGTCGGAAGCGGCAACGTGCCCGCGAACGATCCGAAAAAGGCTGATGTCGCCCGGGCTGCCGGCGAGCGCCTGATGGGGCTGGTCCGGGACGGCGTCCGGCCGCGCGACATCCTGACGCGAGCGGCGTTCGAGAATGCGATTGCTTCGGTGGCGACGACGGGCGGATCGACCAATGCCGTGTTGCATCTGATGGCGATTGCGCACGAAGCAGGCGTGACGCTGGCGCTGGACGATTTCGACCAGATCAGTGCGCGAGTACCCCTGCTGGCCGATCTGAAACCGTCCGGCCGTTTCGTCGCGACCGACTTGTATGCCGCCGGCGGAACGGCGCTCGTGGCTCGGCGGTTGAGCGAGGCGGGGGTGCTGAAGGGTGACGCGATGACGGTCAGCGGTCGTACCATCAGCTCAGAAGCGGCTCTCGCCGTCGAAGCGGCTGGTCAGGAGGTTGTGCGCCCGGTCGATCGTCCGATAAAGAAGACCGGCGGATTGGTGATTCTGCGCGGCAATCTGGCGCCCGAAGGCTCAGTCATCAAGGTGTCCGGAGCCAACCGAACCACACATCGGGGCCCGGCACGTGTCTTTGATAGCGAAGATGCGGCGTTCGCGGCTGTGCAGGCCCAGGCCATTCAGGCGGGCGACGTCGTCGTCATTCGCTATGAGGGGCCGAATGGGGGGCCCGGCATGCGGGAAATGCTCGGCGTAACGAGCGCACTTATGGGAGCCGGGCTGGGTGACTCGGTGGCGCTGGTGACGGACGGCCGCTTCTCGGGCGCGACGCGTGGGTTCATGGTCGGGCATGTCGCACCCGAAGCTTCGCGGGGCGGTGCAATCGCTGCGGTGCAGGACGGCGATTCCATCCTGATTGACGTTGAGAATCGACGCCTCGACCTTGAAGTCGCCGATGGAGTGCTGCAGCGGCGGCTGGCGACCTGGAAGCCGCCGCAGCCCCGCTACGCGAGCGGAGTCTTCGACAAGTACGCGCGCCTGGTTTCTTCGGCCTCAATCGGCGCGGTAACAGGGTAACGGGGGCAGGTAGGAGCTGAAATGAGAACTGGCGCACAGATCTTGTGGGAATGTCTGGTTCGCGAAGGGGTGACCGACGTCTTCGGCTACCCGGGCGGCGCGATTCTCCCGGCCTATGACGCGATGCTCGCGTATCCGATCCGGCACATCCTTGTCCGTCATGAGCAGGGCGCGACGCACATGGCTGACGGCTACGCGCGCGCCAGCGGGCGGGTCGGCGTGGCGGTTGCCACCTCGGGTCCCGGCGCCACGAATATGGTGACGGGGATTGCCACCGCGATGATGGACTCGTCGCCAATCGTCTGCATCACCGGTCAGGTGGGTAGCAAACTGATCGGGTCCGACGCCTTCCAGGAAACCGATATCACAGGCATCACGCTGCCGATTACGAAGCACAACTACCTTGTCACCTCCGCGGCCGACGTCGCACCGGCGGTCCGAGAAGCGTTCGCAGTCGCGCGTTCGGGTCGCCCCGGTCCAGTGCTCGTGGACATCACGAAAGATGCTCAACAGAGCAGCTGTGAAGTCGACTGGGACGCCGCCGAACCTCACCTCATCGAGGCGCGCGATGATGCGCTGCCAGGCGGTGACGATCATCGGGAGGCGCTCGCGCTGATCCGGGCCGCAGAGCGCCCGCTCATTCTTGCGGGCCACGGCGTGATGCTCTCGGGCGCGGAGCGCGAGGTCCTGGCGTTGGCCGAGCGAGCTCAGATTCCCATGGCCGTCACGCTGCTGGGCCTTGGGGGCATTCCGGCTTCCCATCCGCTCAATCTGGGCATGATGGGTATGCACGGCGAGGCATGGGTCAACAGCGCGATCCAGGAAGCCGATCTGCTGCTTGCGTTCGGGATGCGGTTCGACGATCGGGTCACCGGCAACCTGAAAACGTACACGCTCGGTGCGAAGAAGATTCACGTCGATATCGACCGCGCCGAGTTGAACAAGAACGTGCGGGTCGATGTGGCCATTGCCGGGGATCTGGGCGCCACGTTACGGGAATGGCTGCCGAACCTTCCGCAGGGCGACCGGTCGAAGTGGCTGGCGCACATCGACGAGCTGAAGGGCGACTCGGCCGTGCGCGACATCCAGAATCTTCCCGACGACGGGCATCTGTACGCGGCGCATGTCATCAATGATTTGTGGCACGTCACTGGCGGTAACGCTCTGGTCGTGACCGACGTGGGACAGCACCAGATGTGGGAGGCGCAGTATTACAAGCATGACCGTTCCCGATCGCTCATCACCTCCGGCGGCCTCGGTACCATGGGCTTCGCGCTCCCGGCCGCCATCGGCGCGAAGATCGCCCGGCCCGATGCGGAAGTCTGGGTCGTGGCGGGTGACGGTGGTTTCCAGATGACGATGCCCGAGCTGGCGACCGCTGCTCAGGAGCAGCTCGACATCAACGTCGCCATCATCAACAACGGGTACTTCGGTATGGTCCGGCAGTGGCAGGAGTTCTTCTACGACAAGCGCTACGCGGCCACACCGATCACGCGGGCCGGACTTCGTCAAACTGGCCGAGGCCTTCGGGTTGTGGGCGACCGCAGTGACGAAGCGCTCAGAGGTGGTCGATGCGGTGACGACGGCGCGGCGTCAGAAACGGACGGCCGTGATCGATTTCAGGGTCGAGCAGGAGGATTCGGTGTATCCGATGGTGCCGGCCGGCGCCGACTTGCACAAGATGATTCGCAGGCCGTCGCCGCTCGTGGAAAGAGCGGGAGCGGATTGGGCATTAGGGTTCAACTATGTTGCATACCTTTGTCGTGTACGTGGACAACAAGCCGGGCGTGCTCAACCGCGTCGCCTCGCTCTTCCGGCGGCGGGCGTTCAACATCGAGTCGCTGACGGTCGGGCATACCGAGCAGGCGGGTGTGTCCCGAATGACCGTCGTGGTGGACACGGACAGTTACGGCGCCCGGCGTCTTGAGGCCAATCTCTACAAGCTGGTGCCCGTCAAGCGGGTCGACGATATCTCGACTGCGCCGTCAATTGTGCGCGATCTGGCATTGATCAAAGTGACGGCCACTGGTGATGCCCGGACCCACGTGATGCAGCTCGTGGATGTGTATCGGGCGCGCGTCGTTGACGTCAGCCCGGAGTCGCTGGTCATCGAAACCACCGGGACTGAGGATAAGATCGACAGCCTTCTCGAAGTCCTTCGGCCGTACGGGGTCATCGAGATGGTCAGGACGGGCCGTGTCGCCATGGCTCGTGGGACCAGCCGTCCCGTTCGCGCTGTAGAGACTGCGGCGGGCGACATGGCGGCGGAAGACGTCAGCAACTATTCCGTTTAATACGCGAATCTGGTCATCAGTTCATCTCGTCATTGATTGTGAAACTGACCAGATGACCCGATGAGTAGATGACGAAATTCAGAGGAGAAACGATGGCCAAGATGTATTACGACGGTGACGCCGATCTGGCGCTGATTCGCGCCAAGAAGGTAGCGGTCATCGGCTACGGGTCGCAGGGGCACGCGCACGCACTCAATCTGCGGGACAGCGGCGTCGATGTTCGTGTCGGTCTCCCGGCGACCAGCCGATCTCGCGACAAGGCGCGAGAGGCCGGCCTGACAGTAGGCAACGTCGCCGAGGTCAGCCAGTGGGCAGACGTGATCATGATTCTGATTCCTGACACGACCGCCCCCAAGGTCTACCGGGAAGAGATCGAACCGAATCTGGCACCCGGCAAGTTGGTGCTCTTCGCACACGGCTTCAACATCCGCTTCGGCACGATCGCTGTCAGCAAAGACGTTGACGTGGCGATGGTGGCGCCGAAAGCACCGGGACACCGCGTGCGCGAGTTGTTCATGGAAGGTGCCGGCACGCCCGCGCTTTTTGCGATTCACCAGGACGCGACGGGCAACGCCCGAGCGCTGACGTTGTCGTATGCGAAGGGCATCGGAGTCACGCGCGCCGGTGTCATCGAGACGACCTTTGCCGAAGAGACCGAGACGGACTTGTTCGGCGAGCAGGCTGTGCTGTGCGGCGGTGTGAGTGCGCTGATCAAGGCCGGGTTCGACACGCTCGTTGAGGCGGGCTATCAGCCCGAGATCGCCTATTTCGAGTGTCTCCACGAGCTGAAGTTGATCGTCGACCTGATTTACCAGGGAGGGCTGGCCTACATGCGCTATTCGGTCAGTGATACGGCCGAGCATGGCGATTACACCGGGGGGCCCAAGATTGTCACGGCCGAGACGCGCAAGGCGATGAAGAAGATGCTGGAAGACATTCGGGCGGGTGAATACGCCCGCGGTTGGGTTGCCGAGAACGAGGCCGGCCGGCCCTGGTTCAATAAGCAGCGACAGATCGAGAGCGGTCTGTTGATTGAAGAGGTGGGCGGGCGGCTCCGCGCCCTCATGCCGTTCCTCAAACCGGTGAAGATCCCGACGACCGTTTGATTCCAGCCCGTCGCCGGGCGCTTGACCGTTAAAGGCCCGGCATAGTACAAATTACAGGCCTCGGGCGTCTCCGGGGCCAGCACTCGTTTCCCGCTAAATGGACAAGCTCATCGAGCGCGAACACGCGGCTCGAAACCCGCTCACCGCCGGACCGGCTCTCGCTGTTCAGTTTTTCCTGATCCCGCTGGTCGTTGTAGCCGTCACTGTCGGTCTGTACGTCGGCTTTCGGTCATTGGTTGCCGACCCCCGGACCTCGCAGGACTATCTGAACGAGATTCGCTTCGGGGGAGTCGACCGCCAGTGGCCGGCCGTGTACGAACTGTCCCGGCTCATGGACGACCCGAAAGTCCGTGCCGATCGATCGCTTGGTCCGGCACTGGTTGAGGCGTTCGAGGGGACCAAAGATGGCGATCCACGCGTGCGCCGATATCTCGCTCTGGCGATAGGGCGTCTGGAACCGCCGCTGCCGGCCAATGCCGTTGATGTGCTGATGAGGTCGCTGGAGGATCCCGAGCGGAAGTGGAACCCGGACTGGGTGTCGCGTTTCAACGGCGGGGCGGACAGCAGTCTTAATGAAGCGCACATCAGCACCATCTGGGCACTCGGCTCGTCGGGCGATCCGAATGTTGTCGCCCGTCTCGTGCCGCTGTACAACTCGCCAGACGCTGGCATCCGGAAGATTGTCGTGTACGCCCTTGGCGCGCTGCCGGGCGAGAGTCAAATCGTCACCCTGCGTACCGCCCTCGAGGACTCGGCCGCTGATGTCAAATGGAATGCCGCCGTCGCCCTCGCCCGACACGGGCGGTCAGACGGCATGCCGGTGCTCCGCCAGATGCTCGATCGAAGCTATGTCGAGCAGGTGGTCAAACGCGAGGTCCACGAAGATGCGGACCAGGATCCGATCGCTGACGTGATGATCAGCGGCCTTCGTGCGATTGCGTCACTGAAGGATTCGTCAGTCAAGGGGCCGGTGGAGGCGCTCAGTCAGCAGGACAGGAGTCTCAAGGTTCGTCAGGCTGCACTCGAGGCGCTCAAGGTGATCGGCTAATAGATGGGCAGGTAGGTCTGGTAGGGCAGGTAGGGCGGGCAAGGCAGGGCGGGTAGCTGAGAGACACGACTATGGCAGACGAGCACGAAGAAGGTTCGCAACCGACAGCACCGGCGCCAGCCGCCACCACCGCGACGCCCGCTGCTGCGCCCGCCCGTCCGGCCGCTCCACCGAGACCGCCGGCGACGCCAATACCGGATCTTGCCGGGAAGACGACGACCGTCGCATCAGTCGGGGGAGCTGCAGCAAAGGCGGCGCCAACGGCGGCCAGGACCGCAGCAGTCGCTGGTCGTGATCCCGATGACACCTCACCACTGCTGACGCGCCGTGCCTGGATCGGGCTGGCGTGGGGTGCTTTCTCGGCGGCGTCGGCCGCGGCGCTGGCCGCGTCCGGCCGGTTCATGTTCCCAAACGTGCTCAACGAACCGCCGCAGCAGTTCAAGGCCGGCTTTCCCAATGAGTACGGCATCGGCGTCGATGAACGTTGGAAAGACAAGTACGGCGTCTGGGTCGTCCGCACGGCGGAAGACGTCGTACAGAATGCCAGCGGCTTCTACGCGTTGATCAGCACCTGCACGCACCTTGGCTGTACACCGAACTACCTGTCGGCAGAAAACAAGTTCAAGTGTCCTTGTCACGGCAGTGGCTTCCGGATATCGGGGATCAACTTCGAAGGCCCGGCGCCGCGTCCCTTGGAGCGCGCGCGCGTGGTCCTGGCTGAAGACGGACAGATCCTCGTGGACAAGAGCCGCCACTTCCAGCAGGAGCTGGGACAATGGGCGGATCCTGAGGCCTTTTTGAAAGTCTGAATGATTACGTTGAGAGAGATATGGCAGACACAAAGACGGTAGCTCCCCAAGAAGCGGCGCTTGTCAGATTCTGGAACTGGCTGACCGAAACACAGGCCTGGACGTCGATCTTCCGCCACGGACGGCCCAACAGCGACCGCAACCGTGTACTGGTCATGCTGTCGAACGTGTTCCTCCACCTGCACCCGGTTCGTATCCGGAAGTCGGGCGTGAAGCTGCGCTATACGTGGTGCATGGGCGGCTTGAGTTTCTTCTTGTTCCTGTCGCTGACGCTGACGGGATTGCTGTTGATGTTCTATTACCGTCCAACGCTCGAGTACGCCTACACGGACATCGTCGGGCTTCGCGAGCACGTGCCGCTCGGCATCATGCGCGAGATGCATCGGTGGGGTGCGCACGCGATGGTGATCACAGTGTGGCTCCACATGTTTCGCGTGTTCATGACCGGTTCGTACAAGCCGCCCCGCGAGTTCAACTGGTCGGTCGGCGTGGTCATGCTGGTGCTGACGCTGCTCCTGTCGTTCACCGGCTATCTGCTCCCTTGGGATCAGCTGGCCATCTGGGCGATCACTGTCGGGTCGAACATGGCTCGCGCGACGCCCTTCCTGGGCCACGAGGGGCCGGGGGCCTCGCTGCTGCGCCTGGGCGACGTGCCGCTGATTCACGCCCAGGACGATGCGCGGTTCGCTCTGCTTGGCGGCACGTTCGTCGGGGAAGGCGCCCTGCTGCGGTTTTACGTGCTGCACTGCGTCGGTCTTCCTCTGGGCATTGCCGTGCTGATGGCCGTGCACTTCTGGCGCGTCCGGAAAGACGGCGGTATTTCGGGGCCGATGTAGGAGGGGCGTGTGGGTTTTATTAAGGGCATCTTCAACCTCGTCGCCGACCCGCGCCTGTTCTTCGTCCTCGCGGTGGCAGCGCTCGTCGTGCTGTTGTGGAAGCGGGAGCGTATCGCGTCGAATACCTTCGCGTACAGCCTGTTCGCCGTGATGATCGTGTTCTTTGGCTTCGGAGCGCTCGATCCGAACTTCCGGCTCATTGTCACGAAGCCGGATAACGTGCCGATCGTCGGCTTGATCTTCCTGCTGGTCTTCTTCGTCTGGTACTCAATCAGGGAAGCCGTACTGAACGATCGGCGGATTACGGCGGGCGACGGACCGATTGAGAAGGCGGAGTCGGATCGCGTCTGGGTATGGCCCGATCTGGTCTATACCGAACTGATCTCGCTGATTGTGTGTTCGGTGGTTTTGATTGTGTGGTCGATCTTTCTCAAGGCGCCGCTCGAGCAGCCGGCCAACCCGGCCAACACCCCGAACCCGTCGAAAGCACCCTGGTATTTTCTTGGCCTGCAGGAAATGCTCGTCTACTTCGATCCCTGGCTGGCTGGCGTCGTCCTGCCCGGCTTGATCATCGTCGGGCTGATCTGCATTCCGTATATCGACAAGAATCCCCGGGGCAACGGGTACTACACCTTTAAGGAGCGGAAGCCCGAAATCGTTCTCTTTCTGTTCGGGTTTGCTGTGCTGTGGGTGTCGTTGATCGTGCTCGGCACGTTCCTGCGCGGGCCGAACTGGAACTTCTTCGGACCGTTCGAATACTGGGACATCCACAAGCTCGAAGCGCTGACCAACGTCAACTTGTCCGAATACATCTGGGTGCGCCTGCTCCGGAGGGGCCTGCCGTCGCAGTGGTACGTGCGCGAGATTTTCGGCATTCTCCTCGTGCTGTTCTATGTGTTCGTGCTCCCCGTTGTGCTCGCGAAGACGGCATTCAAGGCCTTCTACGAGAAGATGGGGGGCGCACGGTACTATGTTGGTGCGTTTCTGTTTTTGACGATGATGGCGCTGCCGTTCAAGATGCTGGCCCGTTGGCTGTTCAACCTGAAGTACATCGTGGCGATCGGGGAATTCTTCTTCAATATCTGACGTTATGGCTGAAAAGAAGGGTGTCGGTCACGCCTACAACATCGACTTCCTGAACGTCGTCTTTGCGGCGTCGAGTCTGTTCCTGTTTCTGTCGGTCGTCTGGATGGTCTGGGACGATTTCGACCGCGACTGGAAGAATACACAGCGACGCTTCGCACAGCTTCAGTATCAGGTGACGCAGGCGCAGTACCGGCAGGCGTCCCAGGCTGTCGATCGAGGGAAGCTGCAGCAGCTCCAGGGGCAGCTCGCCTCGTCACAAAAGGCGGCGGTTGCGAACCAGCAGAAGATCGACGAGGTGCAGGCGAAACTCGACGACGTCAATATTCGGCTGTACCGGGCAACGCAGGCCTACCAGTTCGCCAAGGCCACCTACGACCACGACCGGTACGATTTCGAGTCGGCCCGTGCGAACGGCCTGGGCAATCTGGCAAAGAAGGAACAGGCGGTTCAGGCGGAAGCGAAGACGCTTAGCGAGCTCAACCTGCAGATGGAGGCGAGGACCGCGGAGCGGGCGGCGGTGCAGAAGGAGCTGGGCCAGTACACCGGCCAGATCGGCTCGCTCGGTAAGCAGATCGAGGACATGCACGCCGAGCAGCTGCGTATCCAGAAGCTGCTGGACGTGCAGGCACCAAGCCTGACGAAGGACTATTTCCGGAACGCGCCGCTACTGGACTTCATGGCGCCCACGCTCAAGGTTCAGCAGATCATCCTGCCGAACGTCATGGACGACGTGAATTTCATTCGCGTGCCGAAGATGGATCGGTGCCAGACCTGTCACCTGGCCATCGAAAAGAAGGGGTTCGAAAAATATCCGCAGCCATTCACGACCCACCCCAATCTGTCGGCCTATATCGGCAGCGACTCGCCTCACCCGATCGATCGGGTCGGCTGTACCGTCTGCCATGAGGGCATGGGCCAGTCGGTCAGCTTCCGGGACGCGGCCCACACACCGACCGGCGAGAAGCAGAAGGAAGAGTGGGAGAAGAAATACCACTGGGAAGAACCCCACCTCTGGGACTACCCGATGCTGCCCGCGAAGTTGACGGAAGCTTCCTGCGCAAAGTGTCACAAGCAGCAGGTCTATGTTCCGAAGGCGGACAACCTGAACGTGGCGTATGCAACGTACGAGCGGGCCGGATGCTACGCGTGCCACAAGACCCGAGGCTTCGAAGATGTTCGGAAACCCGGCCCGATCCTGACCAAGATCGATTCGAAGTTGACGCCGGATTGGGTAAAGACCTGGATTCGGAACCCGCGTGCGGTCAAGGGCACAACCTGGATGCCGCGTATCTGGTACAACTCGAACTCCAGCGCCACCCAGGATGCGGTGCGAAACGAAATCGAAATCAACGCGGCGGTCGCGTACCTCTTCGCCAACACCGAGAAATACGAGTTCCCCGTCAAGAATCCACCGCGCGGCGATTCGAAAAGCGGGGAGAAGATTGTGAAGTCGATCGGCTGTCAGGGCTGTCACGTGGTCGGGGAGGGCGCGCGAACAGAGGTCGGGCCGCATAGAACGTTCGGTCAGCCGCTCGAGAACATCGGCAACAAGACGACCTACGAATGGGTCTTCAACTGGGTCCGTGACCCGAAGCACTACAACCCGGCGACCTACATGCCCAACCTGCGTCTGACGGATCAGCAGGCGGCGGACGTTGCGGCCTATCTGATGACGCTGAAGCAGACCTCGGAGGGGGATGCTGCGAAAGCAACGTTCACGGACAAGGACGTCGACGCGGTGCTGCTCGACTACTACAAAGCGGCCATGCCGGTGGAAGACGCAAAGGCTCAGGTTGCCAAGCTCGACGCCAAAGCCAAGGAAGTAGCCCTCGGGCAGCGCGTCATCAGCCGGTACGGCTGCTTCGGCTGCCACGACATCAAAGGATTCGAGAAGGCGCAGTCGATCGGCACGGATTTGTCTGAAGAAGGCAGCAAGCTCGTCACCCGGCTCGACTTTGCGTTCATCACTGAGGTGCCGCACACGTCCAAGATCGGCTGGTTCCGCACGAAGCTCCACGACCCGCGGATCTTCGACAAGGGTCGCGTGCTGGAGCCACTCGACAAGCTGCGCATGCCGAACTTCGACTTCACCGACGTCGAGGTTGAGCGCCTCGTGACTGCAATCATGAGTTTCCAGCGCGAGATTCAGCCGGTGGCGGCCTGGGCGCCGCGCTCGGCAAGGGCGGATGCCGTTGGCCTCGGCCGGACGCTCGTGCATCGCAGGAACTGTGTGGGCTGTCACATCATCGAGGGTGATGGCGGTGACTTCCTCAAACTGGTCGCGGATCCTTCGCTCGGTCCGCCGATGCTCACGCCGGAAGGGGCGCGTGTGCAGCCAGACTGGCTGTACGCGTTCCTGCGCGGTCCCATCACGATTCGACCCTGGCTCGACGTCCGCATGCCGACGTTCGGGCTCGACGATCCGAATTTGAACGGCGTGATCAGGTACTTTGGGGCCGTATCGAATACGGTCGGTCCCTTCCAGACGCACGAAATCGTTCGAGCATCGACCGCTGATGCTTCGGGCAAGCAGTTGTTCGAGACGTTGAAGTGCCAGCAGTGTCACGTGCTGGGAGCGGTCCCGAAGGATCAGCCGACGGCCAACCTTGCACCGGATCTTCGAATGGCGTCGGACCGGCTGCAGCCGGAATGGATCCTTCAGTGGCTGAAGAAGCCGTCCGAGATTCTGCCGGGTACCCGGATGCCTGCGTTCTGGCCGGATTACCCGAAGTCCTTCTATCCGGCATTCAACGCCGATGCGGAGGCGCAGATTCGGGCGATTCGGGATCATCTGCTGACGTTCAAGGGGGGGCCGACACCGCGGCGCAGCGCGTCGGCGGCCGCTGTCAGCGCCAATTAGGGCAGGTCGGGCGGGTGGGGCAGGTGGGGTGATCGGCCCGGCGCCCTACCCGGCGCCTACCAGGCCCACCCGCCCTTCCTGCCTCACCTGCCCCCTATAATCTCAAATGCTCCGTCCGTATCGCGGCGTGCTTCCGCGCGTCCATCCAACCGCCTTTATCGATGACAGCGCCCAGATCATTGGCGATGTCGAAATCGGAGAAGAGAGCAGTGTCTGGATGTCCGTCGTCATGCGTGGCGACGTCCATAGCATTCGTATGGGTCGCCGTTCCAACGTGCAGGACGGGACCATCGTGCACGTGATGAACCGGACGCATCCGACAACGATTGGCGATAACGTGACCGTCGGACATCGGGCGCTGCTGCACGGATGCACCATCGAGGATCGGTGCCTGATCGGGATGGGCGCGATCATCCTGAATGGCGCCCACATCGGGTTGGGCTCGATCGTCGCAGCGGGATCGCTCGTGCTCGAAGAGATGAAGGTGCCTGGCCGCTCGCTTGTCATGGGAAGCCCGGCCAAGGTAAAGCGCCTGCTGACCGATGCCGAGGTGGAGGATATCCAGGCGTACGCCGATCGGTACGTGGGTTACCGCCTGGACTACATGGGCGGGACAGGCAGGTAGGGCCGGTGAGGCGGGAAGGGTAAGGAATTGTCAACGAAGCCACCGGGAGGCACGCGAGACTTCTTGCCGGCCGACATCCGCCGCCGGGAGCACGTCATTGGTGTCGTCCGCGAGGTGTACGAGAGCTACGGCTTCGAGCCACTCGAGACGCCGGCGTTCGAGAACATCGAGACGCTGCTGGGCAAGTACGGCGACGAAGGCAACAAGCTGATCTTCAAGATTCTGCGGCGCGGCGAGCACGAGGGCAGGGGGGAGGCCGATCTGGCCCTCCGGTACGACCTGACTGTTCCGCTGGCGCGCGTAGTTGCGCAGTATCAGCACGAGCTGCCGCGCTTTTTCAAGCGATACCAGATACAACCGGTCTGGCGTGCGGACCGTCCGGCGCGCGGGCGGTTCCGCGAGTTCTATCAGTGCGATATCGACGCCATTGGCACGACGTCGCTCACGGTGGAGGTTGAGCTGCTGACGGCGGTGAACGAAGTGCTGGAGCGGCTCGGATTCAACGATTTCGTCATACGTCTCAATCATCGTCAGCTGCTCGCCAGCCTTCTTCGAGCTTCCGGGATTCCCGCTGCGCTCCATGACGATGCGCTCGTGGCGATCGACAAGCTGGACAGGATCGGGCGGACCGGAGTGCAGGCAGAGCTCATCGCCCGGAACGTGGGAAGCGAGGCCGCGTCAGCGTGTCTCGAGATGTTTCAGGCGGAGTTTCCGACGGACGTGCAGCGATGTCTCGGCGGCGATGAGCAGGGTCTTCAGGCTCTCGAGCAGCTGCAGGCGCTTCTCGGAGTTGGCAGGGAGCGGCACAGCCAGCCGGATACGCGTCGACCCAAGTCTCGCGCGCGGCTTGTCGTATTACACGGGAACGATCATGGAGATTGCGGTACCCGACCTGGCGGGCAGTCTCGGCGGCGGCGGCCGTTACGACCATCTCATCGGGATGTTTCTGGGCCGCGACGTGCCGGCCTGTGGGTTTTCGCTCGGTCTCGAGCGCATCATCGTTGTCATGAACGAGCGCGGCATGTTTCCTGCGAGCGTGGTCGATGGCGGCGTGGACGTGATGGTGACCGTCTGGAGCCAGGAAACGTCCGGTGAGTCGCTTGCGCTTGCATCCGATCTGCGCCGCAGCGGGCTCCGCGTCGATGTCTATCCTGAACCGGATAAGCTCGGGAAGCAGTTCAAATACGCCTCATCGCGTCAGGTCCCATTCGTCGCAATTCTTGGCGACGATGAGCGTGCGCGCAGTGAAGTGTCGATCAAGGACCTGCGAAGCGGTGATCAGACCACGATGACCAACGCCGAGGCAGGGCGCTTCATCCTGTCGCGGCTCGGACCGAGTCCCTCAGCGGAACCCTGAACCTTGAACGATTGAACCTGGAACCTGAATCATCGACATGCCTGAGCCTCTTGGCGATTTGACCCGGACGCATACCTGCGGCGACCTTCGGCCGGCCGATGTCGGTGGCAGCGCGACACTGCTTGGCTGGGTTCACCGGATCCGCGACCTGGGCGGCGTGACGTTTCTTGACATCCGCGACCGAAGCGGCATTTCGCAGGTCGTCGTGCGTGATGATGAGGCCTTGTCGGCGGTCGCGAAGCGGCTGCGGGCCGAATACGTCGTAGCCATCGAGGGCGCGGTGCAGCGACGGGCCGACGAGACCGTCAACCCCAAGCTGCCGACGGGGCAGGTGGAGGTGCTGGCGCGCCGGATCCATGTGTTGAATGAGGCCAAAACGCCGCCATTTCCAATCGCGGACGAATCCCACGTCTCAGAAGAGATGCGACTACGTGCGCGGTATCTCGATCTCCGCCGGACGCGAATGCAACACAACGTGGGACTTCGCCATCGTGTCACGATGGCGGTACGGAACTATCTCGACTCGCAGGGCTTCTGGGAGATCGAGACGCCAATGCTCACCAAATCGACCCCGGAAGGTGCCCGCGACTATCTGGTGCCGAGTCGGGTGCATCCGGGTGAGTTCTACGCGCTGCCGCAGTCACCGCAGACTCTTCAAGCAGATTCTGATGATTGCCGGCATGGATCGGTACTTTCAGATCGCGAGATGCTTCCGCGACGAGGATCTGCGCGCAGATCGCCAGCCGGAATTTACGCAGATCGACATCGAGATGTCGTTTGCGCGGCCCGAGACCATCATCAACCTGATCGAATCGCTTCTGGGGCGGGTGTTCCGCGAAATTGGCGTCGACGTGTCGGTTCCGTTCCGTCGCATCCCGTACAAGGACGCGATCGCGCGGTACGGCTCTGATAAACCGGATCTGCGCTGCGCTCTGGAAATCCAGGATCTGTCAGAGGTGTTTCGCCAGTCGGTCTTCCGCGTCTTCAGTCAGATCATTGCGCAAGGTGGCGCGGTCCGGGGCTTCTGCGTGCCCGGCGGCAATCGGTTCACGCGGAGCCAGCTCGACGCGCTGGTCGATCGCGCCAAGGAGATGGGCTTCAGCGGCCTGATCTGGGTCAGGCCGGGCGAGCCGCCGAGTAGCGCGGTGAAGGCGCTCGAGGAGGGCGCGCTGCGACAGGCGCTCGCCAGTGTGGGTGCGACGGCGGATGATCTGCTGCTGCTGGCGGCAGGCCCCGGAGGCGCGACGTCCATCCTGCTTGGCCAGCTTCGCCTGGACATCGCGAGGCGGGAGAACCTGATACGAACCGACGCCTGGGAGTTTGCGTGGGTCGTGGAGTTTCCACTGGTAGAGTGGCACGCAGAGGACGCCAGGTGGTACTCCGTCAATCATCCGTTCACGGCGCCCATGGACGAGGATCTCGTCTGGCTCGATACCGAACCCGGTCGTGTGCGGGCGAAAGCATATGACGTCGTGCTGAATGGGTGGGAGGTTGGCGGGGGCAGCATCCGAATCCATGACATGGCGCTGCAGCACAAGGTCTTTACGAAGGTGCTGGGCATTGCGGAGGAGGACGCGCGTCATCGATTCGGGTTCTTCATGGACGCGTTGGAATATGGGACGCCGCCTCACGGTGGCATCGCGCTCGGGCTCGACCGTCTCATTGCGCTTCTGGCCGGCGAATCCTCTATCCGGGACGTGATGGCCTTCCCGAAGACCGCCGCCGCTGAGGATCTGATGGCAGGGGCCCCGTCAACTGTCGACATCAAGCAGGTCAGGGAGCTGCACCTCAAGGTTCAGCCGTAGGGGCAGCTTTGTAGCACAATAAGATAGACATGATTAAGCCTTGATGAAGCGCATCAACGTCCCGCAAGCGGGGATCGAAACCCTGTTTGGCGCGTACGACGAGAATCTCAAACACCTCGAATCGCTGTTCAACGTTCGGATCCGAACGCACGGTCATGAGCTCCTGGTCGATGGCGACTCCCCGGACCTGGAGAGGGTCGATCGTGTTGTCGGGCAGCTCTCGTCGCTGATGCAGGCTGGCTACAAGCTGTCGAACTCGGACGTGCGGACGGCGTCGGATCTGTTCGCGCAGGACGAGTCTGTCGACTTGCATGACCACTTTCTCAAGGGGAGCCTGACGTCCGCCGGACGCCGCCGGGTGGCCCCCAAGACCGTGACGCAACGCCGGTACCTGGAGGCGATCGAGCAGCACGACATCGTTTTCGGAATCGGCCCCGCCGGGACGGGAAAGACCTATCTGGCGATGGCACAGGCGGTGGCGTTCCTGACCGCCAAGAAGGTGAGCCGAATCATTCTGGCGCGCCCGGCCGTCGAAGCAGGCGAGAAACTCGGGTTTCTGCCGGGGGACCTGCAGGAGAAGGTGAATCCCTACCTGCGACCGCTTTACGACGCCCTGTACGACATGCTGGACGTGGACCGAGTGGCCCGGTATCTCGAGCGTGGCACGATTGAGATTGCCCCTATCGCGTTCATGCGGGGCCTGTACGCTCAACGATTCGTTCGTCATTCTCGATGAGGCCCAGAACACCACGTCCGAGCAGATGAAAATGTTCCTGACGCGGCTTGGCTTTGGCGCAAAAGCGGTGATCACCGGAGACATCACCCAGATCGACCTGCCGTTCGGCCGCACGTCGGGGCTGGTCGAGGCGATGAAAGTCGTTGGCAACGTCGAGGGCATTGCCTTTGTGCGCTTCGACGAGCGCGACGTGGTTCGCCACAAGCTTGTCCAGCATATCGTGAAGGCGTACGAGGAGTACTCCAACGGAGCCCGCGACAGCCGGCCCACGGCGAGCGCTGGGCGCGACTCTTCGTAAGAACCATGTCTCCTGATGGGCAACGAACCGCGCTTGAGTCCACGAGGTTGCGTGTGCTGGTGGGCGACGAGGACGGACGCCCGACCGGATTGGGGCTCGCCCGATGGCTGGTCCGCGTCGCGCCGGTTCGCGCGCGCGGCACGGTCAGTGTTGCGCTGGTCAGCGATACCAGAATCCGACGGTTGAACCGCCGTTACCGGGGCCGAGACTCGGCGACCGACGTGTTGAGCTTCCCCGGCGATGGGAACGCGGTGCGCGGCGCGTGGCTGGGAGATATCGTCATCGCCGTCGGCGTGGCCGGCCGCCACGCCCGCGAGGCCGGGCACACGCGGGAGACCGAGCTCCGCGTTCTGGCTTTGCACGGACTGTTGCACCTCCTTGGGTACGATCATGCTCATCCGCGTGACGGAGGGCGGATGCTCCGCGTGGAGAGAAGACTGCGCCGGAAGGGTGGCCTCCGCGAAGGCCTCATCGAGCGCGCGTGCGGTTCTGGCTACGCCGAGGGCGTCGGCCCGAAGGCGTCGGGCGCGGGGGTGGGGCCCCGCGCAACTAGGAAATGACTCCGCTTCTGATCTTCCTTCTGGCGTGCCTGGCCGTCTACCTTGGCACGATTGAGGCGGCGTTCAGCGCCTTGATGCGCCTGTCGCTTCGCTTGAATGCCGAGCGGAGCGATCGACCCGGGCGGCTTGGCAGGTATCTGGACAATCCGCTCCTGCTGCTGGTTCCGATTCGGTTCCTGCTCGGAGTCGTTACCGCGACAGCCACCGCTCTACTCGCCCGGGCGATCGGAGTGAGCGGAGCCCATACGATCACTCTCGTGGTTCTGAGCATCGCCGCCTTCGTGGTGGTTTGCGAGCTGCTTCTGCCGGTAGCCATTGTGGTTCGCGGTCCCGAGCGCGTGCTTGAGTTGCTGCTGCCGTCGTTTGCACCTGTCGCCGCGGCGCTGGGGCCCATGGCGAGATGGATCGGGCGATCGATGAATCGGGCGAAGCGCGAGCAGCCTCTTGCCACTTCGGACTCCGACGAGGCGCCCGAGGCAGTGGCCAAGGCGCCCACCGAAGAATTCGGCCAGGAATCGGAGCCTGAAAGTGCCGCGGACGGTGAAGAGCGGCGGCTCTTGCAGAGCATCGTTGATTTCGGCGACACACTGGTGCGCGAAGTGATGACGCCGCGTCCTGACATTGTGGCGATTCGAGAAGAAGCGACAATCGGCATACTGCGTGAGCTCTTCCGCGAGCAGGAATACTCGCGGTTTCCGGTCTACAAAGGGAGTCTCGATAACATCGCCGGGTTCGTATACATCAAGGATCTTGTGCTGCTCAACGCGGGGGAGGATGACCGGCCGATTCGCGGGCTCATCCGGCCAGCCGTTGTGGTGCCGGAGACCAAACGCGTTCCCGAACTGTTGAAGCAGTTTCAGCGTCAGCAGATCCAGTGCGCGATTGTCGTTGACGAATATGGCGGCACCGCCGGTCTTGTCACCATCGAGGATCTTCTTGAGGAGATCGTGGGGGAGATCCGGGACGAGTACGACGTGGAATCGGAACAGATTGTCGACGAGGGTAACGGGCGTTTCGTGTTCAGCGGCAAGATCGATATCGACGAAGTGGCCAGGCGGCTCAATGTTCAGATCGAGCGTGCCGGCTTTGAAACGCTGGGCGGATACCTGATGTCGCAGCTGGGTCGCGTTCCCACCGTCGGGGAGCGGTTCGACGTCGATGGGCTGTCGGTGGAGGTCCTGGACGCCGAGCGCCGCAGGGTGACGAAGGTCCGGATGTTCCGGGGCGAGGAGACGGCCAACGAGCCGTCGCCGGCATAGCGATGAAGTTTGGCAATGTCTGCCTGATCGGCCGGCCGAATGCAGGAAAGTCGACCCTGCTCAACCGGCTTGTGGGTGCCAAGATCGCAATCGTCTCGGACAAACCGCAAACCACCCGGACCAGGATTCTGGGCGTGCGGAACTACGAGGATGCTCAGGTGGTCTTTCTCGACACACCGGGCATCCATCGCCCGCTTCATCGGCTGAACGTCCGCATGGTCGATTCGGCGGTCGAGGCAATGTCCGCAGTGGACGTGGTCGGATTGGTGGTCGACGTCGGCGAGCCACGGGGAAAAGGCGACCGGTACGTGTTGGAGCTCGTGAAGAGGGTCAAGGTGCCCGTCTTCCTGATCTTGAACAAGGTCGATCTCATCCGGAAGTCGAAGCTGTTGCCGGTCATCGAGGAATTCTCACGGGCCGGTCAGTTTGCCGAAATCGTACCTGTGTCGGCGGCGACAGGTGAAAACGTCGATCGGCTTGAGAAGGCGCTGATTGCTCAGCTGCCTGAGGGCGAGCCGATGTATCCGGCTGATTATCTGACCGACCAGCCGGAGCGGGTTCTTGTCGCAGAAATCGTCCGGGAAAAGCTGCTGCAGTTCACGCGGGATGAAATCCCGTTTGCGAGCGCGGTCACGGTCGAGCGGTGGGAGGAACCTGAAAGAGAGGCTGACGGCCCGGCGGCCATTCTCCGGGTCTACTGCAGCATTCTGGTGGATCGTGAATCCCAGAAGCCGATTGTAATTGGCAGGAGCGGCGAGATGATCAAGCGCATCGGCACCGCCGCCAGACTGGAGCTGGAGGAGTTCTTCGGCGTCCGCGTGTTTCTTGATCTGCACGTCCGCGTCCGCGCCGAGTGGCGGGAAGACGAGCGACTGCTGAACGAGATCGGCGTTGGTCGAAGCGGCGGAGGCTGATTTCGGGCGGCCGTCAGATGTGATAGGGTGAAGTGCCTCGTCTTGTCGGCATGCCGCTGTTCACCACCGAAGCGTTGATTCTCCGGTCCTACAAACTCGGTGAGTCGGATCGGATCGTCGTGTTTTTGACCCGCGATCGGGGCAAGAAGCGCGGCGTGGCCCTCAATGCGCGTCAGAGTCGGCGTCGTTTCGGGGGCGCGCTCGAACCGATGACCTGCGGGCGCGTCTCGTACCTGGAACGCGAGCGTCGCGAGCTCGTGAGGATCGATTACGTGGACCCCTCCCGGTCGCCGATGGCCGCCGTTGATGGCGAGGCGCTCGGATACGCGGGATACTTTGCCGAGCTCATTGACGAGTGGGCGCAGGAGGCCGATCCGAACGAGCCCTTGTTTCGGCTTGGTGCCTCGATCGTTGAAGCCATGGCCCGGGGCGTCCCGATCGAGCCGCTGGCGCGCTACTTCGAGTTCTGGCTGCTGCGGCTCCAGGGCGTCTATGACCCGGACGACAGGCTGTCCGCAGAGGCGAAAGCATTTCTCGCTGCGGCCCGGACCAGCAGCCCGTTCACTCTGGGCGAGCTGACGGTCTCCGCCCGGGCGCTGCATGAGATCGAGACGATGCATCGAGGACTCATCACGCTGCACCTGGAGAAGGATCTGAAGTCCGCGCGAGTGCTGCGAGAAATGCGGAGATGACCGAGCGCGTGCCGGAACCGACCTCATCGTGACCTTTCAAGATCTGATTCTCAAGCTGTCGGAGTTCTGGGCGTCGCGCGGGTGCGTCCTCCAGCAGCCGCTCGACGTCGAAGTTGGTGCCGGCACCATGCACCCCGAGACCTTTCTTCGTGTGCTCGGCCCGGCTCACTGGAGTGTGGCCTATGTCCAGCCATCGAGGCGGCCGGCCGACAGCCGCTTCGGGGAGAATCCGAACCGCTTGTTCAAGCACCATCAGTTTCAGGTTGTGCTGAAGCCTGCTCCGGATGAAGTGCAGCAGTTCTATCTGGAGAGCCTCGAAGCCTGCGGAATCAATCCGCGGCAGCACGATATCCGGTTCGAGGAGGACAACTGGGAGTCGCCCACACTGGGCGCGTGGGGCATCGGCTGGCAGGTCATGTTCGACGGCCTCGAGATTTCCCAGTTCACCTATTTCCAGCAGGCAGGTGGCCTCGAGTTGTCGCCGATCTCCGCCGAGCTGACCTACGGTCTGGAACGCATCGCCATGGCGCTTCAGCGCGTGGACAGCACGTACGACCTCGAGTGGGGCGGCGGCATTCGGTATCGCGACGTCCGCTTCCGGGAGGAAGTCGAGCAATCGAAATACGTTTTCGGACAGGTCGACATGGCGGCCGGCGAGTTTGCGGCCCTGCACCGAGAGGGCTTTGAGCGGCACTACCGGCTCGCCGAGGCCCTTCTTGCTTCGGGACTCATCTGGCCTGCTCTGGAACAGTGCTTGAAGTGCTCGCACTTGTTCAACATTCTGGACGCGAGCAACAGCATCGGTGTCACCGAGCGGACTGCCTACATCCTCCGAGTTCGTCAGCTGGCTGTTGGCATTGCCAGGAGCTACGTGCAGGAAGCCGAACCGAAGGTGCTGGCGTGATTGCGGACCGCGAGCTTCTTCTCGAAATTGGTTGCGAGGAGTTGCCGGCCGGCTGGCTCCCCGGGCTGACCCAGCAGATCGGCGAGGTCTATGCGCGGCAACTGCAGGAGCATCGGATCCCGCCAGAAGAACCGGCCGAAACCTTCAGTACTCCCCGTCGTCTTACGGTCCGGGTCGCGCGCGTCCCCGAAAGGCAGACCGATCTCGAGGAGCTCGTCACCGGTCCACCGGTATCGGCAGGCTTCAGGGCGGACGGTACACCGACTCCGGCAGCGGCTGGATTTGCGGCAAAGCAGGGCGTGAATGTCGACGCGCTTGAGCGCGTCTCGACACCAAAGGGCGAATACCTCGCCTATCGGAAGCGCCAACGCGGCAAGACCACGGTCGATGTACTGCCGGACGTGCTGGCGGCCACTCTCCGCGGCTTGAGCTTTCCCAAAGCCATGCGCTGGGACGCGGCGCTCGGCGACAACGGCGGGGAGCTCGTGTTCGGCAGGCCGATTCGCTGGATTCTGTACCTATACGGTGGGCGCGTCGTCCCATTTACGATAAGCCGGACGGCGGCCGCACAAAGCGGCCAGGTACAAGATGTCGTGTCGGGCGCAGTGACGTACGGCCATCGCTTTCTGACGACGAGCGGCCGGGCAGGGCGGGCGATCAAAGTTCGCAGCTTCGACGAATACCGGTCGCGGCTGCTGGAGCACTTTGTCATCCTCGAACGTGGCGAGCGCCATGACAAGATCGCGCGCGAGCTCGACGCCAAGGCGGTTCGCCTCAAGAGCCGGGTCAGTCACATCGTCCACAGCGAATCCAGCCTGTTGGGCGAAGTGCCGGATCTCGTCGAATACCCGTCGGTGATTGCCGGAACATTTGCGTCGGAGTTCACCGAGGCGCTGCCGGAGGAAGTCCTTACCACTACCCTGATTCATCATCAGCACTACTTCCCGGTCGAAGGGGAGGATGGACGGTTGAGGCCGGCGTTTCTGGCCGTCCTCAACACCGAGCCGGACGACGAACGGACGATTGCCCGCAATGCGGAGCGCGTGGTGACAGCCAGGCTGCGTGACGCGAAGTTCTTCTGGGATGCCGACCGCCGCACCACCCTCGAGTCCCGATTCGACCGCCTGGCGACTTTGGAGTTTCACAAGAAGCTCGGATCGTACAAACAGAAGGCGGAACGGATCGAACGCCTCGCTGAATGGATCGCGCGCCAGGTGTTCGGAGCTGAGGACGAGGCGGCACGGCTTGCAGGGCAGGCGGCCAGGCTCGCCAAGGCGGACCTGACCACCGATATGGTTCGCGAGTTCACCGAACTGCAAGGCACGATGGGCGGAATCTACGCTCGCGGAGAAGGCCTGCCGGAACAGGTATGGAAAGCCATTTACTTTCACTACCTGCCGATCAGCGTGGATGCGTCGGCGAAGCCAACCGCCGCGGATCTGGGTCGCGCCGGCGAGTCCTGGGCAGCTGTGTCGCTGGCCGACAAGCTCGATACGGTGGTCGGCCTGTTTGCGGCGGGGGAGCGGCCGACAGGTTCACGTGATCCGTTTGGTTTGCGCCGCTCCGCGCAGGGTGTGGTCAAGATTCTGATCGACATTCCGACGCCATCGTCTGTCAATCCGGCGGCCGGTTTGACGGCCATGATCGAGCAGGCACGGCGAGAGTACGGGGATCGATTGATCGAGTCGGCGTCGTGGAACACCGTGCTTTCGGAATTCATGGCGGAACGCGAGTCCCACGTTTTCGAGCGGCGCGGCTTTCAGGTCGACGAGGTTCGCGCGGTGGTTCCGCAGTGGTGGTCATCACCAGGGGGTGCCTTTCGGCGCCTCGAGGCGCTCGCGCAGGCGCGGAAATCCGCTGAATTCGAGGCGCTTGCTGCGCTCTTCAAGCGTGTAAAGAACATTACTCGGGACTTTGACGGAACGCTGGACGCCGAGGCGCGTTCAAAGCTCGTGCTGCCGGCTGAGAAGGCATTGCTGCAGGAACTCGATGCCCGCTGGCCGGCTATCCGTGGCGCGGTCGCGGAGGAGCGTTTCGAAAAGGCCGTGCACGAGCTTGGCGCTTTCAGTGGTCCTGTCGATCGCTTCTTTGTGGACGTTCTGGTGATGTCGGAGGATCAGGCGTTGCGGAAGGCTCGTCTTGCCCTTCTGACGGCACTCCGCTCGACGATTTTGACGATTGCGGATATTTCAGAGATCGCACCAACTACGGAGTCCTAGCATCCATGGCCAAGAAAGCTCAGCAGCGGCAGAACGCAGGCAAGTCCCACAAGCACGTCTATTTCTTCGGGGGCGGTAAGGCCGACGGCAATCGCAACATGAAGGATCTGCTCGGCGGGAAGGGCTCGGGATTGGCCGAGATGACCAACGCCGGCCTGCCGGTTCCCCCGGGCTTCACCATTTCGACCGAGGTGTGCAACCTGTACTATCAGGGAAAGGGCAAGCTCCCTCCGACGGTGGACGCAGAAGTGTCAGTCCATCTGAAACATCTGGAAAAGGAGGCAGGTGCGACGCTCGGCTCGAAAGACAACCCGCTGCTCGTGTCCGTTCGCTCTGGGGCGAAGTTCTCGATGCCGGGCATGATGGACACGATTCTCAATCTTGGGTTGAACGATGACGCAGCGGAAGGCCTGAAGCGTCTCACAAAGAACGGGCGGTTTGCATTTGACAGCTATCGCCGGTTCATTCAGATGTTCGGCAATGTCGTGCTCGAAATTCCCAAGGAATCGTTCGAGCATGAACTCGAGGCGGTCAAACGCTCTCGGAGCTCCAAATCTGATACCGATCTCGACGAGAACGCGCTGCGCGAGGTTGTTGAGCGGTACAAGGAGGTCGTGCAACGGCGGGCCGGGCGCGCGTTTCCCGGCAATCCACATCAGCAGCTGACGATGGCGCGTGACGCGGTGTTTCGTTCCTGGATGAATCCGCGGGCGCAGGAGTACCGCCGGATTTACGGCATTCCCGACCATATCGGCACGGCGGTCAATGTGCAGATGATGGTCTTCGGGAATACCGGCGATCGATCCGCGACGGGAGTGGGCTTCACGCGGAATCCGGCGACGGGCAAGAAGGAGTTCTACGGAGAGTTCCTGGTGAACGCTCAAGGCGAGGACGTTGTCGCCGGCATACGGACGCCACAGACGATCGGCGAGCTCGAACGGTTGATGCCGAAAGCCTACAAGCAGCTTCGCGCCATCACGACACGGCTCGAAAAGCATTACAGGGACGTCCAGGACTTCGAGTTCACGATTCAGGACGAGCGTCTCTTCATGCTGCAGACCCGGAGCGGCAAGCGCACCGGGTACGCAGCAGTCATGATCGCGACGGATCTTGTCGCCGAGCGCCTGGTCACGCCCAAGGAGGCCGTACTGCTGGTCGATCCCGAGGCGCTCACTCAGCTGCTTGCGCCGGGATTTGACCCCAATGAGTGGAAGAAGATTCCGACGGCCACAAAGGGGCTGCCCGCATCGCCGGGAGCGGCGAGCGGCCAGGTGGTGTTTTCCGCCGACGATGCGGTGGAGTGGTCCCGGCAGAACAAACCCGTGATTCTGGTACGTCGGGAAACGGTGCCCGACGATATTCATGGCATGTTCGTCGCGCAGGGGATTCTGACGGCGACCGGAGGCATGACGTCGCACGCCGCCGTGGTGGGCCGGCAGATGGGTAAGCCTTCAGTGGTGGGAGCCGGAGCCCTCGAAATCGACGAGCACGCGGGCCAGTTTCGCGTCGGCAACAGGACCATCAAGGAGGGCGACTTCATCTCGTTCGACGGCCTGACGGGCGAGGTCAAGATCGCACGAGCGGCCACAAACCCGAGCGAAATCCTGCAGGTCATCGGTGGAACGCTTTCGCCGAAGAAGTCGCCCATCTATCAGCGCTTCCACAAGCTGCTCAGCTGGGCCGACAAGTTCAGACGCCTGGGGGTCTATGCCAACGCCGATCTGCCTGATCAGGCCTCGACCGCTCGTGCGTTTGGCGCCGGTGGAATCGGTCTCTGCCGCACCGAGCACATGTTCTTCGGTGAAGGGCGAATTCCGATCGTGCAGCGAATGATCCTGGCAGAGACCGAAGCGGACCGGCGCAAGGCCCTGGATGAGCTTCTGCCGCTGCAGCGCGCTGACTTCTATGGCGTGTTCAAGGTCATGCGAGGTTGTCCCGTCACCATACGCACCATCGATCCCCCGCTTCACGAATTCTTGCCGAAGCGCGAAGAGCTGATGGTCGAGATCGCAAAGCTCGAAGCGGCCGGCTCCCACGGCGCGGAGCTGGCGGAGAAACGGCATCTTCTCGCGCGGGTCGAGCAACTCCACGAGTTCAACCCGATGCTCGGCCATCGTGGCGTCAGACTGGGCATCACGTACCCCGAAATTACCGAGATGCAGACGCGCGCGATTATCGAAGCGGCCTGCCAGATACACAAAGAAGGGCACAAGATCGTTCCAGAGATCATGATCCCGCTGGTCGGCGATGTGCGCGAGCTGCGCGACCAGAAAGCCATCGTCGATCGCGTCGCGCTGGAGACGATGAAATCGACGGGGGTCACGGTCCGGTATCTGGTCGGAACGATGATCGAAGTGCCGCGCGGCTCGCTCCTCGCGGGCGAAATTGCTCAGGAAGCGCAATTCTTTTCGTTTGGCACCAACGATCTGACGCAGCTGACATTCGGCTTTTCCCGCGACGACGCCGGAAAATTCCTCAGGATCTATCAGGACAAGAAGATTCTGGACAAGGACCCGTTCGCGTCAATTGATGTCGCAGGCGTTGGAGAGCTCGTCCGAATCGGGGTCGAGCGGGGGAGGAAGGCGCGGCCGACTCTGAAGATCGGAATTTGCGGCGAGCACGGGGGTGACGCGGCGTCCGTGCACTTCTTCCATGAAGCTGGCCTGGATTACGTGAGTGCGTCGCCTTACCGCGTGCCGGTGGCCAGACTGGCGGCCGCGCAGGCGGCTTTGTCGGTCAAGGTCGGCGACTGAAGGCTGATGTCGTCAGAACCCAACTGAGCGTGCTGTGGGCAGGATCCGACGTCTTTCCGGCGAGCTGGCCAACCAGATTGCTGCGGGTGAGGTCGTCGAACGTCCTGCGTCCGTCGTCAAGGAACTGGTCGAAAACGCCATCGACGCCGGGGCGAACCGCCTGCGGATCCATGTCGAAATGGGCGGCAAGCGCCAGATCCGTGTCGAAGACGATGGCGAAGGGATGGACGCGGACGATGCGCAGCTCGCCCTGGAACGACATGCGACGAGCAAGATCGGACGAGCGGAAGACCTGGCGGCCATCTCGACGCTCGGATTTCGCGGCGAAGCACTGCCGTCGATCGCGTCCGTGTCCCATTTCGTGCTGCGAACGCGCGCGCGAGGCCGGCCAAGCGGGACCGAAATCCGGGTGAATGGCGGCACGATCGCCTCGGTGGTGGAAGCGGGCGCCGCAGAGGGGTCGGTCGTTGAGGTCAACGAGCTCTTCTACAATCTGCCGGCCCGCCGGAAGTTCCTGAAGTCCGATGCCGCCGAGTCGGCCCAGGTATCTCGAATCGTCACGCAGCTCGCGCTGGCGTATCCAGAGATCGGATTTGTCCTTACGTCGGCGGGGCGGACCGTGGTCGAGTGCCCCCCGGTCGCATCGCATCGCGATCGGTTGTATCAGTTGTACGGCGACAGGCGCGACCTGCTCGAAGTGAAGCGAGACACCGGGGGCCTCCAGATCAGCGGATGGGTAGCCGCTCTGGCCGAACAGGGGCCGACTCGAGGGCCGCAGAACGTCTTCATCAACCGTCGAATCGTCAAGGATCGGACGATTGCCCACGCGATCCTCGACGCCTACAGCGTGGCGTCCATCAAGGAGCGTAGCCCGGAGGTCCACCTTTTCCTGGCCATGCCTCCAGCTGCTCTTGACGTGAACGTGCATCCCACCAAGGCGGAGGTCCGGTTCCGGGAGCCGTCGATGGTCCACGAGCTCGTTCGGCGCTCGCTCCAGGATGCGCTGGGACAAGGTGGCGTGCCGGAGTTGCAGCTACGGGCTGAGTCCGTCGGCCAGGCGCCTGCGGTCATGTCGATACCTGGCGTTCTCGGGGGTGGGGTGTACCCGAACCGCTGGATTCCGGAGGGAGGGCTTTCCGGGCGGCCCAGTTTGTCGGTCCAGACCGGGCTGAATGTCTCAACAGTCGATACGTCCGACGCGGGTAGTCTTGCGGCGGTCAACCCGGACATCCGCCCGATGATTCCGCTCGGACAGTTTCGCGACACGTTCATCATCGCCGTGGATGCCGACGGCATCGCCATCATCGACCAGCACGTGGCACACGAGCGCGTCTTGTTCGAGCGCGTGATGGAGCGGCTGACGGCGGGACCGCTCCAGTCGCAGCGGCTGCTAGTGCCGCTGGTGCTCGAGCTTGCCCACAGCGCTCACGAGGCGCTCGTCGGTCGGGCGGCCGAGCTGGCGCAGCTCGGCTTCGAAATCGAGGCCTTTGGGGGTGGATCGTTGAAAGTGTCGGCCGTGCCGGCACTACTGGGCACGGAAGACTGTTCGAAAGCGCTTGTCGCATTGGCCGAGGACCTTGAAGGCCTGGACCGCGGCGCCCATGTTCAGGAAGCGTTGCGGCGGCTGGCCGCAACCACCGCATGCCACGCCGCCGTGAAGGCCAACTATCCGTTGACCTTCGAAAAAATGGTCCACATCCTGGATGAGCTGAGGGCGACCGCCTATTCGACCGTCTGCCCGCATGGCCGCCCCGTGATGCTCCGTCTCACGCGACGCGAGATCGAAAAGAATTTCGATCGCATCTAGGTGTGACGCAGACTTTGTACTACCTCGGGCGACTCGGTCAGATTGGTGGGATGTGGCTGCTTCTCGTCGATGTCGTCACCGCAGGGCCACTGGGGCCCAACCCGAGGCTGTTTGCCGCGGGCGTAGCGGTCTTTCTCCTGGGATGGGGCTTGACCAAAGTGCGTCGTAAGTAGCGTCAACTATTCCTGGCGGCGCCGCTTCTTGATCTCCGCCCATCCGTCCAGGCGCCGCTTGATCTCCTTTTCGAAGCCACGTTCGGTCGGCTCGTAGTAGCGACGTTCGGCCAGCCGAGGCGGCAGACAGGACATGTCGGTGACTGCGTCTGGCTCGGCATGAGCGTAGCGATACCCTTTCCCGTAATCGAGGTCTTTCATGAGTGGCGTTGGCGCGTTTCGGAGATGGAGCGGAACGGGCTCAGCGACGTCCGTATGCGCGTCCGCGGCGGCGCGTGTGTACGCCTCGTAGACGGCATTGCTCTTGGGTGCCGTGGCCAGGTAGGTCGCCGCCTGTGCCAGGGCGGTATTGCCCTCCGGCATGCCAATGAAGTGGACAGCTTCCTTGGCAGCGACGGCCACGGTCAGCGCCTGAGGATCGGCATTGCCGACGTCTTCGGACGCGAACCGGACGAGACGGCGTGCAATGTAGAGCGGATCCTCACCAGCTTCGATCATCCGTGCGAGCCAGTACACGGCCGCGTCCGGGTCGCTGTTGCGCATTGACTTGTGAAGGGCTGAAATCAGGTTGTAGTGTTCCTCGCCGGTCTTGTCGTACAGGAGAATCCGGCGCTGAATAGCCTCGGCCACCCTGGCCGCGTCGACGCGGCGCAGGCCGTTCTCGATGGGCGCCGCGCCCACGCTCAGCTCCAGCAGGTTCAGCGCAACTCGTGCGTCACCGTTTGAGTGGACAGCGATTGCCTTCAAGGCCGCCTCGTCGACGTCCGGAGACTCCCGCGCAAGGCCGCGTAGCGGCTCGGTCAGGGCCCGGCGGAGAATCACCGTCACCTCGTCAGTCGTCAGGCCGCGCAGGACAAAGACCTTCGAGCGGGACAGCAAGGCTGCGTTGACCTCGAACGAGGGATTCTCGGTCGTTGCGCCCACAAGCACGATATCGCCGGCTTCCACGCGCGGCAGAAAGGCATCCTGCTGGGCCTTGTTGAAGCGGTGGATTTCATCGATGAAGACGATCGTCCGGCCTCCGGTCGCGCGCCGGAGCCGTTCGGAGTCAGCCATGACTTCGCGGATTTCCTTGATGCCGGACATCACCGCGCTGAACGACACGAAGCGCGCCTTGGTCAGTTCGGCAATGATTCTGGCGAGAGTCGTCTTGCCGGTGCCCGGAGGGCCCCAGAGGATGATCGACTGAAGGAGGTCGCGATCGACAGCTTCCCGAAGCGGGCGGCCTGGCGCGAGGATCTCTTCCTGCCCGACGAACTCGTCAAAGTTTCGCGGGCGCATCCGCTCGGCGAGCGGCGCCTGCGGCACGGTCGGGCGTTTGCGAGTCGTCGGCAAACAGGGAAGACATGATCAGCGGCCCTGGCGCTGGCGCCGTGCTTCGTACATGAGCAGCGCCGTGGCAATAGCAACGTTCAGTGACTCGACGGGCGGGTTCATGGGAATCGTGACTGTTAGGTCTGTCGCCTGGATGACTCCGGGTGGGAGGCCGCCGCCTTCGCCGCCAAGAAGAAGTGCGACCGGTTGACGAAGGTCGACCGCGAAGGCCGACTGTCCGCCACGTGGCACCGTGGCGACGATGCGGCAACCGTGCTTCCGCGAAGCCTCGACTGCGGCGCGTGTTTCAACCATCACGGTGGTTGGCAATCGAAGGGCGCTGCCCATCGAACCACGCAGCGCCTTCCAGCCGAACGGGTCGGCGCTCTGGCCTGTCACGAGCATCCCGTCGGCGCCGGCGGCTTCGGCGACGCGAACCATGGCGCCCAGGTTGCCAGGATCCTGAACGTCGGCCGCGACGATGACCAGCGGCACCGCCGAGGCGAAGACTCGAGACGGATCCGAGGCTGGGCGCGCCGCGATTCCCACCAGGTCAGTCGGCGATCGGGCGGGGCTGACAGCCGCCATCACGGGCGCCGACGCTGCTGCGCTCGCGATTCCGCGTTCGTGAACCAGGTTCATCAGGCTGCGAATCTCGGGACGCTCGAGGGCGTCAGCGGCAACAATGACCTGATGAAGGGAAATACCGGCGGTCATCGCCTCGGCAACGAGATGACAGCCGTCGAGCAAAACCTCGACGGCGTCTCCGCGCGCAAGGGCGCGACACCGGGCAACGAGCGGATTGTGGCGGCTCGAGATCCGCTTCATGCGCGAGGGAGGAAGCATAACACTGTGGTACCATGAGTTTCGGGTGGGAACGGTCAGGCCCGCCCCCAGGCAGAACAGCGTGAAAGATCGTCTCATCAAGAAATTCGAGGACGAAATCGCCGCGCTCGATCGGGAGCTGAAGCTCGAACTGCCGAAAGAGATCAAGCGTGCCCGGGAGCTTGGCGATCTGCGGGAGAACGCTGAGTACTCGGCGGCCAAGGAGCGGCAGCGCCTCGTTGAAGCGCGCATCAGCATGCTGAGAAAGCGCGTCTCCGAGGTCGCCCTCGTGAACATCGACCGGATTCCAACCGATCGTGCGGGTTTTGGCTCCCGTCTGACCGTCATTGAGAGTACCGGCGTAGAGCTGGTGTTTCAGCTGGTGATGCCCGAAGACGCAGATGCTTCGAAGGGTCTCATTTCGACGACATCCCCGATTGGCCGAGCATTTCTCAACAAGGAACCTGGCGATTTCGTCAAGGTGACGACACCTGGTGGCGCACGCGAGTTCGAGATCATCCGACTGATCACGATTCACGACGACACGTCGGAATGACAGAGCCCCGCCGGCCCCGCCCGCGGTCGACCTCTCACAGTTACTCACCGCAGCTTCGCACCGCTTTGATCCTGACAGGCACGGGGACGGCTGGAGCCTATCACGCGGGCGTCTTGCGCGCGTTACAAGAGGCCGGCGTCAAGCTCGATATCGTCGCGGCGCACGGCATCGGCGTCGTGGGAGCGCTCTTCGCCGCTGTGGATGGGACCCAGAGATTGTGGGAAGAGAAGGGCTTTTGGAGCGGCTCGAGCGTCAAGGGCTTCTATCCCTGGAATCGGCTGATGCGCGTGGGCGCCAGTGCTCTCGCTCTGTCGCTGGCGATCGTCCTGGTGCCCGTTGCGGCCGTGGCGATTGGCCTGGTGGTTTACCCGATCGACTTCGTTCTCAAGATGATCGGGCTCGCCGGCGCGGCGCCGCTGCTTGCCGCCTACCTGCGTTTCACGCAATGGGCCTTCTCGCCTGAAGTGCTTCCCACCTGGCTGCCCCGAATCGTCGTGTTGCTGCTCGGTTCCGTGGCCGTGACCGTCGCGGCCGCGGCGTGGCTCCGCGGCACTCCGCGGCAGCAGCACGGCGCCCTGTGGTGGCGACTGATCATTCCGCCCCTGTCGGCCGCCGAAGTGACACGGTATCTCTTGGCTGGCCGCGTGGGATCTGCTTCGCGGCGCGGTCAGGGTCAAGCCTCCGGCGCCCCTGGAGCTGGGCCGCCGCTACATCGAACTTCTTGCCGAGAATCTTGGCCAGCCCGGTTTTCGCGAACTGATCGCGGGCGTCCACGATCTCGACGGGGGCCGGGATTTGGTTTTCGCGCTGGTCGCAGAAGAGCGGCGGACTGCCATGGTTCGCAGAGCGACAAGTCAGGCTGCCGAGGAGCGGCGCGCAGAAGTGTTCGATCTTTCAGGGCTCGCCCGGGACTATCTCCCGGCGGTCGTCGCCGGCGCGCTGGCGATCCCCCTGGCGACCGAACCGGGTCTGCTGACATTCGTGGCCGACGCGTACTGGCGTGGCGAAACCCATCGTCTGTGCGACAGGCCGGCGCTCGTGGCACGCCTCCTGGAAGAGGTCATCCAACTGGAGGCCGCGCAGGTCCTGGTGGTATCGGCGGCGCCCATGTCGCCTGGCCCTCATGCCCTTTCGCCCGGACGACTGGACGGGCGCGGGCGTGTGGGGGAGTACCTGAGGTCTGCAGAAGCCTCAGCCGTGCGGGACGCCATACGCCTCGTCGAGGACCGACCGCTCCAGATTTTTACGATTCGGCCGGATCACAACCCGCTCGGGCCGTTCGACTTTGCCGGGGGCTTTGACGCGCGCTCGAATCGGAGGTTGCCGCTTGGCGAGCTCATGGGCCGCGGCTACGAGGACGCGTATCGTCAGTTCATCGAGCCGGTAGTGGGCGCGAGCGAAGAAGCTTGAGTCTTGGCGTCCTTGGTGTCGTGGAGGAACTCGACAACCATGTCGTGAAGCCGGGCGCTGATCTGGCTGCTGGTGAGGTCGCCAAATTTCTGCCGGAAATTTCGCATAGGAATGAGCGCTTTTGCCATGGCCCGATGCCCTCCCGCATTTCCGATGTCTGAAAAGAACCGTCGGACGAATTCGCCGGCATTTTTCGAGTAGCCGAGGTTCCGGATGGAGATGACGAGCACGTCGTTGACCACTCCGGCGATGACCGTCCACTTGACGTCCTCCACCTGAAGGAAGAAGTCGGCGACATACGGGATGAAATCCTCGCGGGGAGATTGTCCGAGAAACGAACAGAACACCTGGTCGAGCAGGATGCCACTTCGCTGAGCGTTCAGCACGTAGTCCAGACGCTCGAGCGTGATTTCGGCGCCTTCCATCTTGCGGATGAGAGCCGCATCGGCCAGCGGGTACAGGAAGGAAAACGCTTCGAGATCGAGTCGATTCGTGTGACGGCTGAAGAACAGCGTGTCGGACTTGATCGCGTAGAGCATGGCGGTTGCCGTGCGTTCCGAAATGTTCACGTCAACGGCGCGCAGATGCTCGGTGAGGATCGTCGAAGTGGATCCGTAGTCTGCGCGAATGTCCTTGAAGATGGCCGTATATCCCGGTTGCTCAGGGTGGTGGTCGATGACCAGATCGACCCTGTCGATCAGGCCGCCAAAGTAGTGCGGCTGTACATCGACCATCGCGATCCGGTCGTACTCTTTGAGCGAATCGGTGGTGACGGGCTCGACGTGAATGTCCAGCAGGTTGACCATCCGAAGGTTTTCCGGCCGCGTCACGCCCTGGATGGCTCCGAGGATAGCGGTCGCCTTCGTCCGGCGCAGAATGTTCCGCAGCGCGAGGCCGCTCGCGATGGCGTCGGGATCGGGGTCGTTGTGCAGCATGATCAGCACGCGATCCGCGTCGGCCAGATACCGCTGATATTGCTGGACCCGCGCCTTGGTGAGGGAGCGCCCGAACTCGGTCAGCAGCGGCGTTCCCAGAAGCTCCGACATGGCAAGGAACGAGATGTCGGGGAATTCCTCGTGCAGTTCTTCCGCTCGCTTGGTTGTTGAGGCGGCTCCCAGGCCCAGGAGGTAGATCAGCGTCCCGCTGGCGTCGACGACGGCCTGCAGGATCTTCTTCAGGCCCCGCTGACCGGTGTCCTGGATGATGATGCAGGTGCTGGGTCCGACATCGGCCTTGACGAACGTGTCGGCCCGGCGGGGGTCGCCGGCAATGACGGGCAGTCCGGCGTCATGCAGCCGCCTCGCCAGAGGACGGCTTTCGACGAGAAACTCGACATCGAAGCCCGGCAGGAGGATTTCGTCGAGGAGCCGGATGACCAGTTCGTCCTGACAGACGGCGAGGCACCGCATCAGATTGCCAACCTCTGATTATACGCCCTCGCCGCTGTGCCCCGTGCGGCCCGAAGCGCGTCTTGGTCGCAGAGCAGGTTTCACAATCGCGGGGAGGCCGGTGTACAGTGCATGACCGTGCAGCGTTGGGGGGGATCGCTACTTGTCATCGGCGTGTTCGCGCTGGCAGTGGCGGGCCACCCGGCTGCTCAGCAGGTTCCGGTGTTTCGGGGCGGGGTCGACCTCGTCAATCTTGGCGTCACGGTCGTGGACAAGAGCGGCCAGCTCGTTGAAGGCCTCAAGGCCGAAGATTTTGAGATTGCCGAAGATGGCCATCCGCAAATGATCCGCCACTTTCTCGGGGGCGACGCTGCGGGTCAGGCGGACGCTGAGCTGCACCTGGGTCTGCTGCTCGACGTCAGCGAAAGCATGGGTGACGACGTCAAGTTCACTCGGACCGCCTCGATCAAGTTTCTGAATACGCTCGTCGACGCCGTCGACGTGACCGTCGTCGATTTCGACAGCGAGGTGCGAGCCGCACGGTTCAGTCAGAACGAGTTCCCCCGTCTGATCGAGCGCATCCGGCAGCAGAAAACCAGTGGCCTGACCGCACTCTACGATGCGATCGGCATCTATTTGGATGGCGCGGCCCGGCAGGATGGACGCAAGATCATGGTGCTCTACACCGACGGGGGCGATACGCGCAGCTCGATGCGGCTCAACGAGCTGATGGATCTGCTCAAGGCCTCGGACGTGACCGTCTACGTGATTGGCGAACTGGTGCACCAGACGTCGGGTTCCCGCGATCAGGCGCGGGGCGTCCTGCAGGGGATTGCCGAAACTACCGGCGGTCAGGCATTCTTCCCGACATCGATCAAGGAGCTCGACTCCGTGTACGAGAAGGTGCGGGCCGAAATCCGGGCTCAATACACCCTGGGTTACCTGTCGAGCAACGATCGCACAGACGGCACGTGGCGAAAGGTCGAAGTTCGGATCGGGAACAAGGAACGGAAAGATCTTCGTATCCGCGCGCGGAAGGGCTATTTCGCTCCCTATAAGGCGCCCGGTAAGCCCTGAGTCGTTCAATGCCTTCGGTGTATGACCGTTTTACGCTCGTCTCGGATTTTGAGCTGGCCGGCGATCAGGCGCGGGCCATCCCTGAACTCGTCGAGGGTCTCGAGCGCGGCGACGCCCACCAGGTGCTCCTCGGGGTGACTGGATCGGGCAAGACCTTCACGATGGCCCAGACGATTGCGCGGGTCAACCGGCCGACGCTCGTCATGGTCCACAACAAGACGCTTGCGGCCCAGCTCTATCAGGAATTCAAGCGCTTTTTCCCGGACAATGCCGTCGAATACTTCGTCAGCTATTACGATTATTACCAGCCGGAGGCCTACGTTCCCGCCACCGACTCCTACATCGAGAAAGAAGCGACGATCAACGACGAGATAGACCGCATGCGGCTCTCGGCTACGCGGTCGCTCTTCGAGCGGCGCGATGTCATCATTGTTGCCAGCGTGTCGTGCATTTACGGCCTCGGATCGCCGGAGGCGTACTACGGCATGCTCCTTCCGCTGGAGCGTGGGCAGAAGATCAGTCGGGAGCAGGTCCTGCGAAAGCTCGTAGACATCCAGTACGAGCGCAATGACTATGAGTTCGGGCGGGGGACGTTCCGCGTGCGGGGCGATATCATCGACGTGTACCCGTCCTACGAAGAGCAGGGCCTGCGAATTGAGCTCTTCGGCGACGAGGTCGACGAATTGGCGACGTTCGATGCCCTCACCGGCCAGGTGCTGCGGCGCCATGACAAGATTGCGGTGTATCCCAAGTCGCATTTCGTGGCGCCTCGCGATCAAACCAAGCGCGCCATTGAAACGATCAAGGAAGAGCTGACTTGGTACCGATCGAAGCTCGAATCCGAAGGCAAACTGCTCGAAGCGCAGCGCCTGCACCAGCGGACGATGTTCGACCTCGAGATGATGCGGGAGATCGGGTACTGCCACGGCATTGAAAACTACGCGCGCCACCTGACTGGCCGGGCCCCAGGCCAGCCTCCGCCCACGCTGCTCGACTATCTGCCGTCAGACGCTCTGACTATCGTGGACGAGTGCCATCAGACTGTTCCGCAGATCCGCGGGATGTATCACGGCGACCGTTCGCGCAAGGAAGTGCTCGTCGCGTACGGCTTTCGCCTGCCCTCGGCGCTCGACAATCGTCCCCTCAATTTCGAGGAATGGGAGCATCGGGTGGGCCAGGTCGTGTTTGTCTCGGCGACGCCGGGTCCTTACGAGCTGGCCAAGTCGCACGGCGTGGTCGTCGAGCAGATCATCCGGCCAACCGGCCTCATCGACCCACCTATTGACGTGCGGCCGGTGCGTGGCCAGGTCGACGACCTGCTTCAGGAGATCCGGACGCGGGCTACGCGTCGGGAAAGAGTGCTGGTGACCACGCTGACGAAGCGGATGGCCGAAGACCTGACCCAGTACTATCAGGAGCTTGGTGTAAAGGTCCGGTACCTTCATTCAGACATCGAGACACTGGAACGGGTCGAAATTCTCAGGGATCTTCGGCGCGGCGAGTTCGACGTGCTCGTTGGCATCAACCTTCTGCGCGAAGGCCTTGACCTGCCTGAGGTGTCGCTGGTCGCGATACTTGATGCGGATAAAGAAGGATTCCTGCGCTCGGCCGGCTCATTGATCCAGACGTCGGGTCGGGCGGCCCGGAACGTGAACGGTCGGGTCATCATGTACGCCGATCGCATGACGGAATCGATGCGCGTTGCCATCGACGAGACAGACAGGCGCCGCACGCTCCAGGCGGCGTACAACACGGAACATGGCATCACGCCGCAATCGATTGTGAAGCAGATCGACGAAATCATGTCGAGCGTTTACGAACGTGACTATATGACCCCCCTGGTCGGTGAAACGGCGGAGGGGTTCCGCACTCAGGCCGAGGTCGACGCGCATGTCGACTCCCTCAAGACGCAGATGAAGGCGGCGGCGGCCGACCTCGACTTCGAGAAGGCCGCGGCCCTGCGCGACCGCATCAAGAGTCTGCGTGACACCGAGCTCGGGCTGCCACGACTGGCGCGGAGAGCATGAGCCAGCGGCTGGCGGCAGTCCTTATCGAATGGCTCAAGAGCGTCCTGCAAGAGGTGCAGGACTACGTCCACTTGTGTCTCAGCGCCTTTCGAGGCTCGGTCACGCGGCCGTTTTACCGCTACGATCTATGGGAGCAGCTTGACGCCATAGGCGTCGCCTCGCTGACAGTGGTCCTGCTCGTCGGCTTTTTCACAGGGGCAGTCCTCGCCCTGCAATCCGGCTTGACGCTCGACCAGTTCGGCGCCCGGCCTGTCGTCGGACGTCTGGTGAGTGCGTCGATGATCAAAGAGCTGGGCCCGGTCTTGACCGGCCTGATGCTCACAGGACGGGTCGGATCGGGTATCGCCGCTGAGCTTGGGTCGATGGTCGTCACCGACCAGATCAACGCGCTGCGCGCCCTGGGGACGGACCCGATCCGGAAGCTCGTGGTGCCGCGCATGCTGTCGGGAGTGCTCATGGCGCCCGCCCTGACCGTGCTCGCGGATTTCGTCGGCGTTGTGGGAGGGTGGATCGTCGCCCGTTTTCGCCTGCAGGTCGCGACCGGCCTTTACTGGTCATCGATCCGCCAGGCGCTGTATATGCAGGACCTTTGGATGGGCGTGCTCAAGCCCCTCGGTACTCGGTTTTGTGATTGTCACGATTGCCTGCCATGTCGGCCTGCGCACGAGCGGTGGAACTCGCGGAGTGGGGAAGGCAACCACTCAGGCCGTCGTCATCGGATCAGTCACCGTGATTGCCGTCGACTACTTCGTGACGCAACTGCTCTATTCACTTATCTACTGACATGGATCCTGGTCGAGTCGGGCCATCGATGGAACGACCGCGTCAGAGCGACGCGGATGATACCGTCGTCGCGTTCGATCATGTGTCGTTGGCCTTCGATGAGAAAGTGATTCTGAAGGACGTCAGTTTCGCCCTGAAGGCGGGCCACACCATCATCATCCTTGGCGCGAGCGGCGCCGGCAAGTCGATTACGCTCAAGATCATTCTCGGTCTGCTGAGGGCCGATGCAGGACGTGTCTGGGTGAATGGAGCGCGCACCGACCAGTTGACCGAAGAGGAAATGACGCCCGTTCGGGCGAATGTCGGGATGGTATTTCAGGAAGGGGCGTTGTTCGACTCCCTGACGGTTCGCGAGAATGTCGGCTATCGGCTGTATGAGGAATCGGACATGCCGCTCGAAGAGGTTGATCGCCGAGTCGAGGAGGTCCTGGGATTCATAGGGCTGTCGGAGTTTATCAACCGTATGCCGTCTGAGCTGTCGGGCGGACAGCGCCGGCGCGTGGCTATCGCCAGGGCAATGACCTCGAGACCGAAGATCCTCTTGTACGACGAGGCGACGACCGGCCTGGATCCGATTACTGCCATGACTGTGGATGACGAAATCATCAAGCTTCGGGATCTAGAAAACGTGAGCTCGATTGTTGTGACGCATCAGCTCCGCGACGCGTTCTATGTCGCGACGCATATGGCCGTGCGGGTGCCCGGTGCCGGAATCAAGATCGTGCGCGCGGAAGGGGAGAAGGAGCGCGAGGCAGAGTTTCTGATGCTGCGCGACGGGCTCATCGTATTCGAAGGTGATGCCGATGCGCTCCGCGCCGCGCACGATGAGTTACTTGAAAGAGTTCCTCTCTTAGCCATTGCCGAGTTTCGAGGACTACAAGAGATGCCTCGCACACGTTCGCTTGCCTGGTCGGAGCTGAAGGTCGGCATTCTGACCGTCGTCGCTCTCGTGATCGGAGCGATAGCTATCTTCGCGCTGGCTGGAGGGCGTGGCTTCTTCTGGCAGCGCTACAGTCTGAAGGCACGGTTTGACAACGTTCCCGGCCTGAAAGGCGGATCTCCGGTGCGCGTGGCGGGCGTCGAGGTGGGGATGGTGACCGCGGTGGAGTTCGTGGGCGACAAAGTGGACGTATCGTTCGAGGTGAACAAGGCGCACCGCGAGCGAATCCGGACTGGCTCGGTGGCTCGGCTCGGCTCGGTTTCCCTGCTAGGGGAAAGCGCAGTGGATATCACTCCCTCAACCCGCGGCACGCCGATTCCAGAGTGGGGATATGTGCCTCAGGGCCGTACGCCTGCTCAGCTGGGCGACTTGACGGACCAGGCCGGCGAAGGACTGGGAGAGTTGACCTCGCTGATTCGCGATGTACGCGGGGGCCGTGGCACGGTTGGGAAGCTCGTGACCGACGAACAGCTATACCAGGAGCTGACGATGTTCGTGACGACGGCGGGCGATGTGATGCGGGGTATCCAGCATGGAGAGGGGACGCTCGGCAAGCTGGCAAAGGATCCCAAAGCAGCAGAGGCACTCGAGGCATCACTCCGGAATCTCGAAACGATGACCCGGCAGATCAACGCCGGCGAAGGGAGCATAGGAAAACTGTTGAAAGATGACGCCTTTTCGCGGTCGCTTACCGACACGACGGCCAACCTGAAGGATCTGACGGCCAGGTTGAACCGGGGAGAAGGGACGGCGGGCAAGCTGATGACCGACGCTGCCCTGTACAACCAGCTCAATTCGCTGGCGGGCCGGTTCGATCAGTTGTTGTCACGGTTGAATGATGGTCAGGGTACCGCCGGACAATTGCTGAAAGATCGCCAGTTATATGAGAACATGAACGGAGCAGTCTCGGATCTTCGCGCGCTCGTCGCTGAAATCCGCAAGGATCCGAAGAAGTACCTGCACGTCAAGATCAGTGTCTTCTAGGGTTCCAAAGTTCCGGGTTCCAGAGTTCCAAGGTTCCAGGGAGTAGGACAATGGCAAGAGACGAAGGAGCGGGAGCGGGCAGCATTCTGTTGGCATTTCTGCTCGGTGCGGTCAGTGGCGCAGCAGTGGCTCTCCTGTATGCGCCGGCGACTGGCGCCGAAACGCGCGAATACCTGGGCGAGCGCGCCCGTGAAGGCCGGGAGCGGGCATCGGTTCTGGCCGACAAGAGCCGTGAGATCATCAATGACGGCCGCGACACGCTCGCCACGGCGATTGAACGAGGTCGTGAGGCCTACCAGCAGGCGCGGACGCGGGAAAACGCGTGAGCCAGTCGTCGGACGTGTTCCTGGGCACGATCGCCGTCGCTACGCTGATCATGGCGATCGCGCAGCTTGGCGTGTTGATCGCTGCGGGCCTTCTGGCGCGGCGCGTGTATCGGCTGCTTAGCCAGGTCGAGCGCGACCTGAGACCAGCCTTCGAGAGCGTGAATGCCATTGCCCGTGACGCGTCCCGGGCTGTCGCCCTTGCGACCGCTCAGGTCGAGCGCGCGGATCAGCTCCTGGGATCTGCAGCGGCGCAGATTGAGACGGCGCTGACCGGTCTGCAAGCCAGCCTCGGCGTGCCGGCACGCGAAGGTCGTGCGCTGCTGAACGCCCTTCGCGCCGCCGTTGAAGCCATTCGCGAAGTGCGCAGGAACCCGCGCTCGCGCCGGCGGAGCGAGGAAGACGACGCCCTGTTCATCTAGCTTCGGTCGGACCACCGGGAGGCAATCATGACTACGCGACGAGAGTTTCTCCAGGCTGGAATTGCGGCTTCCGCTTTGCCGGCGATTGGCGGCCTGCCGTCGGATCGCTCCCCCGACCAATCCACCGCCGACGCAACGCCGGCTGTGTCGTTCCACACCGCGGTGTTCGATGAGCGGTTTCCTGAAAGCGTGGCGTTTGCGGCTGAAATGGCGCGGCTCGGGGTTGCGACCCGCGGCATCAAAGGCGACATGACCGCCCTGTGGTATCACGAGCTGCAACCCGTGTGGTCGAGCAACCCGGTAGCGATTGCCGGCCTGACGGCGCATGGACCGCTGTTCTGCCTCGAACGGCTCGCATGGGATCACGGGATGCGGGTCCGCTTCCGAGCGGAGCACCAGTTCCGACCCGATGGCTGTGTAGAACACTCGATTTCAGCTTCGGGTAATGTCCTCGATGACGCTTCGGTCCTCGGCGCAGCGGGGAACGCATGGGGCGCTCAGGTTGCCAGGCTGCTTGATCGGTGTGCCCAGCGGCCCGAGTCGACGACGCGGATAGTCGTGACCCGCCTTCAGAACCCGGTGCACCTCGACCGCGAACCGCTTTTCTCCTGGGTCATTGCTCCCGTCGTCAGAGCTGAAGCATTGAAGAATGTGTGATTGACAGAGGTTTCGATGAGAGTCCCTCCTGGTGTCAGCGAGCGCGATTTCGGCGATGCGGTCGGCCAGTTCGAGCGAATCGTCGGGAAGGATTGGGTCTTTACGAGCGACGAGGACCTGAACCTGTACAGGGACGCGTATTCACCGCTTTGGGGCGAGCCCGAAGAGCGGCTGGCGTCCGGCGCGGTTGCGCCGGATCGCGTCGAGCAGGTGCAGGAGGTCGTGAAGGTCGCAAATACCTTCAAGGTGCCCATCTACCCGATTGCTACCGGCCGGAATCTCGGTTACGGCGGCGCCGCACCTGCGTATTCGGGAAGCGTGGTGCTCGATCTCAAGCGAATGAACAAGATTCTCGACGTAAGCGAACGGAACGCGTCGTGCCTGGTCGAGCCAGGTGTCAGCTATTTCGACCTCTGTCGCCATATCGAAGAGAAGGGCTACAAACTGTGGGTCGATGTGCCTGACCCCGGATGGGGAAGCGTGGTCGGCAACGCGCTCGACCACGGAGCGGGCTATACGGCGGCCCTTTATCGCAATCACTTCGACGCCCACTGCGGCATGGAAGTGGTCCTTGCCAACGGCGAGGTCGTGCGGACAGGCATGGGGGCGATGCCGGGCGCCCAGACCTGGCAGCAGTTCAAGTTCGGGGTCGGTCCCTGGATCGACGGCATCTTCTCGCAATCCAACTTCGGGATCGTCACGAAAATGGGTTTCTGGTTGATGCCGATGCCGGACGCGTACCTGTCCGGTAGTGTCTCGGTGCCGCGCCACGGCGACCTGGTCCCTCTCGTCGACATCCTGACGTACATCGAAAATGCCGGCGTGTCGAACGGCATGCCCACAATCGGCAGCCCGATTCTTGCGGGTGGGGGGATTCTTGGAGGGCCGCCGCCGGAGCCCGAGCTGGCGGCGCTCCTCGCCACGCCAGGCGGGCCTCGGCCCGAGGACATCGACGCCTATGGTCGAAAGAAGAACATCCCGTGTTGGAGTCTCAATCTGGCGTTTTATGGCCCCGCAAAAGCGGTCAGCGCTCAATGGGAGCACGCCAAAGAGAAGTTCTCGACGATTACAGGCGCGACGTTCCGGGATGGTGAGCTCCTGAAGATGCCGCTGACGGCCGAGCAGCGCGAACGCGTACACAAGCCGCAGTTCGGCATCGCGAGTCTGGAAATGTTCTCGATCGGTGCCCGGTCCGAGCTGAACCCTAACCCCACGAATGGGCACATGTGGTTCTCGCCCATCATCCCGCGCACGGGCGAAGCTGTGTTCGAAGCACAACGAGTGTTTCGGCAAGCTGCGCAGGAGCTGAACGTTCCGTTTGGCCTCACCGTCCTGCCGACGATGTACTGGTTGAGATCGTTCGTGCTGATCCTGGCACTACCGATCACACACAATGTCGAAACGAACAGGAAGAATCGGGCCGCGATGACCAGCCTGATCAAGGTTGCGGCCGAGCACGGCTGGGGTGAGTATCGGACGCCGCCCGTGTTCCAGGACGCGGTCACGCGCGCCTACGCGTTCAACAACAACGCTCTGCTGCGACTTCACGAAATGATCAAGGACGCGGTGGATCCGAACGGCATCATCAGCGCCGGCCGGTACGGCATCTGGCCAAAACACTTGCGGAGCACACGCGCATGACAACGCAACTGCTTGGTTTGACCGTTGCGTTGGTCGTAGTCACTGCGACATCCTCCTTCGGCCAGACGCCGACTGACGAGGCGACGATTCAGAAGGGCGCGGCGGTCTACCAGACGTGGTGCGCGCCGTGCCACAGCAGCGGTCGCGGGAACCCCGGGACGATGGCGTTGGCCGTGAAATACAAGGGCCGGCAGCCGGCTGTTCCGGCGACCCTTGTGGAACGCACGGACCTGACGCCGCAAGCCATCAAGTTCTTCGTTCGTCAGGGCGTCAGCGTGATGGCGCCGTTCCGCAAGACGGAAATCACGGACGCCGACCTGGTCGCGTTGTCCGCCTACCTAACGCGCAAGAAATAGTCGTTGGTCGTTGGTCATTGGGTCGTTCGTCGTTGGTGGTGAGGGCGGCCAATCGAATGACCAGCATTCATCCACCATTGACCAACGACCAATGACTAACGACCAATGACCAAATGGCCGACCCTCTTCATTCCGCACGGCGGCGGCCCATGCTTCTTCATGGATCCACTGCCAGGGACGCCGCCCGATTTGTGGGATCGTATGGCGGTGTACCTCCGGGGCATCGATGCGGCCCTTGGTTCCCGCCCGACGGCTGTCCTTGTCGTGTCCGGTCACTGGGAAGCCTCGCCGCCGTGCATTAACGCAGCCGCCAGGCATTCGCTGCTGTTCGACTACTACGGCTTCCCGCCGCATACGTATCAACTGACATATCCCGCGGCGGGGTCGCGGTCGGTGGCCAGTCGGGTCCGGTCTCTGTTGGCCGAGGCGGGGATTGCAGCCAGCGAGGACAACACCCGCGGGCTCGATCACGGCGTCTTTGTGCCGTTCAAGCTGATCTATCCGGCGGCTGACGTGCCTCTGGTCCAACTGTCGCTTCACGATAATCGGGAGGCCTCCAGCCAGCTGGCTATCGGCCGCGCCCTTGCACCGCTTCGAGACGAGGGCGTGCTCATCGTCGGGAGCGGAATGAGCTATCACAATCTTCGAGCATTCTTCACTAACGATCCACGAAGCAACGGACTGGCTGAAGAGTTCGACGCATGGCTTGGCGCGACGGTGACAGTGGCTGATCCGGGGCAACGCGACGCTGGCCTGAAGGCCTGGGCTCGGGCGCCTGGGGCGCGCGCGTCACATCCAACGCCTGAACACCTGCTGCCGCTGATGGTAGCCGCCGGTGCGGCCGGCAGCGACCTCGGTCGGAGAACCTTCAACGATCGATTGATGGGTAAGCCTGTCTCGGGATTCCAGTTCGGCTAATCCGCTCGGTTACTTTCCCACCATGTGCGGAATGTCTTTCTCGTTCTCGCAGAAGTATTCGAGCAGCTCAGTATCCAGGGAGATGTGGTGGTTGAGCGTGACCTTCCAGGGCGCGGTATAGGCCTTCGCATCGTCCACGGTGACTTCGATTTCGAGGCTGCCGAAGCTGGGCCTCCGGAAGCGCTCGGTGACTTGGGCGACCTCGGTGAGGGGATGGCCGACGGCGTCCAGCCAGATATCGTCCCGAAAACCAGTCGTCCGCACAACGAGCGTGTCTCCCTCCCATGTTCCCGTTGAATAGCCGTTGAAGGACGGGTTCGGATCGATCGGCAGCGGCCGGCCGTCGATGAAGATCTGCCGGTAGTCCACGTTTTTCTCGTAGAGGATGGCGATCAGCCCCGGAACCTGGAGCATCTTCCGCGGAAACGGATGTGAGTGCATGCGGACCATGCCGAGCGGCAGGCACCGCCCGTCGGGATTGTCCTTGCCGAGATTGGTTTGCCGCGCCTTGACGAGGTCCAGCGCCCAGGGCTTCAGCGGAAGAGGCTCCTTCAGCCGCGCCGTGATGTTTCCGAACTCGGGCGCGAGCGGCGTTCCGCCAGCAACCGGTGCGACCCCACCGCCGGTCCCGGGCTGCCAGAGTCCGGAGAAATCAGGTTTGCCGTCGGGTGTTCTGGGCGCAGGCGCACCGAGATCGGGCCTGCCGTCGGCCAGTCTGGGGACGCCGGCGGTCGGGTAGTTCAGCCACTGGCCGGCGACAGGCGCGACGAGTGCGATGCTGACGAGACAAACGGTAAGAAGAGCAGCTCTCACGTTTTCCGACGCCGTCAATCGACGTTCACCTAATCCCGGAACCGGTCGCGATTATATGCCGGGCGGCAGGGAGGGAAACGGTTTACCAATCAATCCTGGCAACAGTAACTTATCAGTGACCGTCGTGGGCAGGCGAGCGATTGGTATAGTTTGCGGCTTACGCTAGACTGTCGCGTCGATGACGCTGGCGAAGGGCGACCATCTCGGTCCGTACGAAATTCTCGAGCCGACGGGCTCGGGCGGCATGGGCGATGTCTACCGTGCCCGCGACACGCGCCTCGATCGCATCGTCGCTGTGAAAATCGCGAAAGCAGCGTTCTCGGAGCGCTTCGAGCGAGAAGCCCACGCGGTCGCGGCGCTCAATCATCCGAACATCTGCCAGCTCTACGACGTCGGGCCGGACTATCTGGTGATGGAGTTTGTCGAGGGTGCGCCGATCGCGCCGCCTGATACGCTCAAGAAGCTGCTCGATCTCGCAGTCCAGATTGCCGACGGCCTGGCAGCCGCCCACGCGGCGGGCCTGATTCACCGCGATCTCAAGCCTGACAACATCATGGTGACGCGCGAGGGTCGCGTAAAGATCCTCGACTTCGGCATCGCCAAACAGACCGCACCCGTGGACGCGGCTGCGACACGCACGCGTGGCGTGACCGGCCCTGGCATCGCGCTCGGTACGGTCAACTACATGAGCCCGGAGCAGGCGAGGGGCGAGGCCAATCTGACGCCGCAGTCGGATCAGTTTTCCTTCGGCCTCGTCCTGTACGAGCTCGCGGCAGGCGAGCAGGCGTTCCGGCGGGGCAGCGCCGCCGAAACGATGACCGCGATCATTCGCGAGGAGCCGGCGCCGCTTCCTGTTTCGATGCCTGCGCCGCTGCGGTGGATCATCGAACGGCTACTGGCTAAGGATCCCGCGGATCGATACGACTCTACCCGTGATCTCTTTCGTGAGCTGAAGCACATCCGCGAGCGTCTTTCAGAAGCCACGAGCGCCGCGCTGCCGGCTGCCCGTGTTGCTGGTCCGAAGCGCGGACGGCTGGTGCCGATGCTGGCGACCGCCGCTGTAGCGCTGGTGGCCGGCGCCGCGTTGACGTTAGGGCTGCTACCGGCACCGCGGCCGGACGTCAGCCAGTTCAAGTTTTCGCCTCTTTCGCGGCAGGATGCCGCAGAGCGGTCGCCCGAGTGGTCACCTGACGGCAGGAGCATTGCGTTTACGACCAACGTGAACGGTGTCGACCAGGTGTTCACCAAGTCAATCGAATCGCAAGACGCCGCGCAGCTGACGCACTCGATGACGCGCTGCGAGACGCCGTTCTGGTCGCCTGAGGGCTCGCTGGTCTATTACCGTTCGAGCAACGGCTTATGGTCGCTGCCGGCGACGGAGGTACTCCCGAGCTGGTGCTGCCCAACGTTCAGGCAGTCACGATGCATCGTGATGGAAAGACGGTCAGTTTCATTCGCGACGGCAAATTGTGGATAGACGCTCTTCGCGAGTTGCATCCGCGCGAGTTCGGGGCCTCGCCGTTTCCCAACGCCGATCTTCAGCTTGTCCGGTTTTCGCCCGATGGGTCCAAGGTAATCGCGGCGGTGGGGAACGACGGCTGGATCCTGTCGTATCCCACCGGTGCTGCGAGAAAGCTGCCACTGCCGGCCCATGCGTCCTTCGAAAGCGCGAACTGGTTTCCCGACAGCCGGCACATGCTGGCGAGCCAGCTATCGACCGCGATCACAGGTACGACCTTGTTCGTCATTGACACACAAGACGGGTCAGTCGAGCCCTTCTACCAGACTACAGGTTGGATATCTGAAGGTTCGGTGTCACCTGATGGGAAGAGGATTGCCTATCAGACGGGCCAGGTGGAGTGGAACGTCCTGGAGATTTCACTCGCAACCCGGGCAGTCCGGACGATGATGGGTGGAAGCGGTGTGATCTCGTGGTGGCCGGACTGGGCGCCGGGAGGCGCGCACTACCTGGTTTCCACGAATCGCTCCGGCGCATCGTCGATCGAGGACGTGTCGATCGCGGAAGGCTTTTCTCGCCGGCTCGTGATTCCTGAACCTGGCGAGGCGGCGATATCAGCGCGGTGGGCGCCGGACGCGTCGCGGATCGCCTATTCGTCAGCGTCCTCCACCGGCAACGTGCTGATGCTCGCGAACACATCAGGAGGCCGTCGAACCCCTGTCGGAGTATCGCTGGAAGGGGAGCCGATGTTTTCGTGGTCACCTGACGGCCAGTGGATCGCCTACTGGAAGTTCGAGGCAGGAAAGCCGAGGCTGGCCAAAATCAAGCCGGGCGCCACGGCGATAGAGGTGGTACTCAAGGAGTGGGGGGCTGGCGAGATGGGATTCTGGGTGGATCATCCGGCCCCGGAGTGGTCGCCCGCGGGCGATTGGATTCTGCATCCGGTGAAAAACGGCCTGGCGCTGACGTCGCCCGACGACAAAACCACACGCCCCCTCACGTCCCGAAAGATGCAAGCCTACGGCTTCTCCAAAGACGGCAAGCGCGTCTTCGGCATCGTCCGCAATACGAGCGGCGAAGGGGCGCAGTGGCAGCTCTACTCGGTGGACGTGCCGACAGGTGCGGACACGCTGCTCGGCCCCGTGGATCTGCCAGCGTCAACCGATAGTATTGCGGGTCTCCGTGTGCATCCGGATGGCACGCGGTTCCTGACGTCCATCGCGAAATGGCCCTATGACATCTGGATGCTGGAGGGTTTCGACCAGCCGCGCAGCTGGAAGGATTGGCTGCTCCGTACACGGTAGACCAGATATCAGTTGTGCGGGCTGGGCGGTTCCGGCGGCGGCGCGTCCGTGCTCCAGTGTTTGAGGATGATCGTCTGATTGTCACAGAACGCCTCGAGCAGTTCCGTGTCGGGAGTGAGCCGCAGCGCGATCTTGTTCGTCCACGGTTTGACGAACGCTTTCGGATCGTCGATGCTCACCGTTAGTTCCATGTGACCGAAGTCAGTGCGCCTGAACCGTTCGGTGACGTGTAGGGCGTCGCTGTGCGGATAGGCTTCGCGGGCGCTCAGCCAACCACCATCCCGGAATCCAGTCGTGTCAACGACAAATGAATCGCCGTCCCATCGTCCAACGGAGTAGCCCAGCCAGGTCGGTTCGGTGTCGCCAGGCTTGGGCAGCGGACGGCCGTCGGTGAATACCTGGCGGAACGTCATGCCGACGTACATTTCGTGAAGGAAGACGGTCAGGCCAGGTGTCTGCACAATCTTGAACTCGCTGCGGGTGTCGATACGCGGCACGCCCAGAGGCAGACACTGAGAATAGGGATCGTCGACATGGTCGCGATCCATGCGTTGTTTCCGCACGGCGGCCGCCCAGGGCGTCAGCACGACTTCTCCGGGCTTGAGGCCCGCAGCGAGGTCGTGAAAGTAGAGCTGGTTGCCTACGCTCCAAATGCCGGAGAGATCTGGGCGGCCATCCGGCAGCCGCGGTGCCGGCGCGGAGAGGTTCGGCTTCCCGTCAGGCAGCCGTGGAGTCCCCACCGTGGGGTAGTGCAGCCACTGCGCCTGAGGGCGCGCGACTATTAGCAAGAAACATGCGAACACCAGCCAGGTCGTGCGCCTGTAGCTCATGCTTCGTGATGATACGCGACTGGCGGTGGAATCAGGGTCGCAAGACATAGTCAGCAGCTGTTGTGTTCTGCCCCTTGTAACAGCACGAGCCGAGAAAGTTGGGCCCATAGGGGATGGCCATACTGTTATAGCCCGCCGGAATGGCTCCGACCTTCGCAGGTCCGTTGATCCGCGTAAGCACCCGGTCGCGAGCCTGCTCGATCCGCTGCAGCAGCCGCTCGACATTCCAACCCACCAGCTTGCCCTTCCAGTACACAATCTTCCCCGCAATCATCACATCGCGCACGTGGCGCGGATTCATCATCGTGACGATGGTGCCGGGCACGTTGTTCATCGGCCAGGTGTTGATGTTGTGCGCGTTGAGCATGATGATGTCGGCCTCTTTCCCAGGCGTGAGCGTCCCGACCTTGTCGAGGACCCGATTCGCGGCGGCGCCGGCGATCGTCGCCATTTCGATGACTTGCCGCGAGGTGACGAGCTGCGGAACGGGCAGATTACCAGGATTGCTGATCGGGAAGGCCAGGTCGTTCGCGAGCGCGCGCTGTATCGCGAAGGCCGTCCGCATCAGCGAAAACGGGTCGGTCGTCATGTTCGTGTCGACGTCGGGGCTGAGGCTGGGCAGGATACCGTGATTCAGCGCTTCCTGGAACGGCGGCATCCCGTGGCGCATTTGCATTTCGATGAGCGGCGTGATCGAGATGTGAACACCGCGGTCGCGGCAGATCTCCCACGCCTTCGAGCTGCTGCTGTTCGGATAGCCCGAGTGATTGGCACCAATCTGCGCGTTCGCTTGATCCTGCCATCGCGTGCAGTGAATCAACGTCACGTCGGACCAGTCGGTGAGGTTGCGAGGATCGGCCGCCGCGCTGATGACAACGTTGGCGTTGGCGACGTTGTGGTTGTTGATCAGGGCGCCGAATGCCCGTCCAAGCTGCCAGCCCGTGTATCCGGCGCCGGGGAATGCTTCGCCAGGCCCTGCGCCGCAGCCGAGCGTGACGAGCTGATCGCGCGAGCTGAAGTACTGCTTGGCGATACGTCCGATGCCTTTGGACGTGTCGTTCATCGCCCCGGGATACTCGTATCGGATACCCTCCGCTCTTCGATCGATTCCCGGACTGTAGTCGTAGACCATCCGCCGGCCTGAATCGATGAGCCCTTGAATCATCGCGTCGGTGTGTTCCGGCGTGTGGGACGCTTGCGAGGTGTCCGTGCCCATCGTGATGCCCTCGCTGATTTCGCTCAGGCACGCGACGAGCTCCGATATGTAACAGTCCTCCGGATCGTACGGGACACGCCCCAGGTCCCAGATGACACTGGCTGGATTCGCGGGGTCGGTGATCCGGCCCGCCGTCCAGATGTTCTGCACGACGGAGGTGTAGGTTTCCTGAGGCCAGGGACCCTGGAGCAACCCGTCGGGAATGAGGGCTCGCTGAAGCGTCTCGTACTGATGATGGTGCGTCGTGATGAACCCGGGCATGACGATGGCGCCCGAGCAGTCGATGACTTCCGCACCGATGGAGCTCAGGCTGGGCGCGATGGCTGCAATCTTGGTCCCGTCAATCAGGACATCCGCCTTTGCGAAGTCGCCGACCTTCGGGTCGAGACTGAGGACGATGCCGTCGCGAAGCAGGATGCGGCGCTTCCGGCCGTCGCCAATGAGATTTCGCGTGTCGTCGTCCGTCGCTGACCGCAGGTCCGCGAGCTGCGCCGGCACGGCGGCAGCGAGTCCAACCGCGCCGGTCTTGAGAAACGTGCGCCGAGCCAGACGTGTCGCAAATGAGCGTGGGGACATGTGTGAACCTCGCAACCAGGCGAATCGACGCTGAGCGTCAGGGAAATCCGACAAACCGTCCCGCAACCGCAACGCTTATCCAGAGAGTCAGCGAGACGAGTGCAATGACCTTACTCCAGCCAGGGCTGAGATGTTCGGACAGAATCGCTCGCCGGCGGACCACGAACGTGAAGGCGAGCGCCAGCATCAAGGCCGTCATCTTCACCCAGAACACCGGCAAGTGGTAACACTTGACCGCAGATGCCATGAACAGCAGAAAGCCGGTCGGCAGCATGACCCCAAGGCTGGCGAGCAACCAGCGCTGCGCGTCCCGTGCGATGTCGGCGACCGGCAGCCGGCTGAAGCCGAATCCCAGCAGGCTCAGATCGACCGCCAGCACAGACCCGCCGAGCGCGGCCAGCCCCATCAGGTGCACGCTCTCGATCACGGGGAAGAGCCAGAGCGATCGGCGCATCGCGACGATGAGGCCGGCGTTCTCGCACCATTCGAACCACGGCAGCAGGGACATGACGGCGGCCTATCGAGGCTCGGTCGGGCAACCTGCCAGAAGATGGACGACCGCCGGCTGAGGCCTGCGGCAATCGAACCAGTCGTACGCAATCATGCGACCGGAAACGATCAGGACCGCCCAGACGACGAGGGCAATGGCTCCTGCCATCCGGGCGCCTCGCGGCGGCACGGGATCGAGATCCCACGTGACGACGGTGCGATACGTCCGCCGGTGGAAGATCCAGGCATTCAGGCCGGCTCCGGCGAGCATCAGCATCTTGAATCGAAAGAACAGGTTCTGATAGCGCGGAGTCGGATTGGCATAGAAGAGGAGCGCACCAGAGGCGGCCATGAGGATAAACCCCGCCAGTGTCCATGGCCGAAGCCGCGCCGCAACTTCGGACACCGGGATGCGGACCAGTGCCGCGCCCAGCAATCGAAGGTCGAGTGTGGCGGCGGTTCCCACGAACAGAAAAAGTGTGACGACGTGGACCGTCGAAACGAGCTGGTACACGTAGAAAGAGGTGTGGAGCGCGACGCTCCCAGGCGTCGTGGCGAGCCATTCGCAGAAGCGGAGGAGCGACATCAGAAAGAGTTCAGCCGTCGCAACCCGGCTACTTCGCTGCGTGAGCGGCTGGATACCAATCGAGAATCCGGACTTCGATCGACGTGCCTTTCAGTGCCGTGGCAAACTCTTCCGGTCTTTGACCCATGAAGTGGTACGGAATGGCAATCTTCGGTTCGAAGCCCTTGACGCATTCAGCCGCCTCGAGCGGCGGCATCGTATAGGGAAGATTCATGGGAATGAATGCCAGGTCCACTTGCGGCCTCTTCAGCATCACGTCCATCGCCGGCACGCACTCGGTGTCACCCGCCACGTACACCAGCTTGTCGCCGAGTGTCAGCAGATAGCCTTGGCCCCGGTCCCTCGGGTGAAACAGCTGTCCGGGCGCCGGACCTCGCTGAATGTTGTAGGCAGGAACTGAGATGACTGGCACTCCGGCTGGAGCAGCCTTCCCGGTTTTCATTTGTCGCGGGATCATGACTATCGGATCTGGAACCTTGTCCATGGCGGCCACCGCCTGGGGAACGACGACCGGCGCGCCCGGCTTCCGAAATCGCGCGATGGTCGCAGCGTCGAAGTGATCGGGATGAATGTCAGTGACGAAAATGACATCAGCCGGTTTGGCCTTTGACAGGTCGGTCTGCGCCGCCACCGGATCGACGAGGATGGTCTTGCCGGCGTGCTCGATCTGCACGCTGGCATGGCCGAGGGCTGTGACGACGATATCGCCCCCGGCGGCCGGCAGACTGGTGGTAGATGGCGCTTGGGCAGCGACCGCCGCCGCCACCAGAACGGCCAGGAACGCTGCGCTCACGGCCCTCGCCACGAGTCCAGACTCTGCGAGCCTAGCGAGGAAGCTCCGCGCCCGTGTCTCCACCAGGGCTGGCACCAGGGGCCGAGCCGCCCATGAAGACCTTCCGGCCGTCCAGATATTCCACGAAGACGCCGACGCCTCTCGTATCGCCGCTCTTGGCCTGGTAGCCGAAGATCTTGACCTCCGTCCCGACGGGGAGGCTGGACTTGGTGAAGCCATTCCGGAACAGGTTGGCGGGGGGACCGCCTTCGATGCCCCAGTTGACCACTGTGCCGTCCTTGCCCTTCACGTCAATCCAGATCCACGAATGCGGATTGACCAGCTCCACCTTCGTGACGGTCCCCTGGAGGTTGATGGGCTTGTTCTCGTCGAAAGCCGCCGAGAAGGCGTGATGCGCCTTGAGCGGCATCGCGACGAGCAGCAGCGCGACTCCGACCACACCGACGAGCATCCTCATTGTCCGCATCGCATCGTCCTTCCTTTCAAAACCCGGGTCAACGCTCTTCGCGGACCGGCTGTACGGTCCCGCCGCTCTGCGCGGCTTCTTTTTCGCGAATCAGTGTTCCGGTAGCCCAATTGATCAAGCCGTAGTTTTGCTCGTGACACGCAAACTCGTAGATGGGCGGGCCGATCTTTGGCAGGTAGCTGTCAATAGACCATGGTCGTGTCCACGTCCCCGGATCCTCCACGGTGAATTGGTATCGCATCGTCTTCGGTCCCACCATTGTGAACCGTTCGATCAAGTGCATGCCGCTCGTCGATCCGCGCCAGTTTCGCTCGGGACTGAAGTTGGTTGTTTCGACGACGAGTGTCATGCCCTCCCAGTGCCCGCGCGCGTCGCCCAGCCATTGACCGACGCTGGCCGGCAGATGCGGCCGGCCATCGAGCGGAATGATGCGCACGTCATTGTTCGACTGCGCCAGCATGACTACGTAGCCGGGCGTCTGGAGGATCTGCGATTCGGCCGTGACGCCGCCGGGAATTCGAGGGGGACCGCCGTTGCCGGTGATGCAGCGGGTGTACAAAGGCGGCGTTGTGACGTCTGAGCCTCGCGCCCGAGCCGCCGCCGCCGCGTCGGCCAACCGCTTTTGCGCCTCGGGGGTCAGCGGGGGAATGCGACCGTCCGCGGGATCGACGATCAAGGACGTGCGGAGATTCGGGCGAACGCCACTTTGCCAGGCGTCCATGCCGTACTCCTTCCAGTCGTAATGCACGGTTCGAGGATCGACTTCGGCATCAGTTTCGACAGCCTTCTTGAAGGCCGCGAGCGCCTCTTCTTCTGTGTAGAACGCTTTCCCTGCGAGCGATGCCGGGCGTTCCAGCGGCGTGTAGCCACCGTGATTGAAGTAGTAACCCTGCAGGTCCGGATCGCCCCAGGACGTCTTGGAGGGTGCCCACTTCTTGGCAGCCGCGGCGTCGGCTTTGGCTTCACCGGTGGCTGCTTTGATCGCGGCCTCGGGATTCGTGGCGGTCTGGTCCAGCGGCTTTGTTCCCGACGGCGCCTGTCCCGCGACAGCGACTGCCGCGGTCGTCGCGACGAGCGTTGCCAGTGTGACGACTCTCAGTGACACGAGAATCCGATGAGGCATTCGACCCTCCCGATTCCTCAGGCTACTTGTTCCGCGGTTTGTACAAGCCAAGCGGCGTGTATATCATTTCCTCGACAAACGGCACGCAGTTGAACTCGACGAGCTGCGCGTTGGGTTCCACGCGACGATAAAGAGGGAAGCGCATCTTCCAGGGGCGCGTGAAGACCTTTGGGTCCTCTATCGTCGCTTCGTATTGTATGTGATAGGGGCTGATGGGCGTGTAGCGCTCGACCACGTGCAGCGCGTCGCTGTGAAAGTTTCCGGCGCGATCGAACCACGTATTCTCGTTGAACCCCGTGACGTCGACGACGAGTGTGTCGCCTTCCCAGCGGCCTCTGGACCAGCCCATCCACGTATCGCTCGGTGCTTCCTCGTTGCTGTTCATGTAGATAGGACGAGACGTCCCCTTGTACTGGTACACAACGAGAATCTGCTCGGGCGTTTGAAAGATCTGAAACGGAAACGGCATGTAGTTCGCGCGCGGGATGCCCGGACGGTAGCACTGCAGCTCGGTTTCGCCGGTGTCGTACCGGTGTGGGTCGTTGGTCACCTTCACGACCATCCGCTTCTGAAAGTTCTCCTTCTGCTTGGCCGCCGCCCAGGCTTGGTAGGGGATTTCATTTCCTTCCACGATGCCCTGCCCGCCCGGACCGGCGCCCCATGCGCCCATGATCTCGGGATGCGGACCGGGCTGCGCGGCATGCGCCAGGATGTCCCAGTTGGCCGTGGTGAATGACTGCCAGATGCCATTCAGATCCGGCTTGCCATCGGCGGTGCGGGCCGGCTTGTACGGCGCAGATGTATTTCGCTGGGTTTGACCGGCCATGGGAATGGCGAAAAGCCAGAGCGATACCGCCGCCGATCCCCAAACCGTGACGTTCCGGTTCATTTTGTCTGGCACTCTAAGCATCGAGATTCGCCCATGTCAAGAAACCGTCCCTCCGTCACCGCCCGGAGGGCGGGGGGGCCTCTCCCTGGAGCAGCTGAATGAGGACGCTGTCGTCGCCGACCGTTTGTGGAACGGATAACTCCTGCACGCGCCGCCGGGCTCGAAGGACGCCCTTTTTCACATCGCTTTCGAGAGCAGCGTCTTCGGCGCGTTCAGCGCTCAGTGCGTTGAATATCGCGTGATTGCCTTCGTGGCATTCGTACGGCAGCAGATAGAAGCCGGCCGGGGAGGTGAGGGGCAGGGAGATCTTCCACGGCCTCGTGTACGTCTGCGGATCGTCGATCGCGACCTCGTATCGCAATTCATCGCGATCGGTACGTGTGAAGCGCTCCGTCAGTTTCATTCCGGCGCTGTGGCGCAGCCCATTTCCATTAGCGCCGATGCTCGTCGAGTCTGTCAGGTTCGTTGTTTCAACGACGAGCGTGGCGCCGTCCCAGTGTCCGCGGGAATCGCCCAGATACTGGCGGATCGCCTTCCCGACATGGGGACGCCCATCAAGGGGAATCACGCGGGTATCGTGGACCATCTCATACGTAATAACGACCTGCCCGGGTGTCTGCAGTATGCGATTGCCGTTCCCGTAGATCACCGGCAGCACCGATCCTACTATGCCGCGCGTGATGCAGCGATCATACAGTGTGAAGTCTTCGGGCGTGTCGAAAGGTCCGTCGCCGAATGTACCTTGATCCCGTGGCGCGGTTCTCGCAACAGCCTGCGGCGTCACCGGAGGAATTCGTCCGTCGGCGGGTTCGACGACGAGTGATGCCTGGCGGAAGGACTTGCTGATCCACGCGGTATCGGCACGGAATGAGCCGATCGCGTTTTCGGCGGCCGTTCGAGTCCGCGCGTCTTGCTCCCGCCGCTGCCGGTACTCCGGCTCGGACAACTCAGACCGGCCCGCAAGCTCGATCGAGCGCTCCAGGGGAATATTGAAGGCCGCGTCACTCGTCCAGACACCCTGGAGGTCGGGGTCGCCCCAGGGCGTCCGCTGGCTCTGCGCTGCGGCCGGTGTCACGGCCAGCGCGAGCCCGGCAACCCCGGTCACCGTGGTCGCGAGGAGACTCGAAAGCAGACGTTGCGGAGTCATGCCACCCTCCTGGTCCGACCTCGCCGACAGACCGAATTCCGGTCATTATAGAGGCATGATGACTCGGCGGGAACACTTGAAAGGCCTCCTCACGGTGGCCGCCGCCTCAGGCGTTCCGGCGGTAATGAGTGCCGCACAAACGGAACCGCCTGTACCCGAAGAAGGCATCGGACAGCGCATCCGGCACGTCTGGTACAGCGATCAAGGCGGCCGTCCGGACGGCGTCCAGGTGATGGTCAACCGCGGCCACGTGTACGTGGGGCACATGTTCAGCGACGGCGTGACGATTCTGGACGCCACGGATCCACGCCGATTGAAGCCTGTCGGCTTCTTCACGGCGGGCGTCAATACGCGCACGCATCACCTGCAGGTGGCCGAGGACCTCCTGCTCCTCGCCAATGGCGCCAACATCGTGGCGATGCAGTCGTACGACAACCTGCGGGGCTATTTCGAAAACGCCCTGGTCGACAGCATCAGCGATCGAAAGAAGTTCCGCTCCGGTTTGAGCATTCACGATATCTCGCGTCCTGCGGAGATGCGGGAGATCGCCTTTCTCGAGATGCCCGGATTCGGTATCAACCGACTTTGGTGGTCTGGTGGACGCTACGCCTACGTCGCGGCGCACTTCGACGGCTTCACCGATCACATCCTTTGCATCGTGGATCTGAAGGACGTCACCAGACCCGAAATCGTGTCTCGATGGTGGCTGCCCGGCATGCATCGGGCCGGCGGCGAGACGCCTGCCCTCGGTCCAGGCCGCCGGGCCGCACTGCACCACATGATCGTGGCCGGCGATCGCGGTTACGGCGCCTGGCGTGACGGCGGATTCACGATCCACGATGTCAGCGATCGGACGAAGCCGAAGCTGCTGTCACACATCAACTGGTCGCCGCCGTTTCCGGGCGGGACGCACACCCCGCTGCCGCTTCCTGGTCGCGGCCTGGCCGTCGTGGCAGACGAGGCCAACGCGGAACAGTGCGCGAAGGGCACGTTCCATGTGTGGGTGCTCGATGTCCGGGTCCCTGAGAATCCGGTGCCCATTTCGACCTTACCGACACCCCAGGACCGCAACTACTGCGTGCTTGGAACGTTCGGTCCGCACAATCTGCACGAGAACCGTCCAGGCGCTTTTCAAAGTGAAGAGATTCTTTTTGCGACGTTCAACAATGCGGGTGTCCGCGTGTTTGACATCAAGGACGCGTTCGCGCCCCGTCAGATTGCCGCGTGGGTCCCGCCCGCGCCGAAACGCCTGATCGATCCGAGGCCGAAGGTCTCGCTGGCGGCGAAAACAGCGGACATCTACGTCACGAAAGATGGACTGATGTACGTCAGCGACTGGAACGCCGGCATGCACGTCCTGCAGTACGAAGGGTAGCCGCGACCGGCTCAGGGATTTGCGCCCTTGTTGCGAGCTGGACGCAGCCCCGCCAGTCGGTAGTTTGAAGCCGATCTCCTGTCCCTGCGCGGTCACAAACGAGTTGACTTACCCGCCGTCGTGCCCGTCCTTGCGGGCCGCAAACGTGAGCTTGATGTGGTCGCCGTACTTGACGGAGTCGGGGCGCCAGCCGGCCCGATAGAAGTTATTGCGGCTGTGTCCCTCGAACGTCACGTCCCGGGTGCCTTTGTCGTCTGTGATTGTCAGCACGATTTCGGCGTGAGGGTTCACCACTTCGAATTTCTTGACGGTTCCTTCGACGGTGACCCACTTCTGGAAGTCGAACTCCGCCGCAGAGTGATGCGCCCGAAGGAGAGACGCATGCAGCAGCAGAAAGGCGAGGCCCGCCAGCGCAACGGGTCGATATTTCATTCCTGAAACACCTCTATCTCTTTCCACCGGCGCTTTTCGCCCGCAGCTCGTCCAGGTGGTGCAGCCAGTCGGGAAGCGTACAGTTGTACGACATGACATGTCCGTTGGGCATCAGCGCCCACTTCTTGTCCATCGTCACCGGTTTGGTATAGAAGACCGGATCGGTCATGGTCATCTGATCGGTCAGCACTTTCGTGCCCTTATCGTCCGTCGACAGGTGAAACCGCTCGATGATGCGGGCCTGATCGCCGTGTGCGTAGGTCTGATCGACCTGCTCTTCTAGATGCGTGGTTTCTACGACGAGCGTGTCGCCTTCCCAACGGCCCGACGAATACCCGTTCCGGTCGGGGATGCGATCCTCCGGCGGAATGTTGCGGGCGCCGAAGTAAATCCTCCGCGTCTCGCTTTCAACCTCGTAGATCATCGTGATCTGATCGGGGCGCTGGATGATCTCCAGCGGATACGCGCCGGAAGCGAGCACATGTGCGGGCATGCCCAGGCCGACACAGTGCGCGCCCGGATTGTCCTGAGTCGGGCCGACGAGTCGTTTGTACTCTTCAACCTTTCGGCGCCCTTCCGGAGTCAACGGCAGATCCTGGTTCGCGATACCGAACAGCGTCTGGCCAGGTACCGAGGTACATGGTCCAGACGCCGTTGAAATCGGGATGATCGTCAGCCGCCTCCACGGGGGGCAGTCCCAGGCCTGCGAGAGCCAGGACAAGAAGAAGATTCCGCATCATCTGGTTGTGTCGCCGCGTACCGGGCTCAACCTTTGACCGGCGGCGGATAGTTCTTCAGCAGCTTGGCAACTGCCTTCGCCGAGGTTCTTCTGCCGCTTCTCGGGCTTGGCGTTGGGATCGATTGTCTTGCTCGCCAGGCCGCGCCAGATGAGCTTCTGTGGTGACGTGGCGTACATGTCCAGGGCGAGCTGACCAACGTAGATGGTCGAGGTCGACCCGGTCGTGACGCCGCCCCCCGCTCCGTACCATCCCGAACCATACCATCCGGGACCGGGGCCCCATCCGGTGTTGTAGGTCGTAAACTCTTTTTCCTGCATCACGCCGGCCTGGTAACCGACGTACAAATCAGCGCTGTCCCCCTCGGTCTTCGTCAGGCCTTTCTTGGCCAGCTCGGCATCCAGCGCCTCCTTGACTTGCTGATCCACCAAATCGTTGAGCTTCGCCGCGTCCTTCAGAACGACCCACTTGTAGGTCTTGAAGCCCGCGAAGTTTGCGCTCTTGTCGAAGTTGTACCGAACATCCTGCGCGAGGGCGCTGCCCGCGCATGCCAGCAGCGAAACCAGTGTCAATAGGACAAGCTTCTTCATGTGTCACCTCTTAGATAAGCGAGTGTAGCAAAACGGCTTCGATAGGGGGCAAGCGGAATGATCTGATATCGTAAAACTCGATCCCGCGAACGCGAATGCCCAATCAAAATCGTCCGGAGGAGCCTGTGAGTCGAGCGTGGCGCGCGGCTCTTTGGCCCCTGGTGGTTGCGCTGCTGTTCGGAGCCGCCGTGGCGGCCCAGACCGTCCCGGGCGTGCGCACACCCCCGACGCCGTCGCAGGCTGAGCCGGCAAAAGACACGCTGGGCCGCGACACGCCTCGCGGAACGGTCCTGGGATTCATGATGGCGGCTCGACGGGGCAACGACCAAGCCGCGCCGCTCTATTTGAACACCCCGCTCCGCGAGAGCGCTGCTGATGAACTGGCCCACCAACTGTACGTCGTCCTCGACACTCGCCTGCCAGCCCGCTTGAACGAGCTGAGCGATCGGCCGGAAGGATCGCTGCCCAACCCGCTCAAACCCGACGAAGACATCGTGGGAACGGTCAATACGGCGGAGGGTCCACTCGAGATTGTTGTGGAGCGGGTGAATCGCGGCTCGCTCGGGCGCGTTTGGTTGTTCTCCAGAAAAACGCTGGCGAGGATTCCTGACGTGTACGACGAAGTGGACCTGGTAGCAGTCGATCGCTATCTCCCAGACTTTCTGAAACGGTTTCGAGTCGCAGGCATTCGACTGTTCGAGTGGTTGGTCTTCCTGCTGGTCGTTCCGCTCTTCTATGTGCTGGCGGGCGTTGCGAGCCGTCTCCTTCGCCCACTTCTTGCCGTCTGGCATCGCCGATACGGTGCGCCGGACCGACCTCCCGCCGATCGCCTGCCGGGCTACGTCCGGCTGCTGCTGCTGGTAGTGGCGATTCGCTGGGTTGTTGCGAGTCTCGAGCTCCCGCTCCTCGAACGTCAGTTCTGGGCGGGCGTGACCAGTGTTCTTACGATTGCGGCGGTGGTGTGGATTCTGTTGCGCGTCACTGCAGTTGCTGAAGGCTACCTGCTGCGGCGTTTGCACAGCGCGAGTTTCGGTGAAGCCGCATCCCTCCTGCGACTGATACGCCGGCTCATCGACGGCTTGGTGATCCTGTCGGCGTTCTTGATCATCCTTCGGCGCTTCGGCGTCGATGCAACGGCGGCCCTTGCCGGACTGGGGATCGGCGGTATTGCTGTGGCGCTGGCTGCTCAGAAGACGCTGGAAAATGTGATCGGCGGACTCTCTCTGATCTTCGACAAGGCCGTACGCGTAGGCGACCATATCAAGCTTGGTGAGGCCCAGGGAACCGTCGATTACATTGGGCTGCGATCAACGCGCATCCGCACGCTCGATCGCACCATCCTGACGGTGCCGAATGGCCAGGTCTCCGCGGTTGGGGTCGAGACTCTCTCCGCCCGCGACAAGTTCTGGTTCCATCACTTCGTCGGCCTGGTCTATGAAACGACGCCCGCCCAGATGCGCCTCGTCATCGAGGGCGTCCGCAGCCTGCTCGCCAGCTATCCCGGAGTCGACAAAGATTCCATCCGAGTACGATTTTTCCGCCTCGGTTCCGTTTCTCTCGATGTCGAGCTGTTCGTGTATATCTATGCCCGCGACTGGGAGCGGTTTCTCGAGATTCAGGAGGAACTCCTGCTGCGCGTCATCGAGATCGTTCAGAAGGCGGGAACCGAGATCGCCTTGCCGTCGCAGACCCTCCGCGTCTCGGACAGCGGGGATGGCGCTTTTGTGTCGCGCCGGATCGGCTCCGTCCCGGTGAAGAATCAATAGCTATACGCAAGAAAGACCATGCCGTAGGCAAAATTCTTCGTGCGGTCGAATGCCTGTTGTGCGGCTGTCGCCGGGTTTGCGAACGCGGCTACGAAACTGGCCGTGAATGCGCTGTTGATCTTCCAGTCCACGTAAGCGTCGACCTCCGATGCGAGGTTGCTGGCTGTGACGCCCCGCCCGAACGTGGCCGGTTTGTCGAGGCCGAACTTGTAGAAGATCAAACCGCCCGCTTGTCGCATCGTTGGGTGTGACGTGCAGGCGCACCTGGTGCGATGTCAGGTTCGAGTTGGCGACGAAGTACTCACCGGCAATCTCACCTTGCCACCAGGTGCCGTAGTCGTAGAAGCCTGGCAGAAGAGGGTCGAATCGCTCGATGCGGGCTGTCTGGGGGTCGTCGCCCTGAAAGAACGCGTAGCGATACGAGAGCTTCGGTTGCCAGATCACCGCACTCAATTCATAGGCGCCCTGGATCGTCCAGGCATTGGAGTGAAGACGGTCGCCGTTGCGCTCCGCGGCGTACTCGAACTCGAAGGAGAGATCGGACATCGAAGGCACGGGCGCGGTGTAGGCTCGCAGGTTGAAGACGTTCAGCCCCTTGCGCAACGGCGCGCCGATCGGGCGAGCATCGAACTTCATGTAACTGGCGCCGAATGTCGAGTTTTCATCCAGGCTGAACTCGTAGTTCGTACCCCACAACCGGGTCCCGGTGTCGCGTTCGGGCAGGTCGTCCCGGTCGAGATAGAACCCTTCAACCGTATGGCGCCCGGGTTTGAAAACGTCCGATGGCTGCAAACTGGAATGCCTTACGCGCGTTGGTCCAATAGCCGCCGCGGCTCCCGCCCTCTGCCGCGCCGTCCCAAAGGAGCAAGCCGTGGCCGATGGTGTACGGCGCGCGCCCGACCGTGAAATCCAGCGCGTTTTCTCCAAGACGTTCCAGCATGCTTCCCGACCGCCAGCCGATCGCCAGATCCTCAACCTGGAACGATGAGAAATCCTCGCCGGCGACCTCGGGGGCCGAACCGTAGGTGCGCTCGCCTACGGCGCTGAGCGTGCCGTAAAGCTCGCTCGAGGCCAGCTTGTAGCGGCCCGACAGTGCCGGCTTGACCGAGCCCTCGAACCATTGGTCGCTGAGGTTGTCCTGAACGCCTTCCTTGGGGTTCTGGTAGAGGGAGTTGGCGAACCCAAACGTCCCCCACGTGGCGTCGAAATTGAACGTCCACTTCACGCGCGGCGGCAGCCCGTTGGCGCGTTCTTCCGGCTGGTCCTGCCCGGCATCCTCTGGTGCGGATTGTCCGGACGCCAGGGTTGGCAGCAGAAGAGCCAGCCCAATCAGAAGAAGTTGTTTGCTTGCAGCCATTCGGGGTGAGGTCAGCGCATGTCCCGTGGCTGGCCGGTCGAAGCGAGCACACTGCTCCACAGCGCGCTCTCGGAGTCGAGCTTTTTTCGTTCCGACACCGCGAGGGAGATCGGCACGTGGGTGAACTGGTGGTTCCAGAAGCTGACGACCATGTTCGTCCGCCCACTCATCCCCGCGTGCACCGCCGCATGCCCGAGAAGGAGACAGAACGCCGAGTCGTGCGGCGTGGCTGGGACACTTCTGATGGTGTAGCTCGGATCGATATATTTGAGACTGATTTCCGTGCCTCTCCGCTTGAAGTGCTCCCTGATGGAGTCCCTCAAAAACGTGCCGATATCGCCGTGTTTCACGTTGCCAGAGGCGTCCAGCTCTTCGGCGCGAGCCATGAGATCCTGGCCGGCCCCTTCGGCCGCAACGATCACCGCATGGCCTCTTCGCTCGAGCCGCCGCTCCAGTTCGGCCAGGAATCGGTGCAGTGTGAAAGGCACTTCGGGAACGAGGCAGAAGTTCACCTGGCTGTTGGCCAGAACCGAATAGGCAGCGATGAACCCGGAGTCACGGCCCATGAGCTTCACCAGTCCGATGCCGTTGCGTGCGGCCTCCGCCTCGGTATTCGCCGCGCGTGTCGCGCGTTGCGCCTCGCTGACTGCGGTCTCGAATCCGAACGTTCGCTGTACGTACGAGACGTCGTTGTCGATCGTCTTTGGAACGCCGATGACGCTCAGCTCCAGTCCCTGCCGAACCGCTTCGTCGCCGATTTTCTGTGCCCCGCGGAGTGTTCCGTCGCCGCCGATGGCGAAAAGAATGCCGACCTTGAGTTCCTTCAAGGTCTCGACCATTTCCGCCGGCTCCTGGGGCCCGCGAGAGGAGCCCAGGATCGTCCCGCCGATCTCGTGGATATGATTGATCGCTCCGGGCGTCAGTTCGAGCGGTTGATGCCCGTAGCGCCGAACGAGACCCTCATAGCCATAGCGAAATCCGTAAACTCGCTCGACTCCGTAGTGGTGGTGCAGGCTCAAGACGATCGAGCGGATGACGTCGTTCAGTCCGGGGCAGAGCCCGCCGCAGGTGACGATGCCGCAAGACAATGTCGATGGGTCGAAAAACAGCGTCTCGCGCGGTCCGGCCGCCTCCATGGATGGAGGCTCAGCGCCGGTCGCGAGCCAGGCGTTCAGATCGGCGAGTTTCGCGTCATAGAGGACGCGGTCATGATCCCTCGTAAAGCGCACGCCGGACATCGGTGACTGGACGTGGCACTCGCCGAGACGCCTTATCGTGAAATCAAGATCGCCTTGCATGAGAGCGTCTCGCAACCTTTGTCTGACCCTTTTTCCACAAGAGAAACCCACCCTGAAACGCTAGAGCGTTGTCTCCGGCCCGACAGCCCGGCGGGAGTTTGTCGAGCTTCGTGACGTTCCCGCCGCCAATGACGACATCATCCAGGTCCAGCGCACGGATGAAGCGCGTGACGACTTCCAGAAAGCACTGCCGCCACTTTGTGATGCCCAGACGCTTGAGGCCCCGAAGCCCCAGGTAGTCTTCGTACGTTGCCGTCTTGTAGGGGAGGTGACCGAGTTCCATGGCCAGGAGCTGTCCCTTGACGATCAGGGCGGATCCCAGTCCGGTTCCAAGACCGAGGAAGAGCATGTTTCCGCCCCGGTAGCTCCCAATCGCCTGCATGGCCGCGTCGTTCATGATCCGGACCGGGAGACCGAACGCCTTGGCGTAGTTGAACTTGACCCAGCCATGTCCAAGGTTGACCGGTTCGGCAATGGGGTGGTTCTCCCGAACCCGACCCGGGTAGCCAATCGATACCCGGTCGAAGCGCCAGTCCTCGGTCAGTTTCAGTACGCCCTCAACCATCTGATGCGGTGTCAGGGTTGGTCCAGACGGGAACTTCCGAGGTTCTGTCTGACCGGAGACCAGGACCTTGACGCTATTTCCTCCGATATCGATGGCGAGTATCTTCATCATTGAATCGGGGGCGAAGTCAGAATAGCGCCGTCGCAGTAGTGTCGCATACCCTCATGATCAGCTAATGCTTCCACCGAACAAGACGAAGATCGTCGCCACCATCGGCCCGGCGTCGAGTACCTCCGAGGTGCTCGAGCACATGATCCGCGCCGGCATGAACGTCGCCCGGCTGAACTTCTCGCACGGCGAGTTCGATTCCCATCGTCGTAGCATCGAGAACATCCGTGCCGCATCGAAGTCGGTGGGCCGGCCGATCGCCATCATGGCGGATTTGTCGGGCCCGAAGATGCGCATCGGAAGCCTGGGCACGGAGCCGATCACGCTGAAGACCGGCGACCGGTTCACGCTCACTACCGACAGCGTCATCGGTGATCGGCAGCGCGTGTCGGTGACCTTTGCTCGGCTGCCGAAGGTCGTGAAGCCTGGCGACACCTTGTCGCTCAACGACGGGTACGTGCAGCTTGAAGTCGTGGATGTTCGTGACCCCGAAGTCGTGTGTACGGTCAGGGTAGGGGGTGAGCTGCTGTCACGCAAAGGGCTGAATCTGCCTGGCATCGACCTGGGAGTGGCCGCGTTCACCGATCGCGACCGCGAGTGCCTCCGGTTTGCGCTCGATCATGGCGTGGACGCGGTGAGCCAGTCATTTGTGGAGAGTGCCAAGGACATGGAGGCGGTAAGGCAGGCGGCCCGCGACCTGGGCGGCAATCCGTTTCTCATCGCAAAGATCGAGCGGGCGCGCGCCTTGGATCATCTCGACGAGATCATGGCGGCGTCCGACGGCATTATGATCGCGCGCGGCGACCTCGGAGTAGAGGTGCCCATCGAGCGGATCGCTGTGGTGCAGAAGGACATCATGCGCCGCTCGAACCGGCATGGCCGTCCGGTGATCACTGCCACGCAAATGCTCGAGTCCATGACCCAGCATCGCCTTCCTACCCGCGCGGAAGCGACCGATGTGTCGAACGCCATCCTGGACGGCACCGATTGCGTGATGTTGTCGGCCGAGTCGGCGACCGGTGCGTTTCCTGTCGAGTCGGTCGCCATGTTGGCGCGCATCGCGGCCACGGTCGAAGCGATTCGGCCGCAGGCGAGAGTCAAGGACGTCTACACGGCAGATGATTTGGCTGAGAGGGTCTTACCGATGCATCTCATCTCGGTCGGCGTCGAAGCAAGCCTGGAGTACCTCAAGCCGGCGGCGATCTTCGCGCGCACCGACAGCGGGAATTCCGCCCGCCGCCTGGCCACATTCCGTTTCCCCGTCTGGACGGTGGCGATTACGCCGAGTGAGAAGACCGCGCAGGACTTGCTATTTTCGTCGGGGGTCGTTTCCGTGCACCGTCCGGATCCGCCTTCTTCATGGAATGCATATGTCAGCGGCTGGGTCCGCGATCAGAAGCTGGCTGGATCTTTTGCGATCCTCACACAGCGGCCGTCGGCGGCGGATCCTGAGAGCAACCACCGGATGGAGATCATCGAGTTGCAGTGATCAGCTGATCCCGCTGCGGGGTCTTCAGGCCCCGGACGGACGCGTGATGCCCAGCTTCGCCATGCGGCTCTCGAGCGTGGTCGGCTTGAGGCCCAGGCGTTCGGCGGCGCCGCCCCTGCCCCGGACTCGCCAACTGGTGCTCTCGAGCGTGGTGCGAATGTGGCCGCTTTCGACATCCTGGAGCGTCAGGACGCTCGGCGGCCGACGGGAGGATGGCAGCTGCGGCACTGGAACGGTCAGTTGACGACCGGTTGCCAGAATGACGGCGCGCTCGACCACGTTGCGAAGCTCGCGGACGTTGCCGGGCCACGAATATCGCAGCAGCTGGTCCATCGATTCTGTTGCGATCGTGTCGATCGGCTTGCCGAACGACCTGGAGAATTCGTCGATGAACTCCCACACGAGCGCCGGTATGTCGTTGACGCGCTCCCGGAGCGGCGGAATGCTGATCGGGAACACGTTGAGGCGATAAAAGAGGTCTTCACGGAACGACCGGTCTTCGACAGCCTTTTCCAGATTGCGATTGGTGGCGGCAATGACGCGGACGTCGACTTTGATTGACTGTGTGCTTCCGAGGCGCTCGATGACGCGCTCCTGAAGGACGCTCAACAGTTTGACCTGGACTTCCGCCGGAAGCTCGCCAATCTCGTCCAGGAAGATCGTGGACTGGTTGGCGGCCTCGAAACGGCCGATCTGCCGCGTGAGTGCCCCGGTGTACGCACCACGTTCCCGACCGAAGAGCTCACTCTCGATGAGCGCGGCTGGAATCGCCGCACAGCTCACGCGGACCATCTGGCGCTGACGGCGCGGGCTCAGGTGGTGAATCGCCTGCGCGAAGACCTCTTTGCCGGCTCCCGTCTCACCGAGCAGCAGCACAGTGGCGGGCGTCGGGGCGACCTGTTCCACCAGCGTCAGCGCGTCCTGGAATGCCGGGGTTTCCGAGACGATCAGACGCGCTCCGTGGAGCGCCTTGATCATCGGAAGGCTCCGGGCGGCCTCGCCCGCAGGCTCAGTCCAGGCACGGGCGTCGGTTCTGAAAGGCACCAGCCTCTCGGCGGCGGACCCTGTCATGTACGGCGATCCGCTCACGACTCGCGTGTTAGTGTCTGCAAGCATCAGCTTCTCCTTGCCCGGCCGAACCCTGGGGAGGGGCCAGCTTCCCGTGTGTGCTGCGCAACGTGCTGGAAGGCGTTTCGCCAAATGTCGCTTTGTAGGTGGCCGCAAACCGCCCGAGTTCATAAAAGCCGAAGCGGGTCGCGATGCCTGTGACGGTGACCGGCTCGTCACACCCATCGGTCAGCGCCCGCCTCGCCGCGTCCAGCCGCTCGGCGAGCATGCACCGCTTGGGGCTCATCCCCCTCACTCCGTAAAACGCGTTCCGCAAGCCGCGCTCACTGAGACCGACGAAATGGCAGAGTTGCGAAATAGGGATGGGAGCGCTCAAACGCGCCCGCTGATAGGCTTCGGCGCGCTCCACAACGGCCCGTTGAGAGGAGGTCCTCGTTGCCTGGCGCCGCGTGGTTCCGCGAGTCGTCTTCATGGGCGTTACCCTACCGCCGCCCCACAGGCGGGAAAACTGGCTAATCTAGTAGAGTGGACCGGCAAAATTAACAGGGGTGATGGTGCGGACGTTCGCAATCCTGGCCTGGGTCATCGGCGTACCGGCGGGTGCCTGGGCCCAGGCCGCGATTGCCGGCACCGTCACGGACCAGTCCGGCGCCCCGTTGTCTGGAGTTGCGGTCGTCGCCCGCAGCTCCGCGCTCATCGAGAGGGCCCGTGGCGTCGTGACCGATGGCACCGGCCGCTACCGGATCGAAGATCTCCGGCCCGGTCTGTACGACGTCACATTTACGTTCGGGGGCCTCAGTCCCTACGAGCGGGAGGGCGTCGAGTTATCCGGATCATTCACCGCGACGATCGACGCGGCCCTCGGGCCGGGTCAGGTGTCGGAGACGGTCACCGTCACGGCCGAGGTTCCGGCGGTCGACCTTCATAGCGCGACGCACCAGTTGACCTTGTCCGGCGAGGTCATGCGGTCATTGCCAACTGTCCGCAATTACAACGCGCTGCTGGTGGTCGTGCCGGGCGTCGTCACGAGCGTCAACGATACGGTGACCGGCGCTGCCAGCACGTCGTTCCCGATTCACGGCGGCCGTACGAATGAGAGTCGGCTCTTCGTTGACGGGCTGAACGTCGGGAGTCCTCCCAACGGCAACTCGGCGACCAGTTACACGATCGATGTGGGGAATTCCCAGGAAGTCAGTTTCACCTCGGGCGGTCTGGGTGAGGTGGAAACCGCCGGCCTTGTCATGAATATCGTGCCCAAGGCCGGCGGCAACGGGATGAGTGCCTCATTCCTGGCCAGCGGTACGGGGGGAGCCCTGCAATCGGACAATCTCACGCCGACGCTCAGGAACCAGGGCGTCGTGGCAGCCACTCCGCTGACGCGGGTGTACGACATCTCGGGAACGCTGGGCGGGCCAATTGCGAAAGATCGCATCTGGTATTTCGTCAGTGCACACACGGGCGGCAGTACGAAGGAAAGCCCCACGGTGCACTACAACCTGAATGCCGCCGATCCGGCCAGATGGCTCTACGCGCCGGACCTCACGCGGCGTGAGTACTCCGATCGGACGTTTGAGAATGCAAGCGGCCGTGTCACCTGGCAGGTGACACCACGCAACAAGGTCAGCGTGTTCTGGGACGAACAAAGCCTGTGTCGGTCGTGCACCGGGGCTACACCAGGCCTTTCGGAGCCGCAGCAGATTTCACCGGAGGCTGTTGGCGTCCTCGGCCGGCCTCTCCGGGTGTCGCAGGCGCGATGGTCGTCACCCCTGACGAATCGGGTGTTCGCTGAAGTGGGTTTCGGCGGCACCTATTTTGGTGTGGGTAACTTCGAACGGACTCCAAATCCGACGCGCGATCTGATTCGTGTCTCGGAGCAGTGCGCAAGCGGCTGCGCCGCCAACGGCGGAATCGCGGGCCTGGTGTACCGATCCCAGGACTTCAGCCGTGCCTACACCGGCTCGTACCTGTGGAAGGGATCGATCTTGTACGTGACCGGCACGCACAGCCTGAAGGTTGGATATCAACATTCGCTGATGACGGACGATCGCACCTGGTATACGAACGACCAGAACCTCACGTACCGGTTCAACGACGGCACCCCGAACCAGCTGACGCAGTCGATCTCGCCCTGGGTGAACGACGCGCGCGCGGGCTGGGACGGAGTGTTCGCTCAGGAGCAATGGACGCTGCGGCGCCTGACCTTGCAGGGTGCGGTTCGGTTCGATCGCGCCGTGAGCTGGTTCCCGTCGCAACAGGAAGGCCCGTCGCGTTTCTTGCCGACGCCGATTCTGGTCCCAGAAACTCGCGGTGTCGATGGCTACAAAGACATCACGCCACGAATGGGTGCAGTGTACAACCTGTTCGGAACGGGCCGGACAGCATTAAGGATGACGCTCGGGAAATACCTGGAAGGCGTCGGGGTCACCGGCAACTACGCCAACACGAATCCCACGCTGCGGATGCCACAGACAACGTCGGTGTTTGGCACAGCGGGGGTGACCCGTGCGTGGACGGACGCCAACCACAATCTCGTACCCGATTGCGACCTGACGAATCCTGCTGCCCAGGATCTCCGGCCGATCGGAGGCGACCTGTGCGGCGTGCTGTCCAACACCAGCTTTGGCAGGAACGTGCTGACGAACAACTTCGACGCGGACGTTCTGAGCGGCTGGGGCGTCCGGCCGTCGGACTGGAACCTCGGCGTCTCTCTTCAGCAGCAGCTGGGTGCCAGGTCCTCCTTGGACGTCACGTATGTCCGGCGCTGGTATCACGGCTTCTTCGTGGCGGACAATCTCGCGCTCCAGCCTTCGGATCTGACGCCGTTCAGCGTCACCGCTCCGGTGGATTCGCGATTACCCGGCGGCGGAGGTTATGTGGTTTCGGGTCTCTACGATGTCGTGCCTCAGAAGTCCGGACAGGTCGACAACCTCATCGCCGACGCACGCGATTACGGCGGCTGGTCGCAATACTTCAACGGAGTTGACGTGACCGCAGACGTTCGAATCGGCCAGCGTCTCGTCCTCGTTGGCGGTGCAAGCAGCGGACAGACGGTCGCTGACAATTGCGGGATCCGTAGGAGCCTGCCCGACTGGCGACGACAACAACCGGTACCAGCACATTCGGGGCCGGTTTGAATGCGTCTGCTGTGACGCCCGTCAGCCCGTATTGCCACGTCGCGTCCGGCGTGCTCACCCAGGTCCGCGGGCTTTCAACATTCCTGGTCCCGAAGGTCGACGTCCTCGTGTCAGCGACGTATCAAAGCAAACCCGGATCGATGCTGGCGGCCAACTACGCCGTGCCGAACGCGGCCGTGGCGCCCTCGCTCGGGCGGAATCTGTCTGGGAATGCGCCCAACGTGACGGTGAACATCGTGGCGCCGGGCACGATGTATGGCGATCGCATCAATCAGCTCGACCTGCGGGTGGCCAGGACGCTCAAATTCGGCCGCACGCGCACGATGGTCGCGCTCGACGTCTACAACACGCTGAACTCGAGTGCCGTGTTGACGTACAACAACACGTTCGTGCCGGGCGGGACCTGGCCGCAGCCACTGACAATCCTCACGCCGAGGCTCCTCAGATTGACCGCGGAGGTCAACTTCTGATCTTCAGATGACATCCCCACGATCCGTTCAGGCGTTTGGTCTGGGGCTGGTGCTGGCGATAGCCGCGATCTCGGCGACATCGCCCCACGTGCGTGTGGGCTCAAGATCTGCAGAAGAAAGTCCTCGTCCTGTACACCACCCGGCGAGACGCGCAGATCGTGAGCGTCGGCGAGCGCGAACTGCCCAGAATTCTCGCAGACGGGCTGGAAGGCGGGCTGGACTATTTCTCTGAGTACATCGACCGCGCGAGATTCCCCGACGCTCTGGATCAACGGGCCTTTCAGGACTTCCTCCGCCTCAAGTATCGGGATGTTCAGTTCGATCTCGTGATCGCGATGCAGGAGTTGGCCCTCGATTTCGTCGGCCGGAATCGTAACGAACTGTTTCCCGGTGTGCCGGTCGTCTTCTTCGCAAACACGTCGTCGACTCGCGCTATTGACAACTCTACTGGTGTGGTCGCCAACCTGAATCTGGCCGGTTCGATCGCGCTGGCCGCCGAGCTGCACCCCGACCTCAGGAACGTGTTCGTGGTGAGCGGAGCGAATGTGGCGGATCACGGCTGACGAAGAGATGGCGCGCACGCAGCTCAGGCCTTTCGAGTCTCGGCTCAAGATCACGTATCTGGCCGGGCTGGTAGCCCGCGATCTCGAGTCGCGTCTGGCGACGTTGCCGGCGCACTCCCTCATCTACTACCTCGTGGTCGATCAGGATGGCGCCGGAACGTCGTTCCATCCGTTGGAATACCTGGACCGGCTCGCGGCCGTCGCGAACGCACCCATCGACTGCTGGGGTCGATTCCGCGATCGATCACGGCATCGTGGGGGGCCGACTCGAGAGCGTCAGGCCGCCGAGGTGGACGCGGTCGGGACGTTGGCGCTGCGCATTTTGCGAGGGGAGCAGGCCAGCAGCATTCCGGTCCAGTCCGTCAACATCACCGAAGGGGTGGTGGATTGGCGACAGCTTCGCCGGTGGAGCATCAACGAGGCGCGCATTCCGGCGGGAACACGGGTGCTGTTCAGGCAGCCCTCGGTCTGGGACAGCTACAGAGGCTACATTCTCGCCTCAGCGGGCGTCGTGCTGGCGCAGACACTGCTGATTGTCGGACTGCTCGTTCAGCGAAGGCACCGACGTCAGGCGGAGGAGCAGGTTCGTGGAAGCCAGGCAGAACTGCGCACCAGTTACGAGCGAATCCGCGACCTCGGCGCCCGGCTGCTGAACGCGCAGGAGAGCGAACGCGCGCGAATCGCCCGCGAGCTGCACGACGACATCAGCCAGCAGGTGGCGCTGCTTTCGATCGATCTGGAGCTGCTCGGGCGAGGCGCTCAGTCGCCTTCCGGCCCCAGGTTGGCAGAAGAGGCGCTCAGCCGCACGCAGACGATTGCCCGGAGCGTCCACGACTTTCGCATCGCCTGCATCCGGCCAAGCTCAGACTCATCGGTCTGGTGGCGGCACTCCAGAGCCTGCAACACGAGCTGTCGAAATCCGGCGTCGCAATCAATTTCACGCACGACAATGTCCCGCGTACACCTCCCACCCGACCTGACGTTGTGCCTCTTTCGAATCGTCCAGGAATCGCTGCAGAACGCCACCAAGCACAGCGGCGCGCGCCAGATTTCCGTGCACCTTGGTGAAGGCCCCGAAGGGCTCGAGCTCACCGTCACCGACGATGGCGCGGGGTTTGATGTCGAGACCGCGTGGGGCAAGGGATTGGGTCTCATCAGCATGGGGGAGCGCCTCGAAGCGATCGGTGGAACATTCGAATTCGTTCGGCTCCTGGCGCCGGCACTCGGGTGAAGGTCGCCGTCCCTCTAGTCGCCGAGAATCCCACATTTGCCGATTTTGCATAGCTCACCAGTGCGTCCGACGATAACTTGGAAAGGGTGACACTGCATGAGGCGCCCTCGTCTGCTGGCGGACGATCACGCGCTGCTGCTCGGTGCCTTCGAGAAGCTGCTGGCCGACGAATGCGACATCGTCGGTCAGGTGGCTGACGGGCGGGCCGTGGTGTCCGCTGCTGAAACCATCAAGCCCGACGTCGTCGTGCTGGACATTGCGATGCCGCTTTTGAACGGCCTCGAAGCGGGGCGCAGATCAAGCAGAAGCTGCGGAGCGTCAAGCTTGTCTTTCTGACCATGAACGAGGATGCCGATCTGGCGGCTGAAGCGTTTCGATCGGGCGCGTCCGCGTATCTCCTCAAACGCTCGGCGGCATCCGAGCTGTTGATGGCCATCCGCGAGGTGATGCAAGGCCGGTCCTACATCACACCCCTCGTCGCTGGAGGCCTGGTCGGGTCGCTGATGCGTGATGGTGAGCGCCGACCCGCGAACGAATTGACGCCCCGCCAGAGGGAAGTTCTGCAGCTACTTGCCAAGGGTCATTCGATGAAAGAGGCGGCCAACGTTCTGAACCTCACCCCCAGGACTGTGGCCTTTCACAAATACCGAATGATGGAACAGCTCAAAGTGAAATCGACTGCCGAGCTGATTCAGTATGCCGTCAAGCACCACATCGTCTGAGGCGCCGGCCCGTGTGCTCCTTGTTGACGACAACGAGGCGATGCTTGCTCGCGCGGCGATGGTGCTCAGTGCCGACTGCGTTGTGGTCGGCACGGTCACCGATCCCTTGACAGCGCTGGAGGCCGTGCGCACGTTGAAGCCGGACGTGGTCGTGCTCGACATTGCGATGCCGGGCATCACCGGCCTCGAACTCGCGTTCCGCCTCCGGAAGGCTGGCTCAAAGGTGGCCGTCGTCTTCCTCACCGTCCACGAAGAGGAGGATTTCGTTCTGGCAGCCAAAGCGGCGGGCGGAATGGGGTACGTGGTGAAACCGCGCCTCGCCTTGGATTTGAACCTTGCCGTTCGTGAAGCGCGCGCTGGACGTCCGTTCGTCTCGCCGATCCAGTTCTCGTGATGGTAGGCTGCTAGACGAGTCCTCCACGGAGCCCCGGACCTTCAGATCCTCGGCCCATCTTCCTGGACCACATCATGACTCATCCCGGAACGGGCAGCCGAACAGCTGCTGGAACGGTGCCGCGGCCTGGCGCCGGTCCCAACGGCGGTCGCCTATCCCTGCGAGGAAACCGCGCTGGCGGGTGCAATTGACGCGGGCACCCAGGGTCTCATGGTACCCATCCTGGTCGGACCGGCCGCGACGATCGCCGAGATCGCCAAAGCGAAAGGCATCGACCTCGGCGGCGTGCAAATCGTGGACGTCGCCGACAGCCGCGCCTCGGCGGCCAAGGCGGTGGAACTGGTCCGGCAAGGCAAGGCCGAGCTGCTGATGAAGGGCAGCCTGCACTACGGACGAGGTGCTCGCGGGCGGTCGTCGCAGGGAAACCGGGCTCGGAAGGGCCGCCGCTGAGTCATGCGTTCCTGTATGGACGTCCCTACGTACCACAAGGTCCTGATTGTGACCGACGCCGCGATCAATATTCGCCGACGCTCGAAGACAAGGTGGATATCTGCCAGAACGCGATCGATCTGGCCCGGACGTTCGAGGTCGAGCGACCCAGGTCGCGATCCTGGCCGCGGTCGAGACCGTGAGTTCGAAGATGCCGGCCACGATTGACGCTGCCGCGCTCTGCAAGATGGCCGGCGGGGCCAGATCAAGGCGGGGTTCTGGACGTCCGCTCGCCTTCGACAACGCCATCAGCAGCGAGGCGGCGAGAATGAAGGGGATCCGTTCCGAGGTCGCTGGCGACCCGTACATCCTGCTGGCGCCGGATCTCGAGGCTGGTAACATGATGGCCAAGCAGTTGAGTGTCCTGGCCAACGCCGACAGCGCCGGCGTCGTGCTGGGCGCCCGCGTGCCGGTCATCCTCACCAGCCGGGCCGACAGCGTTGATCGCGAATCGCCAGCTGCGCGGTGCGGTGCTCGCCGCCCACGCGCGGCGGCAGCCGCCGCGCTGAGCGGCAAGGTCGCTATGGACGACTACGCTCTCGTCTTCAATGCAGGCTCCTCGAGCCTGAAGTTCTGCGTGTACCGACGGCCCGTCGAGGACGCGTGGCGGCTCGACACAGCCAGATCGACGGCATCGGGACGTCGCCACGCCTGACCGCCAAAAACGACGCCGGCGGTTCGGTCGCCGACGAGAAGCTGGACGCCTCCGTTCGGGACGGCCGCGTTCGCGGCGCTCGGCGTTCTGGCGGACTGGCTTCGCGCCCGCTATGCCGGATCGCGCGTGCTCGGTGTTGGCCATCGGGTCGTTCATGGCGGCGCCAAATACGCCGGCCCTGCATCGTCGCGCCGGACGTCCTTGAGGATCTTCGGGAACGTTGGTGCCGCTGGCGCCGCTGCATCAGCCGCACAATCTCGCGGCGATCGAGGCCGTGCGCGAGCAGCTGCCCGGCGTGCCGCAGGTCGCGTGCTTCGACACGAGCTTTTCCATCGCGGCCAGCCGGCCGTGGCGGAGCTCGTGCCGCTCCCAAAGGCGATTCGTGATGCCGGCGTCCAGCGCTACGGCTTCCACGGACTTTCGTCCGGTTCCATGCGCGGCTCTGCGCTGCCCGCCGTGGCGCAGGCGGACGATCGCCGACGGACGCGTTATCGTCGCCCACCTGGGCAGCGGCGCGAGCCTCTGCGCCATGAAGGCGCGGAAGAGCGTGGACAGTACACTCGGCTTCACCGCACTCGACGGACTCTGCATGGGCACGCGCCCGGGGTCGGTCGATCCGGGCGTGGTCCTCCACCTGTTCCAGACGCTGGGGCGATCGGCGGCCGACGTGGAGAAGCTGCTCTACAAACAGTCCGGCCTCATCGGGATTTCGGGCATCAGCAACGACATGCGCCGACTTGCTGACCAACTCCGATCCGGCTGCGCGTCTGGCCGTGGACTACTTCGTCTATCAGGCCGCCAAG
>CAVRXZ010000024.1:0-167410 GCA_963725105.1 uncultured Acidobacteriota bacterium
GGCACCGAGAGCGGCTGGGCAACGTTCCAGACACGCTGTTACGCGTGCCACGGCAATCCCAGCATGCCGCAGGCGGCGTCTCCGGCGACCATCCGCGACATGCCGCCGGAACGGATCTTCGATGCACTGAAGGATGGGCACGTCCCGACCGGTCCAGCGCTCACCGCCGAAGAGAAGCAGAACGTCGCCGAATTCATGAGCGGCCGACCGCTCGGCAGCGCGGCAGGGCGGTGCCGAGAACATGCCGAATCAATGCGCGCAGCAACCCGCCGCTCGCCGATCCCTGCGCGGGGCGGCCTGGAACGGCTGGGGTGTCGATCTGTCGAACACACGGTTCCAGCCAGCCTCCGCCGCGGGACTCACCGCAGCAGATGTTCCGAAATTGAAGCTCAAATGGGCATTCGGCTATCCGACCGGTGCGTCGTCCAATGGTCAGCCGACGATCGCTTCCGGTCGCGTGTTCGTCGGGAGCGACAACGGATTCGTCTATTCGCTCGACGCGACAACCGGCTGCGTGTACTGGTCGTTCGAAAACGGATCGATCGTGCGCAATGCGTTGACCATCGGGCCGGTCCGCGGGCACGGCTCCACGCGCTACGCAGTCTTTTTTGGCGACGGCAAAGCCAACGTCTTTGCGCTCGACGCCCAGAACGGGAAGCTGCTGTGGAAGACCAAAGCCGATCCGCACTTCGTCGCGCGCATCACGGCTGGCGTCAAGTTGTACAACGGCAAGGTGTTCGTTCCGGTCTCGTCGTCTGAGGAATTCCGCAGCGGCACACCCGACTATCCGTGCTGCAGGTCCCGCGGCAGCGTGGTTGCGCTCGACGCCAATACCGGCAAGCAGATCTGGAAATCGTGGGTCGTGCCGGAGGAGCCGAAGCCGTACAAGACGATGCCGAACGGCGTCACGCTATACAAACCGGCCGGCGGCGCGGTTTGGAATTCGCCGACAGTCGATCCGGTTCGCAGGCCGTCTACTTCGGTACCGGCGACGCGACGACGGCGCCGTCGCCGAGAACCACGGACGCGATTCTGGCCGTCGACATCAAGACCGGCCGCCAGCTCTGGTCGTATCAGGCGACGGAGAACGACGTGTTCATGGGCGGCTGCAACGGCCCGGTGAAGAGCGAGGCGTGCCCCAACCCGATGGGGCCGGACATGGACATCGGCAACTCGCCCATCCTCAAGACGCTGCCGAACGGCAAGCGCGTGCTGATCACCGGAACCAAGGGCGCCGATGTCTTCGCGCTGGATCCCGACAACAACGGCGCGCTTGTATATCGCGTCAACTCGCTGGCGAGCCGACCGGCGGCGGCCGCGGCGGCCGTGGCACGATCGTGTGGGGCGGCGCGACAGCGGACAGCCGCCTACTACGGGCCGGCGGCGCGGGACTCGCTGCGTGCAGCCTGCGACTGGCGAACGCGTCTGGCCGTTCACTCCGCCTGGTGCTCGGGCGGCGGTCGCGGCAACTCGCTTGGCGCGGCGCCGACCGCAATTCCAGGCGTCGTGTTCCAGGGGGCGATCGACGGAAAGCTCTACGCGGTCTCAGCGGCCGACGGCACACTGCTCTGGGAGTTCAACACGGCGCAAACGTTCGACACCGTGAACAAGGTTCCGGCCCACGGCGGCGCGATCATCACCTCAGGCGCTGTCGTCGTCGGCGGAATGGTGTTCGTCGGTTCGGGATACGCGATCAGCAGCGGCGCATCGGCGGGGAATGTGCTGCTCGCGTTCGGGGTGGACTAACCCCCGGGGTTCGAGAGGGTTCTTGATACACGATCTGAGGGACGACGATGGACCGCGGCGGCAGCAGCGTGCCGTCTTCTTGGATCGTGATGGTGTCCTCATTCAAGACAGCCCCGACTACATCACGACACTCGAGCAGATCACGCTACTGCCGAACGTCGCGACCTCCGTCAGACAGTTGAATGACGCTGGCTTCCGAGTGATCGTCGTAACGAGATCAATCCGCGATTGCCAGAGGTCTCCTGACGGAAGCACTCCTCGGCGACATGCACAACCGTTTGCGGGAGCGCTTGTTTCGCGAAGCGGGCGCCGTGCTCGACGGAATCTACTACTGTCCTTTTCACCCGGATGGCACCAACGCGAAATACAGGCGCCATTCCGACCTCCCGTAAGCCTGAGCCCGGCATGCTCTTGCAAGCTGCTGCGGAACACGACATCGATCTCGCGCGCTCCTTCATTATTGGGGACAAGGCGTCAGATGTTGTCGCGGGCACGAAGGCCGGCTGTAGAACTGTATTTCTACAAGGTGACGCTGACCGCGAAGAGTGGGCGACGTCGCAGCCTGTGAAGCCGACCTACGTTGCGCCCGATCTACCCGAAGCGGTCCGATGGATTCTGTCGTCCGTGGTGTTGCCAGATTGAACTTGACGTGCTACTTATCCCGCGATCGAGCTGCCGACAGCATGTTGGTCATCGCGTGGTTCCCTTCGTGGCACGCGTACTCGAACATCCCGTAACTCGAATCGCGCCGCAAGGGGAACGCCACCTTCCAGGGCCGCACCCAGGTGTGCGGGTCGTCGATCGTGACCTCGTATTGAACCGTCTCCGGACCGGTCCGGGTAAACCGCTCCACGAGTTTGAGCGCGTCGCTCGTCATGAGCAGGTTCCCGTTCGCCAGCGCACCGGTCTTGCCATTGAAATTCGTGGTTTCGACGATGAGTGTGTTGCCATCCCAGTGGCCGCGCGGATCGCCCATGTAGGAGCGGATAGCCGGTGACGCGTGCGGACGCCCGTCGAGCGGAATCACGCGCGTCTCGTGGATCATCTCGTAGCGAATTACGACGTATCCGGGAAACTGGAAAATCTGGTTGCCGTTGTTGTAGATGACCGGGAAGGTCGATCCGAGAACGCCCCGTGAAATGCAGCGGTCGTACGGTCCCATCTCGGTGAAGTCGTTGAATCCGTCAAACACCACGTACGTGTTCGGATCGCCGCCGCGCGCTTCTGACCCTCCGGCGTCATCGGCGGCACTTTGCCGTCAGCTGGCTCGACGACAAGCGACGCCTGGCGAGACGGCTTGCCCCACTCGAGCCAGTGTGACGGAGGTCCGGTGCCGTCGCCGATTCGCGCCGCCGTGGAGGGGGTTTGTTCGAGATCGAGCGCCGCCTGGCGCTTGGCCTGGGCCTCGCGGTCGGCGTAGCTCCTTGTCGGAAAGCTCGGCTCGGCCGGCCAGTTCGGCGGGCCGCTCGAATGGCACGCCGACCATGTCGGTGCTCGGCCAGATGCCTTGCAGATCTGGATCGCCCCACGGCGTTCTCGGCGGCGTCCACGACTTCTGCGCGGGCTGTCCGCTCTGCCCCTGGAGTGACACGACGCCCGCACCCAGGATGACGGACCCCGTGACGACGACTACTGCAATCACCCGACGTTGCATGTATTCCTCCAGCTTCTGCTGAAATGATAGCAGGGTTGCTCTCCGACCAGATGACGGGGTCGCGCCACGCTTGATCTATGATCGCCGCGCGAACTTTCACCAAATCCGCCTGATGAATCCCGAATCCCGTCTGCTCGTGCGAATCGGTCTGCTCTCGGCCCTCATTCTCTTTCTCGAAATGCTGCTGGTACGGTGGTTGGCAACAGAGCTGCGGGTTTTTGCTTATCTGCAAAACGGCGTACTCGTTGCGACGTTCCTGGGTCTTGGGCTCGGTTCACGCAACTCGCGCACGCCGGCCCGTCTGTTGCCGGCGGTGGTTGCACTACTTGGCGTGGCGTTGGTCATCCGCAGATCCCTGGAACTGGGGCATCGGGGAAGGTGTCACGCAAGGGTTGGTGGCTTTTCAGGATTCGGTAATTTGGTACGGCGTGCGCGGTTCGACGCCCAACTACATTCGCACAGCGCTTCTGGTGTTCTCGCTGGTCGTCAGCTTCGGACTACTGGCAGCACTGGCCTGGGCCTTCACTCCGCTCGGCCAGTGGCTGGGCTCCTGGATGGACGCTTGCCCTCGACCCATCGCGGCCTATACGGCAAATATCCTGGGGAGCCTCGCCGGAATCATCGCGTTTGTTGCGGCGACGGCGGCAGTGACGCCGCCATGGCTTTGGCTGGCCGTTGGGGGCGTCGGGCTCGCGCTATGTGCTCCCTACGCGGCGGACGCCAAACCGCTGCGCGTCCTTGCGGTCGTCGGCGCATTGGCCCTGCCCTTGCTGGCCTGGAACGATGGCACGCCGGCGATCTGGTCCCCCTATCAGAAGCTCACGCTGGCGCGACGCGTTCCAGGATTGCTCGACAAGGATTGCGGTGAAGTGATCCTCGTCAACAACGTCGGATACCAGATCATGGTGGATCTCGATCCTGCACGCATGGCGCGCGCGCCGGACCTGTATCCCCCCAACGAGATACGGGGCTCCCATTACGTGCTGCCGTACGAATTGATCGGGAAGCGCGAACGAGTGCTGGTGGTCGGTGCCGGATCCGGTAACGACGTGGCCGCCGCCCTCAGGTCGGGTGCGACGAAGGTTGAAGCTGTTGAGATCGATCCGGCAATCGTCGAGATTGGGCGACAGCGACATCCGAACGGCCCGTACTCGTCCGAACGCGTGACAGTTACTGTCGACGACGCACGAGCGTTCTTTGGCAGAAAGGCCGACCCGTACGATCTCGTCTGGTTCGGGTTGCTGGACTCTCATACGACGGCGTCGGCGTATGCCAATGTACGGCTCGATCACTTTGTGTACACGCGCGAGAGTTTTGCGGCGGTCAAGGGTCTGCTTCGTCCTTCAGGAGTCGTGGTCCTGTTCTTCGTGCCGCAGACAGAATGGATTGCCAGTCGATTAGTGCATCTGGTGGGCGATACCTTTGGCACCCCACCCATCGTGATGGACGTGCGGTCGAGTACACCGTGCCTCGGTTGGGGCGGTCTGATGATCGTTGGAGGCTCGCAGGAGACGCTTGCGCAGCTGCGTGCGCGGGCGCAGACCGATGCCAACATTCGTGACAGGCTCACAAGCCGCGGTTCCAGGGACGCGCGTCCCGGAGCCGACCACGGACAATTGGCCCTACCTCTATTTGATGGCGCCCGGTATTCCTCGCTACCACCTGCTGGTCGCGGCCGCCTCGTTGATTCTGCTGTTGCTCTTGCGTCGTCGACTCTTCAAACGCGGCGAGTCGGTGGAAGGGTCGCTGCTTCTGATGGGTGCGGGATTCATGCTGCTCGAAGTGACCGGCGTCAGTCGGGCTGCCCTGTTGTTCGGCACGACCTGGACTGTCAACGCGTACGTCGTCGCGGCAATCCTGGGCATGATCCTGTGCGCCAACTTCGTCGCGAGCAAAGTACGGCTGAAGCCCACAGGCTGGCCGGCCTGGGGCCTCCTCGGAAGCTTGCTGGCATTGGCCCTGGTGCCACCCAACATCCTGGCGTCGCTACCCATCGTGGCGCGCGTAATCGTGGGGGCTGGATTCCTGGCGTTACCGGTCTTCTTCTCCGGCCTGATTTTCGTGTCCGCCTGGGCCAGCTCGCCACGTAAGGATCTGGCCTTGGGCAGCAACCTGCTGGGATCGCTTGTTGGGTGGCGTGGCGACGATGCTCTCGATGCTGATCGGGTTTCGTGCGCTGATGTTCTTGACGCTCGGAATCTATGCGGGCGCTCTTCTGACTCTTCGCCGCCGCAGCGCGCGAACCGCGACATCGTAGAGGCCGACAGGAATCGTGGAGAAAGCCATGACAAGGATGTTCACCGTCGTCGCGCTCATCGTGGTGTCTTTCGTTGGCGTGACTGCGCAATCGCGACAGGTCGCGCCCGTCTTCTCGCAGGATCGTCTGGCCCGCATTGACAGTGCGCTGCAGCAGTACGTCGACGAGAACCGCATCGCGGGCGCGGTGGCGCTCGTGCTGCGCGACGGACGGCCCGTCTACGAGCGTGCCGTGGGATGGAGCGACAAGGAAGCGGGGCGCCGCATGACCACCGACACGATTTTTCGAATCGCCTCGCAGACGAAAGCCATCACCAGCACGGCCATCCTGGCGCTCATGGAAGAAGGAAAGATCGGCCTCGACGACCCCGTCAGCCGCTTCATTCCTTCTTTTGCGAAGACAACCGTGGCGCTGAAGAAGGGCGCGGACGTCACGTTCGTTCCTGCGAAGCGAGCGATCACGGTTCGCGACTTGCTGACACATACCGCCGGCATCTCGTACGGCACGCAGGGTGAGATCGCCGCCCTTTACGAAGCCAAGGGACTCGGGCCGGCGGCGGGCTTGGGCTGGTACACGGCCGACAAGGATGAAGTCGTCTGCGAAACGATGGAGCGTCTCGGAACGCTGCCGTTTGTCGCGCAGCCCGGCGAGGAGTGGGTGTACGGCTACAACACCGACATTCTCGGCTGCCTCGTGGAGCGCGCGTCCGGTCTGCCGCTCGATCGATTCATTCGCACTCGAATCACCGAGCCTCTCGGAATGAAGGACACGCACTTCTTTCTGCCGCCGGATCAGAACCCTCGTCTGGCAGCTGTGTACGGGAGCGGCAGCGATGGCAGGATCGAGCGCGCGCCGCAGGGAGCGAAGGGCCAGGGCGCGTACGTCGACGGTCCTCGCAAGAGCTTCGCGGGCGGAGCGGGCCTGCTGTCGACCGCACACGACTACGCGCGGTTCCTGGAGATGATCCGCTGCGGCGGAGTGCTGAACGGCGTCCGCATCCTCGCTCCGCGGACCGTCCAACTCATGACCACGAACCAGGTCGGCACGCTGCACTCGTCGACCGGCCTCGGGTTCGGCCTCGGCTTCGAAACCACCGACCGATTCGGTGCCAATGGCTTGGACTCGGTGGGCGCCTTCGGTTGGGGTGGCGCCTACGGAACGCTCTATCGCGTGGATCCGGACGCGCGACTCGTCCTCGTGCTGATGATTCAGCTGCTGCCCAACACCACGGACATCCGTCAGAAGTTTCCGACGCTCGTCTATCAGGCATTGATCGCGGCACCCAGCGAGTAACTGGGCCTGGCCTAGCGCGCCGGCAGAAACACCGTGGGCCTGAACTGCTTGTGGCAGGTCGTGCAGGAGGCGTCGAGGGAGTCGACCACGCGGGCAAGTGCTTTGCCGTCCTTCGCGTCGGCCGCCTGATAGGCGGCTCGTCCGACGTCGATCAGAGATTTCGCCTCGGTCACCCATGCGGGAGTCCGATTGCGCATGATGAGCAGATTGCCAGACTCGGCGAGCATCATCGCGCTGCGTTTGACAGCCGACCACTCACGGTCGTTATCGGGTCCGCCTCGATTCATTGCGAGGAGGATCTCGTTGGAGGCCGGGTGAATGATCTCCACCATCAACTGCTTCATCGTCGCGACCGGCTGAAACGCGTCGGCCGGGCTCTGCGCCACGGGTGAAGCGTTCGGGACCCGCTTGCGATCCGAACGACCGCCGCGTCTTGAAACGCCAGCCGTCAGGCGTCTTCACGTACTCGTCGTAGTAATACCCGCCGAGATAGATCGAGCCCGGCTTGCCGCCTTCTCCAAGATCGATGACCACAAGGTACTCCTTGCCCGCGGCGCCGTCGGCCGTGGGCTCGATCACGTGGTTCGTCAGGAAGTGGCGCACGTAATTCACGCCGTGCGGCTGCGCCCGCGCGAGCGCCTCCAGATCGCGTGTTCCTGAGTACGGGACGCCGCGGCTGAAGAACGTTCCATCAGACGGCGAGAAAAGGGCCGCGTACGCCGGTCCGTTGTCGCCGCGGCCGATCCCGGAATCGAGCGCCTGCCCGTAGCTCGCCACCAGCCTCTCGATCTCAAGGTAGTCGAGAGCCGTCAGCGTCGAGCGTTGTGACGGGGAATCGGAGGTCGCCGAAGATGCCCACGCTTTGACGGGCAACCGTCGATCCGCGCTGCTTGTCACCTGGCCGCTCGTCGAAGGAATGAATTCCCGCCGCCTGAAGCGCCATCCTTGCGGCGTCTGCTCGTACTCGTCATCGTAGTGGCCACCCATGGACGTCAGAGTGCCTCCTTCAACGCCCACAAGCTCCCACTGGCTCACCGGCTGGCCGTCAGGCCCACGCGCGGTCTGATACTGCCTGCTGTCGTCGAAATCGATGCCGATCACATACTGACGGCCTGTGACGCGTCCTGCCGACACGTCGATCACGTGGTTCATGGCGTAGTGGTGTCGGTACGCGGGCCCGCGCGGACCGCCGCGGGCAAGCGCCGCCAGCTGCTCACGGCCTTTCGCATCGGGCCGGACCGACTCGCCATCTGCGGTGAACAGATCCGCAAAGGCATATCCGTTGTCGGCGCCCGAATCCAAGGCCCAGGCGTAGCGGGCGACCAGCTGCCGAAGCTCGACGTAATCCATCGCAGTGTGTCCAACGGGTTGAGCTGGTAAAGCCCTCGGACTCGCCTGATGCGCATGCGCAGCTGGCCTCGGCATCAAAAGACCGACCCCGAGCAGCGCCGCAACCACAGGTTTCCATGTCAGCATCGCCCGCTTCATAGGTTTGACGATACCTCAGCGTCGGCCCACTCCGTCCACTTGACTGGAAAACCGCCGCGCCTTGTGGCAGCATGCCCTCGCTACGACTTCCGCGATGACGTTTTCGCGCCGACAATTCCTGAAGGCGGCCGGCCAGGGCATCGCTTTGACGGCCATTGGAGTCGGGCCAGCAACTCGCGTAGCGGCCCTACCTCAGACCGCCCCGACGCTCCCGTCGCTTCCCCTCCCCGTCACGCATGAGACGGCAACGTTCCTCATCAACGGCAAGGCATACGCGGCCGCGTACGAAACCAGGACGACGTTGTGGGAAGTACTGGCAGTGAAGATTGGGCTGACTGGCACCAACCGCAGCTGCAACAAGGCGAGCTGCGGCGCGTGCAGCGTGCTCGTGGATGGCCGGCCGCTCTACTCCTGCCACACGCTGGCCATGGAAGCCGCAGGCAAGAAAGTTCTGACTATCGAAGGCGTCGGCACGGAGGCCAATCTTCATCCGCTGCAGCGAATCGGACATCAACACGTCGCGGCTGACTGCGGATTCTGTACGGCTGGCTGGGTCGTCACGGCAAAGGGCCTGCTGGACGTGAACGGAAATCCTTCAGAAGACCAAGTGAAGGACGCGCTCGCTGGCCACATCTGCCGATGCGCGGCGTACCCTGCCATCGTCCGCACCGTGATCGACAGCGCCGCGGTCCTGCGGGGCGAACACGTGGCGGAGCCCGGCCCGGCGTCGGTCGTGCACGTGAAACTCCCCATGGTGCGCGACTACTCCACGCACGGCGGCCACGCGCCAGGGAGCGAGCTCATTGAGGGCGTTCGAAGAACTATCACGAAGAAGTGGCAGGGCTACCCTCCTGAAGATCTGAAGGTGATCGGCAAGTCGATGCCGGCGCTCCCAGCTGTTTCCATTCCAAGGTTTACCGGCAAGGCCGAATACGCAAGTCGCGTGCGCTTCCCCGACATGCTCCACGCGCGGTTTCTCACGTGCCCGCACCCGCACGCCCGCATCCGAAGCATCGACACCTCAGCCGCCGAGAAGATGCCCGGCGTGGCCTACATTCTCACGTATCAGAACGTGCCGAATTTCGGCTCAGGTTCGACGGGCTTCCGCGTCGTCCCCGATCCGCTTCCTCGCGAGGTCAATCTGCAAGGCGAAGCTGTCGCCATCGTCGTCGCGGACACTGAGGACCTGGCGGATGATGCGATTCAGAAGATCAAGGTGGACTACGAAGTCCTTCCATTCGTGTCGACGCTCAAGGAGGCCATGGCGCCCGGCGCACCTGATCTTCGCGGAGGAAAAGGAAATCTGATCCGCCCGGCGAATGCCCCGGCGGAATTCCCGAACGCCACCTGGGGGGCACAGGCGGGCGACATCGAGCAAGGCTTCGCCGAAGCCGACATTGTCAAAGAATTCGAATACCACTTTGCGGGCGCCGTGTCTGTTCCGATGCAGCCGAGCGGCAGTGTCGCGAAGTGGAATGGCGACAGGCTGACGTTTTGGGGCATGGGGCAAGGGATTTATCCGGTGCGTACGGCACTCGCGGCGGCGCTCGGGATCGAACCGTCAAAGATTCGATTCATCAACAAGTGGAACGGATCGACGTTCGGCGCTGCGCGACTCGCGGCGGAGCGCTTCTATCCGGTCATCGCCCATCTGGCCAAGGTGACCGGCCGGCCAGTCAAAGTGATGCTGCCGAAGGATCAGGAACTGGCGCAACTCCTGATCAAGCCTGAGACGATCACGAGGTTCAAGATCGGCGCCAAGAAAGACGGGCAGATTGTCGCGGTTCTCCACGAAATCTGTCTGAGCGTCGGCGATTCAGAATCCGGCTATCACGCGTCCGGTCCCGGGAACGCGACGAATCAGCTGGAACTGTACACGTCGGGTGTTCCTCACTGGCGCTCGCTCTGGTGCGCGTACAAGACGAACGCCCCGCGTCCGGGACCCTCACGGAGCTATATCCAGCAGGAAACCAAGTGGTCGTGGGAAGCGATGATGGACGAAATGGCCGAGGCGGTGGGAATCGACCCGGTCGAGTACCGCCTGATGCACATCACGCGGCCCACACCGGGAGACGATCGCCACCCGTACGACTCCTTCCCGTCGGTGGAAGTGCTGACCGAAGGCGCCAGGGTCTTCGGGTGGGAAGGGAGAAACGGGAAACCCGGGGCCGCGCCAGGGCGCTTCAAGCGTGGCGTCGGCGTGGGCATGAGCCAGCACCACGGCGGGCTGATGGGCTACCACGAGGGTGAAGAAGCCTTCGCTGCGTTGGCGGCCGCGAAGGACGCGGCCGTTTTCGGGACCGAGCTGGAAGTCGCTTCCGACGGTTACGTCATGATGAAGATCGCGCTGCCCGACAGCGGGTCGAATGCGGCCACGGCCCTGGCCCATCTGGTCGCGGAGATGCTGGGCTTCACGAACCGTGATCGGATTCGGCTGAAGTGGGGCGACACGGATATCGCGCCATCGAGCGACGAGTGGTTTGGTGGGAGAACGATTACCCTGCAGGGTGCCGCGACCTGCAGCGCCGCGGACAAGCTCAAGAAAGATCTCCTGGAGCGCGCCTCCCGACTACTGCACGTCGAGGCGGCCGGGCTGCGCATGCGCGACGGTCGCATCTATTTTCCTCAACAGAGCGGGTCGACCGCCAACGCTCAGCGCAGCACGACGTTTGCGGCGCTCGCCCGGGCGAATGGCGGTTCGATCAAGATGATCGGTCGCGGGGTCGCGGGCGGTGAACGGACCGGCCAGAACAAAGGCGTCGGCGCCTGCTTTGTCGAGGTGGAAGTGGACACGTGGACCGGAGACTGGAAGTTCCTGCGCGCGACTTACGTGCACGACACCGGGCTGGTCATCAACCCGCACGTCGCGGAAGCCGACATGGTGGGCTCGCTCGTCGAGAGCACGCAGATCGCCACCGATCCTATTCCGTGGGACCGGGAATTTCCGGGCACCCGACACTACAGCGTCGGCTATCTCTCGTACCGGCTGCCGACGATCATGGACATCCCCAAACAGACCCAGGTGTACATCGACAGCCTGGAACCGCGCTGGTTTTACGGCATCAAGAGCTTCAGCGAGACCAGCATCGGCGCAGTCCCCGGCGCGCTCGCCAACGCGATTTACAACGCGTGCGGCGTGCGGATCCGCGAGCATCCAATTACGAGAGAGAAGATCATGGCTGGGCTCAGGACAAGTGGAAAAGTGGAGAAAGTGGAAAGTGGAAAGTAAGTGGAAGGTACGTAGGCCTCAGGCATCATGAAGAACGTCGCGGTCTATCGGCCGACCACAATCGAGCAGGCAATCCAGCTGCTCTCGCGTCACGGCCAAGAAGCGGGCGTCTATGCCGGCGGCACCGACCTGCTGATCCGGCTCAAGAACGGGCTCACCCAGGCACCCAGCTTCCTCGTGGACATCAAGAAGATCGAGAACCTGCGATACATCAAGGAAGACGCGGGCGGCGGGGTTCGGATTGGCTCGTTGACCAAACTATCCGAGATGGTCGAATCGGATCTCCTCGCCAGGAAGTACCCGATGGTCGTTAAAGCCATCAGCATGATCTCGTCGCCCGAGCTGCGGAACGCATCGACGCTTGGCGGCGACTTGTTGCAGGAGGTGTGGTGTCAGTACCTGCGGGGCGGCTATTCCTGCTGGAGGAACGGCGGCTACCTCTGCTACGGCGCCATCGGCGACAACAGCTATTACCACTCCGCGATGGGCGGCCGCCTGTGCTACGCCGTGTATCCCGGAGATGCGGCGACGGCGCTGATTCCGTTCGACGCCAGGATCAGGCTGGCAACGCCGTCCGGCCCGAAAGAACTCACCGTCGAACAGCTCGTGCCCGGCGACATGCTCGTCGATGGCCGCATCCAATCGCATGTCGTCCGGCACAATGAAATCCTGACCGAGGTCGTGATTCCTGCGCCGAGGCCGAACACGAAGGCGTCATTCGAAAAGCTGAGGCCGCGCGGCGTCTGGGATTTCGCGATGGCGTCGCTTGCGCTGAATCTGCAGGTGCGCGACAGCGTGATCGAAGACGCGCGCGTGGTGTTTGGCGGGATCGCCGGCCGGCCGCTGCGGGAAAAGACGGTCGAAGGCGTCCTCGTGGGAAAGACGCTGCGCGGCGGGCTCGCCGCCGAGGTCACTGCCGCACGCGCTGGCGAACGCCGCGCCGCTCAAATACAACGCGATGAAGATCGAGATGGCCAAAGGGCTGCTCGCCTCCGGGCTCGAGAAGCTGAGCACTGCCTAGCTCGGGTCGACATACCGTCTCGCGCAGCCCGGTTCCCGTGACCGGACCGCTCTTTATGCAAATAATCGACGCGATTCTGTTCGAACCGGTTGGATGTCTGGCGGAGTTCGCCGCGGAGGAATTCGAGGAGATCGCGGCGCAGGTCTTCGGTCGCACCGTCGTCCCTGGCGCGTCCGGCAGCCAGGCGTACTGGGATCTGCTGGAGCTCATCGACAGAACAGACAGATCGCTGAGCGCCGAGGAACTCGCGACCATTGAAGACTGCGAGGTTCGCGCCGTCACCCGCGCTCACGCGTATGAGGACGTGGTCCCAGCCCTGGCGGAGCTGAACGATCTGGGCATCAGCTCCCTGATTGCCTCGTCGCTCTCGGCAGTCGCGGTGGACCGATTCCTCGAGACGTTCGCGCTCCGCGACATCTTTGGCGGCATTGCGACTCGCGACACGGCTGGCGGTGTGAAAGCTGCGCCGCTGTTGAAGCTGCTCAACGCTCACGCGTTCGCACCCGACCGCGTCCTGTTTCTCACCGACACTGCCGAAGGCCTGCAGACGGCGAAACAGGTCGGCGTAAACGCGATTCTCATGATGAACGACCCGGACGAGGCGATGAAGCTGACGGCGCTCGAGCCGGCCGGCGGCATTGTGTCGCTGCATGAGCTGCCCGACTTCGTCCGGTTGGTCGCCGCCGAACACGCACGATCACGCCCGTAAGATCGTCTGGGGGACGTAAGATGCCGATCGTGGCGGGATTTCGTCGTCAGGTCGATTCCATCGACTGGTACTGCGAGTCGAGAGGTCGTGGCCCGACAATCGTGCTCATTCCGTCCGGCGAGGGTGACTGCGGCTCGTTCGACAAGGTGGCCGCGTCGCTCTCCGGCGAATTCACGGTGCTCACGTTTGACATGCCCGGTTTCTCACGCTCGAGCGATCCGCCCGATTTCGGGAACTACTCAATGGACCGAGCCGCATCTGAAGTCGCAGCGCTCGTACGGGCGCTTGGACTTGGACCGGCCACCTTCTACGGCTGCAGCTCCGGAGGTCAGGTTGCGCTGCGTCTCGCGGCCAATCACCCGGATCTCGTCCGCAACGTCGTAGTCCACGAGGTTCCACTGGCAGTGACCGGTGCCATCTTGGAACTGACCAAGCTTGCCGATCACGAGATCGTGCGTGCGCTGCCAGGATATCTTCAGGAACCAGATGAACGAGAACGCCGATGCATGGGATGCCCTGGGTGAAGCGTTCCACAAGCGGCTCGAGCGCAACTACGTGACGTGGGTGCGTCGATATGTTGGGCAGGAGCGTCTTTTTCGACCGTTCACGCCCGAAGAGCTGCAGCGGCGCCCCGTCACCTGGACCATCGGTGGTCTGACGCCTGCCGTGGCATTCTTCTCCAACGTGGTGACGGCACACGCCGCTGGTCTTCAGGTCGGTCTGTTGATGTGCCGGCACTTTCCCCAAGTCAGCATTCCGGATGCGTTGGCTGACCACATCGGCAAGGTGGCTCGCGGGTAGTGAACAACCACCACCTGGGGAACGTCTGGACTGAGATGACCATCACGCACACCGCCGAACCAGCGCCTCGGAAGCCGCTACGGCTGTGGCCCGGCGTCGTCGCCGCGATTCTGCTGCCCGTCGTGAGGTTTGCGATCCCGCTCGTCGTGCCCGACACCGGTGGCTACGGGTTGATTGGCTCAATCGTCTGCGCGTTGGCGATTGTCGTGTGGTGGACGTTTTTCAGCCGGGCACCTCGATCCGAGCGTTTTGGCGCCCTCGCCTTGATGATCGTCGCGCTTGTTGCGACAAGGGGTGTCGTCCACAAGTCGATCGCCGAGGCCGGGATGGGGGTGTTGCTCTACGTCTTCGCGGTCCCCGTCGTGAGCTTTGCGTTGGTCGTTTGGGCCGTCGCCACCCGTCGCCTCTCCGACGGACCACGGCGCACCTCGTTGGTCGCCGCCATCCTCCTCGCCTGCGGATTATGTGCGCTCGTGCGCACCGGCGGCATCACCAGCGACATCGTCGGCTCGGAGCTCCACTGGCGCTGGACGCCGACTCCCGAGGAACAGCTCCTTGCCGGGACGGCAGACACTCCAATCACACCTCCGCCGACTCCAACAGCCACGGAAACTCCGAAGGAACCTCCGGCAGCAGTCCCGCTGACTCCATCAATACCCCGGCTCGAACCGGTAGCGGCAACGCCGGTTGAGACGACACCCGAATGGCCGGGCTTTCGCGGTCCGGGGCGCGACGGCGTCATTCGCGGCGTGCGGATCGAAACGGACTGGTCGAAAGTTGCCGCCGGTCGCACTCTGGCGCCGGCCAATCGGACCGGGCTGGTCATCCTTCGCCGTCCACGGCGACCTCCTCTACACGCAGGAGCAGCGCGGTGACGACGAGATCGTCGCCAGCTACAAAGTCTCCACGGGCGAGCCGGTCTGGAAACACCGCAATGCGGTCCGGTTCTGGGAGTCGAATGGCGGCGCCGGTCCGCGCGCGACGCCGACCCTCAGCCACGGTCGCGTCTATACGTTTGGTGCGACCGGAATTCTGAACGCCCTCAACGCAACCACCGGCGCTGTGCTCTGGTCGCGCGACTCGGCGTCCGACACCGACACGAAAGTCCCCACGTGGGGGTTTGCGAGCTCGCCGTTGGTGGTCGGCGACGTCGTCATCATCGCCGCCGCCGGCACGCTGGCCGCCTACGATCTCGCCACCGGCAGTCCGCGCTGGGTCGGTCCTCATCACGGCGGGAGCTACAGCTCGCCACAACTATTCACGATTGACGGTGTTGGACAGATTCTGCTGCTGAGCCCGCCCGGCGCGATCAGCGTCGCACCGGCTGACGGCGCGCTGCTGTGGGAGCACTCGTGGGGAGGTGGTGCGATCGTGCAGCCGGCTCTGACCGCGGACGGCGACCTCCTCATCAACGCGCAGTCCATGACGGGAGGAATGGGCGTGCGTCGCCTTGCAGTCGCTCACGGACCCGGCGAATGGACTGTCAAAGAACGGTGGACGTCGACCGGCTTCAAGCCTTACTTCAACGACTTCGTGGTTCACAAAGGCCATGCTTTCGGTTTCGACGGAAACATCCTCGCGTGCATCGATCTCGAGGACGGCAAACGTACGTGGAAGGGCGGACGCTACGGCAATGGGCAACTCGTGCTGTTGCCCGATCAGGACGTTCTACTGGTGCTCTCGGAGGATGGTGAGCTGGCGCTCGTCGCGGCCACTCCGGACGAGTTCAGAGAGCTCGCACGATTCCCGGCGCTCGAGGGCAAGACCTGGAACCACCCCGTCCTGGTTGGCGACGTCCTGCTGGTTCGCAACGGCGAGGAGATGGCCGCGTTCCGGCTGTCTCTCGCGGGCCGCTGACGATCAGCTACTCTCTTCAGCCAGGCAGATCGAATGGCTCAAACCAACGCCGCCGAACGTGGCGCCCAGGTTCGGTTTCCACCACCAGTCGCCTTTCTCATCGGGATTCTTATAGGCGTGGCTCTCGAGTACCTGGTGGTGCCTGCACCTGTTCCGGTCGGCCGGGCAATTAGCGTCATCGGCGGTCTTCTTCTTGTCATGGCCGGCATAGGCTTCATCGCTTCGGCGCGCATTCTCTTCAAACAAACAGGCCAAAATCCCGTCCCTTGGAAACCCTCTCCCGCACTTATCTCGAAGGGGCCCTACCGCTTCACACGGAATCCGATGTATGTGGGAGTCACTCTCGTCCAGCTCGGTATCGGTCTGGCGGTAAACAATCTCTGGATCTTGTTGTTCGCCGTTCCGGCCCTCGTGGCCGTGCATTTCACCGCGGTGCTACCAGAGGAGAGGTATCTCTCCGAGAAGTTCGGAGAGAGCTACAAGGCTTACCTCACGAAGGTCAGGCGATATCTCTGAACGGACGAGCGAGTCCTCGGAAAAGCAAAGTGGGCATGGACTCCAAGGCTCATTGGGAAACGATCTACAGGACAAACCAGCCTCACGAAGTCAGTTGGTTCCAGCGCGAGGCCCAGATTTCGTTGGCACTCATTCGTCGTGTCGCACCGGAGCGCACAGCGACCATCATCGACGTGGGCGGTGGGTCGTCGACATTGGTTGACGGGCTGGTCGCCGCTGGTTACCGCCGCGTGACCGTCCTCGATCTGTCGCCGTCAGCCCTGGAGCTGGCACGCCGAAGGTTGGGGCCGGCAGCCTCTGAAATAACGTGGCTCGAGGCGGACGTTCTCTCGGCAGATCTGGCACGCACTTACTTTGACATTTGGCACGATCGGGCGGTCTTTCATTTTCTGACGTCGGCCGCCGACCGGAAAACATACACCGATCAAGTGCGGATTTCGGTCAAGCCCGGTGGATACGTCCTCGTGGCCACGTTCGCCCACGATGGCCCCACTCGATGTAGCGGCCTGCCGGTGGTTCGCTATACCGCTGACTCGCTGCACCAGGAGTTCGGCTCAGGGTTCCAACTCATCGACAGCGTCAGGGAGGAGCACGTCACTCCCTCCGGCACGAAGCAGGCGTTTGCTTATTGTCTCTGCCAGATTGAGCGCGCTGCGTCGGCGCCGCAGCATGGCGGTCCGACCCTCTGAACGACTATCTCGACGCGCGGCCCAGTTGCGGACCGTTCAAGGCCACACGTACTCAAACGGACCGACCGCCATGTACTTACCCGAGTGGTCATACTCGACGCCGTGAGAAACGCGGAAGTGTGTTGTCGCGCCGAGATCGGCTCGTTTGAGAACGATGCCCTCCGGCAGCACGATGCCGGGATGTGCTTCGGCGCCCGAAACGGGGTTGCGAATGGGACCGCATTCGAGCTCGACGTACTTGCCGATCTTCATGCGCGACTTGACGCCGTCGAACACTACATCGTACGCGGTGGCAAACGGTCCATGCGTTTTCGGCCACGTCCAGGCGAGCACACCCCACGGGCCACCGACCTTGCCTCCCAGAAGCTCTTCGATCGCCGCGCGCTGCGCAGCATTTGCGCGCTCATCGATAAGTACAAGCGCCTCGCCGTTCCCCTCGTGAATCGCCCCCGGCCAGTTGGCGAAGACGGAGAAGCTCAAGCCATCCAGCTTCACACTGCCGACAGAACCGCCGTCAACGTGCCAGGTCCAGCCTCCTTCGCACTTGCCCGTGGTCGGCGGTGCATTGAAGTTGCAGGGACAGCCCCAGTCGCAGTTGCAGGCTACAAGGACGGTTCCGTTAAGGCGCCAGGTGTCTGACATATCGAGTGCCTATCGCGCTGTGAACATTAAGACGTGCTGCCACGGCAGCCCGTCGTCGACGCGGGTGAAGCTGAAGCCTTCCGGTTCGAGTTCGGTCCGTACCTCGGAGACGCTCATCTTGTGCTCCGGACGGATCGGAATCCAGGCGTCCTCCTTCCGGTACTCCAGCAATACCAGACGTCCCCCTGGCTTCATCGCCCGGTGAATCCCGCGCAGCATTTCCTGAGGCTGCGAAAACTCATGATACACGTCGACGAGAATGGCCAGATCGACTGATGCCTCCGGTAGCTTGGGGTTGCTGGCCTCGCCGAGCACGAGCTGCACGTTGGTGATACGTTCACTCTTCAGCCGGCGATCAAGCAGATCGAGCATCGGCTGCTGAATGTCGTTCGCGTAGACGAGCCCGTCTTTTCCGACGCGCTTCGCGAGGCGAACGGTGATGTATCCCGAACCGGCGCCGATGTCGGCGACGGTCGATCCTTTCTTGACGCCGATGATGTCCAGCGCCTTGTCAGGTTGCTCCTCTGTCTCGCGCTCTGGTCGATCGAGCCAGTCGGCTCCGCGCGCATCCATCACCGCTGCAAACCGGCGACCGGTCAGAGGGTGAATCCCTGGCGACTGGGCGACGACGATCACCCCTGCCAAAATGACGAGCGCAATGAACGCCAGGCGCCTCCGCACGGCAATCAGACCTTGAAGCGGGGAAACAGCCGCTCGGCATTCCCGCGGCCCATCATCTGCATGAATGCCGGTGAGAGTGCCAGGCCCGGGAGCTCATCAACGGTCGACTCGATCGGCTCGGGTGAGTAGTCGGTCCCGAACAGGATTTGCTCCTGTGGCATGAACTTCATCAGCGCCGCCATCGGCCAGGGGAAGGCGGCGTGCGCGATGTCGAAGTACCACTTCCTGAGTTCCGCATAGAGCCCTTGCGGGATGTATTTCGTCGACTCCGGCGGAACTCGATCCTTCATGCGGCCCGCCAGCATCGGCACCGTGCCGCCCGAGTGCACGGTGATGAAGCGGAGATCCGGATACCGGAACATCACGCCGTTGAGCACGATGCTCGTCACGGCGCGTGTGACGTCGAAGTCGTACTCCACCATCTGCGGTCCGACGCCGTAATTGAGATTGCTGCAGCAGGTCGGCGCGAGCGGATGGATGTAGACGATGGCGCGGCGCCGATTCAGATCCTGCCAGATCGGTTCAAACGCCTTGTCGCCGGGCCAGCGGCCTTTGTTGTCGTTGGTATAGATGCCGATCCCGTCAACCTTCAGCGTGTCGTAGCAGTACTCAATCTCCTTGAGTGCCCCGTCTACATCCGGGAGCGGCACGCCGCCGAAGAGGCCGAATCGCTTCGGATACTGCTGCATCAGTTTCGCACCGTAATCGTTGCCCGTTCGCACCGACGTGCGGCCCGCCTCAGTCCCGTTGTACAGCGTGTCTCCCATCTGCGTCATGGACAGAATGGCCACGCTGATGCCGAACTTGTCCATCTGCTCGAGGCTTCGCTCTGGCGTCCACGGTCCACGCGAGCCTCGAACGCCTACACCTGGTCCCAGTGAAGGCGGCTGATGATGATGATGGACGTCGATGGCGCCGCCGCGCACGTTGACCTTGCTGACGTTCTGCTGCGCGCGAAGTCCTGCGCCGCCCAGCAGCGTCAGCGCTCCGGCCGCTCCGAGATGTCTCAGGAGCTCTCGGCGGGAAGGTCCGGAACTAGCGCGCATGCTGCCTACGGACGACAGGATCCCTTCAGCGGGCTGACGCTCGTGACAAATAACGACTCGGTGCGGATGTCGCCGGTCCCGCGGCTCGCCCCGAGACGCTCGTTGACGGCATGAGTCTGATCGACCGCCCCCGCCTGCGCGGCCACATTCGGCGTCGGCATCAGGCCGCCGACGATGCTGACCTTCCTGCCGTTGTAGACAGCGACATCCTTGCCGCTCAGGAAGTAGGTCACCCCTTTCTTCGAGTCGGTCAACTTCAGCTGCTTGCTGGTGGGGTCGGTCTGGATGCAGCCGGTCAGACGAAGAGACTCGGCGATGTCGAGGGTCGGCTTGGGCGGCGCGGTTGATGGTTTGGAAGGAGGCGTGGACGGTTGCTGTGCGGTCTGTGTGTTGCTGCCTTGCGAGGCGGTGACCGCCAGCCACGGCACGGACAGTGCGACAACGAGACCAATCCGAACGAGTGTCTTCTTCATCTTCCTGCTTCTTTCTGTACCTCCATTCTACGTCCGGCATTGCGTCTTCATGTGGCCACCGATATAGTCCGGTCAATCTCAAGGTTTCCAGAGTTCCGGGTTCCAGAGTTCCAAGGTTCCAGAGTTCCAGGGTTCCTGGGTTCTGGAGTTCTCCGTTCAGAACCATGAACCTTGGAACTTGGAACCCGGAACTTTGGAACCTGGAACCTTGGAACCCTCTTAGCTTCGAGGTCCTTATGAAGAGTCAGCGACTTCGCGTTTCCCGCCGTCAGTTCCTCGGCGCCACGGCCGGCACTCTGGCGGCAGGCATCGGATCGGGTCGCGTCCTGTCCGGTCAAACCCTGCAGACAGGATCCGCTCGAGGCGCGACGACGCCAGCGGCCGACCAGACGATTGTCCTGACGAACGGACGCATCCATACGATGAACACCGCCAATGCGGTCGTGGATACCTTGTCGATTCGCAACGGACGCTTCGTGCGTGTCGGCGGCCCCTCACCTGCGGCCGGACCGAACACCAGAACCATCAATCTGAAGGGCCGCACCGTCGTCCCGGGTCTCGTAGAGCCGCATGTGCACAGCGTGAGCCTGGCCAATCGCCCGGGCTACCACACCATCCTCGAGAACACGACGTCCATCAAGCAGGTCCAGGATGTGCTGGCCGCCCGTCGCAAAGAGGTCCCCGAAGGCCAATGGATTACATCCATGGGCGGCTGGCATCCCAACCAGTGGGCCGAACATCGACATCCGACGCGCCGCGAACTGGACGAGGCGGTGCCGGATCGGCCGGTGATCCTTTACGAGCGCTTCACGGGACCGTGCGCGACCAATACGCTGGGCAAGGCGTTCTTCGACGCTGCCGACAGAGCGCCGCCGGTCCATCCGGCGGTCGTCAAAGTGAATGTCAGCGACAACGGCGTCATTGCGGCTGCCGGATTTGGCCAGGGCGGACCCTCGGCGACTGCCCTCTTCTACCTGCGCCGCCTTCAGACCTTCGGGGACAAGAAGCGGAGTGCACTCAGCGCGATGAACTACTCGGCCAGCCTCGGGCTGACCGCGCATCTCGATCAGGTCCTCTTTCCGACGCCGGGACCGCTCCATCCGAACCAGATCCTGTCCAATCTTGATCAGTATCGGATGTACGACGGATGGCTGGCGCTGCACCGCGAGGGCAAGGCGATCATCCGGCTGGAGATGAACTTTCTCCAGAACCAGAACGATCCGGCGCTACCTGAGCTGAAGGAACGCCTTCGAAATCAGTTTCCGTTCTTCGGCGACGACATGATACGGACGGGCGCAATCGGCGAATGGGCGGCGCCGCTCTCGAGCGGAGCGGTGTGGCGGGATGCACAGCGGATCGTCGCGGAAGCCGGCTGGCGCAACGAGAACAGCGTTCAGGATCTCGCCAGCCTCAGACAGGTCGTCGACGCGTACGAGGCTGTGAACAAGGAATTCGACATCACGAGCCTCCGCTGGGTCGTCCACCATGTGCCGGTTGTCACACCGGAGCTGCTCACCCGGCTCCGCGCGCTCGGAGGCGGCGTGCAGATGGCGGCCTTCCGCTGGGTCACATCAAGCGATCCCAAAGTCATCGTCGGCGCGCCGTTCCGAACCATTGTCGACCATGGCGTGCAGGCCGGCATCCACGGCGACGGCGTGCACATCGCGCCGCTCAATCCGTGGCAGCACATCTACTTCGCGACGACAGGCGTCAACTCGTTCGGCGACAAGGTGAACGGCGATCAGCAAATCACCCGGCAGGAAGCGCTCCGCCTGTTCACGCGGAACAACAGCTGGTTCCTGCGAATGGAAGACAAGATCGGCTCGATCGAACCTGGCAAGCTCGCGGATCTCGCCGTCCTGGATCGCGACTACTTTGCGGTCCCGGACGTCCAGATCAAACAGGTCCGATCGGTGCTGACCATCGTCGACGGTCGAATCGTTCACGATGCGGCCGTACTCTAACGAGATCACTCCGGCAGCGACAAGCTTCGCCGCATCTCCTGCTGCAGATCGCCGGTCACGACGAGATCGGCGATCTCGCGTGCGCGCTGCGCGGAATCATCCGCCGCCTGGCAGGCCGCGGGGTCGACGAACGCCTTCTCCTCGAGCGCGAAACAGGAGAGCGCGCGCCCGGACGGTGCGCGTCTGATAAACAGGCGCTTGCGATCCACCCAGTTGCCGCCCGGACGCAGCAGGGCGTGGTCCGTCGGCTGACCCAGCAGATTGCGGCCCGTATACGGCAGCGGTGCTGGATCGATGCCGAGCAGCGCCAACAGCGTCGGCGCGAAATCGGTCTGTCCGGCAGCAACCGCGACTGGCCCCGTCGGCGTCTGCGGACCAGGCGGCAGGCGCACGAAGAGTGGGACACGATCGTTCAGCTCCCACTGAGCATCATCGGCGCCGACGCCGATCGCAGCCGCGCGATCGCGCGAAAATCCCGCGTCGTGATCGCCGAATACGACGAGCATCGAGTCGTCGAGCAAACCGGCTCGACCGAGCGCGACTTCGAAGTCGGCGAGCGCGCCATCGAACAGGTGCATCGCGTGGAGATAGTTACCAAACGAGGTGTTCTCGAGCGAGCCGAGCTTCATCACCTTGAGGCGGCGAGGAAAGTCGTCGAACGGATGGTGCAGCGACAACGTAATCAGCCACGCGGCGAAGGGCCGCGGCAGGTCCTCGAGGCGCGGCACCATCTGCTGCAGAAAATCGCGGTCATTCAGCCCCCAGCCGACCCGGTCGGTCAGCATGAAATCGGTATCGAACAGCGACTCTTGAAAGCCGTAGGTCGGATGAAGAATGCGGCGGTTCCAGAATCCTGGCTCGAAGGGGACGCTCGAGAGCGTCGCGTAGCCGCGCTCCGCCAGGACGCCCGGGAGACCGACGTAGTGATTCGCTGGAAACCTGAACGCAACCGCGCCCTGCTCGAGGGGCGGTAGAGACACCATCGCTGTGAACTCAGCGTCGGATGTTCGACCTTCACTGGTCTGGTCGGTGACGTTCGTAAACCGGAGCGCGCGCTGCGACCAGCTGGAAAGGTGCGGCATGACGAGCTCGCCGTTTACCCTGTAGTCGACGACGAAGTCCTGGAGCGATTCGACCTGGACCACAATCAGATTCCTGCCGGCCGCCGCCCCGAAAAGCGGGCCGCCGCCAGCGCGCCGCGGCATGCTTTCGACGAACCACGTTTTCACGTCCGCCACCGTCTCGGTACTGATCGTCGGACGCAAGAAGCTGTACCGGGCGAACGTCCAGGTATTGAACAGGTGGTACCCGAAGGGTCCAAGGTCTTCCATGACCGACCGGGCGCTGAACATTCGCGTGAAATCGCCGGCGTTCACCGCAGGCACGACCAGCGCACCGGCGACGAGCCCGACGAGGCCAGCCGCCGCGGCAGCGCGCGGTCTCGACAGGACCGCCACAGGTTCGGCGAGGGCGAGCCGCGACACAGTCACCGCAAGCCAGAATGCGAACGGGAGATCGATGACGAGCCAGACCATTCCGGGTGCGAGCAAGCTGCGGACGGTGTCCCAGACCTGACCCGCCTGGCGGAGCCCGAAGAGCGCAGCCACGGAGAGCACGTTGCCAAAGAACAGGTAGTACAGCTCGTCAGCCAGAACGACAAGCGTGCCGAGCAGGCCACATGCGAACAACAACCACACGCGAGCTCGACCTCGAAGCAGGGCCGCACACAGCAGTGCGGGGAGAAGCGCTGATGCGGCGATCAGCCCGTTGGCGGCAGAGTCTGGCTCGAGCTGCACGTCCCGTGCGAGCATGAGGGGTTTTGCCAAAAGCGTTGCAGCGCACCAAATCAGAGGGCTCGCGGCAAGAAAGGTGGTCGCTTCAGGGTGGACGCGGCGCGACCGGGCGATTCCGAGCGCGCCGAGGACAACCATCAGCGGGAGCGGAGTTGCGATCCCGGTAAGTGTTGGGAGCACAACGACCAGCTGCCGGGGCTGGCGAGGCGACACCTGGGAGAACCAGACCGCGCCTTCCTCCACCATGTCCCACTGCAGCCAGTACACTCCGGGCCACTTCGGCGCGAGCAGTCGACCCTCCATCGAAGCCCGGCCTCCGGGCCCCACGTCACCCGCCAGTTCGGTGCGAATGCCTTCGTGGTAGGGCAGGTTCCAGCGCGAGCGTTTCGGGAGTTCGCGCGGGATCAGCCAGACCCAGTGATACGAAACATGCACACGACCCTCGTCCCATGTTCTCGTGCCGGTGTTGGTAACCTCGATCGGCACCCGGCTCACGTGCCATGCGTGCAGGACACGGGGCGTTCTGCCCTCGAAGCCGAACGCGAGTGAAGAGGAAGGAGCCGCGGGGACCTGGGCGTGTCCGACAGCTGCAAGCAGCCCGATGACCAACGCAGCGACAAAAATGACGACCGTGGCTGACTGGCAGCTCGTTTGTTTCTGAAACGTCACAGGAATGATCTACGCGCCGAACGGCGAACGCGTTTACAGCAGCGATACGGTCGAGGTGGTCAGGCCGGGACCAGCGCGAGGATTTCGCCCTTGCCCGGAGCGCCAAGATCACCGCAGTAACGTCGATACCGGCCGGTGACCACATCATCATCGATCGCAAGATGATGCTGACGCCGCAAATAGGTCATCGTCAGGCGGATGTGAGGCGGCTGGAAGGTGCACGCGTACCGATACGTTTGCGGCACGTCGATCGCGCCAATTGCGACGATCGTCCCGCGTTTGAGACTTTGACCTGGATCGGCGCCCGTCCGGCCGAATACCACGAGCGTGCCGGCAATCATCCCTCGCCCGGCGTCACCGCCTACGTCGCCCGTCACGACCACGAGTCCGCGTCGGACACGCGCCCCGGCTCCAGCGCCCGCAGAACCGTGGACGATGATTTCGCCGCCGGTCATGCCGACGCCCAGGCGACCTCCGACGTCGCCGGCGACGATAAGCTCGCCGCCCGACATGCCGGCAGCGAGCCCGTCGACGTGCGCCAACATCCCTTCAATCCGAACCCGGGCCGAGCGCTCGCCCTGGACGTCGAAAAAGTCGCCCAGTTTTGCCTCGCGCCGGCCAAGCCAGGCAGGAAGCCGGGCGATTTCTGCTGAGGAAAGCGCGGCGAATCGATCGGCCGCCACGCCCTCTACCTCGAGCCGCGTCTCTGCTTCGATCGGCACGCGCAGAGACAGCGTGACCGCTTCGCTCACGACGACCGCGCCTCCATGATCTGCCGCAAATGAAAATGGTACGGTCCGAGCGTGCCACCGTAGTTGCCCGCGGAGATCGCGCGGACACCACGCCTGCAGGCCGCGTCGATTCCAATCCGCATCGCCCGGCTGACCGCGTCTGAGCTCAGTCCGTCGATGACGATCTCGAGCACCGCGTTCACTCCCTCTGGAAGCGACGAGTCTGTCAACGGACGGAGCGTCGGGCAGTAGGCGTCGTTGGTCGACGCCATCATCGATTTGTAGTGACGCGCGCCGACCTTGCTGCCACTCCGCACGACACCTCCGGGAAACGGCAGAATGACGTCGGCCGCACCATCGAGCGCGTGACGGCCGCCTCCGCCGCATCGAGCGCAACATCGGCGTCTTCGGCGAGGATGAGGAAGTTGCCGCCGCCCACCCCCTTCTTCTGGACGCCGAAGCTCTCCTGCAGCAGGCACTCCCCTTCCATGACCGGCACACGCCAGTAGCGATGGCCCCCGACCACCTTGCTGATCTGAAACTTGTCGCCGAAGACCCGCAGCGCACGCCCGGCAGGCACACGATCCGGCCACTCCAGGCAACCCGTCGAAGCAGCTCGTCGTCGGACACGTGAGCACCGTCTGACCGATGCGTTCGATGAGGCGCTTGCCGAGGCCATCGGTGTCCATGGTGAACAGGAGCACTGCGATGCCAGGTCGACCGTCAGGCGTCTCTCCGGCCCGAGCGTCGCGCTCGATCGCCGCCTCGCACTTGCATGCAATCACAGAGGTCGCAAAGCCGGTCATCTTGATGGCCGCCTCGCGGGCCCAGCGGAGGTTCTTCGCCGTGACGATGACACGCGCTGCTCGCATGCCGAACGCCTCGGCGAAAGTGTCTTCGATGAACGTGCCGCGGATCTCCACCTGGGCTAGCGCCCTCTCTCCCCGGCGAGGGGCAGCGCGGCGTCGCGTAAGCCGCTCACAGGATAGTTGTCGAAGGAGACCGTTGCGTACTGGTCGAAGAAACGCCTGAGGCGTCGCTCCACCCCGTCGTCGTACGCCGGCGACACGTGCAGACGATGGCCAGAGGGCGCGCGGCGCAGTTGTCCTTCCTCGACAACGAGGACGCCGCCTTTCAGGACGTATCGCGGCGTCGAGAACATCCGCGCCCGGTCAGCATCGGGCTGATAGACCGTCACGTCGGCGTCGGCGCCGACACCGAGGTGGCCCTTGTTGCGCAATCCGAGCAACCGGGCCGGGCCGGCGCGCGTGATGATCGCGATTTCGTTCAGCGTGTACTCGCGGGCGATGCCGTCCGCCAGCGCACTGCCGGCGAGATAGCGTTGGTTGACGTTCTTCAGTCGCTCGTCGCGATACGCACGGTCCATGAGCAAGCGGATCAATTCCGGATACGCGAGAAACGATCCGCCATTAGGGTGATCGGTCGAGAGCACCATCCGCCAGGGATCGGCTGACAGCAGGAATAGCTCCAGGCCGACAACCCACTGAAGCGCAGCCACCGCCGCCTTGTCGGTGTAAACATACGGCACGATCCCGCAGCCGCTTTCGAGCTCGATATCCTGATTGATCCACTTGCGGCCGGTGCTTCGATACAACAGGTACTCGACAGGACTGTCAGCGGTAATAGTCGTCGCCGGGCCGAACATCACTTGGCCAACGTCTCCGCTGATCTCCGGGTGCGCGTTCACATACTCAGCGATTTCACGGGCACCGGATCGCCAGCCATGTTCGCCCTCCGTCTTGCCTGATCCCGCCGCATAGCTGTGGAACTGCAGGTGCGTGAAATGCGCGCGGCGACCTGTAACGGCCCGCATACTGTCGATCGTCGTCGTGACATTACCAGCCACGCCAAGGTTGTTGCTGTGGATGTGCGCGGCATGCGGGAGGTTCAGCGTGTTGGCCGCATCGACGAGCGTTTCAATGATGGCGCGCGGTGTCACGCGCGACGAGCCGACAGGAGTGTCGAGCCCCGTGGACTGTCGCGAGCCGCGCTTCCAGAGCTCGACTCCTCCCGGATTGACGAGCTTGATGGTGTAGCCACCCGTCGCGCCCAGCAGCCATGCTGCGTACTCGCGCGCCTGCTCCCGCTCACCGTCGTCGATCAGGCGAAACAGAAACTCGTCGTTGCCCATCAGCACGAAGAACCCGCCATCGACAATGGGCGTGTCGTCGAACTCGGCGTGCGATTGGCGCGCGTACAGCGGTGAGACGGCCGCGTCAAATACTGTGGTGTAGCCGAGGCCGGCATAGCGATAGCCGGTGGTAAAGGTGGTCGGAACGGTTCCGCCCGTACCCGACCTCGGCTGGTGCTCGGAATCCGGATGAAGGTGTGGCGCAGTCGCAGGATCGCGCTCGTGTTCTTCGGGCAGAAGTCGACGCGCCTGGTTCACGCTGCTCCCGGCGACGTGGCTGTGGATGTCCACGCCGCCCGGCATCACAACCATGTTCCGCGCATCAATCGTCGTTGCCCCAACAGGCGCCTCGCGAACGATGCGTCCCTCATGGATGTACAGAATCGCGCACCTCCCCGTCGACGCCGTTCGCGGGGTCGTGAATTGCGCCGCCGGCGATAACCAATGGCTGATGGCTGATGGCTAATGGCTGATGGATCGAGCCTGCCATTTGCCCTTTGCCCTCAGCCCTTTGCCCTATCTCGATTCCGACTAATTTGCTCTCCCGAGCGACTTCAGGATGTCGGCCGGCGAGGTGAGGCGATCGGGATTCAGTGTGTGCACGGACAGGATTCGCTCGGGCACCAGCTTCAGCCGAGCCAGGTTGTCGGCAAACACCATCGTGCCGACGACAGACGGATTGGGCACGGGATCGCTGGCCGGCGGCAGGTTGAACATGTCCGCATATGCCAGGATTTTCTCCTTGGGGAGATACGCGACGAGATTGCCATCCGCATGCGGAAGCCCTTTCATGAGGTGAATCTCGACCGTACGCGTCTCATCCTGAAAGACGCGCGTGTCGCCAACGGTCTCGATCTTTGGCTTCTTGCCAGACTTCGACATCGCATCCGGGGCCAACGTGCGCGGCGCGCTGAGGGCGCTTTCGAGGAATGACTTGTTCACCTCGTGTGTGACGATGGTGACGCCCTCGGCGACCACGGCCGACAGACCGCTCGTGTGATCGAAGTGATGATGCGAGATTACGCCGTAGCGGATCGGCTTGTTCGGGATGACCCGCTTCGCCTCGGTCAGGATCGCCGTGGCCCGCGCCTCGTTCTGCGGTCCGGGTTCGAAGATGAGGATGTGATCCTTGAACTCGACCGCAAGCGCATTGTATGCACCGATGATTCGGTACACTCCGTCAGCGAGCTTCTCGGACTGCGGAGCGCCGGGTGCTGGCGGCGGAGGAGGGCCGCCCGGTCCGCCGCCGCGTCCCGCCGGCGGTGGCGGCGGCGTCAGAAGCTGCTGGATGTCAGCCGGATTCGCGCGCGCGCCCAGCAGCTGGGCTTCAAAGACCGGCCATCCGCCTCGCTTTTGGGTGATGGTCGTCGGATACTTCAAGCCGTTGTTGTCGCGGTAGTCGGCGTAGGTGGTCTCCACCAGCATGTCGCCGAAGATCGGGTTTTCAACCCAGGTGTCGACACGAGCGACGAGGTTACGGTCGTTGATGTAGCCGACCACCTTGTACTGAAGACCCGACGGGGCTTTCTGCGTGGACATCCAGGTGACGACGTTGTGTTTACCGCCGTTGAGGGTCTGTGATTTGACCGTTGCGTCGTGGGCGAGCGCGCCTTTGATGAAACCCCAGGGCGTGGTCCAGATCTCCAGGTGCTGCGCCCAGGCATCGTTGGCGGGCGTCACAAGCTGGTTGAACGCCCCCTGCACCGCCGGTCCGCCGGTAACCGGAACGCCGTAAGTGACCGCCGACGCACGGGACGCCGGCTGCGTGAAGTCAATCGCTCGCCGGTAATCGTTCAGCGGAGCGCGAGGCCATGGACCGTTCGCGTTGTTGCTCTGGCCCAGATTGAAGTTCGCACCTGATCCGTAATACATGATGGAATTCAGATTGTCCGCGCCCATAGTCTTCGCGGCGTTCTCCAGAACCGTCTTCGCATTCTGGGCGAAGGCCGCCGCGGGCACGAGTACCGCGATCAGAAAGGCCGTCGCACACTGCTTGATCATGGTTCCCTCCAAAACCAGCCGCGGCAGGTCCAGATGATCCGGGCTGTTCTCTTCGACCTCGATGGCACGCTCTACGATCGAGACGCCAGCATACTTCAGATAACCCAGGATCAGTTCGAGGCGTTTCGCGACGAGCTGCCGGGCGTCGCCAGGCAGCAATTCATCGATCGGTCGCTCGAGCTCGACAGACATGGCCACGGCCGGGCGCCTGGCCTCTATCACCTGCTGGGCGAAGAGCTGCGCTTCGGCCGCGACGTGGCGACTCGTCTCGAACTCCACTTCACAGCCAACTATCCCCGATACTGCCGGACTCCGGCGGATACCATCGCCACACTCGACGCGCTCCGCTCGCACGGCAAGAAGCTCGGCGTGATCACGAACGGACCGGTCGACTGGCAGAGCCGCAGATCGACGCGCTGGGCATCGGGCCGTGGTTCGATGCAATTCTGATTTCGGAAGCCGAGGGAATTCAGAAGCCCGACGCGCGCATCTTCGCTCGCGGTCTGGCGCGGTGCGGAGCCGACGCGTCAGAATCCATGTTCGTCGGCGATCATCCGGAAGCCGACATTGCGGGCGCGAAAGCCGCCGGACTTCTGCCAGTCTGGAAACGTGTCCCGGTCCTGGACCGTGCCGCCCGACGTGCTCAAGATCGGCAAACTCGACGAAATCCTGCCGATCTGTCTTCGTGACTGACAACTGTCTGACCGGCGACTCGACTGACGACTGTCGACGGATGACTGTCGGTCCGATAGAACCCGATAGGCGGTACACGTGCCAGCCACGACAAGCTTCGGGCAGCTCGGGTCGCTCTTCGCGCTGGCTGTGCAGCGCCACCACGTCTATCCCAGCGACAACCCGGTACTGACCGATGCCCTCAAAGCCTGCCATCGCGCTTTGGGCAGCCTCGACAAAGAGCACCTCACCATCCAGGTCAGCCCGCGGACACTGCTCATCGACGAGGCGCCGCTGCACCAGTCCACCGGGATTGCCGAGTGCGCCGGCCGGCTGCACCGGGGGGCTGTCGCCAGCATCACGCTGTTTCGGGACGCGTCGGTCCGCGAGCTGTCGTGCCTGTGCCGCGAGCTGGTGATTCAGGAGCAACCGAATATCGGCGAGCCACTGCCCGACCGGCTGAAGGCGCGCGGCGTCGATCGCATCCAGGTCGTGATGCAGATTCGGCCGGCGATACTCGAGGTGGGCTCGCCCCACGCGTCGCTGGTCGCACGTCTGAGGGCAGATCAGACCGACATCGAGGCGAATCGGCGCCGCACAGGGCGATTGTTTCGGGCCGACAAGGGCTGGGTGCGTCTCGACGCCGGCATCGCGGGCCTTGAATCGGTGCCGCTGTTTCGTCTGGCGGAACTCGTCGGCGATCCGATCGCGCTCGCCGGTATGCTCGCGGCCCTCGCCGACGAACCGCTCAACACCGATCCGGCTGACACGCTCGTGAACAAGTTCGAGGAAGTGGCGCTCCTCATGCGATCTGCGGAGCCCGAAATCGCCACCGCCCTTCTGGGGCGGCTCGCACGCGCCGTTCGCGCACTCGATCCGGACCGTCGTCAAACGCTGCTGCGCAACACGATCCTGCCCGCGCTGATGGACGGAAAGATGGACGGCATGCTGATGCGCGAGTTCCCCGACGTCGAACTCGCCGATGCGCTCGCACTGCTGCTCGATCTGCAGGTCGCAGCGCCGGAACTGCTGCGGACGGCACTGGACCGTCTCGAACTACCCGTTGAACGGCGCAGGCGAGTCGAACCGTTGCTGAACGAGCGCCTCCTCAACCACGGGCTGGCAGCCGGCGATGCGGCGACGCCAGGGCACATCGACGGTTTGTCCGGCCAGCAGATTCGCGTCGATCTCTCGCGCCAGAAGCAGTTCCGCGACTTCGGATCCGTCGATCTGGCGATTGACACCACCACCGAGGCTCAGATCGGGGAAGCCCGGACGACGATTGCCGCCACGCGTGGCGCCGTGGAACGCACACGCTGCCTGGTCCATCTTCTGCGCTTCGAGGCCAATCCTGAGACCGCGAGCCGGTTCCTTGCTGGCATCCTTGAGGCGCTTCGCTCGTTCGCGCGCGAAAACGACCTGGACGAAGTTGCCGCGTGGGTTCGCGAACTGCGGCACCTCGAAGGGTCGCTGCGCGACGCCCGCCTGGAGATCGCTCAGCTCATCGCCTCGAACATCGCGTCGCTGGCCGACGACAGACTCATCGACCGGCTCGTGCGCACATCGGATAGCTCTGAAACGGCGGACGCTCCGACGGCACGCGTGATCGACGCCTTCGGCCAGACGATTGTGCCGCCCCTTGTGGCAGCGCTGGAACGCGAGACCTCCAGCGCGCGGCGGACCGCGTTGCGCAGGATGATGTGCGCCAACGCGCGCGCACTGGCCCCCGGCGTAACACCACACCTCACGAATAGGGAACCGGAGGTCACGCGTGCGATGGTTGCCGTGCTTGGACATGCTGGCGCCGGACATGAATTGAGCGTGGGCGGCGTGCTGCGCCATCCGGACGGGCGGGTCACCCGTGAGGCGATGCGCGCGCTCGTACAGATCGGAACCGCCGAGGCGCGCCGACTGGTGGCCAGCGTGATCACTGCTGACGGCGAACTGGGCCGATTAGCCGAGGACGCCATCTGGCAGTTTCCTGAGGGTCGCGTCGAAGCGTGCCATCTGCTCGGCCGTACGGATTTCGCTGCGACCCATCCGGCCGTCGCACGCAGACTGCTGATTCGAGCGGCCGAGCGCAAAAGGGACGACCTGGCGCCGCTGCTCCGCGACCTGAGCCGCCTGCGGAAGCGCATCTGGCGACCTGCGCAGTTTCAACTCGGCCAAACAGCCGCGCGGCTGGGACGAGGATTGTGAGTACCGAAGCCGGACCTGATCCGATCGCTGTCCTCCGGGCGCTCACCGGCCTGAGGCAGCTGATCAGCCTCTACCCAAGCGGCCACCCTGTCGTAGAACAGGCTCTCCGAGGGCTCGACGACACCATCAGGCCGCTGCTCACGGAATCGCCCTCAGTCCGGATCGACATCATCGGCCCCGACGCCCATCTGAACGAAGTGCCCTTCCGACACGAAAGCCGGGTTCACGCGGCCGTCGTCGACGAGTTTCTGGCGCTCGGCGTCAACAGCGTCCACATCGACCGCGGAGTCACGCGCGGGGAACTGGCCCAGGTCGGCGCGCTCCTCGCCCGCTTCAAGGATCAGCCCCCGACGGAACCGGTCGCGCCCAGGCTGACGGACCTCGGCGTCCAACACGTTTCGCTCGGACGTCTCGTGGCCCTCGATACCCGATGGCAGTCGCGCGAATGGCCCGACCGGCCGACCGGGCCGCTCGAATCCCGACTATGCCGAGTCGCTCAAGCTCGCGGAAGATACGTTCGGCGCCTTCAGCACCGGCCGCCTGCCTCCGGCCGGCACGCTGCGCGAGCTGCTCCGCCTGTTGATGTTCAAAGTGGCCGGCAGTAGCGCCGCCCTTGGACAGATTCTCGCGGTCAAGCAGTACCGAGAACATGACGTACTGCCATTCGGTGAACGTCGCGATTATCGCGGTGCTGCTGGGGCGCCATGTGGGACTCGACGATACAGCGATTGCCTGGTTGGCCGAGGGAGGGCTGCTGCACGACGTCGGCAAGGTGCAGATTCCGGTTGAGATTCTGAAGAAGCCCGCACGGCTGGATCGGCACGAACGAACCATCATCGAGCGTCACCCGACAATCGGCGCGGCGATGCTGGCCGACGTCCCGGAGCTGGCGCCGCTGACGCCGACGCTCGCGCTGGAGCATCACCGTCATTTCACAGGTGGCGGCTATCCCGATCTTGGCGAAGGTGTCGTGCCGCATCTCCTCAGTCAGATTGTGTCGATAGCGGACGTCTATGAAGCCATGACCGGCGCCCGCCCGTATCGGGATCCGGCGCTGCCCGAGCAGGCGTGTCTGGTGCTGGCGCGGCTGGGCGGCACGCAGCTGAACCCGGCGCTCGTCCGGGCGTTCGTCAACGTCGTGACGTTCTTCCCCGTCGGCACGCTGGTGCGAACAACGCTCGACGAAGTCGGCATCGTGATTCGGCCAACGCCACACGATCCGCTGCACCCGGTCATCGCGCTCGCCGACGACCTGATGGCGGTCACTTCGACCACACGGGAGATCGATCTGAGTCTACGTGACGCTTCCGGCGGGTACCACCGGCATGTCGTTGAAAGTCTCGTGCCAGGCGCAGCGGTCGCGGCCTAATCGCGCGCGACGCGCTCTCGCAGCGCACGCAGCACACGGAACGTTTCAGGCGGGCCGCTGACCAACACACGCAGTGGAACGGGCACGTCGTCCATGCGCAGCGCCGTGCCAGCCTCGTGCACACCCGCAACGCCCGTGTCGATGACAATGGCGCGGGCGGCAAGAGGGCTGTCGCTCGCCCGGGGACCTATCACCGCGCACGGCTTCGACGCGATTCCTGACAGCACGTCGGCGGGAATCAAATCTGCCGAACCAATGATCAGCGCGAAATCGATCCTGCCGTCCGCTAGGCGCGCGCCAGCCGTTCCGTCGTACGGCAGATAGCGTGGGTAGCCGCGCGCGAAGTCGACGGCTGCCGGATAGCCTGTCTGCGATGTGAAGACCGCTTCTGCTCCGGATCGGTTTCCTCCAGCGCGCAGGACGCTCAGCGCACAACGTGTCGGACCGTTCAGCACCTGTGTCAACGCGGTGAGTGCAGCCATTCGTCCGGCGTCGGACGCTGAACCGCTGCCGCCTTCTTCAGGCTCGCCGTCGACGACGAGGACGGCATACCGCGAGGCGACCAGCAAGGCCGTCAGCTCAGCTGCCTGCGTCCACGATCCGTGCGAACGGCGGGCCCCATTTGCGCCTGCGGTGACGAGGGCTGTTGCGGCAGTCAGGATGCCCACCTCGTGTTCTTCCGGGATGTCGATGCGGCGGTCAGCGTCTGCGGGTCCCCTTCGGCGACCAATGTCAACAGCCACCACCGTGCGCGATCGGCGACCCTCAGACACGTGGAGACCGATGGAATCCGGCCCGTACCGAGTTCCGTACCGCGGGTAGCGGACCGCTGGATCGACACCCCCAGAACACAATCACGTCCGCGCGATTGCGAATCTCCCCCAACGTCGCAGACGCGCGGCCGCGTTCCTGGGCCGTCAGGACGCCGGCCATCGCCGTCGCCGACGTCACGTTATCAAGAACCGCGCGGATCGCGTCCGCGAGCGCCACCCCCTCCCGCTGGCCTTCGCAGGACACATCCGGCGCGACATAAACGAGCGGGCGCGTGGCTTCCTTGATCAGCCGTGCCGCTGCATCGAGCGCCGTCTCGAGCGCGGCGTCCTGCCCGGCGATCCGAACTCGGACGGGCACGACACCACTGCCAAACCACGCGACACCGAGATCGCACGCGTGCTTGACCTCCGCGAGGCGACCTCCGCGTACCTCGACTTCGATGTCGTCACAGGCGCAGCCGCATCCCAGGCAGGCCACGCTGGACAAATGGCTGATGGCTGATGGCTGATGGCTCATGGGTGATGGCTCACGGCCGATGGCTCATGGTGATGCAGCGAGAGCCGCGTATACGCGCGCCGCTCGGTCGACGAGCGCTGCGTGGCACGCATTAGGATCTTCGGCAGAGGCGAACACCGTACAAATAGGCCGCCCTGCGGCTATGTGCTCACCCGGCCGCGGCACATCATGCACGGTGTCGTCGTCGAGCCACGTTCGCGTATCGCCGACGACGACCCGGTGTCGCGCAAAGACAATGGCCTTGCCGAACGTGAGTTGGTCGCGCAAGAGCGACGTCCAGCGCGAAGGTCGGAAGTTCGCCCTTCGAACACGCTGCCGCGTGCATCGCGAAAACCGACAGGCCGTACGCTCGCTCGACAAGCTCCATCGAGGCGCACCAGCGAGGGTTGATCTCGATGGGAACCAGGGATTTTCCGCGCGCGATGAAGTCGATGCCGTTCACCCCGACGAGATCAAATGCTCTGGCCGCAATTCGGGCAAGATTCATGGCTGCATCGGTCAGCGGCAGGTCGTGCGTACGCCTTCCGGCACTGGCCAGAATGTTGCCGCAATAGTGATAGTCGGTTGAACCGAACGCTGCTTCGCCAATCAGCTGACGCGATACCCCGATTGGGACGGCCCGACCCTTGGCAGCCACAAACACCACGGAACCGGGTGTCCCGTCGACGTACTCTTGGAGATAGCAGCCGGCAGGAATGTGCGCTTCGTCCTGCCAGGGTCGGACGCGCTGGCCGCCACCGGACGCGAGCGGCTTGACGAGCCAACGAGCGGCGCCGAATCCAGGCCGACTGGTGCACACCTTCGGCACGACGACGCCGTGCCGCCCGAATACGGCCGCGACGCGTATTGGATTCCTGACCTCACGGAGCACTGACGGCGGGTTGCCCCAGAGCGTCCGCCCTCGTGCGAGCGCTGCAACGGCGTTCGGATGGTTTTCGAAACTCGACAGGTAGGCCACGGCGTCGCAGTCGACCGAACAGGCAGCGCGCACAGCGCCGGCCGGCGTAAAGGGCGCCACCGACGATGAGCGGACGGCTGAGTCTTGATCGAGGTCGCCAAAACCGTCGACGGCTGAGACGTCGTAGCCCGCCCGAGCCGCTGATGCCGCCGCCGCGCGCGTCGAGACGCCGGCGACGAGAACTCGCGTCACCGGCATCACGATACACCGAGCGCTACGATCGATCCAACGCGATGAAGCTGAAGTCGCTGTCGATGAGCGCTCCCGTTAGATCGCGAATCTCAATGATGATGCTGTGCGAAAGGTCAGTGCCGCTCTTGCTGTAGGAGACAATTCGCGCGATGGCCACGGAGGTCGTTGCTGTCCCTCCCGGCACAACGGTGGGCGTCACTACTGCCGCCAGAAAGCGCCCGGATGGCGTGGCCGGAATCACAACCTGGTAACTGCCGGCGAGGCCTACCCGCGAAACCGTGAAGCCTGTCCCCGAGAAAGTCGCAGCGCTGCCTTTCACCAAACCGGCGACATAGAACGGCATCGGCCCTTGCGGCCCGATCGGCCCCGGTGGCCCGGCCGGACCAGGCTGCCCCTGGGGACCCTGTGGTCCCTGCGGTCCCTGGGGTCCCTGAGTGGCGGGCGCGGCAGAGCCGCCCGCGACACCGCCCACCGTCAGATCGATGTCGTCGTCGAAGTTCTTATTCGTCACCCGGACCTTGTATGTACCGGGCACGAGTGACGGCATCTGGGCGGTGAGCAGCCGGCCGGCTGCGTCAACCACAACACCGCCAAGCGTGAGGCCGTTGATCGTAACGGCCGGATTCTTCCCGAAGTTTTCGCCCTGAACGAACAGCACCGTCTGATCGGCTGACACCACGGCGGAAGTGATGGCCGGTTGATTCGGATTGCCCTGTGCACGCGCCGCGAGCGCGAGCAAAAGTACTGGAACGGCCAGAATTGCCGACTTGAGACTGGATCGAGCCATGTGGTGCTCCTTTGCCCTTGTCGGAAGAGGGGGCAAAGGCCGCGCCGTTCGGGACCGGCGGACACAAATCTCTCGAGCCGTGAAGGTTGGCCGACGACCACCAACCGGCCCCGCGCCGCCGGTCGACTCTCGGCGTCGTGATTCGGCACACTCAATTGCATTCTCGATTTCTTGCCGGCCGCCCGCGAGCAAATCGGTTGACGCTGCTTGTCGACTTGGGTACGGTTAGTCAGGTAAATCCAGACTAAATGGAGGCCCGCATGTTGCGATACGGCTTCGCAGGCGTGTTGGTGGCATTCGCGGCGTTTTCGACCGGCGGCATCCGGATGTCGGCGGCCGACGCACCCGTGACATTCACGAAGGATGTCCTACCGATCCTTCAGAAAAACTGCCAATCGTGCCACCGGCCGGACCAGATCGCGCCCATGTCGCTCCTCACCTATAACGAGGCACGGCCTTGGGCGCGGTCCATCAAGAGCAAAACGGAAAGCCGGCAGATGCCGCCGTGGTTCGCGGATCCGCAGCACGGAACGTTCGCCAACGACCGCTCGCTTTCCCAGCACGACATCGAAACCCTGTCGCGATGGGCGGACACCGGGGCCCTGCAGGGCGATCCCGCCGACGCGCCCCCGGCCATCCAATGGCCCGCTGACGGCTGGCAGATCAAACCCGACATCGTCCTCCGCGGACCGGAATTCCGTGTACCTGCGCGGGTGCCGAAGGACGTGATCGAGTGGGTCACCTACATGATTCCGAGCGGTTTCACCACAGACACCTGGATTACGTCGCTCGAAATCAAGCCGAGCGACAAAACAGTGACGCATCACATCTGCTTCACATTCCAGCCCCACAAGCCAGACACGAAGTACTACGTCCCTGTCTGGTCGGAATCGACGCGCGATGAGGATGGGACCGCCATCAAGGAAGAAGCGCAGCAGGTGTCGCCGCGCGCAGCGCGGCCGGGCGGCCCCCCACCTCTTCCTGGAACGGACACGGGCGGCGGCTTCAACTGCTACGTGCCCGGCAGAGCGGCGGACGACTATCGTCCGTTTCACGCGGGCAAGCTGATTCCAGCAGGCAGCGACATCTCGTTCCAGGTCCACTACACACCGACCGGGAAGGAAGTCGTCGATCGGCCGCTTGTCGGCTTCACGGTGTCGGCGACGCCGCCCGAGAAGCGGTGGCTGTCGTACGGCATCGTCGGCGGAGGACCCAACTTCGCGATTCCGCCGAACGACGGCAATTACCAGAGCCCGCCGTTCGATCTCGAGTTCACCGCCGACGCCGAGCTGGTCGAGATGATGCCGCACATGCACCTCCGCGGGAAGGACATGACGTACGAGCTGACCTATCCCGACGGACGCAAGGAGATTGTGTTGAGCGTGCCGAAATACGATTTCAACTGGCAGCTCCTGTACCAGCCGCTCAAGCCGATTCAGATTCCGAAGGGCACCAAGCTGCACGTCGACGCGCACTACAACAATTCCACGTCGAACCGGTTCAACCCCAATCCGGGCAAGACCGTCTATCTCGGTCGCATGACCTGGGAAGAGATGATGGCGCCATTCTTCGGCGTCCTCATCGACGCGAACACCGATCCGACCAAGATCCTCAAGCTCGGAAAGTTCCTCGTGCAGGGGGGCGGAGCGTAGCCGAAGTGGAAAAGTGGAAAGTGGAAGGTGGAGAAGTAAGTTGGGAAAGTGGAAAGTGAAGAAGAAGAAGTGGATGGGCGTGCTGGCTGGCGTTCTCCTGCGCGCTCGCCATCAGCGTCGCTGCGCAGATCGGAGGGAAACCGATCACGGGCGGCAATCCGACTCCCGGAACGCCGCAGCCGGAGCCGCCTGACCTTGCTGATCGCATCGCATTGACTGGCTGCGTCCAGGCCGCGACGCGAGCGGACGGCACCCCGCCGGCTGCCAATACGGCTGATCCGAGCAGCGCCCGATTTGTGCTCGTCAGCGCCGAGCGGCTGCTGAGGATTCCACAGGACACTGGAGGTTCGAGCCGAGCCTCCAGCGCCGCGAGTCGCACCTACAAGCTGAAGAGCATCGACAGCCAGCTTTCACCGTTTGTGGGAGCGAAGGTCGAAATCTCGGGCGAGGTGGTCGCCTCGTCCAGCGAAAAACCCGGGACCGATCCTGAGCTGCAGGTTGAGTTCGTGCAACGGATCGCAGGGAAGTGTCTCAACTGATTCCGAGCCGTGCGCGAGCCGAGGCCTGGTCGATCACGTACAGATGATCGAGAACGGTTCCGGCTGCGGTCCGTAAGCGGAGCGCATCCACAAGTTCCGCGCACGATCCACCAGCCAGCCCGTCGGCGATGAGCGCGGCGCCTTGAGCTGCCTCAGAAGCCACACCAAGGCCGTCAAGAAGATCGACTGAAACATCGGGATTCTGTGCCGCCAGTCGTGTCGTCAGCTCCTCCCGAACTCCAGCAGCGTGCGCGATCCTGCCCGACAACAGTACCTGGCGCGCGCCGGGGGCGCTGACCGTCAGAGCGGCCACCGCCTTCACCGCGTTTTCAAGATAGGCGTCACGGGCCTGACGAATACGAGGAGGCGCGTCGGCCAGGTGTGACAGGGGTAACCAATCGGGCGTGCCGGCAACCGCCGCAGCGCCGCCGCTGAACAGCGTCCTCTTTGGAATCGATCCGGCGAGGTACGCCACCTCCCCATCCAGTGCTCCGGCAGCGCGCGCGCCAATCGGCCCCGACGATCCGCCGACACCGTCGACAATCGCGCCGCGGTCGACCGCGATGGCGGCCGTGAACGCACCGCCGAGTTCGAGAAGAATGAACGACACCTCCGTGACGCCGCACGCGCGACGGGCCGCTTCCCGATGCAGCGCCAGCGCCACGGCGCACACCTTGTCCGCGGTTCCCATGTCGACGCGGTTGACTTTCCTGTGAGCCGGCACCGACTGAAGATGGATGACGCCTGGCATGAAGACGATCGGCAACCGAGAACGCCCGAGCGCGCGCATCAGCGAGGCAAGCCCGCCGATCCCGCCGGTCTCACCGGCGGACGACAGACAGGCGAGACGGACGTCGGTTTCGGTGAGGTCGGGTGCGGCAATCAGCGGCAGTCCGTATCCCGATGGCCCTGCGACGAGATCGAGTGGTGCCTGTCGATTGGCCTCGTCAACCAGATCAAGGATGACGGATGGACTGGCAAGCGCTTCAGCCGTCGGCAGCGAGCGGTCGAGGAAGACGCGCCCGCCGTCGAGGCCGAAAAGGTCGACGCTGACGGTGCCCGGATCGACACCAATGACGCGCGGCATGGTCGACTATATGCCGAGCGCCAGTTCCGCGATCGCCTCGACATCGAGCACGAGATCGTTCTGCTCGAACAACCGCGCGATGCAGGCTTTGTGGATCTTCATCTTCAGACCGCCGACGCCGAGCGCGCCGAACGTCGTCGTGCCCGAGCGCTCGACGCCGTTGTCGGTCACCTCGATGCCTTCGATACCGAGCGGCGGTACCGCGTTGAGATCGGCGGCGGCGCGCAGGCCGGGTCGCCCTTCCCACGCGGCTCGCGGAACGACAAGCGCTCCCGCGGCACCGGCATTGAGAAGAATCTCGGCGCCTTCGAGTAGCGGTGCCGCGTGAGTGGCATCCGGCAGCAATGCCGTTCGTACCGACGCGCCGAATCGCCGCTGAATGGAATCCTCGATCGCACCGCCCGCCGATTTTCGGGACGTGACGAGAACGCTGGCACCGGCTTTCGCCAGCAGGCCGCTCGCGCGAAGTCCCACCGGCCCCGACCCAGCGGTGACGACGGCGCGCCGGCCCTGAACGTCCCTGTCGGGCCCGAAGACCTGCCGCAGCTTGGCGACGGCTGCGACCGCGGTGGTGTTCGAACCGTTCGAGTCGAGCATGACCGACACGCGCAGCGAGCCGAAAAAGCTGCTGCGCACGGCGGCGAGCAGACGCTCGCCTGCCGCCATGTCGGCCCCTCCGATGAAGATGGCCGTGTTGTGCAGATCTTCGGGCCCCCGCGTGAAGATGGCGCCGTGCACCAACTCGCGCACGGCAGCCTCGGTCACGCCGCCGTAACTCAACACCTCATCAGCACCCGCGTCGTAGGCGACGATGCGGTCGAAGACGCTCGCCTGTGGCGAGGTGTCGAACTGGAGGAGAAGCTTACGCACAAACATTGTCGTTAGTCGTTGGTCCTTCGTCGTTAGACGGGACTAACGACCAGGCGAACCAACGACCAACGACTATTTGGGACTGAACGGATGCTTCGCCGTCTTGGCGCCGGTAATCACATCGTTGATGGCCGGTTTGCCGGCGAGCGCGCGCTGGATCGATTCCTTAGTCGCCTGATAGTTGAAGTCGTAGATCTTCTTGTCGTCGGCGGCTTCCCAGTGGATGAACACGCCGACCAGAATGCAGAGGTCGTTGGCCTTGTCCTTCGGGATGACGCCGCTCTCGACCGAGTCGACGACCGCTCGGGCGACGGCGGCCTGCGCCGGGCCGAACATCTGTACAGCCTGCTTGGCACCCTTGATCGTGACCTTGTTGAAGAGGAGCGTGTCGGGCTTGGCGGGCAGGTTCGGCGCGACCACCGCGAGAAGCGTCGTGAAGCCGTCCTTGTTGTTCGCCAGCGCGTTGCAGAACGCCGTACCTGCGGGGCCCGTCTTCGACCCGATGATCAAGTCGATGTGAGCAACCTCGTTGCCGTCCCCTACCAGTGATTCGCCAAGGAAAAAGTCGGCAGCCATGATGGAACTCCTGTCTGGAAGAGTGTGAGTGAAAATGCGCGCGCGAGTCTATCACGGCGAATAAGAACACGGAATTTGAGAATCTGAGGATTTGAGAATTTGAGGATCTGCCTCTGCCGTCCTGACCTACCCGCCCCACCTGACCTCCCTGCCCCACCCACCCTACCCGCCCTACCCGCCCTTCCGCTACACTTCCTCCTTTCACCGAAAGGAACCGCCATGCGACTGGTCCTCGCCTCGCTCCTGTCCGCGCTCCTCGTTGCCACCTCAACCTCAACAGCCTCGGCACAGCTCCTCGTCGCCAAGGAAGGCCCAGTTGTTTACGGCCACCATCACATCAATGCCACGAATATCGACGCGCAGAAGAAGTTCTTCGCCGATACGCTCGGCGGCAAGGCCATCAAGTTCGGCCCCAACAACGCCGACGTCGTCGAGTTCCCGAACGTGCTCGTCTTCTTCCGCATGCAGGCGCCGACGGGCGGTTCCATCGGGACCACGGTGAACCACATCGGCTTCTCGGTGCCGAATGTCCGCGAAACGGTCGCGAAGGTGAAGGCGGCCGGCTACAAGGTGATCACCAGAAGCGAAGTCGCCCCGACTCAAGAGGTGAAGGACGATGTGGCGGCAATCAATCCGAATGTCACCATCGCGTTCGTGCTGGGCCCGGATGATGTGAAGGTGGAGCTCGTCGAGAACAAGCAGCTGCAGCAGACGCTGCCGATCATGCTGCACCACCTCCATTTCTTCAACACACAGAACGCCGAAATGCAGGCGTGGTACGTGAAGACCTTTGGAGCCAAGGCCCGCCAGGCGCCGAACTTTCCCGCCGCCGATCTGCCGGGTGTCGCGCTGAATTTCTCGCCGTCAACCACGCCGGTCGTCGGCACACAGAACCGTGCGCTCGATCACATCGGGTTCGAAGTGAAGGACCTCGAGGCCTTCTGCAAGAAGCTGGAGGCGGACGGCATCAAGTTCGCGGTACCGTACCGAAAGATCGAAGCGATGAACCTCGCGATTGCGTTCATCACGGACCCCTGGGGCACCTACATCGAGCTGACTGAGGGTCTCGACAAGATCGGCTGATGGGCGGGCTTGACGAGCTGCTCGCGGTCGTCGACCAGGCGTACGACCACCGGTCCTGGCACGGGACCAACCTGCGCGGCGCCATCCGCGGTCTGTCACCCCGGCAGGCCGCGTGGCGGCCCGCGCCCGGACGTCACAACATCTGGGAGCTCGTTGTCCATGCCGCGTACTGGAAGTACGTCGTCCGGCGTCGCCTGACTGGTGAAGCGCGCGGGTCGTTCGCACTCGAGGGCTCGAACTGGTTCACGCGTCCGATCGACAGCGCGCCCCGAGCCTGGCGATCGGACGTCGCGTTGCTCGAGGAAACGCATCGATCATTGCGCAAGGCGATCGAGGCGATCCGTCCCACACAACTCCACCGCCGCAACGGCCGGACCGAAACAAATGCCTCTCTGATCGCAGGTATCGCGGCCCACGATCTGTACCATGCCGGACAGATTCAACTATTGAAGCGGCTCGGCCGGGCGGCGGGCTGAGGCGCAAGGTCGCGAGGCCCGACGTGCTTGCTGCGCTGTTCCTCGCCGTCGCCATCGCACCACCGGCGCACGTGCGCGACGTGTCGACCGTGCCCCAGGCATCCGAAAGCCAAGAGTCTGACCCACCTCAATCGCCAGATGCCCAGGTCGACACTCCAGACCCGTACACGAAAGGGGACTGGCTGGGGACTAGTGCCCTGGTCGGAGCGGCCGTCGGATTCGGCCTCTGGCCGGATCCGAGTCGATGCCGATGGTGCGATCGGGACGCGGCGGGCGCGGACACGCTGAACGCGTTCGACCGATCGACGCGCTCGGCGTGGATCTGGTCCAGCGGGAATCGAGGCAAAGCGAACATCGTCAGCTCGGTCACCGAGTTTGCCCCGCTCGTGTTCCTCATCCCGCAAGGCGACCGTCGCTTTGACGAAACCGCGATTCCTGTCCTGCGAGCCTTTGCGGTTTCTGCTCTGATCACCGATGCGATCAAGATTGTCGTCGCGCGTGAGCGGCCCGATGTCCACTTCGGGACCACCGACTCTGCTCAAGCCGGCCATGGCGCAAACAAGTCTTTCGTGTCCGGTCATACGAGCGGTGCGTTTGCGCTGGTCTTTGCTCTGGCGCGAGTGTACGCAGACCAGCACGATCCGCACACGCGATGGGTGTGGATTGCGGGAGTGCCGCTTGCGGCGTATACCGGGTACTTGCGCATCGCCGCGGACAAGCACTACGCGACGGACGTTCTGGCCGGCGCTGCGGTTGGAGGGGCAATAGGTTGGACCGTCCCGGGGCTGATGAAGCACGAGCGCAGCAGCGCCTCATCGACGGCACCGGCGCTCGCGCTCGGCGCAGGCACACTTGCGCTGCGCTGGTCGTGGTGATCCGAGATCAGCGTCTGTCGGGCAGTTCGAACACGTACAGCGCGTTGCCTGTGCCCGGGTAGTTGATTTCTGGCGAAATCAACCGCGGCACCAGACGAGGGCTGCCGCCGCCGAGGCCGGTCGGGACCGCGATGTACTGCTTTCCGCCAGCCGTAAACGACACGGGAAATCCCTGAACCGAGGTCCCCAGACGCGTCTGCCAGAGAATCTTTCCCGTTTTCACATCGAACGCCCGGAAGTTTCGATCCAGGTCGCCCGCGAACGCCAGCCCGCCTCCGGTGGTCAACACGGCGGTGAGGAACGACGCGCGCTGTTCGTAACTCCAGACCTCTTTCATCGTGCGGACATCGTAGGCGGCAAGTTTCCCGAGCTTGCCGTCCGTGCCCGGCATCTCGAACCACCGGCGATCGGCAGCCGCGCCTCCATTGCCTTCCTTGAACTCCTGCTCGCGTCCCTTGATTTCGAGACAGGTCTGACTCAACGGAATCACAAGTACCCCGGCGCCGGGGTGATAGCTCATCGCCTGCCAGTTTTTTCCCCCCGCGGTGCTCGGGCACGCGGTCACCCAGTCGCCGATCTTTGCTTCGGCAATCTCGCTGCGATAGGTCGGCGTGCCGGTCTTTGGATCGATCGAACTGAAGATGTTCTGGTAGACCGTTTCCTTGTATCCCAGGAATTCACCGGTCTTGCGATCCATCTTCCAGAGAATCCCCGGCTTGCCGATGGCGAACACGAGCGGACGGCCGTCCACGTCGATGAGCACGCGCTCGAAGACTTCATCGAGATCGAGCGCCTCACCCGGCGCATGCTGCAAGTACCACACGAGCTTGCCGGTATCAGGATTGAGCGCCAGCGTCGAGCTTGTGTAGAGCGCCTTGTCGCGGACCGTCATGTGACGACTCGCGGGCACCCAGGGTTTCGGCTGCGCCACTCCCCAATAGGTGAGGTTGAGCACCGGGTCGTAGCTGCCGGTGGCCCACGTCTCGCCGCCCGCCCGGAACATCATTGGCTGGCCCGCCCACGTGTCGCCGCCAGGCTCGTCGGGCCGCGCCACCGTATTGAATCTCCACAACAGTTTGCCTGTGGTGACGTCGAACGCGCTGATGAAGCAGCCGTCCTCCTTGAAGCGATCGCACCCACCCAGACCCTGAAGGGCCTTGCCGTTGATCACGATTGGTCCGGTCGTCGCAGCGTACCCCTTCGCTCGATCCGCAATCCGCGTCTCCCACACAAGCTGGCCGTTTCGCGCGTCGAGCGCATTGATTCGCGCATCGCTCGTCGTGACATACAGGTTGTTCTGATAGATGGCCAGGTTGCGCATCGCGCCGCCCTGCTCCGGGCCGAGTCGCTGCTCCCAAATGAGGGAGCCGGTCGCAGCGTCGAGCGCTTGCACGATATTCCCGGTGTTCACAAGGTACATCGTCCCGTTGTGCACGAGCGGCATGGGCTGGCTCGCGCCGCCCTCCGCCATCGACCAGACCCACGCGAGTCGAAGGTTCTGCACATTCGCCGGGGTGATCTGACTGAGGGGGCTGTGGCTCCAGGCCTGATAGTTCCGTCGGACCATCAGCCAGTCGCCGGGATCTGGATCGCGAAGCATCGCGTCCGTGACAGGCACGTAGTTCTTCACCTCGCCGGCAATCGTCACGCCTCGCCGCGCCGGAGGCGGTTGCCCGCGGCCCCGGCCCTGCGGAGGCGCGTCAGGATCGGGAGGCGGCGCGGTAGCGGGAGCCGCCGGCTGCTGTGCGGTCTGCACCGCAGTCGTCTGACGCATCGCGATGCTCCCAATCGGTTGCGACGTTGTCGCCGTGAGCGGATCGGAGCCTGCCGGTGCGCCGTTGGCCTGAAGAATGTACGCAACGATATTCACGTACGTGGCTTCACCGAGCGATCCGGGATACTCGGGAGGCATGCCGCGCTGGGCGTATCCGACCAGATCCGCCGTTGTGCGGCCACTCCAGACGCCGAGAAACGTTCCACCTGCCAGTTGCGGAGCGTCAACGCCGCCGCCCAGGTCGGGCCGGTGGCAGGTCGCGCAGCTGGTCTGGTACGCCGCGCGACCCGCGGCGGCTTGAGTTGCGGTGTAGACGGCCGCGGGCGCCGGCTGGCCGGAAACGACTGCCACGGCCAACACAGCAGCAGCCGGTGCGATCAGTGTGACGACGCGCGCGCGAAGAATCATGTCAACGTGCCTTCCCGCGGGCGCTCCCCACCCGCCGTACCTGACCTACCTGCCCTACCTGGCCTACCCGCCCTACCTGCCCTAGTTGTCCGCGTCAGGGAATCAGCCACCCCCACAGATTCCCCTCGGCCGCCTTCTCGCTGTGAATCTGAATGTAGAAGCGGCCGTGTTTCACCGCTTCCACCTGCTCGGGGGTCAGCGTCGCGGTGCCGCTGATCGTACCGCTCGTCGCCTTCGTCGCCATGAGATCGAACATCACCGGCCCGCGCACGCCCTTGGGTCCGAGATGAAGTTGCGCGATCGTTGCAGGTGACTGCATACCCTCGAATGTGCCGCGGACCGACAGGCTTCGGCCATTGAGTGTCGCGGTTGCCGACCCCAAGCCGGTCACGCCCGCAATCGTCGAGCTCTCGACTGGCACCGGCGACAGCCGCGCTTTGAACGTGTCACCTTGCGCCACGGCCGTCTTGACACACGCCAGAACGGCAAGCACGGCTATCCCCCAGGCCACGACTCGTCTCAGGATCATGGTTATCCCCACCTGCCCCACCCGCCCAGGCAGGCCGTATATATTAGCGCTCCATGGTTAGAGCCACGAAAGACCTGACGCTGCCGGCGACCATCACGGGATCGCTCCCGAGGCCTACCTGGTACACCGAGAACCTCGGCAGCCGGCCATTTCGCGATGCCTTGGCCGATGCGCGGTTTCGCGAGCAGTACACCGATGCCGTGGGCACCTACATCCGCGACCAGGAGCGGGCCGGCCTCGACATCGTCACTGACGGCGACGCGCGCTTCGACACCGACGTCGGCGGCATGAGCTGGTTCCAGTATCCTGCCCGCCGCTTCAAGGGACTCGAAGGGGGCGACTATTACCGGACCCGGAAGGGGTACGGCGGAGCAGCCAAGGGCGACATCATTTTTGAAGTGATGGAAAGCCGTGTGATGCCCCGGGCGGTTGGCAAGATCGAGCGCGGGCCGCTGCAGTACACGACGCTCTGGAAGGTTGCGCAGGGCATGACCGCACGGCCGGTCAAGTTCGGCACCATCACGCCCGAGCTCATCGGAACGTCCGTTGGAAACGATCATTACGCAAATCAGGAGCATCTGATCCGCGACGTGAGCATGGCCATGCGTGACGAGCTGCTGGACCTGGCCCGAGCCGGCTGCGCGATCATTCAGATGGAAGAGCCCAACATTCATCTGGTCGGCATCCAGCGCGGCGGCGGGCCGCAGCTTGACGTCGAGTTCTTCGTCGACGCGTTCAACGATACGGTGCGCGGCCTTCGCGATCTGACCGAGGTCTGGTGCCACACCTGCTGGGGGAACCCTGCCCAGCAGCGCCTCTTCACGACCAACCAGTCGTACAAAGACTCACTGGTGCACTTGAACAAGCTTGACGTCGACGTCCTGACGTTCGAGTGCTGCACGAGCGGAGGCATGGACCTGGAGCTGATCGGCAGGGCGATTACAGACAAGAAGATCGCGATCGGCGTCGTTGATCACCGCAATCTTCAGGTCGAGCGGCCTGAGGATGTCGCAGACCTGATTCGCCGCGCCCTGAACTTCATCCCCGTTGAGCGGCTGGTCCTGTCGAGCGACTGCGGCTTCGGCCGCGAAGGCATGAGCCGGCGGATCGCGTTTTTCAAAATGGTGTCGATTGTCCGCGGCGCGAACATTGTCCGCCGGGAGCTTGGCTTGCCCGAGGCGCCCTGCCTCGCGGCGGACGCTCGTTACTCGCTCGCGGAAGAGGCATGAATGGGTTCGGCGCTCCGAAACAACGTATCTGAGTCCTGCAACAGCACTTCGTGCTTGATCGAGCTGGGCAGTGAAGGAAGCGTCAGCTTGAAACAGGCGCCCCGTTCCGTCCGAACGAGTGTCAGCCCGCCACCGTGCGCCTCCGCAATGCCCAGGCCAATGGACAGCCCGAGCCCTGTCCCGCTGCCGACCTCTTTCGTCGTGAAGAACGGCTCGAAGATGCGTCCCCGCAGGTCGTGCGGCACCCCGGGTCCATCATCGGTGATCTCGACGAAGGCAACATCTTCGGTACCGCCGGTCCGCACCTGAATCGCGCTTCCGCCGCCGCTGCGAATCGCCTGCTCGGCGTTCATCAGCACGTTGAACACCACCTGCTGGATCTCCTCGCGACTCACGATGACCAGCGGCGCGGGCTCTGCGTAGGCCTCGTGCATCACGAGCTGTGCCCGTTGCATCTCGAACGCGCGGAGCTCCACGGTTGAGCGCACGATTTCATTGAGATCGACCATGCGCCGCTGCGACGTGGACCGGTGGACGAACGCGAGCAGGCTGCGGACGATATGGGCGGCGCGAAGTCCGCTGACGCGCATCTGTTCAAGATCCTGCCTCGAGGCCTCGTCGGAGGCCGACTGCGTCAGCAGCTCCGCGAGCCCGATCACCGTCTGCAGCGGATTGTTGAGCTCGTGCGCCACCCCCGCAACCAGCTGTCCGACCGCGGAGAGCCGCTCGCTGTGAATCAGCTGCTCGCGGAGCCGTCGTTCTTCTGAAATGTCGCGCTCGACCGACACCAGGTATGACGTGTCTTTGTTGTCGGTGATACAGGCGACCGAGGCCGCCGCCGGATAGGTGGTCCCGTCACGCCGGCGTCTTGTCACCGTTCCGCGCCAGGACGTGCCCGGCTTGAGCGCCGATGGCGAGGCGTCACCTGGCAGCCCGCCGGACGGCAGCAAATCGTTGACCGACATGTTCTGCAGTTCGTCGCGGGAGAATCCGGTCGTGCGGCAGAAGGCTTCATTCGCGTGGCGGAACCGGCCGTCGCGCATCAGCACGATGATGCAGTCCTGGGTCTGTTCGATCACCTCAGCCAGCAGACGCGTCGTGCCGCTCGCCTGTTGCATCTCTGCCCGCTCCACCGCGATGCGCGCGACCAGCAGCGGCAGCACCGACACGATCGCCACGGCGCTCGAAAGATCTCGGAATACGCTCGATGAGCCTGATACCTCGGTTTGGCGCAGGACGAAGTCGATGACCGGCAGCAAGCCCACAGCAACGAAGATCGCCCAAGGGCGAGGCCTCGTCAGGTCTTCCCGCGGCGTTTCTGTTGCGTCGCCCGGGGCCGGCGAGGCCGGCGACTCGGAGGCGGCCCAGGCAAAGAAGGCGAACGGCAGCATCCAGGTCAGGTCGTAGATGAACGCGTTCTTCGGGTCCGTTTGTCCGACGCCGAGATTGCTGAGCGTCAGCATGGCGCAACCGACGATCGATCCCAGCGCCAGTCGCCGGTACGTCGCGCCCCAAGGCGTGCCGCGGGCGGCAAACGTCGCGGCGACCAGGCCGGCCGCAACCAGGGCTGCCTGAAGGTCGGAGACCACGAGGAGGGACGTCGACGCGCCGCCGCTCGGCGAAGCGCCGGGGTCGGTGACAAAGAAGGAATACAGAAAACCGGTAACGACGGCGAGGCTTGCAATGTCCACCGATGTGCTGGCCGCCAGCCGCTCGCGCGTGCCGCGATGAGGCTGCGCCATGAGGGCATAGAGCGGCGCCAGGTTGCCAAAGAGTGCAAACACCGCCGGCCACGCCAGCCACGACTGCCGGCCGCTCAGCACCTCGTCGGTCGCCCATCCAGTCAGGCCAATGGCCGACATCGTCAGGCCTAGCGCGATGGTCGACCAGAAAAGCCAGTGGCAGCCGGTCCAGATTTGCCGCCTTCTGACGATGACGAGCGCTGCGGTCATCGGCAGCACGAGCAGGGCGGCCGCTCGGAACCAGCTCAGGGTGGTCGGCGAGTCCCGCAGAAGCAGACCGGCGGCTGCATACGCGAGCGAATACACGACGCCTGCAACGAGCCATGACATGCTGCATCTAAGTCTCGGCGCCGTAGTGACATGCCTGAAGAGCCGTCACTCCGAACTGTGAACCTACGTGCACCGCCGGGCAGGCCCGCCGAACGCCTCCGCAATCAGCTCGTAGGATCGACGCCTGGCGCCATGATCGAACGTGATCGTCACAATCATGACTTCATCCGCCTGGTACTCCTGCGCCACGTCTTCGATTAGGGCACGCACAGTGGATGGCGACCCGATAATGGCGCGCCGCCGCCGACCGAACGTCTCGCCGCTTTCCGGATGCGCCGCAAGGAACCGGGTGGCGGTGTCGACCGGCGGAACGGGGATCAGCGTGCCCTGCAGGAACAGCGTAAACGCCATGCGGCTGCTCGCGAAGAGCCGCTCGGCCTCGGCGTCGGTCTCGGCGCACAACGCCCAGACGGCGGCAATCAGCTGAGAGGTCCCGTTGACACCGGACGCCGAAAATTGCGCGCGATACCGAGCCGCGATGTCCAGACCAGCGGGGTTGATGAAGTCCGCAAAGGCGTATGGCAGACCCAGCTCGGCGGCCCAGACGCCGCTTTGCGGGGACGAGCCGAGGAGCCACACGTCCGGACGCGCTGAACCGCCAGGCAGCGTGCTCAGTCGCGCGAACCGATGGCCTGCCGGGAGGCGGTTCCACAGATATGCCAGCAGCTCGGAGAGCTGTTGCGGAAAGTCGTCGGGCGCAACCTGTCGCCGGTCGCGTTGCAGCGCGAACGCGGTCAGGGGATCGCTCCCGGGTGCCCGGCCGAGGGCCAGGTCGATGCGATCCGGATACAGCGCGGACAGCATGCTGAAGTTTTCGGCGACCTTGAGCGGGCTATAGTGCGGGAGCATGACGCCGCCGCTCCCGACCCGAATGCGTTCGGTCGCGGCAGCAATGGCCCCGATAAGGATTTCAGGACTCGCGCACGCCAGCATCGGCGTGCCGTGATGCTCGGCCACCCAGTAGCGATGGTAGCCGGCGCGCTCGGCAGTCTTCGCCAGGTCAATGGAATGTTTCAGCGCCTCGGCACCGGTCGAACCTTCGGAAATCGGCGACTGGTCGAGGACGCTTAATCGGAATGACATAGGCTAAGGTTCCATGGTTCCTGGTTCCAGAGTTCCTGGTTCGGGTTCGGTTCAGAGTCCTCTGCGAACCTTGAACAAGGAACCAGGAACCCGGAACCTTATGAGCGACGCTCCCCTCTTGCAACTAACCGATGCCACGGTCATCAAGAACGGCGTCCGGATTCTGGACGATCTGACGTTGACGATACGAACGGGAGAACACACAGCCATTGTCGGACCGAATGGCGCCGGCAAGTCCACGCTCATCAACGTCCTGACCGAGCAGGATCACGCGCTCGCCCGCGAGGACGACGTGCCACCCGTGCGCATTTTCGGCAGCTCCCGGTGGAACGTGTTCGAGCTGCGATCCCGACTGGGCATTATCACGTCCGATCTGCACCATCGATTCGTCAACGGCAATGCCGCAGGAAACATTACCGGCGAAAACGCCGTCCTGTCCGGATTCTTTGCGACGCAGGGCTTCGTCGACGAGGACGCCGTAACCGACGCGATGAGGGAGACAGCCGCCCGGACGCTGGTGCGTCTCGAAGCCGACCATCTCGTCGGGAAACCACTCGACGAGATGTCCACCGGTGAAGCCCGGCGAATCCTCATTGCCAGAGCGCTTGTCACCGAACCGACCGCGCTCATCCTCGACGAACCGACGACCGGTCTCGATATGGTGGCGCGGCACCGGTTCATGAAGCTCGTCAGCAGCATCGCGCAAAACGGAACGACCATCGTGCTGGTTACGCATCACGTGGAGGAGATCATTCCCGAGATCGAACACGTGATTCTCCTGAAGTCTGGACGAGTGGCGCGCGCGGGCCCCAAAAAGACGACCCTGACATCGGAGGTTCTGACGGAGGTGTACGGCGCGCCAGTCACGCTGCAAGAGGTTAACGGCTACTATTTCGGAAGGGCCTAGATAAATGCAAACACACGAGACGGCCTTCGAAATGGCCGGCTCGTCCGTCCGATTCGGCGCCGGTGTCACGCGGGAGGTCGGGGCAGAGCTCGCCGACCTCGGCATCAGCCGGGTTCTCGTGATCGCCGACCCTCACCTGCGCGCCCTGCCGCCGGTTCATGTTGTTTCGGAATCGCTCGAGGCCAGCCGCATCGCGTTCACGATCTTCGACCGCGTCAGGATCGAACCGACTGACAAGTCATTCCTCGAGGCAATCGCGTTCGCCCGCACGACCGAGTTTCAGGCCCTGATTGCCGTCGGTGGCGGCTCGACAATCGACACCGCCAAGGCGGTCAACCTCTACACCACGTACCCACGTCTTGACTTTCTCGACTACGTCAATCCCCCAATCGGCAAGGGTCTCCCGGTGCCCGGGCCGCTGAAACCGCTTTTCGCCATCCCGACGACCGCGGGTACGGGTAGTGAAACCACCGGCGTCGCGGTGTTCGACGTGACCGAGCTGCACGCGAAGACAGGCATCTCCAGTCGTCGACTGAAACCGACGCTCGGCCTGCTGGATCCGGACCACACGCGTACGCTGCCACGCGCGGTCGCAGCATCTGCGGGGCTCGATATCCTGTGTCACGCGGTCGAATCGTACACGGCACTGCCGTTCGAGCAGAGATCTGCGTCGGCACGACCTTCACAGCGCCCGTCGTATCAAGGGTCAAATCCGATCAGCGATGTCTGGTCCCTTCGAGCCCTGGAGATGGTGAACCGCTTCCTGATTCGGGCTGTCGACAATCCGGCAGACGATGAAGCGCGCGCGAACATGATGCTGGCGGCGGCATACGCGGGCATCGGCTTTGGCAACGCAGGAGTACATCTCCCCCACGCGATGTCATATCCGGTTGCCGGCAACATCAAGGATTACTACCCGCCCGGCTACACAACCGACCATGCGTTCGTACCGCACGGCGTCTCCGTGATTCTGAACGCGCCCGCTGTGTTCCGCTTTACGGCGCCGGCCGCGCCCCAACGCCACCTGGACGCGGCGGCCGCTCTCGGCGCCAGCACGGCGCGCGTCCGGCTGGAAGACGCGGGTTCGGTCCTGGCCGCTCGAATCACGTGGTTCATGCAGCAGCTGGGCCTTCCGAAGGGTCTCGCAGCTCTCGGGTACCAGCCGCGGGACATCCCGGCACTGGTTGACGGCACACTTCTACAACATCGCCTGACGACGTTATCGCCGCGGCCTGCGGGACCGGCCGAGCTGAGCGCGATGTTCGAAGAGGCGATGGTCGGGACCATTTAGACGCCATGGCGCCAGCCATCGAGTTCCGCGACGTCTCGTACCAGCGCCACAGCTCCGTCCGGATCCTCGACCGACTCACACTGAGCATCAATGCAGGCGAAGTATTGGCGCTCGTCGGCCGAAGCGGCGCGGGCAAGACAACCGTCCTTCGTCTGGTCAATCGGCTGCTGCTGCCCGATTCCGGCGCGGTGCTGGTCGAGGGCCGGAGCACAAGAGACTGGGAGCCGATTCGCTTGCGGCGCTCGATCGGCTACGTCATTCAGGACGTCGGCCTCTTCCCGCATATGAGCGTCGCCGACAACATTGCCGTCGTCCCGCGACTGGAACGATGGGACGTTGGACGCGTCGCCACGCGAATCCGCGAGTTGCTCGAGCTGATCGGCCTGCCGGCATCGGCGTACGCAGACCGCTGGCCCGACGAGTTATCCGGAGGACAACGCCAGCGGGTCGGAGTGGCGCGGGCGCTTGCCGCAGATCCTCCGATCCTGCTGATGGACGAGCCGTTCGGCGCGCTCGATCCGCTGACACGCGCCGAGCTGCAGACCGAGTTCCGCCGCATCCAGGCGCAGCTTCGCAAGACGGTCATTCTCGTCACCCACGACATGCACGAAGCGATGGCGCTCGCCGACCGACTCGGCGTCCTCGATCAGGGCACGCTCATCGCCTGCGATCGGCCGGACGTGATTGCCAACTCGACGGATTCTCGGATTCGCGGACTATTCGATAGCGTGAACGCACCCGCCCTTCCTGCCCTACCCGCCCCACCAGCCCTACCCGCCCCGCGGAGTGACCCATGGCCGTGATCCGTTTCTGGCTGGCGCACGGGCACGAACTGGCGGCGTTCGTGGGCCAGCACGTACTGCTCGTCACAGTGTCGACGCTCGTCGCGATCGTCCTGGGCGTCCCTCTCGGCGTCTTCGCCGCGCGGCGTCCGCGCCTCAGCGCTCCGCTTGTCGCACTCGCCAACATCGTGCAGACGGTGCCCAGCCTCGCGATGTTCGGTTTCCTGCTACCGGTCCCGCTTCTCGGCGGGGTTGGCGCACGCGCCGCCATCGTTGTGCTGATTCTGTACGGCCTGCTCCCCATCGTGCGGACGACATTGACCGGCTTGAACGGCATCAGCAAGTCGATCCTCGAGGCTGGCGTTGCCATGGGCATGACACCGCGCGAGCTGCTCCGTCAGGTCGAGCTGCCATTGGCACTGCCTTCCATCGTGGCCGGCATTCGTGTCGCCGCCGTCGTCGGTGTGGGTTCAGCGACGATCGCAGCCGCCATCGGTGCGGGAGGGCTCGGCCAGTACATCTACCGCGGCTTGTCGATGGTCGATTCGACGGTGATTCTCGCCGGTGCGATTCCGGCCGCGATGCTTGCACTCGGCGGTGGATGGCGCACTCCTCTGGGTCGAGCGCCGGCTGTCCACGCGCCGGCGCAGTCGATCGCGTACGGCGATCGTGGGCGCGGCGGCTGCAGTCGTCGTCATCGTCTCGGCCGCGAGCGCTCTGCTGGTCGCACGTTCAGGTGGCACGATCGTGGTGGGGTCGAAGAACTTCACCGAGCAACTCATCCTCGGCGAGATTCTGGCCCAGACGATCGAGCGCGAGACGCACCTGAGCGTTGAGCGACGCCTCAACCTGGGCGGTAGCCTGATCTGCGATCGCGGGCTGTTGAGCGGTGATGTCGACGTGTACGTCGAGTACACGGGCACTGCGCTTACCGCGATTTTCCATCAGCCGCTCATGAACGAGTCCGGGCAGGTCTTCGAGCGTGTGCGCGATCTGTATGCCCAGAGTGGCCGCACGCTGCTCCGGCCGCTTGGCTTCAACAACACGTTTGCGATCCTCGTCCGCGGCCAAGAAGCGCGCGACCTCGGCCTCCGGACAATTGACGATGCCGCGCGCGTGTCACCACGATGGCGTGCAGGCTTTGGGTACGAGTTCCTGGAACGGCCGGATGGATATCCGGGCCTGGCGAAAGCATACGGCTTGCGTTTCCCGGATCCTCCGCAAGCGATGGACCTGACCCTCAGCTATCGTGCGCTGGCGGCGAGGCAGGTCGATCTGATCGCGGGCGATGCGACGGCCGGCCTGATCAAAGGCCTCGATCTCGTGCAGCTCGAGGACAATCGGCACTACTTCCCTCCATACGACGCTGCGCCTGTGGCGAGAGCCGAGGTGCTGCTTCGCTATCCGCAGGTTCACCGAGCCCTTGATACATTGGCCGGACGAATCAGCGCGGAAGCGATGCAGGCCATGAACTACGCCGCTGACGCACAGCACGAGGATCCCGCCGCTATTGCCCGCCGATTTCTCGACGGGCGGTAAGAAACTGCGCGGCCTCCTGCGCTCTGAAGTAGGATGCTCCTCGGGATCTCCACATGATCAACGACATCGACTCGCTTGTGACCTCTTACGAACGCGGCAGCCTGTCCAGACGGCAGCTGCTGGCAGCGCTAGCCGCGATCGCGGCACCTGCCGCAGCCGCTGCGCAGGCCCCGCCGAACGGGGTGACGAAAGGCCGGATGCTCCATCACGTGAATGTCCGTGTCTCTGATGTTGCACGGTCTGAAGCCTTCTATCGCCGGTTGCTCACGCTCCCGCCGTCGCGAATCGTGCAGGGACCGGATAACCACGGGCTTGACCTTCCAGGAGGCGGCCTCATCATTCTGCAGAAGAGCGATCAGCCCGGGCGCATCGATCACTTCTGCGTTGGCGTGGCCGACTTCGACGCGGAACGGATGAGGACGGCAACCCGGAGCGCCGGCCTCGGCGACGTCGTGGGCACCGCCCCCGACAATTTTCTCGTCAGTGATCCCGACGGCCTCCGCGTGCAGGTTTCGGCAGTCGATTGGAGCGCGTAGAGACAATGGCTGATGGCTTAGGGCGGATGGCTGATGGCTCAAGGCGAATGGCTCATGGGTTCAGGCTGGTCGTGCTCGGAGTCTCGCTGCTTCTGGCGTCTTCGACGGGACGGGCAGGCCAAACGGGGGCGCCTGACGAGACGAGCCGTGCGCTGGCTGGTGCGATCGACATTCACGTTCACAGCCTGCCGGACGACCGCCCTCGATCGATTGATGCCGTCGACGTGGCGAGGCTCGCGCAGACGCGCGGTATGCGGGCGATCGTCCTCAAGAACCACTACGAGCCGACGGCCTCACTCGCGTACATGGTTCGAAAGGTCGTTCCCAATCTGGAGGTCTTCGGGGGAATCGATCTGAACCTCACAGTCGGCGGCATCAACCCGGCGGCCGTCGAGCACATGACGCGGGTCACGGGAAACTGGGGACGCTTTGTCTGGATGCCGACTTTCGACGCCGAAAACCAGGTGCGCTACTCGAAGGAGAACCGGCCGTTCGTATCGGTTTCACGCGACGGCAAGCTGCTGCCCGCCGTGACGGAGGTCATCGACCTCATCGCGAAACACAATCTGGTGCTCGCGACCGGTCACAGTGCGCCGCTGGAAGGCCTGATGCTGCTGCGGGAAGGCCAACGTCTGGGCGCCCGGCACATGGTGGTCACGCACGCGATGAATCCGCCAGTCCTGATGGACGTGGCTCAGATGAAGGAAGCCGCGTCGCTTGGCGCCTTCATCGAGTTCGTGGGCGGATCCCTGAAGAATGCCGACGCCGACGCGAGAATGCAGCGGTTTGCTGACGCCATCCGCCAGATTGGGCCGGCCTCGTGCATCCTGTCCTCTGATCTAGGGCAGCAGGGCAGCCCGCTGCCGCCCGACGGCTTCGGCGCCTTCCTGGTCGCGCTGCGCGCCCACGGATTCAGCGACGCCGAAATCAACCGCATGGCAAGAGAAAACCCGGCGCGTGTTCTTGACCTGCCCTGACTTGAGGTCGCGGCGCTCGCTGGACGGCTGACTACACCGCGCGGAAGAGCGTCAGCGCGAACAACTCCTCGTCCGCGATCCACTGCTCCACTCGCGCAAAGCCGACTCGCTCGACCAGGCTGACAACCTCATCGGGGCGGTACTTGTAGGAACTTTCGGTCCAGATCGTCTCCCCTTCTGCGAGATCGATTTCGAGATCGATGGCGTCGATTCGCACTCGCTGCGGCCGCCGGGCCACCAGGTGCATCTCGACGCGCGATTCGTCCGCGTTCCAGACAGCGCGGTGTGCCACAGACTGCACGTCGAAGGTGCCGCCAAGCTCCCGGTTGACGCGAACCAGAAGATTCCGGTTGAAGGCCGATGTCACGCCCAGCGGATCGTCGTACGCGAGCAACAGGTCGCGCTCGGGCTTCACGAGATCGGCGCCTAGCAACAGGCCGTCGCCGGAAGCGAGCGCCGCGCGGATGCGCCGGAGGAAGGCCTCGGCGCCGGGTCGGTCGAAATTGCCGATGTTCGAGCCGAGAAAGACAGCCAGCGTCGCTCCCGTTTCGTGGGACTTGCCGGCAAACGTCGCCAGCCCGTCTTCGTACTCGGACTCGTGCAGGACGACATCCAACCCTTCGGCATCCGCGAGCGCCCGCTCCGATGCCATCAACGCCGCACGAGACACGTCGATGAGGTGCACTGCAAGGCGGCGGCCGTCAGGCGGACGGCCCTGCACCAGCGTGCGGAGCTTTTCGCCGTTGCCCGATCCCAGCTCGACGACCGTCGACACCTGGCCGAGTTTCGCGAACACGTCCTTGCGATGCGACTGCAGGAGGCTGGCCTCGGCCCGCGTAATCCGGTACCAAGGAAGATGGCAGATCGTGTCGAACAATGCAGAGCCGAGCGCGTCGTACAGATACCGTGACGGCAGCTGCCGCGGACTGAGCGTCAGATGGTACCTGAACGTCGGTCGCAAAGTCTGTCGCTGCGGTGCGGGCCGCTCCCCGAACGGGCACAATGTCGTTCCTGGCGCTCATGGATGGCTCCTGACACAGCGGAATGTCGCGTAGACGTACGGGTAGCGCGCGCGGAACCAGTTGCGGAACGATGGTCGAATCAGTTCCCTGGCGGTCGCCGGTGACGCGCCTTTCATCACGTAGTGTTCCGCATCGAAGAAGTCTGCAGAGTATTCGGGGTAGGACGGCCGGGCACGAAAACCAGGGAACGGCGCGAACGCCGTGCTGGTCCACTCCCAGCCGTTGCCGACGAGATCGTGAATTCCCCAGGCGCTCTGACCGGCGGGATGGCTGCCCGAGGCTTCAGGATCCCAGCTCGTGAAGTCGAACACACCGCGAGTCGGCTCCGGGGGCTCGTCCCCCACGGACCGGGTCGCTCGCGGCCATCCGGAGAGCCGTACGCCGCGCGCTGGAATTCGGCCTCGGTCGGCAGCCGCGCGCCGCGCCAGCTTGCGTAGGCAACCGCCTCCGCGTGACTGACGTACACGGGCCACGCACGCGGCAACGGGAACAATTCGAACATCCCGCGCCACTGCCAGACGCCGTCGTGGTCCTCCCAGAACAGCGGATGATGGATGCCGTTCGCCTGCACCCAGTCCCAGTCCTCGGGCCGCCACCAGCGTGGGTCGCGGTAGCCGCCGGCCTCGATGAACTCGAGAAATGCCGCGTTCGTGACGTCGTGCCGTTCAATCGAGAATCGGGGAACATCGACCGCATGCGCCCGAACTCATTGTCCCAGCCGAACGGAATCGTGTCTCGATTCACCCCGAGCGTCGCTCGGCCCTGGGGAACATCGACCCATTCCCGGACAGGCGGCAGACCAGCAGCATTCGGGCGATAGCCGACCGGGCGCCGCTTCTGCTCGAGCGGCAGCCGGTGCCACATGTAGAGCAGCGTCTCCTGATGCATGGCTTCGTGTTCGATGATCGCGAACACGGCCTCGGCGCGGTCGAGCAGCGGATCACCGGAACGCTCGAGGTCGGCCACTGCAAGCGCGTCAAGGACCCTGCGATCGGCCTCTTCGGCGAACTGGCGCACCAAATCGCGGCTCGGCCAATCGACGGCCGCACTATCCCCTCTCGAGTCGCCGGGATCAATCCCGCGCGCGAACAGCTCTTCGAGACGACGATCGATGCTGGCCCCGCCAAGCGCTTTCTTGACAAGTGTGTTGAAGCTGAACGTCGGCAGGTGACCTTCGTAGAACACGATAGGATGACGCAGCTCAATCGGCCGGCTGTAGTACGCAGCGTCCCCGAGTAAATCGAACAAAGAGTGCGATCGGGCGCGGTTTCGGAGGTACCAGGCGGTGAAGTGGGCGCGGTCCATGAAAAGAACTTAACTCAGGCTCCGAAGTTTCGGATCCGGATTTCGAGGCTCCCACCGGACGGTCCAGTTTGATACCCTGTCGGCGGCCCAAACATGGAACTCGCAGGCTTTGAGGTCGGCGACCAGCTCTTTTCGAGCGACCGGTTCGTCATCCACCGCGGCCACAGGCTGCAGGATCAGCAACCTGTCCTGCTGAAGGTGCCGGTCCACGCGGACCGCGCGTCCGAGCGCGAGGCGCTCGAGCGGGAATTCGACCTGCTACACGAGCTGGCCATCAGCGGTATTCCGCGGGCGTACGAACTGGCACGCGGCCCCGGAGGCGCCTGCCTCGTGCTCGAAGACCGCGGGTACAGCACGCTCGCCCAGCTCCTGGCCCGGAGCCAGCTGGACGTGGCGACGGCCTTCCGCGTCGGGATCGAGCTCTGCACCATCCTCGACCAGCTTCATCGTCACCAGCTGATCCATGGCGGCGTGAGCCCGGCATGCACGCTCGTCTCCAACGACGGGAAACAGATTCAGCTGGTGCCTGTCGGAGTAACCCCTCGCGCGTCGGTTGACGCGCGCAGCACCATTTCCAAGGATCTTGCGCCGTACGTCTCCCCCGAACAGACCGGCCGTAACGGCCGGGTGGTCGACCATCGGACCGACTTCTACTCGCTCGGCGCGATGCTGTACGAGGCCCTGACCGGCGCCCCACCGTTTCAGTCTTCGATCCGGAGGAGCTTATCCAGGCGCATCTCGCCAAGACGCCGGCTACCCCGGTTTCCCGTGAGCGCTCCATCCCTGCATCGTTCTCGCGACTCGTCGTGAAGCTGCTGGCCAAGGCGCCGGAGGATCGTTACTACAGCGCGCTCGCAGTCAAGCAGGACCTCGAGCGATGCGAGTCGCAATGGTCATCAGGAAGCTCAACGCCCTTCGAGCTGGGTCAGTCTGACGTCGCGACACGGCTCCTCATTCCACAGAAACTGTACGGCCGGGACCGCGAGCGTGGCGAACTCGTCGCCGCGTTTGAAGACGCCTGCAAGGGATTGCCGACCTTCGTGCTCGTCTCGGGCCCTCCAGGCAGTGGCACAACGTCGCTCGTGCGCGACCTCAGCGGGCCCGTGGCCGAACGACACGGCCATTTCGTTGAAGGCCGGTTCGATCAGGTCCTGCGCGACATCCCGTGCAGCGCGTTGATTGCGGCGCTTCGTGCACTTGCTGGTCAACTCGCGTCGGAGCCCGCCGATCGGCTCGCCGCGTGGCGAGAGCACTTGAATGGCACGTTGGGCGCCAGTGCCGGTGTTCTGACAGATCTGGTTCCTGAGCTCCGGAGGATCCTGGGGGAACAACCTCCCCTGCTCGCAGTCAATCCGACCGAGACCCGGAACCGCTTTCGCCATGCGCTTCAGACGTTCGTCGGCACCTTAGCCACCGCCGAGCGTCCTGTGGTTCTGTTTCTCGACAACATGCAATGGTCCGACGCGGCGACGTGTTCCTCCCTCGAAACGCTGTTCGAGGGACTGAACGGTCGTTACATCATGTGCGTCTGCACTGTCTCGGAGCGTGAAGGACAGGCGTCGCCCGCGCTGTCTCGGCTCATCGAACGCCTGGGGTCCGCTCAAACGCGTGTGCTACGGCTGGCTCTTCAACCGCTCTCGCGCCAGGATCTGGCGGACTTCCTGCGCGACACGATGCGCGGCGAAGCGTCAGATGTCGAACCGCTCGTGGATCTCCTGCTCAAAACGACGGGCGGCAACCCCTTCTTCGCGATCCAGCTCCTGAAAACACTCGAACAGGGCAAGCTCGTCGAATACGACCACGACTGGGCACGCTGGTCGTTCCGAATGTCCGCCATCACGAGAGCGGCGCTGCCGGGCGACGTGACCGACCTGTTGACGCGCCGCATGCGCGGCCTGTCCGCCGCCGGGCAAGGCGCGCTGGCGATGGCGGCGTCCACCGGACATCGATTCGACTGGGAGACTGTCTCGACGATTGATCGCCAGCGACACGATTCGGTCGCGGAGGGCCTTGCTGAAGCCGTAGAAGCCGGGTTCATTCAGACGGCTGACATGCCGTACTCGTCAGGCGCCGGCGAAGGCACTCGGCCATACTCGTTCCTGCACGAACTGGTACATGAAGCCGCGTACGGCCTGATCCCGGCCGGCCAGGAGCCGGTGCTGCACCTGAATGTGGGCCGGCGTCTGCTGGCAGCAAGCGGTGATCAGGTTGCCGACCTTCGAGTCTTCGAAATCGTTCACCACCTCAATTTCGGCCGCGCGCTGATCACGGATGCCGGCGAACGGCTGCAGCTCGCGAGGCTCAACCTGACGGCTGGAACCCGGGCAAAGTCGTGGACGGCGTACCAGGCGGCGGTGTCCTGTCTCGAGGCAGGCATCGCGAGCCTGCGCGCGCCGGATTGGAAGTCGAACCATGAATTGATGCTCCGCCTCTATCTCGAAGCGGCGGAATGTCGAGTACCTGACGGGGGCCACTGATCAGGCCGAGCCTCATTTTGCGACGCTGCTCGACCGCGCATTCACCCCGCTCGACAAGGCGCGGGTTCATGCACTGCGAACCACACTCTTCGCGAACATCGGCAGATTCGAAGATGCGGTCACCAGCGGTCGCGAAGGCCTCGCGCTCTTTGGCATTGCGTTTCCTGAGGGAAGCGCGGGCACGCTCGAGGCAATCGAACGTGTGAAGGACGCAATCCGCGCGGCTCTCGACGGCCGCGCCATAGGGTCGCTCGTCGACCTTCCGCCGCTGACCGACGCGAATACCAGGATGATCATGCACATCCTGGCCGCCCTCTGGACTCCGGCCCACACATCCGGCCGCCACCGGCTCACCCAGCTGATATCAGCGACGATGGTCCGCCTGTCGCTCGCGCATGGCAATGCCGACGACTCCGCGTTCGGGTACGTCACCCATGCCATGACGATGGCCTCGGCGAAGCACGACTACGAAGCCGCCTTCCAATGGGGCACGCTGGCGCTGGCGGTCAACGACCGGCTCGGCGGCAGGGCGCGCCGCGCGAGAATCCAGCAGCATTTCCACACCCAGGTGAACCTCTGGCGGCGGCCGTTCGTCACATCCATCCCCCATGCGCGGGACGCATGGCGCAGCGGGCTGGAAACGGGCGACTTCGCCTCCGCGGCGTGCGCCGCCGCGACCGAAAGCTGGGCCGCCTGGCCGGGCAACCGCAGCCTCGATCAGTTCGTCCGGGACTTCACGCCGTCGCTCGCACGAATCGACGCGCTACACATGCCGGATTTCCGGACCGCGCTCGTCGTGATGCTGAACTGGGCCCGGGCGCTGCAAGGCAAGACGACGAACAAGTTGTCGGTCTCCGATGACGCGTTCGACGTAGAGGCGTTTGTCGCCAGCAATCCCGGCGCTGCAGCCTTCGTCCTCACGAGCGCCCGTACAGGCCGCGCTGCATCTCTCTGTCGTGCACGAAGAATGGGACGCGGCCGCGGAAGCCGCACGCAAGGCCCGCGACTTCGCGATGCCGGGGACGATGTGGCCGGTACTGATCGACTTCTGGGGGGCGATCGCTCTGGCGCAGGTGCATGATGCCGCTTCGGAAGCGGATCGACAGTCCTGTCGTCAGGAACTCGCGGACGTCCAGACGCAGCTGGAAGAGCTGGCGGGTAGCTGCCCCGAGAACTTTCGGTGTTTCTCGCAACTCGTCGCAGCCGAAGGGGCCCGACTCGACGGGCGGAGTCAGGACGCGGCCTCGCTCTGCGAAGAGGCGATTGCGTACGCGCAAACCACGGACAACGTGCAGATGGCGGCGCTGGCGAACGAGCTCTGCGCCAGGCTCGCGCTGAGCGTAAAAGACGAGCCGCGCGCAGCACGGTTCATGCGCGCCGCCCGGCACGCCTACTCGGAGTGGGGCGCCTCAGCCAAGGTCGCACAGATCGAGGAGCGCTATGCCGGTCTCCTTTCGAGCGCTCCGCCTGCCGCCGTCCAGCCACCCGTTGTCGTCGAGCCTGTGATGGTCGTTGAACCCGTCATGACGGATGGGCCCGCGGAGGATCACCCAACCGCAGAGCAGGGCCGCACCGGCGCTCAGAGCACGGCACCAAACGCTGAAGCGATCCAGAGCCTCGCTCGTGCACTGGCTGTCGAAATAGAGCTCGACACACTGTTGCGAAAGCTCATGGTCGTCGCGCTCCAGAGCGCGGGCGCCGAGCGGGCCGTGTTTCTTCAGGAACAAGACGGCGAGCTGTTCGTACAGGCCGAGGCGAATGCCAACCCGCGCGAGGTGCGCATCGGCCAGATGATTCCACTGGACAACGCCGAGATATCGCGGACGGTGGTCAGGTCAGTCCAGGATAGCGGCCGGGCTGTCGTGGTCGGCGACGCCGCACGCGATCCACGTGTTGCCGGCGACGAATACATCGGTAGGCGGGGGCCAAAGTCCATCCTGTGCGTACGCGTCGGTCATGACGGGCGGCCCCGCGGCATTCTCTATCTCGAGAACCACACGGCCACCAACGCGTTCAAGGGGATGGAATCCGACTGACCCGCAGACCGTTCTACAGGGTACTCCGGGGCCTGCTGCCAGATCTCACCGAGCAGCTCCGCCGCAGGAATCGCGCGGGCCCTCGCCGCCGACTGGCCAGCCCACACCTGCATGCGATGGAGATCGGCAGCGCGAGCGCCAGCTTCTCGCATGCCCGTTGTCAAAGCCCGTTGAACAGGATACGGAGCGGGTGTCGGCGCTTCCGGCGATGCCGCGGCCACCACGTAGTCGGTGGCAATCGCACGACCCAGACGGCCCGTCAGCGCGCGTGTGGGCAGCGTGTTCTCTGGCTCCAGCCCCTCGAGCGCGTCTGCCCAGGTTGGCTTCGTGTGGGCCTCAGGGCATCGCAGAAACGCCGTGCCGATAATCACCGCGCTGGCTCCGAGCGTCAGCGCCGCCGCGACACCGCGGCCCTCACCGATACCGCCTGCAGCCACGATCGGAATGTCGAGGTGGTCGGCCAGGCGAGGTATCAGCGCCACCAGTCCGATGGCCTGACGCTCGGCGCGCTGCGCGTCGAACGCGCCCCGATGTCGGCCGGCCTCGAATCCCTGTGCGATCACGGCGTCGGCGCCCGCCGCCTGGGCCTGTTTTGCCTCATCAAGCGTTGTGACGGTCGCGAACCACGCGATGCGCCGGTCCTTGAGTCGTGAGATGACGTCCGCTGGTGGCAGCCCCATGATGAACGACACGACCGACGGTTCGAGCTCGAGAAAAGTGTCGCAGTGCAATCGAAAGTCGAGCGGTATCGCATTGCCCGCCTCTGCCGGGACCTCCGGGCCCCATCCAGCGAGAAACGCGCGAACGCGAGCTTCAGCGTCGGCATCCCGGACAGGCGGCGGGTCGGGAACCCATGTATTGAGTTGAAAAGGGCCGCGGCTGGCGGCCCGGAACGCCTTCACCCAGGCACGGATTTCCTCGGGCGTCGAGACAAGCGCACCCATCGCTCCCATACTGCCGGCGTTCGCGACGGCGATGGAAAGACTGACGGGGCATGCGCCGGCCATCGGGGCCAGCAGGATGGGAAACTCGACTTGGCAGCGACCGCAGAACGCCGTGTAGCGCTCTCGTACCTTCGCGGTCATCTCGAGTCCGAGGAGATCGCGGCTGAAATACCCACCGCGAGCGCGAACCGTCAGATTCGAATCACGGACTCGAACATCGAGCGGGCGCCATTCCCGGTGTGGCGACGACTCGATCGCAATCAAGTACTGCTGTCGCAGCTCGGCCACGATCTCCCGTGCTGGATCGCTGCCGGCTTCAGACGCCCATAGCAGGCTTCCGCCCCGTCCAGTCGGCAAGGTCGCCGGAGATCGGCCGTCGATCGTGCAGGATCTGTGGACTGACGATCGATCTGCTGCGTTCTGTCAAAGGACCCGACCGTGACCACCACGTACACCGGCACGTCGATCGAGCTGGCAAGAGCCGACACCTCGGAGGCGGTCAGTCGGCTGCTCGTATCGAGGCCATCGGTGAACACCACGATCGCCCGCCGGATCGCGGGCCTGCCTTCGAAGCGGCGAGCCGTCGCCGCAACGGCATCGTAGAGCGACGTGGTCCCGAACGGCTGCGTGTCCTTCAACGCGAAGCCGAGCACCGTCGGGTGCACCGTGAACGGCTGCTGCTCGTGCAGATCGCTGTCGAAGGTGAACAGTCCGGCAGCGTCCCGCCCGTCCTGCAGTTCGGCGACGAGACGCGCCAGCGTCTGCCGGGCGGATGTCCCGCGGACCCATCGTCATGCTGCCGCTCTCGTCGAGCAGCAGCGCGACCGTAATCGGGCTCTCGCTGATCGACCTGGAAATCCAGGATTCGCCGCCGCTCGCCCTTGTCAAACACCTCGAAATCCCAACGCGTCAGCGTCGTGACCACCCGCCCATGGCGGTCGTGGACGACGGCGTTGATGGACACGAGGTCAACAGACGACTTGAACGTCGCAAGCGGCTGGTCCGCCTGAGGACCGGCGGACGGCTTGGGACCTGTCACGAGGACAATGGCTGAAGCCAGGGCGAGCGCGACGCTACGAACCGGAGGCATTGACGATGTTGATCTGGGAGAGCTTCGGCCAAAGCTTCCCGGTCACGAACAGGCGGCGACGCGTGGCATCGTAGGCAACGCCATTCAGCACGTCGGCGCCTTCTCGATCCGAGGGCGCGAGCAGCCCCTTCAGGTTGATCCAGCCGAGAACATGTCCTGTCGTCGGGGAAATCCGGGCGATGAAGTCAGTTTGCCAGATGTTTGCGTAAATCTCGTCCCGCACGTATTCCAGCTCGTTCAGGTCCTTGATCGGGATACCGGCGTCGGTGACGAGGAGTGTGCGGGTTTCGGTGAGCTTGACCGGATCGAGGAAACGCAGCGAGGCAGAGCCGTCACTCATGATTAGAGACGTGCCGTCGTGCGCCAGCCCCCATCCTTCACCCTGGTAGCGAAACGTGCGCAGTTGCGCCAGGGTGTTCCGGGTCGTACACGAAGCCGATCTGCGACTGCCACGTCAGCTGCACGATCGCCGAGCGCCACACGGTGATGCCTTCGCCGAAGTACTGACCCGGGATGGCAATCTGCTGGAGCACCCGACCGCTCTGCAGGTCGACTTTCTGTATCCAGGACGATCCGTGAAGTCCCGTGCCCTCGGTACAGCGTGTCACCCTCGAAGTGCTCGAGGCCCTGTGTGAAGGCCCGCCAATCGTGCGGATAAGTGTGAACGGATCCGTACGAAGACACCGTGGCGCGCGATCCAACAGGCGGGAGCGGCTGAACCGGACGGTTCTGCCCGGCAACGACGGCAATAGCAAGCGCGGCGCCACCGAGCGCGACCGCGAGCGTGAAAAAGCGGGTCACCCGTCAAGCGTACCACGGGACCCGGCCGCGGCTACGTGGACTTCAGGCGCGCCTGCAGCGCGTCGCGGTACCCGCGGCTCAGCGTCAGCCGCGTCCCGTCGCGCAGCAGCACCACGTACTCGCCGCCAAAGGATGACTGCAGCTCCTGAATGCGGTCGACGTTCACGATCGTCGACCGATGGATGCGGACGAACTGGGCGGGATCGAGCTGCGACTCGAGATGGCCATGGTCTCGCGCACGAGATGTGTCTGCGCGCCGACGTGAAGGCGGACGTAGTTGCCGGCCGCCTCGCACCAGTCGATCTCCGCGTGCGGATGAAATAGATGCGGCCGCTCGACTTGATGACGAGCCGATCCACCCCGGTCTTGCGCGGCTGTATGTCTGGAAGCAGGGCCAGCAGCTGGCGACCGAGTGTCGGCCTGGCGCTGCGAGCTGCTCGCGTGCATGGACCAGCGCCGATTTGAAACGCTCGGCGCTGAACGGCTTGAGCAGGTAGTCGAGCGCGTGAACTTCAAACGCGCGGAGCGCGTACTCGTCGTACGCGGTGACGAAGACGACCGCCGGCCGCGTGCGCCCGAAGCGTACGCGCCAGCGTCAGGCCGTCCATCTCGCGGCATCTGAATGTCGAGGAACACCAGATCGGGCGACGTTCGCGCGATCGCCGACGATCGCCTGGGGACCGGTGGCGCATTCGCCGATCAACTCGATGTCCGGCTCGTCCGCGCAAGCAGCGCCAACATCCGTGCGCCGGGCGATCGGCTCATCGTCGGCGACGAGGGTCCGGATTCGAGTGGTCATGCGGCACCCACCTCGACGGCACGCCGGCCGCCGGAACCTCGAACGGAATCCGAATCGTGCACGCAGAACCCCCGCTCGACATTCGAAAACGTAAATTCGAAACGGATCCCGGTAGAGATGCCCGAGCCGCGCCCGCGTGTTCTCGAGACCGACTCCACGGTTCAGCGCCATCAGTCGATCGGGAGGCAGGCCGTCACCGTTGTCGAGCACCTGAAGGACGAGATCGATCGCGTCGCGGTCGGCGTGAACGGCGATCCAGCCAGGCCGCGCGTTGGGCGCGATGCCGTGGCGAATGGCGTTTTCGACGAGCGGCTGCAGCACGAGGCTCGGCACCTGCGCGTCCAGCGTCTCGGGTTGCACGCGCATCTCGACAGTGAGACGGTTCCCGAATCGTGTCCGTTCGATCTCCACGTACTTCTCGCAGCACGTCGAGCTCCTCCTTCAAGCGACACTTCCTGGATACTCGACTTGTGCAGCGTCATCCGGAGCAGGTCGCCGAGCCGGTCGATCATCGCGTCGGCGCCGTCCGGATCGGTGCGAATGAGCCCGGACACCGTGTTGAGCGTGTTGAACAGGAAGTGCGGGTGGAGCTGCCGCTGAAGCGCCTGCAGCTGCGCTTCGACCAGCCGCGTTTCCAGCTGAGAGGTGTTGAGCGCGCGTGCCTCCGACTCGCGGCGGTAGGCGAGCGCGTAGGCGAGGCCGATGAGGAAGAGATACGTCATCAGCAGCCAATCGAGCTGTTTCAGGTATTCCTTCTGCGCGTACGTCCACAGCCCTGCGGCGGTTGAGGGCCGCCCTTCGGCGAACAGCGCAGTTTTGGCTGCAAACAGGACGGCCATATGAATCAGGGAGTTACGTCAGGCCCCCGACTGCGTGGACAAGCGCCTGCTTGGGCCATCGGACGCGCCCGAGCCCGTAGCGCAGCGCGAGACTCATGATTGCCGGGGCCAGCACCGCCGGGACGTCCCAGTACGTCCGGTTCAGCGCGAGCAACGGCAGCCAGGCCGACGGCTGCCCGCCGGATAGCCGCTCCAGCCAGTGGGCCTGGATCGTCGACGAGATGCCAAACGCCGTGGCGATCCCGAAAAGCGCCGCCGCCGGCACATGGGCCTGTCTGGGCATCAACCTGATCTTGGTCTACGGGGCGTGAAAATCAAGTCGAAGCTTTGGACGTTGGCCGCCGTCCTGCGGTTCGTCACCGCCCGACAGTCGTTGGTCCCATCAAACCGACCCAGGCCGGGGGTTCGTCCCTTTCCGGTTGGCATCTCACAGGGGCCACGCGGAGGATGCACAAAACCAGCCAGGGAGCTTCCTGTGATCTCGATGCTCATCTTGTCGGCAGGCCTGTCGGCAGCAGTCGTCACATCGGTCGACGATCGGCGTCCGCACGTGCTCGTGCGGATTGACGTCAGCCGCACCACCGCGGCGTTCGGGATGGCAGCCGTCTGGAACGAAGTTCGTGAGATCTGGAAGCCGTACGCTGACTTGGATTGGGTCGAGCGAGACGTCACCCTCGCGGGATATGACGATGCCTTGGAGGTTCGCGTCATGGACGACTCTGAGGTGAACGACCCGATGAACGGAACTCTCGGGTGGATCATGTTCGCCGCTCCCGCTCAACCCCGCAACGTCGTGAACGTCTCGATGGCGGCAATCGCTGCCCTCTTGAACGCGGGGCACCTGGGATCGCAACCGGTGAACGAGCTACCCCGGGGTTTGCGGGAACGGCTGCTGACGCATGCAATCGGCCGCGTCATGGCGCACGAGATCGGACACTACCTGCTCCGCTCCAGCGCGCACGCACCGAGCGGGCTCATGCGGGCACGGCTGGGGGTTGCTGATTTCCTGACGGACGGCCTTGGCTCGTTTCGTCTGCGGCCAATAGAAGTGAAGGGGCTCGCCCGGCGCCGGTCTGAAGCAGCCATGGCGGGGGCATCGTCGACAAGCGAGCACAAGACCGGTTAAGGCCGCGATCAACGCGCGCAGTAGGTGTCGAGAAACGCGTGCGTCAGCGCCCACGCTTGTCCCGCCGCCTCCCGGTGGTAGCTGGCGCGCGCGTCACAGAAGAAGCCGTGGTCCGCGTACGAGAAGAGGACGTTTACAAACGGCTTGCCGGCCTCGGTCACACCGGCCGTCACGGCATGGCGCTGCTCCTCCGGGATGTGGTGATCCAGTCCGCCCCAGAAAAACATCATAGGTCCCGACAGCCTTGGAGCCCGTCCGACGAGCGGCGGAATGTTTCCGCCGTAGTACGACACGGCGGCTTTGAGCGGAACGCCTGAGTTCGCGACGAAAGCGACGCGTCCGCCCAGGCAGTATCCAACCGCCGCGCAGTTGCCGCCGACTTCCGCGTTCTCCAGCCATCCGTACGACGCGCGCACGTCGGCATCGAGCCCCTGTTCGGTAATCTTCTGAAGATGGGCCATGGCGCCAGGAAAATCCGTGTAGAGGCCCTCGAATCCGGGGGCGGTCCGATGGAAGAGCTCCGGCGAGATTGCGATGTACCCCGCGGCCGCAAACCGCTCGGTTACGTCACGAATGTGCGCATTCACACCAAACGCCTCCTGGAACACCAGCAGGCCGCGCTTCGGTATCAAGCCGTCAGGCCGGGCGACCCAGGCACGCATCTTCGTGCCATCGGTCACGTTCAGATCGACCCACTCGGTCCGGACCGCCATACGCCTCCCTTACTGCTCTGCCCCGCAGGTGCTCAACTCGGGCACGACAGCGCCCAGCTCCGATGTCAGTCGGAAACCGACGTTCGGCGTGTCGCCGCGCACCGAACGAATGAATGTGGTTGCCTGATCGACCGGAAGGGTCGACACGTTCCCGCAGAACGTCTTCCACGTACCGTCGCGGCGCAGGTACTCCTCGACGTTCGATAAATAGAACATGGACACGGTCGCGCCGTGCATCGTCAGGTAGTCGGCGACCGCCCGAATCGTCCGAGGTCCGGCAAAATTACCGATGAGCGGCACCAGGAGGTTATCTGTCTCGAGCCGCTTCACGAACGTGAAGGCCTCCTCGCTCGAAAGATAGCTGCGCTGGATTCCGCCGCGATCGGCCGCCACCATGAGATCCCGGTACGTCGGCTCGTCACGGCGCCCGGTGTTGCGCGTCGACGAGTACCTGAATCTCAGGACCATGCGTGTAAAAGGCGCGGTGCGTTCGCTGGAGCCGCAGCATGTCGTCGGCGCCCAGCGCAAAGCCGTGGGTTTTCGTCAGATGATTCACGATCGCCCGCAGGTTTTCGACGTAGAGTCCCTCGCTCTTTTCCACGTCGGCGTAAGCGTCAAAAATATCGGTCACCGACGCGGCCGCCGTAAGCCCTTCAGGACGCTTCTTCGAAAACAGCCGCGACACGAATTCGGCGCGATCGGCCGACAGCTCGAAGATCGCCTTGTACATCAGCTGCAGATCGAGATTGCCGCGCCTGATATCGAAGATGAATGCCATCTTCGGCCTCACGGCGGCGATGTAGGTGAAGTTCTGTTCGGGCCCGACACCCAGATACACGCCATCCCGCTTCGTCCGCTGAACCAGATCACCGATCACGTCCTGCAGCGACCGTTCGTTCGAGAGGAGATTGTCGGACGGGAACGATCCCGGACGCTCGGAAAAGCCAATCACCAGATTCCAGTACTCTTCGTCAGTCAGGTGTGCCGGCAGCGCTTCGCCGGCCGTTCCGCCCGCAGAAACAGGCGGCGCGCACAGCACGACCAGCGCCGCGGCCAAGACGATGAAACGTTGCAGGAACCCTGTGGGGAACATGTCGACTGGGGACGAACGATTCTACGCCAGATGGCCATCAGCCATGGGCCGTCAGCCATCAGCCATCAGCCATCGTTATTAGGAGCCTGCCCGATCGGGTGATGAAATGGCTGGCGGCCTCAGTTCACAATCGTCTCCATGCTGAATGAACTTTCAACTCAACTTGCGGACGCGGTCGCGGCGGCTGCGCCTTCCGTCGTCCAGGTCCACGGCCGTCGTCGTCCTGCCAGCGGCCTTGTATATGCCGACAACGTTGTCGTGACGACCGTTCACGCGCTCGGGCGCGAGGACGGACTGCACGTGCGTCGCGACGACGGCAGCACATTCGATGCCGAACTGGCGGGATGGGACCCGACCACGAACCTGGCCGTGTTGAACGTCGCCGGCCTCGGAGCGCCAGCCATCGCGCAAGCGAGCGTAGCCCCCCGGGTCGGAAACCTCGCGCTTGCCATCGCCCGATCATGGAGCAACTCGGTGACGGCGAGCGCCGGAATCGTTTCGGTGATCGGAGGGCCGCTGCCGACCGGTCGCCGCCGAGCCATCGATCAGGTCATCAGAACGACGGCGCCGATGCATGGCGGGTTTGCGGGGGGTGCGTTCGTCGACACGACCGGGGCGCTGCTTGGCGTGGCGACCGCCGCAGCCATCCGCGGGCTCGGCGTCGTGATTCCGGCGCCCATCGCCTGGAAGACCGCCGCCGCCGTGCTCGAACACGGACGGCCGCACCGGGGCTATCTTGGAATAACCGGCCAGGCGGTTGCGCTGGCGGAAAGCCAGCGCGAAGCCGGCCGCAGTGACGGGGCGCTGCTTGTCGTGTCCGTGATGAGCGGGGGGCCCGCCGCCCTGGCGGGTGTTCTCGTCGGAGATCTGTTGCTCACCATCGACGGGGCGCCGATCTCATCGCCGGAGGATCTGATGGACATCCTCGTGGGAACACCGGCCGGGCACACTGCTGCACTCCAGGCGCTGCGAGGCGGCAGCCTGATTGAGCAGCGAGTCACGATCGGCACACGTCCGGCGCAGTAAGCTTGAACGCTGAGGGTTGGATCGGCAGAAGATGCGGGCGATTCTGGTGGGGCCGGCGCGCGACCGTGCTCGTCTGCGAGCCGGGCTCAACGGCGCGATCGAAGTCGTTGCCGAATTCCTTACCCTGGCGGACGCCCGCGCGTCCGGCCAGCACGCCGATGCGTTCGTCGTAGCGGCAAATGGCGTGGACAGCGGAACGACGCTTGTCTTCCCCGCGGACGAGGACGACCAGTTGTCGGAACCGCTGACGTCGCGCGAGGTTCAAGTCCTCGAACTCCTTGCCGAAGGGCTGTCGAACAAGGGCATCGCGTCCGCGCTGGGCATCAGCGATCAGACGGTCAAATTCCACGTGGCGTCCATCTCGGGGAAGCTTGGCGCGTCGAACCGCACCGATGCTGTTCGCCGGGCGGTCCGACGAGGTCTAGTCTCTTTGTGATTCGATCGGCACGACGGTGAGCGTGCGCCGCTCCGCTGACCGCAGGATCGTCAACCTCAATGGTCGACCGATGCGGTCTTCGGTGAGCAGTCGATGCAGGTCGTCGACACCCGCCACGGGATCCTCGCCCAGCGCGAGAATCACGTCCCCGTCGCGGAGGCCGGCCGCTTTCGCTGGACTTCCGTGTTCGACCGAGGCGACGAACACCGCTGACGACACCGCAAGCTGATGCGACCGGGCGAGCCCGCGTGGTATCGGGACGTTTTGCCCCATAACACCGATATGACTCCGTCGGATGCGGCCGTCCCGGATCAGTCGTGACGCGACGAAGCGCGTGGTGTTGCTGGCAATGGCAAAGCACAGGCCCTGCGCGTCCCAGATCATCGCGGTGTTGATGCCGACGACTTCGCCTCGCGTTGTGACGAGCGGCCCGCCGGAGTTGCCGGGGTTCAACGCAGCGTCGGTCTGTATGACGTCGTCGATCACGCGGCCCGATCGCGACCGCAGCGATCGTCCGAGGGCGCTCACCACGCCGGCCGTCACAGAATGCTGGAAACCGTACGGGTTGCCGATGGCGACGGCAACCTGTCCGACGCGGACCTGGCGCGAATCGCCGAGGCTCGCCCACGGCAGCGACGTCCCTGCGACGCGCAGGACGGCGAGATCGGTGCCCGCGTCGGCACCGATGATCTCCGCACCGGCCGATCGGCCATCCGGCAAGGTCACGGTCGCGCGATCGGCACCGTGGATCACATGGCTGTTCGTGAGAAGAAATCCGTCCGGGGCGAAGATGACGCCCGAACCGCCGCCCCGTGGAACGTCGATCTTCACGACCGCGGGTCCCACGAGGTCAACAGCGTGAATCACGGCACGCGAGTACGCGTCCAGCAACTCGTCGTCTTGAGGGTCGAGCCCGGCGTCGTGCTGTGAAGAAGCCCCCACGACCAGAAGGTTAGATCCGGTAAGCGAGGGGGCGAATCACCCATTCAGGCAGGTTGACCCGACCAACGACTAACGGACTAACGACTAACGACTAACGACCAACGACCAACGACTATTTGAGTGCAGGCGGCTCGGTTCGGCAGGGCGTGGGTTGCCATTTCGCGCCATCCGCCTCGCGCTTGAAGTTCGTGCTCGTGTAGAACGGCTGCTGCAGATACTTGGGATCGTCCACCGCCATCGTCACGACCAGCCACCGATCCCCGTTCGGATGCGGCGGCAGCCACTGAAAATATTCCGTGATGGATGCGTTCTCGCTGTACGGCACGCCGTTCGTCCGCAGATATCCTTCGCGGAACTGGCGAGTCGTGACCTTGATCACCGCGCTGTCCACGGGACCCCGATGCGGCTGCGGACCACCGCGCAACCCTGAACCGCCGCCACCCGGCACATCGCCAAAGCCGGTTCCGGTTCCGCGCCTCGCCAGCTCTTCGCGGGTCAGGAGGCGCACGTCCTCCCGACCGTCGCCGGTTCTGGCGACGCGTCGCACGTCCTGTTCCCCGGCGCCGGCCCCGCGGTTCGTGACCGGTCCTTCCCACTCGGCCGCTGAGAATCCCTGCCACGTTTTCGGCCCAGCGGGCGCGGGTCGGTTCTTGTCGAACTGGAGCAGCCGCGTCTGCGTCCCGGCGTCGAATTCCACTTTCAGCGTTGTCTCGTCAGCCCAGGTGATGTGCAATCGTCCAGGCTGCCGCATCAACCCGGCCACGCCGAACGCCCGGCACTGGTTCCCGCTCCCCTCGTCCTTCGGCAGGTCCCATGTGTCTGCGATGCGGCGGCCTTCCGCGTTCAGCGGCACACTCGTGTAGTCGCCCTTCTTTGGCGTCACCATCCGCCAGCGCCAGTCTTCCGTCACGACCGACACCCAGTACCCCGTGACGTCCACGGGCGCCACGGCTTTCGCTCCGGCGGGGGCTGCGGGCGCACCATCCTGCCGCTGCGCGGCCATCATCGACGTGATGCCGACAATCGTCAGCGCCGCTCCAACCAGAATCGGCCTCGTCATTGGTCTCTCGCTTACTTCTTCCGACTGAGATCCCCATACACGGCTTCGATGAACATCGTGGTTGTCCACGGCCCGCTGGCCGCGCCATATCGGGGATCGTAGTCGAGCGTCGGCCGGGCGGCTTTCACCTGGTCGAGGGTCATGCCCTTCTTGAGGAGGTCCTGGATCCGATCGCGGACGATCACCAGCATGTCGCGGTACTCGAGCACGTCGGCTTCATCGGAGACGCGCCCGTGGCCCGGGATGACGTACGTCCCGCCTTCCTGGAGGCGCTGAGGCACCGCCAGATCAAGCAGGCGGTTCAACGCATCGATGCAGCCCTGCACGCCGCCGCCGTTCTTCAGGTCGATCACAGGATACGTTGTCGTCAGGAAGACATCGCCGGCTACGATGACGTCCGAGTGCCGGAAATAGACGACCGTGTCGCCATCGGTATGTGCGGCCGGAAGGTGATTGAGGAAGATCGCCTCGCCGTTGAAAGAAAAGTCCCTGCTTGCCTCGTATGTACGTATTGAGCGGCCAGCTGCTTTCCGGCACGCCGCTTTTGTCCATTCGCGTCAGGACGTTTTCGTGCGCATGGATCGCCGCGGCATTGCCGTTCACCGTCCGTCCGGCATGGGAGATCGCGTCGTTGCCGCCGGTGTGATCGGGGTCGCCGTTGGTATTCACAATCCAGCGGATGGGCCCAGGCGACAGCCGCCCGATTGCGGCGATCACGCGGTCGCTCAGCTCTGCAAGCCCTGTATCGACTACAAGAACGCCTTCGTCGCCCACCTGCACGGCGATATTGGCGCCAGCACCAATCAGCATGTGGACGTTGCCCTGAACGTGAAACGTCTGGATGTCGCTCGAGGCCTGGGCCAACAGCGGGCTGCCGGACGCTGCGATCACAATTAGTGAAGCCAGCACCGGAACAGTTGAACGCAACCGGACGTGCAGACCGGAAATCGTGGGGCTCATTTGCCCGCCGGCTTCATGGTCTTCAGCTTCGCCCGGTACTCGGGATACATCGTCTCCGCACCACCACGCGTGGCCTCAAGCGGAATCGCGTACTTCATCGAGGTCTCGCTCAGGAAGGGGTTGGTGCCGGGCAGAAAGTGCGGTACGTCGTTCTTGGGCCTCGCCACTTCCATCACGTAATCGCAGTTGTACAACCAGTTCTGATTCGGCCGATCCATGAACACGAACTCCTGGCTCATGATGAGCGGCTCGGTCAGGTAAACAGGATCGGTGGCAATGGTGACGTGCGTCAGCAGCGTGCCGTGACGCATGTAGTACTCCATCATTGTCGTCTCGTCGCTGCTCGGTATCCCGGTGCGCCGGAGGTATTCCGCTTTGATGTGCGTCGTGAACACGACGAGCACGTCGCCGTGCCATTCGCCCGTCGAGAATCCCATGAACGTGTGAGGCGCGTAGTCAGGAGGATGAGGGCGACCGTCCATCCAGATGGTCCGCGACTGCATGTAGGTGCCGAGGAACTCTCGGATCGCCACGAGCTCCTGCGTGTCCCGATTTTTCTCTTCCCAGACCCTGAACTGCAGCGGTCCTCTGTAAATATGCGGAACGGAATAGGGCTGGCACTGGTGCTCGAGCAGCGAGCCTCGCGAGATGTCCCAGCTGTCGGCGTACATCCGCGCGGACTCGTTGATGGGCAGGCCCAGGTAGTCGCCCCAGGCGGGCCCTGGTACGCGATCGATTTGATCTTCGTGGTAGCGGCCAGCCCATTCACCGATCAGATTGGTCTGAGCCGCGGCCGGAACGGCGCACACGAGCAGGCCGAGCAGGACCAGCCACACCGGCCCTCGAACCTTCAGAAGATCCTCCTGAGGCGATGGATGTGACAGGGATTGATGAGCTGACTGACGAATGGGCCTATCTTACACGAAGGCTCTCGCGCACGACGGCTCTCGCGCACGACGGCCCTGAGCGGAGCCGACGCGGATTAGTGACGCAAGACTTTCGCCGTCGCGTGCTTCACCGGCTGCCGGCAGGTCTGCGTAATCTCCTCGAGGGGACCGGCGAATCCCCGCACATCGAAGTGGACGATGACAGGCGACGCGTTGAACGGCGTGAACCCGAAGCGCATCCCGCCCGCTTTAGCCAGCCTGCGCGCAAATGCCTGACCGTCGGCGGCGAAAAGCTCACGATGATCGCCCGAATCAAGCCATTGTTCGGTGGTGAAGCCGCTGCCATCGAACGCAATCCGAACCGTATGCCGGTCGGATGACGATTCGATGCTCGAAGCGGAATCCGTCACCACGTACGCTTCAATGTCGCGAGCGAGGCAGCGCACGGCCAGCGTCGGACGCACTCGCTTCATCCAGACTCTGACCTCATCATCCGCTTCGAGCGCGAAGGTCACCGTCTTCGATCCGTCGCTGGCCCACCCGGACTCACGCGTCCGGAACCATCCGGGCGCACTCGAGGGATCATCGAGGTCCACCGGGGTTTGCACAGAAGCTGCAGGTGGTGGCGTTGGATCGGCAGGGACCGCTGACGGAAGCACTGGTCTGCTGAACGGAATCCCGATGCTGACGATGCCAAATGCGATGGCAGCGGCGCCCAGGATGTGCCAGCCCTTCCATGAGGAAGACAGGGCCGATCCAGGGTCTATGGTCGGTCCCTCGGCGGACTTCGCCAGGTCCCCGGAGTCGTCCGTGAGGTGAGAATCGTCCATGCGCGCGTAGAGTGCGAGCATCAAGCCACGTGCCTCGCACTCTGCGACACGAGCAAACAATGACCTGTCAAGATGATCCGGGCGACCCGGGCTCACGCCTGCAGCGGGATCACAGCCGGGCTGGCGACAGAGCTGAAATCCGAGTGACAGTTTTGGAAGGTCGCCGGGAGCACCCTTCAGTGGATCCAGCGTGCAGATAGGCCGCGAATGCGCTCGATCGCCTCGAGAATATTCGCCATCGAGTTGGCGTAGCTGAATCGCAGAAAGCCGTTGCCTTGCGCGCCAAACGCCGTGCCGCTCAGACAAGCCACGCCGGCTTCATTCAGCAGCAAGTCTGCCAGCGCCTTGCACGACAGGCCCGTTCCAGTGACGTTGGGAAACGCGTAGAACGCACCGTGCGGCGTCGAGCACTGAAACCCGTCGATGCCGTTCAGCCCGCTGACAATGGCATCGCGCCGCCGCTTGAACTCCGCGACCATCGTCGTCACACAATCCTGGGGCCCCTTGATGGCAGCAAGACCGGCACGCTGCGTAAAGCTCGCGGTGCACGAGTTTGAGTTCACGGTCAACAGGTTTACGGCCTGCGCCAACCAGTGCGGCATGACGCCGTACCCGAGGCGCCATCCGGTCATCGAGTAAGTCTTTGAGAATCCATCCAGGATGATCGTTTTTTCGACCATCCCATCAAGCCCGGTGATCGATGTCGGCTCGGCGTCGTACCAGATACGAGAGTAAATCTCATCACTCAACACCATGAGGTCGCGCTCGCGCACCAGGTCTGCAATCTGCCCGAGATCCTCTCGCGAGATCACGCCGCCTGTCGGATTTGCCGGCGAGTTCAGGATGACCATCCTCGTCCGGTCGGAGAGGCGGTCGTGGAGGACGTCCAGGTCGAACGAGAAGCCTCGGCTCTCGAGAAGCGGCACGGGAACGGGCGTCGCTCCGAGAAAGCTAATCACCGATTCATAAATAGGAAAGCTCGGATCGGGATAGATCACCTCGTCGCCCGGCTCTAGGAGCGCCATCATGGTGAAGAACATGATCGGCTTGCCGCCCGGCACGACACACACCGAGTCGGCATCGACGGAAATGCCGCGCGTCCGCGAGACATCGCGTGCGATAGCCTCGCGCAAATCCGGCAACCCTGGCGTCGGGCCGTACTTCGTCCACCCCTCGTCCAGGGCCTGCCTGCCAGCCTCGACAATGTGACGCGGAGTGGGAAAATCCGGCTCCCCGATTTCCAGGTGGATGATGTTCTTCCCTTCCCTCTCGAGAGCGCGGGCTTTCGCCAGGACTTCGAAGGCAGATTCAGTTCCGATCCGCGACATTCGCTCGGCCAATCGCACGGGGCGGGAGTATACCGCGGCGAATTGCAGCTTCCGAAATTGCTGACCTGGTGTTCTATTGCGGAGCAGAAGGGGCCTGACACGGTGCAACGTCTGGACCGTGTAGATTCCTGCAAATCCATCCATTCACAACGACTTGACGCCTCGACGAGCCGGTGGCTGGCTTTTTGCGCAGCGGGTCCTCAGGTGGGATGGGTGTGCCCCGCCGCACAGGAGCACTGAGTGGCGCTCGTCCTCGTCATCGACTCGAACCATCAGCACGAGCAGGCGCTCGAGCGTCTGATGGGCGAGCTTGCGGGTCGCGAGGTCCTCGTCGCCTCGTCAACCGGCGAGGCACTGGACCTGATCGAGCAGTCCATTCCCGACCTCGTCATCTTCCCCCTTACGCTCGCACCCTCCGAAGAACGCACGCTCGGCAACCGGCTGCGACTGCTCGCCGGGAAGGATCCGGTTCAAACGCTTGCTATGCCTTTGCTCGCCTGCGAAGAGCGCGCGGGCGACCAGGCGATCGAGTCCCGGTGGTTCTACTGGTTCAAGCCGCAGGTTGCGGACGAATCGGCGCAGCCGCTCGAACCCCGATCATTCGCGAAGGAGGTTCGGCTCTCGTTGCGGCGTGGGCACAAGGCCAAAGCCCGTAGCCTTCGCGCTCGGCGAATGCGCCAGGCCATTCCGTCCGCCGCGGCCTCAATAGCCGCAGCGTCAGCTGCTGTGCTAGCAGCATTTATCCGAGTCTTTGGCGCGCTCATCCGCGGGATGGTCGGCGCGCTCGGCAAGAGTGCCGCCTTTGGCGGCACGAGGATCTGGCCGGCGCTCGTCAGCGCGGCTCGGTCCTGCGCGCGGATGATCGGCCGGACGGTGACGATCGTGTGGCAGGCGGCGAGGCGGGCTGGCGGAATCGAAGTGCCCGGCACCCGGCCGATCTGGTATGGCGGCCCTGCGGTCGCGCTTGGTCTGGTAGTCGCGCTGACCGTCGGGATTCCTCGAGCAAAAGCATGGCTCACCACCGAGACCGGGCGCGGCGTCGCCGACCTTCAGTCGGTACCCAGCGGCTCCGAGGTGTTCATCGACGGCAAGAAAATCGGCATCACCCCGTTCGTCGCGACGCTGGCCCCGGGCCGATACGACGTCGAGTTCCGCTACGCCGGCGCAACCAAAACGGCCGCGATCGATGTCGTCGCCGGGGGGCGCGCGGATATGCGGGTGGATTGGAAGCGGGCCGCCGCAGGCCACCTTCGGGTTACTTCTGATCCGGAAGGCGCCGCTGTGATGGTTGATGGCACGAAGCGCGGCTTCACGCCCATCACCCTCGATGATCTCGCTGCCGGCCAGCATGTCGTCACCCTTCAGCATCCGTCCGGCTTCGTCAGGCGTGTGGTCAAAATCAAGCCCAACGAAACGGCCGTCATCAACGAGTCGATCTATTCAGGCTGGTTGGCGCTTTTTGCGCCAATCGAGGTGGAGGTTTCCGAACGCGGCCGGCGGCTCAGGCTTGACGAACAGAATCAGGTGATGCTGTCGCCGGGGCGGCACGATCTGCAGCTTGCCAACAGCGCCGTCGGCTACATCGAATCGCGGATCGTCGAAGTGAAGCCTGGCGAAGTCACAGCGCTCACGATCGCCATTCCCAAGACGCCTGTCACGGTGACGGCCACCTCATCTGCCGAGGTGTGGGTCGACGGCGTGAAGATTGGTGAGACCCCGATCATTGATGCGCCGATCGATGTCGGCACCAGGGAGTTCGTTCTCAAGAGCTCGACGCTCGGCGAGCGTCGGGTGATGACGACCGTGACGGTGAAGCCGTCACACGTCAACATCGACTTTTCGAAGCCTGACCTATAGACGCTACTTGGGGCCGTCGTTCGCGCCGGCCACTGCCTTCTCGTACTGCTCGCGCGCCTTCTCGAGCTCGCGCTTCGCCTTGGCCACGCGCTCCTCGTTCTGTTTCTGTGCCTGCTCCTCCTTCGTCAACCGCTTCTTGGAAGCCTTCGAATCGGCTTCTGAAGGGGCAGCAGCGGGAGGCAGTGGGGGCGGCGCCTGGGGAACCAGAATCCATCCGGAGTGTCTCGTGCCCCGGCCGTCGGGAGGCAGCAGCACCCAGCGCCAATCGCCCTCGTCGCCAATCTCCTCGAGGATGGTGCCCGGAGGCACGGTTTCGACGACGTCGCCCTTGGTCGATGTCCGGCTCATCACGGGTGTCGCCGCCTCGACGCGAATCGTCGGAAGATTCTGATGATTCTGAGCGGCTGAAGCGACACCGGCCAATCCAGCCAGCGCGGTCGCCGCCAGCCATCCCGCACGTGCAGTGTTCATCGACATGAGGTGAGGTCTCCGGGGGTGATTCAGATCAGGTATCGGCGCCAGCTGCCGTCGACCGCAACACCCCAACCAACAGATGCCTCTGCGTGCCGCTGCTCGCGGCTGCACGGGCCATGCTACGCTGGCCCGTTGGAGCTGGCCGCCCGATAGTCGCCAGCGAAGCGGAGGATGCTCGATGACGTTTCCCGGACTTGCAATGATGCTGCTGCTCGCCCCGGCGGCGGCCGACATGACGCCGACGGTCGTCCAGGCCCCCGACTCCCCCATCCGGCTCGATCATGCGCACGTGCTGGCGGCATCCGACACACCGCCCGTCCTCGTCTATGAAGCCACCAACGTTTCATCCGACGAGCTTGAACAGTTCACGGTGATCGCGTTCATCTTCAACGCGGAAGGACGGCTGAAAGCCAGGCAGGTCGCTCCCTCGAGAAGGACGCTCGAAACCAAGAGCAGCAAGTACTCGACGATGGTGCTCGACGGTTCACCAATCGAACCGACGGACGTGGTGGTTTTCGGAGTCAACCAGGCGCAGAAGGCAGCAACTGAAACGTGGTGGCGGGCCGATCTGCAGGCGCTTGCGCAGGAGGCGGTGAAACGGGGCAGGTAGTCGTTGGTCGTTGGTCGTTGGTCGTTAGTCGTTGGTCTGTTACGGAATGAACGTGAATCTGGCCGTGCCGGTCACGCCCCCGACCCATCCGAGCAGCGAAGTTCCCCGCGGCCGCATGCGCGCCCTGATGCGCACATAGTAGTCGCGCGTGGCGTCCAGCCGGGAGGTCCGGGTCAACGGCGTGCGCGTCAGGGTCGTCAGCCATTTCCGCACGACCGCTTCGTCTTCGGTCACCGAGGCCTCTTCCACGCGGCCGTCGATTGTGCGCGAAAGGCTGTGGCGTCTGGTGAGGTTGTCGTACTGATCGGTGGTCGTCACGACCGAACTCGCCACCGTCTGGTCGACCCAGGCCGGCACGATCATCCGCAGTTCCACATCGTAGGTAAACGTCGTCTTGAGGCCGCTGGCGATGGCGCCCCGGACTTCGTCGGTGAATGCGTCGGCCAGCTCGAAGGACACGAGGACTTCGTCGCCGCTCGTGATCGGCACGATCCGCAGGCTCTCTTCACCGCGCACCAGGGCACCGGCCGCGACGAGCACGATCACACCAAACATGCCGGCCAAGCGACGATTCATGAACGCTCCCTGCTCGGTACCGAATCGCGAGACCCATGCTCGCGCGCCAGAACGAAATAGCTTCCGGGCCCAGGCTCTGACCCTGGATCTTCCCGGTCCCGATGCTGCGAAAGTACCGGGCGTCCCAGTTGAGGCCGATGCGCCGGTTGAAAAACCCGGTCACTCCGCCACCGAGATCCATCGCGGGCAACGTGGACCGAACGACCTCTTGGTTCTGATACAGCTCCGCGCCGGCATGGACCATCCCGGCACCGCCCACGAAGTACGGGCGAAGCGTGTACCGCGTCTTGCTCCGTGGAGCGGCGATCACGATATTCCCCGTCAGCGTCTTGACCGAGCTTCCTGAGATCAACTGTCCATCGCCGGTGAAAAACCCGCGAACGTACCCGAAATCCCCTTCGACGCCGAGCAGCTCACCGAGAAGCATGCCGTTCACGCCGAACGTGCTGTGGGCGCTTCCCGCGGCACCCTCGAGGTCGTCGAGCGTGGTCTTGCCCGCGAACGTAACCGCAGCGAACGGCTTGAACTGCCACTCCGCTCCTGCGGATCCGGGTGAAAGCCCAATCAGCGCAAGCATCGCGAGTCCAGCTCGCGCGAAACGTTGTACCACGGACCGCTACCGCACGAACAGCCCGAGAAACAACCGGGCGAAAGGCGACACCAGCACATCGCCGGCAGCCAGTGGGAACAGCTTCGCCAAACCATCACTGTTCGCCACAAGAATCAACGTCACTCCCCGCGAGGGCACAGTGACCAGCAGCGACGAAGAGCTGTTCTCACCGAGCCCAAACTGCCAGACCACCGTCTCCCCGTTATAGCTCTGCACGAACCAGCCAAAACCGTGGGGCAGCGGCTGACCGTCCGCCGCGAGGGGCGGTCGCCAGGCCATTCCGAGGGTCTCGGGACGCAGCAGGACGCCCTGTCTGAGCGCCAGCATGAACTCCGCCAGGTCGCGGGCGGTCGAAATGATTCCGGTCGATGGCGTCAGTGTCGTGGCGGCGTATTGAGACAGCGTCGGGCGCCCGTCCGCGTCCAGGAAGTACGGCGTCGCGAGACGAGCCAGCACGGCTGCATAACGAGCAGCCGCCTCGGCCGTCGGAATTCCTTCGGCGGGCGGCACGAGCTGGTTGACGTCGGGGCCCGGCACCGAGTCGATCATCGCCAGCTGCTCGAAGACCCGGCCGACCGTCTTGCGATACGACCCCACTGCGCAGAGCCGGATGATGGGCCGAAGGGGCGCAAGCCGATCGGGGCGGTAGGCAAATGTCAGGTTGCCGGGCGACCCCGATGTATGCGACAGCAGCTGGGCAATCGTCGCATCGGGTTCGGGCGCGTCCGACACCCAGCCGCCGACCCGATCGTCCAGTCGCAGCGTGCCTTCTTCGACGCACCGCAGCGCCATTGACGCCGTGAAAACCTGCGTCAATCCGTCCAGGTGGAACGGCGTATCGGGCCGTGCGGATATGGACCGGCCCAGATCCTGGTGACCCGACGCGTATTGCCACAGGATGTCGCTGTTGCCGACGATCGCGGCGGCGATGCCGGGAATGCCCGCCTGCTCGCGAAGCGCATCGACGTAACTCTGAAAACGGCCGATGCGGATGTCGTCTGGTGTGACGTCCGGCGTGACAACCTGACCGCCTGCCGCCGCCTGCACCAGTAGTACGGCGATTGCCAGCGTCAGGTAACGACCGCGCGCGACCGGGCGCCTACTGTAGTTCCGCGAGCGCACCATCCAGACCCCGATCCAAGTGCAACTGAGCCCAGTGGAATTCGGTTTGCAGCATCTTGGCGATCTCGTCCCGGGTCTTCTTCTGGACGATCATTTCGTGAATGCGATTGCGGAGCCTGAGGGTGCTCTCGCGAAACTTCCGCATCTCGGCCTTGGTGGTGACTACGCCGTGACCCGGAACAACCGTGTCGAAGTCCAAATCGAGCACCGAGTCCAGCGTGGACGTCCACTCCTTGGCACTCCCGCCGCCCGAATAGTCAATCAGCTGGGGGGTCGCATCACCAAAGGTGAACATGTCGCCTGCAGCCAGCGTCCGCTGCGCCGGGAAATAGGCAACCACGTCGCCGTTGGTGTGCGCGCGGCCGAAATGGTACAGCTCGACGTTCTTTCCGCCCAGATAGATGTGCGCGTGATGCTGGAACGCGACGGTCGGGCGGCCCGGCTGGTTCGCGTCGACCATGTTGTCGTACGCCTCTTCGGACGCCACGACAATGGCATTCATCTGCTGGGCCTTCGCGTTGCCGCCGCTGTGGTCACCGTGGTGGTGGGTGTTGACCACGTACCTGATCGGCTTGTCCGTCAGCTTCTTCACCTCGGCCACGATGTTGGCATAGTCGACCTCGAACTTGTCGTCGACGAGCACCACGCCTTCGTTCGTAATCATGGCCGTGGAGTTGCCCGGTACGAAGTCGTTGTGAATCACATACAGGTCGTCCTTGATCTTGACGACGTCGAGCTTGGACGCCTGCGCTCCGAACTGTCCGTACACGTGAGCCGTCCAGAGGCCCGCGCCGAGGAGGATCATGAGGGACAGACGAGCGACGGTGTGCTTGTTCATGGCCAGAAGTATAAGCATCAGCGATTCTTGATGAAAGTCCCCTGCTGCAGCTCGCTATAGGCCTGCTGCAGCTCTTCACGTGTGTTCATCACGATCGGCCCGTACCAGGCCACCGGCTCTTCGAGCGGCTTGCCCGAGACGAGGAGGAACCGGATGCCCATGTCCCCCGCCTGCACGACGACCTCGTCGCCGCGATCGAACAACACGAGCGAGCGGTTGCGTATTTCGTCCTGAGCCGCCGCGGCCGCGGTGACGTCGGTGACCGGCTCCCCTACCGCCTCCGTGGCCACCGTGCGGGGCTGCGAGGCATTCCGGAAGGTCCCCGAGCCGGCAAAGACATACGCGAACGCGTGCCGCGTCGTTTCAACTGGCAAGGTCTTTCGGCGGCCGGGCGGGACCGAGATGTCGAGATACCTCGGATCGGCGGCAACGCCCTCGACTGGCCCCTTCGCACCCCAGAAATCTCCGCACACCACGCGAACGCGTGTTCCATCATCGTCCACAACTTCGGGAACGTCCTTGCCTGCGATGTCCTGGTAGCGCGGCGCGGTCATTTTCAACGAGGCCGGAAGGTTGGCCCAGAGCTGAAACCCGTGCATCCGCCCCTGCGCGTCGCCTTTGGGCATCTCCTGGTGGAGAATGCCTCTTCCCGCCGTCATCCATTGCACGTCACCGTCCGAGAGGGTGCCGCGATTGCCAAGACTGTCACCGTGCTCGACGGCTCCCGCCAGGACGTAGGTGATGGTTTCGATCCCCCGGTGAGGATGCCAGGGGAATCCTTGGAGGTACTCGTCCGGATTGTCGTTTCGGAAATCATCAAACAAGAGAAACGGGTCGAACTCGTTCGTCTCGCCGAAGCCGAACGCCCGCCGCAAGTGAACGCCGGCCCCTTCCAGGGTCGGGCGGGACTGTGTGACGCGCTTGACTGGTCGAATGGACATGGGGGGGCCTGCCCTTCTCTGTGCGGGTGTCAGGTGCTTGGTGCCGAGGTGCCACCGTGCCGCGTGTTCTGAGTATACGCGGTCTGTCTCATGTCGAGCGGTGGCGGCGTCCTCAGGATCGACACGATTGTCGGAAAACTTCAGACTCCCGACATTTGCGTCCTCTTGTTGGAGGCACAGCAGAGCGTTGCCCGGGGCAACGCGCGCGACTTCCCCGGCACAACCATTGCTGAGCCCACCGCGGCCTGCACGTCTCCGCGCCGAACCCGCATGGGCGGGGCGGCGATAAACGGTCCAGGAGGTCGCCCATGCCCCAGCACGAGCTGCAGATCGTTGTTGAAGCCCTGCACGAGCGCTACCGTTCACTGAACGAAGGGACGGTGGCGACTTATATCCCGGAGCTGAGCAAGGCCAACCCGGACGACTTCGGCATCTCGCTGGTGGCGACGACGGGGCAGGTGTTCGAAACCGGGGACTGTGATCGAGCGTTCACCATTCAGTCGATTTCCAAGCCGTTCACGTACGGTATGGCGCTCGAGGAATTCGGAGAGGCCTCGGTGTCGCGCCATGTTGGCGTCGAACCGAGCGGGGATGCGTTCAATTCGATCGAACTGCAGAACGGCACGAACCGCCCCCACAACCCCATGATCAACGCAGGCGCGATCACCGTGTCCGCGCTGCTTCACAGCCGTTACGGCGATGACGCGTTCAACCGAGTACTGGGTCAGCTCAGCGCCGCAGCCGGGCGCCCGCTGTCGATCGACGAAGAGGTCTACGAATCGGAGCGCCGGACCGGCCATCGCAACCGCGCGATCGCCCATCTCCTGCTCAATTTCGGCCTCGTTCATGAACAGGCTGAACGTGCCCTCGACGTCTACTTCAGGCAGTGCTCCATTCTGGTCACCAGCCGCGATCTGGCCATCATGGGCGCTACGCTCGCGAACATGGGTCGCAATCCAGTGACCGGTGCCCCGGTATTCGACCTCGGGTCGGTCAAGCACATGCTCGCCATCATGTTCACCTGCGGCATGTACGACTACTCAGGGGAATGGGCCTACCGCGTGGGCGTGCCGGCCAAGAGCGGCGTCGCTGGAGGGGTGGTGGCGGTCGTCAACCGTCAGCTTGGCATTGCCACCTATTCCCCGCCGCTCGATTCCCGGGGAAACAGCTGTCGGGGGATTGAAGTCTGCGTCGAACTGGCCACCCGGTTCGGACTGCATGCCTTCGATTGTTCGAACGTCGGTTCGAGCTTCCTCCAAGCCGTCCTATAGTGTATTCACGAAGACACGAAGATCCACGAAGAGTCCTTTGGTGTTCTTCGTCGTCTTCGTCCTTCGCGATGAAACGCGACTCACCGACTACTCCGCTGTCACGGTGTAGCGCACCAGGACATCTTCAACGAACTCGGCCTTGATCCGTTGTCCATTCGCGACGTAGACGTCCGTCACGACTCGAAGCGACCCTTCCCGATGGTCTGATGAGCTGATTGCCGCTCCAAACGCGCGTTCGGCCTCGGCGCGCAGCATGCCCTTGCGCGGTAGAGTCTCGCTGATGAAGCCAGCCGGATCCGCTCGATGGACGCGGGGATCCAACGACCCGAAATCCACATAGCTGGCAAGCGCAGCCATCACGTCCTCGGGCCGCATGCCCCTCGGGCCGCTGTCGTAGCGGATGTTGAAGCGCGACCCACCGCGGATCCGTTCGTTCGCGATGCGCTCCCTTTTCTGCTCCTCAGCCGCTACGCGTTCGGCCTCGATGCGGCGGTTCTGACGTTCGCGGCGGCTGCGCAGGTCGTCCAGCTCCCGCTGCAGATCCTTCCGGCGGCGTTTGTCCTGTTCCTTGTCGATTTCCTTCTCGAGCTCCTTCTCCCGTTCGCTCTTCTCAATCAGGGGAATCGAGACCGACGTGCTGGTGTCGTCGCCGAACGTGCCGAAGCCGCCGCCGCCCAGCTGGAACTCGATCAGGTCGCTCTTGACCTTGACGAATGTCACCGTCGCTGAATCGCCGGCGGCAATGGCGGTACCGTATTTCTTGAGGTCGTCCCGATAGTTCCCGGTATCGAGGGCCCGCCGCGCATCCGGCCAGATATTGACGCCGTCGGACGTGCCGGGCATGTCGATGCGAACGACAACCCGCTTGCCTTCGAAGAAGGCCTTGAGCGCTGCTTCGTCCTGCGCGGCGAGGGGGGCCGGCACGGCGACAAGCGCCACCAGACCGCCGAGCACCGCAACCGGGACAAGATCGCGTTTGAGCATGACAACTCCTTGCGTGGCAATCGACCCTTGGTGTTATTGGGGTTATCGGATCGTCCTGAATCCTTCTTGACGCTATAATCGGTGGCCGATAGACGCGCGTCCAGTCCAGACTTTGCCGAGGAGGCTTCCGATGCGGAGAGTCATGGTTCTCGCCACCCTGCTCGCGGCGGGTGCGTTTTCCTTCACCCTGGCTGCCCGTCAGCAGCCGGCCGGCCAGGCAGCTGCGCCGAAGGTGGTCGAAGTCGAGAAGCTGAGGGATAACCTCTTCATGCTGAAGGGCGGCGGAGGCAATACCGCCGTGTTCGTCGGGACGGCGGGCCTCGTTGTTGTCGACACCAAGCTTCCGGGATGGGGGCAGCCCATTCTCGACAAGATCAAGGGCCTGTCGGACAAGCCGATCACGACCATCATCAATACGCACACCCATGGAGATCACGTCAGCGGCAACGTGGAGTTCCCCGCTAACGTGGAGGTCATTACCCAGGAAAACACCAAGATCAACATGGAAAGCATGAAGCAGCCCACCGGCATTCCTGCCCAGGGTCCGCCGACCAACATCTTCAAGGAGCACAGCGGGCACGGCATGCCGACCAAGACGTTCAAGGACAAGACGACGATCGGCAAGGGCGCGGACGCCATCGACCTGTACTACTTCGGGCGCGGCCATACGAACGGCGATGCCTGGGTGGTCTTCCCGGCCCTCCGGGTGATGCACGCGGGCGACATCTTTTCCGGCAAGAACATCCCGCTGCTCGACGCCAACAACGGGGGGAGCGGCGTGGCCATCGGCGACACGCTGATGAAGGCCTACAAGACCGCCTCGAAGAGCGTCGACACCATCATCACGGGCCACAGCACCACGATGACGCCGAACGACCTGAAGGAGTACTCGGAGTTCAACCACGACTTTCTGGAGGCGGTTCGGGCGGCCAAGAAAGCCGGCAAGTCGGTCGACGACATCGCCAACAGCTGGAAGATCCCGGAGAAGTACGCGGGCTACGCCGCCCCTCAGCCGGTACGTCTCAAGAGCAACGTTCAGGTCGTCTTCGACGAACTGAAGTAACGCCGAGCGGCCATGCCGATGCACCGAGTGTCCGTCGCGTTCGTTGTCCTTGCGGCCGTGGTGTCGGCTTCGCCGGTTCTCGTCTCCGGTCAGGCCAAACCAACGTCGTGGACGGTCGGGCGCACACCCGATGGTCAGCCGGACCTCCAGGGTTACTGGACGAACGCTACCTATACGCCCTTGGAGCGACCCGCCGAGCTTGCCGGAAAAGAGTTCCTCACCGAGGCGGAGGCCGCCGCCTACGAGAAACAGCAGCAGCTACGCGAGAACAGTCAGGCCAAGGACGACATCCACTACGACAACGTCATCTGGCAGAGCGAGCACTACGGGAAGGGCGTTTCGCAACGGCGCAGCTCTTTGATCTTCGAACCCGCCGACGGCAGGATTCCCCCCTTGACCCGGGAGGGACAGACACGAGCGACAGCCCGAGCCACGGCGGCACGCAGCCGCGGGACGGCTGACGCCGCCGAGTACCGGAGCCTGGGTGAGCGGTGCATCTCGTGGGGCAACGAAGGCCCGCCGATGCTCGGCTCGAGCTATTACAACAACCTGCAGATTCTCCAGAGCGACAACACCGTCGTGATCAGGCACGAGCTCATGCACGGGATTCGCGTGATTCCGATCGATGCCCACCCGCACATCGGCCCGAGTATTCGTCAACAGGGCGGCGATGGACGCGGCTATTGGGAAGGCAATACGCTGGTGGTCGACACCGCGAATTTCACCGACCGGACCAACTTCAGGGGACCTCCGGCGACCGCGCGGCAGGACATCCGGGCGAGCCGCGACCTCCACGTGATCGAGCGCTTTACGCGGGTGGATGCCGACTCCATCCTCTATCGATTCACGGTTGAGGATCCCACGACATGGGTCAGACCATGGTCCGGCGAGATTCTCATGCGCAAGTGGGACGGACCGATTTACGAGTACGCCTGCCACGAGGGCAACTACGGGCTGGCGTTCATCCTGAGCGCAGCACGCGCGCAGGACAAGACCGAGCCATGAACACCTGATGCCCCGACGTCCCCGTCCCATTCCAGCCAAACCGGTCTATGCCGGCAAGCCGGCGCAGGGCCGTATCAAACTCCTCGTCCGCAGCCAGAGCAGCGGCATCATCAGCGCGGCCCGCGGCGACGTCTTCTTTCACAAAGCTGACGTGATCGGGAGCTACTGGGACCTGCAGGAAGGCGACCGTGTCGTCTTCGAACTGCTGGACGATGCCATCAGCGGTCCGCGGGGCCAGCGGGTGCGCCTGGCCCGATCTCAGAAGCGGCGCTGAGAGCCCCTCGGAATACAGTCGGCAAGGAACCCGGGCGCCTTCGATCCGCAGCCAACCGGGCGATAGAACGTCAACAGCCGGCCGCACACGATCACGCCGATCCACAGGCACAGCGATGCGAGCGCAATCAGCCTCGCCCGTCGTGGCGCGCGCTCGCCGGGCTGCAACGCCCGCATCCGCCGCCACGTGGTCGTGAGATAGAACGCGGCGACATTCAGGCCGGCCAGCGCCATGAACAGAATCTTGAAATGAAAGGCCGGGTTGTAGATGTACTGATCGGGCTCGGTCATCAGGAACATCGCACCGCTGGTCACATTGATGGCGTAGCCGCCAATGCCCCAGGGAATCAGACGATGGAGCGCCGAGATCGGTATCGACCTCGCCATCCCCAACATGCGCAGATCGAAGACCGCGATGGCGCCGATGAGCAGAGACAAGCCGACGAAGTGGACGCTTTCCATCGCCGGCCATCCCCATGCCGAATGCATCACTCGCTGCACAGGGGGAACGCTCAGGAGCAACCGGACAAGGGCGACTTGGTATGGCCACATAAGAAATGCGAAATGCAGAATGCAAAATGCAGAATGCCAGCCGCAAGAAGGCTACGTGAACATCAGGACATCGTCTTCAGGTCTCCAAAGCCATCAGATGCTTGTACGTGTATGCGAGCAGGCGGCCGGCGGTAATCACGATCACCCAGCACGCAAGCGACGCCACGGCCAGCTTTCTTAGTCGGCCCAGCTGATCCTCTTGAATCGCGTCGAAGGCCAGGCGCGGCGTCATCGCCTTCAGGATCCACAGCGCGAGCGCGATGAACGCCAGCTTGACGTAGAAAACCGGATTCGTGACGGCTTTGGTTGGATACGCAATCAGCAGGAGCACACCGGAGGCCGCGTTCAGCCAGAAACCGAACCAGAGGACCGGCAGGAACCGACGCATTCCGGAAATCGGAACGCCGGGCGCCCACCCGAGCACGCGTAGATCGAGGACCGCACTTACTCCCGCAACCAGGCCCATCCCGATCGTGTGGAACGACAGAATGATCGGGAAGGCGAACACCGAGGGTGATTCCCGAATCCAGGTACTGAGAGGTGTCGCTTCCAGCCACGCGAGAAACGGATACATCATGCTGCGCGTCAGCGCTCCCTCGGCGCCTCATTCTGTCATCGACAAGGCCCGTGGCAAGTGAAGATTCGCTGAACATTGCTTCAGGATCGCTTATTTTCGTTTCCAATTGGCATGATTCGATGCGTCAAGCAGGTACATCGCTGCGACTCCTGAGTTACCATCTCCTGCCCGCTGGAGGATTCCATGCTCAGATCCGTATTGTCCCTGACATTTGCTACGACGGTGGCCACCTCGCTTACGCTCGCCGCCCAGGCGCCGCAGACGGCGCCCGCCGGCGCGGTCGTCGGCGTCGGCAACTTCTCCCACATCGTCGCCGACATGGACCAGGCGCTGGCGTTCTATCGCGATGCCCTCGGTCTCGAAGTCACCATGTCGCAGCCTTTCGGACCGAACCCCGCCATCGAAAGGCTGGGCAACACCCCCGGGGGCCAGTCCCGCTTCGCGGCACTGAAAGTTCCTGGTTCGACGCTCGGGGTCGAGCTGATCGAATACAAGGACATCGAACGTCGCCCGCAGCGGCCGCGCTTCTACGATCCGGGCGCAGCCAACCTGGCGCTTCGCGTGCGCGACGTCGATGCGCTCTTCGCCCGAGCCATGAAGGTCCCCGGCGCCAAAGTCATCACGGCCGCGGGCAAGCCGGTCACTATCGAAACGCCCAACGGCATGCTTCACGTCGTCTTTCTGCAGGATCCCGACGGCTTCGTCGTCGAGCTCGCCGGTGTCACAGGGGCGAACCAGCCTGGCGACCCAGCCGGCCCCATTCTCGGCGCCAACTTCGAGCCGACTGTGGCGAACAGCGAGCAGAGCGTGAAGTTTTACAACGATCTGCTCGGCTTCACCATGCAGCTCGGCGCGTCGTTCAATCCGAACAAACAGATGGCGGAGACCGCTGGCGCACCGGGCGCCAGCTTCAGACAGAGCAGCGCACCGATTCCGGGAACGTCGGTGCGAATGACGCTCATCGAGTTCAAGGACATCGAGCGCAAACCGCTTCAGGGCCGCGTGCAGGATCCGGGCACCGCCATTCTGCAGCTGCGCGTCCGGGACGTGGTCGCGCTCACGAAGAAGCTGAAAGCCGCCGGTGTGCCGGTGGTGACGACGGGCGGCGAACCGGTCGACGTGCTCAACGGCATCAAGATATCGATCGTCAAGGACCCGAACAACCTGATGCTGGAGCTGATTCAAGCGGCACAGCCGTGAGCACGCCGATTAGCGCGCGAGCGGAACCAGCCTCGATTTCAAGAGCGACCGGTCCCTTGTGACGAGAGGAACATTGTGAACGACGCTCGTCGCGGCGATAAGTTCATCGGCGGGATCCCCGTGAACGTCGAGACGCGTGCTCATCCGGGCAATCTCAAGTGTCACCGGCCAGACGTGCACCCGCGCCAGCACCCGCACCACATCCGCATCGTCCAGGTCGACGGCGATGCGGCCCAGTTGCGCCAGCTTGGCAACCTCCCACAGCACGATGGCGGAAATGCTCCACCGGTCGGCACCGAGCAGGCGCCGCTCGCCTGAGCGGATGGTCCCGCTTACGGCATAGAGAAGGACGTGGGTGTCAACGTTCAGCATTCCACTTCACGCCGGTGGACAGAATGTCGCCCTTGATGGTGAGCTTGCCCGACAACGAGCCGATGAGGCTGGCCGAGTCGGCCGTGAACGGAATGAGCTTCGCCACCGGCTTGCCGTGCTTGGTGATCACGATGCCGTCGGGCTCCACTTCGTCGAGCAGCGACAGGCACTGTTCTTTGAACTTCGCCGCGGCGATCTGCTTCATGGACATATTTTACGACTAGTCACAATATATGTCCAGAAGCCGGCCGCACTCAGGGATTTTTCGCGAACTTCTTCACGTCCATCGTGAATTCGGCGCCGTACATGTTGCCCTGCGCGTCGACGGTGATGCCTTCCGGGAACGTCGAATCCGGTCGTAGGCGGATAGGGGTTTGTATCGGGAACGAAGTACTTCACCGAACCGTCTTTCGCGCTCCCGACTCGGATGCCTCGCCGGCATCCCGCGTTCAGTCCGTAGCCGCTCCTCGCCGTCTCGCGACTCTGAATCGGCTACGTACAGCACATCGTCCTTGTCGATGAAGATGCCGCTCGGCCGGCCGAACTGCTTCCACTCGGCGATGAAGTTACCGTCCTGATCGAAGATCTGGATGCGATTGTTCTGACGGTCGCCCACGAAAAGCCGCCCGCGCGAGTCGAACGCGAGCGTATGGGGGCAATCGAACTCGCCGACACCGGTCCCCTTCTTGCCCCAGGCCTTGATGAACTTGCCGTTCTTGTCGAACTTGACGATGCGTGCGTTCGCGGTGGTCGCGCGGCCGTGACCGTCAGCCACGAAGATGTCACCGTTTGGCGCGATCGCCACCTCGGTGGGTTGATCGAACGTATCGTTCGCCGGACCTGCGACGCCGGCCTGTGCCGAGCGTCATCAGGACCTTGCCGTCTCGATTGAACTTGAAGACCTGCTGACCCTTGCCTTCCTTCATACCGTTGTCGGTCACCCAGATGTTGCCGTCGCGATCGACGGTGATCTTGTGCGGGCTAACCAGCAGGCCGGCGCCGAAACTCTTTAGCAGTTTGCCGGACTGGTCGAATTCAAGAATCGGATCGAGCGGCGAGCCGAAGCAGGTCGCACCCCCGGCACCCGACGCACCACATCGATCGAGCGCCCAGACATGACCGTCCGGCGCAATCCAGATCCCAGCGGTGGAGCCCCATTTCCTGCCGCTCGGTAGCTGGCCCCAGCTGACACCAGGCTGATACGGGTTGGGCAGATCGTTGTGCGCGCCAAGCGGGGAGACCGCAGGGGCCTGAGGGAATCGCAACGGAGAGAGCGGATTGGGCTGCGTCTGCGCGCGACCCATGTCGAGCGCCGCGACGGCAAGGAGCACGGCGACACCGACTCGAATTGCTGTGCCATAACTCACATTCTCGTGGGGCCCCACCCCCACTCGCTGATGCCTCGCGTGCGCTGCGCGTTCCGCTTGCGCCCGCTGGCATGGCCGCCGGCGCTTCCCACCAGGCCCACCCGCCCCACCTGCCTTCCCGCCCGACATTCTTTACGGCTCGCGGGGACCCCACCCCCGCTCGCTCTCACTCGGCGCGTTCGCGCCTCGCTCGGGCCGCAGGCGCTCCCTACCTGCCCTTCCCGCCCTACCTGCCCTCTTCGGCCCGCGCGCCGCTGAGGATGTTGCGCATCCCGTAGTTCCCCTCATGGCACGCGTACTCGTAGACCTGCTGGCTCTGATCGAGCTTCGACAGGCTCATCGCAAACGTCCACGGCCGCGTCCAGGTGGTCGGATCCTCAAACGTCACGGTCCACTCGACGACGTTCGAAGCGGTAGGGGTGAAACGTTCGACAAGACGCAGGTTCTGGCTGGAACCGCGGAAACCGGTCTTGTCCGTGAAATTTGTCGTCTCGACAACCAGCGTGTTGCCCTCCCAGCGACCGCGCGCATCGCCCAGATACTCACGGAGCTTGTCGCCTACATGCGGTCTCGTTTCCAGGGGGATGACGCGCGTCTCGTGCACCATCTCGTAGACAATCGCGATGTAATTTGGCCCCTGCACGATTTCATAGTTCGCTCCGTAGCCGGCCGGCATCATCGAGAACGGGATACCACGCGTGATACAGCGGTCATACAAGCCGAGATCTTCGGGTCCGTTGAACGGCCCACGGGGATTGAAATTGCTGCCTCCCCGCTGGAACTGCTCCTGCACGCGCTGCTGTCCCTCAGCCGTCAGCGATGGAATCTTTCCGTCCGGCGGGTCCACAACGAGCCACGGCCTGCTGTTCTTTCTGTCGAACGAGTCGAAGATCAGATGTGTCGGCGGACGCAGACCGCCGGCCCATTCCGTCCCCGCCACGCTGTCCTTGAACTGCTCGTTACGCTTGCGGACGATCTGCTCGAGCTCGGCAGGGCTGAAGTCCGAAATCCGGCGCCCCTCGAACTGCGCGGGACGTTCGAAGGGGATGCCGGTCTCTTCGTTGTTCGAATACACGCCCTGAAGATCGGGATGCCCCCACGGCGTCCGTGGCGGCGTCCACGCGCTCTTCGCAACGGGCTTCTCCTGAGCGCCCGCACTCACGATTGAACCGCCGAGCGACGCAGCGAACGCCGTGGCCGCACACACGCCAATCAACCTGGTCATCGAACCTCCGCTCCGTCCGTATTCTGCCATGGTCGCCCCTAGCCGACCCACCAGACCCACAACCAGCCGAAGACGAGCGTCAGAATGGTGATCGGGACGCCGACGCGCAGGTACTGCAAGAACGTGACGGGCGCTTCGGCTCGCGCACGCTCGATCACGATGATGTTGGCCACGGAGCCTGTGACCGTGAGGTTGCCAGCCAGCGTGCTGGCCATCGCCAGCGTCAGCCAGCCGGTGTGCGGATTCGCAAACCGCGGCACGACGGACTTCAGCAGCATGACGGCGGGCACGTTGCTCACGAGATTGGAGAGCACGGCCGTCAGCGTGGTGAAAATGCCGAGGTGCTGCAGGTTGACAAATCGTCCCACCTCCAGGAGTCGATCAACGAACCCGGCGTTCTCCGCGCCACCGACGATGAGAAACAGTCCTACGAAGAAGACGAGCAGCCCCCAGTCCACCTCGTCGTAGACAAGCCTTGGCTCGCGCGTCCGCGTCATCAGCATGATTGCGGCTCCGACCGCGGCCGCGAGCGCCGGCGCAACACCAGCGAGAAAGGCAGCAAGGACACCGACGATAACGATGACAGGTTTGACCAGCCGTTCGCGTTGGAGGCGCACCGCTGCCGGCCGCATGTCAGCAACAATGTCGCCCGACCTCGTGCGCGCGAACAGCATCCAGATCACCAGCCAGTCGAGCAGCAGTCCGACGAAGGCCACCGGCCCGAGGTGCCACATGAAATCTCTGTAACCGATACCCGAGAACGAGCCGATGAGCATGTTCTGCGGATTGCCGGTGATCGTGGCGACGCTCCCGATGTTCGACGCCGTCGCCACAGCCAGCAGGTAGGGCAGCGGCGCCACCGCCATCCTGCGAGCTGCTGCAATCGCAAACGGGACCATCACGAGGCAGACGATGTCGTTGACGAAGAACGCAGAGAGACAGCCGCTGAGGAAAATGACCGTCGGCAGCAAGTGGTGCGGCTCGAGCCTCGTGACAACGACCTCAGTGATCCATTCGAAGAATCCGGCCACGCGCAGGTACGCGACGAGCAGCATCATCGAAAACAGCAGGACAATCGTCGACAGATCGATGAACTGAACGGCTTTGCCGGCGGGCACCGCGCCAAAGGCGACCATCAACACGGCGCCGATAATCGCCATCGCCGGGCGATCAATCTTCGTGCCTGGAAACTTCCCGATCGCAAAGACGACGTACGAGGCTAGAAAGATGAGAAGGGCGGCGAGGCGGGTCAGGTCGGACAACGGAAATGGCTGATGGGTGATGGCTCACGGGGTGGCTGGCATGCGCGCGACGAAGTAGTCAACGAGGCGTGAAGCTGCCGGCGGATCCAGATTGCTCAGAGCGACGACCACGTAGCCGAGCTGCGGAAACACGCGAAGATCGCCGTTCATGCCGGGCGCCCCACCGTTGTGCCCATAACTTCGCAAGGCGCCTTCACCGTCGGCCCCGAAGCCATAGCCGTATCGGCCGCCCTGCGGGTTGGTCGCCTCGCCGAACATCGTCTTCGACAGCAGACGTCCCGATTCGAGCGCCTGAACGAATCGGAGGAGATCGCCAACCGTCGAGTAACCGCCGCCAGCCGATGTCCCTCGATACGGAAGCGTGTCGACATTCGAGACCCAGGCCGAGCCGTCCCGCCGGTATCCCGACGCCCGATCGGGCACGTTGTCGGTTTCGGGAAGAGAATCGGTTGCCTTCATGCCAGCCGGCTGAAAGATGTTCGTCCGAACGTAATCGTAGTACGACTGGCCGGTTGCTTTCTCGATGATCGCACCGAGCAGGATGAACCCGAAATTGGAGTACTCGAATCCGGACCCCGGCTCTCCCGTCAGCGCCTGGGAGCCGAACAGCTTGACGTAGTCGGCGGGCTCCTTGAGCGAGAGTCGATTCGCTACGAACTCCGGGCCGAAGAAGTCGCCGGTGTGGCCAGTGTGCGTCAGCAGATGGCGAACGGTGACCTTCGTCGCGGCGTCTCTGTTCGGATAGTCCGTGAGGTACTTGCCGATGGGATCGTCCAGCACAATCTTCTTCGCCTCGACGAGCTGAAGCACGGCCACGGCGGTGAACATCTTGTTCATCGATCCGATGCTGAACTTCGAATCGGGTGTGACGAGACGACCGGTCGTTCGATCAGCCCTCCCCCAGCCCTTTTCGAGCAGCAACTTGTCTCTTCGCGCCACCAGTACCGCCCCTGAAAATCGATCGGCGTCTGTGAGTTGCTGAGCCTGTGAAACAAGCGCGGTCAGTGCCTGTTCCTCGGTCAGACGCGCAACGGCGAGATCACGCGGAGGTGGTACGCGCTCCAGCGTGTGGCGGAGGATCGTAGGTGGCTGATCGGCGGTGACGGAAAACTCGACCCGCGCCACACCATCTCCGTCCTTCTCACGAATGAGCGCCACCACCGACAATGGCTCGTTCTTCTCGATCTGCACCAGCGTGAACCCGCCGGTCTGCCTTCGCAGCGCCGGGCCCACCTGGGCCAGCGGTGACTGCAGACGATAGCTCCCGTCGAAATCCCGCATTGTGGTCAGATCAGCGGAGTTCAGTGCCGCAAGCCAGGCGGCAAGCACGCGACCGGCTGGCGTCTCAGGTGCGGCGGTCTGCGCGGAGATGTTGACGGTGAAGATCAGCAGGAACAGCCATGAGCGAAAAAAGCGGAGTGGCATATCGCGGATTTACGACGCTGTGGAGCCGAAAATAGTTCTCCGCCTCGCTACTTCTTGAGAGCCGGATTGACGTACCCGTGCCGAAGCACGCTCTTCAGGTCCGGCCGGACGCTCAAGTACGTGATGTGGTCGGGAATCGCCGAAAATCCATGCGGCACGCCCTCCGGGATGACGATGATGTCACCCGCCTTGACGTCACGGCTGGTGTATCCCACCATCGTCCCGCTGCACGACGGACCGTTCAGGATGGTCGTCACCTCGCTGTCCGGTGCGGATCGCCGGCCGTTGACAATGGTGCCGCCCGAGATCAGCGTGCCGACGCCCGAAATGACGACGTAGGTTTCGGCCGTGCTGTCGTGGAAGATCCCGTTCGGGCCGTTTGCTCCGGGTCGCTCCTCACCACAGACCGGCTGCGGTGCCGCTTGCCCACGGCCCGCTTCGCCCCGGCCAGCCTGGGCCTGGATGCCTCTGCCGGCGTTCGCCGCCGGCAGCGCCCCGCGATGGATCACGGCCACGCCAAGCTGATAGGCGCCCATGTCGATCACTCTGACGGTGTTGTCCGGAATCGTTCGCTTGGTATCGGCGGCATACTTCAATACAGCTTTGATGTCTTCGTCGGACATGACCACACCCTCGCGTGGCACCTGAGCGAGCCCGACGGCGGGACACATCGTGTACGTCAGCATGAGAATCGGCAGAATTTCCTTGCGCATGATCGGCCCCCTTGAGTCAGACCGGCGCACCAGTCTTAGTTCAATTCGACGAGCTCTATCGCCACACGATCCGGTCCCTCGATCATGGCCGCGCGCAGTTTCCCCACGCGTGGATCGGTTCGAGAACGTTCACGCCTTCGCTCGACAATCGAGCAACCGAGGCGCTGAGGTCGGCCACGCTGAGCGCCCAGTGATCGACGATGCGGCCGCGGGGACTGGCCAGTCCGCCGCCCGGCCACGGGCGGATCAGAATCGAGATGTCGTCGAACAGCACGCCACCCGAGGGTTCGCGGACGAAGCCGGGGAACTTGAAGAACGATGGCCATGTGGGTGGCGCGTAAGGTTGTTTGCAATCTGACGGCGACGGTGGCGCACCGCCGGGAGCGGGCGGCATAGTCGCACCCAGATGCGTCACATACCACTGCACGGCGCACAGCGGGTGCTCGTGGTACATGTGAACGTGATTGAAACGTTCTACCTGGCCGCTCTGCGCGTTTTCCACGAGCACGCCGTCCGGACCGCGGAGATAGCCGAAGCCGCCCTGTCGCGTCGGCGTCACGCCCTTGGCGCGCAATTCGAGAATCTGTTCCTGCGTTGGCAGTCCCGGCAGCGCGTCGCTCGACATGTCCACGAGCTTGCCGTCAGCGGCATCCCACATCTGGGCGATTTCGAGACCCATCGCTCGGAATCGCTCGTTGTACTTCTGCGAGTCCGGTGTATTCCAGCCGAAGTGCCAGATGGACGATTGAGGCCCCGTCAACTCGGTCGGCGGCGGCGCACTCACCTTTGTAAACAGCAGGTAGATATTGCCGGTCTTAACCGCCTCGTGGCTGTTGAACGTCGTCTTGACCGCGGTCAGCGCGAACGGTTTCTGATAGTACTCGGCCGCCGCCCGAGGATTCACCGAGTTGAGGTGCACGTGATGGAAATGCATGGGCGCCACTTTCGTGGGCGCCTGGGCGAGGGCTGTCACGCGATGTGGCGCCGTTGCGACGGTCACCAGGCTGACGAGGCCGACAGCGAGACCAATCGTGCGCGACCTCATTCTTGTGCTCTTTGTCACTTTCGGGGTCTTTGTGCCCTTTGTGGTTCTTGTGGTGCGTGGGCCGATCCTACCGCCAAGGGCATAGAATTCAACCACGTTCAGGGCGGGTAGGGAGCGCCCGCGGCCCGAGCGAGGCGCGAATGCGCCGAGTGAGCGCGAGCGGGGGTGGCGGCCTTCGCATGGCTACGGCGAGCCTCGCCGCAGCTCGAAGAGCGGAGGCGGGGGTCCCCGCGAGCAGTGATAGAGGTGGGCCTGGTAGGTGAGTGCAGCGCAAATGGAGTGGCGACATGGTCAAGAAGATCCTGTTTCTTGTGTTACTGGTCGGAACCGCCGTCCAGGCGGCCGCGCAGCCCGTCAAGCTGTACGTCTTCGACGGCGGAAGGCTTAAGAGCGGCAATCCGCAACCATTGCTTGACCGCGGCGTGACCACGACCGACATGTCGGTCGCCGTATATCTCATCGTCCATCCGCGCGGCACGCTGCTCTGGGACGCGGGCGTCATCCCCGACGAGATGATTCAGCCGGGGGGAACGACCAGCTTTCGGGCAACAGTCCAGAAAACACTGAAGAGTCAGCTGGCGGAAATCGGCTACAAGCCGTCCGACATCACCTATCTCGCCCTATCCCACTATCACTACGACCACTCAGCCAACGCCAATGCGTTTGCCGGTGCTACCTGGCTGGTCCAGAAACCGGAACGTGATCTGATGTTTTCTGGCGCACAGCGTCCAAGCTCGCCAAACAGCCCGACCACCGAAATGGTCAACGAGCGAGTTGCTGCACTGAAGAACGCCAAGACAACGCTGCTCAACGGAGACCACGACGTCTTCGGCGACGGCACCGTCGTTATCATCTCGACTCCGGGCCACACGCCGGGGCACCAATCTTTGCTCGTCAAACTGGCCAAGACTGGTCCGGTGCTGCTGAGCGGCGACCTCTATCACTACCCCGCTGAGCGCACACTCAAAGACTTCACCCCACTCGCTGCGCTTGGTGTTCCAGCGCAGGAGGACGCGTCCAAGGCGAAGGTCGAAGCGCTGCTGAAAGAGAAGAAGGCGACGCTGTGGATTCAGCACGACATCATCGCGGATGCGAAGCTGAAAAAATCGCCCGCGTTCTACGACTGACGAAAGGAGTCCTATCGCTAATGCACCACGAGCGAGGCACCAGCAAGCCCGAGGTGACGATCTGTGGACCAGCAGACGCTGATGCCGCGCGTCCTCATGACGTGCAGGCCGACGGCATCGGTCAGCGTCAAGTCCTGATCGGAGAACTTCCTCTGCATCCGGATGCCGCCCGCCTGCTCTTCCGAGCCGACCGTCAGGATGCTGAGTGGCGTCAGATCTTCGAGAAACGAAAGAAACTGCAACGCGCGCATGCGGTCGTAGCGTTTCAGAAACCAGCCATGACCCTCGGCGACGACGAGCGTCGTGGTGACGAGCCGTGGCGGGGTAGCAGCAGGAGCACACCGTTGTCCTTCTCCAGAACTTCTTCGACGAGCTGCGCCGCCGGGTACCGTTGAAGTAGACGGGAGACAAAGGGAAGGGCGAAATGCATAATGCATTTAGGAAAGCCAACGCCGTGCGCTTTGCATTCTGCATTTTGCACTTTGCATTAATGTTCCCTCACCGGTACGCTGCCGCCTGAATCCCGTACAGCTGCGAGTATTGCCCGCGCTTCGCCATGAGCTCTTCGTGCGTTCCGACTTCGACCAGGCGTGAGCCGTCCAGCACGACGATGAGATCCGCCATGCGGACCGTGGAAAAACGGTGTGACACCAGGATCGTGAGGCGCCCGTCGTCCCTGACATTACGGTCGCCCTCCCGATGCGCCGCGGCTGCGAACCGCTCGAACAGCGCGTGCTCGGTTTCGGCATCGAGCGCCGCCGTCGGTTCGTCGAGGACCAGCACGAGTGGGTCGTCGCGCATGAAGCCGCGCGCGAGCGCCAGCTTCTGCCACTGACCAAACGACACTTCGACGCCCTGCGGCCACGTCGGACCCAGCTGCGTTTCGAGTCCAGCCTTCAGTCGGACCACGACGTCGTCCGCTCCCGCGCGCGCGACCGCCGTCACGACAGCCGGCTCGTCGTCCAGCCGAGGCACGTCCCCAACTCCGACAGTGTGGCGGGCACGGAATTCGAAGCGAAAGAAATCCTGGAACGCGCCGGTCAGCCGCGAGCGCCACTCGTCCGCGTGCATCCGAGCCAACTCGACGTCATCGACCATGATGCGGCCGTTGGTTGGCTCGTAGAGCTTCGCCAGGAGCTTCACCATCGTCGTCTTCCCCGCCCCGTTCTCGCCGACGATAGCGACGACAGAGCCAGCTGGCAGCTCGAGGTTGATATCGTCGAGCACCAGGCGCTCGGTTCCCGGGTACGCGAACGAGACATGATCGAAACGGATACCGCGCTCAATCCGTGCGGGAACCGGCCGATCCGCCGACGCAACGAACGACGCGGCGTAATCTTCGAGCCAGGCGAGCCGCCGCGCGCCATCCATCCAGATGCCGCGAAGGAAGCCGATCTCTCCGACCGTCGCGCCGATGTACCCCGACAGCCGCGAACCAGCGGCGAGCATCAGCAGGACGTCACCGGCTGGACGCTTGAGACCGGATGCGACGAACACGACAGCACCGACGAACGCCGCACCGAAAACCGCCCAGGCGAGCGTGTGCCACGCCGCGGAGCCCCAGCGCGCGGCTGACATCAGCGCATACCAGCGCTCCCATGCGCGGCGCCTCTCGATCGCCAGGCGCTCGCCAATGCCGGTCACGCGGACTTCCTTGCCGGGCGTGGCCGTGGTCGCGGTGGCGAACAGATGCCGAGCGAGACGGTTCGCCGACGCGCCCTTCTCCTGCGCGACGCGCTCAACAGCCGGCCGCCACGTTGACGTCCACACCGTGGGAATCGCGAACACCGCCAGCAGAATGAGGCCTGGATTGATCGACATCAGCAGCGCGACGGTGACACCAAGGCGCAGAATCCAACCGCATGTCGTGAAGAGCGACATGTACATGTGATCGAGGACAAAGATGCCGTCGCGCAGGACTGCGAGGCGATCCAGATAGTCGGGACGTTCGTGATGGGCAATTGTCGCAACCGATGCCAGCAGCCGTGCGACGTGAGACTCGAGCGCGATGGTGACCTTGTCGCGGAATCGTCGTTGCACGCGCGTACTCACGGTCCGCAGAAACCATGTAGCCGCCACGGACACCCCGAGCGCCACCGCCGCAAACCGAACCATTCGGCTGTCTCCCTGCAATACGCCCTTGCCCAGGAGGCCGAACCAGAGCGCGAGCAGCGCGTCGGGAAGCGCGGCCAGCAGGGACAGCACGAACGCCGACACCAGCATCTTCGGCTCGTGCTGGTACCCCAGCTTGCACAGCCGCCACATCGAGGACAGCGCCGGTGGCAGCTCGTCAGCCACCGGACGCGACGGCCGGGCGTCCGACTCAAGCGAGGACGTCAAAGCTGACTCCTTCTTCATCCTCGGCCGTGAAGCGCTGCGCCTGAAGGTCGAACATCATCCGGTACCTTCCACCGAGTGCCATCAGCTCGTCGTGCGAGCCGAGCTCGATGACTCGCCCGTGCTCGAGCACGCAGATGCGGTCGGCGTGACGCACAGTCGAAAACCGATGCGAAATCAGGACGGTCGTGCACTTGCGGGTCGCAGCCAGAATCCGGTCGAATATCTCGGCTTCGCCACGGACGTCGAGCTGGGCGGTCGGCTCGTCCAGCAGGACTACGCCCGCACCGAGTGAGACGGCGCACAGCGCGCGCGCCAGCGCGATTCGCTGCCACTGACCACCGGACAGTTCTGTTCCACCCGGGTAACCGCGTGCCAGAATCGTGTCCAGACTCGCCAGCTGGCCAGCGCCGGCTTCGTCGAGGGCGGCTCGAATCACGTCGTCGGGTGCGCCGGCGGGCGCGACGTTGTCGCGGACCGGCAGCTCGAAGCGGATGAAATCCTGAAACACCGCCGCAAGGCGTTTGCGCCACGACACGAGATCCAGATCGCGCAGGTCCACGCCGTCAATCTCGATGGCCCCTTGCACCGGGTCGTAGAGGCGGCACAGCAGCTTGGCGAGCGTCGTCTTGCCAGCGCCGTTCTGGCCCACGATGGCCAGCGATGAACCAGCGGGGATGGTGAGGCTGAAGTGATCGAGCACCGGTGCGCCGCCCGGGTAACCGAAAGACACATCGCGAAGCTGAATCTCACACGCGGGAAGCCCAACTGCGGGTCGAGTCCCGGACGACAGCGCGCCTGCGGGCTGCATCGCCGGCTCGAGGCGCAGGACGGCGGCCACCGGAGCGGCCGCGCCGTCAAGCGCCCAGTTCAGTCCGCCGAATGCGATGAGCGCCGCGCCGACAGCGCATTGAGCGAAGACCACGAGCTGACCCAATGGAAGCCGCCCGGCAATCACGTCGTCTGCCAGCGACCATGCGACAACGACGTTCGCGGCTGTAACAAGCAGCAGGCTCCAGAGAATTGGACGCTCGCGCAGTCTCGTCGCCTGGTACTGCAGCTGATGCAGCCTGGTGCGCCTGGCCACAAATCGTTCGATGGTCCAGCCGACCAGACCGAAGAGGCGCAGTTCTTTGCCTGCCGGCGGATCGACGGCCAGCCTGTACGCGTAGTCCGCGTCGCGCTGCGCGCCGCGCACTTCGTCGGTGTGGCGATCCTTCCAGACCGCGCTTTCACGCAGCAGCCAGTGCGTCGCCAGCCAGGCCCCGCCCAGGAGAATCGGCGCCCACCATCGATACGCCGCGAGCGCCAGCGCCGAGACGATGCCGCCAATCATTTCGACCAGACCGCCCGCGATGAAGTCCATCGAGATGTAGAGGGGCGGTCCGGTCATGCCGAGGTCGAAATCGCGCGCAACGGTCAGGTCGGCAGTCAGCCTTGGATCCTCGAGGTGGCCCATCCCCGGCGGCCGAACGCACGCGTCGGTCAGGCGATCGTAAAGCCAGGCCGCGGTGCGATCGCCAAGATTGGCCCCGACCGCCTGATGAACAGGGGCCACGATCTGAAGGACCACGAACACGACGCCGACCAGGGTCAGCGGCCCGACGAGATCACCGCCGCGCTGGACGGCCGCGACCAGCCAGCCCGTGGCCACGGCGAATACAACCGGGAGCACGCCGCGGAGAACGAGCACCACCCACCAGACGGTGGCGAGAACCGGATCAGCCTTCGGCAGAACGCTGAAGAACTTCCACTCGTTGCGCTCACGCAGTCGCATCACGAACGCTCGAAAGCTTACGCGCGTTCAGTGCGTCACGGGAGCTGCGGCCGACGCTGAGCGGCCTTTCGCCGGAACGTTCTTGCCGATCCAGTTGTAGATGATGTCGGCAATTTCGAGATTCTTCGCGTCGAGCATCATCATGTGCGTCACCCCGAGAATCCCCATCTCGTCCAGCTTCAGGTACTCCGCTTTCGCGGTTCCCTGCTTCTCGGCTCGCCGCGCGTTGATGGCATTCACCGTGTCCTGACAGACCGGGCTGATGTTCGTGTAGTCGCCCTTGAGCGCCATGTACGGAATGTTGTCGAAGTCCGCCGCCGTCAAACCGCTGTTCGGGAGCGAGCAGGATCCCTCCAAGGTGACCAGTCCTTTCAGCAAGCCCAGGCGACCATGCTCCTTCAGAATCCGCGCCATGTGGTGGCCCATGATTCCCGACTGCGAGTGGGTCACAACGATGGCACCACCAAGCCGCTCAACGAGCGCCGCCAGGTTCTGCGGCGTCCAGGTATTGGCCGGAGTGATCTCCTGCGGATCGCAAGTGGGGCACGTCGATCCCGGCAGCGTAACTTCGGCATTCGGCACGAGCTGCTTGTAGTATTCGAGCGCGTACGCCGCATTCGGCCCCTTCGGCGTGGGACCGATCGCTCCGGTTCTCGCGACCAGATTCTGATCGACAGCGGCAATCGGGAACCGCGGCGCGACGTGTTCGAACGCGTCCGGGTGCGGGTTCGGATTGGCCGGATCGGCGTGTGGAATGAGCGTCCCGGTGAGGATCGTCGAGCCCGCCGGAATGACGTGCCCGAACCAGACGTTCCACGCCCCATCGTCGGTGATTCGGCCGAAGGCGGGGATCATGTCGGTTCCGCCCTTGACGTCGCCAGCCACGATCTTCGCCTCGCCCTCGTGGATGACCGATTCATCGAATCCGGAGCGGCCGCGACCGGCCTGATCCACCACGTAGCTCGGCACGCCCTTTCGGACGAAGTACGGATACCAGCCTTCGCGACCGTCGGGCGTGGATTCGAGGCAAGCGCCCGTGTGGGTCGACCCGTGCACCATGATCACGGGCCACGCGACGCCGTACCTCTTCGATGGAATCTGGAACTGGACGTACATCTGACCGATGGTGATCTGGTGCGGACCCGGTACGACCGGAGCCGGAGGCGGCGTGCCGGGCGGCGGAGGCACCGGAGGAGGCGACGCGAAGTCGGTCACCTTCTGGACTCCGCCAATGAAGAAGCTCCCCTGATCCTCAATCGTCAGCGGGCCAGTCAGGAATTTCCTGGGAGACTGGGCTCCCACCGTCGCTACCAACGCCGACAGCAACATGGCGCAACCGATCACATGTCTCATCGCAACCTCTCAGGATGGGAGGGTTCCGGGTTCCAGGTTCCAGGTTCCGGGTTCCAGGTTCATGGGTTCAAGGTTCGAGCTAACGATCGCGGCCGGCTGGCTCGCCTGGATCGGTGCCGTCCAGCGGCGCCCCTGTTCCCGACGATCCCAGGAACAGCTTGCGGCCGTCCGGATACGTGACGTTTCGGCCGTTCGCGCGGTGCAGCGTGTGGTCGCGCGACTGATAGCCGTCAACGACAATGACGGCGCCGACCTGCAGCGAGTCGCGCGTGACGCCGCGCCGCAACAGCGAGTTCGGCGATCCACCTTCGACCATCCACTCCTCTTTCGTGCCGTCGGGCTTGGTGACCTCCATGTGAATCCAGGCGTGCGGATTCACCCACTCGACTCGCGTGATGGGCCCTTTGAGCACGATGGGCTTGGTCGGGTCGAACTCACCGCCGAATGCATGATGGGCGGCGAGTGGAACTGCTATCGCCACCGCTACTATCAAGCCCGCTGCCAGCTTCATCGCGCTCATGGCTATCTTTCCTTACTGGCGCGGGGCCCCACCCCCGCGCCTGGCCACGCTTTCGCAGCTCCTCGGCCTCGAGCGTAGACTCTCGGCCTCGGGTGAAAGGTGGGGGCCCACCCTCGCGCTCGTCGCGGTATTTGTGGTCCTCGCGCTCGGGTGAGGGCGCCACCGCTACTTTCCTGCCTTTGCCGCTTCAGCCTCACGTTGCCGGGCGCCGCTCAGGATGCCGCCGAGAGCGTAGTTGGCCTCGTGGCACGCGTACTCGAACAAACGATCGTCGGTCGCGGGCCACGTGTACTCGCCGGTCCACGGTTCGGTCCAGATCGATGGATCCTCGACAGTGAATCGGTACTTGATCGACCGCGCGTCCGTACGAATAAACCGCTCGACGACGTGCAGGTCGTTGGGCGCGGGCGGAAACTCGTGCAGGAGCAACCCGAATCCCAGAGCGCCGCGCAATCTCGTGTGATCGGTGAAATTCGTCGTATCGACCACGAGGGTGTCGCCCTCCCAGCGCCCTACCGAATCGCCCAGCCATCTTCGAATGTTCGAGGGCAGATGTTCGGCGTTCATGCGGATGATCCGCGCGTCGTGCACCATCTCGGTGAGGATCATCACGCGGTCCGGCGTCTGCACGATCTGGTGGAGGTTGTTATAGAAATAGTTCGGCAGCGAAGGCGGTCCAGACGTCGAACCGAACCCGAGCAGGCAGCGCTCGTAGAGTGGACGGCGTTCCGGGTCGTCGGTACGCGCCCGGCCCTTCGAGCCCTGGATCTTTCGAAGTAGCCGCCGGCAACAAGGACGCAAGCTGCGCGGTAATGCGCTTGCGCGCGTCCGGTGTCATCGGCGGCAGACGTCCGTTTGGCGGATCGACAATGATCGATGAGCGCTTCTGGCCGTCCACCGTGCTGTAGTGTGTGCCACGGTCGAGCCAGAAGGTGTTATAGCCGCCGACGTTGCCCGCCGGGCCGATCGATCCGTCACCGCCAAGAGGCGGCGCTTCCCGCTCACCGCGGATCGGCGCGCGATCCTTGCGCTCCTGATCCGCGATCTGCCTCTCCAGCTTCACGGCGTCGGCGTCCGTCAAGACGGCCGGCAGACCGGCGGGGCGCTCAATCGGCGTCAGCATCGCCAAGTTGTACATCCCGGTGAGATCGGGATGACCGTCCGGAGCACGGGGTACGGCCGACCTACGCTTGAGCGAAGACGAGGACGGGCAGCATCACGGCGAGTGCAAAGGCCGGTGCCAGAAGTCGTTTCAGCAAGGGCGAAAACCTTTCTTACGGCGCGGGGCCCCACCCCCGCGCGTGGCCGAGCTTCATTGGTCCTCGCGCTCGAGCGTAGTCTCTCGCGCTCGGGTGAAGGCTACTTGCTTAGAGGCGTCTTTCGCAACCGTCCGTACAACAGCTCTTCGACGAACTCGACGCACTTGAAGTCCATCAGCTGCGCGTTCGGCTCGAGACGACGATAGAGCGGCATGCTGATCTTCCAGGGCCGCGAAAACACTTTCGGATCCTCGATGGTGGCCTCGTAGCGCATCGAATCGGCCGCCGTGCGGGTGTAGCGCTCGACAACATGCAGCGCCTCGCTGTGGAAGTTACCGGCGCGATCGAACCACGTCTGATCGTTGAATCCGGTCACGTCGATGACGAGCGTGTCGCCGTCCCAGCGGCCCACCGACTGCCCCATCCACGAATCGACCGGCGCGGGGCCGGGATCCTTCAGGTAGACGTTGCGAGTCGCCCGCGTATTCGTACGCGATGAAGATCGGCGTCGGAGCTCTGCAAGATCTGAAACGGATACGGCATGTAGGTCGCACGCGGCACGCCGGGCAGGTAGCACTTGATTTCCGGATCGCGCTCCAGCCAGTGCGTCCTGGTTGTCTTTCCTCTTTGGCGCGGCCTCCGGCAGGTACGGAATCGCGCCGCCCTCGACGACGCCGAGTCCGGGAGGCACGGCGCCGACGGCGCCAAGCGCCAGGACCGGCGGCGCGGGAACGGGACCGTACGGTCCCGGTCTCAAGGCCATCGCCGGCCGCGCGACGTGCGCCTCGAGATCGTAGTGCGCTTCGTTCAGCGCCTGCCAGATGCCGTTCAGGTCGGGATGGCCGTTTGCAAGGCGCGACGGCTGATAGTTGGCGGGAGCCTGCGCGAACACCTGCGTCGCGAGGAACAGTGCCGCACCGACTCGAGTCGCGACGCGGACGGCCTGCCCTACCTGCCCTACCTGCCCTTCCCGCCTTTCCCGCCGATCGTTTGTCACGTGTTTGGGCCGGATTCTAGCACCGCGACGACTTTCGGAACGTATGGGATGTTTACGCCAGAGCCAGCCCGTGGCATTGTCTTCACCGAGGCACAGCCATGGCGACAGACGATTCCGCGATCTTTCAGGACCTGTTCGGCACCGAGGCCATGCGCCGCATCTTCGCCGACGAGACGCGCGTGCAGTATTACCTCGACATCGAAGCCGCCCTCGCGCGCGTCCAGGCGCGCCTCGGCCTAATCCCGAACGAGGCGGCCGACGAGATCATCCGGCATTGTCGCGCCGGAGGACGTTCGACTTCGCCAAGCTGAAGATTGACACCGAGCGCATCGGGTATCCCGTCCTTCCGGTCGTACAGCAACTCGTCAGGCCTGTGCCGCAATGGACTCGGCGAGTGGTGTCACTGGGGTGCGACGACACAGGACATCACGGATACGGCGACCGTGCTGCAAGTACGGGACGCCCTTCAGATTGTCGAGCAGGACGTCCTGGCAATCTGTCGGACGCTGGGCGAGCTTGCCCGGCGGCATCGCGATACGCCGATGGCCGGCCGCAGCAACCTCCAGCAGGCGGTCCCCGTCACATTTGGTTACAAGATGGCGGTGCTGCTCGCCGGCTTCGAGCGGCATCTGCAGCGGCTGCGTGAGCTCAGGCCGCGCGTACTGGTCGGCGAATTCGGCGGAGCCGCGGGCACCCTCGCGTCGCTGGGACGCGACGGACTCGACGTACAGGCGGCGCTCTGCGCCGAGCTCGGACTGGCCCAACCCGACATCGCCTGGCACACCATGCGCGACCGGATCGCCGAGGTCGGCTGCTTTCTGGGCCTGCTGACCGGAACGCTCGGCAAGATCTCCATGGACGTGAAGCTGCTGATGCAGACGGAAATCGAGGAAGTCTACGAGCCGTTTGCCGAAGGCCGCGGATCGTCGAGCACCATGCCACAGAAGCGCAACCCGATTTCGTCCAACTACATTCACGCCTGCGTGGCGATGGTGCGCCAGCATGTGGCGGCCCTGCTCGACGCGATGGTCGCGGACCACGAGCGGTCAACCGGCCCCTGGGAGATCGAGTGGATCGCTGTGCCCGAGATCTTCGGGCTCTCCTCCGCCGCGCTTGCGCATGCGCGCGTGATGCTCGACGGCCTGCAGGTGGATCCGGAACGGATGCGGCGGAACCTCGACCTCACGCGCGGCCTGCTGATGTCCGAAGCGGTTATGATGCGGCTTGGCCCGTCTCTAGGCCGACAGCGCGCTCACGATCTCGTGTACGACATTTGCCGACAGACGATTGCCACAGGCCGGCCGTTTCTCGATCTGCTGGCCGAAGACGCGGAGATCGGATCGCGACTCTCGCGCGCGGAACTCGCGAAGATCGTCGACCCGACCAGCTATCTGGGACTATCGGGTGAAATGGTTGATCGCGTACTCGCACGCATGCAGCCATCTCAGCTGTAAACGTCATCGGAACCCGACCTCTTTCCATCTGCGCTGTGTCATCATGGCTGGCGCGCCACGTCACACGGCCTCGGCGCAGCCTCATGCCACACAGAACAGCGGTCTTGTTGAGCGTCTCTCTGTCCCTGTGCGCGGCATGCCAGCGAACTCCAACATCTACGTCACCCATCACTGCTTCGCCTAACGACCACGACACCTATGCCTGGGCGCCTTGCGTCGTCGTCCAGAGCCCGGGTGGGGCCGCCTTCACTGTTCAGATGGAGGAAGTGCGAAGACTTCAGCAGGCCGGCAAGATGAGCTGGATCCGCCTCAACACGTCGCTCAATGGCACCGGGGTGGAATACCACCTCGAGGCGCGACGAATGGGCCTGAATATTCTTTCCATCGTTCACATCACAGACCTCGAGGCCGCAGGCTGGGAAGACGCGTTCGACAGGCTTTACTCGACGTACCCGAGCGACATCTGGCAAATCGCGAGCGAAATCAGCAATCCGGATCCCGGCGTCAATCCCGTTCCAATCACGCCGGAATACTACATGTCTCGTTTCACGGAGCTCTATCATTACGTGAAGACCAAGTACCCGGCCGCAGTCCTGACCAACGCACCTCCCTTCGGAAGCGGAAGCAGCGGGCCTCCTGAACTCGAGAACTTCTTCAAGCTGGGCTTGCTGGACCTGGACGCCGTGATCGCCCTCAACGTGTACAGCAATCACGCGCTGAGCAGGTATGCGACGGTCATCGACAAGTATGCAGCTCAACTGGCGGGCAAGCGCATCTGGGTGACAGAAACAGGGAGTGCAAACACTGACAACCAGATCGCCTGGGTTCAGGAGTTCTATCCTCGAGTCGTGAACAGTATTCATCCGGAGATGATTTGCTGGTACGTCCTGTGGGGCGGTGACGGTGCGTCCACCGACAACGGTTTCGGGTTGCTGGATCAAGTGGGGTCCGGGGCTCCAGTCGAGCGACCGCTCTTCAAGGCGCTCGTAGGGGCTCCTCAATGACGCGCCCAATACTTATCGCCTGCCTGCTCTGTCTCTGTCCTCGATTCGCGGACGCTGACGGCCGCATCAACGGAAAAGTCGATTTCAACTGGACCAGCGTCGCCGGCGACAACAGCGATGTCGGACTGAAGTGGCAGGGCATCGAGGTCGAGTTCGAAAACGAGTTCAAGAGCAACCCTGTTCTGTCGGGGTTCGCGATTGGAGTCAGGCGAGAGCTCTTCTACGCGTTTACGGGCTTCGGCGGCCAAAAAGACGTCGACCGGTGGGATGAGGGCACGTACCTGTTTGTCCGGTTCTTTAAAGGGTTTGACATCTCCGGCGACAGGCAGTGGTCGCTGGGGCCTCAATTCTCACTTCTGTATGGCGTCCCTGGGACGACACTTGATCGGACCATCGTGAGCCGCTACGGCGATGGGGCCAGCTCCACACACGTGTTTCCCGTGCGAAACGCGACTGTTCCGCAATTCGCGGCGGCCCAAACCGGCCTCGCGGCGGACGCCGCGCTCTTCTATCCCGAGGTCTCCGTTGCGCTCAGACGACGATTCGCGAAGGGCGGAATCTGCATCGACTGGACCGGCGGTGTGAGAATCATGCAATTCGGCGTCACGGATTCCGGCCCGCAGGGCAATGCCTTCAACCAACGGCGGGTATTCATTCCGCTAATCGGCCTGAGGGTTGGCTTCAGGGTGTTTTGACGCGTCCGCCAGCACGCTCCGATCGATGAGCGAGGCGAGCGCAGACCGCGACCGGACGGGCCGATGCTGGGCGCGGGCTATCCAGTCCTCCTCCTCCATCATGACGTCCAGCAGGTCGCGTGGAAGCGACGCTGGAAAGCGAAATTGTCGCCACACGGCAGCCGTTGTCGGTTCGTTGACCTGAATCCTCGCGGCAAGCAGAGGCGCAACGGCGGCGGGACCGCGACGGACCTGTCCAGAGGCTCTGATGGTTGCGCGAACCAGGTCGACGAGCGCGGCCCGTTTCGAAGCATCGGCCAGGACCTCAACGGTCGTGTTCAAATTGAACCGTTCCCGATAGAGAGTGCGATCGGCGAAAACGACCGCATCACCACCAACTCCTTCGATGGCGTACTGGGCCCATGGCTCCCAAATCGATACGGCAGCCACTTCGCCGTCCTCGAGCGCGGACGCCATGGCCGTCTGTGCCAACGGAACAATCGTGACGTCGGCCTCTGCCAGTCCGGCCTTGCGCAACATCTTCACGAGATAGAAGTGCGCCGACGTGTCAGCCGGTGTGCCGACGCGCTTCCCACGCAGATCGGCGATTTGGAAGACACCGGCCGAGCGCCGCGCCACGATGCGGTACTCGCATTCGGCCACGGTGAGCACGATACGGAGGTCAGGGCCGGCGACGGAGCGCAGTACGGCCTGGGTCGATGAGTTGGTCGCCGCGTCGACTTCCCGGGCGAGCAGCCGGGGGATACCGCCGCTCGTCACCTGCACCCGAGCCTCGGGGACTCCACCGGCCGCGACGAGCAACGGCGCTGATTCAATCGTCGTCATGTTCACGGCGAGCCGCAGCGGCGCGCCGACCTGTGCGAAAGACGACGCGAACCAGAGCGTGGCAAGGGCGCCCGCGGCCGGCAGGGTCGCAACGGATCGCATGGCGCGGACATTTTACCCAGGTCGCCCTCGATTTCCGGGTCGGCCCTCACGTCAGCGTCGGCTAGAATGCCCTTCGCCAAAGAAGGTAGGACACGTCATGAGCAAGGCTTCGCGCCAGAATGCACGCAACAGGGCTGACAAGGCGGCCACGCGACGGACCGCGAAGATCGTCAAATGGACCGTCGCGGTCGCCGTGCTCGGACTGCTGGGCTACGCCCTGTCGCAAGTATCTGGCATCGCCTACACCGACAAGGATATCGGCGTCGTCGACTTCTCCGACCTGAGCTCGAGTGCCAAGCGGAGCGCGCTGGAGGAGGTCAATCGAGCCCGCTGTAGCTGTGGTTGCGGCATGACGCTCGCACAGTGCGTTGCCACCGACAGCACGTGCCCCATTCGGGAGCAGAACATCGACAAAATTCGAACGGTGGTCCGTAACCGCATATGACCATGGTGACGTCCACCCTGGCGTTTTCGTACGTCAGCGGCCCTTCGGACGTGCCGCTGCTTGGCGAGACCATCGGAGCGTGCCTCGACCGCATCGCCGCCGCGTTTGGCGATCGCGAGGCGCTCGTCTCCTGTCATCAGCAGCAACGCTACACCTACGGCGAGCTTCACGCAGAGGCCGAGCTGGTCGCCCGCGGGCTCATCGCGCTGGAGGTCAAACGCGGCGATCGGGTCGGCATCTGGAGCAGCAACTGCGCGGAATGGCTGATCACACAATACGCGGCCGCCAAGGCGGGAGCCATCCTCGTCAATATCAATCCCGCCTATCGGGTGCGGGAGCTCGAATACGCCCTGAATCAGTCGGGTGTCTCCGTCCTCGTGACCGCGCGCGGCTTCCGGAGTACCGACTACGTGGCGATGTTGAAGGCGCTCACACCGCCCGCCTTGCGAACCATCGTCTACCTTGGCGCCGACAGCGAACCCGGGGGGATGAGCTGGCAGGATCTGCGCTCGCTCGGCGGCACGCTACCTCCGACGCGCCTTCAGGAACGGGAAGCGGACCTTCAGTTCGATGACCCTTGCAACATTCAGTACACGTCCGGCACGACCGGGGCTCCCAAGGGCGCCACGCTCTCGCACCACAACATCCTGAACAACGGGCTTTTCCTGGGTCGGCGCATGCGATACACGGAACGCGATCGCATCTGCCTGCCGGTGCCGTTTTACCACTGCTTCGGCTGCGTGCTCGGCAACCTGGCGGCGCTCACCCACGGGAGCGCGCTCGTGCTCCCCGCGGACTCGTTCGATGCCGAGGCCTCGATGCGGGCCATTCAGGAGGAGCGCTGCACGTCGCTCTACGGCGTGCCGACCATGTTCATCGCGCAGCTGGACCACCCGACATTCTCGACGCTATCGGTTCGACTCGCTGCGAACCGGCGTCATGGCCGGCGCCCCGTGCCCGGTCGAAGTGATGCGCCAGGTCATCGACCGCATGCACATGTCGGAGGTCACGATCGGCTACGGCATGACCGAGACGTCTCCGATCTCGTTTCAGTCGGTCGTCGACGACCCCATCGACACGCGCGTTTCGACCATCGGCACGATCCACCCTCACCTCGAATGCAAGATCATCGACCCCGCGACCGGGGCTGTCGTCCCGCGCGGAGAGCGCGGCGAACTCTGCACGCGCGGCTATGCAGTGATGCTGGGCTACTGGGACAACGCGGCCGCCACGGCGGCCTCGATTGACGCCGCCCGCTGGATGCACAGCGGCGATCTCGCCATCATGCGCGCCGATGGCTACGTCAACATCGTCGGGCGTTTGAAGGACATGATCATCCGCGGCGGTGAGAACGTCTACCCGCGCGAGATCGAGGAATTCCTGCACGGCCATCCGAAGATCAGCGATGTGCAGGTGATTGGTGTGCCGACGTGAAATACGGCGAGGAGGTCTGCGCCTGGATCCGGCTGCGCGAGGGGCACACCGCAACCGCTGACGACATCCGCGAGTACTGCCGCGGTCAGATCGCGACGTACAAGATCCCGCGCTACGTCCGTCTCGTCGGCCGAGTTTCCGATGACGGTCACGGGGAAGGTTCAGAAATTCAGGATGCGCGAGATCTCGATCGAGGAACTGGGACTCGAATCGCAGAAGACGGCGTGAAAACAAAGTGGAAAAGTGGAAAGTGGAAAGTGGAAAGTAAGTGGAAAGTGACTGAGGAGAAGACATGACCGCCCACCAACCGATTCGCGCGCGTGCCGGGATGACGATGCTGCTGATGGCCCTCCTGCTCCCGGCATCGAGCGTCCGGGCGCAGGAACGCATGCCACCAATCCCGTCGGAGAAGATGACGGACGCACAAAGAAGGGCGGTCGCTGACTACAAGGCGATTCGAGGCGTCGAGATGACGGCGCCGCCGTGGACGGTCCTGCTGCGTGTCCCGAGCCAGATAGTCCCGGCGCTTCAGATCAGGCTGCACTACCTGAATGACAGCGCGCTCGATCAGCGGTTGACTGAATTCGCGATCCTCGTGGCCGCGCGCCACTTGACGAACAACTGGGAGTGGAATGCGCATTCGCCGGCGGCGGCGAGGGCCGGCTTGAACGCCGAGATCATCGCTGCGGTCGGCGAAGGCCGGCGCCCGTCGAAGATGGCAGACGATGAGGAGGTGGTGTACGACTTCTGCGTCGAGTTGCAGTCGAACCAGAGCGTCAGCGACCAGACCTACGCGCGGGCGCTCGCGAAGTTCGGCGAGCCGGGCATCGTGGAGATGGCGAGTATTCAGGGCTACTACACGTACCTGTCGATGGTGATGAACGCCGCACGCGTGACCGTGCCGCCGAATGTCAAACCCCAGCTCGAACGGTTTCCAAGACTCGGATTGCCGCAATGAGAACCGGAGGACCCGAGAACGTCGAGATTTGAGAATCTGAGAAATGTGAGGATTTGAGGAGGTGCGTTGCAAAATTGGGAAAGGCGCTCTAATTCGACTTTGTCAGATCGTCTGATTCGTTCGTGTTTCGCGTGTGATCTGAATTGAGGACATTGTACTTTTCCTCATCGTCTGGTACGGTGCAGCGCGGTGGTCGACCACACGGCGACCGCGCGCATCGAGCGCCTCGTGCGCTGGCTCGAGCAGTTCAAGCGCTGCTTCGGGCATCGTGCGCAGCTGATGGCGCTGCGGACGTACGTGCAAGGGGTCTTCAGCGACAGCGAGCGCAAGTCGATGCAGGCGATGCTGGCTCGCGTGACCGAGCCGGTCGCCTACCAAGCCTTTCAGCACTTCATCACCCACGCGCCGTGGGACGCGGGCCGGGTCTGGCGTCGCCTGCGAGCGGTCATTCCGGAACGGCGCGGCATCCTGATCCTCGATGGAACCAGCTTTCCCAAACAGGGCCCGCACTCGGTCGGCGTCGCGCGCCAGTACTGTGGCGCCTTGGGCAAGATCGCCAATTGCCAGGTGGCGACGACGGTGGCGCTCTGGACCGGCGTGCGCGCGTGGTTTCTGGGCGCGATCTTGTACCTGCCCGAGCCGTGGCTGACGGCGGACCAGCGGTCGCGCGCGCGCATTCCCGCCGGGGTGGGGTTTCAGGAGAAATGGCGCCACGCGCTCACCTTGCTCCGGCAGGTGCGGGCGGCCGGATTCACCCTGACCGCCGTCGTCGGCGATGCGGAATTTGGGGATGTCACCGCGTTGCGCGCCGCCCTGCATCGCCTCCGGCTGCCGTATGCATTGGGGATTTCGTCGACGCTGGTCGTCTTCCTCCGACGCCCGCGGCAGCTCCGGCCGCCGCCCACGACGGGCGCCGGGCGTCCCCGCACGCGTCCGCGCTTGATCGACGGGTCGCGCGCCGTGGCGGTCAGCGCCGTGGCCCGGGGCCTGCCGGCGGCGGCGTGGCGATCCATCGCGTGGCGCAACGGGAAGCAGCCTCGTCGCCGCGCCCGGTTTGCCGCGATCCGCGTGACACCGGCCCATGCGTGGCGTCAGGGCCACCTGGCGCCCGAAGTCTGGCTGCTGTGCGAGGAAGAAGCCGGACGCGCCGAGCGCATCAAGTACTACTTCGTGCATCTGCCGCCGCAGACGTCGTTGCGTGCGTTGGTGGCCCTCGCGCACCAGCGCTGGGCGATCGAACAGCAGTATCAGGAACTCAAATCCGAATTGGGGCTCGATCATTTCGAGGGACGCACCTATCCCGGCTGGCAGCATCATGTCGTCCTGACGGCCGTGGCGCACGCCTACATCCAGCGCGAGCGCATGCGCCGCGGGGCCGCTGGTCTGACATTCCCGGCCGTGCGCGCGGTCGTCCAGGAAATCTTTACCGCGCTGCTCTTTGCCCAGAAACCGCGCTACATGCATTGGATGGAACAGGCGAAACACAAGCTTCACCTACGGATCTGACAAAGTCGAACTAAGAACCTGTCGAACCCCTGGAACGTCTAGAACCCGATCAGTTGAGCGCAAAGGCCACGTAGCTCAGCCCTGCGGCGGTCAGCACCCACTGGCGTCCGTCGAGCCTATAAGTGATCGGCGCGGAACCCCAGACCGCCGCGCCGGTTTGAAATCGCCACAACTCTTTTCCAGTCGTTGCCGCAAAGGCATAGAAGTAGCCGTCGTTGTCGCCGGTGAAGACCAGACCGGCGGCCGTAGAGAGAATCCCGCCTGTAAGATCCAACGACACCGTCGACGGGTACGACCTGTAGCGGTGCTCCCACCGGCGTTCGCCAGTCGTCGGATCGATGGCCCGCAGCGCCGCAAATTGATCGCGCCCTTCCACGAGCTTGCGGCCTCCGCTCGGAACCCGGACTCCCATCCGGATCGGTTGTGTCGGCTTGATGGGTTCCCACACCGCGCAGGTTTCATGCGCGGTGACGAAGAAGAGCCGCAGAGCCGGATCGTATGAGGGCGGCTGATAGGTGGTCCCGCCGTGGTTGTCCGGCAGGCACTTGTCAGGCGTTCCGATGTTGTCGAGCACAACAGGGCGCCCGTCAGACCCGACTTCCCTGGCCCAGTTCGATCGGTCGAAGTACGGTTTGGCGACGAGCAGCTGACCGGTGACTCGGTCGAGCGTGTAGAAGAAACCGTTGCGATTGGCGACCATCACGACCTTCCGCAGACGACCGTTTATCTGAATGTCGGCCTGGACGGGAACGTGAGCCGAATCCCAGTCGTGCACGTCGTGCGGCGTGAACTGGTAGTGCCACTTGAGCGCACCCGTGTCCGCATCCAGCGCAACAAGTGAGCAGGTGTAGAGGTTATCGCCCGCGCGATCGTCACCGTACGCCGGCGGGTTCGGATTGCCGGTGCCGTAATACACGAGATTCAGCTCGGGATCGTAGCTGCCGATCATCCACGCGCCGCCACCGCCGCGCGAGGCGACTTCGGCATTCGGCCACGTGTCGCTGCCGGGCTCACCAGGGCCGGGAATTGTGTAGAAGCGCCACGAGCGCTCACCGGTCTCGGCATCGTAGGCGTCAATGTAGCCGCGGCTCGAGAAGTCCCCGCCGGCCACCCCGATGAGCACCTTGTTCTTGACGACCAGCGGCGCGGCCGACAACGCGTTGGCCTTCTTGAGATCGCCGACGACGCTGTCCCAGATGACCCGGCCGGTTTTTCGGTGGAGCGCGAGCAAGTGCGCGTCGAGCGTTCCCATGAAGAGTCGATCGCCGAGGATGGCGAATCCGCGGTTGACCGGTCCACAACAGACCCAGGCCGAGAAATTCTCGGGGAGCTCGCGGCGGTATTTCCAGAGCGGCCGCCCGGTGCGCGCGTCAAGCGCCCATGCCTGATTCACGTTCCCGGTGAGATAGAGGACCTCGTCCACCATCAGCGGCGTCCCCTCCAGGCCGCGCCCTGGGAACCCAGGCACCTCTGTTTGAAACACCCACTGGAGGGCCAGCTTGGAGACGTTCTGTGGCGTGATCTCCTGGAGAGGGCTGTGCCGCTGGCCGGTGTAGTCGCCCGAGAAGGTCAACCAGCGTGACGAATCCGTCAGCCCCACGCGAAGGTCGCGGTCCGTCACCGGCCGCGTCGCATCCTGAGCCGAGACGAGGGAAAGACCACACACGAACGCGGACAGCGCGGCAGCTCGAACGACGCGATACATTCCTTTGCCCTCTCCCCTTGTGCCCTCTTCCCGCGTCTCTTACTTCGGCCCCCGCCCACGCCATCGCGTCCGCGGTGGTCGCCCGTACCGGGGCGCGGCCGCGCCCGGTTGCGGAGCCGGAGACCGCGGCTGCTGATGCCCCCGCTCGGCGGCCGCACGCCGCGCCGCATTGACCTTGGCACGCTCCCGCTCGCCGCGCCTTCCGCTGTCGAATCTCCGCGATGCGCTGCGCATGCGAGCACCTCGAGGGGAGGCGCGTGTCGCGCGGCATAGTCAAAGCCGGGAACCGTCACGCGCGGCAGCCGACGGCCGATCACCCGCTCGATGTCGCGCAGACTGCCTTCCTCTTCTGGTGCGACGAGAGTGAAAGGCGGTGCCCGTGGCCTCGGCACGAGCCGTGCGCCCGACGCGGTGGACGTAGTCGTCGGGCGACGCCGGCACGTCGAAGTTCACGACGTGTCCGAGTTGGGACTGACGTCGATGCCGCGCGCGGCGATGTCGGTCGCGACCAGGACGCGGTACTTCCCGCTCTTGAACCCGGCCAGCGCTTCTGTCCGCTGCGCCTGCGACCGGTTGCCATGGATGCGGTCGACGCTGAGGCCTTGTTCCGACAGATGGTGGGCGAGCCGGTTCGCGCGATGCTTCGTGCGTGTGAACACGAGCGCGTCACGAATATCGCCGTCACGCAACAGCCGGACCAGCAGCGGCGCTTTGAGCGGCTGCGACACCGGATATGCGGCCTGCGTGATGCCGGTGGCCGGAGCCGACGGCCGCTCGACGTCGATCGACACCGGGTTGCGCAGCATCTCCCTCGACAGCTCGGCGATCGGCGGCGGCATCGTCGCACTGAAGAACATCGTCTGCCGCTTGGTCGGGAAGGTGTCGCAGGATGCGGCGAATGTCGGGAAGAAAGCCCATGTCGAGCATCCGGTCGGCTTCGTCGAGCACCAGGTACTCGAGCCCGGCGAGCTTCGCGTACGGCGCACGGAAGTGATCGAGCAGTCGGCCGGGCGTGCCGATGATCACGTCGACGCCGCTGCGAAAGGCGTGCTCCTGCGGTCCCATCCCGACGCCGCCGAGACGGCCGCCGCCGTGATCGGCGTGTGGACGGCCAGATCGGTGAGGTCGCCCAGGATCTGCGCCGCGAGCTCACGCGTCGGCGTGAGGACGAGCGCGCGCGTCGCCCCGCGCGGGCGGCCGATCAACTTGTGAAGAATCGGGAGCAGGAATGCAGCGGTCTTGCCGCTGCCGGTCATCGCCGATGCGAGCAGATCGCGGCCGTCGAGCGCCGGCGGTATCGCCTCGGTCTGAATCGCCGTCGGACGGGAGAACCCGAGATCCTTGAGGCCTTGCAGGAGCGTCGCGTGAAGCTTCAATCCGGTGAATGGCATACATCATTATGGGCCGCGCACGCCCACGCGCTCATTCCGATCCGTCGGCGCGAGTGACGTCGATCTCCCGAGTGTCGCCGCGACCTGAGACGCGCACGCGCCACGGGTTGCAGCAGACCTCGCAGTCCTGGACGAAGCTGCCCTTCACGTCTGGCTCGAGGTAGATCTCCACCTGTTCGCCGCAATACGGACACGTGACAAGAAACTGGTCGTCCATGGCTCAGAAAGGGCGCGAGCGCGCAGTTCGTCAGGCCGGCCCCGTTGCAAGAGTACAATAGGCGCATGCCCTATCCTGAATTCTTCGTCGAACCGATGCGCCTGGAGCTCACCCGTCTTGGTGTTGAAGAACTGCGGACGGCTGCCGACGTGGACGCCGCAGTCGGCAAGACACCGGGAACGCTGATGATCGTCGTCAATTCCGTGTGCGGATGCGCAGCCGGTAAGGCGAGACCGGGGATTGCGCTGGCTTTGAAGCACCAACCGCGGCCCGACCGCGTCACGACCGTGTTTGCCGGCTTCGACGAAGAAGCGACGGCCCGGGCGCGAGAGTATTTCACGGGCTACCGGCCGTCCTCGCCGTCTGTAGGGCTGCTGCGCGACGGCAAGCTCGTGTTCATACTCGAGCGATCGCAGATTGAAAACCAGTCCGCCGACCAGGTCGCAACCGCACTCGAGGCGGCCTTCGACAAGTTCTGCGCAGCCGAAGTCGGCGCGTAGGGCAGCTTTTCGCGAGGCTTCAGCGATCGGCTGCAGGTGACCTCCGCGCTCGACGTCACCCTCGCGTACCACGAGCGGACGAAGCATCATCTGTTTCGCTTTGCGGCGTCGCTCGGCTACATGGACTGGGCGACGCAGCCCGATCCGTTTCGCCGATTCGAAGGCGCGCCGATCATCCCGCTCGCGCTCGTTCCGGGCGAGGCCGAACCTCGTTACGAGCCGGCATTCCTGGTCGGACGCATTCCTCCGGCGCCGTTGAACCGCACGTCCATCTCACAACTGCTTCAGGACGCACTCGCTCTCTCGGCCTGGAAGCAGGCTGGCAATTCCCGCTGGGCGCTCCGCGTCAATCCATCCAGCGGTAATCTGCATCCGACCGAAGGCTATCTCGTCGCGGGTCCGATCGCCGATCTTCATTCGAGCGCGGCGGTGTACCACTATGCACCGCGGCTGCACGCGCTCGAGCTCCGCACAGAGATGTCGACTCAGGCGTGGCGGGAGATCTCGTCGCAGCTTCCAGCGAACACCGTACTCATCGGCCTGACGTCCATTCTTTGGCGGGAGTCGTGGAAATACGGCGAACGCGCGTTTCGCTACTGCCAGCACGACGCGGGCCATGCAATCGGCAGCGTCGCCGTGGCCGCCGCTGGACTTGGCTGGGAAGCCAGGCTGCTCGAAAGCGTGGTCGACAGTGATCTGGCCGCGCTGCTCGGCATCAGCTCACAGACCGGGATCGAGGCCGAGCACGCCGACTGCCTACTGGCGGTTTCACCAGCGTCCGCTGAAGACAACATCTTCCCCACGGAGAGGCAGCGTACATTCGCGATGCCGGCCGCCGTTCAGGACGAGCTGCGCCACGCGTCGTGGTCCGGCACGCCCAACTCCCTCAGCAGCGATCACCACGCGTGGCCCGTCATCGACGAGGTTGCCGCGGCCACAGTGAAACGACTCGCCACCAGACGAGGCGTTCTGGTCGCCGAGCGAGTTCGATAACACGTCGCTCGAAATCGGCGAGTCGCCGCTCGCACTGCGCCCGATCATCCACCAGCGCCGGAGCGCCGTGGCGCTCGACGGGCGCACGGGGATTGCGCGCGAGGCCTTTTATCAAATCCTGCTCAAGGTCATGCCCGGCTCGCGGCAGGTGCCGTTCACGACCCTGCCGTGGCGGCCGCGCGTCGATCTCCTCCTGTTCGTCCACCGCGTCGAAGAGCTGACCCCGGGACTCTATGCCCTTGTGCGAGATCCCGCGCGCAGGCAGGCGCTCGAGGTTGCCATGGATCCAGCCTTCGTCTGGAGCATCGCCGCCCGCATGTCCGGTGTCGTTGCCGCTGTTCTTTCTGCAGGAAGGAGATGCTCGCCGCAGTGCCCAACAAACGAGCTGCAACCAGGAAATCGCCGCCGACGGCGTCTTCGCGGCCGCGATGCTCGCCGACTATCGCGCGCTCGCTCGACGAGTTCGGGCCCTGGTTCTATCGCCGCCTGTTTTGGGAGACGGGAGTCATTGGACAGGTTCTCTACCTCGAAGCGGAAGCAAGCGGCATTCGCGGAACGGGCATCGGCTGTTTCTTTGACGACGCGACGCACAAGGTGTTCGGCCTGACCGGCGATCGCTATCAGGTCCTCTACCACTTCACCATGGGCGGGCCGGTTGAAGATCGACGCTTGCAGACTCACCCACCTTACGAACACCTCGAGCGAACTCACGACTGAGATCCAGGGTTGCGTCGTTCATCCCGACGATGCTACCGTCGTCGGCTTCAGAGCGGCGTGTCGCCGTAAACGTGGCAGGTCGGCACGTTTCTCGCAGTAGGCGTCCTCGGGCACCAGGTTGTCGGTGCCTCTGTGCGGTTGCGAGGAGAGACGCCGTGGCGGAAGAATCGCTAGAGAATCGCGTCGAGATGCTAGAACATCAGATGCAAGCGCTGATCGAATTGCCGGAGCGTGTAGCCTCGATCGAGGCGCAGATTCTGCTATTGCGAACCGAGATGAGGGAGGAGTTTTCTGCGCTGCGGGCGGAAATCCATCTCGGCGACAACGCATCGCGGGGAGAGACTCGCTCCACCGCCGAGCGCATCCGGGAAGAGGCCCGCGCCACCGCCGAGCGCATTCGGGAAGAGGCCCTGCTACCGCCGAGCGCATTCGGGAAGAGGCCCTTGCTACCGCCGAGGGGCTCCGGGCAGAGATTCGTGCCGGGGATGAGGAAACGCGGCGCTTTATGCGCATCCTCCATGAGGACGTGATTTCGCGCATCGCGGCCCTGGGCGAGGGCCGCGCCTGAGCCCTACCCGGCCCACCTGCCTGCCTGCCCTACCTGCCCTAGCGATCAGTGCTGGAGCACCGGCGCCAGCGCGATCGGTTGGTCAGCTTTCGGGGAAAGCGACACGCCAAACCACGACGCCACGGTCGGACCGATTTGCGTCATGCGGACGATCCCGAGATTACCGGCCGGGGGAACGTTTGGGCCGGCCATGATCAGCGACGCATGAACTTCGGGCCGGCTCGGGCTGTGGCCGTGCCCGCCTTTCGCCGTCGTCGTCGTCAGCAGTCGTTCAACGCCCCCGCCGGTGTAGAAACCCTGGCGCATGTCGACGGCAAATGTCGCGCGGGGGTCCGCCCCCATCGTGCGAAGATCTTCCGTGGAGAACACGCGTTCGATGCCGTTCGCTGGATCCTGCGCGATGTCCTCGAGCCGATGCCAAACCCGCTGCCGAAGCGTATCCGGAGAGCCCTCCTTCACGAAGACGAAGCCTGAGCCTCCGGATCCCTGGAAGTACCACGTCCCAATCGCTCACCCGCCCACGAGCGTCCGTACACAGCCAGCCTTCTTCCTTGAAGACCGCGTTCAGGTGCACCTGCTGAGCGGTCGACGCAAATCCGTGATCCGAAACGATCAGCACGTCGGTCCTGTCGTGGAGTCCTGCCGCATCGATAGCATCCACGAGATTCTTGACGTTCGCATCGGCGTCCACGATGGCGGCGAAGGCTTCGGGTGAACCGGGCCCCGAGTCGTGCTGCGCGGTGTCTGTATCCGTCAGGTGCAAGAGCAACAGGTGGGGCCGATGGACGCGCATCACCCAGCCGGCGATTTCGGCTCGAGCCGCATCACCAAGCGGCCAGGGCAGCGTGCGTCCGCGTGCCGCCTCCACGTCTTCCAGAATCGTGGCGGGCTTCGACAGCGCCCGCAACAGCTCCAGGCTTTCCGGATGCTGGGAGCGCGCAAATTCGGGCACGACAAAGTCCGCGTCCATGCCAACGGTCACCGGCCAGTTGATCGCGGCCGCGCGCAGGCCGCGTGCACGGACGGCGCCGACAAGCGTCGGTGCGGTGATGTCGCGTGCGTACCAGTACCAGGCGCCGTTCGATCGGTTCTCAGGATCGAGAAACCGGTTGTTGTAGATGCCGTGAACGGCGGGAGGCACCCCGGTGATCAGGGTCGTGTGCGACGGATAGGTGACAGTTGGAAACACACCGATGACGCCCGAGGCGAACGCACCTCTCTCCGCAAGACGTCGGAGCGTCGGCACGGGCGCCGCTGCGTCGGGTTTCGTGTACGCCTCCGGCTTGAGACCATCAATCGACACAACAACAACGTACGGCAGGCCCTCGTCTGCCAGACCGGCCGCCGACCAGGCGGCGATTGCTGCCAGTAGGATCAACGCCGGCAGGAGTTGTCGCATGCTCCGAGTCCTCATGGCCGCTACTGGCCCTCTTTCAGCGGAATGGCCGACTGCAGGCTGCGCCTTTTCCAATCGAGCGATGCGCCCGCGAGAGCGCGCTCGACCGCGGCCTCCAGCCACTCGGTACGGCCCTGCGCCGATCACCGGCTCCGCCGTCGCCAGGTCGTCGCCGACGAATATCGCCGGCACACCAGTGACACCGAGTTCCCGCGCGAGCCGCTCCTGCCCGAGCACCCGATCCAGATGTGCCCCGCTTTGGAGCGCCGTCCGGATGAGACCAGGCGCCAGACCGGCTGCCTCCCCGATGTCATCCAAAACATCTGCGTTTCCGATATCGCGGCCGTCGCAGAACAGCGCCTCGAAGATTCCGCGGTGCATCTCGTCAAACCTTCCTTCTTCGCGGGCAACCTGGACGGCCTGAAATGCCAGCCTGGTCCGCGACGAGACCGAGGGAGGATTCATCACGAGGCCGCGTTCAGCCGCCATCGGCAGGATCGACGCCTCCCAACGCCGGCGTCGCTCGGGATTCATGGCCGGGGGAAGTGGCATCGGTTCGGGCCGCAGTTCGTACGCATTCCATGTGACGTCGATCCGATCGCCGTACGCCTGCCGCATTTGCTCAATTGCCGGCTCCGCGAGATAGCAGTACGGACATACATAGTCGGAGAATATCGTCACCTGCATGCAAACACTTTGACACAAGCGTCCGATTTTTGCTTATTCTTCCCCCGCCATGACCGACGCTGAGATCGTCGCCCTGTCGAAGAAGCACACGATCTCTGAGTGGATCGCGCAGAGCTCCGCTGACCCCATTCCGGTCGCACGGGCGCAAGGTGTGTACTTCTGGACACCGGACGGCCGTCGCTTCATCGACTTCAACAGCCAGTTGATGTGCGTGAACATCGGCCATGGCGATCCGCGGGTCGTGGACGCCATCAACAAGCAGGCGGCCGCAGTCACGTACGTCACGCCTTCTCTGACGACCGAAGCGCGCGCCCGCCTGGGCGCCGCGCTGGCCCGCATCACGCCGGGGGACATCAACGTCTTTTTCTTCACCAATGGGGGCGCGGAAGCCAACGAGAACGCGTTCAAGATCGCGCGCGCGTTCACGGGACGACAGAAGATCCTCGCGCGCTATCGTTCGTACCACGGCGGCACAGCCGGAGCGATGGCAGCGACTGGCGAACCTCGGAGCTGGAATCAGCCGCCGCTGCCCGGTTTCGTACACGTTCTGGATCCGTACCACGGCATTGAACGAGGTTGGGAAGACGTCGGCAGTTCGCTCCGGTATCTCGAAGAGACCATCCAGCTCGAAGGGCCGCACACGATCGCAGCATTCATTTTGGAGCCTGTAACGGGCACGAATGGCGTGCTCGTGCCGCCCGATGGGTATCTGCAGGGTGTGCGCACGCTGTGCGACAAATACGGCATCCTCCTGATTGCCGACGAGGTCATGACGGGGTTCGGCCGGACCGGTGCATGGTTTGCGATCGACCACTGGCGCGTGGTGCCTGATCTGATCACGATGGCCAAGGGGCTCACGAGCGCGTACGTGCAGCTGGGTGCCGTGGGAATGCGGCAGACGATCGCCGACTCATTTGCGGATCGACCGTTTCCAGGCGGCCTCACATACAGCAGCCATCCGCTTGCCTGTGCGGCGGCACTTGCGACGATTTCTGTCTATGAGCAGGACGGACTGATCGACCGTGCCAGGGAGACCGGCGTGCTGATGGCGGATCTTCTGGCGGATCTCGCCGCGCGCCACCCGTCGGTTGGCGCCGTGCGTTCGCTGGGTCTCTTCGGCGTCGTCGAGCTTGTTCGCAACCGCAGGACGCGAACGCCGCTGGCGCCGATGGGCGGCACGTCCCCGGAAATGGCGGCCCTCAGTGCGTTCTTCCGGCAGGAAGGACTTTACACGTTCCTGCGCTGGCACTACTTCTTCACGAATCCACCGCTCACGATCACCGGGGCGGAACTCCGGGAGGGCTTCGCGATCATCGATCGCGGGCTTTCGGTGGTCGACCGCACCGTCGAATAGCTGGAGGCCTTGATGGCGGCACTCGATCTTCGCAGCTATCTGAATCGGATCGGGTTTGCTGGCGCGACCGCCCCGAGCGTGGACATCCTGAAAGCCCTTCACCATGCTCACATCGAGGCCATCCCGTTCGAGAATCTCGAGATTCAGATGGGCGGCTCCATTGCCCTCGATCTGGCCACCCTGCAGGCCAAGATGGTGCAGCGCCGGCGAGGCGGGTACTGCTTCGAGCAGAACACGCTCTTCTCAACGGCTTTGCGATCAATCGGCTTCGACGTCGAAACGTGTGAAGCCCGCGTGCGGCAGGGCGCCGACGGCGCCACACGCCCGCGCACGCACATGGTCCTGAAAGTTCATTGCGAGGGCGTGACCTGGCTGGCTGACGTGGGTTTCGGCGGAGACGGACTGATCGAACCGATCCCGATGGACGGCAGACCGCTGGAACAAGCCGGCATTCAGTACCGCGTCGCGCGTGAGGATTCGCTTCGCGTCCTGCAGCGCTCCGTCGCGGGCCGCTGGGAGGATCTCTACGCGGTCCAGCCGGAACCGGTCTTTCCGGTCGACTACGAGGCGGGCAACTGGCTGACGAGCACCCACCCGCAGAGTCCGTTCGTCCTCAACGTGACGGCGCAGCGGCTGGTCAACGGTACGCAGACACATCCTGAGGAATCTCACCTACTCGATTGCGCGAGGCGCGGACGTACAGACACGCGAGATCACGCGCGCCGAGCTTGTGCCCCTCCTGCGGGAAACGTTCGGGATCGACGTACCGGACGACGCGCGGTTCCGCGCGCTGGACTCTTAAGAACTACCTCGGTGCGGGGTGCGGCGTGCGGAGTGCTGACGTGCAGGGGCTGAAGTGCGGGCGATGCAGCCGTCCCGCATTATTGCGACGCAAGCGACCGAGTGGGTAATGCGCGCAAGCACCCAGCATCAGGCACGTCGCACCCCGCACCCCGCACACGGAAATGTTCAGTGCACCTTCTCGAGGAACGCCGTCAGCAGGCGGTTGAACTCCGCCGGCTTCTCCATCATCACGAAATGGCCGGTTCCGGGGATCTCGACATATTCGAAGTGCGGAAAGACCTTCTTCGAATACTCCTGATTGGCGAGCACCGACTTGTCTGCATAGATGCCCAGCACCGGCATCGTCATCACATCGTCTTTCCAGATGGTGGAGTCGAACGTGGCGAGCATCGCGCCGACCGCCGTTGCTTCTGGAGCCGACAGCATCATCTTGAGGATCTGCTGCTGCAGGGCCGGCTGGGTGGCCGGCGTGAACATCCCGCGAATCATCGCCTCGCGGTTCTTGGGACCGTCCGGGCCCGACATGGCCGACGGCTGAGGCGGCGGAGGCCCGCCCGGGCGCTGCACCAGCGCGACGAGCCCATCGACAATCACCAGCCCGACGACGTGCTGCGGGTACAGTCGCGTGTATTGGCGGATAACCGGCGTGCCCATGCTGTGGCCGACCAGCACGACCTTCTCGGCGTTGACCTCGGCACGCACCGCTTCGACGGCACGGGCAAACAAATCCATCGAGAAGTGACCGTCTTTCGGCGATCCGCTCCGGCCGTGGCCGGGAAGATCGAGCGTCACCACGCGGTAGTCGCGAGAGAGCGCCGGCACCTGCTCCATCCAGGAAGAAGAATCACATGTCCAGCCGTGAACGAACATCACGGTCTGCCTGCCCTTGCCGGACGCTGACCAATGCAGCTTGATTCCGTCGATTGAGGCCGCGCCCGCCGGAGCCGACAACAACACGGTGAGCGCGAGAGCGGCGAGGAGCTTTTTCATGCGCTTATGCTAGCCGAACTACAATGGTTTCGTCGGCTCATCGGTGGTCGCGGACGAGGGGATATCGACGAGCTGTGGAGGTTGAGATGTTGCGTGAATCTGTTCGTCCGTTCTGCACCGCGAGCGTCGTCTCCGCGATCGTCGCGTTGTCAGCGGTCACGGCAGTCGGTCAGAGCCGCAGCGTGCCGGCGGAGACGATGGCCGCGGCGGTGAAGAATCCGGGCTGGGCGCCGCCGAAAACGGCGTGGGGACACCCCGATCTCCAGGGAGTCTGGACGAGCGACGACATGCGCAGCGTGCCGACACAACGCCCCGACTCGTTTGCGGGACGCAGTTCGCTGACGCCAGAAGAGTTCATTCGGCGTGCGTCAGGCGACACGGGCGCGAGAGATCGGGCCGTCAACCAGGAGACCGTCCTGCGCAATGAATGGGGCGTCCGGACGTTCGGCTACACCTCGCTTGTCGTCGAACCGGCTGACGGACGAATTCCGCCCATGACACCCGAGGGTCTCAGCCGACGGGCGAATCGCGACGCGGGTACGTTCGGTCCCGGTCCGTTCAATGACTTCGAGGACTTCACCCTGTACGATCGCTGCATCACGCGCGGGGTTGTCGGATCGGTTCTGCCGGTGCTCTACGGCAATGGCTTGCGCATCGCGCAGACGCCGCAGGCCGTGGTCATCAGCTATGAAATGATTCACGATACACGGATCATTCCGCTCGACGGGCGCCCGCACGTTGGATCGGGGCTGCGCCAGTACCTCGGCGACTCGCGAGCGCACTGGGAAGGCAATACGCTCGTCGTCGAAACGACCAATTTCACCAGTCTCACGAGCATCGGCCTGAACGGCAACGGCGTCCGGCACAGCGACAAGATGCGGATGACGGAGCGCCTGACGCGGGTCGATCCTGACATGATCGACTACCAGATTACGGTCGACGACCCGGTCACCTATACCCGACCTTTTACACTGCGGCTGACGATTACGAGCCAGCCTGGCTACGTCCTCTATGAATACTCCTGTCACGAGGGAAACGGGGCGGTGAAGTACGCACTCAGCGCCGATCGCGCCTTCGACAAGGCAGTCGCCGATGCGCGTGCAAAGGGGCTCGAGCCGCCGCGGCGCGACACCGGGAGTCCGTACGGTCCTCCTGTACCCGGCGTGCGGGCGCCCGTTGTGATCAGCGAACAATAGACCTTTGTGGTTTAGTTGAAGGTCTTCGTCTTCGTGTCTGCACCCTCTCTGAACTCGTGGGCGAGGGTGTAGAAGCCTGCCGACGTTAGCGTCACGGTCACCTTCTCACGACCGCGATTCTTCCAGTACCACCCGTGAATGCCGGCAAAGGGAGCCGTGAGCGTGCCGCGCCCTTCCGTCAGTGCGGCGTCCTTCTCGTAGCTCTGTGCGTATCCGCGCGGCGCCCCGTCGGGCTCGGCGTGAAAGTCATATTCAACGGGGCTGCTCGTCTTCCACGAGTACAGCAACGCCTGGCCCTTGTCGAGGCGGTACTGTGTACTCGACAAACGCCCCCGGTGCGACCGTGAATTCGACCGTTTCGCCGTGAAAATCGCGCTCCTGATGCACGACCGGCGTGCGAGCGGCCGATGTGTCCGCAGCGAGTGTGGCGGCAAACGCGTCGGCGTTCTTCGCCGTGTCGCTGATCGCCGTCAGCCCCAGCCTCCGGCCAGTCCCGAGCGGATCGAGGCCGTATTCCGCCGGCAAGACCACGGTCACCAGCAACAGGCCAGCCGCGAGCAGCGCCGCACCAACCGCAACAGCGATGCGGCCATTCATGTCGATTCCGGTCGGATCGCCGGTACCTGTCATCGTGGTCATAAGGTCGCCATCACATAACCCGAGAGCTGGTAGCCCACGAGCAGGAAACCGCAGCCCATCAAGATTGCATTCGTCACGAACGCATGGCGGAGAAAACCGGCCCGCGTTCTCCAGTAACCGAGGACGATCAGCACGCCCGTCAGCGCGACAATCTGCCCGAGTTCGACACCGATGTTGAAGCTCAGAATGTTCGCCACGAGGCCCTGCGGCGCGAGCGCGAAATCCTGAAGCTTCGTTGCCAGACCGAATCCGTGAAACAGCCCGAAGACGAGCACCGCAGCGCGAGTGGGCGGCTGAAAGCCCAGGAAGCGGCGGAACCCGTCCATGTTGTCAAAGGCCTTGTAGACGACAGAAAAACCGATGATCGCGTCTACCAGATAGCTGTTCGCGTGGATGCCGCCGAGCACCCCGCCGAGCAGCGTGACACTGTGACCAAGGGTGAAGAGGCTGACGTACTGGACGACATCCTTCAGCCTGTAGAGGAAAAAGATCACACCGACGAGAAACAGCAGGTGGTCGTATCCGGTCACCATGTGCTTGGCGCCCAGGTACATCAACGGACCGATCGCGGCGCCCTGAATGGATTGCAGGAACAGGGCGTCTTTCCCTGATACCCCGTGCGCGCTGAGGGTGACGGACCCGTACACCAGGCCGAGCGCAACCGCTACGGTCAGCGTCGCTGATATTTTTCGTGACAGTTGTCGCATGACTGGTTCACCGTATCTCCGGACGCGAGCACGGCATCCGCGTTCTTCGCTTCGGTCGCCCTGAGCGCCTCTTTCCCTGCGTCGATGAGCGCGCGCGACATCCTGATCCAGTCGCCTTTATCCACCGCGCGGTTGCCAATCATCAGGAGGTTTCCTGATTCGATGAGTGCGGCTGCGCTGTTGCCAACGACCGCCCACTCCGCATCCGTTCGCGGCGCCTTCTCTTCGATCCCGGCCGCCGTCACGTTGGTGACGACCGATTCGAACACGACGTTGGCGGCCGGACCGACGATGCCGGCCATGATCTGCTTGACGCTGGCCACCGGGGTGATGACTGCGGCTGGCGTGGGCGCCGGTCGCTGCGCCATCCGCGCCCCAACGACGAGGAATCCGAGGCCGGCCACGAACAGTGCCGCGCTTACCGCAAACAACGCATAGACAACCCGCATGCGCTCCCCTTCCTCAGACAATCGGAAGAAACGCGTAAATCGATTTCAGGTCCAAGGTGCATTGCTAAATTGATGTAGTGCGGGGCTTCAGCCCCGCCGTGTCTCTGGCAGGCCTGAAGGCCTGCACTACATCATGCTGCACTACATCGTGCTGCACCACATCGTGCTGCACTACATCGTGCTACTTGTTGTGCAACGCGCTCCAACTAAGGACTAACGACCAACGGCGGAGCCGCTGGCGCCGCTTCGGCCACCCCCTGGCGGTCGAGCGCCCGCGCGGCCAGAACAACTGCGAAGCCTGCCATGACGTAGCAGACCACGCCGGTCCACCACGCCGCGGAGATGCCCCACGTGGACGAAATGAGCACCGCCAACACGCTCGCCGTCACCGACGTCGCGCCGTTGATCGCCCAGAGCCACGGTGTCAGCGAGGGGCGCGTCAGCACGCCGATTCGCATCGCCATCGGAAACGCCATGCCCATGAAGAAGCCGGCCGGCATCAGCAGCAACAACGCGACGACAATCCGCACCGGCGTCGCGGAACCCTGAAACGCCGAAACGGCAAACGGGGTCACCAGTCCAATCACCGCCAGGACGGCGACGAGCGCGGCGAGCCGGCGCCCCGCCAGCGCGGCGAGCCGTTCGGCCGATGGCCGGCCGCTGAAGAAGCTTCCCGTGCCGCTCGAAATCAGCAGCCCGAAGAGCACGACCGACAACGAGAACGTCGGGTGCCCCAGCAGGACGATCAATCGCTGCATCTGCGCGATTTCGACCAGCATGAATCCGACGCCGATCGCCGCGAACGCGAACGACAGCTCCAGATGCTTGACCAGCACACCGGGTTCGGCCTTCAGGATGACCGGCAGCAGGATGAACGCGACGGTGAGCGCGGTCACATACCACAACAGGCCCTGCAACAGGTCGGCGTTCATCTTGAAGAAGAACGGCCGATTGTCGGTAGGCGGCACGAGATCCAATGGATAGTCGGCAATGAACTGATCGATGCGCTGCGGGTTCGTCAGCGCGGTGAACGACGGGTCGCCCGACGGATGCGGCGTCAGCACGGGATCGAAATTCAGCCGCTGAGAAACAGTTTCAATCGTCTGGATCTCGTCTTCTGTGAATGGCGTGCGCTTCATCAGCAGCGTGGACACGCCCGGAGAATACGGCTCGTCCGGGATCGGCCGAGTCGAGACGATCATGATGTGCGACCGGGGATTTCCGATGCCGGCTCGCCGCAAGGTGTTCGTGGCAAGCGCCGCCACCTTGTACATCTCTGCAGGAGGTTTGCCGTACCAGCGGGACACCGACAAGATGCCGTTGTCGGTCAGGTGCGACAGGAACACATTCCAGGCGTCGGTCGTGTATAGCGTGTTCTCGCTCAGCACGAAGGCGCCTGCCGCCGTCGCCGCCCAGGTATCTATCAGTGAAATCTGAATCAGGTCGAAGCGCTCTGGAGAGCGCGCCAGGAAGCTTCGCGCCTCATCGTTGACGAATCGCACATTGGGATGCCGGTCGAGATGGCCGGTCACGTCGCCGAACACCCCGTTCACCGCACGGATGATGTCCCGATTCATTTCAACGGCCACGACCGACTGCTGATCGAACGCAAGCGCCGACAGCACGTCGCGGCCGCCACCTGCACCGATGACGAACACCTTCCCGTGTTTCGTCAAGTTGTGGCCGATGTTCGTGATGTCGTATTTCAGATGCCCCACCGTGCCGATGTCTCCGTGGAACTCGGTCATCACCGTTTCGGCCGACGCGTCGATGTTCAGCCGGAGCTGCTTGAGCGGCGCCGCAGCCTGATAGGCGCTGCTCAAGCCCCAGCCGAACGGACGTTCGAACCTGGGATACGCCACAGCGATGCGTGAGTACGAATTCCATTTCTCGTAGTAGAGCTTGCCGCGCCCCGCGCCTTTCCCGTACGCGAGCCCGCGAACCGACCGACCGAGGGCGGAGCCAAACGTCGCCCCGAAGGCGACGAGAATCGCAGCCACACACGCGACTTTCAGAACGCGTTTCGCCGGCTGGCCGGTGTTCCACAGAAAGCCCAGCGCTGCCAGCATCGCGGCCGCCGCGACCGGAAAGACGGCCCGGGGCCCTCCAACGAGATCGAACATGCTGATGAGCACAAGGCAGCCGACCGCCGCGCCAATCAGGTCGGCCGCATACAACCGGTTGATTTGCAGCGGAAACTGCGTGAGCGCAATCGCGATGGCGACACCGCTGAACACAAACGGCACCGCAATCACCCCATACGCGGTCGCGAGCTGCGAAAACGGCGAGGTAATCAGGGCGGGATTGACGGCAAAGCGCAGATGCAGGTCCACGCTCCAGACGGCCGTCAGGCCGAAGAGCGCCGAGCTGATGGCCAGATTCAGACGGGCACGATCCTGTGTGAACCAGCCGGAAAACAGGTACACCAACACCGCGCCAAGCGTCATGCCGAACATGGCGATCGAAACAGCCACGAACGCAAGGTGGGCGTACAGCGTCACGCTGAAGACCCGCGTGAGGAGGATCTCCAGCATCAACGTCGCCATCGCAATCAGGAAGACACCAAGGTACTCGAGCCGGCCGGCGGGCGTGTGCATGAGCGTCGAAGATTCTAACATCCCTCAAATTCGTCGTATTCTTGCGTGACTAGGAGGTGCCAGTCATGCCGCAGGCGACGACAACGTTCGCTCGGGCCGTTGGGACTCTCGTCGGTGTGCCGACCCTCGCCGCATCGCTCGTTCTGCTCGCGTCTGAGTCCGCGGCACCGCAGGGCATCATCACGCAGCGCAACCTGTCCCTCGGATTGGCCAGGACTGTCGCCGAGGCCACGCTCGCCGAGTGTTCGTCAAAGGGTTTCCATACTGCCGCGGCCGTCATCGATCGCGCCGGCCAGGTCCTGGTGATCCTGCGCGACGAGCAGGCGGGCCCGGAAACGGCTGAGATGGCGCGCCGAAAAGCGTACACGGCGCGCATGTTCCGTACAACCACGCTCGAGTTTCAGAAACGCACCCTCGATCCGGCTCTGGCGCCGCAGCGAAATGCCCCGGATGCCCTGGCGCTCGGTGGCGGCGTGCCCATCATGGTCGGAAATGAAATCATCGGAGGCGTCGGCAGCTCGGGCTCAAATCAGGAAACCGACGATGCCTGCGCGAAGGCAGGCGCGGCCAAGGTGGCTGAGCTGAAGTAGGGGTACCCGATGCGACTCATATTCCGAGTACTGTTGCTGCTGATCGTCTTCGTCGCGGGCTGGCTGGTCGCCAAGACCGGAATCGGCGCAGCCACTCCCGGTGGCGTCGCTGCCGAAGCTCGAGCGCGAGTTCTCCGAACGGATGCGCGATGTGGTACTGGTCGGGCGATTCACCGTGACAGGGCGTGAGGACGACGGCGGGCACCCCGACCGCTACGAGATTTCCAGCGTCGAAAAAGTGGGAAGCGACCGGTGGCGGTTCAACGCGCGGCTCCAGTACGGCAACGTGGACGTGAGCCTGCCGATCACCCTGCCGATGAAATGGGTCGACGACACACCCATCATCACGATGACCGACGTCTCGATTCCAACGCTCGGCACGTTCACGGCGCGGGTGTTTTTCTACGGAGACCGGTATGCCGGCACCTGGCAGCATGGCGCGGTCGGCGGCCATCTGTACGGCAAGATTGAAAAAGCCAAGCTTCGCGGAGGCGAATAGTGGCCACCTGGAGCGACCGAATCAATATCAATCTGATGATCGCGATCCTGGCGTTCGGGCTGTCGGCAGGCAGCTTCTATCGGTCCTACTTCTACACGAAGCAGCAGCTCGAGGTGACGGTCACCGAAGTGTCCTACCTGACAAATCAGGGCGAGCTCTACATGACGGTCGCCTTTTCGAACAGCGGCAACCGCGACGCCGCACTCCTGCGCGTGGAGCCCATTCTCTGGAGCAACCGCGGCAAACAGAACTTCGACTGGCAGTCGATTGTCGGTAAGGTCGACCCAAACATTCCGCCGGCCGTGCCGAAACTTCCAGAGGTTGTGAGGGCCGGTGGCGTGGAAGTGGTCACACTCTCGGCAAAGCTGGATCCGGCGGATGCCGAGCAGCCGGTGGCTGCATCCGGTGGTTCAGCGTTCCTGGGCCTCCGCGTCGCCACGATGAATTCTGACGGCAACCTGTATCTGATTCAGCATCCGGTCGCACAGCTCCGCCTGGACAAAGAAGGACGAATACAAGACGCCGCGCCAGCCATTCATCGGAGCCTCAGCGGCTTTCAGGCCCTGGAGCAGCCACCGCCTGGCGACACCATTCAGCGCAACGAGAAGACGCCGTTCGTGTGGGCGGAACGGCAGTGACAAGAAATGGCTGATGGCTTCAGATTCGCAGGAAGCGTCGGACCCGTCCCAGAAACCGCTCGGGCGGCTCGGCCGCGATGTCGGCCGCACTGGCGGCTGCGTGTTGAGCCAGCTCAGCGCGCCGCACGGCGACCGCCCCGCCGATGTCCTCCACCGCTGCAGGATTGGCGAGCACGAACCGTCTGAACGCCTCCACGGTGATCTCCAGCAGTTCTGAGTCCACAGTCGTTCGCACTGTGGCGGTCCGAGGGTCGCCCGTCAGGAGCGACATCTCACCAAAGAATCCGCCCGCCGATGGTGGCGACCTCGCGTCCGCCGGGCTCGAGCGTCACGATCGCCTCACCGCGAACCACGATGAACATCGAGCTGCCGCCTTCCCCCTGCCGCACGATGTGTTCGCCGGCGGCAAACAGGCTGCGCCTCGTGCCACGAGCCAGTTCGGCGCGCTCGTCGTCGGTCAGCGAGGAGAAGATCGACACCAGCCGCAGGGCCTGTTCGGCTTCAGCCGGATCGGGCACAGACGCAGGTGCATCGTCTCGCTGAATTTCGACCTGAATCGGGTACGGAATGACAATGCCGTTGCGGCGGAACGCATAGTAGACCGCAGATCGAACGTGGTCGCGCAGCCGGTAATCGGACGCGAAATCGGTCGTCCAGACGCGGATGCGGTAGATGATCGCCGACGGCCCGAAGTCGGCAAGCACGACTTCCGACGCCTTCGACCCAGAGATCAACGACTCGTCAGCGATGGCCGCGAGGATCGTGGCCTTCACTTCGTTGGGCGGGACGTCGTAGCTGGCCCCGATGTCGACCTCGATGAGCGTGTCGACCGCGGGCTGCGAGTAGTTCATGATCATGTCCCGCGAGAGCGCGCTGTTGGGCACGACCACGAGGTTGCCTGCCTTCGTCCTGATCTTCGTCGCACGCCAGGTGATCTCGCTGACCTGGCCATCGAATCCGCTGACGTGGACCCAATCGCCGACGCGAAACGGCTTCTCGATCTGAATCGCGAGACCTGCGAACAGGTTGCCGAGCGTGTCCTGCAGCGCGAAGCCGATCACAACGGCGCCGACCGCCGTCGTCGTGAAGAGGCGTTCCCGGAGGATCGACGCCGCGACGATCGCAAAAAGCGCGATGACGACTGTGTCCTGCACGATGGTCGGAAAGCGATCGGGCAGCCGATCTTCGCGCCACGGATTGATCGCCAGCGCGACGAGCCCATTGATGGCGCCGAAGGCAATCAGCAGCGGACCGACGAATGCCATCGGCCCCACGAGATCGGCGGACAGGAACCCGTACCGAAGAAGTGCCGCCAGGAGCGCATACAGGCCGAATGCAAAGAGCGACGCGAGCAGCCGTCCACGGACATGACGGTTGGTGCTCGTGATGCGCAGAATCAACGCCGCCGCAAAGAGAACGACCCCGACAATCATGTGTGGCGCGGCGATGGTACTGATAGTCGTCACTCGTGCGAAAAACCGTCGCGGGCCTTATCGTCGGCCTTGGCGCCGCCGCGATCGTCCTCGGAAGCAACCTCCTCTTCAACGCCCTCGCTGATCGCATCGGATTCCATCCGCTGGAGACGGTGGAGCTGAAGACGTACGACTGGCGTCTCATTGGAACCGCTGCAGCCGGCCACAGCCCGCAAGGACCTCGCGCTCGTTGAGATCGACGAATACAGTCTGCGCAATCTCGAGCAGAACGCGGGACGCTGGCCGTGGCCGCGCGCCGTGCACTCGATGCTTCTCGATTACCTTGCCCGCGCACCGGCGCACATCGTCGCTTACGACGTGAACTTCGCCGAGGCGGATACCCGCACGGGATTCGCATTTGGAGGATCCACGTGGTCTGGCGCCGAATCCGATCGCGCGCTCGTCGACTCGGTGAAGAAATCGGGCAACGTTTTGTTGCTGGCTGACGCGACGTATGAGGGCCAGACGGTCGACGAGCCACCGAGCCTGCCGGGCGTCGGTTTCCACCTCCAGGCACCACTCGTCGCCGAGCGCAAAGTGATCTTTCCGCCGTTCAGGACGCTCGCCGATGCGGCCGCCGGTCTGGGACACAACCTGTTCGTCCTCGACGCAGACGGACCGCTGCGGCACACCGTCCCGTTCGTGCGCGTCGGCGAGACGGCGTGGCCGTCGCTTGGCCTGGCGGCCGCCTTTCGTGCGGCAAACGTCGATCCCGCAACCGTGCACCTGGTTGACGATGTTCTGCAGGTGGGCGAGCGGCGGATGCCGCTCCTGGTCCGTCGCGTCAAGAGCCGGGATGGACCGCGCGCCTTCTACTGGAGCCTCGTAAACTTCCGCGGTCCGGCGCTGCTCGCAGATCTCAAGAGCCGTCCCTACCCGCGATACTCGTTCTTCGATCTGCTGTATGCGGAGGAGCAGCTGCTGGCCGGGCAGCAACCGAAGGTCGATCCGGCCGAGTTCAAGGACAAGATCGTGTTCGTCGGCGTCACCGCCTCCGGACTGTTCGACACCTTTGAGACTCCGTTCTCACGGGGGCGCATGCCTGGCGTCCAGGTACAAGCAGCCATCGCAGACGATTTCCTCTCGAACCGTTTCATCGGCCCGGTCGGCGACGGAGTTCGGCTCGCGACCGTGGTGGCAGTGGCGATCGCCATCGGTCTCGTCGCCACGGCGATTCCCGCCTGGTGGGCTACCGCGGTCACCGCGGCATTCCTTGGCCTTCTTGCCTGGACCGGCACCCGTCTGTTCGCCGGCGGACACTGGCTGAACCTCACCCAGCCGACCCTGGCGGCGGTGATCGCGCTGTTCGGGGGCGTGGTCTATCAGTACTTGGTGGAAGGGCGTGAAAAACGCAAAGTGACGCGGCTCTTCGGGAAGTACGTCTCGAAGGACGTGCTCGACCAGCTCGTGGCGCACCCCGAACTCGCACAACTGGGCGGCCAGCGCCGCGACATGACGGTGCTCTTTTCAGACATCCGCGGATTCACGACGCTGACCGAGCGCGGGAAGCCGGAAGACACCGTTGGCATGTTGAACGAGTACTTCACCCGAATGGTAGACGTGGTCTTCCGACACCAAGGGACCGTGGACAAGTTCGTCGGCGACATGGTGATGGCGCTCTTCGGTGCGCCGCTCGACGATCCACAGCACGCCGAGCACGCGGTCGACGCCGCCATCGAAATGATTGCAGAGTTGGACCGGCTGAACGCAGAGTGGAGAAACGCCGGGCGACCTTCCGACCTCGACATCGGGATCGGCATCAATACCGGACCGATGATCGCCGGCAACATCGGCTCGAGCGCACTCATGAGCTACACGGTGATTGGCGATGCCGTGAACCTCGCCTCGCGGCTGGAGTCGTTGAACAAGCAGTACGGCACGCGTATCCTTATCAGCGACGCTACAAGGCAGCGGCTCACCGGCCGATATCCCGTCAGAGCGCTCGGGGAAGTCGTCGTCAAAGGCAAGACCGAGGCGGTGGGCGTCTTTGAGGTTGTGGCTGAAGAGGCAGGCACATGAAACCAACGATGCTCGTGGTGGCACTTGTGGCACTTGGAGTTCCGGCGCACGCGCAGATCAACCTGGGCGGCGCGCTGAAGAAGGGCCTGGAGACCAAGCAGGGACTCGTCGAGTTGAACATCTCGGATGCCGACGAGCGCAAGATCGGCGAGGACGTGAGCCTCAAGATCCGCCAGCGCTTCGGCGTCGTCCAGGATGCGGCCGTGCACAAGTACGTGGCGCTGGTGGGGGCCACGGTAGCGAGGTCGTCCGAGCGTCCGAATCTGGACTGGACCTTCATCGTGCTCGACACCGATGGCGTGAACGCGTTCGCATCGCCAGGCGGCCTCGTCCACATCACTCGAGGCGCACTGGGCCTGATCCGCAACGAAGCGGAGCTGGCGGGCGTACTGGCGCATGAGATCGGCCACGTCACGCGAAAACACGCCATCAACGCCATCAAGAAGAGCAAAGCTGTGCAGCTCGGGACCAAGGAAGCGCTGGGGGACAAGGGGGTGCTGCTCGACCAGCTCGCGAACCGTGCTTACGAAATCGTGCTCGAGAACAGCTTCAATCGCGACGATGAAATGGATGCCGACAAGGTGTCGGTCGAGCTCACGCAAAAAGTCGGGTACGCGCCGGGATCGCTGGGCGACTTCCTCACCCGCCTCGACGATCGCAACAAGGATGTGCCGACCAAGAACGGACTCTTCGCGTCGCACCCGGACACGAAGGAGAGGATCAACAAAGTCAGGCAGATGACGTCGGCGTCGAAGAGCGTGGCAATCGTCGAAGCACGCTACAAATCAAAAATCACGTACGAAGCCAAGCCCGTCAGCGCCATCACGGCCGCGGACGGCTCGTCCAAGCCAGCCGGATCGACGACCGCAAAGAAGGCCGAGCCGGAAAAGACCGAAGAACCCAAGAAGAAGGGATTCGGCCTGGGCGGCCTGACGCAAACCGTGGCGCCCGAAAAAGAGGGCACGCAAGTATCCTCGTCGGGCGGCGCCAGAGGAATCGGGGCCGATCGAGACGCCAAGGGCGGAAGCAATCCGAACCTTGTGAAGACCAGCGTCTCGGCCGACGAGCTCTCGAGCTTCAAGCAAGGTATCGCGTAGTCGCGAACCGGCCATGAGGCGAGCGCAAGCAACAGCCCAAGGTCACGGCTGATCCAGACCGTCGAGCCACAACAAGATCGGGGTCCGCGCGACGTCGCTCTGGCCGGTTCCGGGCCGGGTCCACGGTCGAACGATGCCCCACGTCAGGATGCGGCCGTTCGCCAGAACGGCGAAGTTGGTTGAAGCCATCGCACCGATCGATTGGACACCTGTCACGCCTTTGACGACGGTTGGCGAGCTGGAAAGTGATCCTTCGCCTCGGCCGAGTTGGCCGTACGTATCGTCTCCCCACGTCATGACGGTCCCTGCGTCAGTCAGTCCGATGACATGCCGGAGGCCGGCCGCAATCGCACGCAGTCCGCGCGCCCCAATCGCCGGCGCCGGCGTGGGTGCCGGGGTGTCATCACGAGCTGCGTTACGGGCGAGCGCGTTGGTGAGCGCATTCCCCCATGTCATCGCGGTGCCATCGGCGAGAAGAGCGACCGAGAATTCCGATCCGGCGGCCACGGCAATGGCGTTGCGGACGCCCAGCGCCTCGACCGGTCTGTCACGATCGGCCGTCGTCCCGTCGCCCACCTGTCCCCACCGATTGGCGCCCCACGCGCGAACGGTCCCGTCCTTGAGCAACGCCAGTGTGTGCGAGTATCCGGCACTGATGGAGACCACGTTGGAAAGATCGGGCACCCGGACGGGAAAGGGCCTGAACGTCGACGCCGCTGAGTTGTTGATCTTGAAGTCGATGGTTGGCAAGGGCCCAATACCAAGCTGCCCCTGCGCGCCCTTTCCCCAGGTGTACACGCTGCCGTCGCGCGCAAGTCCGACCACGTGGTCGGACTCGGAGCACACACTCACCGCGTCGAATTTCGTGACTACCGGAATCGGTTTCGAGGACGACGGGTTCGACCACGCCTTGGCCTCGAACTCCGTGAGCGGCGTCGTGCCGAGACGGCCGTCGAAATTATCCCCCCAGGAAAGGAGTCGGCCGTCGGCGAGGACCGCGAACGAGCATCCGTAGCCGGCGGCTGCAGCGACCACATTGGTCAGGCCGATCACGGGCGCGAGCACGAACTGATTGATTGGATTGTTATGCCCCAGGCCGAGCCAGTTCGGGGCCAGGTCGTCGGGCCGAACGATTTGCCACGACCTCAGCGTGCCGTCCGGGCCCAGGAGCAGGCCGTGCGTACGGCCGAGGAAGACACGATGCTGCGCCGTGGGGCGTGTCTGCGCGCCGAGACGCGCGGCCAACGGGACGACTGACAAAAGGGAAAGGGCTTGTCGCCGATTCATCGCTCAATCTCCTTCAGCCAGGCTTCGGCGGCGGCGCGCGCCGCCGTCGTGGCCTCGCGCCCGACAACGGCCGCCTCCTGCCACTGCCACGGTTTGCCCCGATCGGCGGCATCGATGAACTCGATGCCTTCGGTGCCGCCAGTGAGATTGATCGTCTTCGCGGCGAAATTCACGTCTGCGGTCGCCCCGAGAAAGTCCCGGAGGCGCATCGCAAAGAACTTCTGGAGATCGGCTGGGAATTTCTCGTCTCTCTCTATGACAAGCCTGTCCGTGGTCTCTCGATCGCGAGCGCGTTCCTCTTCCTTCTGGGCACGAAGGAGCTTCGCCATTTCGCCGCTGCGCAAGCGCGTCTCGGCTTCCCTGACGCTCGCGAGAATGGGCGCGCGTTCGGCGGGAGGAAACGAGGCCGCCGCTTGCTTCGACTGTTCGAGGCCGGCCAACTGATCACCTATCTCTTTCTTGATCTCCTCCTCAACCGTCATGGCGTACTCGCGGTTCGTGGGCGCCATTCCTTTGCGATGGGTGTCGTAGGCGGCTTTGAACGCCGCAGAATTCGCGTAGTCCTTGGCCCAGGCGAAAAGCGTGGCCGCAGCCGGGCCGCGCGCCGCTGGCGGAAGCGTGAGGAAGCCCGCCCGGCCCGCGCTGACGACGAGCGCCCGGCGGGTTTCCGTTGGGTTCTTCACTTCCGCGATGACGTAGTTGCGCGCCGCTCTTTCTGTGAGTCCGAGCTGCGTGAGGACACCTTGCGCGAACGTCGCTCCGCCTGCGACCGCGACGCAGACGATTGTGCCCCCTACCCATCCGACGGTTCTCCGGGTACTGCGCGCCATGGTTCGCCTCCGACGCGACAAACATACCGCCGCTCGTCGACCGGCGCATTCTCCGCGGACTTACGGCTTGATGTTCGCGAGATCGTCCGGCATCCGATGCGTGCCTGGAGGGAGGAAATAGATAGTGCCCTTCAAATTGAAGAGGCCGGAATCCTTCGATCCAAGGGTGCCACGCCCGCGTGATGCGCCACTATGCTCCTTACTCCTGTGACCGGCCTACCTATTCCTTATGGTATGCTGCCCGCCCCTCGGCTTCCGTAGGCGTTTCTTCACGGAGACCAACATGGCAGACGCCGACACGAACGCGGCACCAAAAGACCTGATGGGATTTCTCGATTTCTATCTCGTGCAGAAGGCCCCGTTTCAGATTCCCGACGGCGGTAAGGAGTTTCTCGTCAAGTTCGGTCCGTGGATCGCGCTCGTATTGCTCGTGTTGTCGCTGCCCCTCCTGCTGTTCGCGCTAGGCCTCGGCACGATGTTGATGCCCTTTGGCGGCCCCGGTTACGCCACTGGATTCGGACTTGCGGCCATCGGGGTCCTCGTCCAGCTCGGATTGACCGTCGCGGCGCTGCCCGGGCTCTTCGCCAGGAAGATGTCGGGCTGGACGCTCCTCTTTTATGCGCAGATCGTGAGCTTCCTGGTTTCGCTCCTGTCGGCGTCGATCATCGGCGGGATCATCGGCGCCGTGATCTCGCTGTACATCCTGTTCCAGGTTCGATCGAAGTACCACGCGTAAGCGAGATCCTCATGAAACTGGCGCGAATCCTTTGCGTGGTGGCGTTGTTCGCCGCTGCGTGCGGGTCTGATGAGCAGACAGTGACGGGCCCGACGGCCGAAGAAGTCGACGCGAAAATCGACGCACTGGTGCCTAAGATTCCCGAGGAACGGTACGACCCTCAGCCTGTTGAAGGGTCCAACCCGGCGAGACGTCCTGGCGAAAGGAGCGGAGTCCCTGCTGCATGATCACGACGATGAGACCCGCCGGCAGAACGACGAGTCCGCCGACAAATGCCCCCTGCAACCAGAAAGGCAGCCGCGTCCATAAACTTCCGCCGTGGAGAAGCGAAGTGAAAGGCGTCGCGGTCGCGAGGCCGGACGCAAATGACACAACGCCGTAGACCGCGAGCGTTCCGAGCAGATAGCGCGACCACGCTGGCAGGATCCGCAAGCGGAGCAACGGCAGGACCGAAAGCGCCACGGCCAAGCCCGACGCCGCCGTCAGCAGCGTCGATGTCGATTGGCCGAACAACCGGATGCCGTTCGTGGTCCCGCCGGGTAACCACGCCGTCGCCGCCAGTAATGCGAGGATCAGCCCGGCGCCTGAGGTTGCAAGGGTAGATGGCGTCAGGCGCTTCCAGAGCGCAGGCGCAAGCCTCCACGCCGCGCCCAGCGCCGCCGCGTACACCAGCACCGCGCCCACAACCCACCACCGGACGGATGACTGGCTCCGAACGGTCTCGACCGCCGCACTCGCCAGCGCGAGGTGGCTCACGACCGCCGCAGCCAGCCAGCCGAGGCGCCCGGTCGAAGACGATGATGAGGTCGGCGCGCCGGGGGGGGCAGGGGCTCGGTCATGTGCTCACCTCAGTCTTGATCTCACTTCCTCGAACACTCCCGCGGCGCCATCATGGCGCGATGCGCTTGAGGTCCCAACGTGTCGTGACCTCGATCGGAATTGGTTCCCCGCCATCAGCCCGGACGACCTCGACAAAGCCCCTATCGATGAACCACGCCTTCGCAGGACGCGATTCGCCCGCCTTCACGGACCTGACTGTTTGGCCGACGAAATGCTGGGGGTCATTCGGAGTCGGCAGCATGCAGGCCGCAGCCGGTTGCAACCTATCCTCGACCGGGCACTCGATGGTGAAGGACCACCCGGACCAGTCAGACTCCATCGTGGCTGGCGGCGGATCCGGCAGTGGCGGCAGGCCGCAGTCGTTCTTCGAATGGTCTGTCTCCATCTTCCGGCTCTTTTCGCCCGGAATGCCGACTCGAATCGTGTAGTGGCCCGTCGCGTCGACCCTGATGCGCGCACTCGCGACACCTGTGCCCCCGCCCGTCAAGGACGCATCCTGAGTCGTCGTCAGGATGCAAGGCGGCCTGTCCGTGTGTTTCGTGAGTTCAACCGTCCTCTGCCCGCTCCACGGCTTCACCTCGGCGGTGATCTGCCCGTCCTCGAGCGTGATCGTCACTTTTCGCGTAGCGGTCTGGTTCATCCTCGACGGCATGGAGGGGTCCCCCGCGAAGTTGAAACCGTAGTTGGCGCTGATCGTCTCTTCTTCGCTAATCGTCCCCTGCCAGTTGCTGCACGAGGCGCCGCCCTCCGTGATCCAGATTCGCGCTGCCTCCAGAAACTCTAGTTTCTTCATGGGCGGTGGATCGGCGCGTAAGGTGGCATCGGCCCGTGTTCCTATGAAGGCAAAGTTGATGAACGTATCGTTTTGAATGTGTGTCAACAGTTCCGTTGTCCCAGGACGATTGAACCCCGCCATCACGCCACAAATGCCGCGAATGTCCTTCCCGAAAAAATCCATCGATCTGGGCGCCATATGCCAATCGCTCGCGGCGCTATGGCAACTTTCGCACGACATGGAGGGACTGAAGTCCCTGGGATGCCTGATGAACAGGACCGGTGACGTGCCACCGTGGCAGTTGGCACAGCGCGGATGCTTGAAGACCGGCATCATCTTCGCGAAGAGCACGAGCGGATCCTCCGTCGGGCCGCTCTGGGCAGGAACGCGGGGCGTTTGCGCTCGGCCGACGACGATAGTTGCGACCGTCGCCAGTATGCTGAGCCCGAGTGAAAAGAGCACTCGATGATTCATTTCCCACCAATCTCCTTCAGCCACGCCTCGGCCGCAGCGCGCGCGGCCATCGTCGCTTCCTTGCCCACAACGAGCGCCTCCAGCCACTGCCACGGCTTCTTCTGGTGCGCCTCGCTCAACCAGAACCCCACCGTCTCGCCCGCGGGGTTCTTGACCACCTTCTTCCTCGCCTCGAAATCGACGTCAGTCGTCGCGTCCAGGAACTCGCGGAGCCGGCGCGCGAAGAGCGCCTGACGATCGGCCGGGAACTTCTCCTGCCATTGCTGCACGCTCTGGTCGTCTTGCGTGTTGCGCGTCCCGCGTTCGGCTTCGAGCTGAGCGCGCAGCGTTTGCTGCATCTCGGGGCTGCGCAATTGGTCTGCTGTCTGCTTGAGGCTGGCGAGAAACTTCTGAGCGTCGGCGGCGGGCATGGATTGAGCCGCGGCCTTCGAGTTCTCGAGCACGGCCAGTTTCTCGTCCAGTTGCTTCTTCAGCTCCTCATCGATCGTGCGGTCGTACTGGCTGCCCTGCGGCATGGCGGCCGTCCTGGCGCGCGCGTACGCGGTCTCGAACGCGGGTGAATTCACGTACTCCTTGGCCCACGCGAAGAGCGCGGTCGTCACCGGACCGCGCGCGGATTCCGGGAGCTTCAGGTACGCCGCTCGGCCCGCGGCCAGCATCTGGCCCCCGCCGCCCGTCGGGATTCCGTCCATGAGGAGCCCGCGCGCGGCGGTCTCCGTCAGTCCCAGCTGAGTGAGTGGGCTCGGCATGACTTACCCGTTATCCAATCCGTCGATATTGATCAGAATGGGCGTGGGGCTGGAATTCCTGACGTCGGCCGAACCGCCACGCAGCGACATCCAAGGGCGCCCGCTCACGGCGCCCCAACCCATGATTCGGCCGTCATTGAGGACGGCGAAACTGGCATGGACGAGCGCGGTCACCGAATGGACGCTGGTCAAGCCTCTTACCGGTCCGGCTGCAGAGCCCGTGCGCGTGTACTGCCGTGTCCGAGCTGCCCCAACTTGTCCTCTCCCCAGGAGACCACCGTTCCCGCGTGGGTCAGGAGCAACACGTACCCGTCGCCGAGCGCGATGGCGCGACCGTCAACGATGCCCGGAACGAGCGTCGGCACCAGCGTTGGCACCCGGTAGGCAAGCTGACCCCACGTGAGGACTCGCCCGTCCGCCAGCACGGCGGCGGAGACGTAGGGGCTGGTCGCGATGGCGACCACTTTCCCCATCGCGGGCACACGCACCGGCGTCGGCCGATCCTCAGTGGTGCCGTCGCCGACCTGCCCGAACTTGTTGCCCCCCCAGGCGCGGATCGTGCCGTCCTGCAGCAACGCCAGAGAGTGGTCAGCTTCCGGCGCTGATGGCGACGACGTCGGTCAGGCCGGGAATCTGTACCGGGAACGGCACGAACGACATGGCCCTGGGCGTGTGCGTCTTGAAGTTGATGACGGGCAGCCCTCCCACGCCGAGGCGGCCGTTTCCGCCATCGCCCCAGGCCCAGACCGTCCCGTCGCGCGCGAGCACGAGCACGTGGTCGTCTCCCACTGAGATGTCCACGCCATCGATGCGCGCAGCAACCGGAGTCGGCGTGTGCTTCTTGGAACCCTCCGCTTCCGCGTGCACCTCGACGTAGGCGAGCGGCGTGGTGCCGAGCATGCCGCCCCGGCTCTCGCCCCAGGACAGGACCTGGCCGTCGGCGAGCACGGCATATGACATGTCCCACGCGGCCCCGGCGGCAACGACATTGGTCAGACGCGGCACCTGGTACAACTTGAATGGCTCGACCGGGTCGAAGTGCCCCAGGCCGAACTCTCCAGCACTGTTCCGCGTCGGACCGTGCGACCAGCCCTTGAGCGTCCCGTCCGGCTCGAGCAGCAGCGTGTGGTACAACCCGGGGAAGATCCGACGTAGCCGCGCCGGGCGCTCCTGCGCCGCAAGACGCGTGGCAAACGGAAGGGCAGACAGGAGCGACAAGGCTTCCCGCCGAGTCATCGCGTGATGAGGCATGTGCGACTGCTCCTTCCTTGGCGGTGCGCATTCTTCGCGCAAGGCTATTTCGCCGCCGCAACCGGGCCGGGATTGTCGCCAATCTGACGGCGCTTGAACTTCCACTTGCCGTCCTCCCGCACGAATTGATCGTGGTAGTTCGCGAGGATGGCCGTTTCAAGCCGGTTGTTCTGACCGGGGACGACAAACGCGCCTTTGCTCAAGGCCGTCGCCGTGTCGCCGCTGATCTGTATGGTCACGTTCTCGAGGATGTGAAAGTCCTTTCCGGGCACCGGCGACGCGTTCGCTTTCAGCAGGCTTTCGAGCAGAGCGCGAATGGCGGCAGGGCCCTTCGCCGCTCCTCCGGTTCCCCCTACGAACTCGGCATCGCGCGCCCAGACCTGCTCGAAGCCCGCGAAGTCGCGACTATCGAGCGTGCGTCCGTAGGTCACCATCAGGGTATGAATCGCCTCTTTGTCTTCCAGGACTTGAAGACGCGCTTCGACAGAACGCGCCGATCCCGCGGCCTGACCCGCCCACGCCGGCAGCGACGACGATGTCACAACAGCTGACACAAACAGTGCGACGGCAATTGCTCGCATGATTCAATGACCTCCTCGGTGGCCCGACATTATCCCGCGAGTGACCTGACGACACCACCGTGGCTCGTTCGCGACGCCATCAGCTGCTCCAGCGCCTCGGCCGCACCGTCGGCACCGCGCTCGCCACGAACCTCCTTCGCGACTTCCTGGGCCCGCCGCTCAAAACTCGCGTCGGTGAGCAACCGCTGGAGCTCGCCCGCAACACGCGGCGCTTTGTAGCTGCCCGGAAATACCGTTCGCGCCACGCCAAGCTTCGCGACCCGGAACGCATTGTCAAACTGGTCGTGCGCATGCGGCACTACGAGCATCGGATGGCCGGCGCGCAAAGCCTGACCGGTAGTCCCGATGCCGACCTGATGAACGACCACCGCTGCCCGCGGAAACAGCAGCTGATGCGGCGCCCGGTCCACTATGAGAAAATCACTCGAACGGTCGCCGCCCGGATCGTTGTCGGCGTAGCCGCCCGTCATCAGAACCGCGCGCATTCCCAGCTTGCGGGCGGCCTTCAAGCTCTCCCGATAGAAGAGACCGGCGGCGCCGACAGCGGACGTTCCCAACGTAAACACGACGGGCGGCAACCCCGCGTCAAGGAACGCTTTCCAATTCGGGAGGGAGTCGTTCGGGTCCGTTGTAGAACACGAAGCCGGTCATCAGGACATGCGGCGGCCAGTCGGCCTGCGGCTCCGCCAGCAGTCGGGAAAACAGGCCAAGGGTCAACGCCGGAGAAAACTGGCCTTCGAAGATCGGATTGGCGCCGCGGTCGAGCCCCAACTCAGTCCTCAGCTCGTACACAGGCGTCATCCACGATCGCGTCATCCGGCGCGCCAGCCGAACGAGGATCCGACCGAACAAGGGACTCCGTCGGCTCAGCTCAGCCAGTTGCGGTGCGGGCGGCAGCACCGGCGGATCGGTCGCGGAAAAAAATGACATGGGCGCCAGCACCGTGGACGCCCAGGGAATGCCGGTCTTCTGCGCGAGCGGAGGCGCGGCAAAGGTCACCGGATGGCTGACGATCAGATCGGCGCCGCGCGCAGCGTCCTTGAGCTGCTCGTACGTCTGTCGCAACGGCGGCATCAGAAGGTCGTGCAGAATCGCTTTGGTGCCTCGCCGGGGATCCATGATGCGAGCCACGAGCGCGCGGTTACTGACATCGACCTCGGGCCCGACCGCTCGAAATTCGAAGCCCTCTCCTTCAATCAGGGAGCGAAAGAGCTTCGGCACGGCCAGCATCGGGCGATGCCCGCGCTCGGCCAGCGCCCGCGCCAGCCCGACGTATGGATACACGTCGCCGAACGAGCCCCAGCTTGTGATCAGGATGCGAGACGACACGGCAATACGCTATTCTCCTTTGATCTTTATGACCTTTGTGCACTTTGTGGTTGGTCATTCGGGTTAGGGAGAGAACCATGATGAAGAAGCTGTTGCTGGTCGGAATCCTGAGCGCACTGTCCACGGGCACGACTGGTCTGAGCGCGCAGACAGGTTCAAGCCCTGGCACAAGCAGCCCTGGGATCCTTCCAAAGTGCAGCCGTGCGATCGCGCCTGCCTGGTCCAGTTCATCGACAACTACATCTCGGCGCTGGTTAAGAAGGATGTTGCCAGCGTGCCAACCTCCGAGGAAACCTGGTACACGGAGAATACGGCGCGTCTCAATATCGGCGAGGGCGTCCTCTGGCGCGCCAGGATCGAGCCGACCTCGTTCATGATTCACGTGGCCGACGCTGTGAGCGGTCAGGTGGCGGTCCAGTCGGTATTCAACATCGAGGGCCGGCCCGCTCTGACGGTGATCCGCATGAAGATCGAACGTCGGCACATCACGGAAATTGAACACCTCCTGGATCGTAATGTCGCTCCGCAGGCCATGGAGCTGTTGAAGACGCCGCGGGCAGGACTCGTCAGCGATGTGTCTCCAGCCGAACGGTCATCGCGGGACGTCATGATCTGGGCGGCCAATTCGTACTTCGACGCGCTCACGGGAGACGATGGGACGATCGCAGCGTTCGCCGAGGACTGCGTACGGCACGAAAACGGCTACCAGACCGTCAACAACAAGCAGCCTGGACGGGCTGCGCCATCCCCCGTCCTGCCGGATACGAGTACCCCGATCGGCCGGGCGTTCTCGAAGCTCAGCATGATGAGCTGCAGCGAGCAGGTCGGCACGGGCGTCTTTTCGTTCATCAAGAAGATCTGGCCGCGTCGGGTGCTCATCATCGACGAACAGAAAGGGATCGCGTCGGCGTTTCCTCTCTTCATTGAGGACGGGACGCGGCGGCCGGGAGAGGTGAAGGGTCTGCCGGACATGCCGCCGCAGCAGGGCCTCGGCATGATTCTCAATATGGTGACGATGGAAACCTTCGGGATCCGGAGTGGGCGGATTCACGAGGTCGAAGCGTTCCCGTTCGTGACGTCCTCTTACGGGCTAGGGGACGGCTGGACACCAGCGACCGCTCGCTGATGGCACGGACAACGGACTACGACCAACGACTGTGGATTCTCAAGGCAGTCCGTCCAGGAACCCCGTGATCTCGCGCAGGACATCCGCCTCGTTGGAGAGGAACACGTAATGCGACGCACCCAGGATCTCCACAACGTGTCCGTCCGAGACATTGTCTCGAAACCGTTTCTGGTTGATCGTCTGCTGGCTCACCGTGAAGCGATAACGATCTTCGTAAGCCGCCCGCACCGCATCATCATCCCGATAGCCGGGCAAATCGCGAACGGATCGCGGAACTGCGTAGATGGCGAGCGCGGGAACGTGAATCTGCCAATAGGCCGGCTTCTGGACGCCGGCCATAATGGCTTGCGGGACCCAGGGCGGCGATCGGAATCGCGTGATGCGCCCGTCCGATCTGAGCTCGACGAGACTCCGCGTTTCCGCTTCGGGAATCTTCACGCCAAGCACGCGCGCTTGAAAATCACCGAGGGCCTGAATGCTCGCGAGGTCGCTCGAGGTCGGCTTCAGTTGCTTCGTACGTCTGGTGGCGGCCTGGAGAACAGGATCGCTGCGGTCGTACGCCGCATCCAGATAGATCAGACCCGACACGCGATCTGAATGACGGGCGGCAAGCGAGGACATCTCCTCGCCCGCGATGGAATGGCCAACGACGACCGGACGAACGAGGTTGAGCCGATCGATGACCGCGAGGACGTCGTCGGCGAGATGGCTCGCGGTGTAGCCTTTGACCGGAGTGCTCGATGCACCGTACCCGCGCCGCGTGATGCCGTAGACGTGGTAGTGGGCCGTCAGTTTCGGTGCAAATTCATCGAACACGTGGGCGGTGTTACCTAGGCCGGCGAGCAGGATCAGCGGTCGACCAGAGCCGCCCCAATCGAGCACTTCAAGGCGAATCTCCTTGGCGACGGTCACAAACTGAACCTGGTGGGGCGAGGGATCGACCCACGACACGGGCGACAACGCCGCGCCCGCCACGAGAGCGCCGACCAGCAGGATGGCCACGCGCCTACGCGATCATCACCTTCCGGGGAAACTGCGAGTTGTCTTCGAGAAACGTCTTCTTGCTCTCCAGATCTTCCGAGGTCGGCTGAACTCTGCCGGTTGCGTCCGTGACGCGTGACACGAGCGTGTGTTCGCCCGGGGTTACGCCGTTCCAGGTGTACCTGAAGAGCTTCCAGCCATATTTGTCGTCGCGTCGCCGCGTCCAGCGTCGCCGGCTGCCACGCCCCCTCGTCTACGCGAACCTCAACCGACCTGAGGGCTGTGCCATCGTTCAACACGACGCCGAGCACCGTGCAACTGCTGCCTGTTCGCGTGACGCGTGCGATGAACGACTTGAGCTGCATATGCGTGACGGCGCTTTCCTTCCATTTCATCTCGCCGTCGATCATCTCGCCCTTGAGCGTGCGGTACCATCGGGCCTGGTACTTGCCCGAGGTACTCTTCCTCCTGGAGGTGTATCTGCGAGATCCACTTCACGTTGGCCACACCGTACCAGCCGGGCACAATCAATCGAAGCGGAAACCCTTGACCTTTGGTTAGCGGCTCGCCGTTCAGCGCGTAGGCCAGCAGCGGCTCAGGTGACATGGCCCTCTCGCGCGGCAGGCTTCGGCCGAACTGCTGATCCACCTTGTACTTGTTCGTTCGGAACTCGACCTCTTCTTCGCCGTGGTCTGCCCCGAAGAACACGAACTCGCGGGCGGAATCCTTTACACCAGCCTGCTTCAAGACGTCTCGCAGCGGGACACCTGTCCACCGGGCGTTGCCGCAAAGACCTTGCAGCGGACGCCGATTTCCGGAGCACTCGAACCCGGCGACCAGCTCCACTCGGCGCATCCGCTTGAGGTCGTCGAGCGACAGCGACCGCGATCGGTCGACGAGGCCCGTGACCTTCAGCCGGAACGCTGCCGCATCGACATCAGGATGCCCGTAATGTTGCGTCGTGAAGAACTGATCCTTCGGCGTGAACGGACTGTCGATCTTGCGGATGTCGATGATGCGGCGGTCGGGCCCGGTCGTGAGTGGAAAGTTCTCGGGCATGTCCGTGAAGGGAACCAGGCTTTCGCCGTCCGCGAGCGCCGTCAGCGACCATTCCGGAAGTCCCAGGATGCCGAGTCCCGCCACCGCGAGACCACCTCGCAGGATTTCCCGACGAGTGCTTTCTCTGGTCACGTCACCCCCCTTTGCGATCCGGCCCTCGACGCCGAATGTTACCAAAATCGGAAATCTTCAATCGGAGATCGTCCATCGGAAATCGTAGATCTCACGCGGTCATGATAGCTGTCACCGTCGTGCGATCCACGACCTCCTGGTACGCCTCCAACATCCGCTCGATCGGCACGACCGTCGTCGCGAGCGACTTCGCGTCGAACTGGCCCTTGTTCAGCATCTCGACGAAACGAGGAATGTCGCGCAGGGGGTTGGCGCCGCCCGCCTGCCCCGCGTGGTGCGTCCGACCGCCGATCGAGAAGAGGACCGCTGGCAACGTGATGTTGCCCACCGGCAGACTGGTCGTAACAATGTGCCCGCCAGGCGCGCACATTTCGTACGCCTGGCGCATCGGAAGAATCCCGGTCGGATCAGGGCCGGCTTCGAGCTTCGGCTTTGCGCGGTCGGCGCCCACCGCTTCGACCACGAAGTCGGGGCCGGCGCCGCCCAGCAGCGGACTGGCGTCTCGGCCGCCGGCCCACAGGCGATCCGAGGGACCCTTCGTGAGTTCACGAACTTTCTGAACGAGACGGTCCCCTTCCACGTTCGGATCGAGGACGTGCGTGGCCCCGACTTTGAGCGCGAGCTCTCGTCGAACTCGAATCGGTTCGATGGCGATGATGGTCGATGCGCCGGAAATCCGCGCGCCTTGAATGGCGCTGAGACCGACGGGCCCGGCGCCGACCACTGCGACCGTGGTGCCAGGGCCGATCGCGGCGAGCACTTGCGACGTTGTACAACCCAGCCCGGCGACGCCGACGCATCCGAGCAAACCGAGCTCGGCGGCCGGCGCGCTCGAGGCGATCGGCACAACCCATTCCTCGAAGGTGACCATCAACTCGGCCAGGCCGCCGATGTGCGAGTTGGCGTACACCGCGGTGCCATCGCGCATGTCGGCAATGGGCACCAGATCGTTCGGCCCCTGCCGGCCCAGGAACTGGCACATGTCCGCGCGACCGCGCAGACACTGATAACAAACCCCGCATTGGGGGGTGCCCGAGACGATCACGCGATCGCCGGTCTGCACGCGCCGCACCTCCGGGCCGACCGCTTCGACGACGCCAATACCACCGTGGCCTTGAATCATCGGCATGCGCATCAGCGCCAGGAACATGTCCGGCACCGGTTGCGGGCGCGGCGGTTGTCCGGACGGCGGCGGTGGCGGACCGAAGTTTGGCGGAAGCCCAAGAACGTCGGTCGTATTCGAATAGCAGAGGTTGGTCGACTCCGTGCGCACCAGGACCTGACGTCCGCCGATCGGACGCAGCGTGAGCTCCTGCAGCGTCGTCCGCCCGGGTCCGGTCCCGCGGGAAACCCACCCGCGAAACCGTCGTTTGGTGGCGACGGATGGGGCCTGGGCCCGCCCTGTTCCCGCGCCTGCGGCAAGCGCGGCCGTACCCGTTGCGGCGCCGACGACCGACTTCAGGACATCCCGACGCGACCGCCTGCGGTCCTTCAGGTCCATGATTGCCCCCAGGTGCACCCGGATGATATCGCAGGCCCCCCCTTGCAGCGGACCGCTTCGTCATTTAGCATTCAGAGTTGCTGAACACCGGCAATCTCCAAACAGGACTTCAGGAAGAGAAGCATTCATGGCCTACAAGCTGATCGTTAACGGACAGTCGCTCACGGTAGACGTGGCCGGAGAAATGCCCTTGTTGTGGGCGCTTCGCGACACCCTCAATATGAAAGGCACCAAGTTCGGGTGCGGCGCCGGCTTGTGCGGCGCGTGCACGGTGCATGTGGACGGAAAGGCCATCCGGTCCTGTCAGACGCCGGTGCAGACCGCGGCCAACAAGGCCATCAGGACCATCGAGGGTCTGTCGCCGGACGCGTCACACCCGGTCCAGCAGGCCTGGATGGAACTGGACGTGCCGCAGTGCGGTTACTGTCAGGCCGGCCAGATCATGTCGGCCGTGGCGCTCCTCGAGAAGACTCCCAAGCCAACCGATCAGGACATCAACCAGGCATTGAGCGGCAATCTGTGCCGCTGCGGTACCTACCTCAGAATTCGTCAGGCGATCCATCGGGCCGCCGAAATCGGGCAGGCCAAGCCGGTAGGTACGACGGCGCAAGCAGGTGCGCGATGAGGAACGACATGAAGACGAATTCCAAGGCGGTCGGACGTCGAACATTCCTGAAGGTCACCGCGCTGGCCGGCGGCGGCATGCTGGTGGCGCTCTACGTCAAACCTGAACGGCTGCACGCGCAGTTCGGCAACGACCCGGCGCCCGTGCCGAGTGCGTACTTCCGCATCGACGCCGACGGCACCGTCACGATTATTGCCAAGGACCCCGAGGTCGGGCAGGGCGTCAAGACGATGCTGCCGATGCTGATCGCGGAGGAACTGGACGTCGACTGGAAGCGCGTCAAGATTGAGCAAGCGGACTTCGACGACAAGAAGTACTTCGGTCAGTTTGCCGGCGGCAGCATGGCAACGCCGACCAACTGGATGCCGATGCGTCAGGTCGGTGCGGCAGGCCGTGCGATGCTCGTGGCAGCCGCAGCTCAAACCTGGGGAGTGCCCGCTTCTGAGGTTACGACCGATGCCGGGCGCGTGATGCACAGAGCATCGAACAAGTCCGCCGGTTACGGTGACCTGGCCACCAAGGCCGCCGCCATGCCGGTTCCCGATCTCAAGACCGTCAAGCTGAAGGATGCGAAGGACTTCAAGATCATCGGCCACAGCCAGCGCGGCTACGACGTTCGCGACATCGTCAGCGGAAAGCCAAGTTACGCCATCGATTTCACCGTCCCGAACATGCTGTTCGCCGTGTTCGAGAAATGCCCCGTGTTCAGCGGCAAGCCGGTCAGCGCCAATCTCGACGAGATCAAAGCACTCCCTGGCGTGAGGCACGCGTTTCTCGTCGAGGGTCAGCTGAAGGACGTCCCTGTCCTCGGCTTTGAAGTGGACCTCGAGCCGGGCGTGGCCATCGTCGCCGATTCCTGGTGGCAGGCGCAGAACGCCCGAAAACAGTTGAAGGTCACGTGGGACGAGGGCAAGGGCGCGAAGCAGTCGAGCACGGAATTTGCCAAGCGGGCGGACGAGATCGGCAAACAGCCAGGCGCCAAGGTCTTGCGTAAAGACGGCGATGCGGCGGCTCAGATTCAGAAGGCCGCAAAGGTGGTCGAGTCGGCTTACGCCTATCCGTTCATTTCGCACGCGCCGCTCGAGCCGCAAAACTGCGTCGCCCACTGGCAGGGTGGCAAAATCGAAATCTGGTCGAACACGCAAATCCCGGCGGGCGGACGCGGCCTGGTCGCCAAGTCGCTCGGCATCCCCGAGTCGGCTGTCACGATTCATCTGCAGCGCGGCGGCGGCGGATTCGGACGCCGCCTGACCAACGACTACATGGTCGAGACCGCCTGGATTTCAAAGCAGATCAACGCCCCGGTGAAGCTGTTGTGGACGCGCGAGGACGACATGCGTCACGACTTCTACCGGCCGGGCGGGTTCCAGTACCTGAAGGCCGGGCTCGACTCGTCCGGCAACATCGTCGGCTGGCGCGATCACTTCGTCGGCTACGGCACAGGCGAGGAGTTCGCCTCCGCAGGCAACATCAGTTCCGACGAGTTCCCGGCTCGACTCGTTCGCGACTTCACGCTCGAATACACGCTGATGCCGCTCTGGATGAAAACGGGCGCTCTCCGGGCGCCCGGTTCGAACGTCTACGCGTTCGTGTTCCAGAGCTTTCTCGACGAACTTGCGAACGCCGCGGGCAAGGACCCGGTCGAGTTCCGGCTGCAGCTCCTCAGTCAGCAGCAAATCGCCGCGACCGACAAAGGGCCGTTCTCGATGCCTTTCGTTCCGGCTCGGATGATTCCGGTGCTGAAGCTGGTGGCCGAGAAATCGAACTGGAGCCAGCGCGCCTCCCTGCCCAAAGGCCGCGCGTTGGGTGTCGCCTTCCACTTCAGCCACTTCGGCTATTTCGCCGAGGTCGCCGATGTGACGGTCAACGATCAGAACAAGGTGAAAGTGAACAAGATCTGGGTCGCCGCGGACATCGGCAGTCAGGTGATCAACCCGGCCGCAGCGGAGAACATCGTGCAGGGCGCGGTCATCGATGGGCTCAGCGAACTGATGGCCCAGGAGATTACGCTCGAAAACGGGCGCGTGCAGCAGGCGAACTTCAACCAGCACCAGCTGGTGCGGATGTCGCAGGCGCCTGCGGAAATCGAGATCTTCTGGCACAAGACCGATAACCCGCCGACGGGTCTTGGTGAACCGGCGTTGCCGCCGGCGTTGCCGGCTGTGGCCAACGCCATCTTCACGGCAACCGGCAAGCGACTTCGTACGCTACCGTTCTCGAAGAGCGGGTTGTCCTGGGCCTAGGGGTAGGGGTCTTACCTTCTCCTAGGCTCGCGGGGCCCCACCCCCGCTCGCTCTCACTCGGCGCGTTCGCGCCTCGCTCGGGCCGCAGGCGCTCCCTACCTGCCCCGGGCAGGGAACCGTCGTCCCGTCGTCCTACGTATCTGGACGTAGGCGACGGGAGGCATGATGTCACTGCTCAAGCGTCTATTCGGGGGCGGTAAACCGGCAGGACCGCGGGTTCGGATTTGCGTCGAATGCGGCATGCCGATCGCCGAGCACAAGGAGTGGTGCTCGATCCTGCGCGGGCAGCGCGAAATGCAACTCAACGCCGATCGGAGTGCTCCTGCGCACGAGCGGCGCTAAGAATGTTTCTCAGCCCGTAGTTGCCTTCGTGACATTCGAAGGCCATCACGCCGTGTGGCTCGGTGACGAGCCGCATGGCGATCGTCCACGGCCTGGTCCACGTTGACGGATCGTCGAGCGTGGCGGTCCATTCAATCCGGTCTGGCGCGACACGCGCAAACCGTTCCTTCACACGCAGCGTTCCCGGATCGGCTCCTCTATAGGCTGACTCCCTGCTGAAGTTCGTCGTCTCGACGATGAGGGCGTCGCCATCCCAGTGGCCGCGGGGGTCGCCCATGTGCTGATGGATATGCGAGTCGAGGTGCGGCCGGCTGTCCAGCGGAATGACGCGAGCCTCGTGCACTATTTCGTACACGATCACGACGAAACCGGGCGTCTGGAAGATCTGGTACGTGTTGCCGTACATGACGGGAATCATCGAGCCCGGGACGCCTCGTGAAATGCAGCGCTCGAGCGGGCCGAAGTCTTCCGGGCCGTTGAAAGGCCCACCGACAAAACTGCTGCGGATGCGAACCGTGCGCTGCCGCGCCTCCGCAGTCAGCGCGGGTATCCGACCATCCGGCGGATCGACGATCGACCACGGACGGCTCCGCTTTCGAAGATCGAGAAGCGGCAGCCACCAGTCGTCAGGTCCACGAACGTCTCCGCCAGGCAGCGCGGCAACCATCTTCCGCTGCGCGGTCTGTCGATCTTCAACCAGCTCCTCCGGCGTCAGATCTTCCAGTCGGCGCCCGGCGAAACGGTCGGGACGCTCTAGCGGCGTCGCATATTCGTTCGAATTGGTGAAGGCGCCCTGCAGATCAGGGTCGCCCCACGGCGTACGGGCGGGCGACCATCGAGGCTGAGCGCGAGCCTGCGACGTCAACGCGAACATGATCAACGGGGTGAGCAGTGCGATCAGCAGCGCTGGGCGGAACATCCGGACCTCCACACACGATTCGCTACTCCACAGCTCGATACACACGCTCGTCGAGGGGGCTGCCTGTCATCGGCTGCAGCTCGTCCCGGTACTGCTTTGTGTGCGCGGCCGCCACGTGCTGGTCGAGCGCCCTCTCGTTCTCCCAGGTTTCGACGACCGTGAAGTGGTTGGCGCGCATGGTGTGCTGGTAGACGTCGAAGCGCAGATTGCCCGGATCGCGGCGACTGGCTTCCGCCAGCTCCGTCAGAAGGACGGCCACTCGAGGATTCGGCGCCACATCCACGTGCGTGACGACAGAGACGGCGCCGTGGCGGGCCGGCGCAGCTGACGCGACGGCGAGCGACTTTGTAGGGACGTTGATCGTAGTCACTGACGCGGATGGACCGGAGGGCGTCCGTGAGGTGGCCCTGCAGATCGGCGCTTCGCGCATCGAACGCCTTCTGGTCGCGCCACGTTTCGACGATCGCGAAATGCCCCGGCCGCCCGATCTGCTCGAAGACCTCGAACCGCCCGAAACCGTCGGTCCGACCGTTCGCAGCGCGAAACTGCTTGAATGCGGCGACCGCCGATCCACGCGACGCAGGCATCACCTCGACGTACGAAACCGTATAGAAACTTGCGTTGGGTGGGGTATCGATGCCGCCCGCTTGCGTCACCCCTGCCGGGAGGAGCGCGGCGAGCGCAAGAATCAGCGTCACGAGGCGCATGCGGAGACTCCGAAAAGCGTCGAATCACGTGAACAGCACGTCCAGGTGAACGTTGCCAGTTCCCGGATCGAGCGAAATATTCGCAAGCTTAACACCCGAGGGCACGCCGGGGAACGACGTAGACGTCGCTCCCGTGTCGCCGAGGGACGTCTTCTTCGCAGATCCCGGGAATGGATCTCCTGCGTCGCCTTCGTCCAGATCGCCTCCCGCCTCCATGTCGTGGCGTCCGTCGGCCTCGAGCAGCAGCATGGCCGGCTTGTCGGGGTTAATCTGTTCCATCCTGGTGTCGACGCGCCAGACGAGCAGCCCCGATCCGGGAAGCATGCGGTCAAAGCCCTTACGGCGACGGTTCTCGAGAATCAGGCATTGCGTCGCCGCGAACTTCGGGCTTCTGATACGCAAGACCTTGCCGGCTTCTTTCGAGTAGGGTGGCAGCACAACCTGGAGAGCTGTTGACGTGATCTCCCGCACATCGACCCAGCCGTGCTGTGACTTGTGGAGGCCCGCTGGATGCGCTGGCGTCAGGCCTCCGTTGTTCCACGAACCACCTGCCATCAGATCCCAGACGCCCGATCCGTCCCAGTACGAACCGTCCTCGTCGTAGTTGGGGTCATAGAAGTCGTCCCACTGGAACGCGAGATGGCCCAGCTCGTGAGCGCAGACGCCCATGTGACAGTCTTCGGGCACGGTCAGGTAGTTGGTGGCGGCGAGACCGCTTGATACCTTCACGGCATTCGCCATATCCGCTTTATGCGACCAGATCGCCTTGTTCTGGTCCGCGGTCGTGTGCATCACTTCGGCGCCCCGACCGGCGTGCACGACGAACAGCCCAGTGATGGCGCCGTCGCCGAATTTGTCGAGATCCGCCTTGAAGGGGACCTTCTTCTTGAGTGCGGCTTTGACGGCGTCCTCTGCGAGCTTCTGAGCGTTCCTCGGGTATGGCCCCGTCCCGGACCGATTGTTCACGTAGTACCAGTACGGCTTCGGCATGCGCAGCCAGCCATGCACGGAACCAAGCACATCCACGTGAGCACGGCTCGCTTCTGCGTAAAAGTCGCGCAGGCTGCCGGTCTGGAAGGTACTGCGGGAGAAGAGCATGTCTTCGTACTCCGACACGGCGCGCGCTCCCTTGTTGTCGGGAAAATCGACCAGCAGCACGATGATGCGGAGCGTGCCGGTGACTTTTCGGGAAGGCACGGCTACGAGCTCCATGCCGGGGGTGACCGTGGAGCGCGTGCCCGTGTCCGCACGCTGCAGCCCGGCGGCTGGATCGGTGAAGCCAATCCGCTGGAGATACCGTTTGAAGGAGAGCCGGCGGCCTTTGTAGCGGGCTCGATGGCGCAGGTACTCAGCGTGAAGATGGGCGATCACGTCAGGTGCGGGCGGCACCCGTCGCAGGTTGTGCGGGTGTGTCATGGCGTGCCTCCTCGCCTGCCATCGTGGCGAGCCGGGCACGCGTGATCAAGAGGATTTGTCGCAGGTCAGATTTTTCTGTGCAAACCGGCTCCGTCAACCGCCTGCGTACTTTTCGAGCCAACGATGAATCACCATGAACACTTCGTGATTGTTCCGTTCCATGAGCATGAGGTTGCCGTTGCCGTAGATGCCCGAGTCGCGCAGGCGCAGCATCTCGACGGAACAGCCAACCTGCTTCAGGAATGCGACATTGGCGACCGGCGATCCACCGGCCCCGAATTCGCTGGTGACCCATGCAATCGGAATACCCCGCACGTTCTTCCATTTTCTCGCGGGCTCCGCCTGCAGTTTGTACGGCGAGGCAATCGGCCGCGGCGAATCGGGCGGCGGCATCTCGTCCACGAGCTTGAACTGGGACGGCTCGGTGACCGGCGGCTCGAACGTCATCGGTCCGGCGGTCAATCCCCACCGAAGCTGGCGCTCGAACGGGTTGCCGTTGATCTCCATGCAGACGATTGCCTTGACCAGCTTCGGGCGGCGATCGGCCACGCCCCAGCCAAAGAATCCGCCGAACGCATGGCCGTGGATGATGCTCGGACCGATGCGATCCAGCAGCTCGGCACCGCCTGGCCACACCAGATCGCTGTGAAAGGCCTCGTCTGTGGTGTTTCCAGACTCGCAGGCCATGAACTGATCGATGAAGGGATCGTTCATGCCTCCAGGCCCCGGCCACTGGCCGGTACCAAAGACGCCGGTGCTCTGCAAAAGAGGTTCGTACGGCGGAACGTTGGGCAGATGACTCGGACCGAGCGCGTCGGGGTGATACGGCGAGCGTCCGTAGCTCGGCCGGTCGAGCCAGTAGACCGCGTAGCCGGCCTGCACGAAGTAATGCACCCAGCCGGGGCGGCGGTTGAGACCCATCATGTGCGTGCCCTGGGCGCCGCCGCCGTGGACCATCACGACCGGATACGGCGAACGCCGCTCAGCCGGAATCATGTACTGCACGAACATCTGGCCCTGCGGGATGGTGCCGTAGGGCATCGTCTTCCGCTTGATGCCCACGAAGAAACCACCCTGATCGGCCAGTTTCATCGCGGTCGATTCCCGGTTGCGTTCGGGATCGACGCCGCTTGTCACGATGGCCGGAGCGCCCTTCGTCACGCTCACCTCAACCGCACTCTGCATCCAGTCGAGAATTGGCTGCAGCGCCTCGCGGTTGTTCTTCTCCATCATCACCATCGGCCCGTTGCCGCGAATGCCGCGCTCGGCCAGACGGATGTGTTCGGCGTGTACGCCCGCGTTTTGCAGCGCGGTGGCGATACCTGGATCACTCGCGTTCGATGCGGAAGACTCCGCGGTCACAATCGCGACGGGCACGCTGCCCAACCTCGACAACCGTTCGACGGGCTGTCCATCGAGCGAGGTCGCCGGCTGTTCGACCGCGACAATACCTTTCACGAGGTCCGGACGATCGAGCACGGTGACCCACGCGAAGACAACGCCGTCGCCGTGGGTGACAAGGATTGACGGGCCGATATCCTCGAGTAGCATCACGCCGCGCGTCCGCCAGACATTCCGGGTGATCGGGTTGTTGCCCATCGGTTGGCCCAGCGACGCCGTCACCTGTGAGACCGATGGATCATTGGCATCGCCGGTTCCGGGCCATTGCGTGTGGAGGCTCGCGCCATCTCGAGCTCCGCCGTGCAACGCACTCGCGGTTCGTTCGAACGTCGGCGCCTGAGGATCGAAGGCGCCGTGGACCCACGGGTGATATGGATTACGCCCCTGGCCGGGCCGGTCGACGATATAGACCTTGTAGCCTTCTTCGAGAAAGTGCGAGACCCAGCCTCGCCGGCCGTCTGGCGTGGTGAGCCAGTCGGTGGCCTGCCCGTAGCCTCCGTGGATGAGCACGACAGGAAACGGATGGCGCACTTGGGACGGCAGCCAGTGCTCCACGAACAACTGCATGCCGTTAACGAACGTGCCCCGCGCGAGCAGCGCGTGCTCGACGCCGTACCAGTAGTAACTCCAGTCGGCAATGTCCAGAACCGGGTTGCGGCCAGATGGGGTTACGCCGCCGGGTGACTGCGCTGCGCATCAGCCCCCGTTGCGCCGGTGGCGACCGCCCCGATCGTCCCCGCCACGAGCGCGCCAAATTCGCGTCGGGTCAGTCCCTCATCGGTTGGTTGGTCAGCCATGAGCAGCACCAAGTGTGCGTTGCAAAGTTGACGTAGTGCGGGGCTTCCGCCTTCGCTGAAGCTACGGCGGACCGCCGCAGCCTTGGCGGAGGCTGGTCAGCCGCGCCGTGTCTGGCAGGCCTAAAGGCCTGCACGCCACCGTCTGGCAGGCCTGAAGGCCTGCACTACATCGGGCAAACTGTGCAGCGCGCTCTAAAAGCGTTCTTCAGGGCGTCTTCTTGTATCCCGAGTTCGTGATTTTCACCTGAATATTTTTCGCGGCGACATCGAGCACGGTCTGCTGAGGATAGTTGGTGCCGTCGGCCAGATTCGCAAACGTCACCGCCAGTGCGACCGCATCGTCCTTCGGATCCTCGACGAAGGAGGTCACCTTGTAGGTCCGAATCTGTTTGGCGCCGGAATCGAAGCCGATCGCGAGCGCATCGCCGGGCTTGACGTAGTTCTTGACCGTAAGGTTGGCCAGGGTTCCGGAGGGCTCAACGGCGAGGTTGCCGGCGGCCTGCGCGGCCTGAATCTTCTGTGGGTCCGGCGGCACGTACTGGTGGACCAGCGCGGCCACCTTCTCCATGTATTCCTTCGTGTCTTCAATCTTGTTTTCGACAACCTTCTTCTTCAGCCGGTCACCCCGTCCTCCGCCACCCTTCTCCTCTTTCTGGGGAGGCGGTGCGCTGCCGGGAATCGGTGTCTTCTGGACTTTGCCGTCCGCGCCGTAATAGCAGTTCTTTTGTTCCTGTTTCTTGACCTCACCCTTGAGGCTGATCTGCGTGGTCTCGACCCAGGAGTACTGTTTGAGCGCAGCCTGATTGGCCGCCAGCGCCTGCTTGATCGCGGCAGCTTTGTCCTGCGGTGAGGGCGCCTGCGCCGCCACAGCCGCGGCGGCCGCCAAACACATGGCAGCGATCAGCGTTAACACGGAGGATGCTTCGGGAAGAGGTCGGGAAGTCTGAATGCTCATATTGGCTCCTGCTCAGTCTACCTTTGGTGCTATGGCCGCGCGTTGACGGACTGTGCGGGCGCGGTTTCGGCGCGCTGGCTGCCCACCGTGTCGATCGTCACAGGAACCGGCAGGCTGATGCCTGCGGCCTTGAGGGCCTGTACGATCGCGCTCCGCACATCGGCCGATGTCGCCATGAAGTCCGGGCGTCTGGAATCCGTCCAGAAGCAGACCTCGACCGTGACGTCGGTGGCATTGAGCTCTCGAATCCGCGCGTACGCCGGAGGTCGTGCAGCGACCCCCTGCGTCTTCTGCGCCGCAATGCGAGCGGCTTCCAGGGCGCGTGGAAAGTCCTGCGTGTATCCCAGGTGGACTTCTATCGCGCTCCGACGGACCGGCGACGCGGTGTTGTTCACGACAACCGACGTCAGCACGTCCTTGTTGGGCACGAGCACGAGCCGGCCGTCGTACGTGCGAATGTGCGTCGCGCGGAGCTCGATCCGCTCGACACTACCTTCCACCGATCCGATCTGAATCTGATCTTCCAGCTCGAACGACCGGAACGCCTGGATCATCACGCCGCTCACGACGTTCGACAGGAGGTCTCTGAGTGCGAGACCCAGGGCCACGCTGGTCAGTCCGAGTCCGGTGACCAAGGTCTGCGGATTGAATCCCATCGCATCCAGCGCCACCAGGATCCCGACGACCCAGATGGCGTAATACGAGATCTGTCGGATGAAGCTCTGGGTAATCGGCTCGTGGATGAGAGGAATCTTCGTCCGCAGAACGCGGCGGACGCCGGCGGCCAGGAGTCCGAAGAGCGTGATGACCAGAGCGGCGGCAAGCAGGGACGGAATCAGGTCCGCGATGGCCTCGAGCAGCCGTGCGACCGCCATTCGGACGTTCCCGTTGACCTGAGCCAGAAAGCGTCTGCCGGGTGAACTGCGCCGCTCGCGCCCCTGCGCCAGCGAGTCATGAATCCTCGCGCCCCACTGAGCCGCGAGCCGATCCACATCCATGCCGTTTGCGGCCGCATCCTGAGGCGTGACGATGACGATCTGCTGCCCGGCCAACGTGACGGTGCGCGACCGCGGCGTCGGTGTCAGCCGGGCGAATCACGAGATCGAGGTCGAGCGAACTTTGATTGAGAAGCGTCGCGAGCCTGGCTTCAATCTCCTTGGCGCGTGCGTCAGCCGTGAGATCCGCAACGGGGCCGACCCGCATGACCAGATTGCCGTCGATGCGAACGGTCCGATCGCCTTGTGCCGACGCCGGAGCCGGTGTCAGCCACAATGACACGCAGGCAGCAAGAACGATGAGGAAGCGGCCGATGACACACATGTCCGGGGCTATTCACTGTAGCGCACGTGACCCCTTCTGCTCATGCCTGTTCGCCGGCCGCATCGCGGTCGGCCAGTATTAGTGCCCGCTCCTGACGCACGCGTCCGGCGGGAATCGAGTGATCCGCTGTGCGGAGGCGCGACAACATCGCGGCCTTGTCCGCTCCGGTCACGAGCCAGAGAATGCGGCGCGCACGGTTGAGCACTGGATAGGTCAATGTCATGCGGCGCCGGCCCATATAGACACCGGTGAGCGAGACGTCCTCGTCCAGCACGTTCAGGACGGGATCGCCTGGCACGAGCGAGGCCGTGTGGCCGTCCGTCCCGAGGCCCAGGTGCACGAGATCGAGCACAGGGGGCGTGCCGGCAATCTGCTCGAGAAGCCGCCCGTAACCGCGAGCCGCGGCCTCGACGTCTGCTTGCTCGACCGGCATGGCGTGCAGATGGGCTTGGGTCAGCGCTGTAGGCCCGAGGCTCTCGCACAGGTGCGTGAGGTTGCGGTCGGCGTGGCCCGCCGGGGCGATCCGTTCGTCCACCTGCACCACGTGCACGCCACTCCACGGCACGTCCTCGTTCGCGAGCGCGCGCAGCATCACCCACGGCGTCTTGCCGCCGCTGACCGCCACGATGAATCGGCCGCGCGCCGCCACGGCGGCCCGCGCCTCAGCCGCAATCAGCCGTGCGGCTTCCGCGGCCACGGCGCCGGCGTCGGCGAGGACTCGAGTCTCCATCGCGGGGTTGTTCAGGACTCTGTCGCCGTCCCTCGGATAATGCAGCGGAAGCCGACGTGCGACGTCGACGTGTCGATCGGCTCGGGATAGCGGGCAGCCGGCCGGTACCGACGGCAGTAGTTGGGCGCGCAGAGATGCGACCCCCCTTTGAGGATCCTCCTGGGAATCGCGTACCGTGCCGCAGTCGTCGTAGCTTTCGGTCTCGGGCCCACCACGCGGGTTGAGAGGAATGCAGCACGCCTTGACCGCTTCATCCGGGTGGCGCGGCGAATACCAGTCGCTCGTCCATTCCCAGACGTTGCCGATCATGTCGTAGATGCCGTAACCGTTCGGCGGAAAACTGCCGATCGGCGAAGTGCCTTCGAATCCATCGCTCTTCAGGTTCTGCCAGGGGAAGTCGCCCTGCCAGGTGTTCGCCATGTGCTTCCCGTCGGGGTTCAGCTCGTCGCCCCACGCGTAGGCCGCGCCGTCCAGGCCGCCACGTGCGGCGAACTCCCATTCGGCTTCCGTCGGCAAGTCCTTCCCCGCCCACTGCACGTACGCCAGCGCATCGCCATAGGTGACGTGCACCACCGGGTACGCGTCGCGCCCAATGATCGTTGAGTTCGGACCGCGAGGGTGGCGCCAATCGGCGCCAATCACCCACCGCCACCAGTGGTGAAAATCGCGCAGGTCGACAGGGCCGGACGGCTTGCTGAACACCAGCGAACCGGGATGCAGCAGGTGCTTCTTCGCCCCGGGATAGTCAGCCGGGTTCGGCGGCTTCTCGGCGAACGTCACGTGCCCCGTCGCTTCGACGAAACGCCGGAAGTCGGCGTTCGTCACGAGGTGCGTGTCGATCGAGAAACTGTCGACCGTCACACGGTGGACCGGCCGCTCCTCCGGATAGTGATCGTTGGACCCCATCTGGAACGTCCCACCAGGGACCCACACCATGCCAGGGACCTGTACCGGAACGGGAGCGGGTTCGGACCTGTCTTCGAGCATCGCGTTAGCGCCGTCCATTATGCCTTGGGTTTGTTTGGATACAAGCGTGCCCGATTCAG
>CAVRXZ010000025.1:0-47007 GCA_963725105.1 uncultured Acidobacteriota bacterium
TAAATGCACCCTACAGGCTCCGACAGGCATAACCGAGGTCGCGACCGATGTCGAGCTCGCGATGCTACAGCCGCACATGCACCTGCGCGGCAAGGACATGACTTACACGCTCGAGTATCCGGACGGCCGCAAGCTGGTGCTGCTGAAGGCGAACTACGATTTCAACTGGCAGTTGCCGTACTACCTTCAGCCGATGCGCATTCCGAAGGGCTCGAAGCTTTACGTCGACGCGACGTACAACAACTCGTCCTCGAACAAGTTCAATCCGAACCCGAACAGGCCTGTCTATGCGGGGACGATGACGTGGGAAGAGATGATGCTGCCCTATGTTGGGATCATCGTGCCGCGCGGCACCGACCCACGGCTCGTGTTCAAACGTCAGACACTCACAGGCCCCGTTGAAGGCGGGCCGGCAAGCTCCGCCCCCAACTGAGGCATGATGCCGACGGAACCTGAAGCAGCATCATGACGAGACGCGAAGCGATCGGCAATCTGGCCGGCGTGGGGGTGGCGACGCTCGCGGCGCTTGGCGCGGGCAGACGAGTGCTCCGGGCTCAGTTTGGCGGACCGGCGCCGATTCCGCCAGACCCTGATCCGCGCTTTCCAAAGGCGCCGACCTGGGAACGGGAGCTTCGGGAACTGGCGCCGAACGTTTACGGCTACACCCAGGCCGGCGGTCCCGGACGCGACAACCTTGGCGTCTCCAACGGCGGCATCATCGTCGGCGACGAAGGCGTGATGGTGATCGACACCACGGCGGCGCCGATCCACGCGAAGAACTTCATCCAAGCGATTCGAAAGGTCACGGACAAACCGTTTCATCACGTCTTCAACACCCATCACCACGGCGATCACGTGATGGGGAACCAGTTCTTCGAAGGGGCCGAAATCGTCGCGCACCCGTACTGCCGCGCGGAAGTCGTGAAGATGGCGGCCGCCCCTGGGCCGTCAACCTGGGCGAAACGCGAGGGGTGGGCCGACGGCACCGAACCGCGCAGAATCGTGCCTCCGGCGACGACGATCGATGGAAAAGCGACGTACTACTACGGCAAGACGGTCGTCGAGATTCTCCCGATGCTGCCCGCGCATACCTACGGCGATCTCGTCGCGTACTTGCCGCAACACAGAATCCTGTTCGCCGGCGACGTTGCGTTCTTCTATGTCGCGCCGTTCTGCCACAACGCGAATCCGAGCAATTGGATAGAGATCTGCAAACGCATCGAGCAGATGGAGGTCGACACGATCGTTCCAGGCCATGGACCTATCGGCCGTAAGGCGGAGCTCGTAGACATGCGGGGGTATCTCGAGCTGCTCAAGCGGGAGGCACGGAAGCGCTACGACGCGATGATGAGCGCCGGCGCCGCGGCGGCCGACATCCGCCTCGGGAAGTACGACAACTGGATCGGTCCAGAGCGGATCATCATGGACACGCATCGGTTCTACCAGGAATTCACCCACACACTGACGCCGGAAATGGACGCCGACGGACTGCGGCGTGCCGTCGAAGACTACAACACAGCAAAGAAGAAGGCCTGAACGTCTGGAGGTGATTCGTGTCCGGGGTGGTCAACCGACGCTCGCTCGCCACATGGCTCGCCGTCGGCGGTTTGATTGCCGCCGCCGTCTTCATCAGCGCCCAGCGCGCAGGCGACACGGCGCAGGAAGCTGCCCGTACCGGCGCGGCTGAAGGTCGCGACGGAGGGCCGGCGTTTCCGAACGGTCCGAACATGAACGTGCCGGTCATCAACGACGTGCCGCAGATTCCTTTCGAATCGACGACGACGTTCTTGAAGATCACGCCGGACACGAACTTTGGTGAAGTGCTGGGCGTTGCCGTCAACTCGAAGGGCGCGATCGTCGTGTTGAACCATCCAGGCACGGCGAGCACGGGGCCGCTCTACGCGAATGCCACGACGCAACTCTGGGAGTTCGATTCGACTGGGAAGTTCATTCGGGAGATTGGCAAGGGCGTGTACGGTCTCGGCTACGGCCACGGCGTCCGATTCGATCGTTATGACAACTTGTGGGTGGTGGACAAGGGCACGAACGCGGTCGTGAAGTTCACGCCTGCCGGGTTCGTCGCGATGAATCTCGGCCGCAGGCCCGAAGGCTACGAAGGATTCGAATTTCGACGGATGCCGCCCGCGCAAAAAGTCGCGGTGGACGGGCTGTTCGACGGCCCCACCGACGTGGCGTGGGACGTGGACGACAACATCTACGTGAGCGACGGCTATGTCAACTCGCGGATCGCGAAGATGGACAAGAAAGGCGACTGGATCAAGTCGTGGGGCTCATACGGGACCGGCGAAGGTCAGTTCCGGAACCCTCACAACATGCAGGTCGACCGGCAGGGCAACGTCTACGTGGCGGACCGGGGAAACGGGCGCATCCAAGTCTTCGATCCGGAAGGCAATTTCAAGAAAGTCATATGGCTGAATGTCGCGTACGACCACAAGCGACACCCAACACTCGGGAACCTTCCTGCCAATCCGCCGAACGCCACTGCTCCCTGGTCGCTCTGCATCACGACGACAGGGCCCACGCAGTATCTCTACGCGATCGATGCCGAACCGGGCCGGCTCTACAAGCTCACCCTCGACGGCCACTTCCTCGGCATGCTCGGTCAGTCGGGGCGACAGCCGGGTCAGTTCAATTGGCCGCACGGGCTGGCCTGTCCCTCGGAAAACGTGGTCTTGGTCGCCGACATGAACAACTGGCGCGTCCAGAAGTTGACCCTGCATCCCGAACGAGCGTTTCAGGCGGCGACTCGTTGACGAGTCTTTCTTCATCGGGCACTATGTGAGCAATCGTCACCGACTCACTCGCCCGTTCATGAGCTCCGGCCCCATGGAGCGATTTCCTTTTCCGATAGCTCGTCGTCGCGGCCGCCAAAATGGTGCTGACCTGCACGACGGCTGTGTGAGGGGGGAGGGCTGAGAACGTGCGTTCCGTTAACTCCCAGACGGCCCTAATACTTCCTATCGACCTACGCTGTCGACGGCCGCCAGTTCATCGTGGTCGCGATCAGCGGCGGTCCGTATTCAGGGGAGTACTTGGCTCTTAGTCTGCCTGTGAATTAGGTGCTCACCCGGAGTTGTTTATGAAACGCAGCCAGCACCGAATCCTGACCACTCACACCGGCAGCCTGCCGCGCCCTGACGACCTCCTCAAGATGATGGCCTCGAATGCGGCTGCCGAGACGCTCGCCAATCGAGTTCGCACCGCCGTGGCCGAGACGGTGCGCAAACAGGTCGACGCCGGAATCGATATCGTCAGCGACGGCGAGATGAGCAAGCCGAGCTTCATCCATTACGTGAAGGATCGAATGACGGGTTTCGAGGGCATCAACTCCGATCCGCTCGAACTCGACCTCGACGAGGAGTTTCAAGGCTACATGGCCTGGCGGCGTCCGCTCATGACGGGCGGCAACCCGTTCGAGTCCAGGCCGGAGTGCACCGCTCCGCTCGTCTGGCAGGGCGATGCGAAGCTGCGAACCGACATCGATAATCTCAAAGCCGCGCTGCGCGGCCTTACGGTGGAAGAGGCGTTCATCCCCTGCGCGTCCGTGAGCGTCGTCGCGCAGCGTCTGGCCAACGCCTATTACCCGAGCCACGAGGCCTACGTCCAGGCGATCGCAGAAGCCATGAGACCGGAGTATCGGGGGATCGCTCAGGCCGGCTTCCTCATTCAGATCGATGCGCCGGAGATGTGCATGGATCGGAACCTTGCCGAGTTCCGCGACAAGCCGATGACGGAGTACCGGTCGCGGCTGGCGCTCTGGGTCGACGCGCTGAACTATGCGCTGCAGGACGTTCCCGAGGAACAGGTGCGTTTTCATGTGTGCTGGGGCAACTTCGAGGGCCCGCACACGCACGACGTCCCACTGGGGGAGATTGTCGACATCATCCTCAAGGTGAAGGCGGGCGCGTACTCGGTCGAGGCCTCGAATCCACGCCACGCGCACGAGTGGAGAGTCTGGCGCGAGGTCAAGCTCCCGGATGACAAGGTCCTGATCCCTGGCGTCATCGATTCGGTCACGAACTTTGTCGAGCACCCGGAGCTGGTCGCCGATCGCATTCTCACCTACGCGAACCTCGTCGGCCGCGAGCGTGTCATTGCCGGCACCGACTGCGGCTTCGGGACCGCCGCGGTTATGAGCAGCGTCTATCCGCCGATCGTGTGGGCCAAGCTGAAGGCGCTGACCGAAGGTGCGGCGCTCGCCTCGAAGAGGCTGTGGGGATAGGCAGTCTGTGTGAGGGGGGAGGGCTGAGAACGAGCGTTCCGTTAATTTCGCAGACGGCCCTAATACTTCCTATCGACACGCGGCCGTCGACCGTGATCTCCGTGGTGCGCGTGGCCTCCTGCACCTCGGTCGTGTGCTCCTCGATTCCAGCCGAGGCGGCCTGCGCGATGCTGTAATTCGTGGTCAAGTTGACGTGTTCGGTCTGGGTAATCGTGCCCACCCATCCGCGGCACGGGACGTCCGTCGAACCCTTGAGCCACTCTTGCGCACGAGGACGACGGCGGATACCGCGGCGACTCGAAGGGCTTTCACGTTACCTCCTGTTCGTGCTCGTAAGGGGACCGGTCGATGATAGTCGTTTCCGCGGGGATGGCAAGCCGCCAACGATAATGAACTCCTCGACAGGTGCCCGCATCCCTGATTCAAGCGGATGCTAGCAGACCGATCAAGAAGGCCGGCTTGAAGGCCGGTGGCCACACTGTTAAACGTAGTCACGCTATAGTTTGGAAGACGCCGTGAATGACCGATGGTGACACATCGGTGACACAAGCTCCTGGATCCGCGCCGCTGTTCGATCGATCGCGCGAATTCAGGCCCGATTTCGACGCGGAGGGATGGCCGAGTGGTCGATGGCGGTGGTCTTGAAAACCACTGTACCCGCAAGGGTACCGGGGGTTCGAATCCCTCTCCCTCCGCCAGCCTTCGCTCGCTTTCAGCGAGCTTCGGCTGGCAGGCCAAGTGTGAGAGGACCAGCGACCTTCGGCTGGCAAACCCAGCGTGAGAGGACCGGCGAGCTTCGGTGGAGTAAGCCCCAACGGCTGAACCGCCCGGCGGTACACTCGCTCTCGCGCCACGGCCTTAATTTAGGCTATTCTCTTCGGCGCGTGCGGCGCGACTGATTCGCCAGGGCGTGATGCTCCACGTTCCCGTCAGTGTTCGATGGACCGCGACGATGGCCGCCACGATCGTCTCCGTGTGCGTGCGCCAACGCGACACCGGACTGATGCCGGTGCTCGAGGCGTTGACCCCGGCGGCTCCGCCCGCGGTCGCGCCGCTGTTCCGTCCTGAGCCGCCGCCGCAGGCGCTCCAGGACGAGTTTTTCCGCAAGAGTTACAAGCTCGATGCCCCGTCGGGCAACTACCTGGCGCCGCGCGTGTCCGCGAAGGTCAAGCACGAGGACATGGTGCCGGTGATGATCGGCGGCACGTACGTCAAGGATCTGCGCGGCCACCCTGTGTTCCTGCGCGAGTCGATTCGCGCGAAGCTGCTCGCGGCCGATGCCGAGATGTTCAAGAAGAAGCAGAAGCACCTCGTGATCAACTACGGCTTCCGCTCGAATGCACTGCAGGCTGACCTCTACCGCAAGATTCACGGCAAGGGGAAGGTGGCTGACGTCGGGGGGTCGTTTCATGAGGCCGGCATGGCGCTCGACCTCTCGAACTGGCGCGACGGTCAGCGCTTCATGATCGAGGCCGGCTTCGTCGGCGGATGCTACGGGCTCGAGGAAGACTTGGTCCACTACTCGGTCAACGAGATCACCAAGGGCTCGAACGTGGATGCGTTCAAGCGCTGCACGCTGAAGGAAATTCCCGAGGACGTCGTGAATGGCATGAAGAAGGCCGGCCAGGTGACCGGCCACGCATTTGGAAAGCTGAAGGGCAGGTAGCGCGTGTCTCCACGGCGTCGACGAACGGGTCCGGTCGAGCGTGCGCTGGCGTGGGTGAAAAGAGCCTGGACCGAAATCTCTCTGTCGCGCGTGCAGTCGGCGGTCGCAATCGCAACGGGACTCATCACGATCCTCGGTGTGGTGTACTCCATCCGGCACGTCGAGCGACCGCCCACCGGGGACCTTGTGGCGATCGTGCAGGACGCCGCGTCGCAGGCGGCCGTGGCCGACGCCGCGGTCGAGGTGCTGACGTTGCAGGACGCGCTCGTCGCCCGGCTCACGCTCGACTCGCAGGGACGCGTGAAGCTGTCGCTCAAGGAGGGCGCGTACCGCCTGCGGGTCAGCCATCCGAACTACGCGGCGGAATCGCGCAAGGTCCAGGTGATGCCGCAACAGACCGTGGAGCTTCGCATGACGCTGCGCCCGGGAACATCGGTTCCGCTCGACCAGGCCAAGGGCGCGATCACGGGCGGCGCCAAAGCCGTCGGACGATATTTGGGGATCAAGAACAACTAACGACTAACGACCAACGACCAACGACCAACGACTACAAGGGTTCAATTCGCAGCACGGCGCCATCAGCTTGCGGACCGTGCGACTCGATCTCGGTACAGATGTAGAGATTGCCGTCGGGACCCTGCTGCACATCGCGCACACGAAGGCCGAGCGCGGCCAGCAGCGTCTCGCGATGCTCCGCTTGCCCGGGCTGCTTGAACGACACCCGCACCAGCGACTTGCCGTTCAGCGCGCCAACGAACATGCTGCCCTTCCAGCCCTGGAAGCGATCCCCCGTGTAGAAAATCAGACTCGACGGACTGATCGACGGAACCCAGAACATGCGGGGGTTGTCCATGCCCGCGCGGGACCAGGGCTCGTCGGACACTTCCGTGCCCGTGTAGTTCCGGCCCGTCGACACCAGTGGCCACCCGTAGTTGTGGCCGGCCTTGAGGATGTTAATCTCGTCGCCGCCCATCGGCCCGATCTCGGCTTGCCAGAGTTCACCGGTCTCGGGGTGAAACGCCAGGCCGTAGCCGTTGCGGTGCCCGTAGGTGAAGATCTCAGGCCGCGCGCCCGTCCGTCCGACGAACGGATTGTCAGGCGGAATGCTGCCATCGTCACGGATGCGCAGCGTCTTGCCGTAGTCGCCGGCGAGGCTCTGTGCCCGCATCCGCAGGCTGGTGTCCTCCGATCCGTTACAGCACAACCGATCGCGATCGCCGACCGTCACGTAGAGCGTGTTGTCGGGTCCGAACAGCAGTTTGCCGGGATCGACGTTGCCTTCTTCCCATCCATCGGCCACGAAGATGTCTTCGAAGTTGGTGAGCGTGTCTCCGTCAAGCTTTCCGCGGCCCACCGCCATCGTGTCGCCGCGTGGGCCCGATTTCGGATGCGAAAGATAGACGAGATGATTTTCGGCAAATCGCGGATGGAGCGCGATGAAGTGCAATCCTTCTTCGAGCTTCGTGATGGGATCCAGCCGCATCGCGCCCACCCACGCGGGGGTTGGCAGCAGCACGCCATCCTTGATGACACGCAGCCGTCCCGGACGCTCCGAGACCAGGATCGTGTGCGCATCGGGGAAGGCCATGCCGAACGGGTGGACGAGCCCCGTCGCAATGGTCACGACACGAATCTTCTGTCCTGTGTCGGTGGTGAATACCATCGGCTGCGTCGCTGGACGAGGCGTTGAGTCCTGCGCGCGCATCGTCACCGCATGGAGCGCAAGCACCGCGGTCAGACAAGCCGCACAAGAAAAAGACGAGCGCATTGTCATCGAGACCTCCCTCAATGCCGTCCTGCTCGCTCCAGCCGCGGAATAATGTCACAAATCACGCGACCGTGAGAAACAGCGACGGTTGGCCATCGGAGACGATTACGATGTGCCCATGCGTCTGGCACTGGCGCTCTTCCTCGCCTTCGCTGCCCCGGCGAACGCGCAGACTCCGCTGACACCTGCGCAGCGGCAGGCCATCCTCGACTACCAGCTCACCATGCCGAAGGTGGTCTCCCTGACCACGGCGATTGTGGCGCTGAACAAGTACATCGCCGCGCTGCCAAACGCTCAGGAGCGTCGCCTCAAGCTGTCAACAATGACCCCGGCCGAGCTGCAGGCGCTTACAGAAAAAGACGCCAATGCGATGGCCATCCTGACGCGGAACGGATTGACCGCGCGTGAGTATCTCGTGGGCACCAGCGCGTTGGTGATGGCTTACACGCTGGCGGCAACGGGCGCTGAACCCAATCCGTACGTCTTCGCTTCCCCGGCCAACCTCGCGTTCGCCAAGACGAACCTGAGTCAGCTCAAACCGAAGATGGATGCGGTGAGAGCCGCCGCTCGCGGTCAGTAGAGCCAAGCGGCGCGGGGATGGTGGTCTCCCGACTGCAAAAAGATCGCGTTTTGATCTAAGGAAGGCACCCCATGAAGCTCACGTTGGGTCAGTTCCCTGCACTGGCCGCCGCTTGCGTCATCCTGCTGGCGGGATGCGGCAGGTCCGGCGGTTCGTCATCTGGCAGCACAGGCAGCGGGCCATCGGTCATGGGCGAGCGCCTCACGACGAGGACGATTACCGATCAACAGCAGGGCGGCCTTGTGGTCGGCGTGGTGGCGGTGCCGGCGAGCTGGCGCTTCAACTCGCAGGTGGTCTGGAACTACGCGAACAACTCGAACCCGGTGACAATCGGGATGAGTGCCGAGAACCCCGCAAGCGCCGAAGCGGTCTTCGGCTATCCACCCGCACGGTACTTCTACCTGCGGCCCCAGACGGGGATGTTCCGACCTGGACAGAACGTCGGCGGCCTGACGTTCGCCGTCGCTCAGCCTCCTGTGCAAGTGCTGGCGAGGCTGATTCGCCAGGCGCGCGCCACTGCGCCGAAGCTGCAGTTTGTCGGCAACAAGGATCTGCCGGAGCTGCCGGCCGCGCTGCAGCTGCCGCCGTCGCCGAACCAGCGCGGTCTCGGCATCAAGGTCACCTACGAGCTCGGCGGGCAGCCGATGGAGGAGGAGTTCTACGGCGTCTTCGATTCGGTGGACATTCCCTACGACGGGCCGCTGGGGCGCACCTGGCAGATCAACTGGGGATTCCTCGGCCTCCACAGCTTCCGCGCGCCGCTCGGCACGCTGGACCGCCGCCGTCCGGTTTTCGCGGCCGTCGCGAAGTCGTTCCGCGCCGAACCCGGCGTGGCAGCAGCGGGTCTCCGCGATCAACGCGTACCTTCAGCAGCAGTTCAACCAGCAGATCCAGGCGGGCTACGACTCTGATCGCGGCGGCGGGACGATTGAGCCGCCAGATCAGCGCCAACAACGACGCGTTTCTCGCCTCCATCGATCGACAGCTCGAGGCGTCGCGAGTCTCCTCGTCGAGCGGATCGGCGCCACGCAGCTCGGTCGAGAAGTTCGACGACTACATCCGCGGCGTCGATACGGTTGACGATCCGTACTACGGCACGTCGCAGCACTCGTACACCGAGCAGTATCACTGGACCGACGGCTACGGCACCTACCGCAACTCGAACAGCGCCAGCTACAACCCGAACGAGCACGAAAAGGGCGACTGGCAGCTGATGCAGCCGACGCGATAACGACGAAACACGCGCCCCGCCGCGCGCTCACTGGACTCGAACGTGCTACCGTCATGAGATGCCGCTGGCATCCCTGGAGCGCGTCTCGATCGCGTTCGGCCACCTGCCGCTGCTCGACGGGATAGCCCTCACGATCGATCCGCGCGAGCGAATCGCTGTCATCGGGCGGAACGGCACCGGCAAGTCCACGCTGCTGAAGATCCTCAGCGGCGAGGTTGTTCCTGCCGCCGGCAGCGTCTGGCGCGAACCGGGTCTGCGTCTGGCGCGGCTCGAGCAGGATGTCCCGCTCTCTGCCAACCGGCCGGTGTTCGATGTCGTGGCCGAAGGGCACACGCATCACACGACGGAAGACGAGGACTGGATTCGCGAGCACCACGTCGACCAGATCCTCTCCCGCCTCAACCTTCCCGGCGACGCGATCGTCGACACCTTGTCGGGCGGCTGGCGTCGTCGCGTGCTCCTGGCACGCGCCCTCGTCGGTCAGCCGGATCTGCTGTTGCTGGACGAGCCGACGAATCATCTCGATATCGACGCCATCAGGTGGCTCGAGGATTTCCTCGCCGGCTACTCGGGCGCCGTGATGTTCGTCACGCACGACCGCACGTTTCTCCGGCGCCTCGCCACTCGCATCGTCGAGCTCGATCGTGGACACCTGACGTCGTGGCCGGGCGACTACGCAACCTACCTCCAGCGAAAAGAACAAGCGCTGGCCGCCGAAGCGGCCGAACACACGAGGTTCGACAAGAAGCTCGCCGAAGAGGAGGCCTGGATCCGGCAAGGGGTCAAAGCGCGACGGACGAGAAACGAAGGCCGGGTCCGCGCGCTCGAGGCGATGCGCGTCGCTCGGACGGCGCGGCGCGAGCAGATCGGAAGCGTCCGCCTCCAGAACGCCGCGGCCGACGCACAGGCGGAGCAGTCCGGCAGAATGGTGTTCGAGGTTGATGACGTCAGCACGTCGTTCGCGGGAGCCGCGGTCGTGAGCCATTTTTCGGCCCGCGTGATGCGCGGTGACCGCATTGGCCTCATCGGTCCGAACGGCGTCGGAAAGACGACGCTCCTCCGGATGCTGCTTGGCGAAGTGAAGCCCGACACAGGGACGATTCGCCCGGGCGCGAACGTACAGATCGCCTACTACGACCAGCAGCGCGAGCAACTTGATTCCGACGCGACCGTGTTCGACACGGTCGGCGGGGGCAACGATACGGTGACCGTGAACGGCCGTACGCGGCACGTGAACGGTTACCTGCGCGACTTTCTGTTCCCTCCGGAACGGGCGCGTTCGCCGGTCAGGGCCTTGTCCGGTGGCGAGCGCAACCGGCTGCTGCTCGCGAGGCTCTTCACGCGCCCCGCCAACGTGCTTGTTCTGGACGAGCCGACCAACGATCTGGATCTCGAGACCCTGGAGATGCTGGAAGAGATGCTCGTCGAATGGCCGGGAACGCTGCTGCTCGTCAGCCACGACCGCGCATTCCTGGACAACGTCGTGACGAGCACGTTTGCGTTCGAAGGCGACGGCTGCGTGCGCGAGTACGTCGGCGGCTACGAGGACTGGGTTCGGCAGCGCGCCGCCGAGCTCGAGAAGGAGCCGCCGGCCAGTGCGCACCTGCGGAGGGCGCGCGCCGCGCCCGAAGCGCAGACTCCGGCAGCCGTCAAAGCGAAGAAGTTGTCGTACCGCGAGCAGCGAGAGCTCGACGGACTGCCGGCCCGGATCGAGGCGCTCGAAACAGAGCGAGACGACCTGCACGGCCGGATCGCAGGGCCCGACTTCTATAAGGAAAGCGGTGACGCGATCGCCGCAGCGCTCTCGCGCGCCGAAGTCGTGGGACAGGAGATCGACGCCGCGTACGCACGCTGGCACGCGCTCGAATCCAGGGCGAACCCTTCCGATCGTCAGCTGCTCAGATCCTGAAGAGGCGCTCGAAATTCGTGGCAAATATCTTCTCGCACACCTGAGGTTCGACTCCCAGCTCGTCGAGCGCGGTTCGCTGTGAGCCGTGGATGACGCGGCGCCAGCCCCTGGGGAAGAACGAGGAATCGGTGCCGAACAGCAGGCGGTCCGGGCCAAGAAGGGCCAGCGTCCGCCGAAAGACCTCGGCGAGCGTCAGGCCCGGGAAGTATCTCAACCAGGCGTTCGAGCTGGAGGTATCGAGAAGGATCGACGGGCATGCCTCCGCCGCCATGAGGGCCTCGCGGAAGAACCCCGCGCCGAAATGCGGCACGATCACAGGCACTGTCGGAAAGTCCGCGGCTGTTGCGGCGAGCGCGAGCGGATCTCCGAGGCCGAGGTCGAGTCGTCCCGGAAGACCAAGTTTGACCCGGGCCTCAATCGATAGATAGCCGCAGTGGGCAAAGATCGCGCCGCGATGCCGCTCGGCTACCTCGAAGAGCCTCTTCACACAGTCGTCGCGCAGCGAGTAGTGATGCATGGCCGGAAAGAGGCAGGCACACCGCAGTCCGTGCGCCGTGAAGGCGCGCTCGGCACGCGCACCGGCCTCGGGCGCTGCGGGATTCAGCGCGAAGAAGCCGATGAAGCGGTCGGGATGGCGCTTCACGGCTGCTGCCACCGAGTCCTCGTCTCCCGGCACGCTGGACATGATCGCGGCGCGCGAGACGTGGTGCTCGTCGAGTTCGGCGATCCATCGGTCGGCCAATGCCTCGGCCTCGCCCGGCGCTTCCCACCCCAGCTCGGCTGCCACCGCCTGTGCGCTGATCGGACGGTCAGGGTACTTCTCCCGGCCGAGCGCTTCGAAGAAGCGCGCCGAGAAGAAGTGGCAGTGCGTGTCGTGCGTCGTCATCGCGTCATCAGTCGCGGATACGTGAGCCTGTTTTCGCGCCCCATCTAGAACGAATACTCGATCCCGACGAGCGGCGTGACCTTGTCGCGGACGCCGTTGTCGTCGAGCGCGAAGAGGACGTTGGTGTCCAGCAGCAGCCGACCGAACAGGTTGACCTTGAATCCGAGAGCGCCATTCAGCATATTGAACGAGTCTTTCGAGAAGCGGACGTTCGGAAAGACCGACTTGCGTCCAGTGCATGGAAGTCGTCGTATTTGAGGCGCTCCGCATCGAGCATGTACCGTCCGAGGAGATCGAACACGAGCGTGAGTCGTCCCACGCTCAAGTCCGCTCCCGCCACGTACGTCACCTGGTCCGGAAAGTCGGCTGATTGTCCCGTCGCAGGATTGCCCGCCAACACGCTCGACCCGTTCCACTGATACCCGACGTTCAGGTGCGGCGATATCCGCTCAATCGTGCCTGACATGACGACAAAGGGCTGCAAGCCGGCGGCGCCCGTTCCAAGCAGGTTCAGCGCATCGCCTGTCGGCACTCGGACGTCGAGACCGGCCGCCACGCCCGCCGATTCCTTCTTGAGGACTGTCGACTTCAGCCGGACGACAACGTCTCCAATGCCGCTGGCACTGGCCGTCGCGGTGAACAATCGGCGGTTGCCGATCGATCCGTCGGACTGGCGATAAAAGTGCGTGAGAGGATTTGTTGTTCCTAGCCGCTGGATGGTGGCATCCGACACGACGGTCATGTTGGTCGAGACAACCGGCACAGCCAGCGAGATGTCGAGGCGATCGGTGACGCCCACGGTCACGTAGGTCACGAACTGGCTCACGGTGGCTGCAATCGAGTTCGTGGTCGTCACGACATCCTGGCGGCCCCCGAGGAGTTGGGCATTATCGTGGGTGAACACGGCAGGCACCGCATTGCGAGATCGATGCCCTCCACGGTGTCGAACGTGAAGTGCTGAGAGGCAAACCCGAACGATACGCGATGGTTGCCAATGGTTTCAGCGCGCTCGGAGAGGATCGGGCCAAAGCTCTGAGTCGTGCGGCGGAACACGCCGACAGTTGGGTCGAGCTCGTACGTAAAGCCTGACGCGGGCGACGGAAGCGGCACGTTGACCAGCTGATTCACGAGTGCCGTGTTGAACTGGCTGAAGTCGAACTGAAAGTCGCTGTTGAAATGGGCGCTGTGTGGCTGCTCGCCCGGCAGCGTGGCTTCGCTGTCGACGACGAGACCGTGGGGTCCGTAGAGATCGTGAAACAGCGTCGCCAGATTGTGCACGGGAACGGCGAGGTTGTACGGCTCTTGCGCGTTCGCCACGGTTGCCGCCGCAAGGAAGCACAACACGATTGCAACCTGTCTGATCATCTCGTCACCTGTCGGAAGCTATCGCCCGATCTCGCTGATGACCCAGCCGGCTCCGGATCGGGCCATGGTCACGGTCTGTTGTATATCGCTGGTCTGCTGCCGCCCGTCAGCCGTCAGGGTATCGCGGCGTCTCAGGTAGACGAGAGCCTGCCCCTGTACATGACGATCGATGCGTAAAACCGTGATCACGACTCGCTGCGAGGATCCCGCGCGAAACCCTTCCTCGAGCCGGCGTTGTTCAGCAGGGGACAGGTTGGGTTTGACCGATCGATATAGTGCGAGATCCTTCGTTTCAATCGCCCGCGCCCAGCTGTCGAGTACCCGTCTGATGACAGCCTCATCCTCCTCGGCCGATGGCCGTTTGGCGGCGGAGGTGTCGCGACTCGCGCTCGAACTTATGGCCGGCGCGCTGGGAGGTTCGGCCTGACCTTGGGGCGGCGGAGCGGTCCTGTCTGTCGCGACCGGGGCCGGCGCCTGACTGACGGGAGCCTCCTGAATCTGTGGCGCTCGTGGTGGCTGAACGGGCGCCGCGGCTGACGCCGGCACAGCCGGCGACGGTTCTGGCAGCGGAGCGGTCACAGGCGGCGCCGGAGTCGGTTCGCGAGTCGGCGAAACGGGTCGCTGTGTTTCGGTCACCCGATGTTCACTCGGAGCTGGCCGCGCTGGCGTGGACGTCCCAGACGGCCGCGGTGGTTCCGCTCGCTGGCGAGCCAGATCCGCCTGTGTGCGATAACTCGCGACGATCCGGTCGGACAAGTCAGCAACGGCAGGCCCGTTCGGGTCGATAGCACGCGCTGCCCTCAACGCCGCAGACGCACCATCGGTGTCGCCCGAAGCAACCAGTCTGTTTCCCCGGGCAATCGCCTCGTCGAAGCGGTCAATCGCCGCGCGCGCTTCGTCGCGGACGCGCCTCGCTTCCACGTTGTCGGGCGTCAGCCGCAACACGTCGGCGGCGCGGCCGAGCGCATCTCGGTAGTTCCCCGCCGCAAGGCTCGAACTGGCCATTTCCAGGCGACTGTTTTCCAAGCCTCCCGCTGCGGGAGTTGCAGGAGCTGGAGGTCTGCCCCAATACCAATAAGAGAGCAGAGCAACGACAACCAAAGCCGCGAATCCGGCACCCCATGCGAGCGGCGCCATACGGTGTGACTGCGTGCCGGTTGCCGCCAGTACTGGAACCGAGCGGCTCCTGTTCGACGTCGAACCGAGCTCGGCATTCGACACCGCGACCGCGCTGAGCGTTTTCGAATGGCCCGATTCGAGGTCGCGTCGAATGCGTTTGAGATCGGCCCGGAGCCCTGCCGCGTCTTGATACCGCAGCTCGCGATCCTTCTCGAGGCAGTTGTTGATCACGTCCTGAAGATGGACGGGAATTTGCGGATTGAGCACCGTCGGCGCGACGGGCGACTGATTGAGGATCGCCGAGAGGATGACGGCCGATGTCTTGCCGGTGAACGGCCGATGTCCGGTCGCGCACTCGTAGAGGACTATGCCGAGGGAGAACAGATCGGTGCGTCCGTCGAGCTGCTCGCCGGTCACCTGTTCGGGCGACATGTACGACACAGTGCCGACGGTGACACCTTGCGCCGTCACCAACTCCGGGCGGAGCCCTGCGGTCGTGGTGGACGGCCCCGGCTGCGCGAGCTGCTTCGCGAGACCGAAATCCAGGATCTTCACGACGCCCCGCTCGACGAGGAAAAGATTGGCCGGGTTGATGTCCCGGTGAAGAATGCCCCGGGCGTGCGCGGCATCGAGAGCGTCGGCCACCTGAATGCCGATGTCCACGACGTTGTGAATCTTGAGACGCCCTTCACCCAGACTGTCCCGCAGCGTCTGGCCCTTGAGAAGCTCCATGACGATGTAGGGGCGGCCCTCGTACTCGCCGACGTCGTAGACAGTGCAGATGCTTGGGTGGTTCAACGTCGACGCGGCGCGCGCTTCGGCCCGCAGCCGATCGAGCGCCTGGGGTTCTTTCGCGAGTTCCTCGGGCACGAATTTCAACGCAACGGGCCGTCCGAGGCGGACGTCTTCGCCGGCGTACACGACACCCATGCCCCCGGAACCCAGGTGGCTCGTAATCCTGTAGTGTGAGATCGTCTGTCCGATCATGAATTACCAGAGACTGATAGATCGGAAATTATACGCCCGAAGTCTGCGAGGTCTCGGCGGTCTCGCGTGCGCGCAAGAGCGATAAAATAACAGGCTGCCCATGTGGATCGTCAGGCTCGCCTTGCGCCGCCCTTATACCTTCGTCGTCATGGCGCTGCTCATCGCGATCCTCGGCGGCACCGCCATCGCGACGATGCCCGTCGACATCTTTCCATACATTGATCTGCCCGTCGTCAGCGTCGTCTGGCAGTACAGCGGCCTCTCGCCCGAGGAGATGGAGAGTCGCATCGTCACGAACTTCGAGCGCTCGCTCACGGCGAACGTCGTCGGCATCGAGCACATCGAGTCGCAGTCGCATCAGAGCATCGCCGTCGTCCGCGTTTACTTTCACCCGAATACCCAGGTGGATCTCGCGCTGTCGCAAATCGTCACGCAGTGCCAGGTCGCAGGTCCGCAACATGCCGCCGGGGACGTATCCCCCACAGGTCCTCAAGTACGACGCGGCGAGCGTCCCAATCCTGCAGCTTGGCCTGAGCAGCCAGACCCTCAAGGAACAGGAAATCTTCGACCTGGGTAACAACTTCATTCGGACGCCGCTCGCCACGGTACAGGGCGCGACCGTCTCGTATCCGTTCGGAGGAAAGAACCGCCAGATCATGGTGGACCTGGACCCGAACGAGCTGTACGCCAAGCAGCTGTCGCCGCTCGACGTCTCGAATGCGCTCAGCCTCCAGAACATCATTGTGCCGGCGGGCACGGCGAAATTCGCCGGCACCGAATACCCGGTCCGGTTGAACAGCAGTCTGTCGGTCTTCAGTGAGTTCAACGACCTGCCCATCAAGACGGTCAACGGCGCCACCATCTACATGAAAGATGTCGCCACGGTTCACGACGGCTTCGTGCCGCAGACGAACATCGTCCGGACGAACGGGTCGCGCGGCGTCCTGCTGACCGTGACGCGCAATGGCCGGGCGTCGACGCTCGCCATCGTCAACGCCGTCAAGGCCGAGCTCCCGAAAATCCGCGACAGGGTGACGCAGGACCTGAAGCTGTCTGCGTTCGGCGATCAATCGCTGTTCGTGCGGTCGGCCATCGGCGGTGTCGTGCGGGAGACGCTCGTCGCCGCGGTATTGACCGGTGCGGTCATCTTGTTGTTTCTCGGGAGCTGGCGCAGCACTTTGATTGTCTGCGTGTCCATTCCGCTATCGATCCTGACGTCCATCTGTGTTCTGAGCTTGCTCGGCCAAACGATCAACGTGATGACCCTCGGTGGGCTTGCGCTCGCCGTTGGCATCCTGGTGGACGATGCGACGGTGGAGATCGAGAACACGCATCGCAACCTGGCGATGGGGAAGCCGCTGGTCCGCGCCGTGCTGGACGGCGCGGACGCAGATCGCGGTGCCGACGTTTGTTTCCACGCTGTCCATCTGCATCGTTTTTGTGCCGGTGCTCCTGTTGACCGGCACGGCCCAGTACCTGTTTACGCCGCTCGCGATGGCGGTTGTGTTCGCGATGATTGCGTCGTACGTGCTGTCGCGGACGCTGGTGCCGACGATGGTGCATCACATGCTGCGGAGTGAGGTAGCGGTGCATCACGCCGGAGGACATGGCGGCAGCGGCATCCTCTGGAGCCTGCATCGCGGGATGAACGGTCTGTTCGAAGGGCTGCGATATCGCTACATGGGCCTACTCGATCTGTCGCTTCGGCATCGTGCGCAGGTGCTCATAGGGTTCCTGGTCCTGTCGCTCGGCTCGCTCGGACTCGTGCAGCTGGTCGGGCGTGACTTCTTCCCGGACGTGGACGCCGGGACGTTGCGGCTTCACGCCCGCATGGCGCCCGGCACGCGGATCGAGGAGACGGAGGTCCGTTTCGCCGACGTCGAGCAGGAGATCCGCAGAACGCTGCCGGCCAGCGAAATCGACACAATTCTCGACAACATCGGCATTCCGAATGCCTGGAGCAGCATTGCGCAGGGCGACGTTCCGAACATCGCCGCCACCGATGGCGAGATCCTGATTTCGCTCAATCGCGACCGGCACGGGCCGGTGGGCGACTATGAGGTGCTCCTTCGCAAGCGGCTCAACGAGAAGTTCCCCGACATGGTGTTCTTCTTCGAGCCCGCCAACATCACGAACCAGATTCTGGATTTTGGTCTGCCGGCGCCGATCGATCTGCAGGTTGTTGGCGCGAATGCGGCGGCAAACTTCAGAGTGGCCCAGCGCCTTCGCGAACGTGTTGCCCGCATTCCAGGCGCGGCTGATGTGCACCTCCATCAGGTGTTTGAGCAGCCGCAGCTGAACCTGAACGTCGATCGCGTGAAGGCGGGGCAGATGGGGCTGACCGAGCGCGATGTCACGAGCAGCATGCTCATCTCGCTCAGCGGCAACAATCAGGTGGCGCCGAGCTTCTGGCTGAATCCGGCGACGGGCGTGACCTACAACGTCGGCATCCAGACGTCCCAGTACCGTATCGATTCCATGGATCAGCTGCTGCGGACGCCGGTCACTGCGGCGACGACTGCGGTGACCGAAACGACGCCGACGTGGCAGAGTTATGGCAATACGGGGGCACCGGCGGGTGGGACGACACAGCTGCTGTCGAATCTGGTCGACGTGCAGCGCAGCTATGGCCCGGTCATCATCAATCACTACAATGTGGCGCCGGTCGTCGATGTGTACGCCAACGTCGATCGCCGCGACCTGGGGAGCGTCGGCCGGGAAGTCGAAAATATCGTAAAGGAGGAGCAGTCGCGACTCCCGCGGGGAACGACGCTGACGCTGCGAGGCGAGTACGAAACGATGAAGTCCTCGTTCTTCCGACTCGGGTTGGGAATCGTGTTTGCTGTTGTGCTCGTCTACCTTCTCATGGCGGTAAACTTTCAGTCCTGGCTTGATCCATTCATCATCCTGACCGCGCTGCCAGGGGCGATGGCCGGGATTCTCTGGACGCTGTTCGTGACGCACACAACGCTGAGCGTCCCGTCGCTGATGGGTTCCATCATGTCGATTGGTGTGGCGACAGCAAACAGCATTCTGCTGGTCACCTTCGCGAACGACGAACGGGCGACCGTACCACTCGCCCGCGACGCGATGCTGTCGGCCGGCTACGCGCGGATCCGCCCGGTGCTCATGACCGCTGCGGCCATGATGCTCGGCATGCTGCCCATGGCTCTCGGTCTGGGTGAAGGCGGCGAACAGAATGCGCCGCTCGGCCGCGCGGTGATTGGGGGACTGCTGGGTGCCACGGTCACCACGCTGTTCATCGTTCCGATCATTTATTCTTATCTGCGCACGAAGCCTCCTTCGAATCAGGAGCGGCGTCTGCAAGAGGAAGAAGCCGAGGAAGCGCGGAGCACGGAGCTGATCGCAGAACTCGCGTCATCATGAGACTCGACGACACCAACACACCCGGATCGCAGCGGTGGCATCCCTCACGCGCGGCGATTTCTTCGCTGCTGATGGGGATGCTCGTCCTCCTTGTCGTGGCATTCCTCGTGGGCTATGTGCCGCTTCATCGGCGTGAGGCCACGCTTCGAGCGGAGGCGGACGCGCAGGAAAAGGGATTGCCGCGACTGGTCGTCATGCGTGTCGGCCGTGGTCCCGATCAGAGCGAGATCATGCTGCCCGGTACGATGCAGGCGCTGACCGAGGCGCCGCTTCTCGCGCGCACCGACGGCTACCTGAAACGCCGCCTCGTGGATATCGGCGATCACGTGCGCGCCGGTCAGGTGGTCGCAGAGATCGACGCACCCGAGCTGGACCAGCAGATTCATCAGGCAGAGGCCGCAATCGAGCAGGCGCAGGCAGCCGCGGAGCAGGCCGAGGCGAGCCTCGAGCAAGGGAAGGCCAACCGCGAGCTTGCCCGTCTGACGGCCGAACGATCAAAGAAGCTTGTCGAGCGAGGCATCCTGTCGCAGCAGGATGGCGATCAGGCGCAGGCGCAGCTCGCTGCGCAGGACGCCAACGTTCAGGCTCTGCAGAAGGCCATCCTGGCGCAGCGCAGCAATCTGGCTGCCGCGAAAGCCAACCTGGCACGGCTGCGGGAGCTCGAGGGCTACCGGACGGTCAAGGCGCCGTTCGATGGCGTCGTGACGCTGCGCGCCGTGGACGTCGGTGCACTCGTCAGCGCGGGGAGCACCTTGCTCTACCGGATCGCTCAAATCGGAACGCTGCGCACCTATGTGAACGTCCCGCAGGCCAGCGTGAATTCAGTCCATGTCGGTCAGACCGCGACGCTGACCGTTTCGCAGCTTCCAGGCCGCACCTTCCACGGCACGGTGGCTCGCACGGCAAGCGCGCTGGATCCCGCGAGCCGGACGATGCTCGTCGAGGTCGATATTCCGAATGAAGACGGCGCCCTGTTTCCGGGAACATTTGCCGAAGTGGGTCTGAGCAGCGCGCGGACCAACCCGCCGGTCGTCGTGCCGGCGGCTGCGATCATCTTCAGAACAGACGGTGCGCAGGTCGCGATGGTCCAGCCCGACAACACCCTCCACCTGCAGAAGATTCTCGTTGGCCGCGACTACGGCGATCGCGTTGAGATCCTTCAGGGCGTTGCAGAAGGGACAACGATCGTGGCAGTGCCCGGAGACACGGCGCGCGAGGGCGCGACGATCGTTCCGGTCAACCACGACACGCCGTAGCAAGTTTCCGCAGCTGCGCTCATTCTTCTGGCAGACGCGTCGCCGGGATTCCAAGCGCGAGAGCGATCTCGCGGAGCTTGTTCTTGACGACGCGCGCGTTGTTCGGACCGATCCGAAGGAGCGGCTTCTGCGACTCCGTCAGGCGCTCGAGATGTCGGTCGGCAAACACGTAGCCGATCCCTTCATCGCTCGCCACAACCTGAACCGGTCCGTCCGGCGTCGGCGTACGGAGGAGCATCACAATGGCCTGCTCGAGCACCTGATCGAAGCGACGATCGGGCGATCCAAGCTCAGCATAGGCCTCTTCGATGCGCGGCTTGAGCGTGGCGTAGAGCTTCGCGGCGCCCGCGGCATCGATCGATGCCACGGCGCCGGCCAGCGGTGTGTAACGGTCATAGCTGCGCGGCTCGATGTAAGACTTTCCGTTACGGTCGAGCACGCGGAAAGGCGCCGTCGGCCGCAGCGCGCCGAGCGGCTTCTTCGGCGCTGTGCCCTCGGCGATGTTGGCGACTGCAACCGTGAAGTTGCGGATGAGCCCGTCGGTTGCGAGCCAGGCGGCGACGACCGGATTGCTGGACAGCGCGCGTACCAACGTACGGACAAGAGGGTCGCTCTCATCGAGAGGCGGCACGCTGATGGCCGCGCCATCTCCGCCGAGCGGCCGCGATGCCTCCTGCGCCACCGCGGCTGGCGCGGGCGCCGTCGCTGTGCGCTCTTGAGTGGGCTGCCTGACGAGCAGGAAATACACGGCCGCGCCGGCGGCCAGAGCCGCCGCAATGCCGGCAATCCACCATCCAATCGGCTGCAAATGCTTCTCGAGCGCCGGCTCTGCACGAGGTTGAAGCTCGTACTCGTCGAGGTCTTTCATCTGCCTCACGATAACCTTTCAGGCGGCTTCGTGTCTCTTGTGGTTTTCTTTGCAGGGGACCAGCCCAGCCGTTCACGTCAAACGATGGCGGTTCTCTTGCACGCCGGTGTCTGCCGACCGATTTTGTAAGCGCAGGCCTGAAGGCCTGCACTACATCGGGTCAATCGTGCAACGACGGCCTGCTTTTCCGATGAGCCTGAAAGAGACGGTGACCGGCCGGGAACTTCAGTTCAGGGCGCTCCTCGCGCACGCGTGGAAGCACTCACCGTTGTACCGGGGGATCTACACGGAAGCCGGCATTCTGGAACGGGACCTGTCGCATGTGGCGCTGCACGATCTTCCTGTCGTCGGCAAGCCCGAGATCATGGAGCACCTCGATGACGCCTTTACCGATCCCAGACTCCGCAGTGAAGAGCTGAAGCGCTGGCTGCAGCGCGACTCGAATCCGCATTCCCTCTATCTCGACGAGTTCGTCGTCGTTCACAGCTCGGGAGGTTCGAAGATTCGCAGCATCGTGCCGTGCACGGCCGGCGCGTGGCGTCAGATGACGACGACCGCAGCTCGAGAAATTCTGCCGATCGATCCAGACACGCGGGTTCCGGTGCGGACTGCGTTCTACTTCTTCTCCAGGGACGGGCACCGCACCAGTTCGACGAGCGCCAACCTCGCATCGCAGGCCGGCCATGAAGTCTTGCAGGTGACTCTCGAGGATCCGGTTGAAGAGGTGTGGGCGAGGCTCAACGCCTTCCAGCCGGAGCACCTGAGTACCTATGCGAGCACGCTTGCCTGGCTGGCGGCGTGGACTCTCGAAGGCAAGCTCACGATCCGACCGCGAACCGTTCTGGTAAGCGGAGACAATCTGACCCCACAAGTGCGTTCGATGGTGCAGGAAGCCTGGGGCGCCCGGATGGACGACCTCTACGCGGCGGTCGAGTCGCCGTTCATGGCGGTTCGGAAGGCAGGAAGCTCGCGCTTCAATGTGTTCGATGATTTGAACGTCCTGGAAGTCGTGGACGCGTCGCATCGGATGGTGCGACCCGGCGAGCTCGGCCGCGTGCTGCTGACCAACCTTGTCAATCGCACGCTTCCGCTGATCCGGTTCGATCTGAATGACGAAGCGGTTCTGGGCGATGCCGCGTTCGGAGCCACGACAATCGAGGCGATCGAAGGCAAGACGAGCATCCGCCTGCCGATTCGACTGTCCGACGGGCAGATCTCCGAGCTGGGCCTTCCGGACTTGCGCGGCATCGACGTCGCGGGTTGCGCCAAGCTGCAGTTCGTCAGTCACAGCCCCGATGAAATCGAGATTCGCTACGAGTCGAACGAGAATCTCGACTCGGAGGTTGAGATGGCCGTGCGTGCGCACCTGGCCGCGAAATCGGCCACCGTGCGATCCCTGAGCGTGCGGCAGATGTCCGTCATTCCCAACGACGCGCAGACCGTGAAATTCGTCGACGTCGTCACACCGGGTCATACCAGCCGGTCGCTCATCAGTCTGTCCGCAGCCAGTGGCGGGCACCCGGCCATGGCTGATGCGGGCAGGTTGCCCGATCCTGGCTTCGACCTCTCGGAGTCTGTCTTTGCCAGGTTTGAATCGATCGCCGAGCGTCACGCGGCCCGTGTCGCCGCAACTCATGAGGGCCGCTCGCTCACGTATGCGGAGTGCCGTGAAGCCGCGCACCGTATCGCCCGGGCGCTACTGACGCGAGGATTCGATCGCGCCCAGCCCGTCGCCGTGCTATCCGCACACAGCCTGGACACGATCGCTCCGCTGCTTGGAGTACTCGGTGCGGGAGGGTTTTACGTCGCGCTCGATCCAAACATGCCCCGGGAGCGCCTCCTGAGGATTCTGATCGAGACGGAGCCTGAAATTCTGCTAGCGGGCGCGGGAGTGGAACAGCTGGCCGATGAAGTGGTCGGCGTCCGGACGAAGGTACTGACCGTGTGCGACCTAACCACAGGGTCGGATCCGGCCGTGACCCTCCCCCGTGTGTCGGCCGAATCGCCGGCGTGCCTGCTCTACACCTCGGGCTCCACGGGTGGCGCGAAGGGTGTCGTGCTCAGTCACCGGGCGGTGCTGAGCCGCGTCAGTGCCTACACGCGGGATTTCGGTCTACTTCCAACCGATCGGCTTTCGCTGCTCCAGCCGTTTTCGGTGAGCGCCGGCGTTCGCGATCTCTACGGAGCGCTGCTCAACGGGGCCACGCTCGCGGTCTACGACATCCGCACACAGGGCGTGCAGCCGCTCGCCGAGTGGATCAACCGGGAAACCATCACTCGACTGCTACGCGGTGCCGACGGCATGGCGGTCCCTGACCGATGTGTTGTCAAACGAGACGTTCCCTACCGTTCGCACGGTCCGTCTCGGAGGCGAAGCCGTCCAGGCGAAAGATCTGGACGCCTTCAAGCGTCGGTTTTCGCAGCGGTGTCAGTTCGTCAATGGTTACGCCGCCACGGAAACAGACACCATCTGTCAGTGCTTCATGGACGAGCACACAGAAGTCATCGCCAATCGGATCTCGGTCGGATGGCCGGTTCACGGCGTGACGGTCGAGCTCATCGACCCACATGGCTTGCCTGTCACGAATGCGGTGGGTGAGATCACTGTTGCTGGAGACGCCGTGGCGTCAGGGTACTGGGATCCGGCCAACCGAAGAGTGAATCCGCGCCCCGCGGGCGCATTCGCGACCGGTGATCTGGGATATCGCCTCGCCGATGGCCGAATCTTCCTCACCGGCCGGCGGGACTTCGTCGTGAAGCTTCATGGCTACCGGATCGATCTGCGCGAGGTCGAGCGCGCGATTTCGCGCGTTCCAGGGATAGGCGAAGCCGCTGCGGTGGTCAACAGGACTCAAGGGGGCGATCCTCAGCTCGTCGTCCACTATGTGACGGACGATGTGGAGGCCGTAGGCACGGACAAGCTGCAGCGTGCGGCCGCCGCCGTGCTCCCGAGTTCGACCGTGCCAGTTGTCTTCAGTCCGACAGGCGCGCTGCCCAGGCTGCCCGGGGGCAAGGTCAATCGCAACGTTCTGCCGAATCCTGCACCGCCGCCGAACACCGCGTCAGCACCGGTCTATGAAACGCCGACCGAGGTGCTTCTCGCCGGGATTTGGACGACGGTACTCGGGATCGAGACGATTCCCAGAGATGCGGATTTTCTGACGCTTGGCGGCGACTCAATCGTCGCGCTGCGGATCATCAGTGGAACGCGCCACGCGTTGAGCGTGGACGTATCGCCTCGAGATTTCTTCGATCACGCCACCGTAGCCAAGCTGGCCAGGTTCCTCGACGAACACAGACGCTGAGCGCTACTTTCGCCCGTCGCCGTAAAGGTGCTCCACGTCGCGGTTGTTCTCGGTGCAGACGTACTCCAGCAGATCCTGGTCCACGACCAGACGCGACGGGCTGTTGTTCACGGTAAAGGGACGCGTGTACGCCTTCGGGTCGTCGATCGTGAGCGTCACGTCCAGCGTCCCGATACTGCGCCGGCGATAGCGTTCTGTGGTGTGGAGCGCGTCGGTGTGCGGCCGGCCGGCGTTGTCCATCCAGGTCCTCTCGTTGATGCCGATCGTCTCGACGACGAAGGTGTCGCCCTCCCATTTGCCGACGGAGTATCCGAGCCAGGACGGCTGGGGATCTTTGGGCAGCTCGCGGCCGTCCGTGAAGATTTGGCGGAACGTCGTGAACCCTTCGTACAGAATCACGGTAACGCCCGGAAGCTGAAAGATCTTGTACGGATACGGAAGCACGATCAGCTTCGGCATGCCGGGCACGCAGTAGGCGGCCGGGTCGTCCTTGCCGCGCGCGCCGTTCGCGCGTTCCTTGACGAGCTGGGCGGCCCAGGGCTGGTGCGGCACCTCGCCAGACTCGACGCCCGTGGCGAGATCCTGCAGCGTCCGGCTGTTGGGCAGCCAGATTCCCGACAGGTCCGGATGCCCATCCGCGCCGACCGGTGCGGGCGCGTTGAGATCGGGTTTGCCGTCAGCGGTGCGCGGGATCCCCGGCGTCGTCGTTCGCAGCCACTGCGCGGAGAGCGGCGCGCTGAACACGACCAAAGCCAGACACACGAGGATGCGCATGGCGAGACTCAATGGCCGCAGCATGGTACAGGATAGACCGATCGCGCGTCCCGGTCCGCCGGGCTCGTGCGATCGCTGCCGCCGCTTCCTGCACCCGCCCGCTCTTGAAGTAGCTCCAGGCCAGGGCATCCTCCGTGAATATGTCGTGCCGGTCCGCAGCCGCGCCTTCGGCCAGCGCCACAGCCTCGTCGAGCCTCCGATCGTGCTCGGCAAGAAACCGTGCAAGCTGGGCGGGATTCGGCGCGTCGACCCGCCATCCCACCTCTGCCAGCGCATATGCGCGGTCGGCTTCTTCGTGGCGTCCGAGCGACGCGTACAGGTCGCCAAGTCTCTCGGCCACGTCCGGTGATGGCGCGCGAGCCATGAGCAGCCCGAGCTTCTCAATCGCGCCCTTCAGGTTTCCTTCCGCTTCCATCACTTGAGCGATACCTCGCTGCACCAGCGGATGATCGGGAAACGAATGGTCCGCCCAGGCATACTCGAACGCGGCATCCTTCAGGCGGCCGAGCTGCCGGTACAAGTCGCCGAGCTGCGCGTGATGCCACGCAATCGACTCTTGATCGTTCGGCGGTGTGGCATCAGTCGACAGCTTCATGGCCTCGAGCGCGTCGTCGAGCCGTCCGCGCAGCTCCTGCGCATAGGCGATTCGCGCGTAGGCACCCGCGGTCGGCCGGAGATCCATCATGTGTTGAAAGGCCGCGAACGCCTCGTCGTACTCGCCGAGCTCCAGATGGCCGTCACCGATCACCCCGTAATTCCAGTCATCGTCGGGCCTCATCGCGCGCGTGCGATTGGCTTCCCGAATCGCATCACGAAAGCGGTGTTGCGAGAGGTACACGGCACCGAGCATTCGTGATGCGCCATACTCCGCCGGGTCGTTACGCAGGATCAGGTTCAGCGCCTCTTCGGCGCGTACCGCCAGACCGGCATTGCCCGAAACGCGCGCCTGCCGGAGCAGTGAATCGGCCAGCAAGACCGCAGCCTGGGCATCGGTCGGCTGCGCGTGAAGTCGCAGCTCCATCTGCGCGATGGTCCGCAGCAGGCCGTCGCGCGACGTCACGCTCGAGCGGTCCAGCGTCGTCGTACCCGTCTCGGCACCGACGCGACCAGTGTGCCGATTCACCAGTGCGATGACGCCGGCAACCCCAGACAGGATTGCCAGCGTCACCCCGTACAGACCAGAGCACGTTCTTGAAACGCACGCTACGGCTCGTATCCCGGGAACGGATCCGCCATATACGGGAACGTCGGCAGGAAGCTTTTGTCGTTGGCGTCCACGCCGTCTCCCAGGAGGTTGTTGGGCGACACGTTGAACGACGGCGTAAATGGCGTGGCCCCCGCCAGCGCTCGCAACTCGATGTCGACAACGTCGTCGCCCAGGCGCCGGCCGTTCGGGAACCCGTCAAGCTGGCCAGCCAGGAGGCCGAGGCGATTTGGTGACGAGGACGGCGGGATGGCCATGTTCAGGCGAATCATTTCGGCCGCCCTGACGTGCGCCGGCTGGTTGAGACCGGCGATGCCGGTCAGAAAGATCGCGACGAGGTCGCTTCGTGGCGATGTCGGAACCGAGACACCGGGATAGAGCACCGGAATCAGCCGCGCGGGCTCGGGATTCAGGACCAGCGAGGCGAACTGCTGGTCGTCCCGGGGATCGGACGCATTGAAGCGATCTTTTCTGGCGAGCGGGATGATTACCTCATTCACGAGCGGCATGCCAAGGCGTGAGACCTGCACCCAGTTTCCGCCCTGCTGCTGACCTTCGATCCGGACCTTCCGGCGGTACGTCGTGGATACACGCCGATAATCGAGTTGGGGTTCGACGTGTCGGTGGCTGCGCTCCCGTCGTGGGTGAGGCGGGATTTCGGCACCTGCAGCGCGATCGCATGCGTGTTCAGGCCCTTCAGCCCGTCCACACCCTGCGCCGGAGCCAGCGGAATCAGGTGCGCGGCGTTGAAGGGCCGCAGCCCCAGGAGGTCGAAGACCGACCCGAGATCCACGAAGAACGGATCATCGCGCTGGCCCGCGAACACCCGGGATCCATCTGAAAGCGTGTGTATGGCTGCGGTCGCGAGCGTCTGGTAGTTCGGCGTGGAACGTGCCCCGACGTTCACGGGCGGCGTTGACAGCCCTGTGCCGAGCACCGTGCGGCCCTGGTGATCGTAGCGGGTGACCGAGTAGGTCTGCCGCACATTGAAGTTCTCGTCGTCGAGCGAGGTGATCGGCCCTGTGTTGTAGAGAAACGTCTGTGGGTTCTGCACGGCGGTCTTGAACTTGAACTCATACACGATGTCGTCGTCCGCGTTCTTCCCGTCGTTGTCGATGTTGATCCGATACAGGACGTCGTCCCCGAACTTGTAGAAATTCGGGCCGCCGCCGGGCGCTTCCAGCGGGATCCAGTTGGCTATCAGCGTCACGGTGTTCGGCGCATCGGGGCTGACGAAGGCGTACACGTCGGTGTTGTCAGCAAGCGGGTCGGCCGAGATGAGCGGCGCCTCGCGATGGCTCGACGCCATCCCGAGAAACGCCATGACGAGGACGAGACTGGCTGCGAGCGCAACACTCAATGACTTCTTCATGCGGGACTCCTGCGCCGGTTGACCGGCGCCTTGTAATAGATGACAAGGACTCTACGGAGGCCGGGGGCAAACGGATGTGGCCCGCCGCACGATGTCAGTTGAGCACGCGCTGAAGGGTCCAGATGAGCCCGACGATGGATATCCCGACGGACGCCGGCTGCACCACCAGGCGACGGTACAGCGGCTGATTGCGACGCCACTGCGCCACAGCGAGAAAGGCGAGTGCGATGACAGTCAGTTGGCCAGCTTCGACGCCGCCGTTGAACGCAACGAGCGCTGTCATGAACTGCGGCCGGGGCAGGCCCACGTCGCGCAGCACACCCGCAAATCCCATCCCGTGCAGCAGCCCGAACGAGAACACCAGGGCAACCCGCCACGGCTTGAGGTCGGCCGTCACCAGGTTCTCCACAGCGACGTACACGATGGACAGGGCGATCATCGGCTCGACGAGTCTCGCCGGCAGCGACACGAGTCCGTACATGGTCAGGCCGAGCGTGATCGAGTGCGCGACTGTGAATGCGCTGATTTGCGCCAGCAGCGGACGCCATCGCGCGCTCAGGAGAAACAGACCGACGACGAAGAGGATGTGATCGAGACCCTTCGGAAGGATGTGCGTGTAGCCAAGACGCAGGTATTGCCAGGCGGTGGCGGCGCGTGTTGCTGGTGGCGCACCGGACAACGACAGCGGCTCACTCGATTGCGGGCCGTCGATCCAACAGGTCTTCTGAGGGGAATCGCCGATGCGGAGGTTGAGCGCGTACGATCCCATCGCGAGTCCGTACGAAAACCTGACAGTCTGTGCCGAGATGGGCGTCGCTCCCGTCAGCCGAATCACCGAGGGCGCGGACGCGAAATCGCTCAACGCCGAGGCCGGGCGATACTCAAAGTCGGGTCGGACAGGAAAGCCGTCGAACGTCAGTTGGATGGAATCAACGAATATCGAAGCAAAGCGCTCGATCTGACGATCGCGCTCCACCCGAGAAAGGCCCTCTGGAGGCGGTTCCCGGTTCATGACGGCCAGCTTTGTCAGCAGCGAGTCAGGATCGACGACGATCTCGATGGATGTACGAGCCGGAGCTGAAGGTGGCAGTTACTTGTGTCTTGCCGATCTCGTGCGCTTCTGCCCGCGCCGCCATCAGCACAAGCAGAATTCCAGACGCCGCAGCCAACCGGCCCGCCACACCTTCATCTACGGACCAGGCGAATAAACGGATTCCCGTGTCTTTCATCACGAAGCCACGAAGACCACGAAGAAACCAAGCAGGGTCTTCGTGTCTCTTCGTGTCTTCGTGAAACAGAGAACGGGTTTTAATTCAGTGAGCCGACCAGATACATGGCGCCGGTTGGCGCGCGAGTGCCGCCGTCGGGCTCGATGGTCACGGCCATCGCGGTTGGCATCGGCAATGTCACTGGTGTCATGAACATCGCCGTGACGCCGCCGCGGGTGTCGGTCTTGAACACCCAACCGTCGCTGATTGGGGCCAGACGACCGCTCAGGACCCAGAGTTGGTAGGTTCGTCCTGGCGGCAGGGCCGGCAGGTTAGACGCGGCGAGCAGCAGGCCCCGAGAGCGACTCCAGAGCGCCCTGGCCGACGCCTGGGGCGCAGCGGCCTGCCCCTTCGAGATCGACGTGCGCGACGTCGGGCGCAGCCAGAACGGCCAGCTCTTGCTCTGCGTTGGACGCGATGAGGCGAGCCTGCGCGGTCCGGGTCTCGGCCGCTTGAACCTGAAGAAGCGCCCCGCGCAGCTCGGTCTCGAGGACGCGGACACGTTCCCGCAATTGCACGGAATAGAGACCGAGGCCGACGGCGAGGACTATTGAGGCCGCGGCGGCAAGCCACGGCATCCAGCCGGACGTTCTGCCGAGTGTCCCGGCCGTCGCCGACCGGGCTGACGGGGTCGCCGCCGCGACCGATGCCATCACCCGCTGGCGAATCGCGGCGGGCGGGTCGACCGGATCGACCGACCACGCGAGCGCGTCGGCGGTCGACCGCAGCGCCCGCAGCTCTCCCGCGCACTCCGGACAGGTGGCAACGTGCGATTCCACCTGCAGCTTCTCAGACGAGCTGAGCGCACCCAGGACGTAAGGGCCGATCTGGCCGCGAAGTTCGTCGTGCTCAGAACTCGTCATGACAAAGCCACATATCGTCTACGGTTGCCAGCCGTGAATAGATGCTCACAGCTCGATCAGGCTCCGCCGCAAGTCGCTGCGGAGCGCCAGCAGCCCGGTGCGAATCCGCGTCTTCACCGTGCCGAGCGGCAAGTTGAATCGCGCTGCCAGCTCCGATTGCGTCAATCCCTGAAAGTAAGCCAGTTCGATGAGCTCACGCTGCTCGAGCGGCAGACCGGTCAGTGCACGTGCGACCTCACGCTGTCGTTCTCCCATTGAGGCGCGTGCCTCCGGTGTTTCTACGGGCGGCGGCGGCGCTGCGCGCTCTGCCGTGCGGAGGCGGACCGCGTTGGTGCGCAGACGATCGATCGCGCGATTCCGCGCAATGCCGATCAGCCAGCCGACCGGTGAGCCGAGCGCTGCGTCAAAGCTATCAACGCGCATCCACGCCTGCACGAATACTTCCTGCAGAATCTCTTCCGCGTCGCCGCGTTCTCGGACGATCCGGAGAATGAGGCCGAACAGCAGGCGACTATGGCGATCGTACAGCTCGCCGAGTGCGCTCTGATCGCGAGTTGCCACGCGATCGGAGCAGAGCGACGTCTGCGCGCGTTTCGTCCGGATTCTGCATCGGGCTGGATGCGTGATCCGCCGTGTTTGTCCGACTACGGTTTGAGCGGTCGGTACGCGAGTCGATCCGCGTAAAACGAACCGAGCCACAACTCGTCGCCAACCGGCATGGCCATCGCCGTTCCCGTGTACGACGTGGTCCTCGGTCCCCGCGCGAGCTCCTTCACCGCCATCGTCTTTGGATCGATCGTTGCTGCAATGTAGCCCCGCGCGCACCGGATATCCTCTTCGGTCTTTCGGACGACCTCCACAGGCAGGCTCGTTGTCGATCATCCCGGCGGTAATCAGGCGATTGTCGCTGGTGTAGCGCACGTTGTCGGGGCCGAATTCCTGGAGCTGCGCGACGCGCAGCGGGGTGCCGGGATTGTCCCGTGCGAACGCGACCACGCGCTTGAGAGTGGTCGAGACAACGAAGAACTCGCGATCGTCGGGCGAAGTCTCGATGCCGTTGTCTGCGGGAAGCTCGGTGCCGGGAAGCATCTTGAATGCGGGCGTGCCCGGCGTCCACATGAACACGGCACCTGTGTTGCGGCCGGCAAAGGCGTCGGCGAAGGTCTTGCCCGGCATGATGAGTACGGTCGCGACCAGCGTGCCGTCCTTGAATGCCGCGACGCTGTTCGCCGCCATCCCGTCGGGCATGAGTACGCAGCCGACCCAGGCGGCGGAAGGCGACGCGCCACGTGCGTCCAGCTCGAAGACCTCGATGGATTCGCGGCCGCCGTGGTTGGTGGCGTAGACGGTATGACGGCCGGCTGCCGCCGGCCGGAGGCTCAGGCCATGCAGGACCATCAGTTTGGGATCGAGTGGACCGGGACAGCCTCCGAATTTTGCCTTGTCGGCGCGGACCGTCTGCGCGTCAGTCGCGTAGAGGTTGCGAACTGTCTTTGCGTTCGTGTCCACGAGGTGGAGTCCGCTTGCCGCCGCCATTCCGCTGGCAACGAGCCATCGCGTGCCGGGGACCAGGACGAGATCTTCAGGATTCTGAACGCCGCAGATGAACGTGAGTCCACCGGACGGTGCGCACGGCGCTGACTGCGCCGCGATTCGAGAGCCCGATCCGCCGATGGTCACGCTCGTCAACACGATCGCAATGAGTACTCGGTTCATGGTGTCCCTCGGCCGGTGATCATACCGCTACAATGCTCTTGATGAGCCGCCGCGCCCGCATTTTGCATTGTGCATTCTGCATGGCCTTTGTCGGTCTCAGGTCGCCGACCGGCGTCGCGCAGCAGCCGATCCGCGTAACTCTCTCGACGGCCACGACCCAGCCCGGGGATCTCGTGCTCCTGAGTGCGGAGACACCGGACCGCGTCGACAGTCTGACGGTGCAGGCGTTCGGGCGCACTGTTCCGGCGTTTCGAATTGACGCGCGAACGTGGCAGGCGCTCGTGGGCGTCGATCTCGCGGACGCGCCGCGAACCTATCAGGTCACGGCGGTTGCTCACACTGCCGATCAGACAATCAGCGAGACAACTTCACTGGTCGTTCAACCTCGCCAATTTCCGACACGCCGGCTGCACGTCGATCCATCGTTCGTCGAGCCACCGCCGGCCGCCGTCGATCGAATCACACGCGAAGCGGAGGAGCTGAACGCCATCTGGCGGGACAGCTCCGTCACCCGGCTATGGCACGAGGCGTTTCTGCAGCCGGTCAGCGACGCGTCCACGGGCCGGTTCGGGGCGCGGAGCGTCTTCAACGGCGCGATGCGAGCGCCGCACGCGGGCGAGGACTTCGCAAGCCCGGAAGGGACGGTCGTTCAGGCGCCGAACGCAGGTCGAGTGGTCCTGGCGCGTGATCTCTATTTCACCGGCAACACGATCGTGATCGATCACGGGCTCGGCCTTTTTTCGCTCCTGGCCCATCTGTCTGCGTTCGACGTTCATGTGGGGGATATGGCGTCAGCCGGTCAGCGCCTCGGATCGACCGGCGCTACGGGGCGCGTCACCGGCCCGCATCTGCACTGGGCCGTGCGCGCAGCCGGCGCGCGCGTCGATCCGCAGTCGCTCCTGTCGCTGCTCGGCACACACGGCACGGCCGGCGCCGCGCTTCGTTAGGCGCGAGGTTGCGCAGGACGCCGCAGTTTCGATCCCAGGAACGAGGCGAACACGAAGGGCGTACTCAGAATCGACCCGAACACGAGCGCCAGCGGCCAGAGATTTCCAATCTCCCCGCTCCTCACCATCATCGTCAGGATCTGACTCGGCACGATGGCGAACGACCAGAGCCAGTCGCGCCGCCGGGCGAGCCATCCAATACCGACCGCAGCGAGACCGGCGAGCGGCAGGCCGATCGTCCAGTACTGCGTGCTGTCCCAGGCTTCGCGGCGCCCGCTCAGCGCGTGAATGCCCAGCTCGAGCGCGACGCCCGTGGCGATTGCGAGAAGAATTGTGGCTTGCTTGGCGATCACGATCGATCTATCGGCCCGTTGAGCTGTTCCAACCTGCCGCCGCACAACTTTGTCGAGAAATGATCACGGGATGCGGCGTGTAGTTGCGATGCTGTAATCGGTTGCGACAAAACGCGTTTGGCAGGGTCGCGCAGGCGTTGCGCACGCGTTTTCCTGTCGGTTCCGCGGCGCACGCAGTTTTTCACAGCAGGGCCGCGTGGTCTCGTTCTTGCTCGACGCTTCGGGCATTCCCGTCATGCTCCTCTCATTGCTGCACCGCGTGAGTCAGATCGTCAATTCGGAGCGGTCGCTCGACGAGATGCTGGGACAGATCGTCGGATTGACGGCTCAGGTGTCAGCCTGCGACGCCTGCCTGGTGTATCTGCAGGAATCGGCGACCGGCGACTACGTCCTGCGCGCATCGCAGGTGCCGCATTCCCGCAGTTTCGCTGATGTCAGAGTGCGAGCCGGCGAAGGGGTCACCGGATGGGTGGCTGAACATCAGGCGCCCGTGGCCCTCGGCTCTCGCGCGTCAGCCGACACGCGATTCAAGAGCTTCGCCACCCTGGTCGAAGACACCTACGAGGCGCTGTTGTCCGTGCCGGTCGTGCACAAAGGCCGGACCATCGGCGTCATCAACGTGCACCACCGTGAGCGGCACGAGCACAGCGCGGAGGAAATCGCGTCGCTTTCGTTCATTGGCGAGCAGATGGGCAGTGCGATCGCCAAGACGCTTCTCGAGGAGGAAAACACGCGGCTGGCTGAACGAGACCTCGAAATGGCGCAACGCCGCGCTTGTCTCGAAGAAGAAGTGGCGCGCCGGACGAGGGAGCTGCGGGCGGCCAACGCCGAGTTGCGTGTCGCACGCGATCGGGCCGAAGAAGCCGCGCGGCTGAAGAGCGAGTTCCTCGCCAACATGAGTCACGAGTTTCGCACGCCCATGAACGGCATGCTGGGCATGACCGAACTCGTCCTCAGTACCGAGCTGTCGCCCGAACAGCATGAGTTTCTGCAAATCGTCAAGGATTCGGCCACGTCGCTTCTTCGAACTCTGAACGACATCCTCGACTATTCACGGCTCGAGGCCCATCGGGTGACGCTCGACGAAGTTGAATTCGGCCCTGGCCAGCTGACCACAGAGCTGTTTCAATCGCTCAGCGCGTCGGCCGACCAGAAAGGGCTGTCTTCCACGCTGTACGTCGACTCAAACGTCCCGACGGCGGTAGTAGGCGATCCGAAAGGTCTTCGACAGGTTCTTGGTCATCTGATCGAGAACGCTGTCAAGTTCACCGAACACGGCGAGGTGTCGCTCTCGGCGCAGCGCCTGTATGACGCCGAAGACGGATTTATCCTGTATTTCTGGGTCACCGATACCGGCATCGGCATTCCGCCGGCCCAGCAGGCCACAATCTTCGACGCATTCGTACAGGGAGACGGATCGAGCACCCGGCGCTACGGCGGCACGGGGCTTGGCCTTGCGATTTGCGCAAAACTCGTCAGGCTGCTCGGTGGCCGGATCTGGGTGACGAGTGAATCGGGTCGAGGGAGCGCGTTTCACTTCACCGCTCGATTTGGTTACGCCGCGGCGGCCCAATCAAGCAGCCCGCCCGTTAGATGCGATAAGATGGAAATTGCGTTTCGATTTCCGTAGTCCGATCGCTTCATTTGCAATCCTGTGCCCGATCCGCTCATCACCCTGCTGAACAAAAGGATGTCGCGCGTGTCCGAGTTTGATGCCGAGACCAATGCCCCGACGCCGGACGTGACTCGCCCACCCCACCGGCTTCGCTCGCGTCCCGAGGTCGACGACGAGGATCCCTCCGAGCCCGAGCCGCCCGCACGAGAAGGACTGCCACCGAGCTACCGGATGCGTGCCGATCGACACTACATCGATCACATGTCGGATTCGGTCGGTGTACCGGTTCGCTTGATTCCCGTCGAACGACTGAGTCAGGAGGAGCCGGCTGAACCGACGCCCGCAGCCTTGATCGATGCACTGACAAAATCGATCGCGGCGCACGGTGTCCTGCAGCCTCTACTCATCACCAAACGCGACGATGGCTATCGGGTGATTTCGGGTCGCAAGCGCCTGGCGGCGGCCATGGCCGCCGGCCTGAAGGCGGTCCCGTGCCTGGTTCACGACGTGGGCGAAGCCGAAGCAGCCGCACTGACCGAAGCGGGAAATCTGGGCGGCGGCTCACCCCAAGCGTCAGCCGCCAGAGCGCTGCCATTCAACATGGCCGACCTGATGCAGGAGCTGCAATCGGATCTCCTGCGCCTCGAGCGTTCCATCGCGCTGCTTCGCAATTCGTCCGGCGGCTCGGTCTATCAACGAACAGCTGTAGACCTGGTGGCCGCGCAAGCCTGGCGAAGCAGCTGGCTCGCTGGCGCGACCGGTTTCCTGCTGGGCGGCCCGCAGCAGTCCCGCAGACCGCGTTCCCTGCATTCGATCGTGGAGCGTGTCGTGCAAGGCTTCGAGCCCGAGCTCAGGCTGGCGGGTGGGCAGGTGCGATCTGTCGTCGCCTCGGGCTCGTCGGTGATGGTGGACGAACGCCTGGGCGAGCTGATGGTGTCGAGCGCCGTCGTGTGCACGCTGTTCGTGCTCCAGACCGTCGAGCAGCCGCTCGTCGATCTCCGCATCTCCGTTGCCGACGATGTCGTGACGGTGGAAAGCGCGCAGCAGGCGGTCGAGACGCTCTGGGATCTCGAGCAGGTATTTGCCGAATCCGCACCCATCGGTCGAGGGCAGCTCGTCGTCGGGCTTGCCGCGAAAGTCCTGAGCGCGATTGCCTCGCAGCACCACGGTACCGTGAACGTCATCGCGGAAGGTCGCCGCGGCAGCGGTGTCCGCTGCACGCTGCAGGTCTAGTCGTTTGACCAACGACTACGTGGCCTGTTCGCCGGTCCGAATCCGATAGCTCTCGCCGACCGGCAGGACGAACACGCGGCCGTCGCCGATTTCGCCGGTGCGCGCCGCCTGGATGATCGCCTTCACGGCGTCGTCGGCCGCTTCGTCGGCGACGACCAGCTCGACTTCCATCTTCGGGAGCAGGCTGACGTTGTATTCCTTGCCCGCGGTAGATGGCGGTGTGGCCCTTCTGCTTGCCGTGGCCGCGCACTTCGGTCACCGTCATGCCCGAGATATTCAGCTTCTCGAGCGCCTCGCGCACGTCGTCCACCTTGTTGGGCCGGACGATCGCCTTAATCAACTTCATCGGTTCCCTCCAGCATGCTGTTGCAGGTCGGCCGTCAGCGCCGCCTGCGCCGCCTCCGACAGCTTGGCGCCGCCGGCCGTGATGTGGAACACGTCGATCGCCTTCGCGCCTTCGGTTGAGATCAGCACCAGATCGACGTTGCAGCCGTGCCGGGAGATCACCCGGCTGATTCGGTGCAGCAGCCCGATCGCGTTGCTGGCGATGATATCCAGAATCGTGTAGCGCTGCGACGAATGATTGTCGGCGTGGATGACCGGGCGCGAAGCGCCGGACCCTGCCGTGGTTGCAGGACGCTGTGCTCGCGCGCGCGAAGCCGCGCGGCGACGTCGAGCCGGCCCGACACCGCGGCTTCGAGCACCTCGAGGAATCGCTTCTGGCCGTCGTTGTTGAGCTCGAGGAACCGCTCCTCGTCGGTGAACTGGAAGATGTCCAGCACGAGGCCGTTGGGGTTGGTCATCGCGTGGCCCCGCAGGATGTCCATGCCGAACGACGACAGCACGCCGCAGATGTTGGAAAACAGGAACGGCTTGTCGAGCGTGACGACGGTCAGCTCCCAGGCGTCGCCCTTGCGCTCGAGCGCGGCGTGCACGTGGTCCGGCTTGATGTCGCGCGACAGCTGCACGTGCCGATAGATGACGTCGCGATCGAACAGCTGCAGGTAGCGGCACGGCAGCCCTTCGAGGAAGCGCCGGATTTCGGTCTCCGAGACGTCGTCCGGCCGGCCGGCAAGCGAGCTCGGCCACGCCTTCGACTGGTCGCGCTCGATCCGCTCGTCGCCGTAGCTGAGCGTGAGGTGGTTGTAGGTGTCGACGTAGAGCCGCCAGAGCAGCTCTTCGCGCCACGGCGTCAGCGTCTCGAGGCTGACCGCCTCGACGTCGACGAGCGTCAGCAGGCAGAGCATCTTCAGGCGTTCTTCGATGCCGACCAGCTCGGCGAAGTGCCTGACGATGTCCGGATCCTCGGTGTCGCGCCGGAACGCGACGAGCGACATCTGGAGGTGGTTCTGGATGAGGAACTCGACGATCGCGCGCGACTCGGCCGGCAGGCTCGAGCCGCTCGAACATCTGCCGCGCCATCCGCACGCTTTCGAGCGAGTGATCGTCGTCGCGCCATTTGCCGACGTCGTGGAAGATGAGCGCCAGCACCAGCAGCTCCGGGTGCGACGAGATCGGCCAGCAGCCCGCCGAAGCGGCCGCGGCTCGGCGTCGACGGCGTGCGTCAGCCGCTCGAGGTTGCGGATCGTGAGCAGCGTGTGCTCGTCGACCGTGTACTTGTGGTAGAAGTCGCGCACCACGCGCGAGAAGATCGGCTGAAACTCCGGGAAGATCCGGCCGAGCAGGCCGCGGTCGTGCATTTCCGACAGCCGCGCGTACAGGCCCGGCCGCGGCTTCAGGAAGGTGAGCAGCGCGTCGCGCTCGGCTGATCGTCGGGAAGAAGTCCTCGGCCGCGTACCGATCGACGTGCTGCTGGATGAGCGCCAGCGCTTCGTCGGCGACGACGGTGTCGTGGTCGAGCGCCGCCTGAAACGCCGCGATCCAGGTGTGCGGCTCGCGGGCGGCGCGCTGCGCGTCGACGAAGCGGATGCCGTCGCGCGACCGCACCAGGTTGACGCCGACGGGCAGCGGCGCCGTCTTGCGCGCCCATTCGAGCGACCGGCTGACGATCCGCGCGTGCCGGAAGTAGTCGCCCATCAGCCGCTCGACCCGCTGCTGCGGCTGGGCGCCGGCATACCCGAGCAGCGTGCGCCGCCTTTTCCTGCAGCTCGTGGCTCAGGACGTTCTGATTGCGTTTGCGCTCCAGGTGCACGATGGAGCGGACGCGCAGCAGGAAGTCCTCGGCCTCGTCCAGCCGCGCCGGATCGGCGGGCCCGTGGCCGAGCAGCGCCGGATCGGTCAGCCGCGCGATCGTGCGGACGGCCAGCAGATCGCGCAGCGCGCCCGGCGCGTCCTTGGTGTCCGGCTCGAGCTGGTAGAGCGTGCCGTTGAACTTCGCGTGCCGCTCGTCGATCAGCTGCTGCAGCATGCTCGAGAATCGCCGCGTGCGTCTCGGGCCGGTGGAACGCGGCCAGGAATCTGCCGTACAGCCCCGGATCGCCGACGACGCGCCGCGCGTCGAGCAGCGCGAGCAGAAACTCCGGATTGTCGGTTTCGAGCTGCGCGAAGTCGGCGAGCTCGCGGACCTGGTGGCCGACGACGAGCTGCAGATCCCAGAGCGGGTGCAGAAACCCGCGCAGGAATCGCTCGTCCTCGGCGCCGATCGGCCGCTCGAACAGCACGAGGACGTCGACGTCGGAATGGAGCGTGAGGTGCCGGCGTCCGTACCCGCCGAGGGCGAGGATCGGCGACCGGCTGCGCGGGCGGCGGCGCCTCGAAGAAGAGCCGCTGCAGCAGCGTGTCGACGCGATCGGCGTAGCGCTCGACCGCGTCGCGGCCCGCGGCCCCGCGCTCGGCTTCCTGAATCAGCTCTTCGCGCGCGGCTTCCAGGACGCTCGCCGAGTCGACCGCAGGCCGGCCGTTGGTCGCATCCACACGATGATCGTAGAACGAAAAGGCGACAAACGGAAACCAGGTGTCGTGCAGGCCTTCAGGCCTGCCTGTCACGGCGGGCCTCAAGGCCCGCACTACATTCTTAGTTCAACCAATTCAGTACTGCGCTTTCCGCGTAGAGCAGTACCGTGATGATGACGAGCATCTGCAGGATAACGGGGGTCATGTCCTTCATCCACTGGACCGGCGTGTAGGTGTTGTCGACGTCGCGCTGGATGAATGCGTACGCGACGACCGACTGGGCCGACCCGATGTGCGTCCAGCAGCCACCGAGTGCGTAGCCGGCAATCTGCGCGACGGCGAACAGGTGCAGAACCGAACGATCGAGGTTGGACAGACCGCGTGAGGCGAAATCCGCCACGATATTGTTGTCGAGGACCGCGGAGAGCAGCGTCGCCCCCACGAACTGGCCGAACGCCACGTGCGACTGGCCGAGTGTTTCGACACCGCGGTGGATGAGCGCGGCGAGTTCGTCGAAAAAACGCGCCTGAGTCAGGAGCGTAATCGAGATGAACAGCGGAAAGAGGAAGTAGTATTCGGCGTATTCCGTTGCGGCCTCGCGAAGCGCCAGCGAGCGCATTTTCGGAATGTCGCCGATGCCCGGCAGGGCAAACAAGAATGCGGCAAGCGCCGCCAGAAACAGCGGCACACGCGGCTCGATGCCGTGCAGCACCAGGATCCCGACGAACGGGACAATGGCCAGCGCCCCGAACCGTTGCGCATTGCGACGCAGCATGCCGAGGTCGTCGAGCACCTTGTCAATGGCGCGCTCGGCCCTCGCGGCACCCCGGTGATCGCCGGCCGCCGCGAGCACGTAGTGCTTGTCGAATGCCTCCGAAAGTTCCTCACTGATGAAGCGACCGAGCAGCGCTTTCCGCTCGGGCTCCGGCACCTCGGCCTGCACGAATGCGATGCCGAGCGACGTGCCCTGCCGAAGCCGCTCGATGACCGGCGCGGTGTGCTGGCCCAGAACATCAGCGTGATCCTCGATGAACTCAATCGGCAACAGCACTTCACCGTGCTGCGTCGCCTGAAGGAATCGCACGTCCGCGATATTTGTGTCGGCGACGTCCATGGTTTCCACGTTGATACGCTGACCGCGTAGCCTCCGACGGAGATGATGGGCGACCACCAGATAGGTGGCGATCGCCATCGGTCCGCAATAGATGAGGAAGAAGGCGTTGCTCAGATTTGGCGCGAGGTTCGCCTTCATGATGAGATTTGGCGGCTCGCCGTAGGCCGAGAAGATGCCGCAAACCGTCGTGACCGTGGTACAGACAATGACGGCGAACCGGATGGCGGCGGTTGGCGCCGCGGCGAGCAGCAGGATGATAACCAGCGTCCTGATGGTCAAACCGATCATCGAGACGCCGCCGAGCAGGCCCGACACGACCGCGACCACCGCCGTCACCGAAATGATGGTGGGCAGAATGGCGCCGCGATAGCGCTGCAACAGAAACGAGGTAATGCCTTCGAGCAGGCGCGACTGTGCCACGACTGCGACGAAGTACGTCAGGCCGAGGATGAACAGCATCGTGTCCGCGTGCAGCAGGTCGTCGAGACCCTCGAATGTGAGCAGGTGCTCGCGGATCCACGCCAGCCAGCCGTGCTGCGCCACCTCCACGTGCCAGGCCGACGTTGGCAGCCCGCAGAAGGTGGCGATGATGATCAGCAGCATCCCGTAGGTGAGCGCGTTCTTGTGGATCTGATAGCGGAACGATCCAAAGACGAAGAGACCCAGGATCGTGGTGAGCACTTCTGCGGCGAGCAGCCCCGTCGGCCAGGCCACAAAACGGCCGGCAACGAGCACTGCCGCTGCAACGCCGGCGCAGCCGAGTACGAACAAGCGGCCCGACAACATGACGATCGCCGGACCAGGAGACGACCGGGCGCTTCCTGATGGTGAGGCGGAATCGGCGATCACGGCAGTCAGTATACGCAACGAATCAGCGTCGACGTCCGGTATGATGGGCGCCTCGGCGCACGATCGCTGCGTGTGGCGCTTCTCTTGCAAAAAAGGTGACTGAAATTCACGCGATGATGGACACCGTCTGGCTGGTCGGGAGCGCTGTCCTCGTCTTCTGGATGAACGCCGGCTTTGCGCTGCTCGAGAGCGGCTTGTGTCAGGCGAAGAACACCGTCAACAGTCTGGCGAAGAACTTCGTCGTGTTTCCGGTGTCGCTCGCAGCGTACTGGCTGGCAGGGTTCGGGTTGATGTACGGCGGCAACGCAGCCAGTCCCGGGGTCTGATGTGCCGCTTGCCGCGGCGTTTTTGTCGCAGGCCGTCGTCGCGGGTATTGCAGCAACCATCGTCAGCGGTGCGCTTGCCGAGCGGCTGAAGTTCAGCGCTTTCGTGGTCTTCAGTTTCGTGATGGTGGCCGGCATCTATCCGCTGGCAGGCCGTGCCGTGTGGGGCGGCGGATGGCTGGCCGCACGCGGGTTCATCGATTTCGCCGGCAGCACCGTGATCCACAGCGTCGGCGGGTGGGCCGCCCTGGCTGGTGTGTTCGTGCTCGGTCCGCGCCTCGGCAAGTACCTGCCAAACGGTCGGATCCGGCCGGTTCCGGCGCACAACATGACCTCCGCGACGCTGGGCGCGTTGATTCTCTGGTTCGGGTGGTTCGGGTTCAACGCGGGACGGACGCCCGGCTTCGACCCCGACCTGATTGCGCGAATTCTTCTCAACACGAACATCGCGGCCGCGGCCGGCTGCCTGGGCGCCACGTTCGCGGCCTGGCTGCTCCTTGGCAAACCCGATCTGAGCATGATCCTGAACGGCGCGCTGGCCGGGCTCGTTGCGATCGGCGCTGGCTGTCACATCGTCGGACCGGGAAGCGCCATGCTGATCGGGCTGTTTGCGGGCGTGTTCGCTATCTATGGCGTGCTGTTCTTCGACAAGATGAAGCTCGACGACCCTGTAGGCGCGCTGAGCGTGCACCTGGTGAACGGGGTTTTCGGCACGCTTGCGGTGGGACTATTTGCGCCCGAGGGTGGCCTGGTGTTCCACGGGGGATTCGACAAGCTCGCCACGCAGGCGATCGGTGTTGGGCTGGTGGGCGTCGTGACGTTCGCGCTCAGCCTGCTGGTGTGGTGGCTGGTGAAGGTCACGCTCGGTGTGCGAGTGAGCGACGAGCAGGAGCTCGAAGGGCTCGACGCCAGCGAGCACGGCATCGAAGCGTACGCCGGCTTCGTGGTCGGGCGTCACGACATGGGCAGCGACCGCTAGTCACGGCACTTCATTTTCGTCGGGCAGTTATCAGGCACGGACGAAAATGTCGATGCTCCATCAGGGTGAGTGGGGCCTGGCGTTCGTGCGGTGGCGCTAGCCAGCCAGGTCGGATGCGACTTCCCGCCAGTTTTCCGGCCAGTTTTCACCAACTCCTACGAAACAGTACGGTGTCTCGCATAGGACCGACACTTTGGTAGGACCATCAGCCACCCGCGGTCGTCGCTAAATCCCCTTCGCCTGGTACGAATTGCGCGCGGCGCGCGCCCAGCGCCGCAGCTGGCGTCGCTCTTGCTACCTGCCGGGCGATGCTCGCACGGTCGTCGTTTTTTGGGGGGAGGTCTTGATGGGAGCGAATTCGACCCAGGGATTGGGAGTCTTGCTGTTCCTCGCGGCGTTCACGTTTCTTGGTTGGGCGTTTTTCGCTGAAGGCAACTTGCTGCTCGTGTTGCTCTTTCTCGTGGGCCTTGGCGCGTCAATCGCGACGTTCCTGAAAGCCAAGCAGATGGAACAGTGATCGGCGTGTCGCACGCAGGAAGGAGGACCGAACAATGGCATTGGTAGGACTCGTCGTCACGCTCGTCGGATGGGGAATTGCCGTGGCGAGCCTCGGAATGAGCTCGAGCACAGGCGGCCGTCTGGTATTCGTGCTTGTGGGGATTGTCGTCAGTCTGGTTGGGAGCGTCGGAATCATCAATCAGGCCTATCAGAAGAACGCGGTCTGGAGAAAGTGAGGAGGACCCACACAATGAAAAGAGTACTGCTCGCTTTCTCGATGACGTGGATGCTGGGGTTTCTTGGGACGGCGTACGCCCAGGCGCCGGAGGCAGCCGAGGCGGCCGCCCAGCCGGCCCCAGCCGCACCGGCCGCCACCGTGGCGCCAGCGCCGGTGCCGCTCACGGATGCTGATCTGAAGGGCATCGAAGGCCCCAAAGCAGAGGACAAGGCCAAGGGCGACCCGGCAGGCACCATCACCGGAACCGTCGCCGACATTCCGCTCGGTGATGCGAAGAAAGGGCTGACGATGGCCGACCTTGTGAACCAGGTCGGCCAGAACAAGATCGCCATCAACTTCGTCTGGACGCTGATCGACCGGCTTCCTGGTCATGTTCATGCAGGCCGGCTTCGCCATCGTGGAGACCGGGCTGATGCCGCGCCAAGAACGCCAACCACACGATGATGATGAACTTCATGGTGTATGGCGTCGGCATGCTCGCCTACTGGCTGATCGGCTTTGCCATTCAGATGGGCGGCGTCGGCGCAGTCGCCAACCTGGGCGGCACGCCGCCGCTCAACGCCGAAGTACGACGATCACCCTGTTCGGCAAGACCGTTCGGCCTGTTCGGGACAGAACGGCTACTTCCTGATGCACCACGGCACCTACGACGTCGGCGTCATGGTGATGTTCCTCTTCCAGATGGTGTTCATGGACACCGCGCTCACGATCGTCACCGGGACCGCCGCCGAACGCTGGAAGTACTCGGCCTTCGTGGTCTCCTCCTTCGTGTTGGGCGCGTTCACCTATCCGCTGTTCGCCAACTGGGCGTGGGGCGGCGGCTGGCTGGCCAAGCTCGGCGGCAACTTCGGTCTGGGCCATGGCTACGCGGATTTCGCCGGCTCCGGCGTCGTGCACGCGGTCGGCGGCATCACCGCCCTGGCGCTGGCGCATCATCATCGGCCCGCGCATCGGCAAATACACGCGCGAGGGCAAGCCGAACGCGATCCCCGGCCACGATATCGTGCTCGTGCTGACTGGCTGCTTCATCCTGGCGTTCGGCTGGTTCGGGTTCAATCCCGGGTCGACGCTGGGCGCTTCCGGCGAACGGCAACCTCCGCATCGGCTCGGTCGCGGTGAACACCATGCTGGCCGGCATGACCGGCTGCTTCGGCGCGATGCTCTACATGTGGATGCGCTACGGCAAACCGGATGCTTCGATGACGGGCAACGGACTGCTCGCGGGCCTGGTGGCGATTACCGCTCCCAGCGGCTTCGTCAATCCGGTCGCCTCCTGCATCATCGGCTTGATCGCCGGCGTGCTGGTTTGCCTCTCGGTCGAGTTCGTCGACCGCGTGCTGAAGGTCGACGATCCGGTGGGTGCGATCTCGGTGCACGGAGCGAACGGGCTCTGGGGCGTCATCTCGGTTGGTCTGTTCGCGGACGGCAAGAGCAACTACGGCGGCTCCTGGAATGGCGTGAGCGGATCGGTGACCGGATTGTTCTACGGCGATGCAGGTCAGCTGGTGGCGCAGCTCATCGGCGTCGCCACGCTGATCGGATTCGTGTTCACGCTGAGCTTTGTCTTCAACGTGCTCATCGACTGGTTCGTCGGCCAGCGCACGCCGGCCAAGACCGAGCTCGAAGGTCTCGACATCCCGGAGATGGGCGCGCTCGGGTATCCCGAGTTCGAGCTGAAAGCCTGAACCCGCGATGGCTGAGTAGCGTGATGTAGATCACTTCAACAGCACTCGTTGCCGCGCCGCTGCCTCTCCAACCACGGGAGGCGGCGGTCGGCCCGGCGATTCCGGTTCCCTGGCGGGATCCTCACAACGGTCTCGCCGGCGGATCTCAAGGCCTACATCGCAGAAGCTCGAACACGCCTGCCTCGCGAATCCTGGGTCGGCCGACTTGCGGACGTGCCTCGGCATCGCACACGCCGTCAACTACGACGTCTACCGGTCGATGGACGCGCTGGAAGAGGCGATTGCCATCGCGCCGGCGCACTTCTGGGCGCAGCTGAAGTACGCGGAACTGCACTATCGGCTGCGGGCGTTGCCCGAAGCCGAACGTGAGGCGACGCGAGCCGTCGAGCTCGCGGAAAACGCGTGGCAGTTGACGCTGGCGAGGAAGCAGCTGCAGGAAATTCGCAAGCTCAATCGCGACAGCACGCGAAACATTCCATGGAGCAAGCCGCTGACCACGCCCACGCTGGTCTTGTCAGCGATGTTTCTCGCGGTCGCCGTCGCAATGATGTGGAAATAATAGCGCCTGCGGCCCGCGCGAGGAAAGCGAGTCTTCGAGCGCCGCAGCGCGAGCGAGTGGGGGTAGGGCCTCGCGAGCATTGAGTAAAGAGTGATGAGCACGCCATGAGCTGGAAGTACTTCGTCGGCGCGTGCATTCTGTCCGGCGGCCTTCTGTTCAAAGCCGGCGCGCCGGTGCCGGCGGTGGCGCTCGGCATCGCGGCTGTCGCGTACCTGAATTGGAGACGGCAGAAGCAGCGGAGCCACTGACAGAGCGGTCGGCCTAGCGAGCGCCGGGCGTCCGCCCGCGGGCTCGAGCGAGCAAACGCAGTTCTCGATGGCATGGCTGCGCCTGGGAGGGCGGGCTTGGCGGTGCCTCACCCGAGCGAGTGCCGTGATCAGGAAGAAACGCTGCACGTTCATGATCAATCGGACGTTCTGGATCGGCTGCAATCAATCACGGCGCGCACGGGCTTGTCGAAGTCCGAGCAGATTCGCCAGGGCATCCGCTGGTGGCTCGAGTCGAGAGAGTGGCCCGAGAAGGAGGATCGGGCATCGCGCGGGAGCGATGAGGCGGATGCTTCGGCGCGGCGGAGAAAGGCGCGGCGACATTAGTGTCGGGCCGTCCTCCGTCGCGCCGACAGAAATGTTCAGTCATGTTCAGGCCGTCAGGGAAGTCCAGCATGGTTCTCAAGCAAAACGCCGCGTCGGGTTGCGCTGCAGAAATGGAGCCGCTCTTGCACCTTCTGCGGCCGATTTGACGATGACGCCAATCGGCGAGTGATGAACGTTCTCAGTCCAGGGAGGTTTGCGAGATGACGAAGCGATTTGTCGGTTCACGGGCCAGCGCGTGGTGTGCTGGCGCCGTTCTCATGGCGGCAGCGGCGGTGCCGGCGGCCGCGCAGCAGCGTGATCCGATCGAACAGGGGCTGGCGGCCGCGATGAAGCATGCCGTGATGGCGGCCGCACGCAGCGACGCAGCCGCGGCGGATGCGCAGGTCCAACCGCCGGCCACGCAGGACAAGCCGGCCGACGCGGACAAGCCCGCGGAGAACCCGGTGCTGAAGTTCTTTGCCAACACGGAGCTCTCGGGCTTCGCCGATGTCTACTATCTGTACAACTTCAACAAGCCGGGGACGGCTTACAAGCTCGGCGACGTGGAGGTGGAGAACGCACTGCGGGCGTTCGACGTCACCCACAACGCGTTCAGCCTGAGCCTGGCGGAGATCGCCTTTGAGAAGAAGCCGACCAAGGACAGCCGCGGGGGGTTCCGCATCGATCTGGACTACGGGTCGACCGCGAATCTGGTGACCGCCTTCGACCCCGGCGGCACGGCGGTCTATCAGAACATTCAGCAGGCGTACCTCAGCTACCTGGCGGGCGACGGGCTGCAAATCGACGTCGGCAAGTTCGTGACCCCGGCGGGCTTCGAGGTGATTGAAGCCAAGGACAACTGGAACTACTCGCGCGGCCTGCTCTTCACGTGGGCTATTCCGCTCTACCACATGGGGATGCGGGCAGCGTACACCGTCAACGACAAGTTCAGCGTGACCGGGTTCCTGTTCAACGGCTGGAACAACACGGTGGACAACAACACGGGCAAGAGCCTGGGCTTTTCGGTGGCGTACAAGCCGAACGCCAAGCTCACCCTCAGCGAAAACTACCTCTTCGGCCCGGAACTCACGGGGACCAACGACCACTGGCGGCAGCTGTCCGACACCATCGTCGCCTTTCCGATCACGTCGCGGCTGAACTTTGCGTTCAACTACGACTACGGCGCCGAAAACGGGCTGTCCTGGCAGGGGCGCCGGGTGTACGCCAAGTCGCAGCCGAACGACGTGTTCTCGGTCACGCCGCGCTACGAGCTTCTTTAACGACAAGGACAACTGGAACTGGGTTCATCGGCCAGGACGCCAACGAGCGCGACGCTGACGGCGAAGCGAAGTTCAAGGACGGGCGACCACGCGCGTGGAGTATCGGGGTGACTACCTGCAGCACCCGTACTTCACGAACGGC
>CAVRXZ010000026.1:0-18257 GCA_963725105.1 uncultured Acidobacteriota bacterium
GCGGGCGATCCTGAACATTGGAACTGACGCAGCCTACCAGGTGCTCGAGCAGGCGCTCACGAGCGGCAGCACACAGTCCAGAGAAGCCATCATGCAGGCGATTGGTCTGGTGCGCGACGAACGAGCCACGCCACTTTTTTCCTACATCCTGGCCCACGTCGATCACCGAGGCCCCCTGCGTTCCGTGTATCTGCGTGCTATCGAGTCCCTGGGCATGCTGCGCGATCCGGAGGCGGTGACACCGCTGACCACGGCGCTGTATCGCGGCGAGTGGTGGGCGCCCCGCCGAACGGCCCAGCTTCGGACCGCGGCGGCGCTGGCGCTCGCCCGTATCGGCACGCCGGCCGCACTCGACGTCCTCGGCCAGGCGGCGGCGTCACCTTCTCGCGGCGTCCGTTCGATAGCCCGTCCGGCGCTCGAACGGGTCACGCAAAACGAGGAGCGGATCTGACGTGCGGGACAAGCGTCTGGAAATGGCGGACGAGCTGCTGCGGCGCCTTGCCGCGGCTGTGCGGTCGTCCCAGCTCTATTCGGCCGGACACCCGACCACCGTGCGCAACCTCGAGCTCCTCACGGACACAGTCGGCTTTCTGCACGCCTCACAGTCGGCCGTGACGGTGGGCCTGGTTGAATCGGAACTCGTCGTTGGAGAGACGCCAATCGGAAAATCCGAAACGTTCGGCGACCTCGTCCGACGGCTCCGAGCATCCGGCGTCGAGCGCATCACAATCGAACGTGGCGTCGCTGCTGACGAACTGGCCCTGCTGGTCCGGACTTTGGGGGTCGCTGAGCCGCGCAAGGGCGGCGCCGGCGAACCGGATGCCCAGTCACCGCTGACGACGCTCCCGCACATCCGTGTGGGCCGAATTCACGTCGAAGAGCGCGTCAGCAGCGACCTCGCCGACATGCCGACCATCAGGCGGCTGTACGCGAACGCCGTCTCGGCAGCCCGCGTAGTGTGGGACAGTGCCACCTCCGATCGAACGCCCGACGCGACGGCCGCGCGAGCAATGATTGACGGGCTCACGCAGGCCGTCTCGCAGAATCGAACGGCGCTCGTCGCGCTGACCGCGCTCCAGCAGTACGACAACTACACCTTTACGCATATGGTCAACGTGTCGATTCTGACGATGGCGCAGGCGCGAACCGTCGGCATCGACGGACCGCTGCTGCGCGAGTTCGGCCTCGCGGCGCTGATGCACGACATCGGAAAAGTGAAGACACCGACCGACATCCTGACGAAGCCCGACTCGCTGACCGACGCAGAGTTCACCATCATGAAGCGCCATACCGTAGATGGCGCTGAGATGCTGCGGCGAACGCCTGATATCTCGACGCTCGTGCCTGTCGTGGCGTTCGAGCATCATCTCAGGCTCGACGGCAGCGGCTATCCCCATGGAATCTCTCGCACCTCCCTCAACCTCTGCACGATGCTCTGCTCCATCGCCGATGTCTACGATGCCATGCGGTCGCAACGCCTGTATCAGCAGGCCTTCCCGACGGATCGCATCGTCGCCGTGCTGAAACGCAACGACGGCACGCAGTTCGATCAACACCTGGTCAGGCGGTTCGTGCAGCTGCTGGGGATCTATCCCCCCGGCAACCTCGTGGAGCTCGACAACGGCGAGGTGGCCGTCGTACTGAAGGCGCACGCGCCGGATCCTCATAGGCCGCAGGTCCGCGTCGTGTTCGACCGCAACGGCGTCCGGCTGAAGACGACGCATGACGTGAACCTGTGGGATGCCCTTCCCGATGAGGACGGTCCGTCCTCCGTTCGACGACCGATCGATCCCACGCCGTACGGCCTCGACCCGCTCACCCTCATGTAGGATCGTGCCGATGGATCGTGAGTTCTCAGCACGCGTCCTTGGCGTGGTGCGCCTGATTCCCCCGGGGCGCGTCGCGACCTACGGGGACGTGGCAGCCCTGGCCGGGCGCCCGCGCGCCTATCGAGCCGTGGGCAACCTCATGCGAACCTGCCACCGTCCTGACGTGCCATGTCATCGGGTGATTGCGGCAGGCGGGCGACTGGGAGGCTACGGTGGCCAGGAAACGCTGAAACGCTCGCTGCTGGTTGCCGAAGGCATCCTAATCTCGGGAACGCGCATCCGGGCCCTGAATGAGGTGAGATGGACTCGGCTCTCCCGTGGCCGGAAGCGGCAGGCCAAGGGGCGCTAGGGGCGGGAGCGGTATAATCGGGCTCAGGAGCTCGCCCATGCAGGGCGCCTGGAGGCAACAATGAAGCAACGCGTTCTTGTGGGTTTGCTGGTCGCCGGTCTCAGCGGAGGTGTCGTGGCTGCGCAGTCGCAGGGCAAGGCGGGCGGTGCGAAGGCCACCCCGGAGGGACACACCACGCCCAATCAACAGCCCGGCACCGCCCCTTCCGCCAACGCGCCGACGGGTGATCTCGCTCTGGGATCGGTGACCCTGTCGAAGAGCGTGAAAGCCGACGGAACCGTGCTCGCGGCGGGAACCTATCAAGTCCGCCTCACCGCCCAGACGTCGAACCCTGAAGCCAAGGGCCAGACCCAGAATCTGGAGCGCTGGGTCGAGTTCCTCCAGGGCGGCAAGGTGAAGGGACGCGAGGTCGCGTCGATCGTGCCGCAGGCCGAGATTTCGAACGTTCAGAAGGACACGCCACCGAAGGCGAACTCCTCAAAGGTGGAGACGCTCAAGGGCGGGGAGTACCTGAGGCTCTGGATCAACAAGGGCGGCAACCACTACCTGATTCATCTTCCAACGGCTTAAGAGCGCAGGAGGGGCAGGAGGCCCCCAGACCCTCCTGCCCTACCTGCCCTACCCGCCCCCCTGCCCCAACCTGCCCTGTTTCAGACTGCCATGACGTCGAACTGCTCGTGATGCAGGTGGAGGTCCGGCCGGACCATGACGTCTCTCCCGATTGACTGGCGCAGATCCCGCAACACGGCGCTCTCTTCCTCTTTGAGCGCCCGCGCAATGTCGGGGTGCACGCGCAGCAGGAGCCGGTGGCCGTTCAGCTCGGGGCTGATCTTCTTCACTTCACTCAAGATCTCGTAGCAGATCGTCGCGCTCGACTTAATCACCCCCGTGCCGGAGCAGTACGGACACGGCTCGGTCATGACACGCTCGAGGCTCTGTTTGACGCGCTTCCGCGTAATGATCACGAGGCCGAAATCTGATACTTGAACGGCCTTGGATGGCGAGCGGTCCTTCTTCAGCTCCTGCTCCGCCGCCTGAAAGATGCGCTGGCGGTTCTTCTTCTCCTCCATGTCGATGAAGTCGAGCACGATGATGCCGCCTAGATCGCGCAGGCGGATCTGACGCACGATTTCCTTCACGGCTTCGAGGTTCGTTTTCACGATCGTGTCCTCGAGCCTGCCGCTTGTTTTCTTCCCGACGTACCGCCCGGTATTGACATCGATGGCCACGAGCGCTTCGGTCTGATTGATGACGATGGAACCGCCCGATTTCAGCCAGACCTTGCTTTTGAGAGCTTTGTCGATCTCGGCCTGAACGCCGTATTCCTCGAAGATCGGGAACGGCTTTGAGTACAGCTTCACGCGGGACGCCAGGTTCGGCATGATCCGTCCGACCAGCTCGAGCACCCTTTGGTTTTCCAGCGGGCTGTCGATGCGGATGGCCTGGTACTCGTCCGTCAGCAGGTCCCTCAGCAGCTTGATCACGAGGCCCTGCTCACGGTAGACGACGGCGGGGGCTCGTGACGATTCGGTGCGCTGCCGCAGTTCCGTCCAGATCTGATAGAAGCCTTCCAGATCGCCGACGATATCTTCCTTGGGTCGACCGGCGGCCGCCGTACGGATAATTACGCCGCCCGTGAACCCCCGCGCGTCTCGAAACTGGCGGACGATATCCCGAAGACGGCTCCGTTCTTCGCGTGACTCGATCTTTCGCGAAATGCCGATGTGGTCCACGGTCGGCATGAACACCAGGAAACGGCCCGCCATCGTGATGTGCGATGTCAGGCGTGCGCCCTTCGTCCCGAGTGGCTCCTTGACGACCTGGACGAGAATTTCCTGCCCCTCGTGCAGCAGATCCTCGATCCGGGGCTGCGCTTTCTCGCGGTCGCGGCTGCGGCTGTCGGTGCGAGGACGTGGCGGCGCTGCGGTGTCGGCGCCTGTCGTGATGGGCGCGACCGGTTCTGCGGGCGTGCCATCAGCCGGCTCACCAGGTCCGGCGTCAGCTTTCGGGTCCCCGTTCAGCTCGCGCGCGGGCTCGCTTTCGAGGAGCTCGTCGGATTCGAGGTGTTCGAATTCGTCCGGTGTCTCGAGAACGTCAGCGACGTACAAAAAGCCGTCGCGCTCGAGGCCGAGATCGATGAAGGAGGACTGCATCCCCGGCAGTACCTTGGAGACACGGCCCTTGTAGACGTTGCCCACCACGCCGCGCTGACGTTCGCGCTCGACGAAGACTTCGGCAACCAGATCGTCTTCGAGAATGGCCACCATGGTTTCGTGGCCGTTGGAGGAGATGATCATCTCCTTGGTCATTCAGCGAACTCCTGAAGCGTTCAGGCCACGCCTGATGGCTTCGTTGGTTCGTGAACCTGTGCGGCTTCAGACCCGCGGTCAATTGGTGAACCTCCGCATCCGAACGTTCAGCACCAGCCCGAAGCCCGCGAGGGTCGCAATCATGGAGGACCCTCCGTAGCTCATGAGCGGCAGCGGGAGCCCTTTGACAGGCGCCAGCCCGGCCGACATCGTGATGTTGTAGATGACCTGGAAGGTGAAGCACGCGAGCACACCAAGTACGAGGTACGAGCCCAGTCGATCTTTGGCCAGGCTGGCTGCCTCGAGCGTGCGCAGGATCACGAATAGATACAGGCCGAGCGCCACCAGGACGCCGGCGAATCCCTGCTCCTCGGCCAGCACCGAGAAGATGAAATCGTTGTGAGCGACGGGCAGAAAACGGAGCTGGCCCTGGGTTCCCTGTTTGAACCCTTTGCCGGTCAGGCCACCCGACCCAACGGTGATGCGCGCCTGCAGTTGCTGGTACCCGGCGCCCTTCGCGTCCTGGGACGGGTCGACAAACGTGGAAATGCGGGTCTTCTGGTAGGGCTTCAGCGCGAACGTCCAGGCCAGGGGCGCCGCGAGAAGCAGACATAAGAACAGGAGGCCGAAAATGCGCAGAGGCATGCCGGCCAGATAGCCGACAGCCAGGCAAATCGTGAGCAGCGTGACCGCCGTTCCAAGATCGGGCTGCTTGGCAATCAGCGCGAAAGGCAGCATCGTCAGCGCGGCGCCGATGCCCAGCTCGATCCACGTGGGCGTGCCGCGATTTTCCCCGTAGAACTTGGCCAGGACCAGTGCCACTGCGATCTTCGCGAATTCCGACGGCTGAAAATTGACGGGGCCGAGCGGAATCCAGCGACGGGCACCCATGACGACGGTCCCAAAGCCCAGCACGTAGACCAGCAGGCCGACAATGGCAATGTAGATCAGGTGGGACTTATCCGTGAACGTTCGATAGTCGAGGGTCAGCATGACTGCCATCGCGATCAGTCCGAGCACGATGGCGTAGATCTGCGTGCCGTACATCCGCGAGGTGCCGCGGGTCGGGTCGAACGTCGTGCTGTAGATCATGACGACGCCGATCCCGCAGAGCGCCAGTACGGCGAGCAACAGCGCCCAGTCGATGTGATAGTAAAGCCGCCGTTCAAACATTTTCTTACTTCGTCGTGGGGCCCCACCCCCACGACCTGTGCCTTCGTTCCTCGACGCCGCTCGGAACGACCCTGAGCTTGCCGAAGGGTCGCGCGCTCACCGCGCGCTCGGCTTGGCTTTCAACGACAGCCCACTTGGAACAGATCACTGTGCTGTACCCTCAGCGGATGCGCGTTTGGCGAGGGGGTCCGAGAAATCGAGCCGCAGATCAGCCTGCGTCGGCGGCGGCGGCAGCGGGCGTCCTTCGCGCTTCGCGAAGAACGTGTCGAGCACATGGTGTGCGACGGCGGCCGCGTTGGGCCCGTGGATGCCATGCTCGAGGAACACCACACCGGCAATCTGCGGGTTATCGCGCGGCGCAAAGAACACGAACCAGCCGTTGTCCCGCAAATCCTTGTTGGTTCGCGCCGCGGCGCGACCCTGGTTGGAAATCACCTGCGCCGTGCCCGTCTTCCCCGCCACGTCGTGGTCGAGAATCCGAGCCCGTCCGCCAGTCCCTCCGGCATTGACCACCATCCAGAGGCCGTCCCGAATGGCCTGCAGCTTTTCGGGATCGATCGTCACCTGTGACTGCGGTGCAGGCGCTGCTACCGGCTTCCAGCCCGTCCCATCGTCCACAGCCTTCAGCAGGTGCGGAGTGACCCGGGTGCCGCCATTGGCCAGCGTCGCCATGTAGACAGCCATCGAAACCGGCGTCACCGACACTTGACCCTGACCGATCGCGACGGAGATCGTCTCGCCGGCGTACCACTTCTCATGTCGCTTCAGGCGCTTCCACTCGGTGGAGGGGACCAGTCCCTGGACCTCATTCGGCAGGTCGATGCCGCTCATCACGCCGAGTCCGAGCGCCGTCGCCCACTTGTTGATGCGATCAACGCCCGCCAGGTTGCCAACGGTGTAGAAATAGACGTCGCACGACTGTTCGATGGCGTGGCGGAAGTCGACGGTGCCGTGGCCGCCCTTCTTCCAGCATTTGAAGGGACGTCCGTAGAACGTGGCCGAGCCCGTGCAGTGCACGCGGAAGTCAGGGGTAATCACACCCTCTTCGAGAGCAGCCAGCCCCACGGCCATCTTGAAGGTCGAGCCTGGCGAATATCGCCCCTGGAGAGCCCGGTCGTTGAGCGGCAGCTGCTGGTCGCTGTTCAGCGACTTCCACGTCGTGCGATCGATGCCCGAGGCGAAGGCATTCGGGTCGTAGGACGGAACGCTGGTAAATGCCAGCACCTCGCCTGTCTGAGGATCGAGCACGATGGACGCCCCGTTGAATCCCGACGCCTTGAAGCCGTCTTCGACGGCCTTCTGCACATCGAAATCAATCGTCAGCTGAAGGCGCTTGCCTTCGGTGGGCGGCTCTTCTTCGAGCGTCCGGATTTCCCGTCCAACGCTATTCACCACAACCCGCTTGGCGCCGTCCTCGCCGAGGAGGAGCGTGTTGTACACCTTCTCGATACCCGACTGGCCGACAATATCGCCACTCTTCAGAGTGTTGTCTTCTGTCACCTGTGCGTCGTTCACCTCGCCGACATAGCCAAACAGGTGGGCGGCCATCGTGTCGGGATAACGCCGCGTCGGGACCTGCTCGACGACCACATCGGGCAGCTCGAAATCGAGCCGCCGTGCCGTGACCGCGGCGACCTGGGCCAGCGAGGCGTCCTGAATGATCGTAACCGGGCGATAAGAAGGCTCTCGCCGGTGGCGATCCACCAGCTCGCGGACGCGGGCTTCGTCAACGTTGATCGCCGATGCCAGCAGGCGAATCGTACGATTGATGTCCTTCGTATGCTCGCGAACGATGGAAATGCTGTACGAGTGCCGGTTCTCGACCAGCACGTGCCCGTCGCGATCGAAGATGACCCCGCGCGGCGCCCGCAACGCGAGCGTCCGCTGATGGTTGTTCTCGGCCATCTCGGCGAACTTGACGTGCTGGACGACCTGCAGGACCCAGAAACCGACTGCCAGCACCGCGAAGGCGACGATGACCACATACCGCATCGCGCCGATACGCGTTGCGATCTTGCGGCGGTCCTCGACCCGCCGATCATCAGTCACAGCCATATCCAGCGGCTCTCATCTACGAATTCTAGCCTTTTGGGCCCGGCGGCGCTCAATCGCCCCGGGTAGCACCTCGACCAGCTGAAACGCCACCACGCCGACCACCGCATTGCCCACTGCCTGGCTGGCCACAGCCGCGTAGGGCGCCGGAAACTGTCGAAGGTCGAGCAGCACGTAGAGACCCATGAACACCAGCGCGTGCAGAAGTGTCGCGCCAAGAAAAACGACAAATCGCGGAAACGGGCGGGCCACGATGAACTGCGTACCGATCACGCCCGCCAGAAAGCCGACGATCGTCTTGGCGAGGCCGCCGATCCCGATGATCCCGCTCGACAGCGCGTCCTGTGCCAGGCCGGCGGCCGCCCCCGTGAGCAGTCCGGTGACAGGCCCCGAAGTCAGCGCCACATACACCACGACCACCAGTCCGAGATCAATCGCCACGGTGCCGCGGATGATGAAGCGGGCCAGGGTGGTTTGAAGCGCGAGCGCCAGGCCGATGGCGAGAATGACAATCGCGGCCTTCATTCGCGATTCTCCTCGCCCGGACTGCGCTCGGCCGAGGGCGTGAGGACGATGAGCACGTCCTCCAGCATCCGGAAGTCGACTGCGGGCTGCACAACAATCCGGCCAAACGCTCCACCGTTCCGCTCGACCGAGGCCACGCGACCAATCACGAAACCCTTGGGAAAGATGCCGTCAATCCCCGAAGTCGTCACAACGTCGCCGACGGCGACGTCAGCCGTTTCGGAAACGTAGTCGAGTCGAAGACGGTCGCCGCCCTCGCCGACGGCGATGGCCTGAGAACGCGATCGCGCGATGATCGCACCGGCAGCCGCATTGCGGTCAATCAGGAGCTGTACCTTTGACGCCTCGAGGCTTGCGACGACGATCCGCCCCACGACGCCTGCCGACGAAATCACCGCCATATTCGGGCGGAGACCCTGACGGGTACCCTTGTCGAGCGTGACGGTCCGGAAATCCGGGGTAGCGCCCGATGCGATGACGCTGGCGGCCCTGGTCGACAGCGCAGTCTGGTCGCGGAGTTCGAGCAGTCGCTCGAAGCCGCGACTGCGATCCACCAGGGCCTGCTGCTGCTGAAGTTTGATCTGCAGGTGATCGAGTTGCTGCCGCAGTTCTTCGTTCTCGGCTTTGACGTGGCGAAGATCGACGTAGCCGTTCCAGAAGTGCCGAGTCCTGGAAACGCCGCCTGACACAACGCGCTGAATCTCGGCAAAGGTCCCGAAGACGACCGTCTCGAGGACCGGCACGCCGGTCCGGGCATTGACTTGCGCAGAAATGAGAAGGATGTGGCCCAGAACGACGGCGAAGAACAGGTAACCGGCGCCCTTGCGGGTATCTAACAGCGCCACGGCTTCTGGTTTCGTAATGGACCGCCGTCGCTAGTCGATCGAAATCTTGCGCAGCAGATTGAAATCCGAGAGCATCTTGCCGGCGCCCAGCACAACTGAAGAAAGCGGATCCTCGGCCATGGCCAGCGGCAGCCCGGTTTCCTCACGAAGACGCTTGTCCAGGTTCTTGAGCAGCGACCCGCCCCCTGTCAGCACAATGCCGCGGTCGACGATATCGGCCGACAGTTCGGGAGGCGTCCGCTCGAGCGCCACCCGTACCGCATCAACAATCACGTTGACGGTTTCGGCCAGCGCCTCGCGGATTTCCTCGTCCGTAATCGTGATCGTCTTGGGCACGCCCTCGATCAGATGGCGGCCCTTGATCTCCATTGTCATCTTCTCTTCGAGAGGGAACGCCGACCCGACTTCGATCTTGATTTGTTCGGCCGTGCGCTCACCAATGAGCAGGTTGTACGTCTTCTTGATGTACTGGATGATCGCCTCGTCCATCTCGTTGCCGGCAACCCGCACCGCCTTGCTGTAGACGATGCCCGCAAGCGAGATGACGGCGATGTCGGTCGTTCCGCCGCCAATGTCCACAATCATGTTGCCCGACGGTTCCGTGATCGGCATGCCGGCGCCGATGGCCGCGGCCATCGCTTCCTCGACAAGGTGCACCTCGCTGGCCTTGGCTCGATACGCGCTGTCTTTGACGGCGCGCTTCTCGACCTGCGTGATTTCTGATGGCACCCCGATGACGATGCGGGGGCGCACCCACACGTTGCGATTGTGCGCCTTCTTGATGAAATACGTGAGCATCTTCTCGGTTACTTCGAAGTCGGCAATCACGCCGTCCTTCATTGGCTTGATCGCGACGATGTTGCCCGGCGTCCGGCCCAGCATCTCCTTGGCGTCTTTTCCGACGGCCTCGACGCGGCCGTTGACCTTGTTGATCGCCACGATCGAGGGCTCATTGACCACGATCCCCTTCCCGCGGGCGTACACGCACGTGTTCGCAGTGCCCAGATCAATGGCCAGGTCGCTCGAAAAGAGAGAAAGCATTGAACGGAGACTCAACGGACGCTCCTTCTCGCCGTCACACGGCAGGCAACGGAGAATACACGCAGCAGCCGCTCGCTCCGAAGCGACAAATCACGCAACACATGAACGTGTGCATGACTGGGCAATTCCGGTAAGAGCTCTCGTGCACGTTGATTTCTGTGACTCTCGACTGACAACCACGAACGACCGACAAACTGACGACTAATGAGAAATGACTAACGACCAATGACTAATGACTAACGACTAATTATCGGCTGGACTGGTGGCGGCCTGAATCCCGTTCTTGCCCGACTGCTTGACGCGATACATCGCCATATCGGCGGCTTGCACCAGCTCATCCGGCGTCACGGCCACGTCGGGCAGTGTTGCCACTCCAACCGAGGCGGTCAGGCGGATGTCGAGGCCATCGGCAGCCAGGAACCTGTGCGCCGCAATCCGCTGACGCACGCGCTCCCCCACGGCGAAGGCGCCTTCACGCCCCGTTTCAGGCAGCACCAGCGCGAACTCGTCGCCTCCAAACCTGGCCACGACATCGGTTTCACGTGCGGACCGCCGCACGACGTCCGCCACTTCGACGAGTGCCCGGCTGCCGAACAAATGCCCGTGACGGTCGTTGATCGCCTTGAAACCATCCAGATCAACGAACAACAGCGACAGCGGATGGCCGCTGCGCGACGCACGCTTGGTCTCTCGCCGCAGGACCTGATTCAAGTAGCGGGAGTTATACAACCGGGTGAGGTCGTCGGTGACGGACAGGGCCTCCGCTCGCTTCAGCAACATCGCGTTATCCAGCGCGGCGGCCGCCGGTTCCAGCAGGATTCGTACAGCACGCAACGGACCCGGAGCCAGCTTCGGCTCCCGCGAGCACGGTTGACGGTCGATGGCGATAAGCGCGCCCACCGGCGCACCGCGACTGACCAGAGGAAACGCGAGCACGGCACCCACTGACGGATGGGACACTCGCGTATCAGCTCGAAGATCGGTCGTGGCGAAGTCCTCCCCGTTCAGCATGACCCATTCGGCGACTACGCCGACGGCGGGGCCCATGTCCTGCGTGAGTCCTCGCTCGGCGAGCACTGTGAGCCGGCCCGACAGGTCCGAAGACACGACCGCCCAGCACGGCGCCGGCACCCAGGTGGCGGCACGCTCGACCAGAAGCTCAGCCAGCCGGGTCGGATCGCGGGTCGTGTTGACTGCGCGGACGATGTCGAGGAGGGCACCCGACCCTTCGACCCGCGCTCGCAGCGTGCGCGCAAAAGCCCGCATTCTCGCGGTCAGGTCGAGGTCCGGGGAAGAAATGGAAATCGGCATCTGCCGCGGTAACGTCAAGCGTCGTTTCACGATTGGGGCGACAGCCCCATGTGCGGCTAACATCTCGCGCGCCTGGGGTTGGCGGAGACGCAGAACTCGGCCGGACGCTGGCATGCCTTCGGAGCGACTATACCATACGGCCGACATCGTCATGGCCGGTAACTGCTTGCCACGCTGTGAGTTCATGGCATACGATCGCCCTGGACGCGAGCCGCCAGTGGCCAGGTGCCGGGCAGCCCTGGCCCCCGACAGCCGTGCCTATGGAGAGTTTCGGCTGCAAACACCGGGAAGCTCAGACCCGGCGGTCAGTCAGGGGTTTCTATGACGATGTTGGACCGGATGCGTCAGCACAAGAACTGGCTCAAGTGGAGCCTCCTTCTCGTGTGCCTGGCCTTTGTCATCTTCTACATCCCGAACTTCCTGCCGGGGTCCGGTGCCGACGCTGCGTCGGGCGACACCGTGGCGCGGATTGACGGCCAGCAGATTACGGCCGGCGAATTCCGGCGGATTTATCAGTCTCAATTGCAGGCGTACCGTGCGGCGTATGGCGGGCAGATGAGCGATCAGCTCCTGAAACAGCTGGGCATCGAGCAGCAGATTCTCCAGCAGATGCTCGAGGAACGCGCGGCGCTGGCCGAGGCCGAGCGCTTGAACATCAGGGTGAGCGACGAGGAAGTCCGTCAGCGGATTCTCACATTTCCGTCATTCCAGGAGAACGGACAGTTCATCGGTGAGCAGCGGTATACGCAGCTTCTCCGCTCGCAGCGCCCTCCCCTTACCCCTGCGGACTTTGAAGAAAACTTCCGGCGCAGCCTGCTCGTAGACAAACTGCGCGCCTCGCTGACCGATTGGCTTTCAGTGCCAGACCCGGAGGTCGAGCAGGAGTATCGGCGCCGCAACGACAAAGTGAAGCTCGCTATCGTCAGCGTGACGGCCGACGCGTTCCGGACACAGGTCACCGCCACAGACTCGGAAACTACGGCGTACTTCGACGCGCACAAGACCGATTTCACGATTCCCGAGAAGCGGCGAATCCGTTACTTGCTGGTCGATGTCGACGCCATCCGGACCAGGACGATTATTCCAACCGCCGATATCGAACGGGCGTACAACGCCAGCATCGAGCAGTACACGACGCCCGAACAGATTCGTGCCAGCCATATCCTGCTCAGGACCGACGGAAAAAATGACGCCGCCGTCAAGACGCGGGCCGAGGAGCTGCTGAAGCAGGCACGAAGCGGCGCCGACTTCGCCGAGCTGGCGCGAAAGAACTCGCAGGACGATGCGAGCGCCAAGAACGGAGGGGATCTGGACTATTTCGGAAAGGGGCGCATGGTGCCGGAATTCGAACAGGTCGCCTTCGCGATGGAGCCGGGAGCCATCAGCGATCTGGTCAAGACCTCCTACGGGTTTCACATCATCAAGCTCGTTGACAAGAAACCCGGCACAACAAGGCCGCTCGCGGAGGTCCGGCAGCAGATCAGCGACCAACTCGCCATGGAGCGTTCACAGGCGCAGGCTGCGGACACGGCACAGAACCTTGCCAAAGACATCAGCAAACCGGCCGACCTCGACAAGGTCGCCAAGGCTCGCGGACTCACGGTTCAGGAGTCAGCGTTTTTTGCGCGGGACGAACCGACTCTCGCGCTGGGGAACTCCCCCGAAGCCGCCGCACGGGTCTTCCAGATGAAGACCGGCGAGGTGGAGGGGCCGCTGCGAACTTCGCGCGGTCTGGCCTTCGTCACGCTGACCGCCACCCAGCAGGCGTACGTGCCCAAGCTGGAGGAAGTCAAAGACCGGGTCCGCGACGAAGTCATCAAGCGCAAGGCCCGCGAGCTCAGTCAGCAGAAGGCAGCAAGCATCGCTGCCACTCTGAAAGTCGCTCCGGACTTCGAGAAGGCCGCCAAGGCGGCCGGCTACGAGGCAAAGACCACAGAATTCGTCGCGCGCGACGCACCGCTTCCCGATCTCGGTGCCGCCAGGGCGGTGGACGATGTGGCGTTCAAGCTCCCCGTTGGGGCGACGAGCGATCCGATCCCGACCGACACCGCTACCGCGATCGTCAAGGTGCTGGACAAGCAGGAAACGACGCCGGCGGACATGACGGCGGCCAAAGACAAGTTCCGTGACGAGATGGTCAGCGAGCGCCGGAATCGATTCTTCAGCGCCTACATGGGGAAAGCACGGCAGCGGATGAAGATCGAGGTCAACCGCGAGACCCTGCAGCGCGTCGTCAGCTAACGAAGAAACGTAAACGGCATCAACGCCAGGGGCTCGCCTCGATGAAAGATCGCGGTGGGCCCTCGCAGTATCCTCAGGGCCTCGAGTTCGCCTTTGGTCAGGTTCGCGTCCGCCCACGCAGCAACAGCCATCTCGTTGGCCCCAGACAGCTGCTCTGACAGGAGTTCGTAAAAACTCTTCCGCGGAGGATAGACGACGAGCTCGACGTCGCTGTCTGCAGGAATCCTCGCCAGCTGTTTGGCGACAACAATCGCCTTATCAAGGCCTCCAAGCTGATCGACAAGCCCGTTCTCCTGGGCCTGACGTCCGGTCCAAACCCGGCCCTGCGCAATCGCGTTGATTTTCTCCGGTTGGGTCCCGCGCGCCTCGGCGACCTTCCCCACGAACTGATCGTAGAACGCCCTGAGTTGCTGTTCCAGCTTGCCGGATTCTTCGCTCGAGTACGGGCGCGCCGGCGAGTTGATCTCGGCATGTCGCCCAATGCTCGTCGATTCGATGTGCGCCCCGAGCTTCTCGTACACTCCGCCCGTCACGATCTTCCCCCCGAAGATGCCGATTGAGCCGGTCAGGGTCGAGGGCTGGGCGACGATGGACTGCGCGGGCATGGCGATGTAGTACCCGCCAGACGCGGCGAGATCAGACATCGACGCGATCAGCGGACGATCGGAGCGTTCCCGCCGTGCGAGCATCAGTTCGCGCCAGATTGCGTCGGACGCTGGCGCCGACCCTCCGGGGCTGTCAATCCGCAGGATGATCGCCTTCAGGGAGGTGTCTCGTCGTGCCTCGCGGATGTAGTCGATCAGGGTGTCGGAGCCCACGATGGTTCCGTTGATGGGGTCGTAGCGACTCTTGCCGCTGTTGATCGTTCCGGCAGCGTAGATGACAGCGACGCGAGGCCCGCGGCCGAGGCCTACCGAGCCCGCTCGGACGCGGGCATAGTCGTCGCCATCGATACGCCGCTCGCGTCCGCTGCCTGCGACTTTCTGATCGACTTGGTCCTCGTAAGCGAGCTCGTCCACGAGTCCCGCCCGGCGCGCGTCCTCGGGCAGAAACGGGCCATCGTCGAACAAGCGGCGAACGTCAGACTCCTTTAGGTGACGGCCGTCAGCGGTCGCCCGGACGAGCTGATCGAAGAGATCCCGATTGAGCGATTCGTCCATTTCCTTGTGCGCCGGGGTGTAGCCCTTCTCCGTGTACGTGTTCACCGCCGTCTTGTAATTTCCGATGTGATGCAGGTCGGGATAGGCACCGATCTTGTCGAGCGTCCCACGCAGGAAGAGCTGGTAGGTCGCGATGCCGCTTACGTTGAGACCGCTTGAAGGAAGCAGAGATATCTTGTCGGCGGCGGTCGCGAGGTAGTACTCGCGGTCTCCACCGTATTCCAGGAAAGCATGGACCTGCTTTCCGGACCGCTTGAAGTCGAGGACCGCGTCGCGAAGCTCCTGAATCTTGCCCCAGTACGGCGACTCGAACGACGAGGGTTTGAGCAGAAGCGCGGCCACCCGCGGATCGACCTTGGCTTTCCGAATATTGTCCACGACTGAGCGTAGCGTCGGCGCTCGCGCACCCCTCAGATAGTTGACGACGTCTGTCGGTTCGATTTCAGCGAGGTCGCCGCCGACGCGCAAGATCAGCACGGCATTTGTCGGCACGGCCGGCTCGCGTCCGATCAGCATGTACAGCAAAACGGACCCGGCCACGAACACAACCACAACCGCGCCAAGCAACGTCAAGAGGACGGCAATTCCTCGTCGGGCCATAAGGGACCTTTCAGGGTTCCAGGGTTCCGGGTTCCAGAGTTCCGGGTTCCAAAGTTCCAGGGTTCAAGGTTCAGGGTTCAAGTCAGACAAGGGAACGGCCGACGACCATCGCGACCGTTCGAAGCAATTCGTCGAAAGCAAGCGGCTTGGGCAAGTGCGCGTCAAACCCGGCGGCGAACGCCTGCAAGCGATGGACCTGATCGGCGTAGGCGGTGATGGCGATCGCGGGAGCCCGGATGCCGATCTCGCGGGCCCGCGCAACGAACGCGTAGCCATCCTGTCCCGGCATGGCCAGATCAACCAGCAGCAGGTCCGGGCGAAGGCTCTCGCAGGCCTCCAGCCCGTCCTGTGCCGAGCCGACACCCACGTAGTGTGCTCCGGCCGATGTGAAGAGCGCGCTCAAGACATCTCGCGAGTCTTCATCATCGTCCACCACGAGCACACGGAGGCCTTCGAGCAGCGGGCGCACGTCGGCCTGCGTATCGGGGCCCGGCTGCCGCTGCTCGACCGGCCGACTGGCCAACGGCAACCTCACGGTGAAGATTGCTCCGGGCTGATCCTGGCTGTTCTCGGCGTGAGCGACGCCCCCATGCAGCTCCACCACCTCGCGAACGATCGCCAAACCAAGACCCAACCCGCCATGTACCCGCGTGAGCGATGGATCAGCCTGGCGGAAGGCATCGAAAATGAACGGCAGCGCTTCCTGGCTGATGCCAATACCTGTGTCGCGGACGCGCAATACGGCGGAGGTTTCTGCCACCTGCAGATCCACCTCAATACGTCCATCAGCACCTGTGAACTTGAGAGCGTTCGACAGGAGGTTGGTGACGACCTGGGTCAGCCGCTGGCTGTCGCCGTCCACGACCGGCGGGGTCCGGGAGGGCGTGTAGGCGATGGCAATTCGCTTGGCCAGGGCACCCGGTCGCAGCGAATCGACAACGCCCTCGACAATGGATCCCAGATCCACAACCTCTCTGCGCATGTGCAGCTTGCCGCTGAGAATCGCGGAGACATCGAGCATGTCTTCGATCAAGTGCCGGAGCGCGGTCGCGTTCCGATCCAGGACGCCGATGGCGCGGCGGGTTGCGGCTTCGAGCTCACGCGTACGCAGGATCTGAAGCCAGCCAACGATGGCATTGAGCGGCGTGCGGAGCTCATGCGAGAGCGTGGCCAGAAAGGCGTCCTTCAGCCGATTGGCCTGTTCGGCCTCGCGGCGTGCGGCCTGCTCGCGAAACAGCTCCGCCCGCTCGGCCTCGAGGCGCCTCCACTCCGTCACATCCTGACCGGTGCCGGTCATCAGTACGACTCGGCCCGCCGAATCCACGACGACATAACCGTGGCCATCGAGCACACGAACGGCACCGTCTGAGCGAATGATTCGATGCTCGACGTTGAACGGCTGGACGTCGGCAAGAGCCCTGTTATTCGCTCCTTCGACAAGGGGACGATCCTCAGGGTGGACGCGGTCGAGAAAGGCAGCGTAGCTCGACACCGAGTTGGATTCGTCGAGGCCGAAGATGCGACGCAGCTCTTCCGACCACCACAGCTGGTCGGTCTTCATGTCCCATTCCCAGCTGCCGATGTGCGCCACGCGCTGCGCCTCGACCAGGCGGTCCTCGCTGCGAGCGAGCTCTTCGGTGCGCTCCTTGACGCGCAGCTCCAGCTCACGATTGAAGGCCTGAACTCGTTCCTCGCCGCGCCGCTGATCCTGAACGAGCGCGGCAACGGCCGCCATGGTGATGCTCACGACTCCCATGAATGTCTGCAGGGAGACGAGCGCATCGTTCCGGGCCATGTGACTGAACGGGCCGATGTCGTGGAGCGTCCCGCGGAGCGCTACGACGGACAACAGAAAGGCGGCGGTGGTTGTTTCCCGGGGGCCAAGGCGAAACGCCGCCCACAGGAGGACGGGGATACACAGGAATTCGAACGGCAGGCGTGTGCCGCCGGCAAAGCCGAGCCCTCCAAACACGAACTCCGTCACCAGCACCAGCGCGGCAAGGAGCAGCGCGGCTTCGCCGGCCCTCCGCGCCGTCCAGCGGGCACCGCCCTTGAAGGCCCACGACAGCAGAAATGGCGCAAAGAGCCAGGCGCCCACTGAGTCGCCAAGCCACCACGTCGTCCAGATGCGGTCGTAGTCGCGCCACGCGGCATTTCCTGTCAGTCCGAGGGTCGTCACGCCGACCGTCGCAGAGACAGGCGCACTCACAAGACCGGTGAGCAACGCAAGCTTGATGAGATCCTGCGCCCGCTCGATGGCGCGGGCGCCGTTGGCGAACTGATTGACGAGCAGCGCACCGAGAATCGCCTCGATCGTGTTGCCGGCAGCGATGCCCAGCGACGAGAGGATTCCTCCGGTCGTCGAGATGTTGACCATGAAGGCGCCGAGAAAGACGGAGGGCCAGAGGCCGATATCGAACAGCACGAGGGCAACCAGGGCGATGCCGGTCGGCGGCCAGACGGCTGACGCGCTCGGGTTGACCGCGGCGAGGTTGAGACCAAATTTTCCGCTGAGGACGTACACGCCAAGCAGAATGGAGGCTCGAACCCACCAGACCGGGCTGTTCAGGTTGGGCCGAAGCTGCGCTTGAAGGAGCCGGGAAACGTCGTCGGCCACCTTCGTCATCTCGTCAGCTTACCGAAGCCGCACGTCGCACGCAACGCTGCCCGGTCGACTCTGCGAAAGACGTTCAGCTATACTCGTGCGTCGGACCCGCGCGAAAATTCCTGCCCTTGCGGAAGTGGCGGAACGGCAGACGCGCTAGCCTCAGGAGCTAGTTGGAGCAATCCAGTGGGGGTTCGAATCCCCCCTTCCGCACCAT
>CAVRXZ010000027.1:0-373892 GCA_963725105.1 uncultured Acidobacteriota bacterium
GGGCGGGCACGGTTGACATCTTCGCTTTCGCTGCGCGGTCTGGCGCCGACCGGGTGATCGACGTCCATCGCCGTCACCGACTCGCGGCGCACGGCGCAGCGTCGATCGGGAACAGCAGCGCCGCCGGCGGGGGCGGGGGGCGATTCGTCGGCGTCGATCTGCTGGCGCAGCTGGGGGACCGCGCTCACGCCCGCGGCGGCCGCCATTCGCCGCGAACTGGCCGAGAGCGCTTTCGCGCCGTGATCGATCAACTGGACGAAGCCGACCGCGAGATTGTGCTGATGCGGCACGTCGAACAGCTTTCGAACAGCGAAACGGCGCAGGTCCTGGGCCTGAGCCCGCCGGCCGCCGGAATGAGGTATCTGCAGCGCTGCGCAGGCTTCGCGATCTGCTCGGCCCGCACAATTCCGCGGCAGTGGCGCCCTCGTTCGCACCAACGCGGAGCGAAATCATGACGTCCCGCACCGCTCCCGATGACTCGAACGTTGCCGACCGCGAAGAACGGCTCGCTGCGCTGCTGGCGGAGTTGCTCGAAGCGCGGCGCGACGGACAGGAACCCGACGTGTTGCGGCCGTCGCGGGCGGCCGTAATCTCGAACTGGCGCAAGAGCTGCCGCTTGTGGGCGGCGGCCATCGTCGCCGAAGAGCTTGCCTCGCAATCGGTCGAGCTCGAAGTCACCGCGCACGGCCGCTGCCGCGACATGCCGCGCATATCGTCCGGCCAGCGCTGCCGATTTCCGCGGCAATTCGGCGACTACGAGCTGCTCGAAGAGCTCGGCCGCGGCGGCATGGGCGTCGTCTACAAGGCCCGGCAGGTCAGCCTCGACCGCACCGTGGCGCTGAAGATGATCCTTCGCGGGCGCGCTGGCCTCGGCGGCCGACCTGGCGCGGTTTCGCGCCGAGGCCGAAGGCCGCGGCGCGGCTCGACCATCCGCACATCGTGCCGGTCTACGAAGTCGGCGAGCATCGACGGCCAGCCGTACTTCAGCATGAAGTACGTCGCCGGGACGACGCTGGCGCGGCGGCTGGCCGACGGTCCCGCTGCCGCCCGCGAAGCCGCGGCGCTTGCTGGCGCCCGTCTGCCGGGCCGTCCACTTCGCCCATCGAGCAGGGCGTGCTGCACCGCGATCTGAAGCCGTCGAACATCCTGATCGACGACGACGGCCGGCCGCACGTCACCGACTTCGGCCTGGCCAAGCGCGATCGACGACGATCGCGACGCTGACGCACACCGGCGCCGATCCTCGGCACGCCCAGCTACATGGCCCCCGAGCAGGCCGCCGGCAAGCCGCGGCGACGATCGGCCCGGCCAGCGACGTCTACAGCCTGGGCGCGATCCTCTACCAGATGCTCACCGGCCGGCCGCCGTTTCAGGCCGCCTCGCCGGTCGACACGGTGCTGCTGGTGCTGGAGCAGGACCCGCTGCCGCCGCGGCTGCTGAATCCGCAAGGCCGACCGCGACCTGGAAATGATCGCGCTCAAGTGCCTGCAAAAGCCGCCCGAGCTGCGCTACGCCACGGCCGCCGCGCTGGCCGACGACCTGGAGGCGTATCTGCGCCGACGAGCCGATCTCGGCCCGCAGCGGCCGGCTTCACGCAGGTCATCGGCCGCCTGTTCCGCGAGACGCACCACGCCACGGTGCTGGAGAACTGGGGCCTGCTGTGGATGTGGCACAGCCTGGTGTTCTGTGCTGCTGTGCCTGCTGACGAACGTGGCTTCAATGGCGCGGGCGTCGACTCGCCGCTGGCCGTATCTCGGCCTTGTGGACCGGTCGGGCTCGGCAGCGTGGGCGCGCGATCTTCTGGGCGCTGCGCCGCCGCGGCGGGCCGGTGACGTTCGTCGAGCGGCAGATCGCCCACGTCTGGGCCGCGAGCATGGTCTCGAGCACGCTGTTGTTTCTCGTCGAAGATGCTGCTGGGCCTGCCCGTGCTGACGCTCTCGCCGGTGCTGGCGCTTCTCAGCGGCATGGTGTTTCTGGTGAAGGCGGCTATTCTCACCGGCGCGTTCTACGTGCAGGCAGCCGCGATTTTCCTGTGCGGCTGGGGATGGCCCGCTGGCCCGCATGGGGACTGGTCGTCTTCGGCGTCGTCACCGGCGTTGGCTTCTTCGTCCCCGGCTGGAAGTACTTATCGCCAGCAGCGAGCAACGCGGATCGCCGGCCGTTGACCTTTCAGGCCAGCACACCCTTCACCACTTCGCCGTGCACGTCGGTCAGGCGGTAGTCGCGGCCCTGGTAGCGGTAGGTGAGCCGCGTGTGGTCGATGCCGAGCAGGTGCAGGATCGTGGCGTTCAGGTCGTGGACGTGGACCGGGTCGCTGACGATGTTGTAGCAGAAGTCGTCGGTCTCGCCGTAGACGATGCCCGCGCTTGACGCCGCCGCCGGCCATCCAGACGCTGAAGCAGCGCGGGTGATGGTCGCGGCCGTAGTTCGTCTGCGGTGAGCGCGCCCTGGCGAATAGACCGTGCGGCCGAACTCGCCGCCCCAGATGACCAGCGTGTCGTCGAGCAGGCCGCGCTGCTTCGAGGTCGTGCGACCAGCGCGGCGGTGGGCTGGTCGGTGTCGTAGCACTGGCTGCGTGATGCCGCTGGGCAGGTCGCCGTGCTGGTCCCAGCCGCGGTGATAGAGCTGGATGAAGCGCACGCCGCGCTCGGCCAGCCGGCGGGCGAGGAGGCAGTTGGCGGCGAAGGTGCCGGGCTTCTGCGACTCGGGGCCGTAGCGCTCGAAGACGTGACGCCGGCTCCTCGCGACAGGTCGGCCAGCTCCGGCACCGCCGTCTGCATGCGGAAGGCCATTTCGTACTGGTCGATGCGCGCCTGCGATCTCGGGGTCCTGGTACTCGTCGAGCTTCAGCCGGTTGAGCGCGGCGACGTCGTCGAGCATCGCGCGGCGGCGCTCGGCGGTGATGCCCGGCGGGTTCGACAGGAACAGCACCGGGATCGCTGCCGGAGCTGAACCGCACGCCCTGATAGCGCGACGGCAGGAAGCCGGCGCCCCACATCCGCTCGTGCAGCGGCTGCGCGTTGGTCGGGCCGCTGGGCCGCGAGATCATCACGACGAACGCGGGCAGGTTCGTCGTTCTCGCGAGCCCAGGCCGTACGACAGCCACGCGCCGAGCGACGGCCGGCCCGGCGATCTGATGCCCGGTCTGCAAGCAGCGTCATCGCCGGGTCGTGATTGATGGCCTCGGTGTGCAGCGAGCGGATGACGCAGAGCTCGTCGGCGATTCGCGCCGTGTGCGGCAGCAGCTCGCTCAGCCACATTCCCGCCTCGCCGTGCTGCTGGAACTTGAAGAGCGACGGCGCGACGGGAAAGCGCGTCTGCCCGGCGGTCATGCCGGTCAGCCGCTGCCCGCCGCGGACCGAGTCGGGCAGGTCCTTGTCGAACTGCGTCCTTGAGGCCCGGCTTGTAGTCGAACAGGTCGAGCTGCGACGGCGCGCCCGGCCTGCGTGAGCCAGATGACGCGCTTGCGCCTTGCGGCGCGAAATGCGGCAGCGCCGGCAGCCCGTCGCCGGCGAGCGATCGCGGATTCGAGCAGCGACGCCAGCGCGGCCGCGCCGATGCCGCGGCGCCGATGGCCGAGGCAAGCTGCCGGCGCGGAAATGGCGGTCGAAGTAGTCGCGTGCGGGATCCGATGGCGTCGGATCTACCTGGGTCGCATGGCTCGGTCACTCCTTCGTGACGGCTTCGTCGAGGTTCAGCAGCGTGCTGGCGACGCGTCGTGAACGCGGCGAGCTCGGCGGCGATCGAGTCGTCGCGTCGGCGGCGGCGTCGCCGACGTTCGAGCAGCGCCGTCGGCGGCCGGCGCGATCGGCTCTGAAAGTCCGTCGAGCGCGCGCTCGTAGGCCGGTCGCGAGCACGGCCAGCTCCGCGGGCCGCGGCGTGGCGCGGCGAGCAGCAGGCGGAAGCCGTAGGCGAGCCGCGACTCGGCGCGTCGTCGCCCCCTTCGCGCATCATGCGCTGCGGCCAGGAAGCGGGCGGCCTCGACGTAGGTCGGGTCGTTCATCAGGTTGAGCGCCTGCAGCGGCGTGTTCGTGCGCGGACGCCGCAGCGTGCAGGTCTCGCGGAACGGCGCGTCGAAGACCAGCATCGCCGGGTTGCGGCACCGAGCGCTTCCAGTAGGTGTAGAGGCTGCGGCGATAGAGGTCGTCTCCCTTGCCCGGCGACGTAGACGTTGTCGCCGCTCGACCGGCGACGACCTGCTCGTAGAGGCCCGGCGGATGATACGGCTTGCACCGACGGGCCGCCGATCTTCGGCACCAGCAGTCCGCTGGCCGCCAGCGCCTGATCGCGCACGAACTCGGCCTGCAGGCGGAACCGCGGGCCGCGCGCCAGCAGGCGATTCTCGGGATCGCGCTCGCGCAGCGCGGGCGTGAGCCGCGAGCTTTGCCGATAGGTCGCGCTCGTGACGATCAGCCGCAGCATTGCCTTCACGTCCCAGCCGCTGCGGATGAACTCGCGTCGCCAGCCAGTCGAGCAGTTCGGGATGGCTCGGCGGCTCGCCCTGCGTGCCGAAGTCCTCGGCCGTGCGCACCAGCCCGGTGCCGAAGAGCGACTGCCAGAAGCGGTTGACCGTCACGCGCGCCGTCAGCGGATTGGCCGGATCGACGAGCCACCGCGCCAGGCCCAGGCGGTTGCGCGGCAGGTCGGCGGCAAGCGCCGGCAGCACTGGCGGGCGTGCCGGCAGTGACCTCCTCGCCCGGCTTGTCGTACGCGCCGCGCATCAGAATGTGCGTCGCGCGCGGCTGCGGCAGTTCCTCCATCACCAGCGTCGTCGGAATCTGCAGGTCGGTCTCGTCGATCTGCTTCGTCAGCGCCGTCGACCTGCTCCGTCCAGGCTTGGTGTTCGGCGATCGCTTCTCGTCGGTGCACTGCGGCGAGCTTCGTCTTTCGCGCTCTTCCAGTTCCTGTTCTGCAGCGACGGCGATCTTCGGCCTCGATGCTCCGGCGCCGGCAGCTTGAGCGAACGGCGGCGCGTTGCGGCGGATGTTCGCGCCGTAGTTGCCGATGCCCTTCTCCGGCACGTTGTGGAAGAACGCGTACAGGCCGTAGTAGTCGCGCTGCGTGAAGGGATCGAACTTGTGATCGTGGCAGCGGCAGCAGTTGAACGTCTGGCCGAGCCAGACCGTCGGCGGTCGTCTCGACGCGGTCGGCGCAGTACTCGGCCAGGAACTCCTCCGGGATGATGCCCCCTTCCTCGTTCAGCATGTGGTTGCGGTGAAAGCCGGTCGCGATCCGCTGTTCGCAGCGTGGCGTCCGGCAGCAGGTCGCCGGCGAATCTGCTCGATCGTGAATTGATCGAACGGCATGTTGCGCGTTGAACGCGGCGATCACCCAGTCGCGCCAGGCATACATCTCGCGATCGCGATCGACCTGGTAGCCGTTGATGTCGGCATAGCGGGCGGCGTCGAGCCAGTCGACCGCCATCCGCTCGCCGTAGTGCGGCGAGTCGAGCAGCTTGTCGACCCACTTCTCGTACACCTGATCGGCCGCCGCTCGCGATGGCGCTGCGTTTTGCGCCTTCCGCCGCTTCGCATCGTCGCTTCGGCGGCCGACATCTCCCGGTCAAAACTGTCCGCGTCGGCCGGAGCGGGCGGAAGCCCGGTCAGGTCGAGCGACAGCCGCCGCAACAGCGTGAACCGGTCGGCCTCGGGCGCCGGCTCCAGCCCTTCGCGTTCCAGCCGCGCGAGGATGAAGCGATCGACCGGATTTCGCGGCCAGGAACTGCGTTTCACCGCGGGAGGTTCCGCGCGGGTGGGGGGCAGAAACGCCCAGTGCTGCTCGTAGGCGGCTCCTTCGGCCACCCAGCGTTTGAGCAATTCCTTCTGCGCCGCGGTGAGCGTCTTCTGGGAGTCGGCGGGCGGCATCGCTTCGTCGGCATCGGCGGCGAAGATGCGGCGGACCAGCTCGCTCGCCTCGGGCTTGCCGGGAACGATCGCGACCGCCCCGATTCGGCGGGGCGCAGCGCGCTTGCTCGCGATCATCGAGCCGCAGCCCGCCTTTGCGGTTGTTCGCTGTCCGGCCCGTGACACTCGAAACAGTTGTTCGACAGAATCGGCCGGATGTCGCGGTTGAACCGCAGCGGTTCGGCGGCATTCGCGATGCCCGCCGTCAGCGGCAGAATCAGACTGGCGATCAGCCAGGCACAAGTTTTGTTGCGGAAGAGGGTGCATCGGAATCGTGGCAGGTTGTCGGGTGTTAAATCGCCAGTCACAGGGAATTCTTATATCGAGTGCCCCCCACTCAGACACACAAGAGTGGCACAGACAAGTATGTCTGTGCGCGTTTACCGTGCAGTGTCCAACTGCAAGTGGCGTCTTTGTCCCGGAGGGACGGTTGAAAATAGCCCAGCCATTCATGGCTGGGAAGGCGGACGAACCAGATCGCCAAGCCCCGGAGGGGCGACTGAATCCTCGTCGAAGATTTCAGCCGTTCCTCCGGGACTCGACGAACGCACTTCCGCCCCCATCCCAGCGATAAATCGCTGGGCTATTTTCACAACGTCCCTACGGGACGAAAACCATCCTTCACCCAGCGGTCTCGGATCGTGCAAAGAGAAGTCGATAAACAGACAAGAGTGTCTGTGCTCCTGTGTCGGCAGAATATGAGAAATCGCTGGCATAGACATTCCTGTCTGTGCATTCTTCAACGGACTTCCATGGTCCTGTCTCTATTCAACCCGAACCGGCCGGCATTTCACAGAGAGATTCCCCGTCAAACCGGAAGACTTCCACGGGAACGTCCGGCTCCGGTATGCTCCAGATGGAAGGGAATCGACTCTCTTCAATTCTCTCTTCTCCTGGCTTCCTGATGGATCTTCTATCCTTGTCCTTGTTTTTTGTATTCTCCGTGCTCTCCGTGTCTCCGTGGTGAGAAATCCCGGCCAATGCCCATCGTTGAAGCCCAATGCCATGTGACGGCCGAACGGGCCGGGCGCCTGGACCGGATCGTTCAGGAACTGACCGCGCGTTCGCGCGCCGACGTCCGCGGGCTGTTCGATCATGGCTGCGTCCGGCTGAACGGCGTGGACTGCACCGAACCGGGAACTCTGGCGCGGGCCGGCGATGACGTGCTGGTGCACCACGACCCGCATGTCCGATATCACGAGCGGCCGCGCACCCGACAGCACGCGGCCTTTCGGCCGGTCTTCGAGGACGAGTGGCTGATCGTCGTGGACAAGTCCGCGGCTGTGCTGACGGTGCCGACCAGGCGTGGAGAGTCGAACACGCTGCTGGATGCCGTGAACGCACACGTCAGCCGGCGTCATCATCGGGCGCGGGCCGCGGTGGTTCACCGGCTCGACCGGGGAACGTCGGGGTTGCTGGTGTTCGGAAAGAATCCGCAGATCGCCCGTGAATTGCAGGCCCAGTTTCGCGTGCGCAAGGCCCGTCGCGAATACGCGGCCATCGTGGCCGGCGACTGGCACAACCCGAGGGAACTTTCACGAGCCGGCTGGCCACGACGAAAAGTCTTGCAGCGGTATTCCGTCCGGCAAGGCGAACGGGGAGAGACGGCGGTCACGCATTACCGCGTCGAGCACCTGCTGCGTGAGGCGACCTACGTTCGCGTCTGGCTCGAAACCGGGCGCCGCAACCAGATCCGCGTCCATTTCGCCGAAGCCGGGCACCCCGTGCTCGGCGACGAACGGTATCGCCCCGATCTGGCACGCCATCGCGGCTGGACCGCCCGCCGGCTCGCGCTGCACGCCACGGTGCTCGGATTCGAGCATCCTCGAACACATTCGGAGTTGTGTTTCGAGTCGCCCCTTCCCGGCGAGTTCGAGCGGTTCTTCGCCAGCCAGCATTGAGTAGTAGTCCGTCCACGTCAAAACAGTGGGCTCTGGGTGGCATGGCCTCGGCTCGGCGTGGCCATGTCTTCTCAGAACATGCCCTCGCAAAACCGAGGGCATGCCACCCACCGGCGCAAGAGGACCAGTGAGCGCGCTGAAGTATTACGGCGTCGCGGCGCCGCCGGGTTGCGAGGTGGATGGTGCCGGAGCGTTTTTTCGCGCACCGTTGCCGTTTGATTTTCCGTTCCCTTTGTCGGCGTCGCCCGTTTTTTCGCTCTTCGGAATCGGATGCGGCGGGCCGGTTTCGCGAGGCCGCCCGTCCTTGAGAAATCGGAGCGTGCAGTCAATGGCTTCGTCGCTGGCCATCAGAAAGGTGTGCAGGCCGCGGACCGTCACGAAGTCGGTGGCGCCGGGCAGCCGCGTGCTCGAAACAGCCACGGTGCCGTCATCGTCGCCGGGAATGAGCGGGTTGTAGCCGTCCATCGAGCCGCGCGAGCCGGCAATGATCGCAAACTCGAAATCGGGAGTGGGCAGCCGCGAAATGAACCCGGCGGGATCGGTGACAAGTTGCTGGCCGGCGGGACCGAAGAACTCGCGGTACAGCGGGTTTTCGCGGAGCCGGTCGGCCATGTCGGCTCCAAGGTTGGGGACGCCGATCATCACCATCCGCTTGATGCGCGGATCGCGATGCTTCGACAGGTACGAACGGACCACCAGCCCGCCCATACTGTGGACGACGAAGTCGATCTGCTCGATGCCCTCCAGCGACTGGATCACGCTGTGCAGGTATTCGGCGGAATCGGAGATCTCGACGCGCGTGCTGGGGTAATCGAAGCCCACGATCTCGTAGCCGGCGTCCTTCAGCCGGCCGCGCATTTTGCTGAACGACTTCGACGAGCGGACGATGCCGTGAATGGCGATCACCGCTTTGCCCGACATGGCTGACCCAGTCCTCCACAGTCCGCTGCTCGATCAATTCGTGTTCCACCGCGGCAGCACTCCAGCCGCTATGCCGAGGGCCTTCCAGATAGTACTGATATACCTCTCCCAGTCCCGTGCTGTTCGGCGTCATCATCGGTTCAGACCCGGGGGGTAAGTACTCCTGCACTTCGATCAGCCGTTCGAGCACGAGTTGGCGGGCCAGGTTGATGTCCATATGATCGTCGAACACCACCGTAATCAACGACAGCCCTACTTTGGTGAGCGAGCGTAGTTCCGTCAGATGCGGAATCCCGGTGACTTGTTGTTCGATGGGAAAGGTCACCAGCCGCTCGACTTCTTCGGGGGACAAGCCGGGCGCTTTCGTCACGATTTGCACGAGCACGCTCGTCACATCGGGAAACGCGTCGATCGAAATCGTACGGAAGGCATAGCCACCCAGAAGGGTAAGAAGGCCGGCGAATGTGAGGATCAGTAAGGGGCGATGGAGAGAGAACTCAATGAGTTTGTCGACCATAGCCTAGTCTTTAGGTTTCAACAGCTCGGATTTCAAGGTAAAGGCTCCTTCTTTGACGACCGTTTCCCCTTCCTGCACCCCTTCAAGGACTTCGGCGAAGGTCCCGTTCTTCTCGCCCAATCTGATCGTCCGCGCTTCATAGACGCCGGGTTCCTTTTGCACAAACACGAAGCTGCGATCCCGATCATGCTGAACGGCTGCTTCGGGAATGACCAGGACATCCGAAGTCAGGTTCGGACAAGACGCGGATCGTTGCGAACATTTCCGGCTTCAGATGACCGTTGGAATTCTCCAAGATGAGGCGCACCTGCATGGTCCGCGTGGCCGTATCGAGGACGTCGCCGACATACGAGACGGTCCCCTGGAACACTTCGTCGGGATACGCAGCCACATAGACATCGACCGACTGATTCGGAACGGCTGTCGCGCGCTGCACATACGAGATATCTTTTTCCGATACATTCGCCACCACCCAGACCGTCGAGAGATCGGCAACGACAAACAGTTTATGGGTGGTTTCGACCAGCTCGCCTTTCGTGAGATCACGCGCGATCACCCTGCCGGCAAAGGGCGCCACGATCGGAACCTGCGAGCGGATCGTTTGGGTCCGCTCGAGGGTTTCTGATCTCTTTGTCGTCCATGCCTAACAACCGGAGCCCTTCGCGAGCCTCCTGAGCCTCGGCGCGGATACTGATCATCTCTCCTTCGCGGCGCTGCGCCTCCGCCTGGCCGATGACTTTCTCTTTGTAAAGATACTCCGCCCGCTGATAGGCCTGCTCCGCGACGTGTCGCCGTGCTCGGGCCTTGAGGTACGAAGACTGGGCGAGTCCGAGATCGCCGCTATGGAGCACCGCCAACAGCTGATTGGGCTCGACCATCTGCCCTAAGTCGGCATGCACCTCGGCGACCCGCCCACGCACGAGAGTCGTAATGTTCGCCAGCGCGTGTTCGTTCGGCCGTACGACGCCGGGAAAGGTACGGTAGGTACGAAATGCCGTTCGTCCGACCGTCTCCACCGTCACGCCGGATCGGGTCACTTCATCCGGTGGGAGCCGAACAAGCCGCGCCTCGCCTGCCGAATGCTTCGTCACGTGCTCCTCGGCCGGCGCCGTCGCCGGCGCACGGTCACACCCCGTGAAGGAGGAGACCAACAGGAGCATGCCGAGGAAGACCCTGCACGGCGCACTCAGACGGCCTCGCGGTGCGCATGACGCTCGCATCGATGGGTACGTCGGCTAGGAGAAATGACCATGCCCCTCATCTGTCCTTTCACAGCTAGAGTGGACCGCCCACGGCGCGCTCAAACCGCGTGAGCGCCAGGGAGAGTTCGAACCGCGCCTGATTGTAATCGACCGTGATCTGGCGTTGGACCCGTTGGGCATCGAGGACTTCCAGCAGGCTGGAGGCGCCCTGGCGGAAGCTCAATTGGGCGATGCGAAGCGCTTCTTGCGCTTGTTTGATGAGCCCTTCCTCGTAGACGAGGATCTGCTCTTGCGCCGTTTCCGCCTCTCGCGCATGTTGGTTGATGGCACGGGCTAGGTCGTTCCTGGCACGCAGCAGCTCCGCCTCTTCTTTTCGTTGAGAACCGAGCGCCGTCGCAATGTGCCCTTGCTGCAAATACCATATTGGCGTCGGTACAGTCAGGCCCCCGAACACCGCCTCGCGACCTGCCTCTCTGGCATACCCGCCAAACATGGTGACGTTCGGCACACGGCCCTGGCGCTCCTTGGATACGGTCATTTCGGCCTGTTCCACCAGTTTTCCCTGGCGCTTGAGAATGGGATGTTGCGACAGGTCTCGCGCCGCCATCTGCTCAGGGTCCAGGTGATCCCGGAGCGATCGGAAATCTCCTTGCACCTTGTACCGAGGCCCCAAACCTCCCGCCGTCAAGGTGTCCAATCCGACAAGTCTCACACGCACAGCATTTTTGGCCTTCGTCAGTTCTTGCTTGGCCTTCAGCACCTCCACCTCCGCCTTCACCGATTCGAATTGAGGACCTTCCCCGGATCGGACGCGAGCTTTGACAATGCGCGCCACTTCCTGAACAGTCTCAAAGTTCTGCTGAAGAAGATCTACCGTCCGTTCTGCCAGCAGCAGTTCGTAGAATAGCCCTTCACCTCCGCAATGAGATTGAGCTTCGCTACTTCGAGGCCGACCGTCGCACCATCTAGACCGGCTCCTGCCGCGTCCTTACGGGCTGCGCGCATGCCCGGCCATTCCACCGTCTGATGCACCGTCACGCCACGCTCGATCATACGTATCCCGGTGCTGGGGTCTCGGATCGCGGCATCCGCCGTCTGGGCGGTGATCAGGGGGTTGGGATAGGCGCCGGCCTGGATCTGCCGCCCTCATTCTGTTCGATCACACTCCGGGCGGTTGCGATCGCCGGGTTCCGTTCCAGCGCCAGTTCGATGATGCGGTCGAGCTCGAACGTGGGCATCGGATCCTTCGCCTGTGCGAAGGAGAGCATCAGCGTCCCACTCATCCCCGCCGCCATCACGGTCATCAGTACGACATAACTCCAAAGCCGAGCCGGCATGTGCAGCCTCCTGCAGATTCACGGTGAGGTGTTCGATCGAGATCGAATGCAAAACACACTGATCGGCGATACTGCTGCGATCAGTGTGCGGTCGGAGGATGGAACAGTCGGAAAGACCAGAAGGGTGGAGGGAGGAATCTCGTTCATCAAGGCATACGAAGCGGCCTGATGCGCAATCGGACACACTCACTCGAGACACGACGCCTCCGTCCAGCGTCTCTTGCGGCGAATCGTCCTCTGAATCGGCCTCCGCCCCTGCGTCACTGAACTCGCCGGCTTGATCAGTCCCACCATCGCCAGTCGCAGCTGCATAGGATCTCGGCAGACCACCTGATCTGCGCGACGGGAAATAGGATGCATAGCAGCACGGCCCAAAGATGAGGACGGAGAAGAACAAGCGGATCGTTACCACAACACCTTATAAATACGAGGATGAAGAGATTGTCAACAACTTCCTGACATATTTAAGCGGCCCCTCATCGTGGTTGTGGCGCAGCTAAGACACCCACCGCTATAGTACGTATAGTACGCTTCTCTCGGCCTCGGTTACAAGGACAACTGTTCGCCCACATTGTACAGGCTTGGCGGTCTGTGGAGAAACCCTACAGTCCTTCCCCTTAGCTCGAACCGACCATTCCGATCCGTGATCGTGCCGATCAACTTCTCTTTCACATTCTATGGACTAAAGAGAGTGCCGTTCATCACCATATGGACAGCGATACTCGCGGCATAGCCCAACGCAATAGCCCATGACCATTTCAGGTGGGTAGAGAACGTATAGATCCCCCGTGCCTGCCCCATGAGGGCCACGCCCGCCGCCGACCCGATGGACAACAGCGATCCGCCGACACCGGCTGTCAACGTCACCAACAGCCATTGGCCGAGGCTCATCTCCGGATTCATGCTCAACACAGCAAACATGACGGGAATGTTGTCGATGACGGCTGAAAGCACCCCGATCAGGATATTCGCGGTCGTTGCGCCCATGCCTCCGTAGAGAAAATCCGAGAGGGCGGCCAAATATCCCAGTGCGCCGAGCCCGCCGACGCAGAGCATGATGCCGTAAAAGAACATCAGCGTATCCCACTCCACACGCTTCATACTGATGAAGACATCGAACGGCTTGACTGCCGGCTTGAACAATGCGCTGAGGCTTACGGCATTCTCGCCTTCAAGCGCGGGAATGTCCGTCCACTCTTCCAGCTCCTTGCGCCGGAGAAAATAACCATAGGATTTAAGGACACCCAGCCCGGTCATCATGCCGAGAAACGGAGGGATCGCAAGAAAATGATGCATGAGAACGGTTCCGGCTATGGTGATGAGAAACAGGATCACAATGACATAGCCGCCATATCTTGACCGGCACGGTTTCCGTTCTGACTGACGGCTTCTCGCGTGAAATCGTCATGGAGATCAGCGCCGCCGGAACAAGCCAGTTGATGAGAGAGGGAACGAACAGCGCGAAAAAATCGCCGAACTGCACGACGCCGTTCTGCCAGACCATGAGCGTGGTGATGTCGCCAAAGGGGCTAAACGCACCGCCCGCGTTGGCCGCGACCACCACATTGATGCAGGCCGCGGCGATGAATCGTCCGTTGCCTGTCCCCATCGCCATGACCACGGCCCCCATCACCAGCGCCGTCGTCAAGTTATCCGCGACAGGGGAGATGAAGAACGCCAGCAGGCCGGTCAGCCAGAACACCGCACGGAGGGACAATCCCCGTGAAACCAGGCGCGCCCGCAAGGCCTCGAAGATGTTGCGTTCACTCATCGTATTGATGAACGTCATGGCGGAAAGAAGAAACAGCAGCAGTTCGGCATATTCGAGCAGGTTATGGCGCAGGATCTCAGCGACGGCGTGGGATTGGTTGTGCGAGGCGTACGCGATCGCCGTCAGGATCCAGATCACGCCTGCCGCGACCATGACGGGCTTTGATTTCCGCAGGTGAAGCGATTTCTTCGACGATCACCAACACATAGGCGGCCAGAAAAACCGCCAATGCCACGTAGCCTGTCCATTGATCCGTAAACGTCAACATCCCGTCCCTTTCACACGTCACACCGCCCCGTCTCTTCGATCTTTCCTCTATTCCTGCGGACTAAATATCATGGTTTCCGAGGAATATCGCAACGTTATTCGAACAGATTCAACTGATTGGCAGAGACGATGGCAGGCAATCGGCTTCTGAGGGGAGAAGAGTTGGTCGAAGGGGAATGTATGAAAGCCTCACGGGACGGAATAGGATCGGGCGCCGGCGGCGCCTGCCTCAATGGTCATCTGCGCGCTTCTCGGTGCCGATCATGTCCGACTCACCACTGGCAGATGATTCCGGGATTCGATCGATACAATCGATGAGGAAGCGGAGAATATCTTTGATCTCTCCCTGATGGTTGATGAAATATCTTGCCCGCGACTTCTCATGTGGTCCCACTCGCACCCCCATGACGAGCCCTTCGGAAAGCTCGAAGACATCCTCGTCTGTTTCGTCATCGCCGATGAAAAACAGCCCGGTCTGCCGGAGATGGCGCATGAGAGCCAAGGCGGCCGGTCCTTTCCCGTCCTTCCCCGGGGGCAAAACATTCACCGATGCTTTCCCAAAGATCAGGCGCGGAGTCGGCGTGAGTTGATCGAGCAGAAGGACAAGGGCCATGCGAACTCTGGCCGGTTCATCGGTTCCTCGATAATGCAGGGTGAGGGTATAGCGTTTATTTTCAACTTCTGCCCCATAGTTCTTGAGCGGCTGAACGAAGTCTGTTCCCAATCGCTGTCATCCATCCCTGACAGATATGTTCGGCCCGGATCAGCGTCGCGGGAGCGGTGAGTGGGCTTTCCAAACCATGGTTCCCGATTAAGTGGGGAACCACCCCATCGACCCGCGAGGCCAAATCGCTGAGTGCGCGCCCGGAGACGATGGCGCAGGGGATACGATGCGCCAACTCCGACAGCCCCTCATAGATGGACTGGGAGAGCTTGACGGTATCCCGATCAGGAGAAATCCGCGCCAATGTCCCGTCGAAGTCAAACGCATAGAGAATGGGACGGCTCGTCAACGCGCGAAGCGCAAGGCGTCCTTCGTCAGAAAACAAGTAGGTCATGCTTGGCCTCCTGTGGTCGTTCGCGCGTCTCGCACTCCTGTTTGGCGGACGATGCGGGCTCGCTGCCGCATGCGGGCGGCATCCATCAGCATGCGCCCGGCCCAGCGGTACACGTTAAATTCCTGCACGATGCCGCGCATGCTGCGCATCCGGGCACGCTGCTCGGTCGGCGGCATCGTCAGGGCCAGATGCAATGGCAGCCGCACACTGATCGATGTTGTACGGATTGATGATCAGCGCCTCCGGTAACTCGGTGGCCGCGCCGGTGAATTGGCTGAGGATCAGCACGCCTTGCTCGTCGTCTCGCGCCGCCACGAATTCTTTGGCGACGAGATTCATGCCGTCATGCAGGCTGCTGACGATGCAGAAGTCGGCCCCTCGGTAATAGGTGGTGACGTCCTGCGGTTCGTGATGTTCGATCCGTAGATAGATGGGCTGGTATCCCTCTCGCCCGAATCGTCGATTGATACGCTCGGCCGAGGCGGTGACCTGTTGCGTGAGCTGCTGATACTCCTCGATCTTGGAGCGGCTGGGAGCGGCGATTTGGATGAAGGAGAACGCGCCGATCCATTCCGGCTGCAGCTCCAGCAGCCGTTCAACGGCGAGGAACCGCTCGAGAATGCCCTTCGTATAATCCAGCCGTTCGACGCCGACACCGACGCGATGCGCGTGGGGGATGCCGTTGATGGCGCGGATGTGGGTTCTGCACTCGGATTCGGACGGCAGTTGTGCCTGCCCTCGATTGGGCCACGCGATGGAAATCGGGTAATGATTCACCGCGGTGAGTATGCCCTGATAGGAAATCAAGGAGCTGTCCCAGTCGATCCTCGTTTCGAGAGAACGGTCCACGGTATTGATGAAGTTTCTGCAATGGAATCGCGTGTGAAATCCGAGAATGCTGCTCCCCAAGAGCCCTTCGAGTATCTCTCGATACCAGGGACAGATGGCATAGCGTTCCGGATCGCTCCAGGGGATGTGCCAAAACGTCACGATCGTCGCGTTCGGCAGATGGTCGCGCACGATCTTGGGCACCAGCGCGAGATGGTAATCCTGCACCAGCACGACCGGATTATCGGTCTTGGCCTCCTCGATGACGGCCATCGCAAACCGCTCATTGATCTTCTTGTACTGTTCCCAGTCCGAGGATCGAAAGACGGGACGGACGTGGGCCAGATGACAGAGCGGCCAGAGCCCTTCGTTGGCAAATCCGTAGTAGTAGCCGTCTTCTTCCTCCGGCGACATCCAAATCCTCCTGATCTCGTAGGCAGGATTGTCCGGCGGGACGCGGACATGGCGTGCGCATCGACGACCTCTCGATCAGCCGTGCCGCTGCCATGCGCAATCCACACGCCCGAACAGGCCCGCATAATCGGTTCAAGGGCGGTGACGACCCCGCTGGCCGGCACTTGGACTTCGATATGCTGCCCTTTCCGATTGTGGAGATACGGCTCACGGTTGGAGGCGATCAGCACTTCATCTCCGGCCAGGTGATCGTGCAGGATCGTCTTGAGGGTGGCCGGCTTCCAGCTCATCTGGCTTTCATCGCGCATACGCTTGTCCGATTCAAGTTCCCGAATCATCGCACGCAGATCCTGCGCGACCGGCTGCAGCTCTGAATCCTGCTGCTGCTTATCGCCAAGCAATGCGGCAAGCCCCTCACCGCGAAGCATCGTTCGCACGCCGGCGACCCATCCTCGCCAGCTCAGGTGCGCGACCAGCACCGTCACGAGGGAAATCACCACGCCGATGATCGCAAACAGATAGTAGAGGTACCACTTGGTATCGCTGCTTCGACGTTCAATCCAACTCATGTCATGCACGAGCATCAGGCGTCCCCATGACGCGGCCGTTCCCCTCGATTCCTACAGCCGCGACATGGACGGCTCCTTGGGTGAGCCGTAACAGGGCGGTCTGTCCGGCTTCGACGGTGCTGGTGCCGTCGCACGGAATCGAATCAGGATAGGTCAAGGTCTTGTAGGCCAGCTTGCCGTCCCGGTCGCAGAACCCGATGGCGAAGAGCCGTTCGTCCTGAATGATTCGATAAAAATAGTTGAGCAGTTTGACCTTGGAATCCGTCGCCAGGAGATCGACGAGGGGGCCTTCGACCATGCGGCCGATCAGTTCCGACCGGATTTCAAGATCCCGCACAAACCATTTCAGCGTCAGCGTATCGACGAGTGGAATGACGGCATAGGCAAGACCGGCCAGCACCAGACGCCAGCGGCAACAAGAATCGAAGCGATAAGCGCATAGATCACCTCTCGTTTACATCGGGCGAAAAATCGCCTATGGTAACAGCATGTATCCTTACGGTCTCATCGGCAATTGTCAAACCTCGGCGTTGATCGGACTGAACGGCGCTGTCGAATGGATGTGCGCGCCGCGACCTGACAGTCCGCCCGTCTTCGGACGGCTGCTTGATCCGGACGGGGGACACTTTTCGATCGCGAGCGCGGTCTCTTCCACCGACATCAGGACCGAACAGCGCTATCTTCCGAACACCAATATTCTGCTCACCACCGTCACATTGCCGAACGGCGACGCGTTTCAGATTACCGATTTCTGCCCGCGGTTCGAGCAGTACGGACGCATCTATCGTCCGGCGGCACTCTTTCGTCTGGTCGAACCGTTGCAGGGCACTCCGGCCATCCGCGTGAGCTGCCGGCCGGTGTCGGGCTGGGAGAAGACTCCCGTCCATCCCGTCCGAGGCAGCAACCACCTGCGCTACGACATCCGCGGCGAGTCGCTCCGCCTGTTGACGAACATGCCGCTGACCTACCTCTGCGAAGAGACTCCGGTCGCGCTGACTCAGAAATTCTATTTCGGTCTCACGTGGGGCCTCGGCATCGAGGACGACCTCGTCAAAGTCACACACGACTTTCTCGAACAGACGATACGCTACTGGCGCATCTGGGTCAAAAACTGCTCGGTGCCGCTGCTGCATCAACAGGAGGTCATCCGCTCCGCTCTGGCCTTGAAGCTCCACTGCTTCGAAGACACCGGCGCCATACTGGCAGCCCTGACGACGAGTCTTCCGGAGCAACCGGGCGGAGGTCGCAACTGGGACTACCGCTATTGCTGGCTGCGCGACGCCTATTTTGCACTCACGGCGTTTCATAATCTGGGCCACTTCGAGGAAATGGAGGCCTTCCTCAAATTTCTGCTGAACATTGCGCATACGCACGAACATTCCCGCGACCGCTTACGTCCTGTCTATACATTGAGCCAGAGTCTTCCCCTGCCGGAAACCGAGCATCCGAATTGGGCCGGCTATCAGGGCGGTGTACCGGTTCGCAGCCACAACCAAGCGGCGGAGCATGTGCAGAACGATGCCTATGGAGAAATGATTCTGACCTTTACGCCGATCTTCTTCGACGAACGGTATAGCGATTTGCGCAGCAAAGATCTCGACACGCTCCTGGCCCATCTGGCGAAGTTGTGCGTGCGCAGCATCGGCCAGCCGGACGCCGGTCTGTGGGAGATCCGCAACGGCTGGCAGGAACATTCCTTTACGAACTTGCTGTCTTGGGCCGGTCTCGAACGATTGGAGCGCATCAGACAAGCCGGGCACCTCGGTTCGATCTCCTTGGACTTGACCGCCGCACGGATCCATGCGGCGGAGGCCCTCCTTCGAGGCGTACATGGCGGCGCGCTCCGAAACGGCCCCACGGATTCCAGTGATGACGCCGCCCTCGCCCAGCTCCCGATCCTGGGCTATCCGAACCAGCAACTCTGTGAGTCCACGGTGTTGCACATCACCCGGGAACTGCGCTTCGACATGGGAAGCGAGGACACCGGATTTTTTTACCGCTACGTGCGAAACGACGACTTCGGAAAACCGGAAGGAGCCTTCGTCATCTGCTCCTTTTGGATCGCCCAGGCGCTCGCCAGGCTGGGACGGACCCCCGAGGCCCGAACCATCCTTGATCGAGTACTCCTCGCTGCCAATCATGTCGGACTGTTCTCCGAGCATTTCATCCCCGCCACGAATATCCAGTGCGGCAATTTCCCTCAAGCCTACTCCCACGTCGGCTTGATTAATGCTGCCTTTGCCGTGAGTCCTCCCTGGAGCGACGTGCTCTGACCTGTTCGGATCTATCCTACTGCGCGATATTCAGCCCCGCCAGCCCCACTCGGATAGCCGATGCCCGACTGAACGATCCTTCGAAGAAAAAGCAGGGGCGGCCTGCTTTCTCATGCAGAAGAAATGCGGCCCTGCTGTGCAACACGAAGCCAGAACTAGTGAACAGGAGGATGAAACAGCGTAGAGGCGAGAACCGGCATATCGACGAATGGTTGAGCGTCAGTCACAGAAACCATTTCGACTGAAGGCATCAGTTGGGGAAGCGAAGAAGGAACCGAGAACCCTTCGTAGGCCGATACGGCGAGAGTGTCGGCTGCCCCTCCAGGATTCAGGAGTGTCAGGGCACACCGAGCATGTGCACCATGATACAGAGCAGAGCAGCATGACCATCGCCATGCATACGTTGCCAGCGGCTTTCCTGAAGCGGTTGTGGCGCAGTTGAGACATTCACACCTTTGTACGCCTCTCTCAACCTCGGTTACAAGAGCAACCGTTCGAAACTCCCCGTGATCTCACGCTGTCATCGAACGACGAGTACGGCACAGTTCGCGTGCTGCACCACCCGCGTCGACACGCTCCCGATGAGAAACCGGGCAATGGCGCCCAGCCCTTGGGCCCCCATCACGATCAGATCGGCCTGCTCTTTGGAGGCCGCCTTCATGATCTCTTCAGCGGGATTCCCAAGGTAACACAGTGGCTCGGCCGTAAATCCCGCCTTGATCAGCTTCTGCACGCTCTGTTCGAGTAATTTCTTACCTGCCTCCTTCAACCCCGGATACATGACCAACGGCATCACATGGAGCACGCTCACGTGAATCGGCACGCGCCCGTCCTTGCCGGTCGAACTGATCCGGTTGAAACTTGGTCAGCACAAACTTCAGAGGCTTTGGCCGATGCGTCCGATCCATCGGTCGCCAAGGTGATCCGCCGCAACGGGGCCGCCTCGCCCTTGACGACAAGCACCGGGCAGGTCGCATGATGGATGAGATTCGTCGAGACGCTGCCGAGCATGAAGCGGTCGAGGGCATCGAGGCCCTGGCTGCCCACCACCAGGAGCCCGTCTCGTTTCGGCGCACATTTCAAGATCGTCGGTGCGACCGGCCCCTTGCTCCTTGCGGGCCGTGCCCTTGAGCTTCAGCGAATGCCAACTGTTGTTTGGCCTCCTTGAGGGTTTTGGTCGAACGCGCTTCCATGCGCTGAATTTCTTCCTGGATGTACCGCTCGGTACCGGCCATCACCGGCTGCGCCAGAAACGGCGCACGGAGCGCGGCGACATCGAGCACATGCAGCGCCGTCACTCGTGGTCGGCTCGACAAGCGGCAACGTGGCCACCCAGTTCAGCGCCCATCCTCCATACTTCGATCCATCCGTCGCCACAAGCACATTCATGTTGTACATCCTTTCAGTTGAGTTCCCACCACGTTCGAACCGACAGTCTGAAACCGGCTAGCCCGCATTGTTCATGACGGTTCGTCGCGAAAGCGTGCAGACGCGAAGGGAGACGGGCACTCGGAGACGTGAAGCCCTGAGGCATACTCGTGCAGTATGTCGAAGGGCTGAACGGCGAGACTGCCCGTCGCAGCCGCGTATCCACGCTTGCAGCAGAAGCGCTCATGAATAATGCGGGCGAGGAAATGCCTCAGGCGGCACTCACTCTGTCATCGAACGACGAGCACGGAACCCTTCGCGTGCTGCACCACTCGCGTCGAAACGCTCCCGAGGAGAAACCGGTCAATGGCGGCCAGTCCTTTGGCTCCCATCACGATCAGATCGGCATGCTGTTTAGAGGCTGCCTTCATGATTTTTTCAGCTGGATTACCAAATTGACACAGAGGCTCGGCCGTAAATCCCGCCTCGATCAGCTTCTGCACGCTCTGTTCGAGTAATCTCCGGCCTATCTCTCTTACCTTGCTCTCCCGGTACTCAATCCACGCTATGGTCGATCCGATCGTGATGGGAGCCAACGGGCTGCGTGCGATGACATGGATCACGCTCACGTGAATCGGCACGGGCCCGCCCCTGCCGCTCGAACGATCCGGCTGAAACTGGTCAGCACAAACTCCAGTGCTTTGGCCGACGCGGGCGACCCATCGGTCGCCAAGGTGATCCGCCGCAACGGCGTCGCCTTGCCCTTGACGACGAGCACCGGACAGGGCGCATGATGGATGAGTTTCGTCGACACGCTGCCGAGCATGAAACGGTCGAGGGCGTCGAGGCCCTGACTGCCCACCACCAGGAGCCCGTGCCGTTTCGGCGCGCATTTCAAGATCGTTGGTGCGACTGCTCCTTGTTCCTTGCGGGCTGTGCCCTTGAGCTTCAGTGACGCCAACTGCCTTGTGGCTTTTCTGATGGTCCGTGCCGAGCGCGCCTCCACACGCTGAATCTCTAGCTTCGTTCGAAACGGCAAACGGAGTGTGGCAGCGTCGAGCACATGCAGCGCAATCACACGTGGTTCCTTGACGAACGGAAGCTTGGCCACCCAGTTTAGCCCCCACTGCCCATACTTCGATCCGTCCGTCGCCACAAGAACATTCATGATGCGCCACCGTTTGTTCGAGTTCCACTCATGTTCGACCCGACAGGCTGAAACCGGCTGCGAAATGCCTCAGGCGACAGTCCTGCGAGGGCTGCGTAGCGGACGAGTGCCACCGGATCCTTGAAATCCTCTTCGGACAGCCGAATCATGTACTGGCGCGCAATCTGGTACGACTGCGCCGTGATATCCACCATCCGTACTTTCGCCCGGCCGCTGACGGGATCCAGCATCTGCTTGAAAGAAATCGGCGTAAATCGCCCATTTTGAATCGACACCATGGCCGCCGTGCCTCCATCGAGAAGGAACTGCGCCGCACAATAGCCAAGATCGCGGGTGTATTCCATATCGAACGGAATCGGGTCCGCACAGCGTAATTCATAACCCACATTCTTGGCGACGATCGACGTGGCAAGCCCCAAGGCTTTCATGCCCTTCGTCACTTCACGCCGGAGCACGTCGCCGATATCCACGTCTGCCAAACGCAGGTGGCCATGTTCATCCCGCTCGACGTGATCCAATCCACCCAGGTCTCCCGGGTCAAGAATCTCGATCAGTCCTTCCGCCAACACAACCACCCCGTCGGAGCGTCCTTCGCTGAGGCGCTTGACCATCGTCCCGATCACGAGATCCACCAGGCGCTGGAGTCTCACGGGCCGCTCCTCAAATTCCTCGGGAATGATGGTGAGCGTGGCGCCCGCGGCCTTGCCGATCCCGAGGGCCAAATGGCCGGCTTTGCGGCCCATCGTCACGACAAAGTACCAGCGCAACGTGGTGTGGGCATCCACCATGAGATTCTTGACGATCTCGACAGCGACATGCCGGGCCGTTTGAAAGCCAAACGTCGGAATGCCATACGGTAGATCGAGGTCATTGTCGATCGTCTTCGGCACATGCACGACCTGAATGCGTCCGGCCGCTTGCTCTTCCAGTTTGAGCGATGAGAAGGCCGTATCGTCTCCGCCGATGGTCACCAGGCGCGTGATGCCCAGCCTCATCAAGGAGGACAGGACGTTGCCAAGAGACTCGGCCTTCTTTGTCGGATTCGCCCGCGAGGTGCCCAGATACGACCCGCCCCGGAAGTGCATGCGACTCACCTCTTCGATCGAGAGGGGCCGGACCTGGCTTACATCGCCTTCCATGAGCCATTTGAATCCGTCGAGGATACCGACCACCTCACAACCGCCGAGGACGCTGCGGATCGTGACCGCACTGATCACGCTATTGATCCCGGGCGCCGGTCCGCCTCCGACTAACATACCGACAATCGTCCGAGGAGAATTCATGATATGGGAACTCCTGTGATCTAATCTGAGCTTCTTAAATACACCGACCAATAGACCAACGCGACGAGGATCGTCCCGCCGAGAACGTTGCCGAGCGTCACCAGCGCGAGATTGCTGACCGCGTCAGCGACTGAGAGCGGTGCCGAGGTCCCCGCAGCGAGCGCCACACCGATCGGAAGAAAATACATGTTGGCGACGGAATGTTCAAACCCGCAGGCGACGAACGCGGTGATCGGGAAGACTGTGGCGAGAATTTTATCGGTCACACTCCGCGCGCCCATGCACAACCAGACCGCCAGACAGACTAGCACGTTGCAGAGGATCCCGCGCGCCACGGCCGAGACCGGATCGAGGGCGATCTTGCTGCGCGCGATCTGGACCATCGTCTCCCCGACCGCGCCGTCGCTCATGCTGTGCACGCCGGCCAGCCATACTAAGGCCGCTGTTCCAACCGCTCCGACCAGGTTGCCGAGATACACCCAGCCCCAATTCCTCATGACCTGTTGTGTCGTCACCCGACCGGAAGCCCAGGCCATGGCGATCAGGTTATTGCCGGTAAAGAGTTCCGCTCCGCCCACCACCACCAGAATGAGCCCCAAACTGAACGTGATCCCACCCGCTACGCGCATGAGTCCAAAGGCCGGCGGTTGACCGGTGGTACTCGTGGTCATCGTAATCGTAAAGAACAATGCGCCCAGCGCGACAAAGGCTCCCGCCAAGGTGGCCAGGGCGAACATGGTCAGGACCGGCATCGTGGCTTTTGTGACACCAACTTCACGCACCCGCATGGCAATCTGCGCGGGAGCATAGGCATCGAGCAGGGAAATCGGTGTGGCGGTTGCTTGATCCATTGGTTAATTAAGCGATCAGCTTTCAGCCATCAGCGGTCAGCTCGAACTATCTTTCAGATCCGTCCACTGAAAGCTGACGGCTGATCGCTGACAGCTAAATTATGCGATCAACCTGACTCGCATGTGCTGCAGTTCCGCTTCATCTTCCGGATCGAGTTCGTCCCGTTCAATCGGTTCCACGCGCACGGCTGACACCTTATACTCCGGGCATTTTGAACTTTCATCCGCACTCGACGAGAGCAATGCATTCACCGTTGAAGCAGGGAAGTGAAAGCTGGTGAAGAGATGCCCCGGAAGGACGCGTTCACTCCCCACGACGGGGAGCAGGGCGTCGCCACGGGCACTCACCACACGAACAATCTCACCGTCACGCAGATGCAGCCGCTCGATATCGGCCGGATGCATTTCCAGCACATCGGTATCGACCAACTCAAGAATGTCCGTCCGGCGTGTTTGGGCCCCGCAGTTGTAATGTTGGAGAATGCGGCCCGTGGTCAGTACGAACGGATACTCGTTGCGTGGCGCCTCACCAGGCGGCAAATACTCCACAGCGACAAAGTGCGCCTTCCCTTTTGGAAATGTCTCCCGATGCATCAGCGAAGTGCCTTCGTGCGTGGCCGTCGGCACCGGCCACTGTAAACCGGCATGTTGGTCGAGCCGGTCGTAGGACACACCGGCACACATCGGCGTGAGCCTCGCAATCTCGTCCATGATCTCCGAGGGATGCTGATACGGCCATGGGATAGCCCATCCGGTTTGAGACTTCGCAGACCACGCGCCAATCCGGGAGGATCCCGTGAGGCGGCTCCACGGCTTTCCTGATCCGCTGAATACGACGTTCAAGATTGGTAAATGTGCCGTCCTTTTCGAGGAACGACGCGCCGGGCAATACTAGATGTGCAAACTTCGCGGTCTCGCTGAGAAACAGATCTTGCACCACAAGAAACTCCACCTGCTTCAACGCCTCGTGCACTTTCTTCAAATTCGGGTCGGTCTGCGCCACGTCATACCCGATGATCCAGAGCCCCTTGAGCCGACCCGCAATCGCCGCGTCCCACATGTCGGGCGTTTTCATGCCGCGTTTCGTGGGCAACGGACGGCCGGTGATGGTCTGATGCAGCAATGCCAGCTTCGGATCGTCCAAACTCTGGTAGCCGGCGAAGTAGGTCGGGAGGCAGCCCATATCCGAGGCCCCCTGCACATTGTTTTGTCCACGCAAGGGATTGATGCCGGCGCCCGGCTTTCCGATGTTGCCGGTGGCCAGGGCGAGGTTACAGAGCGCGATGACCCCATGACTGCCCCAGCGATGTTCCGTCACACCGAGACCATGGACGCAGAGCGACGCGCTGCTGCTCCCATAACGCCGAGCCGCTTGGTAGATGAGATGGGCCGGCACGCCGGTGATGGCTTCAGCCGCTTCCGGCGTACAGTCCGCGACGGTCTTGAGCCAGTCATCGACGCCCTCGGTCCTTGTCGCGATGAAGGCCTGATCGAGGAGCCCCTCCTTCGCCAAAACGTGGCCCATCGCATTGAGCAAGGCGACGTTGCGTGCCGGGTCGCAGTTGCAGATGCAGATCGGCCAGCCGCGCCAGCTCCGTGCGCCTGGGATCGATGACGATCACGGGCACCCCCCGCCGATGCGCCTGCTTGATCCTGGCCCCGACCACGGGATGGGACTCCGTCGGGTTCGCTCCCACCACCATGATCAGATGAGCCAGATCGAGATCCTGAATGGAATTGGTCGCCGCCGAGGCGCCGAGCGTTTCCATCATGCCGGTGACGGTCGCGCTGTGGCAGACGCGGGCACAGTTGTCGATGTGGTTCGTCCCGATCACGCAACGCATGAACTTGGCGAACAGATAATTTTCTTCGTTCGTGCCCCGGCTGGATGAGATGGTCGCGAGAGCATCAGGACCGGATGCGCGTCCTTGATGCGCGTGAACTCCTGCGCGACCCGATCCAAGGCCGATTCCCAGGAAATCTCTTCCCAGTCGTTGCCGCGTCGGAGCAGCGGAACTCGCAGTCGATCCGGCGCATCGTTATAGGTCCAGCCGAACCGCCCCTTCATACAGGCATGTCCCTGATTCGAAGGCCCATCGTCTGCGGGCATCATTGTCACCACACGACCATCTCGCACACCGGCGTCGAACGCACAGCCCACACCACAATAGGCGCAGGTCGTGCGCACGGTTCCGGTCGGCGCCCCCTGCTCCAGCACCGTCTTCTCCGTGAGCGCGCCGGTCGGACATTCCTTCACGCAGGCGCCACACGAGACACAGTTGGATGTAGCAAACGCTGCCGCCTCGCCCATGAAAGTCCCGGCTCCTGCAACCGGCCTCGCCGAAAATCCTCGCCCGATCATGGTCAAGGCATGCGTGCCCTGAATTTCATCGCAGGCCCGCACGCAGCGGGCGCAGGAGATGCAGGCGGCATTGTCGAAGGTGAAGAACGGATTCGAGTCGTCGCGATAGGCCAGCCGGCGCGCCGGATTGTGGTAGCGCACGGAACGGACCCCGGAGGAAACAGCCAGGCGCTGCAGCGCCTCCGGCACAGGCCCGGCAGCCGGCTGTTCAGAGAGATACAACTCGACGATGTTGCGACGAAGCCGTTGAAGCCGTTTGGTTTCGGTCTGCACGACGAGCCCTTCTCGCGCAGGCGTCGTACAGGTCGCCGCGGTCCCGCTCTGCCCCTCGATCTCGCACAGGCAAAGACGACAGGACCCAAAGGGAGTGAGGTGGTCGGACGCACAGAGACTGGGAATGGCAATCCCGGCTTTCTGGGCAGCCTGATAGATCGTATCGCCCGGTTCGCGCGACCACGGTCTTGCCGTTGATGTGAGTTGCATCGTTCTTTCTCTACGGTCTATCAGGCGGAACCAGTCATCAAGTCGTCAGTCATCAGACCTTACTGCTGTTGAGACTGATGACATTCGGACTTTTAGACCTTCAGCGCCTCTGAATTCATCCGGGAAATGTTCGATCGCGGTCAGTACCGGATAGGGCGCTCGCCCTCCCAAGGCGCAGAGACTGGCGGCCTTCATGGTCTCGCCGAGGTCGGACAGGAGGATGAGATCCTCGGCGGTTCCCCGGCCGCCCTGAATCCGTTCAAGAATTTCGCGACCACGCACCGATCCAATGCGGCAGGGTGTGCACTTGCCGCAAGATTCGTCCGCCGTGAAGGCCATGAAGTGCCGCGCCAACTCCACCATGTTCGTCTCATCATCGTAGACGACGATGCCCCCATGCCCGAGAATCGCTCCAGCCTCGGCGAACGCGTCATAGCAGATGGGGATATCGAGTTGCGATTCGGGAAACAGGCTCCCCAACGGCCCACCGACCTGCACGGCTTTGAACCGCGAACCAGGCGCCATCCCACCGCCGAATCGATCCAAGACATCACGGAGCGTCAGGCCAAAAGGGATTTCTACCAGACCAGGTTGCTTCACCCGACCACCGAGCTGCAGTGCCATCGTCCCGCGCGACCCTTCGGTGCCGAGGGAGGCATGCCACGCGCCGCCGTTTGCAAGAATGTTGGGAATCGTCGCGAACGTCAGAACGTTGCTGACGATCGTCGGCTTGCCATACAGTCCGGATTCTGCCGGGTAGGGCGGCTTCGCCAGCACGACACCTCGACGGCCCTCCAGCGATTCCAGCAAAGCGGTTTCTTCTCCGCAGACGTAGGAACCGGCGCCGACGACCACCTCAAGATCGAACGGATAGTCGTCGCAGTCCAACAGGTCCGCCTCGCGCGCCTTCTGAATCGCGAACCGCATGGCCCGCACCGCCGCTGGATATTCGTACCGGCAATAGATATATCCGCGCGTCGCCCCGATCGCCTGGGCGCAGATGAGCATCCCTTCGATCAATCGGAAGGGATCGCCCTCCATGATCATCCGATCGCAATAGGTGCCGGCGTCCCCTTCGTCGGCATTCGCCACCACATACTTCTGCTCCGACCCGGTCTGCTGCGCGACTTGCCATTTTTTCCACACAGGAAACGCCGCGCCCCCGCGACCGCGCAATCGCGAGATGCGCAACTCTTCGATGATCGCCTCCGGCGAGAAGCTCCGCGCCGCCGCCAACCCCTTGAGCCCGCCCCGCGTTTGATACTCATCGAGCGCGAGCGGCTCGGTGATGCCGAAGTTGGCAAAGGTGAAGCGGGTCTGTTGTTGCAGAAACGGTATCCCTGCAACCGGCGTTCCACCCACGCCGGCCACGATGCGCGGCAAGTCATTCGGCGCCACGTTGAACCAGGCCTCACGCCCGTCGGGCGTATCTCGCTCCACCATCGGCTCCAGAAAGAAGGCTCCGCGCGAGGACGTGCGAATCAGTTGAATCTCAGAACGCTCGCTCCAGGCATCGGCAAGTCGTTCGGCGCCGGCCGCACGAGAGGAAGTGTCGTTGGCGAGATAGCAGCGTGTCGTCTTCATTTATCGTAACTACTCAGGTAAATAGGCTGAAGGCTTTTACGGGTTGGGTTTCTTGCGCAACGAGAATTCATTTCTGCTTGAACCCAAGGTCGTAGAAACCGAGAACGTGTTGAATGGCGTGACTCATGCTTTGCGGGATCATTTATAGTCTTCACACTTCAGCCTGAACACCTGAGCAGTTCACCTCTATCTATAGGGCTCCAGAAGTGACCGAACGTCGGAAGGCGTCACTCGCCCACAGAGATCCTCATCGATCATCACGGTCGGCGACACCGCGCAGTTCCCCGCGCAGGACATCTGTTCCACAGTGAACCGCCCTTCCGGCACCGTGCCGCCACCTCGACGCGCACATGATCTTGGATCGCACGAAGGACCAGCCCGCCGTGGTTGGCCGTGCAGGATTCTCCCATGCACACTCGAATGAGGTGCCGACCAGGCGACTGAGTCCGGAGGTCGGAATAATACGATAAGACCCCGGCAACCTGGGCATCCGTCACGCCTAACACCTGCGCAATCTGAGGAATGGCACTCGTCGGCACATAGCCTAGAGCAGACTGGACAGCCAGAAGCGTCTTGAGGATGTTCGGTTTGTCCGGCGGCACAGGGCGGCAGGTTTCGAGCGTTTCGGCAAGCCCGGGCCTATGCCGAGTCGTCATCGAGTCGACCCTCGCAGACTGCTAACAAAATATTTCGACATGGCAATATGCCGAAGGCCTGCCCTTCTGCGTGCGGCACCCGCCCAGACCCCGGCGCGCCAAGACGCGCCGTTCCGCAGGCAAGGCCGCAGCGAGTGAAGGCCCGAGGCGTACTCCTCTGGGGTACGTTGAGGATCTGTACGATGCGAGAACGATGCTGGCGGACTTTTTCACGCATCCTGCTAGTCGAGCCCCACATGGGCTCTGAGCTTGTTATAGTCGAATGATGCCTGGCCCACGCGCCTGATTCCAGGGTCGTGGCGCTCCATGTCGGCAATCAAGGCGGCGACCTGCTCGCGACCGGCTGCTGACGTTGCGACGTGACGCGGCATCTGATTCCCCAGCGACGGGCAGGCCCGTTCCGCCCACTCTAAATACAGAGTTTCTAAGAATCCGTTCAAGAGGGTCCGATCTTCCTCCGCCGAAATCACCAACGTGAGAGGCTCTGTCGACGGCCAACTCTGACTCCTTGAGTTGTCGGGGCGGTGGCGTATAGGTCTCGCCGCGGAAATGAAGAGAGAATCCGAACGTCGCTGCGAGCTTGTGCTTGACGGCATCAAGCCGTTCTCGCGAATCACACTCCACCCACAACTGGGTCGCTGTGAGAATCAGCCTTGCGACCACCGCTGATTCAAGAGCGCCGCATACCCCTCGCTGCACGAAGTGCTGCGCCTCCTTCGAGGCGGAGGCTCCACCGGGTGGAGGATCCGTCGCTTCCCGCTCGAATCCTTCAAGGCCTGCGAGCATTTCAGCCATGTGTCCGTACTCGCTATGATCGTACAGGGCCAAGGCATACAGATAGGGCTGCCCCCCTTCTGCCACGTAGTGAATACTCACCACCGCGTCAACGAGCGCGGCAAACCGCATGCGGGCGAAGGTCCACAGCAACACATGTCCATAGCGCTTGGCGAATTCCTGCCAATCGCCGAGTTCGAATGATCCGGCGGAAATCTCCACCTGCCGGCGATAGTCAAGCGTGGCGTTCAGCAGACCCTTTCCATCCTCGTTGGATAACACGATCGCGGCGCCCGCGATCACCGCCCGCTCCCACTCCACATCGCCCGGCTCGCGAATCAACCTCGTGAGCAGCACCTGTCCCGGTTGCAGTTCCTTGCGGAAGGCTCCGTCCGGCACACGATAGACTCGCGCATCTCCTATCGAGCGGAAAATCAGGCGCTGGCCCTGTTCGTCGACCGACAGGAACTCGGCCAGATCGAGATAGGAATGTTTCAGCGGATCCAACCACTCTCGCTCTTCTTGTGGAATATGCTCCGTGATGACGTCGCGCAACTGCTCGATCAACGTCACTTGCCCGTCCTGCGGGTAGAAGTCGGCATAGAGTAAGAGGTCGGCTAACTCCGTTTCCTGCGGCAGCGGAGACAACAGCGTCCCCATAGCGCCCTCAAGATACGGCTGAAGAGCAAGACGCTGTGCGATCTGCCGCTGAGCTGCCAGCCCCGGCTCCAACGAAAGGGATTCCAGCCGAGCGAGCAACGCGTCGAGTGAAGGGACAAGAGGCACCCAGAGGCCGGCTGTCGTTTCACTCGCGAGCTTCATGAATTTCTTCCATCACGATGGCCTCGGCGTCGAGCCAGTCCTCAAGATCGTGTCCGTCTCGATACCCCCGCTCTTGCCACAATTCGAACGCCTTTTTCGTAATCCGTGCCCGCATGCCATCCGGCAACTCGATAGATTGTGGCGATGCCGCCAAGGGCGAACGCTTCGAGGATTTCTTCTTCACTGTGAGTTTTGTTGCACTTGCCATCACCTACTCCTTGGTTAACTACGCGTTACAGGAGACATTTCTGTCGGAACCACCCGACGATGGCCAGGTCCAAACTTTGGGCTACGCACCGCGATGACAGGGCAGTGAGATTTTCGGAAAACCGCCTCCGCCACGCTGCCGGACAGAGCGTGCGAGATCCCGCGGCGTCCGTGTGTGCCCATGACGATGAGGTCGCAGGGTAGGGTCTGGGCAGAATCGAGGATTGAATCAGCTGGAAGGCCGCCCCGCAGCCGAAATTCCATCGCCACATGGGAATGCTGGTGGGAGGACGTCAACTCTTTCAGTCGTTTCGTCCAGCTCTCGCGCACGTGTTCACGTGTCCTGACATGGCTGAGGGTAAAGTCCAAGCCATACGACACCGGTTCCAAGACATGCAGCAACATGAGGGAGGCCTTCGCCTGCTGCGCCACCACGACTGCATACTCCAAAGCATCGAGGGAACAATCGGAAAAATCGACGGGCACGAGGATACGCTCCAACCTGACAGGCCTCGACAGGACCCTTTCATCCTCGATGTCTGCCGAATCCGTTCGCACCGACAGCACGGGGCAGGGGGCTCCGCGAATGACCCGTTCGGCCGTACTGCCTAACAAGATGTGCGCAAGGCCGGTCTTGCCCCTGGTCCCTACGACGATGAGATCTGAATCCTCCTCCCGCGCCGCAGAGATCACCTCTTCACTTGGAATCCCCGTGGCAACCCTGGTCGTGACCGCAATGCCTCGCCGCTCCGCACGGCCTTTAAGGTCGACTAACTGCGCCGAGGCATGTTTGAGCAGATCAGCCAAGTATTGCTGATTGACGAGGTAATCGGGATTGAGGCCCGGTGGAAATTCCGCGACGCTGAGCACCGTCAAGGAAGCCCTCCACGAGCAGGCGAGGGCGCAGGCATAGTCTTCCGCCCGCTGGGCCCATCGTGAAAAATCCGTGGCAAACAAAATTCGCTTAATCACGGGTGTTCTCTCCTCCATACTCTGCGCAGCGAAGACTGTTCCAGCAGGGCAATATTCGATGCGCGCAGGCTGCTCAAAAAGGCCGTCCAGCAAGGCCGCAGGCGAGTGAAACCGGATGCGTACCCTCTGGGGTACGTTGAGGATCTCGATCGAGCCGAGAACGACGCTGGCGGACTTTTTCAGCAGCCTGCTTTCTTACACCGCCTCCGCGCTGAGCAACAAGCAGCTCACCGGTCATGTTCGGATGGATTGAGCACCGGAACTCATACCGGCCAGGCCGCGACATGTTGAATCGAATGACCGCATCCCGTTTGGGGTCGAGAAATACTCCGCCCACGCCTCGGCCATAGACGATCACCCCGTCCTTCTCGACCTGAGTCGGAAGGCCCTCGAACATGGTCGAACCAAAGTCGTGCCGTTCAGCATCCTCGTTCCTGACCTTAATCACTGAAGGGAATCCGAGGCGGAGCACCCCCTGCTTGGCCACGAACTTGAAATCCTTGATCGTGACCTCGACGACTTGCTCAGACTGCGAGAATACCGGCCCCGCCGCCTCCCACCAGAATCCGCATGTGACAGCCAGCACAAGAACCCATCCCCACTGCTGCACCTTCTGACTTTTCATACCCCGCTCCTTTTCGACGTATTCCCGAGTTATCGTTTCTGCTTCGGTGGCAGCGGTACGGTCAACACCGGACAGCCTGCGGTCCGCACCACCTTTTCGGCCGTACTGCCGAAAAAGATCTTGTCCACGCTGCCTGAGCGCCCGCCATAACTCCCCATCACCACCAGATCCACCTTCTCCATCCGAGCCGTCTTCGCAATCTCCACAAACGGCCCGCCCTCCAATACGATTCGCGTCACGGTCACGCCCTTGACCGCCTCTGATTCGAGCAATCGCCGCACATTGAGTCGCGCATGATGGCGCAGCCGCCGCTTCTGGCCCTGTGCGTCTGAAGGCACCGCCAATAACCCCAGTTGATTGAACGTCGCCAGGGCACTCGTGTCGATCACATGCAACAGCAGTAACTCGGCTTGAAATGTCCGGGCGAGGGTCAGCGCGACGCGGAAAGCTTCATCTGAGCAGGGAGAAAAATCTACCGGCACAAGGATCTTCGTGAAGAGCGATTCAGCCATGCGACCTCCCAAAGGATTGGATCATTCCCTGTCATCAGCAAGGCCGGTGCCACCAAGCCGATAGCGGATGGCCAATGGCCGATGGCGAATAGCTCAGTGGAAACAAAGGCTTTGTCCGTCTTTTCAGACCATACACACTCCGCCATCGGCTCATTACATTGTGAGCGGGGGTGTCCTGCTACAGCTCAACTTTCTCTGCTGTAGCAGAAGGCAACAGAAGACGTGAACCGTGAGGCGTCGAAAGAAAGACAAGACCAATGGCTTTTCACTCTTCACACATAGGACTCAGCCCTCACGGAGTTGTTAACTCAACGGCATCAGACTTGCTGAGTCTCTGCGAGTACGAAACGAGTAGCTGCGGAAAAACCATTCAGCCGGCGGATTTCGATGACTCCACGGTTTGGACAAATGGAAGCACTGCTGCAGGCTGCTCAAAAAGGCCGTCAGCGAGGCGGCAGTCATGAAGCATCGGAGGTTAACCCGGCGACATGAGGAAGCTTACGAGCTGAGAACGTCTCTGGCGGACTTTTCAGCACCTGGAGAGCGGATCTATGACAAGGACACAGTGGCTGCTGCTAGGAGCCGTCCTGCTCGGGCTCGGAGTGGGATTGTACCTTCTGTTTTTCTGCCCCGCGGAATGCCAGTGAGCTTCGAATGACCAGAGCAGCGATGATACTAAGGGTTTTGCCATGACCACCGCGACAACTTTGGTGAAAGGCGAAGCGCCTTGAGTTCCGCGACCAGCCGGACTGTGGTGACACCCCCCGCCATTCGTCCGTATTCGAAAGGTGAGAATGAAGTAAGGACCATGGGGACGGCGATGAATGAAACGGCCGTAAGACTCACGCGGGGAGGTCTCTCTCTTGAAGCGGTGCTCGGCCTTCCGGCGCAGGCGCTTGGAATGGTGGTCTTCGCCCACGGAAGCGGCAGCGGGCGATTCAGCCCTCGCAATAATTTCGTCGCCCGCCATCTCCAGCAAGGAAGGGTGGCCACGCTCCTGATCGATCTACTGACCCTCGATGAAGCCGAGGACCGCCGCAAGGTCTTCGACATCGACCTGCTGGCAGATCGGGTTCTATTGGCCAAGGCCTGGCTTGAACAGGACGATCGGACGAAGGGCCTGGACATCGGCTATTTCGGCGCGAGTACCGGCGCCGGCGCGGCCCTGCAGGCGGCAGCCCGCGATCCCTCATCGATTCGGGCTGTCGTGTCACGGGGCGGCAGACCGGATCTGGCCGAACCCTATCTCCCGTCGGTCACCGCGCCGACTCTGCTGATTGTCGGTGGAGACGACGAGCCGGTCATCGAGATGAATCGAGCAGCCTACCGACTGCTTTCCTGCCCTAAACGTCTTGTAATCGTGCCCGGTGCCACGCATCTTTTCGAAGAGCCCGGTACGCTTGAACAGGTTGCGGAGCATGCTCTCGCCTGGTTTCAGCAACACTTTCATCCTGCCCAGTACGAAGGTACAGGTGCGCAAACAAAGGAGCGTCGTCGATGAACACATTACTCGCGGTTGACGGATCGGATAATTCCTATGAGGCCGTTCATGCCTTGAAATACTTTGCCCGGGCAGAGCAACTCACCCTGCTTCACGCGTTGAACGTCCCGAGGCCGGCCTATCCCATGATGCTGCCGGAAGTGGCGGAGGAGATCTATAAGACTCTTGAGCAGAGCATGCGGGAAGACGGGGAGCGGCTGCTCAATCGGGTTCAGTCTCTTCTCCCGATGCACGCAGGCCCCTCCACGAAACACCTTCGAATCGGGTCTCCGGCAGAAGTGATCGTGTCGATGGCCGAGGAACAGAAAACCGATCTCATCGTGATGGGAGCACGGGGTCTTGGTCCCGTCAAGGAGCGGCTGCTCGGCAGTGTGTCGCACCGCATCCTCGACCTTGGCGCACTGCGCCACATTGATCGTGAACGGCCCGGTCAAGGCCATGAAACAGATCTTGCTGCCGCTCCAAGGTCCATTCGACGCGGAAGCCGCGATTCGTTTTCTACAACTCAAGCCGTTTCACGATGCGGTTGAGCTGACGCTGCTGACCGTACTGCCTTCGACAGAGCCGCCATGGCCTGGCGATGCCGCCGCTGCCGCCGCTTCCACCGAGATACTGGAGAAGCAAGCCGACTACATCGAAGGTGTGGCAGAACGTCTGCGCGCCATAGGTTATCAGGCGCATGGAGTCGCCGTGGTCGGGACACCGTCCACCATGATTCTGCAAGAAGCGACCACCCTGCGATCGGATCTGATCCTGATGGGCACAAGGGGCCGACAGGGAATGACTCGGTTCGTGCTCGGCAGCGTATCTCATGCCGTGTTACACAAAACGCCCTGCCCGGTGTTGGCGTTTCATTGAGGAACGGGTTGGCAGGAGTCTGAAAACGTGCTCTTTTCACCCTCTCGCCCTAAACCTGCCAAGACAACTTCTTTACCCGGGGACGCGACTGTCCCCATGCATCGTTCTCGCATCGTTCAGACCCTCAACGTACCGCAGAGAGGCATCAGACTCGCTGACTTTCTCAGGTTGCAGAGCGTGTTATCATCTGGTTGGAGCAACACATTCCTCCTGCTCAATACGGGGAGATAGGTGCGCAAACAAAGGAGGGGCTTCGATGAAAACATTACTTGCGGTTGACGGATCGGATAATTCCTATGAGGCCGTTCACGCCCTCAAATTCTTGGCCCAGGCAGAGGAGCTCACCCTGCTTCACGTATTGAACGTCTCGAAATCGGCGTACCCGATGATGGCGACGAGAGGGGACATGGAGGAGTATACGGCGCTCGAGCAGAGCTTGCGGGAGGACGGCGAGCGGCTGCTCGATCGGGTTCAGTCCCTCCTCCCGATGCATGCAGGTCCCTCGACGAGACATCTTCGAATCGGGTCTCCGGCAGAAGCGATCGTGTCGATGGCCGAGCAGCAAAAAGCAGATCTCATCGTGATGGGAGCACGGGGTGTGAGCCCTATCAAGGAGTGGCTGCTCGGCAGTGTGTCGCACCGCATCATCACCACGGCCCACTGCGCCACATTGATCGTGCACGGCCCGGTCAAGGCCATGAAACAGATCTTGCTGCCGCTCCACGATCAATCCGACGCGGAAGCCGCGATGCGTTTTCTCCAACTCAAGCCGTTTCACGATGCGGTTGAGTTCACGCTGCTGACCGTATTGCCTTCGACAGAGCCGCCATTGCCGGTCGGTTCAGTTGCCGCCGCCGCCGCCGCCGAGATGCTGGAGAAGCAAGCCGACTACATCGAGGGTGTGGCAGAACGTCTACGCGCCATCGGTTATCAGGCCACGGAGTCGCCGTGGTCGGAGCACCGGCTACCGTGATTCTGCAAGAAGCGACCACCCTGCGATCGGATCTGATTCTGATGGGCACAAGAGGCCGGCAGGGAATCACCCGGTTCGTGCTCGGCAGCGTGTCTCATGAGGTGTTACACAAGATGCCGTGCCCGGTGCTGGTGTTTCACTGAGGAAACGGACGGGACGGGCGGGAAAGCCGAGACGTGCGAGGATGAGACGTGCGGGAGCATCTTTTCGGGCAGGAGCTAACGCCTGACATCGGGGTCCGACGTTCCTAAAACATCGAACCTCGAACCCGTGCTTCTCGCTCGTGCACGTCGCTCTATCTCGCGCTTCACAGGCCAAGGTTCGCTCGTCTATACCCTCCTATGCTTCGACACATCTCAGCACCAGAGAACCGAGTCTTCTCGACCTTGTCGCACGGTGCGACAGTCCGGGGGTGAGGCTGAGGCGTTTGTCTCCAGGATGGAGACAGAAACACGTCCCCATTTGCTTCCTTCACAGGCAAGCCCATGTTGGATCAACAAGATACTCTCGATATGACTTTATCAGAGTCATCCGGCATATCACTTGCTGTTCGCGGGCTTGCACGGCACTCACCGTAATCCGCAGCCGGCACGTGAGGTGTTTCACGTCTCTGACGGAAACCATTGTGCAGACCACTCATGAGGCGCCTTCCGGTGAGACCTACACGAAGGTTCGCCGTTTCTTCGGCGGCTTGGTGCGCGCCGTCTATCGACTTGAAGTGGTCGGCGCCGATCGGCTCCCCGCGACCGGGTCTGCGATCGTCGCTCCGAATCACGAGTCGGTGCTCGACGGCATCGTCCTCGGGGCCGCGATCTCGCGAACTGCGCTTCATCGCGAAGGCGGAACTCTGGCGGTCCAGACTGCTCGCGTGGGCGCTTGACGGTCTCGGCGCGATCCCGATCGAACGTAACCACGGCGATTACCTCACTGCCGCGCGGGTGCTGCAGGCGCTCGCTGCAGAACAGGCGGTCGTGATTTTTCCGCAGGGCGCCGTTCGCGGCGACCGTGTGTGGCGGCGGGGTGCCGCGCACATGGCACTCGTGACAGGTGCGCCGCTTGTGCCGGTCCGCCTCGTCGGCACAGCCCGAGCCCTCTCGCTGGCAAAATCGGATTCCCGCGCTTGCGCGTCATCGTCGGAGAGCCGATCGAAGTCGGCGCGGCGGCGGCAGCGCTGACAGAACCGGCTACGCCTGCCGTCGAATCGCTGACTTAGCCGCAATGGCCTGATCGAAGACAGCGGCGGTGCGGCAAGCAGATCGACCGTCGGATCGAACACGACACTGCAGGACCCTGCTATCACGATGGCCATGCGGCGACTGTCGAACACCATGGGCAATGGATTGTGAAGAACAAGGACCAGCGTTCCACATCAGCTGGAGAAATCCACTTCCTGCAGGAAATCCACAATGCGATTCTCGGCCCAGTAGGGATCTTCACCGTTGGGCTACCCAGTGAAAGAACCCGCAATGACCTCCGTGACGGGGCGCGATGACTCGAATCTTCGGGTGGCGCTGAATCAGCGGCACTGTAAACATGGAGTAGGGAATGAAGGGATCATCCTGGGCCGTGATGATCAGGGTGGGGACGGCGATGGAATCGACCACGCGGCATGCGCCTGCGCGATCGTAGTACTCAGCTCCGCTGGCGTATCCCCCGTCCGGAGCTGTGTACCGGTCGTCGAATTCGCTGAGGATGCGAATACGGTCAAGTCCGGCGAGATCCCACTTGCCGGGAAAGAGCCTCGCCTTCCGTCGCATACGCCTTTTGAGTTGGGTCAAGAAATGATGGTGATACATCCAGTTCCGAGGTGCTTCCAAGGCTTTGGCGCATTGAATCGGATCGATGGTCGGGCAGACCGCGATCGCGCCGGCCAACGCCGATTCTGACGAACCGATTTCCCCGGCTGCCTTTAGGACAAGATTCCCTCCCAACGAGTAGCCGACAACCCAGATGCGATCGAGTCCGTCCACGCGCGCCAATTCGTGGACGATGGCTCGATAGTCCTGACTCAAGCCGCTGTTGTAGAGCGTCGGCGTCAGGTGTTCGGTTCCCGCCGCACGTACGCTGGTTCATTCGGACGACATTGAATCCTGCGCGATAGGCTTTCGCGGCAATTCCGCGCATATAGTGAGACTCACTGCAGCCTTCGAGGCCATGCACGAGTACTACGGTCCGGCACGCGGTGCGGTGCGGCTGCCAGTGGCAGTAGCCAAGGAGCTGGGTGTGCGGCTCGGTGGTGAAGAGCCGCGACTCGGTCGGGACTCCGGCAAGGAGTGCTCGGCGAGGCCAACGGCCTGGAAGGACCGTCATGAAATGCGGATTGCGGAGCAAAGCAGCCGGTGCAAACTCTCGCAGGTCTGGTGACATAGGAGTCATCATACCGAAAAAATTCCACAGACTAGTATGCATCCGCAGAGTAAATTCACAAGACCAATCGAGTCAACAGAGGTGAGCCATTTAGCTCATAGAGTCGACTGAGCAGGGCGAGAAAGGACTCTCAGGATGAGTGCGAGAGACTCCGCACGTCTGGAACAACGGGAGAGCATCACGCAGGATGCTCAAAAAGGTCGTCCAGCAAGGCCGCAGGGAGCTCGGCGACTGAAGCGTACCTCTTTTCCACCCGCCCACCCCGAGCTGCCGAGACAGCTCGATCACCGAGTGGGTACGTTGCAGGGAGCTCGAGCGACTGAGAACGACGCTCGAGGAATAGGCGCGTCTCGGCGCGCCGGGGTTGGGCGGGTGAGAAGGGCGTCATTTTCAGCATCCTGCTACAGGAATTTCGCTTTGACCAGGTCCAAGATCCGGCATGCCGCGTCGCCCGAGGACGTGGTGGTGCTGTCGATTCGGAGATCCGGGTTGACCGACGCTTCGTAGGATGATTGGAGTCCCGGAACTGTGAGAGATTCGCCTCGTTGGCCCTTTCGATAGGTCCCTTTTCTGTCCCGCTCCATGCAGGTTGTGAGGGGACATTCCACGGCGACCTCAATGAAACGAGGGATCGCGGACCTCGCAAAGTCCCGATAGATGCGACGGCTTGCCGTCGCATCGAAGACCACGGTCACGCCATGCGCCACGAGCTTCTGTCCGGTGAATGCCAATGCGCGATAGAAGAGATCGCGCTCCGTATTTGAGTAGGTCGGTGTCGGCGTGACCAGCCGCCTGACCTCATCGGACTCCAACACCTCGACCGTCAGTCCGAGCTCTTCGAGCTGCGGCTTCAGAGCCGAAACGATCGTGCTCTTGCCCGAGGCCGGCAGCCCAGTGATCCAAATGGCGAAGCTTTGAGGTCGATTCATGAATACCACCAAGCTATCCGCCTTCAGCTGTCAGCATTCAGCGAGTGAAGAGAACCGTGCTTTTCCCTTCTGTCTAGATGCCACCTGAGGGCTGAATGCTGATCGCTGAGAGATAATTCACCCCCGGCAATATTCGTTCACCCGCGACGGGTCGAACTGCGGCTCATCGAGCACACGTTCGATAAATCGGAAGATGGTCCGGCGCACCTCGATCGTCAGTTTCGGATACCACACCGGGCTCGCGATGACCAACCCTCGAAACGCAAAGAAGGGGGCGGCCGACTCTGTGACTGCATGATCGCGGCTTGCCTCCACATAGGTGTCCCAAAAGAGCCGGAACGTCACTTCCAACGGCCCCTTTAGGGTGCCCCAGCGACAGAGTGAGAAAAACAGATAGTTGATCGTCATCGAGGTCACGTCGTCTGCCGGTTCCCCCCACTCCCCCCGTGACCGATCGAGCACTGAAAAATCCGTTCCTTTCCGGAACAAGACATTCCAGGGGTGAAAGTCCCCATGCACTTGCGACAGACGCTGGGTCTCCGCGCGCAGGCGCCAGCGCCACCGGTTGCAGGCTTCCTCGATCCCACGCAAGAGATCCGCCGAGATGAACTCATAGCGGTCCGGGTAACTGTCGGTCAGCCCCATAATACACTCGCCGTGGCCGATCAATTCCCGAAGGCGACGCCGATAGAGGGGAGGATCGCGTCGTTTTCTGCCATGAATCTCCGCCAGGTAGCGTGCCAGAGCTATCGTCCGCTCTCGGTCCTGCCTCTGAAGTCTTCCGCCTTTGGCTAATCGTTCCAGATCGAGATGATAGCTGGTCCCCTCCGTCCACTGGGTCAGGACAAAAAATTCGCGCGCCTGGGCCACAGAAATCAGCCGATGATCGTCGGTAAAGGCCCCGACATCGAGAGCCTTCACGTGGCGCGGCAGCCGGCCATAGGAATCATAATCCCAGAGGATCGCTTGTGCCCGATCCGCCGGGTGCTCATGACCGAACGGCCCTGGACTCATGGTCTCCAACACCGCCGACCGGACTGTGCGTCCGACTTGAAAGGTCAATTTGACGGGTGACCCATATCCGTACTGTTTGTAGGCGCCCCGCGAACTTTCTTTTCCAATGACCCCATACGTCAGCAAGGTCGCTGTGGGACCGTACCGGTTGCGAAGGTATCGTTCTAGGGACTGTTTCCTGAGCGTGGGCATTGTGCGGTCATGAAGGTACGCAATTCATGTTCCATCACAGAGGGTGAGGTCAGGCACGCGACGGAGTCAACCAGGAGACACGTTAACCATTCGCCTCATCGTGAACTGGTGCATTGAGCTTCACTGCCAAGAGCGCCACTGAGGAAAAATGCGCCACTTCACACCCAGGCGTGCGGCGAGGGGACAGGGGACAGAGAGAGGAAAACTCTCAAGCCCATAGCCCCTTGCCTCAACCTCTCGCCTTCAGGAACGTGCGGCACATCACTTGCTGATATCAACCACCAACGGCTGCAGAAAAACCAATTCAATACAGCAGGGCTTTGATGACCTGCACGTTTTGAACAAAGTCGGTCTGTCTGGTTCATCTGGTTAGTCTCATGCAACCAAACAAATCAGACAGACCGAACAGACCAAATGAGCAATAGGAGGCAGCATGGAGCTGGAAGTTGAAAGTCGAAATGTCGAGATGACTCCCCGCTGGAAAAGTGAGATCGAAACCCGCATGGCAGACCTCCAACGGAGGCACGAGGATCTGATTCATGGGCGGGTCACCCTGACGAAAAATCCTCACCACAAAAAGCTGGCTAACGTCGCCGAGGCGCTCATCGTCGTCACGCTCCCTGGTCGCCAGACCATGACGTCCCGCAAGGAAGACAAGACATTCGAAGAGGCTATCAGAACCGCCTTCGACGCCATGGCCATCGAACTCCGCAAGAACCGCGAGAAGCGGGGTCGCACCGAGGTGCGCACGTCTCCAATCCCGCCATTGCGAGGCGTGATCTGCAAACTGTTCCCGAAGGAAGGATATGGATTCATCCTCAAAGAAGGCGGTGGCGAGGTGTACTTTCACAAACACGCGCTGCAGGGTCTCACGTTCGAAGAATTGAATGACGGGACTGACGTCGCCTTCAACATTGAAGAAGGCGAGAAAGGCCCTCAGGCGTCAACGGTCCATCTTCCGTCTCCCATCGTCCCGTAGGGGCCCCGATGACCGTCGACAGACTCAAGATCCCCGTTTCCATGCTGTCGCCAGATGTCGATCCCGCGCAGCTGGGGTTCGACGATACCAGCGAATTAGAGCCGCTGAGCGAAATCATCGGACAAGAGCGAGCGGTCGAGGCCTTGGAGTTCGGCCTGCACATGAAGGGCCCCGGCTTCAATCTCTACGTGTCTGGTCCGGTCGGGACCGGCAAAGGGACGCTCGTCCGCCACATGGTGAAACGGATGGCCCAGGGCGCGCCGGCCCCAGACGACTGGTGCTATGTGAACAATTTCCAGGATGCATCACGTCCGCTCTGCCTCTCATTTCCTGCAGGACAGGGCTGCGCCTTCAAACGCGAGATGGCTGCTTTCATCGAGAACCTACGGCGTGACATTCCCCTCGCCTTCGACAGCAAAAAGTATCTGGATGCCAAGGCCAAAATCATTGAGGACACGGAATCGAAGAAGAAAGCGCTCTTCCGGGACCTAACAGAACTGAGCGGGACGCGGGGGTTCGGATTCGAAGAAACCCCTGTAGGGTTCGGACTCGTCCCTCTCAAAGACGGCCATCCGATGACGAACGAACAAATGGAAGCCCTGACGGAGCAGGAGCAGGAAGAGCTGACTGAGCGGCGGAAAACGCTTGAGGGCGAGATCCGAGAATTTCAAGTTCGCATCCACGGCTTCGAGAAAGAAGCCGAACACCAGCTGCGCCTGCTGGATCACCAACTGGTGGCCAATCTTCTGGAAGGTCGCTATGAGACGATGCGCCGCGCCTACTTGGACTTGCCGGCGATCTCCGGCTATCTCGAACGAGTCCACCACGACATTATTCATCACTACAAAGATTTCCTCCCGCGCGAAGGCCCGACAATCCATCTTCCGGGGCTTGAACCCCGCCGGCCCGATCTGACCCGGTACCTCGTCAATCTGATTGTCGAGCATGACCCAACGGCGGGAGCGCCAGTGATCGACGAGTCCCACCCCACCTATACCAACCTGATCGGGAAGATCGAGCGCAAAGCCCAGATGGGAGTCATGTACACTGACTTTACTGAGATTCGGGCCGGCGCGGTCGTGCTCGCCAGCGGCGGATATTTGATTGTCAATGCAATGGATGTTCTCCGTCAGCCCTTTTCCTGGGACGCGTTGAAGCGGGTGATCAAGACCGGAGCGGTCAAGATCGAAGACCCCGCCGAGTTCTATGGCTTTTCCACCGCGGGACTCAGGCCGGAGCCGATTCCTGTCAGTGTGAAAGTCATCATGGTCGGGCCTCCGATGCTGTATCAGCTCTTGCAAGCCTACGAAGAAGACTTTGCAAAGCTTTTTAAGGTGAAGGCAGACTTCGACACCGAGGTGGTGCGGAGCGAGCGGCAGGATCGCCAATATGCCCGCTTCATCGCCAAACTCTGCCGGGAAGAAGGGCTCCCGCATTTCGGAGTCGATGCCGTGGCCGAGGTCATCCGGCAAGGGTTCCGATTTGCGAATCGGCATGACCGGCTGTCGCTGCGCCTCAGTCTGGTCAGCGACCTCATCCGGGAAGCCGGCTACTGGGCCAAGAAGGACGGCCATGCGTTCGTTACACGTGCGGATGTCGACGCGGCGGTCTGGCACAAGCGCCATCGGTCGAACCTGGCGGAGCACTGGATCCAGGACGAGATCCGAGAAGGTACCTTGATGGTGGATCTGGACAAGGAAGTCGTGGGTCAGGTCAACGGGCTCTCCGTACACCAACTCGGTGACTATACCTTCGGCCGCCCGACCAGGATCACCGCGCGCACTTCGGTCGGCACTAAAGGGGTGATCGACATTCAACGCGAAGCGGAACTCGCAGGCAACATCCATAGCAAGGGCGTGATGACGCTCGCGGGATACCTCACCGGCAAGTTTGCCGGAGTCCATCCCTTTGCGTTGAGCGCCTCACTGACGTTCGAACAGACTTACTCCGAAGTAGAGGGTGACAGCGCCGCAGTGGGCGAGTTGGCCGCCATCCTGTCCAGCCTCGCGGACCTCCCCGTTCGTCAATCGCTGGCCGTGACCGGATCGGTTAACCAGCTGGGCGAGGTGCAACCGATCGGCGGCGTGAATGAAAAGATCGAAGGATTCTTCGAGTCCTGCGTACGCCGGGGACTGACCGGGAAACAAGGCGTCATTATTCCCGCCCGCAACACCAAACATCTCGCTCTGCGGCGCGATGTCGTCGAGGCGGTGGAATCCGGTCAATTCACGATCTATGGAGTGAATAGGATAGAAGAGGCCATCGAATTGCTCACCGGCGTGCCAGCTGGCGAGCGCGGCCTTGATGGGGAGTATCCCCCCGACACAGTCTACGGCCGCGCGGCTCAACGACTCGCGGAACTGGCCCAGGCCATCGCGGAATGGAGCGAAGGCGAAACGAAGCCTAATGGAAGCATCATCACAGAAGTCTAGGGGGGGGTACTGTATGCCCATGTACGACTATAAATGTCTGGACTGCGGGAAGGAATCGTTGGTGGTCTTGACGCTGAAGGAACATGAATCTACCAAAGTGAAATGCCCGAAATGCGGCAGCACCAAGATGCAACAACTGTATTCGTCGTTTGTTGCCCACACGACCAAGAAAAGCTGACAGCATGCTGAAAATAACGCCCAGCATATGAAGACCGTTGTCTGGTCTATCTGGTTGATCTGGTTTTTTTGGTTGAGTGAAGCTAACCAGATAAACAAAATAAACCAGATCAACCAGATGAACCAGACAGACCAGAAGTTTTCCGCAGCTGTTTAGGAGGCGTGATGCGTATTTTGTCCCGGAGCATGACAGCCACTCTGAGCTTGGGCCTCATCGGCCTTCTGTTCGCTCCTCTCCTCTACGCGCAAGAATATCCGGCCGATAGCACACGCGGCAAAAACGTGTATCAGCGCCATTGCCAAGCCTGCCACGGTGCCGGAGGCCGGGGGGATGGACCGGACGGGAAGGCGCTCAAGGTGGCGCCGGCCAATTTTCACCGATTTTCATCCTTTCTGAAATCCGACGAAGAACTGTTGAGAACCATTGAACACGGGGTCGTCTTCAGCCCCATGCATTCATGGCGAGGCCAGCTGACGGACGGAGAGATGCAAGACGTCGTGGCCTACGTTCGACTGTTGGCCCAACAGGAACGGTAGCCGAAGTCTTATCCAAGCATCGTATTGTTGCTATGATCGTCGCGAAGCGATGAGTTCAGTAAGAGAAGAGCTGGATATCGGCGATGCCTTGCTGATCGCCGATATCCAGAACGACTTTCTCCCGGGCGGAGCCTTAGGGGTGAAGGGAGGGGACGAGGTCATCCCCATCCTGCGTGGGTACGTCGATCGTTTCCGGTCACGCGGCCTGCCGATTTTCTTGTCGCAAGACTGGCATCCGCCCAACCATTGTTCCTTTCGCGGGCAGGGCGGACCCTGGCCAATCCATTGCGTGGCCGGGTCGGCCGGCGCGCTGCCGCCCCCCTCGTTCCCCATCCCGGAGACGGCCATCATCATCCATAAGGCGACCCTACCGGACAAGGAAGCCTATTCGGCATTCCAAGATACGTCCCTGCACAAATACTTAAAGGCTGCGGCCATCGGGCGACTCTTCATCGGAGGACTCGCAACGGACTATTGCGTCCTCAACACGGTCAAAGACGCGCGGGTGCTCGGCTACCACGTCTGCTTGCTGACCGATGCAATCCGGGCCGTCAACGTCGCCTGGGAAGATGGACGCAAGGCAGAAGAGGCTATGATTCGATTGGGAGCGATCCCGACCCGTCTGGAAAGTCTAGCCGCATGAATCCCTCCTCCACGGTTCTCTTGACCGACTTCTATCAACTCACCATGGTGCAGGCCTACGTCGAGCAAGGAATGATGGACACCGCTGTCTTTGAGTTTTTCGTCAGGAGATTACCAACTCAACGTGGCTTTTTGATGGCCGCAGGTCTGGAGCAAGTCCTGGACTTCTTGGAACAGCTGCACGTGAGCTCTGCTGAACTGGAATGGCTCAAACAGACCGGACGGTTCAGTCCATCGTGCCTGGACTATCTGGAAACCCTGCGGTTCTCCGGCGACGTGCACGCCATGCAGGAAGGAACGGTTTTTTTTCCGAATGAGCCGATCCTTCGCGTAACCGCTCCCCTCCCCCAAGCGCAGCTCGTCGAAACCAGGATCATGAATCTGCTCAACTTTCAGACGCTCATCGCCTCGAAAGCGGCGCGATCGGTCTTGGTCGCCGGCGGGAGACCACTCATCGATTTTGGATTGCGCCGGGCGCACGGCGCGGAGGCAGGCCTGCTCGCCGCGCGAGCCAGCTATCTGGCCGGCTTCGCCGGAACCGCGACGGTCCTCGCCGGTATGGAATATGACATTCCGATCTACGGCACCATGGCCCATTCCTTCGTGCAGGCCCACAAAGACGAGAAAACCGCTTTCGAGCATTTCGCTCTGGCACAACCGAAGAACGCGGTCCTCTTGATCGATACCTACGACACGGAGGCAGCGGCACACAAAGTGGTGGCGCTGGCTCCGAGCTTGAGACAACAGGGCATCATGGTGAAGGGTGTGCGGTTAGATAGCGGCGACCTGGCAGACCATGCGCGAAAAGTGCGGCGCATCTTGGATGAGGGGGGCTTGCCGCAAGCCCAGATCCTGGCGAGCGGCAATCTGGACGAATACCAACTGCAGCGGCTGATCGCCAGCGGTGCGCCGATCGACAGTTTTGCCGTCGGCACCGCCATGACCACGTCCGCCGATGCACCGTCGCTCGATTGTGCCTACAAGCTTCAAGAGTATGCGGGCCGACCCTGCCGGAAGCGATCGGAAGGGAAAGCCACCTGGCCCGGTCGCAAACAGGTCTACCGGCAGTACACACACGATGGACGATGTCATTACGATCTCGTGACCACGGTGGAGGACGCCGGAACAGGAGATCCGCTCTTGCATCCCGTGATGACAGAGGGCCGCCGCCTCGTTCCTGCTCAGAAATTGACGGAACTGCGTGAACGGGCCGCCACACAGTTGACTCTGTTGCCCAATTCACTTCGGAGTCTTGAATGCGACCATCCCTATGATGTTCGAATCTCGCAACCGCTTCGGGATCTCGCACGAATCGTCGACCAATGTGTGTAGTTATCATGTATCATGCCCCACACCACCGAAGAATCTTTCTCAAGGAGACACGCAATGAATAGAACGTACGCTGGAATCTGCGCCGTCCACGTTGTGTTGATCGGAATGTTGACCGTCAGCATACCGGCCATCACCCAGGCAGCAGAGCCAAGTCAGGTAAGCAGTCACTCCACTCGCTGTGAGAGCACGTACAAAAAGAAACCAGTTCCGCCCAAGCAGCTGCAGGCGATCGTGGAATCGCATGGACAGTGGCTCGAACACCGTGAGAATCATGAGTTTCAACGCGCGGATCTGTGCCAGGCGGACTTGCGCCACGCGAAACTCGCCGGGGCCGATCTGGAACGGGCGCGACTGGAAGGGACCCTCCTCAGCCAGGCGAATCTGCGCGAAAGTGATTTGTCGCAAGCGAGTCTCGCGGGAGCCGATCTCACGAGAGCCGACTTGAAAGACAGCAACCTGGCAGGAGCCGATCTCCGGCATGCACGATTGCCCCACGCCAATCTGTTCCGTGCGGTCGGCGATGAAGCGGCGCTCTATAACGCCGTCCTGACCGGAGCACAACTGCGCGAATCCACTTTCGAACGGGCCCATTTTGAAGGAGCAGACCTCGCCTCAGCCGATCTCACCAACGCCTCCTTCGTCGAAAGCTACTTCTACGGCGCCAACCTCGCCCGGGCCATCTTGGCAGGGACCGATCTGATGGGGGCCGACCTCCGCCGAACCGTCTTGACCAACGCAAACCTTCAACAGGCGAATCTGCAAGGAGCACTCCTCGACGGCGCCCAGCTCGACGGAGCCCTGATGGTTGAAGCAGATTTAGAAAGCGCTTATCTCGACGGCACCAGCCTGGTGGGAGCCAACCTGCGTGAGGCCATCCTTCGCGGAGCGGACCTGCGATACGCGAACTTCCGTTCGGCCGGCTTGCAGCAGGCTGATCTGGAAGAGGCCAATCTGGAAGGAGTGCAGTTGATTAAAGTCGAAGGTACGGTCAGGCAAACTTCGGATGGCGATTTTGTATACGGCCGTCCTGGACCAGGCGGATTTTAGAGATGCCGAATTCTATCGAGCGGTGCTGATCGGCGCCAGAGGAATCGGCACCATCTTCACGAAGGCGAACCTCAGCGAGATCTATGCACCGAACGCCCAATTCCATCACGCACAATTCAATGAGGCGACCATGGAATCGGCCAACCTCGTGGCAGCGGACCTGCACGAGGCGAACTTCACCCATGCCATTCTCGCCCATGCCAACCTCCAAGAGGCGAACCTCCGAGGCGCCACGTTATCCGGAGCCGATCTCACCGGCGCGCAACTCGACGCAGCAGATCTCCACCGCGCGACCTTGCACGGAGCCAACCTGACTTCAGTCTCAGGCTTGACACAAGCCCAGCTCGACACAGCCTGCGTGGACGAGCAGACAAAGTTACCAGCGGAACTCAGCCGCCCTACTCCCTGCGTGGCGGCAAACAAGAAGAGAAACCGGTGAATTCTGAGGGTTCAGACAGTACCGCATTGCTCGTGAGCTAGAGCCAACAGCTATGCCTATTCGACTCAGACAAATCTTTCTTGCGGGAATGCTCTTTTTCTCCGCCATCCTGATGCAGGGCTGCACAGTCCTGGCCTGGCTGGGCATCGTGTGCGCTGATGTGGCTACCTGCAGTGACGTTGAGTTCGAGTCCTTTGAACACGCGTGGGTGGCACCGCCAGAGGCGCGGCAGCAGGTTCCTCTCAAGCACATTGCGGTGGCTCCCTTTGTCGGGGATCTACGCATGGCTGACTGGTGGGCAACCGTGCTCGGACAAGCAACCGACCGTCACGTGATCAGTCCGACTGAGGTAGCCAGCCATCTGCCCGCGAATGTGCTCACGCAACTGACGCAGAGCACCACCGACCAAGATGACATCGCACTGGCGCCGCAGATCAGCCGGGATATTCAGACGGATGGTGTGCTCTTCGGAAGAGTGGTGAGCAAACCGCCGCAGAAAGCATTTTGGGGATGGAAGGAGCGATATCCGAAGAGATTGTACCTGCATCTGGTCAGTGCGGAAGGGACACTCTTGTGGAAGGTTGAGCTCCCTTTCTCAGTCGTGAAGGGAACGAAGGAAGTTGATGAAGAAATCGTGAAACGAACTCTCCTGACCCATATCAGGACACAGGCGAAGGAACTGGGATGGACCGAACTGGGATGGGTAGTCATGCATACGGGGTCATCACTCTGACCGAGAGGCCGACGTCCTAAAGGCTCCGTTCGTCACAGGCGCTTGACCCTCTGTGATGATCCGCTGGACCTGTCACAACATTCGTCAGAGTCTCGTAACGAAGTCGCGCATGGAGAATGGTTCCAGGAATCCTTGATCACCTCAGAAATTCCTGTCCCCAGCCCTGAGAATTCCAACCTATCCATTCATCAACTGACGGTGGCAACTTCAACTTCTTTCGTGGCTTTAGCTGCGAGGCTGTTTCTCCGATTATTGGAGATCGTTCGATCGATGACCGCTCCGCAATTGATACACTTCCAAGCATAGAAGGCCAGGAAGAAATCCGAGAAGCGTTCCAACATCATCAATCCTTTGCACTTCGGGCATTCCATGATTGTTTTCTCCCTCATTGTGAAAGTGAACTTGTGCGAGGAGAGAGCAATTTGCGATCCAAGGTTACAAATGTCGCACTATCAATAACTTAGCACTGTGGGTACTACTTATACGTACATTCCTGTACGCCCTGTTGCACTTTTGTTTTCAATTTTGTCCGGCCATTCGATTTTGTCGCGAACAAGGACACGGTAGGCATCAGGAACCTGGATACGTTGAGGGATAATCCGTCTTCTAGCCCTTACTCTCCTGCCTGTCCTTCTGTGTGACGGGGGCAGATGGGCACCCGCTTCGCCGCGACACCCGCTGGATATCGCCACTGCATCTCGGAACTACTTTTGAATCGTGGGTAGACGCGAAAAGAACTGGGAACTTGATACTGGAATGGTAGGTCTGACCACGACGGCGATTGCCGTCCACAAAACCTGCAAGAATTCACGCTTCCAAGCCCTCGAAATTCCAGCCTGCCAAAACAAGCCCTTGGGTGTCCCTAAATCAGACGATTTTGGACACCGGAGAGCTTGCTCGCCTTAGGTTCCTCCCACCTTTTGATTGCCAACAGTTCGGCCTGTCACTTCATGCACGCTTCCGGCCACCAAATGCTGGACCAAGTTGTAAAAGATGATCGGGACCATGACTCGTGGGTATGAAGCGAGCACAAGAGAGGCCAGGACCAGCCCAGTCCCATTGTTATTCATCCCCAGTCCGTACATGAGCGAGACACGGTCAGGCTGGTCTACCTTGAACAGACGGCTCAGCCCATATCCGGATGCAAAGGCCGTGATGCAGAGACCTGTGGTGATTCCCAACGTTACCGCCAAAAAGTCGAAATCGCGGTCCGCCACCGCCTGAGGAAGCGAGACCGACCCATTCGAGTAGTTCAACAGCAGCAATACAAGTGAATTGGTGAGTTTGACGAACGGCATGACGGCCGTGAGCTGGGTTTCAGGAACTGCGAATCGTACACCAAGGCCCAGCATTGATGGCAGTACGATCCAGAGGCCCAAGAACGCTCCCGATCCGTAGGCGGCGAGGTCCTGCAGCACCCTCTCGTACTCCTCCGACGCCATCTCCCCGAATACCTGCAGCGCCACAGGCGTGATGATAGGGCTCAGCACGGTTGAGGAAAGAACCAATCCTAAACTCAGCGCCAAATTTCCATTGGAGTTCTGCGCCCAGGCAGTAGACGCGCCGGCAATCGGCATGGCGGCAACCAACGCGAGGCCGACGAGGATATGCTGCGCTTCGTCCGGCTCATACCATAGCCGCATGACCAGGGTGACGCCAAAAATATAGACCATGGGGATGACCAGATTGGCCGCGAGTCCGGCCAACATCACCCTGCTTTTTTGCATGAGAGATTGTAAGTGCGACGTCTTCACGCCCAATCCGGCGTTAAACATGAGCGTGGCGAGAAGGAGCAGGAGCAACGACACATGGATCTTTGACTGGAAAACTTGAACGTCGCCCAAGTTAACGTTCCTGATCCATAAACCGGCCGTCGGGAAAACGGCGGCAATGGCATAGGCGCTGATCAAGAACCAGAGCAAATGATGGTGGATGAATTGTGAAAGAGCGAGGAGCGTGAATCTGCGGTTATCCATATCTAGAGCATTCTGAGTTGGCCAAAAATCAAATCCCGCCTTTGGCGCCTCAATAATTTAGGGCAGCTGATCTGCCGGCGCCTGGCCGATGATGTGAACCCGTGGACCGCGAGGGAGTGGAATCACACGCTCTTCGTCCGGCTCACTTCCTAGCACCCACTCGAACAGTGTCTGTGCATCGTTCAGCTCCGGCTCTTTGGGTATGCCATACTGTTCCTTCTGCATCGACTCATCGTAGAGGCCGATGCACCCGTGTGAGACCGGATAGCCCGGCATGTCCCGTCCATGGATCCAATAGGACACTCCTTCCCTATTCACATGGAATCGGAGCGCGTAATTCATCGGGTACGGCAGGTCCGTCCCCTCGATCGTATAGAGAGAGGATTGGTGCTGCCGATGGGCAGCGGTCAGACGGAACTTCCCCGTGGGCGTTTCGTTGAGTTCATTCCCAGAGGCGATGGGCGCCGAGAAGCGAAGGGCTCCAAATTCATAGGCTCCGAGAAACTGCTCCGTCAGATCGATCAGAATAAATTTCTTGCGCAGCTCTCCTGGAGGATAGACCAGCGGTAATGGAGTAAACTGCGCCAGATCCTCGAGCCGTTTCGGAACCTTAATCGAGACACCGGAGTGCGCATGACGCCGATCGATTCGATTGAATCGTGCAACGTCCACCCAGTACTCTCCAAATATCGTTTCCAGCGATTCGCCTGGCAGGATGATACGGCAGTCCCACTCCACCGTAGCATCACTGGGGTAATGGATCTCGCAGGGACCACGATGTCTCTTGGGGGAATCAGCTTGTGAGACGGCGGGAAAAACCGTGACCACCATCACAATCACGACAATCTGTGAGCTCCAGAACGACCAGAGCATAGTAGTGGACATGGTCGATGTATTTCTGAGCAAGGCGGCACCGAATAGACACAGTTTCACCCGCAGGATGCTCAAAATGACATCCCAGCAAGGCCGCAGGGAGCTCGGCAACCGAAGCGTACCCTTGGGGTACGTTGCAGGGAGACGCGCGACTGAGAACGACGCTGGGGGTCATTTTCAGCATCCTGCTAAGACCAATACTGCGACGCCTTGGTATACCCAAACAACAGATCCCGCCGCGCCAGAATTCCGACGAGCTTACCGTTTCGAACGACAGGCACCCGCGTGATGTAGCGATCCTGGAACAGATTCGCGACCTCCTCCAACTTCATATCCTCGGTGGCGGTCACGGGGTGGGTGCTCATCATTTCGACGGCCATGACCTTCCTCAGATCCCGGCCCTCGATCATCGCCTGAAGCAGATCATACTCGCTGATAAGACCAACCAAGGTCCGGTCCTCTTCCACCACCGGCAGGCTGCCGAAGTTTCGTTGGGTCATCAGCCGGCTGATGGTCAAGGCATCGGTCCTGGAGCCACAGGTAAAGACCGCGTCCTGCATCAATTGCCCCACCGTCAATGTCTTTGGGTCGCAGGCCGTCGCAAGAAACTCCGTTTGTCGCATAGACCCTCCTTCTTATTCCCTATCTAGGAGCCTGCAGAAAACAGAACGCATTCCCGCAGGATGCTCAAAATGACATCCCAGCAAGGCCGCAGGGAGCTCGGCGACTGAAGCGTACCGTTGCAGGCGAGCACGGGCGACTGAGAACGACGCTCGAGGAAAAGCGCGTCTCGGCGCGCTGGGGTTGGGCGGGTGAGAAGGCGTCATTTTCAGCATCCTGCTCGCCGGCTGCCAGATAGGCACGCAGCACATCCCGCCTGGCAATGATGCCCACGAGCTTGTCTTTGGCATCCACCACCGGCACACGAATCAAATCGCTGGCTCTGAACACATGAACCAGCGTCGGGAGCATTGCTTCCGGGTGGATCGAATAGGGGTTAAATGTCATGATGTCGCCGGCGGCGACGGCACCAAGCTTGTGTCCGTCATCCATGGCGGCCAGCAGATCATGTTCGCTGACGATGCCCAGAAGTTTATCTTTGGCAGTCCACCACCGGCACGGCCCCGAATCCCTCGACCATGAGCGACGCGATGACGTCGCCTTTCGTCTTGAGATGAACCGCCTGCACCTGTTTCTGCATGACCTGCTCGACCGTCATCACGTCAAAATCTTTCTTCGTTCGTGTCCTGGCCTTCGTCGTCTTCTTTGTCGGCATACATCCCTCCTCACCATATCACCGAGCGAGATGGCCGAGACAGCGCGACAGGCGCGACTCGAAGTTCGGGGTTCGAAATTCTGAAAACCTCAAACTTCCGGCATCGAACCTTCGCGTCTCGCTTGTCCCGCCTTTCACCGCTACAGCCTGCTAGCACATGCATACTGACGCCAATCACCACAGTGGTGCTTTCCTCTCTGCTGCGAAACGCCGCACCATCCATAGGAGCCGGAGTACCGTTTCTCTTCGCAACCCCTTGGAACAGGGCTGATTCTCATTCCTTATTCCCGTGCGTCACAGGCACATCCAATGCAGAACTGATACCCGGAATGGCCCGTGTGCTTTTGGCGTCATTGAGGAAAGGGAGTCTGTCATGCGAATTCTTTGTGCTGTGGATGGGTCTGAATGCTCGCGGTGGGGGGTACAAGCACTCGAAGCGCTCGCCGACCGGGAACCGGAGGATGTGACGCTTCTCCATGTGGTCGATCCGTCGGCCCTCCGAGCGGGCAGAGGCAGGAATCCCGTGGCGAAAACGCGCGCCCTGGCCGCCATGGAGAAGGCCGGTGGAATCCTCCTCCGCGAGGCAGAGCGATCAGCTCGAGTCGCCCTCGGACAGGCCGCGACCGGCCCCCGCACCACGCTCCACCACGTCTTAGCCCATGGCCCCATCGCCCGGACGATCGTGCGACAGGCGCGGCGGGTGAAGGCCGATCTCATCCTCCTCGGATCCCGCGGGTTGAGCGACATTCGAGGATTCTTGTTGGGGAGCATCTCTCGGCAGATTGCGTCGATCGCCCCGTGCTCCGTCCTCGTCGTGAAACAGCCGCTTCTGCAGCTGACGCGTGTAGTCCTCGCGGTCGATGACTCGAAGCATTCCCGAGCCGCCGCTCGATTTCTTCGATCCCGCATTCTTCCGGAATCCGCCACGACCACCATCCTCTCCTCGGCCGAGAGACCGGTGACCGACTTGGCCGTTCGATACTTGTCCAAATCCCAAGTCGCAGAGTTGGAACGGCCGGTCCTCGAACGCGCCACGCGACTGGTCACGGCCATGCGGGATGAATTCCTGAAAGAAGGCTACGCCGTCGTCAGTGACGTGAAGATGGACCACGTGATCGACACGATCGTCACACAGGTGGAGGCGGATCATGCCGACCTCCTGGTGATCGGGTCTCGCGAGTTGACCAAGAGCGAGCGGCTCTATCTCGGCAGCGTCTCGGAGAGTCTCCTGAGACACGCCCCTTGTTCCGTCCTGATCGTGCGAGGCTGGCGTGCCTGACCTCGACGAGCCACACCTCCACCAACTGACGGTTGATGAAATCTTCAAACACCTGGAAACCAGGGAAGGCGGCTTGTCGCCCGAAGAGGCACAGCAGCGGCTCAGTCGGTATGGCCCCAATGTTCTGGAGGAGCCGAGTCACTATTCATTGATTCGAGGGTTCCTCCACCAGTTCACCCACTTCCTGGCCATTTTGCTCTGGATCGCCACCGCTCTGGCTTTCACGGCAGAATTCATGAAGCCCGGCGAAGGTATGGCCACGCTCGGCTGGGCGATTCTCGGTGTGATCGTCATCAACGCCGTCTTTGCCTTCTTTCAGGAATATAAAGCGGAGCGCGCGGTGCATGCCCTCCATCGCCTCCTCCCTGCCAGGGCATGGGTGCTGCGAAGCAACCAACCGCATGACGTGTCGCGGAGCGAGATCGTGCCGGGTGACGTGCTCTTGATCGAGGAGGGAGAACAGATCCCTGCCGACGCCCGGCTCATCGAAGCAGCCGAAATGCGTGTCGACCTCTCCTCTCTCACAGGCGAATCCCAACCGAAGCGGCGGACAGCGGAGCCGGTCACCGATGGACATCTCCTGGACATTCCCAATCTCGTATTCGCCGGCACCCCCGTGCTCTCCGGCAGAGGTCGGGCGGTGGTGTTCGCCACCGGCATGCAGACGGAATTCGGCAAGATCGCCCGCCTCTCCACAAGCGTGGAGACAGGCCTCAGCCCTCTGCAGAAAGAGATCGCGAAGGTCACCCATGTGGTCGCAATGCTGTCGGTCGCCATGGGCGGGATCTTTTTCGTCATCGGCGTCTCCATGGGCTTGGGCTTCTGGGTCAGCGCGATCTTCGGAATCGGCATCATCGTGGCGAACGTGCCGGAAGGACTGCTCCCCACTGTGACGCTGGCCTTGGCGTTGGGCAGCCAGCGCATGGCCAAACGCCACGCGCTCATCAAGCAACTGACGTCCGTTGAAACCTTGGGTTGCACCACCGTCATCTGCACGGATAAGACGGGGACGCTGACCGAGAACCGGATGCGCGTGGCTCGTTTCTATATGGACCATCTCGAAGTCGAAGTGCAGGAAAGCTGTCTGGTGATCGCCGGACGCGTGACCAGCGCGATCGAGGCTGAGGAGTATGCGCCGCTCTTCGATGCGATCATCCACTGCCACAATGCCAAGCGCGTGCGGCGGACCGACGGCCGCCCCACCGTCACGGGCGATCCAACCGAAGTGGCCCTGGTCGAGTTCGCACTGGATCACGAACTCCTCCAGCAAGAACCGTTGCCCCGGATGGGCGAGCTACCGTTCGACGCGGACCGGAAGCGCATGTCCACCCTCCATTGGCGTGAGGGCCGGCTCGTGGCCTTCGTGAAGGGAGCGCCGGAATCGCTCGTGCCCCTCTGCAATCAGATGCTCCACCAAGCTGCTCGCTCGCCGATGAGTCAGGAGGACCGCCAGCGCATCATGGCGCAAAGCCGTACCTTCGCGCAGCCAGGCCTATCGGGTCCTGGCTGTGGCCATGCGTGACATCGAGCAGGGTATCGAGAAGCTGGACATCGACCAGGTGGAACAGAACCTCACCTTCCTCGGCCTCGTGGCGATGATAGATCCCCCGCGCCACGAAGTGCCGGAGGCCATCGCGCGCTGCCGCCAAGCCGGCGTCCGCACCATCATGATTACCGGCGACCATCCGTTCACGGCCCTGGCCATCGCCCGCCAGATCGGATTGGCGCCGAAAGAGTCCCTCGCCGAACCGGACGGAGACTGATCCCGCGATCGAAGGGCACCAGGTCGAAACGATGACCGACGAGGCGCTGCGTCGGCTCCTCACGCCCACCCGCCCTGACGAGGCTGAGCCGATCTTCGCGCGCATGGCCCCCCGGCACAAGATGCGCGTGGTGTCGGTGCTGAAAGACATGGGCGAAGTGGTGGCCGTCACGGGCGACGGGGTGAACGACGCCCCGGCCATCAAGAAAGCCGATATCGGCATTGCGATGGGCATCGCCGGAACCGACGTGGCGAAAGAAACGGCGGACATGATTTTGCTCGACGACAACTTTGCGACCATCGTGAACGCAATTGAAGAAGGCCGGGCCGTCTACGCTAACATCCGAAAATTTTCCACGTACGTGCTGTCGAGCAACGTGGGCGAGGTCGTCCCCTATCTTGCGTGGGGCTTGTTGGGGATTCCGCTGGCGCTCACGATCCCGCAAATCCTCGCCGTGGATCTGGGGACCGACATGGTTCCGGCCTTGGCCCTGGGTGCCGAAAAGCCCGACGCCGGCATTATGTCAATCCCGCCGCGCCCGCGCACGGAACGGTTGATGAATCTTCCGCTGCTCCTGCGCGCCTATGTCTTTCTGGGCCTGATCGAAGCCGGGATCGCCATGGGCGCATTCTTCTTATTGCTCCTGACACAGGGATGGACCTGGGGCATGCCGCTCGACTGGTCTGATCCGCTCTACAAACAGGCGACTGCCGCCACCTTCGCTGGCATCGTCGTCGCCCAGGTGGCGAACGTGTTCGCCTGCCGCTCGGACCGAGTACCACTCTCTCGACTCGGCTTGTTCACCAATCCAATGCTCCTCTGGGGAATCGCGACAGAATTGGTCGTCCTGGCGTTCATCATCTATACCCCCTGGGGCAACGCGATCTTTAGAACCAGCCCCTTACCTGCATGGATCTTCGGGCCACTCGCGCTGGGCGCCCTTGTGCTGTTATTCGCAGAAGAAACTCGTAAGATCATCGTGAACCGATTCACAAACAGTCACACAGGCGGAGTGACGCAACGAGTGGGTACATCATGACCAGTAACCCCCAAGATCCGATTCGTGAGGTCCCTGTCACCGAGATCATTCCTCCCGGATCTTCTTCAGCTCCGGCTCGCGGTTCGTCAAGTCCATCATCCGACCACGAGCACCGGCTCCCCGTCTCCATACCCGTGCCCCCTTCACGCCGGACACAGGCCTCGTCTTCGCTGGTTCATCGGCATCGTGACTCTGCTCGCGATCATCGGGGCAGGAACCTGGTATTGGTGGACGGCCGGGACTCCGCCGGTCCACTACAACACAGCGCTGGTCGATCGAGGCCCCATCACCGCAATTGTCACCGCCACCGGCACGGTCAATCCGGTCGTGTCGGTGCAGGTGGGCAGCCAAGTCTCCGGCAAAATTACCCAACTGATGGCGGACTTCAATTCCGCGGTCACGAAGGGCCAGGTCCTGGCCACGATCGATCAGCAGCCGTTCCAAGCGAAGGTGAGTCAGGCCCGCGCAGCGCTCAAGAGCGGACGCGGCAATCTGGCGAAGGCGAAGAACATGGCGAATCAGCGAAAACTCGAACTCGATCGCATGACGACCCTGCTCCGGCAACAATTCGTCTCACAGGCGGATCTCGACCTCGCCGCCACAAACTTCCGTGACGCCCAGGCCCAAGTCGATGTCGCGCAGGCGCAGGTGGATCAAACGGTGGCCACGTTGGCCTCAGCCGAGCTCGATCTCGGCTATACCACGATCTATTCCCCGGTCAACGGCATCGTGGTGTCCCGCAACGTCGATGTCGGTCAAACCGTCGCCGCCAGTTTCCAAACGCCGACCCTCTTCGTGATCGCCCAGGACCTGACGCAGATGCAGGTGAACGCCAACGTCAGCGAATCCGACATCGGAGGCGTGGCAGAAGGTAAACCCGCCAACTTCCGCGTGGACGCCTATCCCAAACAGTTCTTCGAGGGCACCGTGACGCAGGTGCGCAATGCGCCGATCAACATCCAGAACGTGGTGACCTACGACGTGGTGATCACAGTGGACAATCGGGATCTCAAGCTCAAACCCGGGATGACGGCGAACGTGACGATCGTGACGGCCAAGAAAGAAAATCCTCTACGCGTACCGAATGGGGCATTGCGCTTCCGGATGCCGGCGGTCCCGGTGGACCGCAAGCTCACGCAGGTATGGGTGATGGATCAGGAGAAGCAGGTGCGGCAGACGGTGATCACCACCGGCATCGCCGACTCCCTCTTCACAGAAATCGCCGAGGGGACGCTGAAGGAAGGAGACCAGGTGATTCTAGGGATTGAGACGCCCGAAGAACAAGCCCAGAAGAAGTTGCCACCGGGCTTCGACGGCGGCCCGAGGATAAGATGAAAGGGAAAGCAGGTTTCGTTATCTGGTTTGTTTGGTCTCTCTTGTTCGGACCGACGGATCCGCTCAGACGCAGACCAACGAGACAAACCAGACAGACCAATAAACTCAGTGCACACCATGTCTTTTCTCTGGCTCACGATCATGTCCGCCCTCCGCATCCTTCGCCGCAATCCGCTGCGCGCGGGGCTGACCATGCTCGGCATCATCATCGGCATCGGCGCCGTCGTGGCGATGGTCAGCTTGGGGCAGGGCGCTACCGCCTCCGTCCAAGCGGAAATCGCCAGCCTGGGCACCAATGTGATGATCATCGTCCCGGGCGCCACGACCGTCGGGGGCGTGCGGGGCGGACTCGGCTCGATTTCCACGCTCACGGTCGACGATGCGGAGGATATCCGGACCAAAGTCGGGAGTGTTACGACGGTGATATACGGCTCGCGATCCGTCTTGCAGGTCATTCGCGAGAACAAGAATTGGAGCACCGTCGTCGTCGGGACGACGCCCGAATTCCCCGACATCCGCAGTTGGCCGATTGCCCAGGGCAACTTCTTCACGCAGTCCGATATGGATTCCGCCGCAAAAGTAGTCGTGCTGGGAAAGACCGCGGCCCAGAATCTGTTCGAGCCGGGTGAAGAGATGGTGGGAGCCGAGATTCGCATCAGAAACACCCCGCTTCGTGTGATCGGGATCCTGGCACCAAAGGGTCAATCGATCAGTGGTCAGGACCAAGACGACCTGGTGGTGCTTCCCTTCTCGACGGCTGAACGAAAAGTCCTGGGCACGAAGTTTCTCGGAACCGTCGGGATCATCCTGGTCGCCACGCAGACGCGCTATGAGATCCCTGCCGTCGTCGCGGACATCAAAGAGCTCTTGCGGTGCGCGTCATCACCTCCCCGCCTCGGAGGAGGACGACTTCACCATCCGCACCATGGAGGATATTGCCAAGACCATCGCCGGCACGAGCCGGACGATGATGCTCATGCTGATGAGCATTGCCTCGATCTCGCTGATCGTCGGCGGCATCGGCATCATGAATATTCTCTTGGTGTCAGTCACGGAGCGGACGAAAGAAATCGGGCTTCGCATGGCCGTCGGCGCGAAGCGCAGGCACATTCTGCTTCAATTTCTGGTCGAAGCGATCATCATGACCGCGATCGGCGGATCCGTCGGCGTGGCTGCCGGCATCGGAGGGGCGAAACTGCTGACCACGATGGTGGGATGGCCGACCATTATCTCTCCGGAAGCCGTCGGCATTGCGTTTCTATTTTCCCTGATCGTGGGCGTCTTCTTCGGCCTGTATCCCGCGAACAAAGCGTCGAAGATGAACCCCATCGAGGCGCTGCACTACGAGTAGGTCTGCCACGAGCATGGCGAACATCGCGCAGAATCAGGACATCGCCCGGCAGTAACCACTCCGCATAGCAGGGACCGAGTCACCTTTGAAAAGTGAAGGCGGCCGAGCCGATCGTCAACTGCGCGCGTTCAACCACCACTATAAATGATCCCTCCAAGCTCGCTCGTTTCCTCCCCCCACCGCTGCACCCGAACGTGACACAGAAAGGGCGGCTTGGGTGAATCCCGAACTGCGCGCGTCGAACGACCACTTTCTGAAATGGGGGTTCCGCGAGCACGGGATCACCCAGGCCGCCCTTTCATTTCCTATAGTTCGCTCCAGCCCTATTCCTCTGCCTGGACCCCAGGATGATAGGTGCCGTACACATACACAGGGATGGACAGGTGGCCAAGATGTTTTTCCATCAGCGGCTTGACGACTTTCCAGTCGAGCCCGCCCACACCAGTGGCCAAGCGTGGAAGCGCGACACTTTTAAACTTCTCAGCCTCAATCGTCCTTGCACAGCGCTTTGAGACAGTGGTTCACGTTTTCGATCGTGGCCCGGCCTGGGTTGGCTCCGTGACTGGCGGCAGGCTCCTGGGTATACAGATTGACAATCCGAACACCGCCGACACCGGCCCAGGTCCACAACTCGCCGGTCTTGGGAGTAACCGTCTGAGAATAATGACGGAAGTCCTTATACATCGCCGGCCACCGTTCTCTGAGTGCCAAGGCTAACCCGTTTGCAAAGTTGTCGTTGGGTGCGACACCGTGCGCCAGCGCCTCCGCCTTCGTGAGTAAAATATCCCCTGCCACTTCTTTCAACATGTCCAGCTCCTCCTCCGTCGAGTTGGTCATGAGTCGCCCATCGTATCACAGAGGGCAAGATCGAGTCTTTCCCCGGCTCACACCGCCGAAGAGTCGCCAAGACCCTACGACACTGCTCAACGTCAGCCGGTTCGGCAGCGATCCGCTAGGCATCCCGTGCCGATTATGTTACAAACCTGCCGAAGGATTGTCGGGCTCGTTCGAAGGTCGTTCACATGACACTGGGGCAGCGATCAACATCCCCGCGCGCTATTGACCCTGGCGGGAATCTTCTGCAGCCTGGCCGTGACCGGCTGCCTCTCCCCGATCACGCTGAATCGCGCTGTGACGGCCTATGATGAGGCGATCACGGATGCCATCTCCAAACAACTGCTCATCAACATCGCCCGCGCCCATCAGCATCAACCGATTCACTTCACCGGCGTCTCGAATATCGCCGCGACGTTCGATTTCCGTGTCAGCGCCGGCGCCACTCCGGCACTCACGGGAGAGGCCAGCAAGGCGCTCATGCCGATCTTCGGCGGCAGCATGGCGGAGAACCCCACCATCAGTATCGCACCGATCGAAGGGGAAGAGTTCACCAAGCGACTCTTGACCCCCTTTCAGGAAACCAAGTTCCTCCTCCTCCTCCGGCAGCGGTACGACATCGATCTGTTGCTCCGGCTGATGGCGCAGGAACTGCGGATCACGGAGAATGGCCAGGAGGTCGCCTATCGCAATACACCGGCAGATCGGACAGGCTACGAGATGTTCCGCCGGGTGGTCACGCACCTCTCGTCCATTCAGGACCAGAACCAGCTCCATGCCGAACCGCTCATCTACAATCGGACCTGGACCATTCCTGCCAACTCGGTCACAGCCGAAGGTTTTCAGGCGTTACAGAAAGAGTATCACGTCACCTACAACCAGAAAGACAACAGCTACACCCTTCGAAAACAAATCACGGGACCAATTCTTATCACCAACTATGACCCCTACACGCTCTCACCAGAGGAACGGGCCCGGTTGATCGATGAAACGGAGGAAGGGTACCTCAACGATGTCTCCTTCGACATCCGGCCGGGGCACGTCGGAGGGGAATTCCCACTCAAGGGAGATTTCCGGCTGCGGAGCTTCTATACCATTCTCAACTTTCTGGGCCGATCGCTTGAAGAAGACCCCGAATACTACGTCGACAAAGATCCTCGAACCCCAGCCGGTCCTCGAAAATCCCGTCCACACCATGGAGCTCCTGCTGTCGGATAGCGCTCCCTCGGGAGCCGATCTGTCGATTCAGTCCCACGGAAAATATTACGCCGTGAACACCACGGGACCGCTGGCACGCTGGAACCGCGAGGCCTTCCAAATGCTGTATCTCTTGTTCCAAATGACCGTCAGCGAGGTGCCTCGCGTCGGAGTCCCCAGCATCACGATTGCGAAGTGACCGGATCCGAAGTCCTCACTTCGGTGATCTTTGACCACAACCACCTGCTCCTGCTGCACAGATACACGCCCAAGGATCATCACGGCAACCACGCCGAAGGCAGACTCGACCTCTCGCCCAGCCATCATGCAGAACAGCAACAGCTCTTCTCATGGATAGAGCGCCTCACCAAATGTCTTACTTCCTCCAGAGCCGCTTGGGAACATCAAACGAGTACCGCAGTTGAACGGCCACATATTTTTGAACGAGTCCGCCCTTGTCTAAGGATTCGTCCTGTTCTCGATACACGCTCAGTTCCATATCCTCGCGAAACCGCACTGCCAGCCCGATAATCCAATCCAACTCGCTGGGGCTAAGCGCGTTTCCAGCCTCCCGATCTGTAAAGAAATTCATATCTCCATACAACACGACTCTATTTTTGTAGAGGTCGAGATCCGCATGGGCCACATACCGGTAAAGGGCTCTTCCGGTATTATCTGGTCGGGCAAAGTAGTTGCTGTTTTGAAACAGCCACCCGGCACCGGCATAGGCCGTCAGGTTCTGATGAGGAAAGAGTGCTTTCCACCAACTCAAATCTTCTGTCGCCTGAAATCGAGCCGTGAGCAAGGTATCCGCATAGGCTTGCTTCAGGCCACTCTTATCAATGGGAGCATCGCGCTCATATTGAATACGCCAACCAAATCGATCCACAAGGCCTGTGAGCGCGTAGGTACCATCCCATTCACTCAATTCGATCCAGCCGTTTGTTCGATCTGAGAAGAAATTTTGATCGGTGTAAAAGGTCAGGTATTGCTTGTAGAGGTCGGTTTCCAAGTGAAGCATGTGCCGGAGACCAACCAATCCCGTGTTATCGGGACGAGCAGCGAACGTCGGGTTGGATACAAAGGCGGCTTCGAGAAAATATCCCCCGAATAGGGTCTCTTCGGCTTCCCGTGCCGCGGCGCCGCCCGGCTGCTCCATTGACGGCAATGGACGACCGTACTTTTCCAACGCGAGGGACAATGAAGGTGAGGCCAGAAGCCCGATGCTACTCAGGATCAGAAGGCCAACCGCACGGGTGAGGGTAGTAATCCGTCGCTGTTCCAGACGCCTCTTTCTCCCTATTCGGGCAACAAGCCACATTGAGTATACGACGAGGCAGAACTGTGTGAGACGGATAATGAGAAGCGTCATGATGTCATCCTTTTCCCCTGTCCCCGAGGACCGGGCCGGAGCCATCATCACGCTCGTTGGATTAGGCCACGAGAGGAGGGGCTACGCAGGGAGATCGGGATATGCTCAAAGGCATGGGATTTAAGTCGGCTATGTCGGATTGGCTACTACCACTCGGATCCATACGAATTTCCCCCTAAAAATACAATCGCCCAAGATCTCTATGATTTGACATAACAGCGTTCAAACAGCAGCTAGATAGATGCGGCCTTCTACCTCACCATACAAGATGTGTCAACCAGGAATTACAACCCTGTGCATCAAGATTGACAGAGTAGTCTTTACTGAACACAGGTGCGAAAAATCTCCTCGCAGTGATCCGTAGCATCAACCGACGGGGGCACCGACCTATACTCTACCCCCACGCACGCGATCATCCTCCATGAGGAGGCGCGCCCAACACCCATGATGAGCTCCCGGTCTACTGGCCTTAGAGGAGGCAAATGATTCCTCAAACATGGGCGCTTCTTTGTAGTAGGCCAGTACTGTTCCCTCGGTCGTCTTCGTTTCCTCAAGAGGGTTGCCTGCACAGGCGACGAGTTCTTGTTTGCTTTTCCCAAGCAAGGCTTTCCCGATAGGGTTCGGTTCCATCGGCTGAGACCCAGCACAGCCGATGAGCCAAGCAGCGGTGCATACAACAAAAATGGAGACGGCGCGGATCATGTTCGCCTGCATTGTTTTCTGAGGAGCACGGATCTCCCCCTTAAGGCGACACGTGAACGGGTAGAGAATGGCCGCTGATGCCTTCCAATTCTCGTGCTATTTCGGCCCGAGAACATCCTTGAATACTGTTGCCAGCTCGCGGAGCGCCCGGGCGCCGTCGCCGACAAAGGCCGACCCATGCATCGTCGCCAAGGTTTTTGGCTGCAACTCGGCCAGCCGATGGAGGGTCGGCTCCGTGAGCGTGGTGTACGGCATATAGTTGGCCAGCGGCCCTTGTTGATACTCCACAAGCACTTGTCGGCACCGGCCCAGCACGTCCGAATGCGTAGCCGGCTCAACATCCCCGTTCTGATGAAAGAGATCCGAACACAACAGCGTGTGCTGGGTCTCTTCGAACAACAACCCCGCTTCCCAGCAGTGCGGCACGTGCGGCGTGTGCAAAAAACTGAAACGATACTTGCCCGTATTGAGCACGTCCCCGTCCTTCATCCCCAACGCAGGACGCACCGCCATGCAATCGTCGATGCTCACCAACTTGCCCACCAAACTGCATACGGCTACGGACTCCGGCGCAAGCTGCTGCCACTCCCGCAGCGAGCCACATTCATCCGACTCAAGATGGCTGAAGCCGAGCCATTTGACGGCCTTCGGATCGAGCAACGTCGCGACGGCGTCCCGCACCTCGGCAAACATCGCGCGTGGGCCGGTATGAAACAGCAGCGGCTCGTCGTCGCGCACCAGGAACTGATTGAACTGTAGATTGAAATCCGGCACGAACGTGGAAATTCTGAATACGTCCGGCGCGATCTCCGAGACGGTCGTCATGGGAACCTCCAACTGTGGAAGAAAAGACACGGTAGGCTACCGCCGACGCTCCGATGTGTCAACGAGAGGAACCTACCGTGGATCATCTGATCACCGCCCCGCATGGATAAGGTGGTGAATAAGATAGCATATCCCTGCTTTTGCCTCTGCCTCTGACCCGTCAAAATCCGTACCATCTGCTAAACTTGCCCTAGCAACGGCACTGAGTCCTCGGCGCACCTAGAGGCATTGCGATGTGGCTTCGTCATGGATCCGGGCTCTTGCTGACGGGAATGCTATGGGGCTGTGCGATGGTGAATGGCGCCCCACCGTCTGGCTCTGAGCCATTATTTCAAGCCGATGGAACCGACACGGTCATCCTGCAAACCGTCCATCGAGAACAAGAAACGCGGCTGAGCACCTGCACACAGGACCAGTCCTGCGATCAGGTGCATTTCACACGTGCGATGATCGCGTTATTCCAGAATGGAGAGGCGGCAGCGGCCTCCTTTCAGCAGGCGATTGCCGTCTCGCCGAAAGGTCCATTTGCGGATTCAAGCGCGCGCTGGATTCGGTTTCTTGCCGACCGGACTGTCCACCCCACTTCCGCCGACGAACCCAATGGGGCGTTAGCGGTGATGAAAGGGCTCGTGCGCACATGGCTGGGACAGCAGCGTGCGGCAAATGCAACCGTCACATTGCGGACTGGGGAAACGCTTAAAAACCCGGGTCTAGCCGTACACACTCTCCGGCAGAGGATTCGTAGTCGGGATAAACGCATCGCGGAATTGACGGATCAGCTCAGCGCCCTGAAACAGATTGATTCGGACGCCCATAGGAACAGCAAGCTGAGTCTGTCGAAAACTCCAATCAAGTAATGGCTGCTAGCCTGTCACTCGTCGAGGCTCGGACGAAGCAGGAAGGGTCCATAGACCATGGCAAACAGCAGATAGGCTCCACTCCAACTACCTGCCGCCACACCCATGACAAGGTTGGTTGAGAGACCCGTCATCGGCCCGAATACCCTCAGCACGGCACCCACGTTGACCAGCATGTAGATACAGACCGTCAGAGGGCCCGCGTGCCGAGGACGCCCCGTATGGCCCAGGCTGGCACGGGTCATCACCGCCAGAGTCATGGCGCCCACCGCGCCGGCTGTAAACGCATGCACCGCATCCTCTGCCGGCAGACCAATCCCGAGAATCGAGCCTCCCAGTATGAGCAGCGACAACGCGAACCAGCCATATCCAACGTGCAGGATCAGCACCAACGGCTCACGCCATGTGAGCCAGCCGTACCAGCGTGCCAGACGACCCAGATTGGCCAACCCGGCCGTCACGAATATCCATCCCGTCACCATGGAGTGCGGTTGAACAATCCAGGATACAACGGCCAATCCTACGAGCGCGATCGACAGGCCATCGTAACGGGAAAAGGATGCAGGCCGTTCCGCCCTGCCGGATCCAACCAGGAGTTCGTCGGTAAAGGTGGGGATCAGACGCCCGCCGATCAGCGTCAGCAGCATCATGACCATCCCGATCGCCGTGCGCTCGGTACGATCCGCCGCCATCCCGCTCAGGGTAAGCACGTGGAACAGGATGTTGGCGCAGGCCAGGAGACTCACCAGCACCCCCATCGGCGCACGATCCCAGCTCTTCGCCGCGGCAATTTCTCGCCAGACCAGCCCCGCCACCGCAACAAGAAACCCCACGTCGACAATGGCCGACACGAGGGGCGTGAACCATGGGATGGCGATCAGCAGGCGTCCGGCCAGCCACAGGGTAAAGAGCAGCATCAACTCATACCCTCGAATCGGCGGACGATCGGTCCAGTTGGGAATGGCCGTGAGCAGAAATCCCGTGATCACTGCGGGGAGAAACCCAAAGACCATCTCATGCACATGCCAATCCCGCGCCGGATAGAGAAAGGTTGAGTCACCGACTCCGGCAAGCACCAGAATCCAGACAGGGATCGCCACACCGGCAAACAGCGCGGCGCCGAGAAAAAACGGCCTGAACCCGTAGGAAAAGACCGCAACTCCCTGATAGCTGGGGCTCTCGCTGACCTGCTCAGTCATAGATGAGGTCCTCAACGCTCAACACCTGGCGAAACGTCACAATGATCGATCGCGCCAAGCTACGTGCTGCGGGAGGCCCTGTCAATGGATGGTTCGTCGCACCGGGACGTTCATCGAGCGGCGTACGACCTGCCGTAAAAAGCTAAGATGGTCAGGGTTCCACCCTCTCGCGATTATCACCGTATTCCCGTTCATGTATAATGGGGTGTCGTTATACTCGGTTCTACGTACCTGACATCGCCAGCGATACATCCAGAGAGGAGGAACACCATGAGCACGGCAACGGTGGAAATCCCGACTCACCATCTGGTGAAAACCTTTGTCAGCGCGCCCCGGAAGATGTTGATCGGCGGCAAGTGGCTCGAAGCGGCATCGGGGAAAACCTTCCCGACCTATAACCCGGCCACGGGAGAAGTTCTGGCCCACGTGGCCGAAGGCACCAGCGCCGATGTTGACAGGGCGGTCACCGCTGCACGGAACGCCTTCGAGCGCGGCCCGTGGCGCACGCTCACAGCCTCGGAGCGTGGACGGCTGATCTGGAAACTCGCCGATCTTCTCGAATCTCACCTGGAAGAATTCGCCCAACTGGAGTCGCTCGACAATGGGAAGCCGATCGGCGTAGCCCGTGCAGCGGATGTGCCGCTGGCCGTGGACCTCTTCCGGTACATGGCGGGGTGGGCGACCAAAATCGAAGGCAATACGATCCCTCTTTCAGTGCCCTATACGCCCGGCGCCCGGTATCACGCCTACACGCTGCGCGAGCCGGTCGGCGTGGTGGCCCAGATCATCCCCTGGAACTTTCCCTTGCTCATGGCGGCCTGGAAGCTAGGCCCGGCGTTGGCCGCCGGCTGCACCATCGTCCTGAAACCTGCCGAGCAGACGCCGCTGTCGGCCTTGCGACTTGGCGAGCTGATCTGCGAAGCGGGATTCCCGGACGGGGTGGTCAACATCGTGCCGGGCTACGGGGAGACCGCCGGCGCGGCGCTGGCGGCACACCCGGACGTGGATAAGGTGGCCTTCACTGGCTCCACCGAAGTGGGAAAGCTCATCCTTGGGGCGGCATCGAGCAATCTCAAAAAAGTGTCGCTGGAGCTCGGAGGGAAGTCCCCCAACATCGTGTGCAACGACGCCGATGTGGAGGCGAGCATACCCGGAGTTTCGAGCGCGATCTTTTTCAACCAAGGTCAGTGCTGTTGCGCAGGCTCCCGGCTCTTCGTCGAGAAGGGTATCTTCGACAAGGTGGTGGCGGGCGTGGCTGATGACGCGAAGAAGATCAAGGTCGGACCTGGCATGGATCTCTCCACCCAAATGGGCCCGCTGGTGTCGGACGAGCAGCAACGGCGCGTGCTCGGCTATCTGGAATCGGGCTTCTCCGAAGGCGCCAAGGCGGTGGTCGGCGGGCGCAAGCTGGGCGACAAGGGCTACTTTGTGGAACCGACCGTGCTGGTCAACACCACGCAGAAGATGAAGATTATGCAGGAGGAAATTTTCGGGCCGGTCGTATGCGCAGTGCCGTTTACAGACTTGGAGGACGTACTCCAGGCGGCAAACGACTCCATCTACGGTCTGGCCGCAGCAGTGTGGACCCGTGATGTCGGCAAGGCCCACCGCATCGCGGCCGAGCTGCGCGCTGGGTCGGTGTGGATCAACTGCTACAACATCTTCGACGCTGCACTGCCCTTCGGCGGTTACAAGCAATCCGGGTGGGGCCGCGAGATGGGCCACGACGCGCTGGAACTGTACACCGAGGTGAAAGCCGTCACCGTACGGCTGTGAACGATCAAAGGAGAACGACCGACTCGGCGGAAAGAGTAGAAACTGGCTCCGCAACGCTGGAGTATAAGATCCAGAACCCCTATCTGCTATATTTAGCGGGAAGACTGCGTGCTGACATCGTGGGTTTGCGGGATGGGATTTCGGGACAAATACGTATGAGCCCCCACCCCTACACAGAAGCGATCCCTCAACGTATCCTCTCTACGTCTTCTAGTCCTTTCTGAGGTTGACGACTGGGATTTTGGCCGGCAAGATCAAAGCTTGCGGGCATGAAATTGTAGCCTGGGCTCGCCCTACGTGGAAACGAGGCCCAAAATGTAGCGGCCTGTGTTATGCGGTCAGATCCACCGTCAACGCGATCTTGTGCAAGTCCAAACCGGTACGGCCAATCAAACCTAGGTTCGATGCCTGGAGATGGCTCGACAAGGAAAAGATCCCGCGCATTCCCTGCCCCAACGTGAACGCTCCAACGTTTATTGACTATGTGAAAGGCTTGCACGTTGATCTTATCGTCGTCTTTTTCTTCCCTCAGATTTTAAAGGCGGACATTCTCCAAACTCCTCGATTGGGAGTCTTCAATTGTCACCCCTCACTGCTCCCTCGTTACGGAGGACCACATCCGGCATTTTGGATGCTCAAGAACGGGGAATCGACTGCGGGGATTACCGTTCATGTGATGACGGAAAAAATTGACGCAGGGGCTATTGTCGCCCAACAAGAACTGATCATTGGAGAGAATGAAAATGCGGGGCAATTGACGCAGCGACAACACCATGCGGCTGCTGCGCTGCTGACAGGAGCCGTCAATGCCATGGCGCACGGAACGCTCGACCCCAAGCCACAAAATATCGCGGAACGTACCTATTTTGGAAAGAAGAAAGCCGCCGACATCGTTCTGGATTGGAATGGGTCTGCGAGACAAATTGCAAATCTGTGGCGCGCGTTACAACCCTATGAACCTCTCGCAGCATCTCTTAATGGTACAACCATCAAGATTTACGATGCGCAGCCTCATGAAGGGTCTCCCGTCAGGCAGAGCTCCTGGAGAAATCATGGCAAAGCAATTGGGAAAACTCCTGGTACAGACCGGCAACGGGTATCTCGAGATACGGTCTTATGAAATAGTACCGCTTCACGGTTGGCTCAATCGTCTTCTACAAGCGTTCCTGCTGCCTGTCGGCAGCCGTTTTGACCGTGCTCCGTCAGGAATGGGGCTGGCATCTAAAGCCGTCTCATGAGCACGCTATGCAAACCCAAGAGCATCCCGTTCGCATCATGCTCGGCGGGACAGCCTACTCATCCGAGACGCCCAAGGCGAGATGAAACTTCTTCATGGCTCTCCACTCAAGGCCGCGCGTGGAGGAAGCACCTGACAAGGAGAATGGGCAGAGGCGCAAGCTCAACAATCGTCAGCTTCCGAGACTACCCCACTCGTAAATGCACAGGAGTTGCCTTCTATGAAAATGCTGTTGATTGTCTTTCGTCAGTCGATTGTGGAACACATCCATGCACTGCTGAAAGAATATGAAGTTAACGCGTTTACAGAACTGCACAACGTAGCCGGCAGGGGGGAGACCGGACCCACCGTTCAGTTCTTCCTGTCACCGGGCCCCAACTATATGATCCTCACCGCGGTATCGGAACAGCTGGCCTACCGTCTCATCGATGGGTTCACGCGCTATAAGGCGGAGCAGGGGATGGATCACCATGACAATCTTCACGTATTCGTCCTCCCCTGTGAGCAGGTGGTCTAGCCACGGGCATTGGTCTACCGCGGTTCGGTGTCGTTAGCGCACAGCAAGGCGAACCAGACAGCTGCCGCAGGAAGACCTTTTCAACAGCTTCCGGGAGGATCACATGTTCGGTCCAATCACACTGCCCTTCGGAGCCAAAATGCTGTTCAATACCGTCACGCTCAAGCCCGGAGTCACGTTCGAGGATGTGGAATTGGCCGTCGGTGAACTCTGCAGTGTCGTCAAAGGAACCTACGGAGGCGACAAAGGCGGATTCCTCGCCGGACAAGTGTTCAAGTTCTCCGGCTTCGTATCGAACGAGGGATCCCTCTCTGCATCTAGAACCGCCGACGACCATTATGTCATCGTGACCTATTGGCGATCGTTCGAAGAGCACGAACGATCCCATGCGGACAAGATCTTTTCCAACAAGTTCGCCGCATTGGCGGCCATGTGTTCCGACACCAAAGAACTGGGATACGACATGCTGTGGCAAGGCGCGGCAGAGAGCCAATAACAAAACCGATCACCGCCGCAACCTCTCTGGGCAGAAGCTGAAAACCTGCACACGCCGCGCGATCGTATTGACCAGCGTGCGATCGGTCTCAACAGCCGGCATTTGGCTCATCGACTGGTGATAATGAGCAGAATCACCCGAAATCACATACGCTTAACGAAGGGATTCCTATGCGGGCATCCACGATAGTCGCAGTGGCGTTTCTGTTCGTGTTCGTCGGAGTGCAGCGGGTTGCTCAAGCGGATGAGGTGAAAGCCAAGATGGAAGAGATAAAGGGAGAAACGAACGCGAAGATTGAGGAGGCCAAAGGGGAAGCGAAGGCGCTAGCGGAAGAGGCGAAAGGGAATAAGATGCAAGCCGCAATGGAACGGGCGAAGGGGAAAACAAAAGCAGCCGGAGAGCGAATCAAAGGCACTGCGAAACAACTGAAGGCCAAGACAGAGTAAGGCCCTCGAGAATCTATTCACTAAGAATCTAGGCAGATGCAATCTCCACAGGTCTTTCCTTCGGATGCGGACAACATGAGTCGGCAGTCATGTTCCATTGTCATAGGAGTGCATCCTACGATTCCCGAGAGCTGGCTCCCTAAGCCAATCGAAGATCGGTTGACCAAGCCTTTTTATCGGCGTAGCATAATAGTCCTGACGTTCCAGTGACGGTGGCTGCTGTCTCTTCCGCACGCTTCTACACGTCGTCCTGCGCGCCGGATCTCACACAGTCCCCTTCACTCTTACGCCGGATTCTTTGTCATACGAGAATCATTGCCCCAGTATGGATCCTTTGGAACGAGGGTCCTCATGGTGACTGTCAGCCGCCGAGTGCTCCTTCCCTTCTTGGCGCCGACTCTTGCGCCTTCTGTCTTCTCTGTACTTGCACCGAATCCCGTTCAGGCCGGTGAGACTCCGTCCTTTGTATCGGCTACCGCGCCTACCAGAGGAGTTCGGCATGGTCTATCCCGAATCGGGAAGAGAGCCGTAAACGGAAGGAGGCCACGCCAACGATCGCACTGAACGTCCGGACATGAGAGGAGGATCTGATCATGACTTCTCAGACACCCGTGACTGATCGCATTCTCGGCCAAGTACAACGCACGCATGGGTGTGATCTGGATATGTTGACGAAGAGTCTCTCCGACCTGTCCTGGAGCCAGGTCTTTCTTGAAGTCGATCGGCTGAGCCGGGATGGGACAAGTGCGGGTGACGCTCGACACCCGAAGGTCGCTACATGATCCGGCTGCCGAATCACAACAAGGAACCCGCAGACCCACTACGTCCGGTCCTGATCATCGAAAGAGTCGCAGAGGGCTGCGCCGAAATAGGACAACTCGTACTATTCGCACCCGTTGTGGGATCGCCTCTTTTCAGGAATACGTCTTCACTGATCTTCAGCTTTGCGTCGATCGAGTCTGGCCCGTTCCCGTTCGCCTAAGGATGCCTTCGGACTACGCGCACATTACCGGAAGAGCGAGGAATCCGCCGAGGCTTAACCGGGAAGGAAAGCTGGAACTGACCAAAGTCACACGGTCGCAAAACCGTGGCTGCGGGAATTCCAGAAGGCTTCCGCCCGGTGAAGCCCGATAGGATCGCTCTGAGAGGTATGTGCGCGTACGCCGAAGGCATCCCTCCCTTTTTTTCGGTTATAGTATTCCTCATGCCATCCCGACTCAACCGGCACACTCCCATACGCTCCTCGTCGACGAAAACGGCGCAGGCGTCGGATAGACGCTCGCCTCACTCCGGCGTTTCGTACGCGCGCGTTGGCGTATGTTCCGTGCGGTCACGAAGGCCGTGCTGGCCTCGCCGCCGACCGTGCGTACCGTCGTGATTCTGGTGGCTATCCTCATGGGCTGGCTCGGCGCCAACTGGACCTATCACGCGTTCAACAAGCCGAGCGAGGTTCTCTTTCCTTTAGACCGCTCACTCAACAAGAGCCCCGCTGAGACGTGGAAACAATACGGATCGCTGTTCCGCGAGCATGCGACGGCGGTCATCACCCCGGAATTGCTGGCTGCACTGGCGCAGGTCGAGGGCGGAGGAAACCCGGTGGCGCGGACCTACTGGCGGTGGCATCTGTCGTGGAATCCCTTGGAGTGGTACCAACCGGCATCGAGCGCGGTCGGCATGTACCAGATCACCGACGGAACATTCAGCGAGGCGACGCGCTACTGCATCCACGACCATATGGTGGTCGAGGACGGCCCCTGGCACGACCCGCAATCATGCTGGTTCAACAGCCTCTACCAGCGTGTCGTGCCGAGCCATGCCATCGAGTTGACTGCGGCGGGGCTCGATCGCCGCGTCGCACAGGCGATGGGAACGCGACAGATCGGCCGCGGTCACTCTCCAGCAAAAGCAGGACCTGGCTGCCGTCATTCACCTCTGTGGAGCAGGAGCCGGCCATGCCTTTGCCGCACGCGGCTTTCGACCGGCTCTCCACCAACGATGCGGCGACCACGACGTGCGAGCCTACCTCTCACGGGTCAATGCAATGAAGCAGCAGTTCGCCCAACTGGCGTCCAACGGCAAACGACTTCGGCTCGTCAGCCCTCGCTGACCACGATCGCGCTCACGACTCGCATGCGCAGAATCTTCTCTTCCCATCGACCTCTGGATTGGTCTCTCACTGCGCCAGGGCGAGGGCCTTCCGACTTTTCCCGTTTCTACCTAAGGGGAGCAGCCAGACTGTCCTTCCCTGCGCGCATTGAGGGAGCACATTCTGATCGTGCGGCCTCAGCGAGCAAGAAGGATGGTCTGGCTGTTCCCCGGCCCACCCTTCTGAGCGTGCGCGTTGCGCGAGCACAGGAGACCAACAGGCTGCCCTCCCACACTCCTTTCCGAACTCGCTTGCCTACTCTCCTAGGGTGGCCTGGTCGATCCTCGATTGCGCGCGTCGAACGAGCACCTTCCGAGCGTGCGCGTTCCGCGAGCAGGAGGACGACAAGGCTACCCTGTCTCCCCTCTATTCGAAGAACTTCCTCACCCCCGCCTTAATCTGATCCAACCCCTGGCGCAAGTCGGTTTCAAGCACATCGGCCTTGGCCTGCACCACCACGCGCTTGGCCTTGAGCTGGTCCTTGTACAACACCAGCTTGGCGAGCAGCTCCTCTTTCTTTGACTCCAGCGTGCCTTGCTGCTTGGCTTTCTCGCTTTCAAACCGGTCCTTGAGGACCTCATACTCGGCTTCGAGTATGCTCGTCCGGTCCACGAGATCCTCCCACACCTTGCCCGAGTCGAACGCGGCTCCTTTCAGTTTCTGCTCCGCAATGGATTCGAACTCGTTCAGAGCCTTGAGAGTCTTCGCCCTCTGCTCCTCAAACGTGTCGCGGGCATCCGCCTTGCCGAGGGCCAATTGGACTTGAAGATGTTCGAGCTTGGCCTGCACCTCAGTCTTCGCCTGCTCTGCCATCTCCTTCGACTTCTGCACTTCGCCCTGAACCTGTTTGAGCAGATCCCGCAACTGCTGCTTGCGCTGCTCCAGCCGCTGCATCGCCTGATCTTTCGTCTGGGTCAGTTGCGCCTCCAGCGCCAGCGCCTGGTGCTCCAGGGCGTCCAATTTCTTGTCGAGCGATGCTCTGAATTCCTTGATTCGCGACATGAGATCCTCCTCTGTGTGAAATGGAACCTACAAACCTGCTACGTTCTGCCGAAGCGTGGCATGAGATCGCAGCTCTCTTCTCTATGCATAACAGTCTCTGCCGTTCGTGCTTCACGAAAGACTCCGGCCCCTTTTTGTTTTCTCCAGCTACCCCTGCCGACAACAATGCCGATCGCATGGCTTCACTTGGCGAGGGTCCGCACATAGGCCAGCACGTCTCTGCTCTCTTCCTCCGAGAGGCGGACATTCCAAGGCGGCATGTTCGGTTTGCCGTCATGAATAGTCTTGAGCAGCTCGGCATCGGATTTCTTCCTGGTCGACGGTGATGTGAGGTTAGCCGGATCCGGCCCACGAAGAAACCGGTACCCATCCCCTCCGCCCTCGGGCCCGTGACAACCGGTGCAGTACCTGACAAACACGGTCTTGCCACGCGCCACATCGCCACTCTGGACCTTGGGTTCAGCGTATCCCTGCACCACAGCCCCAAAGAGAAGACCGCTCACAAACCCGAACGTTGACACCCGGAGTATCCAGCTCCTTTTCATGCTTCCTCCCGCTCGGTGTTGCCATACCGGCTGAACGCAATCTGAACCCTGCCCTCACCCCGCACAAGTCTATCCGATCACTCCCGCAAGAGAATATCTCCGGGCTCTCGCCGGAACGATACCCCATCGGATGGCGAAGCTCAACAGATGCGCAGCGGAGTCTATTTTAATACTCCTTCCAAGCTTGCTCGTTGTCCTTCCTCTCCAAGTATGCGGCGGCTGGAAGGGATGGGCACGGAGGTGGCGACATAGCGGGAGATAGTGACCAATGGCAGTAACAGAACGCGTGCGACGACATTGCGCCGTTTCGGCGCAGTTTCATACTATTATGATGCTCCCTCCAAGCTCGCTCGCTATCTCCTATAAAGGGGTGGGCTCGTGGGTCCTCAACTGCGCGCGTCGAACGAGGCCCTTCCGAGGGCGCGCGTTCCGCGAGCACGGAGGACCCACGAGCCTGCCCCGTCACACCCACTCCGGCGCATACTCCTTCCCCGCTTCTTTTTCTGCAAACCATCGATACAGGGCCGGCAAGACCACCAACGTGAGTGCCGTTGATGTGAAGAGGCCGCCGATGACGACGGTCGCGAGCGGCCGCTGCACTTCGGCTCCGATCCCCTGCGCGAGTACCAACGGCAGCAGACCCAGCAGCGTCGTCATCATCGTCATGACGACGGGGCGAAGCCGGAGGACGCAACCGCTGACGATAGCCTGGTCCATCTGCGTGCCTTCATTGCGCAACTGATTGATATAGGAGACCAGCACGATCCCGTTCCCGACCGCCAAGCCGAATAGTTCGATAAAGCCGATGGAGGCCGGCACGCTCAGGTACTGCCCGCTCAGCCACAGAGACACGACGCCCCCGATCAAGGCGAAGGGGAGATTGATAATGATCAACGTCGCGTAACGGAGCGAGTGAAAAGCCCAGAAGAGCAGAAAGAACACGAGCCCCAGCGTAATCGGCACCACGATCAACAGCCGCGCGTTGGCCCGCTCCATGTTCTCGAAGGCTCCGCCCCACGTCACCTGGTACCCTTCGGGCAGGCGAACCTGTTGCTGCCAGTTTCTTCCGCCCTTCATCCACGACGCTGCCGATGTCGCGCCCGACGACGTTGAAGCCGATGTAAATGCGGCGTTTCACATGTTCGCGGCTGATGCGGGCCGGGCCTTCGCGCATCTCGATCGTGGCGAGTTCGCTCATCGGAATCAGCGCGCCGGACGCAGACTTCACCCGAATCTCCCCGATGGTGCCGATGCTGTTGCGTTGCGGTTCCGGGAACCGAAGCGTCAATTGAAACCGCCGCTCGCCTTCGTAGACATGGGTCGCCGCCTTGCCGCCGATCGCGGTGGTGATGATCTCCTGCACATCTGCCACGTTGATGCCGAAGCGGGCAATCTTCTGCCGATCGATGTCGACCGTCAGATAGGGCTGGCCGGCGATCTGCTCGACCTTGATATCTTTGACGCCGTTGATCTGCTGCATCAAGGCGGCAATCTCCTTCGCCTTGTCGTGCAGGACATCGAGATCCTCTCCGAACAGCTTGATCGCGCATTCCGCCCTGATGCCGGAGATCAGCTCGTCCACCCGTTCCTGAATCGGCTGGCTCATCAGCACGGAAATACCAGGGATCTCTGCGAGTTTCCGGCGGATCGCATCGGTCAACCCCGATTGGGTCTTCGCCGTCTTCCAGGTACTGCGGTCGTGCAATGACACAATCGGGTCGCTCTCATACAGATCTTCCGGATGGTAGGGAATTTCGGCCCTTCCGATTCTGCTCACAGCCATCTTCACTTCGGGAAACTCCAACATGGCCTTATGGGTTTGCTTCTCCATCTCGATGGACTCGGCCAGCGACACACTCGGCAGCCTCACGACTTGGGGAGTCAGGGCTCCTTCCTCAAGGAGTGGAATGAATTCCCGCCCCACGAATGGAACGAGAGCGAGGCTGCACAGCACGATCGCCGTCGAGCTGGTCAGGACGAGACTGCGGTGCCGGAGCGTCCATTGCAACACAGGCACATAGCGCTGTTTCATCCATCGCGTGAGGCGCGTTTCCTCCGGATGGTCTCCGCGCAAGATCAGCGACGCGAGCACCGGCGACAGGGTCAACGTGACCACGACCGAGGCCAGGAGCGCGATCACCAACGTGTAGGCCAGCGGCGCGAACATCTTCCCTTCCATGCCGTGGAGCGTCATCAGCGGCAGGAAGACGACGCTGATGATCAGAATGCCGAACAGGATCGGCCGGCCCACTTCTTTGGTCGCCTGAAGAATCACCTCCGACGTGCTCTTCCTCGTTGCGCCATGGTTCTGCGCCAGGTGCCGATAGACGTTTTCCACCACGACCAGCGAACCGTCCGCGATCTCGCCGATGGCGATGGCCAGCCCTCCGAGCGTCATCAAGTTGGCCGAGAGCCCCAGCCGCTGCATCACGATGAACGTGATCAGGGGGGTGACGATGAGCGAGACCGTCACCACGACGGCGCTGCGGACGTGGCCCAGGAAGAAAAAGAAGACGAAGATCACCAGCACGATCCCCTCGATCAAGGCATCCCGCACCGTATTGATGGCCGCCGCACCAATTCGATGCGATCGTAGAAGGGCAGGAGCTTCGTACCTGCGGGGAGGATGTGATTCTGCTGGAGATCGTCCACCTTGGTCTTGACCGCCTCGACCACCTGACGCGCATTGCCTCCGCGAATCATGAGCACCGTCCCTATCACGACCTCCCGCTCCCCATTGAGGACCACCGCACCATGGCGAACGGCGTGGCCGATGCGGACTTCCGCAACATCACGAACGAAGACCGGCGTGCCGCCTGACTCTTTCACGATGATGGACTCGATATCGTTCACGCTCTTGATCAGGCCCAGGCCGCGGACGATCGCGCGCTCCGCATGGCGCTCCAGCACGTTGCCGCCGGCATTGGCATTGTTCTTCGCCACCGCGTCATAGATATCGTGGAGCGTCAGGTCGAACTTGCGGAGCTTGGCCGGATCGACCAGGACTTGATATTGCTTGACGAACCCGCCCATGCCGTTCACATCGATCACGCCCGGCACGCTCTTGAGCAACGGGCGCAGGACCCAGTCCTGCATCGTGCGCTGATCCGTCAACTCCGTCTCGACGATCTTGGGATCGGTCGCCGTCGCATTCGGCCCTTCCACATAATAGTGATAGACCTCGCCCAGCCCCGTCGTGACGGGAGCCATCACTGGTTCGAGCCCCTCTGGTAAGCGCTCCTTCGCCGCCATGATCCGTTCGAGCACCAACTGGCGGGCGAAGTAGATATCGACGTCGTCGTTGAACACGACCGTGATCTGGGACAGGGCGAATTTGGAAAGGGATCGGATCTCCGCTAAACCGGGCAGGCCGGTCATCTGGAGTTCGAGCGGATAGGTGATGAACCGCTCGACTTCGACCGGCGAGAGACCCGGCGCCTCGGTCAGCACCTGCACCTGGATGTTCGTCACGTCGGGGTAGGCATCGATCGGAATAGACTGAAAGGCGAAGACACCGGCGACGGACAACAGACAGGCCAGGCCCAGGACCAGGATCCGTTGCCGCAGCGAGAATTCCAGAAGAGCGGCAATCATGGCGTCGGCTCGATCTTGTGCCGTTCCATCTCAGACTTGAGCACGAACGATCCCTTGGTCACGACCTGCTCGCCGGCGCTCACCCCCTCCAACACCGTCACCACCTCTCCTTGCTCGCTTCCCACCTTGACCGTTCGCACTTCGAAGTCGTTCGTCCCCCGCTGAACAAACACTATCGTACCGGTCGGGCCGTTTTGGACTGCCGCGAGCGGCACAGTCAGCGCATCCGGGGTCGCCGCCGCATAGACAAGGACGGTGGCGAACATTTCCGGTTTCAGCAGCCGATCAGGATTCAGCACCGTCACCCGCAGGCGCATCGTGCGGGTGGCCGGATCGAGCACATCCCCGATGTAGGTGATCGTTCCCGGAACGATCGCATGGGGATAGGCGGACACAATCACATTGACCTTCTGGTCCTTCCGGATGAACTGCACGTCCTTTTCCGGCACGTTGCCGACCACCCACACATCCGAAAGATCCGCGACGGTGAAGAGCTTCTGCTGCGGTTCGACCACCTCGCCCCTCGTGATATTGCGCATGATGACCCGGCCGTCGAACGGCGCACGTAGGGGCACATCGGCCTTGATCGTATCCTCTCGATCCAACCGCTCGATTTCCTGCCGAGGGACGCCGAGCAGTTCTAGACGATTCCGCGCCTCACGCGCTTCTGCTTGTGCCGTTTTCATCGCAGCCTCGCGACGCTGCAACTCGGCCAGACTCACGACCTTTTGTTCATTCAGGTCCCTGGCACGCTCGTACGCTAGTTTCGCTTCGTACAATTTTGCAGCCGATTTCAGGTAGGCTCCCTCCGCCACGCCAAGGTCCGTACTGTGGAGCATTGCCAGCAAGGCATCTTTCTTCACGTCTTGACCGACATCCACATGGACTTTCACCACCCGGCCCCTGATGAGCGTGGTCACCTCAGCAAGTTCATTTTCGTTGACTTGAACTGTGGCGGGAAATTCCCGAGGTACACGCAACTCCCCACGGACAACCGGCGCGACCTCGATCACCGTCCGCGCGAGTTCTTCGGATGTGAGATGGAGCACTCCTGGCCTGTCGGCCACAACACGCCTTCTTGGCCTCAGACGCTTGGTCGGGAGTTCTCTCGCAGGCAGCGAATCCGACAAAGATGCAGGCGGCGAGGCCGACCGCCAGGATACCTGTTCCCTGCCCGCTGCTCTTCACTCTTGACCACTGTGACTGTGTCTCAACACAAACATCCATCGACAGAAGTATCCGGCCCGAAGCTTTGGCCTCATGGTCACACAACACGCCACCAATGAATCAGCAGGAGGTGTGCCGCGGAAAACCCGTGATGTTAGAAGGAGAAGTAGCCGATCTAGGAGACTTTTGCCACGGTAGCGACGGACGACCGTGGTGAAATGCGACAGTGGGGAGGTCGAGCCTTCTCGATCCTCTGCCACACTCGCGCTAATTTCTCTGTTCTTCACACGTTTGCGTGACCATCCTCGCGAAGGATTCATGGCATTTCCTTTGCTCATCTGACGTTTCATACGAATCAGACACACATCTATTTGCTGTCCAGCGAGGGAGGTGGCCATGCCGATCCTGAAACGACTCCAGAGTTATCTCGATACGAACAAGATTCCCTATGAAGTGGTCAACCACCCGAAGGCCTATACCGCCCACGATGTGGCGCATACACTTGATGTGCCGGGTAAACTTGTCGCAAAAGTCGTCGTGGTCAAAGCCGATCAGTACTTCGTGATGACGGTGCTCCCCTCAACCTGGCGCGTAGATTTGAAACGATTGCGGGATGTCCTGGAAGCCCGCGACGTCCGATTAGCGACAGAAGCGGAGTGCGCGAATCTGTTCCCCGATTGCCAAGTGGGAACGATGCCGCCGTTCGGGAATCTCTACGGCGTGGAAGTGTATGTGGATCAACTCCTGACGGAAGACGAGTCCATCGTGTTTGAAGCCGGGACGTATGTCGGCGCGATCAAGCTACGGTACAAGGACTTTGCCGATCTCGTTCGCCCGAAGGTCGCCGCGTTTCATCACGAGCCGTCGAAGATCGAGAGCTAGGCCGGGGAGCGCAGGCTGTGAGAAGCCTGCCCGCGTAACGGTTGTGCCATCGGCGTCTTCGCTACCATTGAAACGGGGCGAGCTTCTCCGGCAGCCTGCTAGAAGAGAGGATGGTGGGGAGCGCTGGCTGCCAGAGCCGAAGGGGGTGCCCCTCCCGCATTGCCGAGAAATCGCCAGGTCCCTTCCTCTTTGACGAGGTAGTGTACCTCGCGCGCCCAGCTATCAATGGTAACGGACTTCCCTGTCTGTTTCTCCGTCCCTTGGAGCCCTCCAGTGCAAGTCACATAGGCTTTTCTGACCCCGTCGGCCCGGATCAAATTCAGCTCGGTGAAGACATGGGACGAACTGATGTCTCGGTAGTGTAGGAAGACTTCTTCCCATACTCGTCGCACATCCGATCTTTTCAAGCCATGGTAGTTGTAGCTCGTGGGGTAGAACTTCATGAGTCTTTCGAGATCAGCGCTCTTGACCGCCGCTTCGGCCTCATTGAAAGCTGCCAACAGCTCATTGATGACCGGCTGATCGGCATCCGCACCCACTCCAGGTGCAAATTCCACGGCTGCGGCGACGGGTGTCGGCGGTCGGCATTGGGTTAGGATCAGGGTTCCGGCCAGGATCAGGATGATCTTGAGCGCGCCACGTCGCTTCATGGTTACAGCCTGACGCAATGCTGATGCCATCACTGCAAGACTAGAAGGCCCTCGATAATTCAAGCCGGAAACTCTCTTCGTCTATTTTCTATTATCCCCAGGGCTCAACGGGATGATGCCTAATTCCCCACGAGAGAAGGCTTATGTGCCGCAAAACGCTACGCCTAGATCTGCCATCGCCCATCGATGCTCAGGGTCCGCTGTGCGACCATAGGTATGTCTGATGCAGTACAGGTGAAATGAACTGGTGTGTGACAATGCCTCATTCCCTACTCAGCATTCGCAATCTGACCTTCGAGGTCGAACAGCACCCGATTCTCGACCGGCTCGATCTGGCGATCGCATCACAGGAGATTCACGCCCTCCTTGGAGCCAACGGCTCCGGCAAGACCACGTTGGCTTATGTGCTCATGGGCTGCGAGAGCTACGCCCCGAGTGCGGGAACCGTTCTATTCGATGGCGCAGACCTTCTTCCCTTGAAAATGCATGAACGGGCCAGATTGGGCCTGACCCTCGCGTGGCAAGAGCCGGCCCGGTTCGAAGGCGTCACCGTTCGTGAGTACCTGACCCTGGGCAAACCGGACTGCGATCCTGAACCGGCGCTGCAGCAGGTCGGCCTCGATCCAGAGCGCTACTTGGATCGGCGAATGGACAAGGCCTTGAGCGGAGGAGAACGCCATCGAATCGAACTGGCCTCGGTCTTGTCCATGAGACCCAAACTCGCCATCCTCGATGAGCCAGCGGCGGGAATCGACATGCTTTCGATCAATCACATTATCGACATCATTCGCGCCCTGAAAGCAGCCGGCGGATCAGTCCTCTTGATCACGCACCAAGAAGAGGTCGCGCTCATCGCCGATCGGGCTTCACAACTCTGCGCCGGGCGCATCATTTTCTCCGGCAGTCCACGCGAAACCGTCGATCATTTCCGCGGGCGGACCTGCGTTCGTTGCGACGGGGAAGTATGTAACTATGTCCGAGCTTGACGAGCTGAGACACACCCTCCCGATGGTCGGAGCTGAGCCATCGATCCTCGACGATACGCGCATCGCGCATGTCGTAGCGCACGGGCATCGCATCCTCAGCCAGCGAACCGTTCCCGGCCTCCGCGTGGACATGGAGGAAACGCCGGACGCCATCGTGGGAAAACTGATTGTTGAAGCAGGCGCACAGATCGCTCAACCGATCCACATGTGTTTCGGCCTGGCCCACCCTGCCGGGGTGCAGCAGATCAAGATCGATGTACAAGTATGCGACGGGGCACAGGCGCGGGTGCTGTCCCACTGTCTCTTTCCCTTCGCGAGGGCGGCGGAACACCGCATGCAGGCCGTCATGGAAATCGGACCAGACGCGTCACTGACCTACACAGAAGGCCACTACCACGGGCCCCATGGCGGCATGCAGGTCCTGCCCCACGCAACGATCAAGATCGGCAAAGGCGCCCGCTATTTTTCAGACTTCTCGTTACTCTCCGGCTCCGTGGGGAACCTCGACATCGACTATCTCGTCGAAGTGGAGGAAGAGGGCATCGCCGAACTCAGCGCGAAGATCTTCGCGCACAAGACCGACCACATCACGCTCAAAGAAGCGGTCATGCTCCGAGGGGAGCGGTCACGCGGTCTCATCAAGACGCGTGTCGTGCTGGAGGACCAGGCGCAAGCGGAAATCGTCGGTATCACCGAAGCTTATGCCAAAGGCGCGCGCGGTCATGTCGATTGCATGGAGATCGTACAGGGCCAGGCAAAGGCCAGCGCGATTCCCATCGTGAGGGTCTTCCACCCGGAAGCGAAGGTCACGCACGAAGCCGCGATCGGGAGCGTGGATAAGAAGGAATTGGAGACCTTGATGGCAAGAGGGCTCAGCCCTGAACAGGCCGTCGAACTCATCGTGAGCGGGATCCTGCGATAGCGAGGAAGGTGAATGTTTCCGGCTATGAAGCCGGAAAGATCCGCTTCCGCCGGACCGTCTGGATATGCTGGAGGGTCGATTCCGGATCTCTCACACCGCGAAACTCCATCACCTCATCTCCGCCAGCGGATGTGAAAACAATCGTTCCGATTCCCAAGAGCCGCGCGAGCAGCCCTTGCTTAATGGTCGTCTCACTGATGTTCTCGATCGCCATCGCCTGAATCTCCCGCCCGGTGAATGCATTCTTGATCAGCACCCGCTGTGGCGTCGCCACATACCGTACCCAGTAGCGCAACGCCACTGCTATGGTCATGAGCGCAACAGCCCCGATCATCCACAGTCCCGAACCAGGGAGTGCCGCCTGCCAGAGCAACGCCCCACGCAAGACCGCAATAAGACTGACCGCATATAGCCAAGCAAACTGATTCCAGGACACATACGTCTGCCAGAGCACCGGTTCCTTCGCCTCATCTGACTCGATCATTTTAGTAGCTCTGCCATCCAGTGGCAGCATAGCAGAGCCTGAGAGCCCGATCTGCTGCGCGTTCGAACAAACCACCCTGAATACTATTTGCGAGGGCATAACGTGCCGAACGCTTTGAGTACACAGCCGATCGCTGTCGCCCTTTGCAACAGTGGCATTCTCAGGTTTGAGGCACTTTGCCCGGAAATCGGAGATGAACGCCTCGTTCATCTTCGTTCCCACACTTTAATCCCAAGCGCTTCCACCATTCTCTCGATAGGACGTTACCACAGCCTGACGGCATGTCGTTTGCTCTTTAGTGGTTTTGGGGATGCGGCTGACCTTTCAGCGACATACCTAAGAGTGACATCGTCAGTGTGAACCGCGCTCACGCGCACAACAAAGGAGGAGTCCCATGTCCGTCGCGAAGATTATCGAGTTGAGTGCCGAATCGCCGAAGAGTTTCGAAGACGCCATTCAAGACGGAATCAGTCGGGCATCCAAGACCATCCACGGGATCAAATCGGCTTGGGTGAAGGAGCAACACGTGGTGGTTGACAAGGGCAAGGCCGTCTTGTTTCGCGTGGATATGAAAGTCACGTTCGTGCTGGATCGATGAGTCGTGAAGTAGCCGCGCGAGACTGGCGGGACATGCTAGACGAGGCGGGAATTCAATCTATTCACGTCGCGCCTTTCTCGCGCTTCACGCCAGCCACAGTCTCTGGCGCTGGCCTTGGGTCGCTCGTCGTATGTCCTTCGCCTTGCCCTTATTTCTTGTCGCCCTTACTTGCTCCATCGCGTTCGGCGCATCGGGCCAAATCTCGGAGTCCCCGACTGAGGCGGTCCGCTCGACGCTCACCGAAGTCTTCCGTATCCTCGAAGACGAAAAGCTCAAGGATCCAGCCAACCTCATGCCGCGCCGGCATATGCTGGAAGAGGTCATCGCTGCCCAATTCGACTATACGGAAATGTCGAAGCGAGCGCTTGCGGCCCACTGGGTCCTACTCACGACCGGCGAGCGCGATGAATTCGTCGAACTCTTCAAGAACTTTCTTTCCGACCGCTATGCCGAAAAAATCGAAGGGTATTCGGGAGAACAGTATTCTATCTCTCCGAACGGATCGAGGGGAACTATGCGGAGGTGCGGACCGAGCTGCGGTCGAGCAAAGTGGAGATCCCTATGGACTACCGCCTCTTCTCAAAAGAAGGTCGGTGGCATACTTACGACATCATCATAGATGGCGTGAGTCTGGTGAAGAACTACCGGAGTCAGTTCGACAAGATCATCCACACGTCGTCCTACCAGGAGTTAGTCCGCCGGCTGCGCGAGCGCACCGTCGGCGAGGACAAGAAAAAGACACCTTAGCTCACGAGAGTGCCCGCAGCCTAACTCCCTGAGATCCGCCCCTGCCCTCTTACGCGACAGTCATTCCACGACGAGCCCTGGCCTGACGGAGCCTCTCCAACGATTGACCTCTCGTGAAGTACGGTTATCTTATAAGTGAGCGGAGGCCTCGGTGAGAGGAACAGTGAAGGGAATCGAGGTCAAGCGCAGGGGTGGTGAGCAAGCCCACGGGAAAGGTGGGAAGCCTAAAGCTCCTCCAAGACCTCCAAAATAAACAAGAAGCTCTCTGACCCGCCTCCGTTCCGCTTTTTTTATGATTTCTTCCTCGCGATCCTTCTACTCATGGCGTGTTGTTTTCATGAGACCTATCAGTCGTGGGTAGCAGTCCGATGGAAGGGTACACTTGCTGAACGAGGGAATGAGAACCGTCTGTGTGAGAATTAACCGCCTATCGAGAGGAGACTACCCTCGCAGGATGCTCAAAAAGTCCGGCCAGCAAGGCCAGCAGCGAGTGAAGAGCCGAGGCGTACCCTCAGGGGCGCACGGTGCGACGAATAAGGAGCACCACGTCTGTGCGCGCCGCCGAGTAGCTGAGGCGACTGGGTCCCCGTTGAGGGTCTGAACGATGCGAGAACGAAGCTGGCGGGCTGGTTTTCAGCATCCTGCCAAAAACGGCTCGCCCTTGTGTGGTACACCGAAGCTGCCATCCGAACAAGGTGACGTTCAGCAATCCTTCAGTCGCTCAAGGCCGATTGCCCCGCGCCTCAATCTTCGCTCAGACTCGCATTTACGGTCGTGCCTAGTGGCACCGACATCGAGAACGCGTCCCTTGAACCATCACCCCGCCGCTGAAGCAAGAGCGGCACCCTTCGCACGCTGGCTGCACAAGGGCGAGTCACATTCGAACCAGGCTGCTGACCTCTCTGAACTCTATCCACCTCCTTCAATTCTTGAATAATCATTCCCCCCTCAAAATCAACGAGCCCGTGACGGCCTATGTAATTACGCTAATTATCGCCTCACACTCCATATCAGGGGACGGACCGCCCACCCTCTCACATCTTGTGGGCAGTGGGCCGATTTGAAACAGCGAAGTCAGCATTGTCTGCCAAACAAAAAGTGGTCAATGGTGAACATCTTTCAATTGAGCCCATGGTCTTTACGTCCCACTTTGAAATTTACATGCGAGGACATGGCTGAATGAAAAGTGACCCACTACCATCTTGTGTCTTGTATTGGGGATACAAGACTATTACGATAGCGGACATCTACTAGCGATACCTACTTGCATCACGGAGGTGCACCGTGAACCTCGAAAAATCAGGACCAGTCCCCACAGACTTTCCCAATGAGCCCGCCCGCTACCTGTACGACACAGTCGCCTGATCTCCGATTGCGTCTCGGAGGAGGAACACAAGGCCGGCAAGGTGCACTGTGTTGAATGTGGGAGCGTCATTCCCGATCCGCACCTCCAACGGGAATCCAACGAAACGTAGTCCCTCTCCCCACCAGTTTCTGTGACCATCAAGCTTCTCGCACAAGAAACGGTACTTCTAGATTCGCTGAGGTATTTGGCAACAGTCGCCTGACTTGTCACTGACCCAAAACTCCTCAACCTGCTGGATGGCGTAGCTCTTTCTCTCATGCTCTAAGTCCGTAAGTCCCTGTGCTGCCGAACTTCTCCCTCTACAATTCGACGCCACGATCCTGTGGCACCGACAATGCACTCCTCTTCTTGCAGCAGTTCATCCTGTTTCCCCAGAGGTGGCGCATGGCACTACATACGACCGTCGAGGATCAAGTGATCGACGTGCTGCACAAAACCCATACCTGCGACCTCGAAGACGTCACGCGTCAATGCGCCAATCTCACGTGGAACCAAGTATTTCTCGCTGTGGACCGTTTGAGCCGACGCGGCGAGATCATGCTCAGGCCCGGGGCCGTGGCATGTATACAGTGACCTTCCCGCATCGGCAGGACGGTCGGCCAGATCGACGCTCACTCCCATCTTAATCACAAGGAGGTTATCGTATGTCTGCTTTAACACGTTGGGAACCGGATGACGCGATGGAATCCATTCAAAGATTTGGAGGATATGGAGCAGCGCCTCTCGACCTATTTGGGTCGCCCCGCTGTTCGGACGGAGGCCGGGAAGGAAGCCATGACCGTCGCCGAATGGTCGCCGCTCGTCGACATTACAGAGGACGACAAGGAATATCTCATCAAGGCGGATCTGCCGGAAGTGAAGAAAGAAGACGTCAAACTGACAGTCCAGGACGACGTCATGAGCATCTCCGGCGAGCGGAAGTATGAGAAAGAGGAAAAAGGGAAGAAATATCACCGTGTCGAGCGGGCTTACGGGAGCTTTATGCGAAGCTTCACGTTGCCGGAAGATGCCGACGGCAGCAAGGTCAGCGCGGAATACAAAGACGGGGTGTTGAGAGTACGCCTGCCCAAGTCGGAGAAGGCGAAGCCGAAATCGATCGAGGTGAAGGTATCCTGAGAGTGACTGAAGGAGGTGTGCGATGTTCCGCCATCCCCCCTATCTTGAGGTTCCGTGGGATACTCATGGGCATCGCGCGACCACTGGACCTCTTCGTCACTTGTGGTGGCTGATCGCCCTTCTGGTTCTGCTCGCCATGTTTCTGATCGGCGTCGGTGTCACGAGCGGACTTATCGGGCAGCTCCCGCAGTGAGATCGACGGCAGGGAGAGAAAGAAGGAGTGTCAGTGGTTTTCAGGAACCGTGAAGAAGCGGGCCGACAGCTTGCCGCTGAGTTGTTGCAGTATCGTAACGACCCTCGGGGTCTCATTCTGGCCCTTCCCCGAGGCGGAGTGGCAGTGGGCTACCAACTCAGCCTCGCCCTCCATCTCCCGCTGGATGTGTTTATTACGCGAAAGATCGGTGCGCCCGGCAATCTCGAGTATGCGATTGGAGCGGTGGCCGAGACGGGATCGCGCTATCTGAATCAAGAGGCGGTCAGTTCCTTTGGGTTATCCCGATTTGAGCTGGACCGATTGATTCATGTCCAGGAGAAAGAGATCGTCAGGCGCAGCGACCTGTACCGGCAGGGGCGGCAGCTCCCGAATCTGACGGGCCGCACCGTGCTCTTGGTTGACGACGGCATCGCCACAGGCTCGACGTTCATGGCCTCGGCACTTGCCATTCGCAATTTGCAGCCTCACCGTCTGGTGGGAGTGATTCCGGTCGGACCCCCATCGACAATCCGTGAGGTCCGAGCACATGTAGACGAGTTGGTCGTGCTCATGACGCCGGACCCGTTCGAGGCTGTGGGAAATTTCTTCGTGGACTTCACGCAAGTCGAGGATCGCGATGTAGTGGAGTACCTAAATCTGGCCGAGGAGGCGATGCTCGAACGCACGCCCTCTTCACCAGCCTCGTAAGAGGTCTTGTCAGCCACGGAGGTGCACCGGAACATGTCCACACATTCCAAGATCCCGTCAGGGTTGGGAACTCGTAGAGACCAAACGTATCAGGAATACGAACACGACACCTATAAACTGCAGGGGAAACTCAAGGAGCCCACTGTCTGTCCAACATGCGGGGCAGTCTTCCACAAAGGGCGGTGGACCTGGGAAGCGAGACCCTCAGGTGCGCACGAGACTCTCTGTCCGGCTTGTCATCGGATCCACGATACATACCCCAAGGGCCTCGTCACGATTAGAGGGACCTTCAAGGATATCCAGCATGAGCAGCTGATCGGTGTCGTCAAAAACACGGAGGAGAAGGAGAAAAAGGAACACCCGCTCTCCCGAATCATGGCGATCGAATCACAGCCTGAGGGCCTGGTCATTTCGACGACCGATACCCATCTGCCCCGGCGAATCGGCGAGGAGCTGAAACATGCCTACCACGGGGAACTGGAGTTGCATTACGACCAGGATGAACAATTCGTACGGGTCACCTGGACCCGCTGAACCCTGGTCTCAAGCGTTGAGGAGAAGAATATGAATGCCAACCCTAGGAGTCTATCCGGTACGATCACAGGTCGTGATCACTGCATGGCCGACGGTGGACCGATGACCGCCCTCATGCCGACTGTAGCCACAGCACGTCCGATGTGGTGCTCTCCCGGTCGATGGATGCTTGTCGCTGTAGCGGCGCTCAGCCTGGTGACCGGAACGACGGTACAGGCAAGCGGCGACCATTCCAGCAGGGCGCGGTCGTGGAGGTGGACCAGACCACTGTCAACCAGATCATGGATGCGTTTCACAAGGCTGATGCGGCTATCGCTGCGGAAGATCTAGACGGCGTCATGGCGCTCTATGCAACACAGTACAACTATCATGGGTTGAAACAGGCGGATGTCCGGAAGATCTGGTCACGATCTGTTCGAGGAATACCGTGACCTGGGTCAGTGCCCATTTCTTTTCGAAGATCGTCAAGGTGGGATCGGGCGCCAACGCCATCATCGAAGTCACCTGCACGGGGAGCTTGTCGGGCATCTCGAAGACCAGCGGCCTCCGGGTGCCGATCGACAGCTGGTATGAAGAAATCCATTTTCTGACGCTTGAGGGCGGCGTCTGGCGCATTCGCGGAAATGTCGGCGAAACGCCACGGGTCTTGCCGTTCGGCACGACACCGCACCCGTTATTCTGAATGGGAGGCAGCAATGAGAATCGTAGCCGGCGTGGATTGGTCGGACGACGCCTTTGCCGCCGTGGAACAGATCGGATTGCTCTACCGCCCGGACGACGTCGTGCTCGTACATGGCGTAGATCTGGGCATGCTCCAGTCTCCTATCGTGGCTGGGGCGGTCAATCTGCAAGGCTACGACGAGTTCCGCCAGGCCTTGATCGATGCCGGTCGCCAGGCCGTTGAACGATGCCGCACCCTGCTGCCTGCTGACATTCCCTCCATCCGAACGATGTGCGAAGTCCAGCACCCGGCTGCCTTCATTCTTGACAGCGCCGCTGCGGTCAAGGCCGACCTCATCGCAATAGGCACGCACGATCACAGCCGGGTGACGGAAGTGTTTGCCGGCAGCATTTCGCACCGTATCCTGCTCCATGCCACGGTGCCGACCTTGATCGTGAAAGGGAAAGCTCGCCCCGTCGCCAGCGTCCTCATGGCGGTGGAAGGCCTCGAGGATGCGATCCGTCTGCGCACGTGGCTGACGTCGCACCCCTTCAAGAACCCCGTCGCGGTCACCATCCTCTCAGTCGTCCCTTCGCTCCACATGATCGACCCGCAAGTCATGGTGGGACTCGAAGGCTGGTCTGAGCAACGTAAGCGGCATGCTGAACAGGTCGTGAACGACACGGCCCAGGCGTTGGCGAGCCCGCACTTCAGAGTGTCTACCATGGTCCGCACGGGCGATCCCGTGGCTACTGTGTGCGAAGTGGGAACGAGCCACGACCTCTTGGTGGTCGGCTCCCATGGACGGAAGGGGCTCGGTCGATTCTTGCTGGGCAGCGTGTCGCACGGAATCGTGCATCGAGCCGACCGCTCCGTACTCGTGGTGCGCTGACCGCCCGATGCCCGTGTCATCGACGTCCTCAACAATTCGTTCATGGAAGGATGCAGGATTATGAACATTCGAGTGATACTGAGCGTACTGTTACTGGTGGTGGGATACAGCTCATGGGTCGCCGCACAAGCCGTGCGCGGGAACCCGCAAGCAGGCCAAGTGGTGTATGAAAAGAATTGCCTGCGTTGTCACGGCGAGAAGTTAGATGGGGCCGGGCCGGAGGGAGAGTATCTGATCGTACGCCCTACGAACCTCCAGTCCATCACCTCACGCTCAAAAACCGATTGGGAGCTCTTGATCACGATCTCGCACGGAGCAGCCTTCACTCCCATGCATGGCTTCCGGGGGAAGCTGACCGATCAGCAAGTGATGGATGTGCTGGCCTATGTGCGGATGATGGCGCCGTTCGACCCGCTCAGTTGACGGGCTTTCCGGCGGCAGGGCCATGATCGCGTACAGACTCTTCGTTCCGTCGAGCCGTCCCCCATGCTGAAGGCAGTCGCAGTGGAATTGGCGCGATTCTCCACTGGCATCAGATAGACCTGACGACTTCCGCTACAGCCGAGGTGAACCCTCGGGTCCGGCTCATTGTTCGGAGACACGGATTCGCAAGCAGATCCCTCATTTTCTATCCCCGCCTCAATGGTCTATGGTTTGCAGAACTCTGCTGAGGAGGGCTCGTCTGTGCCTTGGACCACGATCATTAAATCCCGCCGGGAATGGGAGCCCGTTCCGAATCTCCACGACTATGGGAGCGTCCGTGAGCACTTCACATGGGAACAGGCCCGACAGGACCTGGAGGGGCTCCCTCGTCATCAAGGCCTCAACATCGCACACGAAGCCGTCGATCGCCATGCCAACGGAGCGCGTGCGGCACATCTGGCGATCAGATGGTTGGGGAAGAACGGAGCCATCGAGGACTACTCGTACAGCCGGCTCAACGAGCTGACAAGTCGGTTTGCCAATGTGCTTCAGCAATTGGGCGTCGGCAAAGGCGATCGTGTGTTTGTCCTGGCGGGACGTATTCCGGAGCTCTACATCGCCGCGCTTGGGACCTTCAAGAATCGCAGCGTGTTCTGCCCTCTGTTTTCTGCCTTCGGACCCGAACCGATCCGGGCACGACTCAGTATCGGCCAGGCGAAAATTCTCGTAACCACCACCTCACTCTATCAACGAAAAGTAGCCGCTATCCGTGCGGCGATCCCGAGCCTTGAACAGATCCTGCTCATCGGAGAGGACCGACATCCCACCGCCATCGCTGGCACACAGGACCTGACAGCCCTCATGCAACAGGCCAGTCCCTCCTTTGCTATTGAGCCCACAGATCCGGAAGACATAGCACTGCTCCACTTTACGAGCGGCACGACCGGCACCCCCAAAGGAGCTGTTCATGTCCATCAGGCAGTGGTCGCTCACCACATGACCGGAAAATACGCACTGGATTTTCACAAAGATGACGTGTTTTGGTGCACGGCAGATCCCGGTTGGGTCACCGGAACGTCTTACGGAATCATCGCGCCCCTGACGAACGGCATTACCAGCATCGTGGATGAGGGGGACTTCGATGCCCAACGCTGGTATCGCATCTTGCAGGAGGAACGCGTCACGGTGTGGTACACGGCTCCCACCGCCATTCGCATGATGATGAAAGGCGGCGCGGAGTTCGCCAGAAAATACGATCTCCAGCATCTTCGTTTTCTCGCGAGCGTCGGCGAGCCTCTCAACCCTGAAGCCGTCGTGTGGGGACAAGAGGCGTTTGGCCAGCCGTTCCACGACAATTGGTGGCAGACCGAGACCGGCGGCATCATGATCGCCAATTATGCCGCCATGAACATTCGACCCGGTTCAATGGGACGCCCGCTGCCCGGTATTGAAGCCGCTATCGTGCACAAAACGGAGACCGGCACTGTCGACGTGATCGAGAAACCCGGCGAACAGGGAGAACTGGCCCTGCGTCCCGGCTGGCCATCGATGTTCCGCGGCTATTGGAACGAACAGGAGCGTTATCAGAAGTGCTTTGCCGGAGGCTGGTACCTCACCGGCGATCTGGCCAAGAAGGATGAAGACGGTTACTTCTGGTTCGTCGGCAGAACAGACGATGTGATCAAGACCTCCGGCCACTTGATTGGTCCGTTCGAGGTGGAGAGCGTGTTGATCGAGCACAAGGCGGTCGCCGAGGCCGGTGTGATTGGAAAGCCGGATCCCGTCGCCATGGAGGTGGTCAAAGCCTTCGTGTCGCTCAAGGATGGCTATGAGCCCAGCGACGAGTTGCGTCGTGAATTGCTCGGCTTTGCGCGCGCACGACTTGGTGCCGCCGTGGCCCCGAAGGAAATCGCGTTTCTCCCGACCCTGCCTAAAACGAGGAGCGGGAAAATCATGCGGCGATTGCTCAAGGCGCGTGAACTGGGTTTGCCGGAAGGGGATACGTCGACCCTGGAATCAAACTAGGGGTGGGTACGAGGCAAGAGGCCATCAGGAGATCGCGAGACCAAGATGAAAAACGGTATTGATCGCGCTCACGGGTCAGAGCTACTCCGCCAGATGCTCCGCATCCGACGGTTTGAGGAGAAGTGCGCAGAACTATATAGCGGGGGCAAGATCCGTGGCTTCCTCCATCTCTACATCGGTGAGGAGGCGGTCGCAGTCGGCGCCATGCCATGTTTCACATCGGAGGATGCGATTGTCGGCACCTATCGAGAGCACGGCCACGCGCTGATACGGGGCACCCCGATGGGACCGCTCATGGCGGAACTTTATGGGAAAGCAAACGGCTGCGCGCGGGGGCGCGGGGGGTCCATGCATTTCTTCGACGCCGCGCGCCGCTTCTATGGAGGCCTGGCGATTGTCGGCGGGGGGCTGCCGGTCGCAGTGGGACTTGCGCTGGCCGACACAATGCAGCAACGCCGTCGAGTGACCGCGTGCTTCTTCGGCGATGGCGCTGTGGCCGAAGGAGAGTTTCACGAGTCCCTCAATCTCGCCGCGCTCTGGAGGCTCCCGGTGCTGTTCCTCTGCGAAAACAATCTCTATGCAATGGGAACCGCGCTCGGACGGCACCAATCGCAGACCGACATCGCCCGCAAGGCCGACGCCTATGCCATTCCGGCCGAAGCCGTGAACGGGATGGACGTCCTCGCGGTGGAATCAGCCACGAGGAAAGCCGTCGATTTCGTTCGCGCTGGTAACGGGCCGTATCTTCTTGAGTACCGGACCTACCGGTTTCGTGCACACTCGATGTACGATGCGGAGCTGTATCGCACGAAGGACGAGGTCTCCCAATGGAAGCAGCGTGACCCTATCGTCCTCTTTCAGCAGCAGCTCCGCGCCGAAGGGTACTTGGCTGATGCCGACCTCGACAACATGGAAACCGCCATCGCGGCCGAGATTGCGGAAGCCGTGTCGCTCGCCGAAAGTGGCTCGTGGGAACCTCTGGAGGATCTTACGAAGGACGTGTCTACGCCGGCGAAGCCGGCAGGCTAGAGATGCGAGACGAGAGGGACTAGATGGTAAAGATAACCTACCGTGAAGCCGTTCGCGCAGGATTGCGTGAGGCACTCCAGCGCAATCCACGCGTCTTTCTGATGGGCGAGGACGTCGGCAAGTACGGCGGAACCTATGCGTGCAGCAAGGGCTTTCTGGATGAGTTCGGGCCGGAGCGCATACGGGATACTCCACTGTCCGAGAGCACCTTCGTCGGGGCAGGCATCGGAGCCGCTCTGGGCGGCATGAGACCGATCGTAGAAGTGATGACGGTGAATTTCAGCCTGCTCGCCCTCGATCAGATCGTCAACAATGCAGCCACGATCCGCCATATGTCCGGCGGACAGTTCAGCATTCCCCTCATCGTGCGGATGGCCACCGGCGCAGGTCGGCAGGTGGCTGCGCAACATTCGCATAGCCTCGAAGGCTGGTATGCCCACATCCCCGGGATCACCGTGCTCGCGCCGGCCACCGTCACGGACGCCCGAGGAATGCTGCTTGCGGCACTCCAAGAACCGGACCCCGTCTTTATCTTCGAGCATGCGTATTTGTACCCGCTCGAAGGCGAACTCGACGAGAGCGCCCCCTCGGTCGATCTGACACATGCGGCAGTCCGACGGACCGGGACAGACATCTCGCTGATCACGTTTGGAGGATCTCTCTGGAAGACGCTCGTAGCGGCAGACCAACTCGCCCAGGAGGGCATCTCGGCCGAGGTCGTCGATCTCCGGATACTCCGGCCACTCGACATCTCAACAGTCTTGACCTCCGTGCGGAAAACGCACCGCGCGGTCGTGATCGACGAAGGATGGCGCACCGGCAGTTTTGCCGCCGAAGTATCCGCACAGATCATGGAAGGCGCGTTTTATGATCTGGATGGGCCGGTCGCTCGGGTCTGTAGCATCGAGGTGCCAATCCCGTATCCAAAACACCTGGAAGATGCGGCTCTGCCTCAGCCGGAGAAAATCGTACAGTCAGCCCGTAGTCTTATGGGGCGGTAAGGGAACAGTCTCTCATATTCGATGTCTCGTCATACGTCATTCACAATTCGGATGTGCCCTGAAACGACTGACGCACGACGGTTGACAGTTGGCGAGGTTCGACGATGGCTGAGTTTGTGATGCCCACCCTCGGCTCAGATATGACCGAAGGGACTCTTGTCGAATGGAAAAAGAAGTTGGGCGACCGGGTGGTCAAGGGCGAGATCATCGCGGAGGTGGATACCGAGAAGGCCGCGATCGAGATCGAGTCTTTCCACACGGGGGTCATCGAACAACTGATTGCGAAACCCGGCGAGCGCGTTCCGGTCGGCACGGTCATGGCAATCATCCGGGAAGAAGGAACTCAGGCTCAACCGGACGCTCAGGCTCCCGCATCCACAGCTCCCCTGCAGACGGTCTCGCCGAAAAAGCCGGTTTCATCGCTTCCCCCTGCGCCTCCGTCGATTGCAGCGCCGGTTACCGAACCGGGACGGCTTCGCATCTCGCCCGCGGCTCGAAAGCTCGCCGCTGAATTAGGAGTGGCTCCCGCCTTTGTTCAAGGCACTGGTCCCGGCGGTGCCATCACGCTGGACGACATCCAACGCGGCACCCAGGCACAACGCCGACAACCCTCCGCACCCCCTGTCTTCGCCGGAGAAGCCGGCGATCGCCAGGCCAGGATGCGACAGACCATCGCAGCCGCCATGGCGCGATCGAAGAGGGAGATCCCCCATTACTATCTCAGCACCACCATCGACATGGGACGGGCTATGACGTGGCTCAAAGAAGAAAACCTCAAACGTCCGGTGACGGATCGGCTGCTATACGGCGTCTTGCTTATTAAAGCCGTGGCCCTGGCGCTGCGACAGGTGCCGGAGTTGAATGCGTTGTGGAAAGAAAACGCCGCCGTTCAGAGCCCCGACATCCACGTTGGTGTGGCGATTTCCATCCGGCAAGGAGGCCTCGTCGCGCCGGCCATTCACCATACGGACAAGCGAAGCCTCGGTGAGCTCATGAGCAGCTTCCAGGATGTCGTGAAGCGGGCCCGTGCCGGAACGTTACGGAGCTCGGAATTGTCCGATCCGACCATCACGGTCACGAGCTTGGGCGAACAGGGAGTGGAAACCGTGTTCGGCGTGATCTATCCGCCGCAAGTCGCTTTAGTCGGCTTCGGAAAAGTTGCGGAACGCCCGTGGGCCATCGAGGGACAGGTGGTCTCGAGGCCGGTTGTGACCGCAAGCCTGTCTGCGGATCATCGCGTGACCGACGGCCACCGCGGCGGGATCTTTCTCTCAGCTGTCGATCGTTTGTTGCAGGAACCGGGGCAACTATGAACACTCCTCTCAAGCCGGATGAAATCAGACAGACAGTCCTTCGCCTCCTTGGCGAGATCGCGCCGGAGGCAGACTTGACGGCCTTGAAGCCTGGCGTCAGCTTCCGTGATCAGCTGGATATTGACTCAATGGACTTTCTCAATCTTGTGATCATGATCCACAAATCCTTTGGCGTGGAGATCCCTGAAACCGATTATCCGAAGTACGGCACGCTCGACGGCTGCGTGGAGCAGTTGTCGAACAATCGAGTGACGTGACCCTCTCTTGACGCGACCAGCTAGCGCGACATTGTGTTCCACTCACATCACAACGTATGGAAATTCGTTCGCACGATCGGCATCTGCCTTGTCCTACTCATCGTGGAGAGCGGCACTCGAGTCCAAGCCGGCGAACCAGTCCCGGATCTCGAAGTCTTTGTTCGCGCCGGCTGTCCTCATTGCGAAGCTGCGAAGGTCTTTATCGGCGAACTTCGGCGTGAGCAGCCATCGCTTCGAATCGTCGTCCACGACATAGCTGAGAATTCAGTTGCTCGGCAGCGGCTCGGAATGCTGGCTGCCGAACGGGGAATCACCAACATTGGCGTCCCAACCTTCCTCATCGGCACAGAGCTGATTATTGGATTCCTCTCAGCAGATACGACCGGAGCAGAGATTCGCGCCCGGCTCGACCGGCACACGCAAGGCGCCGCACCGCCGCCAGTCGTCGAGAGCATCCAGACCAAATGGTTCGGCGAGCTCCGTGTCGGAAGCCTGGGCCTTCCGCTGTTCACAATCGTTATCGGACTCCTGGACGGATTTAACCCTTGCTCCATGTGGGTACTGATATTCATGTTGTCATTATTAGCAGGCCTGGACAATCGGCCGAAGATGTTGCTGATTGCCGGGACGTTCGTTGCCGTCGAGGGCATCGCGTACTTTGCGTTCATGACAGCGTGGCTCAACATGTTCTTGTTGATCGGTCTCTCCCGCATCACCGAACTGATCTTGGGGAGCATTGCCGGACTGGTCGGAGTGCTCAACATCAAAGACTTTTGGGCATTCCGGCGTGGGATCTCGCTCGGAATCCCAGAAGCGGCTAAACCCGGCCTCTATGCGAGGATGCGACGAATCCTCCGGGCCGAGAACATCCTCGCCGCACTCCTAGGGACAGTGATGCTTGCCGTGCTGGTGCAAGCGGTCGAGTTGGTATGCACGGCGGGACTGCCTGCTCTCTACACACGCATTTTGACAATGCAACAGCTTGAGCGGTGGGTCTATTATGGATATCTGGCTCTCTACAATGTGGCTTACATGCTGGACGATGTTCTCGTGCTCACACTAGGGGTCATCACGATGAGCCACTATAAACTTCAGGAACGCGAGGGCCGATGGCTCAAGCTGATCAGCGGGATCGTGATGGTCGGATTGAGCACGGTCATGATTGTGAAACCAGACTGGCTGATGTAACCCTTCCGCCCCTACAGGAACAAGGAATGTGCCGTGCTGGACGATTCGAAGCGATTGCAGCTCGCCTTGCCCGTCCTCGCCCTGATTCAAGAAGAAGACTTGCCTCAGCATGACGCCGAGGATATTCTCCTCCACACCCTCGAAACGTTGCAGGCATGACAACGCACAATACAAACGGGATGAGTGACGGCGCCATGACATTGATCGCAGCCAGTCGAGTGGGTAACCGAGCATGAAGCAGATTAAACCTTTGTTCCAACCGCCTCCGGCATCCGGGAGTCTGGCATCGGGACCGGTCATCCTGCGCGATGGCACGACTGCATCTCTCCGCCCCACCCGTGCGGAGGACCAGGCGATGATGCAACGATTCATCGATCGGTTGTCACCGGCATCCAGACGTCATCGATTCTTCTCTGAAACCGCGCCCTCTGCCGACACTATCGCGTCGCTCTGCGATTCTTCGAACCCGTCCAAGCAAGTCACCGTTATGGTCACGAGGACCATCGCTGGACAGCCGCGTATCATCGCCACCGGCTCCTACTGGGCGCGGACCGGCGACGAGGCCGAGGTGGCCATGGCTGTCGATGACGATTTTCATGGGAAAGGGCTGGGAACGATCCTGCTCGAACGGTTGGCGATGCTGGCCATACACCGAGGCTTTACCAGACTGTGGGCGGTCACACACACTGACAATATGGCCATGCGAGAAGTCTTCCGGGAATCCGGGTACCCGGTCCATGAACACTATGCAGGCGGCGACATGCAAGTCGGGCTTTCGCTGCATCAGACCGAGAGCACGACGACCCGCTTGGAGTTGCGCGAGCGCATCGCCACGGCCGCCTCGCTCCGCCCGTTCTTCTATCCTCGTTCCGTGGCCGTGATCGGAGCATCCCGCGATCCCACGAGCATCGGCTACCGGATCGTCGAAGCCCTCGCCGGCAACCGGTTTCGCGGCATCATCTATCCGGTGAATCCCAAGGCAACAACCATTGCTGGCTTGACCGCCTTCTCGTCCGTCGCCGCGATCCCCGACGCCGTCGATCTGGCGGTGATTGTCGTGCCGCGTGATGCGGTGCTGCCCGTCCTCACCGAATGTGCGGGCAAAGGCATCAGCTCCGTGATCGTGATCTCCTCTGGCTTTGCCGAATCAGGCCCAGAGGGAAAGCAGGCCCAGAACCGTCTCGTGGACACTGTCCGTCAACAGGGGATGCGCATGATCGGACCGAACTGCTTCGGGCTGCTGAATACCGATCCGGCCATCCGTCTCAACGCCACGTTTACGTCGGCCTTTCCCCCCTCAGGCCGCATGGCCATGGCCTCACAGAGTGGCGCACTGGGACTCGCGATCCTCGCTGCGGCCCACCGATTACAGCTGGGAGTGTCCTCGTTCGTCAGCGTGGGGAATAAAGCCGACGTCTCCACGAACGATCTTCTGCAATATTGGGAAGACGACCCTTCCACCGACATCATTCTCCTGTATCTGGAGTCCTTCGGAAATCCTCGACGCTTTGCGAGAATTGCGCGGCGCGTCGCTCGCCGCAAACCGATCGTGGCGATCAAATCAGGCCGGAGTCTTGCCGGACGGCGCGCGGCCAGCTCGCACACCGCCGCACTCGCATCGAGCGAGGTTGCCGTGGACACACTCTTTCAGCAGTCCGGAGTGATCCGTGCAGACACCTTGGATGAGCTCTTCGCCCTGGCCCGAGGGCTTGCCGATCAACCCTTGCCGAAAGGAAAGCGCGTCGGCATCATCACCAATGCCGGCGGCCCTGCGATCCTCTGCACCGACGCCTGTGAAGCGGGCGGGTTGTCTGTCCCCGAGCTGTCCAAGGCGACCACCGCGGCCCTGTCAGCATTCTTACCTCCCGCCGCCTCGGTGAAGAACCCGGTCGATCTGATCGCATCCGCCACTCCGGACCACTATACAAACGCGATCTCCACCCTCCTCGCCGCCAAAGAAGTCGATGCCCTGATTGTCCTCTACATGTCCGTGACGGTCGGCGACGCAGCAGGAATTGCGAACGGGATCTTCAGTGGGATTTCCACAGCCAGACAAGCCGGTGGCACTGACATTCCGATCTACATCTGTTGGATGGCGGAAGGGGACCTCGAACGGACCTTTCAGACAGCGAACGAGAAAATTCCCACATTTCCATTGCCCGAGCATCCGGCAATCGTGCTCAGCAAAGCTTGCCGGTATGAAGAGTGGCGGGCACAGCCGCTCGGCATGATTCCGGAATTCACCGATATGGACTTCGGTACTGCTCGAGCCATCTGTGCCAAGACCCTGTCTCAAGAAGGGCTCGGATGGCTGACCGTCGAGGACACGAGAGCCATTCTCGCCTCCGCGAAACTCCCTGTGGCAAAGGGCGGAATCGCAAAGACCGTGGAACAGGCAGTGGCATTGGCCCGTGAAGTGGGATTCCCCGTGGCCGTCAAGCTCGCGTCACACCAGATCTTGCACAAAACTGAAATGGGCGGAGTGCATTTGAGTCTAGCTAATGAGCAAGCCGTGAGGAATTCGTTTGAAGCGATTCGGGCCAGGCTCGCACAGGAAAACAAACTGGATGCGATGGAAGGCGTGCTCGTCCAGCCGATGCTGTCAGGCGGCACGGAAGTGATGGTCGGCGTCACCCACGACCCGCTCTTCGGCCCCTTGATCGCGTTCGGCTTAGGAGGTATTCACGTGGAAATCCTCGGCGACGTACAGTTCAGGATTACCCCCCTCACCGACCGCGATGCAGCTGAGATGGTGCACGAGATTAAGGGCTATCGATTGCTACAAGGCTACCGAGGCCACCCTGCAGCGGATGTGGAGGCGATCGAAGAAGTGCTGCTGCGTCTCTCCCGCCTCGTCGAAGAAATTCCCGAGATCAGCGAACTTGACTTAAACCCGATCTTCGCCCTGCCGCCAGGACAAGGTTGCCGGATCGTGGATGCCAGAATTCGTGTTGAGAATCTGAAGGGGATAGGCGGTATATAGAAAAGAGCCCTGCTGATCAAGGCAGCGTCTTCAACCAGGCTTTGATATCGGCCATCTGTTGCTCCGTCAAGGCGTCTTTTAACGGCGGCATCACGTGTCGCCCTTCGGACAGGATCTTCCAGAATGCCTGCTCGTTTGACAGCACGGGATTACCCGCCAATCGTGGACCGATGCCTCCTGTCGCTCGTTGGCCATGACAGACGACGCAACTGGCGTTGTAGAGCCCCTCGCCGCGTGTGGTGTCCCCCGCGGGATGCATTGAAACCATGCCGCTCGAACTATTTCTATCGGCGCCCTGTGGCCCACCATCGCTCGCCCGAGCGAGATGGTCGTCCACGTTGATGGTGGCTCCTAGGAGCAACACCGAGAGGGCAAGGGGGATCAAGAAGTTTTGCATGGGCGCGGTTTTCTTTCTTCCCCCTGCATCACAGAAACACTGCATCATTTGCTTTTCGCGGAGCCTTCACTCCTGAGGAGAGCCAGGTAGGCCAGCGTGTCGGTGAGTTCTTGATTGGTCATGGTCGTATCCGCAAACATGCCGGTTCCCGGATGTCCTTCCCGGATTGCCTGTGCGCGCTGTTTGTCAGTTTTCAGGGATAGCGCCTTCTGATTTCTCAGATCGACTGGCGGAGGGTTGAGCTGCGCGATGAGCGCGGCGGTGTCGGCTGCGAGTTGCGGCCGTTGATCCTTGTTCCCATCAATCCCATGGCAGTAGTGGCACACGCCCTTCCCATTGAAGACTGCTCTGCCTCGTTCGGCATCGCCTGCCGCCTTTGTGCTTTTGGGTGCCGGTGGGGCTTCGGCCCAAGCATTCATCTCAGGCATGTGTGTAAACCCAATCGCCAACCAGCCCACTAGTAGAAAGCCGGCAAGAGAGAACCCCCTCAGAATCTTACGCATCGAGTCAGTCACCTCGCAACCCTCCCGATTGATCCCCGTCAGTGCTGTCCGCAACAGAGCTTGTACCGCTCCTCCGGGATGTTCTCCATATTTTGAAAAACGGTGTCGCGATCTTCCAGACCGGCCACCTGATCGATGGCGGGATAGAGTGCCCGTTCTTCTTTTCTGTTGTGGGAACCGAGTATATCCAACAGCGCCTGTTCCTCCTGGTCACTGTCGGGATTCTGCGCCGCCACTTTGCCATGAATGGCCTCAAGCTGCTGCCCGATCTGGCGATGCTCCGCTCGCATCACAACAGTCGGCCCTTCTTCCGACCTGCCGGTTCCCTCTTCCCACAACGGAAACAGCAGATCTTCTTCCCACACAATATGACGCTGCAAGCCGACCTTGAATGCTTTGAACGCTTCTGTAGCCTTGGGAAAGTCAGACCGCTTCAACTGTTGAAAGGTCTTGAACAACTCATCCAGCCGGTCATGATCCTTTTCAAAGAATTTGCTGATGGTGTTTTGCTCACTCATGATGCCTCCTGTAACCACTTATGAATGATCTCTGACTTTGAACTCCAGGTGACAAGCCACGCAGGCCTTCAGCACGTTATTGAATCGCGGCAAGATCTGTTTCATATCTTTGGAGGGGATGATGCGCGCCAATTCCTCCGCGGCTTCGTGGTGTGCCATGGCCAGATCGTGATAGGCAGGAGGAAACTGCTCCGGGTGCTGTTGCGCCATCGCCTGTCGATGCATAAAGAAACCAAGATGCGATTCGGTGAGCCCGCGTGCAAGCTCGTAGTCCTCTTCAACCAGGGCGTTCATAATCACTTGGATCGTTTCCAGGTGTTGGAGCATGACCGCGCGGTGCGCTTTCGCATCAGATGGCGAGAGAGGAAGGATCTGTCTGGTATCGGAAGTGAGAAATGGATTGGACCGCTGGTCACTCTGGCGCGGTTCGATGTCGGAGCAAGCGGCTGATAACCCAACACAAAGAACCGCCAGCGCCACCCCTCGAAGAAAAACCTGCTTCCCTCTCTCTAGCAGGAACATGTCAGTCGCTTACCTGTGATGCTTCGGCCCGGATTGCGGAGGCACTCATGCCTCTGAACGTGATCACGACACGATGCCACAACCTCATCCTCCTCAATGATGCATATGATGATCGTCAAGAGTCATGGTCATGATTGCCACGAACTTTCTTTTTTTCCCCGACAGACTTAGGCTTCAACGGAGTAAATCGGGCCGCATACGCATCCTTTTCAGGCAATTTGATAAACGCCACGATCACTGTTTCCGGATTGATCTGAAACTCGCCGCTCCCTTTCAACATATGATGTTCTGACGGCTCCAGCTTGATTGTCATTTTACTTCCGGCCTTACCCTGTTGAATATTCGCCTTACCCTCTCCACCATCGGTACTAATCTCTTGACCTATGTGATCGGTCACGTGCAATACCAGTTCTCCATCCTTGGCAACGAGTTCCAGATGATATGGACCTGCCGCGCGGACTTGCCCGCCATGTGGCGACGGCATAGCATCGAGAGATTCGTCAGTATGTGCCCAAGCAGGTTGATAGATAATCAGGGTGGCGGCAAACACAGCAGCAATAATCGATGCATTCATTTTTTCTCCTCAAGGTACGAATCGGAAAGGTAACGGCATTTTTAAATACGCTTCGACCATCTGTCAATGAAGTCAAGCGGTCAGTACCATCACGCCTGGTTTACGGCCAGGTGTCCCGGCTTCACTCCTGCCCATAATACGTAGATCTCAGAATGTGACGGGCTTGGCCTCTTCTTGTTTGAGGATCCCTGCGACGGCCTCGCGCAAACGATCCAGGATTCCCGTGTTGTCGGTCCCCCGAATATCCACGGGGACGAAGTGCTTCTCATTGAAGCCGGTCGCGCGAATGAGTTTCTTGAAGAGCTTCTCCTGGGCCTTCGGGGCGCAGGCGCCCACGAGCAGGTAGCTGTCCGGCTTGGCCGCCTTCATCGCCTCTTCCAAAATGGCGTTCCCCCCCTGGCCGCACAACTGTGGACTCAGGACAGTGTACTTGACGTCCAGGTCCGATTCGACCTCGAACGGGAGCTTATTCATGTCGGAGTCTTTGAATGAATCGCAGAGCCCTTTGCAGTTGCACAACAACACTTTGATTTCCATGAGTCACCTCCATACACGATAGTTATCCGTTGACCTGCTTCCAATACACATCGACCCGCTCTTGAATGTGTCGAATGGATTCGTCCTGCCTGGTTGGTTCGAACAGATGTCGGAACCGGCCCTGCAACTTGAGGTACTCTTCCACCGGCTTCCGCTTGGGAATGTAGGTGTGTGTGACTACTCCGTTGATCGCCTCTTTCAAGGGCCAGAGACCGGACTCGACCGCCAGCTTGGCGACCTCGGGAGTCTCTCCCGGATCGTAGAGCCAACCGGTGGGGCAGGCGGAGAGCGCGAGAAACAGCTTCGGTCCTGTGAATTTGGCCGCCCGCGCGAATTTTTCTTCCAGATCCAGTGGGTAGCGCGGCGCGACAGTCGCAATATAGGGCGGTTTGTGCGCCCGCCAAATCTCAAAGATGTCTTTTTTCTCCTGCGTGGTGCCGGCAGGGTGCTGCAGGCTGCAGGGCGAGGTGGTCGTCCGTGCGCCGTAGGGTGTTGCGGGAGAGAGCTGCGCGCCGGTATTGCCGTAGGCTTCATTGTCGTAGCAAAAATAGTAGAAATCCAACTTCCTTGTGACGGCCCCGGATGTCGAAGAGAGGGCCATGTCATAGGTCGAGCCGTCTCCTCCCAGCACTACGACTTTCAGATTCTCGCGCTCCGGCAACCGTCCTTTGGCGATCAACACATCCAATGCATCGCGCACACCTTGTGCGCCTGCTGGCGCAGATCCCATGGTGGTGTAGAGCCACGAGCCCTTGAATGGCGTGAACGGATAAGCCGCCAGCATCGTAAAGCAACCGGCGGCATTGACGTAAATGACATCGTCGCCCAATACCTTCGCGGCCAGCCGCAAGGATTCGAGTCCGCCGCAACCGGCACAGAGGGCTGTTCCGGGAAACACGTGCTCTTCCGGGGGAATCTGTTTGATCTTCTTGAATGTCTCGCGTTGCCAGGTCATGTGCACTCCTGAAAGAGCCTGTCGCGTACGGCGTATAACAGATGGCCCCAAACTCCCTTTATCGGCCATCAGCCGTTGAGACCACCTGCCAAAACTTGGAGTTGCACCATCTCACGGTGCTCGGCTTCTGTGTACAGAAGGACCGGTCCGATCCCTTCCCCGCGGATTCCCGCTTCTGCCGTCTGGTCGAAGACCAGCCGAAGCTCACCTTCCGAGAGATTTTTTCCTCCCAGGCCTCCGATGAAGGAACAGAGCGCCCGAGGGCGCAACGCTTCATGGTAAAGAGAAGCTGCAATTTCTTGAAAGAGAATGCCGCCTTGACCAGGGGACAGATTCTGATCCAGGACTGCCACAGCCCGGCGGCCTTGTAGCGCATGACGGATGGCGTCCGCAGGCCATGGCCGGATCATGCGTAGCCGCAGCAACCCCACTCGCTTGCCCTCCGCCCTGGCCGCATCGACTGCGGCTTTGCCCTTGCTTGCAAACGCGTTGGTCATGACGAGCACATCTTCCGCATCTTGAAGCCGATAGCCCTCGACCAGATCGTATCGGCGTCCGAACAGCTGCTCGAACGCCGCAGCTGCTTCCCGATGCACCTCCAAGGCGTTCATGGCAGCCAGATGCATTTGATGACGGAAATACGAGTATGGCGTCCCGCCGAGAACCGCCACGCCGAGCGCATGCGGCGCCGAGGCTCTGAAACCCAAGTGAGCAGGGCGAAACGGCGGCAGGAACAGCTTGACCTGCTCCGGATCCGGCATGATCACCGGCTCACGGGTAAACGAAAGATAGAAACCGTCCAGATTGACGATGACCGGCAACATCACCCGCTCATCCTCCGCGATCCGATAGGCCATAAGAATGGAATCCAGCACCTCCTGGCATGTCTCAGCGTGGATCTGAAGAAAACCGCAGTCTCTCGCGGCCAGTACGTCGTTGTGATCCGGCTCGAGCGTAATTGGCGCAGCCAGCGCCCGTGAAACGTTGACGAGCACGAGCGGCGTGCGCCAGCCGGAGACCGAATAGAGCACTTCCATCGCATACAACAGTCCTTGACTGGATGTCGCGGTAAAGACCCGGGCTCCCGTGGCCGCGGCAGCTCCGGCCGCCGTCATCATGGAATGCTCGGAATCCATGGTCACAAACCGCGCTGCCATCGCACCGCTCTCGCACCATTTGGCCAACGCTTCCACGATTTCCGTCTGCGGCGTGATTGGAAACGCCGGGACGTAGTCCACATCCGCGAGTCTGGCGCCCCACGCCGCCGCGAGATTGCCCGTCATCATTTCGCCTGCCATGCCACCGCTCCTTCCTTCTCCCGCTCTGCCACCAATGCCTCGGTCGGGCATTCATGGACGCAGATCTGGCATCCCTTGCAATGGGCGTAATCAATCACAGGCCTGTCGTCTTTGTTCATTGAAATGACCCCCTCGGGGCAATAGGCGAAACAGAGCCAGCAGCCATTGCACTTGTCGGGCACCAGCACCGGCCGGAAGGTTCGCCAGCCGCCGGTTTCACGCAGAACCGAATTCGCTGCGGCGCTGATCCTGGCGGTTCCTTTAGTTGGAGGCTCGTACGTCGGCGTTTGAAGCTGCGCCGGTGCGATCGGCTGCGGCGCGCCTGCTACCACGGGAACCGTGCGGACGGCATCATAGCACTGAAGTGCGACCGCTTGATTGCGCTCAATCATCGACGGCGCAAGTCCGAGGTCAGCAAGCTCCCGCGCAATCGCTTCGCGGATCGACTCCTGACGGAGTCCAACGAGTCGTCCGGCGACGGCGCCAAGCAACGCGCTGATCGCGCCGCGCTTTCCAAACTGTCGCAGAGCGATGTCGGTCAGATCCATCGTGGTCAGGCGACCGGCAAGCGAGGTCTGAGCGCCTAATTGTTCCGCTGTCAGTGGTGAATTGACGAAGACCACCGTGCGTTCATCGATTCCGTCCAGCACACGGGCGGCAGGATCGTTGATGAGCGACGCATCGGCGATGACAACAAGATCGGGACGGGCGATGAGGCCACGCTCGCGAATCGGCTCCTTGGCAATCCGCGTAAAAGCGGCCACCGGCGCGCCGCGCCGCTCGGCTCCATAAATCGGCGAGTCCTGCGCCACAAACCCTTCGAGGAACGCAGCCGTTCCCAGTATACGGCTGGCAGTCTTCGCGCCTTGCCCCCCACGGCCATGAAAGCGGACCGCTTGCATCAATTATTTCCTCAGCGCCGCCTGGTTCTCCCCCGCCTGTTCGCAAGCCACACAGGTGGCCGCCGCAGGGACTACCTCCAGCCTGGACTGGGGAATGGCCTTTCCGCATCGCTCACATTGGCCGTACTGCTCTGTCCCCAGCTTGAAGAGTGCCCGGTCGATCGCCTCGATCTCGGCCTTCGCTCGCCCATCCAGACGATCAAGCAACCGAACCATGGTCTCCTCCTGCCCCCGCTCCTCCACTTCGCTTTCGATATCGCTTTGGAACCAGAGCAGTTCCTCTTCTGTCTGAGCAGCCTGACGAAACAGGTCACGCCGCTGGGCTAACAGCTTCTTCCGAATACCCTCGACCAGTAGCATTGCAATTATCCTCCCTGACGGCGGCAACGTCAGCTACAACATTTATCCATTTTTTCCTTCATGGTCTCTCGTCCAATCTTGACCGCCGCTTCGGCATCCGCCGTTTTCTCTGCGATGAAATGCTTGCCACGCTCGATGGCCTCATCAAGGGCGGCTCGCGCCTCCTTCGCCTTCTCCAGGAATTCTTCCTCGGCCTTCCTGGCATATCCTTTCAACGCCCGACGCGATTCTTCGCCCGACTTCGGAGCGAGAAGAAGACCTGCTACCACTCCCGCCACGGCCCCTCCTATGAATGCGAGTGCAACGGCCTGTCCCGAACCTTTCATTTCTCGACTGTCCATAGCGATTCCTCCTTGAATACAAAGGGTTCTCTTCGATTGAAAAGCGAAGGCCGTGCCAGAATTGGAGGACCAGGAAATCACCGATTACTGTGATTTGGCGAGGCCTTAAGGAAACTCATGAAGAGGGGAGACACGCCCCTGGGGCGTTCCAGGTCTTAAGAGAAAGGATTACTGTCGCAAAAGGCGACAGGTCTTTTCGATCACGGTAATGAACCGCCCTTCAAGGGCCTCGCGAACTTAGTTGATGGGATTAAAGGAAGCCAATGTGCGGATAGAGCGTCGTACATCCAACATTTCCCGCTCCGATAACCGACCTCCCACCCGTGCATCGGGCTGAAGAGTACTCCCTGTTTGATCGCTAACAGCAGCTCCATATCGGTCTTTGAACGAGACTTCAGCGAATGAAAATTGGCCGGTATCATGCGTGCGCCCATGTCGTTACTCCTCCTGTTTGGCTTAGTTTTGGTGCATGCGCAGCAGTAGAATCGTTCCGACTCCGGCTAGGATCAGAAACAATTGCCCGAGCCCTGTTTCAGCCCCGATTCGCCGGTGAAGACCAGGAACGAGATCGGCAAGTCCGATGTACAGAAAACTTGCCGCCGACAAGGCCAGAATTGTGGCGTTGAACTGCGGCAGTTGCTGCAACCCCACATAGGCGAGGAGAGCGCCGGGTATCGTCGTGCTGCCGGATACGAGATTCCACGTCAGGGCCCGTCGAGAAGAAAACCCGCTATCGAGCAGGATGGAAAAGTCGCCCACTTCTTGTGGCAACTCATGCGCGATGACGGCGATGCCTGTGGCGATACCGAGCGGAACCGAGGACAAAAATGCCGCAGCGATGACGGCTCCGTCCACGAAGTTATGCAAGGCATCTCCCACCAAGATCAGCTGCCCCGCTGCCCCATGCACTTCACAGGGCCCCTCATGGTGACAATGCCGCCAGATCAAGAATCGCTCGAGGACGAAAAACGCGATCAGCCCCGCGAGCACGCTCCCGAGACCCGGTAGCAGACCGCCTTGCTCAATCGCCTCCGGCAGCAACCCCAAGAGGGACGCTCCGAGCAGCGTCCCGGTCGCATAACTCACAAGAAACGGGACCAATCGCTCGCGAACCCTTTTGGGAAACAACAGAAACAAGGCAGCCACGCCGATTGCCCCGACGCTGCCGAGAAGGGCAAAACCGAGAATCCAGGGGAAGGCCGATTGACTCACCGGTCTCGCCCGCCGAACAGCCCGCCGTGAGCATCGTCGAGCGGCTGCTTGATACTCACCGCGCCACGAAGCTCTCCTGCCTTGTATCCGATGGCCCGATCAAAAGGATACTCCTTCTTCAGCATGGTTCGAATCGACACCGGAATCTGCTCACTCGACCCATGACAGAAGAGACATTTTGGCTGAACCACAATCGGCTTCATGAACCGGAAGTACTGACCGGCCGGTTCTGTTACGACTTCGTGATGGGTCATGTCCGTGAACGCTTTTCCTTTCGCAGCGCGCTCGGTAAATTCAGCCAGCACCCGCTGCTCCCAGGCATCCGGCATCCCGAGCAAGGAATTGCGCACACGCGTCCCCACGCGTGTTACCCGCCAGCCATGCTCCCGAGACAACCGGCCGGCCACTTCCGATGCCAGCCTTGTGCAGACCACAATCGCCTCGGTCGGGCCTCCCTTGGTCATCTCCCGCGTCATGGCCTCACCCAATTCTTCCAGGAGGGTCTCGGCCACTGCTGAAGCCTCCTGTTCAAGCGCGATCTGATCGGCATAGGCTACACTGGTCACTATCACAAGCACTGCACCACTTCCTGCCAGTGCTCTCATAAAACGAAGTCTGTTCCTCGTCATCATGTCAGCGCCTCATAGGCCTATGCCATGCACACATTTAATGTTGGTGCTGTCCTCCGGCCTGCTCCCCACCCGCGTGATCGCCACCGCCCTGTCCTCCATGCCCGCTGCCACCCATCGCACCATGCCCCATGCCGCCACGATGCTGGCCCTCTCCCCCGCTCTTCATCTTTTCAAGTTGGGCACGGTCCTTTGCCCGCTGGTCCGGAGTCAACATCGCCATCGCGTCACGTTTGCCCTTGATGGCCGCGAGCAGGAGCGCCCCTTCAGCTTTTTTCAGCTGATCCACCTTCGCTTGGATCGTCGAGAATTCGGCTTTTTCATCTTCCAAAATCGCCTGCAATTCAAGTTTGGCAATCTTGATATCGGCCTCTGTTCTCGCTTGGGTGCGATTGAAGTCCAGCTGCATGGCTTTGAGCTTGCTGATCTGTTCCGGGCTCAGGCCGATCTCTTTCCCATGCTTCAGCAGATGCTGCAGATAGTATGCGCCGTGCTCATCTTGTTCGCCCTGATCGTGACCGCCCTGCATGTGGCCGTGCATCATGTTCCCGTGGCCCTCGTCGGCGAGACCGGAGAGAAACGATGCCGCGACCAGACAGGCCGCTCCAGCCAATACAACAATCCACTGTCTCTTCATCATGATGATCACCTCCCGTGTGAAGCCGTCCAAACTCGTTACTATTTGAACGGGGTTGTTCATTCTGTCTCCTGCTCTAGATCGGCGGGACTTGGCTCAAGACTTCCTGCTCCGCCTCAAGCCAGTCGTCGAGGTCAAAGCCATCCTGCCAGCCCCGCGCTTGGTACCGTGCTGGAGATAGACCGAGGTCACTCAGAAAAACGGATGAGGGGATGTGCCGAACGGTAACACCTTGGTATCCTCACCCGCGTGGCCGCGAATGCGCCAGGCTCCATCCTCATAGACTACGTGGTGAATTTCGTACCACCAGCTGTCGAGAAACACTCGATTTCCTGTTTCTTTCGACGATCCCCACAAGCTGCCGGTACAGGAAATATCTGCGGTGGGCTGCTTGGCTGATCCGCCAACATGAATGCGTGAAAACGTGTGGGTGCTGGCCAGGTTGTCGTAGCTCGCAAACATCTCCTCCCAAATCTTTCTGAGATCACTCTTCGACAATCCGTGGTAGCGATACTGCTCGGAATATAGGGCCATCAGGCCGTCCAGATCACGGGCGTGAAGCGCTTCCTCCGCCCTGTTGAAGGCGGCCAGAATTTCGCTCACATCCTTGTCGCTGCCCTTGATCTCGGCCCATCGGTCTACATAGATCTTGCCTGCGTCTGGAAGAGCTGGCAGGCTGCACCCTGCGAGGAGCATCACGATCGCAACCAAGACCATGCGTTCCCCGAAGGCTCTTATCCTGTTCATCCCTGATCCGTCCTCAAGTTCTGAACATCGAGGCCATCACAGAGCGTCTTATGTTTTCGCACGGGGGCCGAGCCATGAGGGATTCCTCTGTTTCGCCTCGTGTTTTTTTGTTCCCGTCCCCGGTTACCGACCACATGCTTCGCCCTCACAACCGCCCATCCCACCTCTCGGTCCGCCGCGTTCCATGCCGCCCATACCGCCGCCTGATCCCATCATGGGTCCCATGCCTTCTCCATGGCCCATCATGCCAGGCCCATGCTCACCACCAAACGTATGTATGTATTGGATGATGCTCCAGATTTCTTTATCCGTCAGTTGCTCGCCGAATCCAACCATGCTGGTACCGACCGATCCGTTCTTGATCACCCAGAAGACTTCGCCTTCAGTGCGATGGCGCCAGAATCCATGGTGCTGGAAATTACGGGGCGATGGATTCAACTGGGCGGCCAGCGGCCCATTGCCGCCTCCGTCTTTCCCATGACAGTTGAAGCAGGCGCCCTTGCCGTTATAGAGCGCTTTGCCTTGCTCGACGGTCTCCGGGGAACTCGGCAACGGGCTCGTGAGTGCGCGCGCTTCGGCTAGTTTGTCGGCCGGCACCAACTGCTGCATCATGTGCCGTTCGGCGGCTCCGGCGGGAATGGCAAAAGAAATCACGGCGACTATCACCGGAAATATACTCGTCGTCTTCATCACCTCGCTCCTTTGATCGTCTATTGCAGAGAGCCGAACCAGCGACGCAGAACGGTGTCGCGCATTGGACATGCGAGTAGGAAGGCCTCAGTGCTTCCCGCACGGACACACCTCACGGGGCGATATTGGATTCGATATCGACTCCGAGGCCGATCCAGGCCCGCAGCAGATCGTGCCGCGTGATCGAATAAGCCACCGTGCCATTCACTTTGACCGGCAGGTTGAGGAGTCGTTTCTCTTCCATAATCTTCACGGCCTCGTCGATGCTGGTGTCCTCCGTGACCGAGATATGGTCCTTGGCCATGACATCACCTGCCGTCAACCGGTTCAAATCCTTCTTCGCCTCAAGTGCGCGAAGGATGTCGAACTCGCTGACAAAACCGATGAACTCGCCCCGTTCGTCCACCACCGGCGCTCCCGGCGTGTGCGTAGACAGTAATTCGACAGCCACTCCCATCGCATTCTGGTTTCGTTGAAATACAAGGTCGTTCGTCGCATGAATTTGTCCGACAGTCTTGAACCCCCCGACAGGAACACCCGGTCTCGATAACGTGGTCATGACAACCTCCTCCGTAGTGTTGAACGGCTACAATTCGTTCGCCCGATCGAACAGCCTAGCTGCTGAAACCCGCACATCTTCTGCCGCGGATCGCGAAGATTCACCTTCTTTGTCTCAGAGTCGCTCTTCTATTGGGTTTGAGACAGTCTCTTCGTTATGGATTCGTCGATCGCATACACTCCCGTACGTTCTCGGTAATTCATATTCGATGTGTCCAATATTTTTGGCAGTCCCTTTCATAACCCCTGGGGTGTGAATCAGCAACCTCTATGCCAATCGGACAATACGCGCAGCTCCGAATAGAGAAGGATTAACAGGATGTTCGGCAATGGAGATCTCGGTCTCGCTCTGTTGCGCCTACAGAATGGGGAGTCTTGCAACGGGAGAGTCAGAAAACTGTGGCGAAATGCGACTACGGAAGAATTCGGAACGGCGCAGAGTGAACCTGGATTGTTCACGAATAGTCCGGGCTAGGGAGTCCATGGGGGCATCACGGCTTTCATGCCAATCCCGCAGGCACGGGGTGATGGTCTCAAAAACGATAGCTGCCTCCGAGAGAGTAGATCGTGTCGTGGAAATCTCTCGTCGCAACCGTCGAGACTCCCTGAGTCTGTTGGAAAGACGCCAGAAGGCTCGTCGCAGCGGTGAGGCGATAGCGTAATTCGGCCATACCCTGGTGGATATCATCATGTCGGTTGAGATGCGTATCCCCGATCAGGTCGCTGGTAAAGTCCTTGCGCCGGTAGATATACGCCAGATGCAGGGAGAGCGACTCGATCAGTGTGAGATCCGTTCCGACGGAGACTGCCTGCAATCGGTACGAGACATCGTCATTGAATTGGGTATTGCCACGACCATCGGCCAATCCCCGTTCATAGATGTAGCCGAGTGACACCGCCATGCGGGGATTGACGACGTACCCCACCTGTGGACCGAGGGTCCACAGCTTCGTGTCACGCTCCGCGAACGCATCGTTGTAAGAACGGAGGCCATAGCGCCCGATGAGCGTCATCGTCCACGACTCGTTCAATCGGTGTTCGAGCTCCGTGCGCCACGTCTGCGAGGAGACGCGTTCCTCTTGGATCAGATCATTGCCGGTACGACGCTCGATATTGGGGCCCAGGAACTGATTCGGCACATTCCGGTACCGGAAGAGGAGCGACGTGTCATGGGAGAGCCCCTGCTTGAATTGGAGACGGTAGTCGCCGAAGTTGAAGCTCGGATTATTCGTATAGATGTACCCGTGCGCTTTGACGGAGAGCTCGTTGGGCCCGAGCGTCGAAGAAGAAGAGCGGATCACTTCGAGCGAGGGATCCCAGATGACATCAGATAGCTGACTCGGAAGGCCCGTCGGCTGGCTCGGATCTTCGCTGAATTTCAAGCGGCGGGCCGCAGAAAAATTGGTCACATTATTGGTATACGAAGCCTTGCTCTCGGCAATGGCGGACCATTCCGCCATGACGCTACGCGGGAAACACACCAGGACCAAGAGGCCGAGAGAGAACAGGAGACTGGCGGGCAAGATGCATCGGGCCATAGAGGCCACTTATGATTGGCCGAAGGACCGCACGTATCGCAGCACCTGCCAGGCTTCTTCTTCCGTCAGTATGAGCGGAATAAAGGGAGCCATCGCCGTTCCCTTGCTGCCGTTCTTCAATATCCAGAATAGTTCCCCATCGGTTCGAACGGCTTGCCATTTCTTGTCGGTGAAATTTCTCGGTAAGGGGCCTTTCAGGCTCCCCGGGGCTATATCTGCTCCAAGCCCTTTCCCATCCGGCCCATGACACACCTTGCAAAAGGCTTTCCCTTCATACAGCGCTTTGCCCTTCGCAATCATCTCCTCGCTGGCAGGAAGGGGATTCGTCACGGCGCGGGCCGCTTCGATCTGATCGCGTGGCACCCGCGGCCGCATGACCGCCTTGTCAGCCGCCCACGTGAGGCCCTCGGCAGTCAGGAGAACCCCCACCATCAGCACAGCAATCGATGTCATCCTGACTCGACTCGTCATGGCGCACAATCCTTCCTGGGCGAAATGAAGACACAACGGGGAGACCGTGTTGCCACGTTCTCCCCGCCCTTATCCACACTCACTCTGGGCTTGCTACTTTCGATGCTTGTGTCCGACAGACTGCGGGTGGCCGACCACGCCGGTGGGCGCCTTGGCTCCATCCGGCCAGAGATGAAAGATGATCCCGTCTGTCTGAGCTGCCACGGCGGCGACTTCCTTCGCTTGCGCCTCCGGCATATCGAGAATCTGGACACGACCCGTGGCGATCTCGACGTCATGGTCATGATAATACTTGTTCCAGGTTTTCACCGGCACATGCGCGCGCGTGACCGATTTGGAGATAAAATACTCGACATCCGTGAGCCGCGCGTTCGGATCAGTCGATTCAAACAACAGACACTGCAAGACCTCCGGTGAGATTCCCTTGCAGTAATGGTGATACGGGCCGTGCACGGTGCCGTCTTCAAATTTGTGCGGGGCCATGACATGAAGGGTAAAGCCATCCGCCGGGCCTGGCTTCTTCTCCGCTGCTGGAGCGGCTGGAGCAGGGGTATGGTCCTGGGCCCACGCCGCCCCTGCGGAAAACACAGCGAAACTTAACACAGATGCGATACTCAGGGCTCGAATCATGAAATCCTCCTACGGTTAGGGTTGGGGTGCAGGGAGCCTTCGCCCAGTTCATCTAGGTCGATAAAACCCTCCGCATCCGACTGACTGAGTGCGTTACGGCTCACTGACTCCTTGACGATCACTCCTCACGGCCTCCTCGGCTCCTCCGAACTCATCGTTCACCGGCTGATCACGAAGATTTCGCCTTCTTTGTCTCAGAATCGTACTTCCACGGGGTTTGAGACAGCCGATTCATTTTGGATTCGTCGATTGCATACATTTCTGTGGCTTCATCGTCGATTCATATCCGAAGTGTCCAACAGTTTTGGCAGTCTCATCTCACAACTCATCAGTATGAATCAGCAACCTCTATGCCAATCGGGCAAAACGGAGAGTTGTGGAGAGAGTAGAAATACCATCACGCGCCACCCCGACGTACGGAAGCCAACAGGAAAATGGGCCACGATCAGCTACATCATGTGAAGAGAGTCTTTCTGTCGCCTGTTACAAATCCAGTTCCACCATCTTGCGGTGGAATCGGGCGACCACGTTGGGATCCGGCGACAGGCGAATCGGGGCTTCATCCTTGCCATCGTACGACAACAAGTTCAGCACGTGCCGGAGGCTTTCCAATCGTGCCGCCTGCTTGTCGTTGGCCTTGACGATAATCCAGGGGCTGAATGTCGTGTGCGTCTTGCTGAACATTTCCTCTTTGTGGCGGGTGTAGGAGTCCCACAGCTCTTGCGCCTTGTCATCGACCGGGCTCAACTTCCATTGCTTGAGCGGATTCTGCCGGCGCGCTTCGAATCGCTTCGCCTGCTCTTCCTTCGAGATCGAGAACCAAAACTTGATGATGGTCACACCATCTTCGTAGAGCATATGCTCGAATTCCGGAACCTGCTGCAGAAACCGTTGATGTTCCTTTTTGCTGCAGAATCCCATCACCGGTTCAACCACCGCGCGGTTGTACCAACTCCGGTCGAAGAACACGATCTCGCCCTTGTTGGGCAGCTGGCGGATATAGCGCTGAAAGTACCACTGCCCCCGTTCTTCGTCCGATGGTTTGGGTAGCGCAACGACCCGCATGGCGCGAGGATTCAGATGCTCGGTGAACCGGCGGATTGTGCCACCCTTGCCGGCCGCATCGCGACCTTCGACCAGGATCGCAATCCGTTCTCCTTTGCTCTGAACCCACCGTTGAAGCCTGACTAATTCAACCTGCAATTGCCGCAACTCTTGCTCGTACAGCAGCGTCTTGCGCACTTCCTCGATATCGACGGCTTTGTTCTCGAGCAGCTGAATGAGGCCTTTCCTTGTATTAATCCGCCGAAGATCCTCGTCGGTCAAAGCGCAGCGCAGTTCGCCGATACGTCCTAGCTCCTGTCCGACAGATTCACTGCGCGGCAATCGATAGCCGTCGCCTTCCCGAGGCACCATCGTTGGAATGGTCTCCAGCTCATTGACATTGAGACGCTCCGCCTGGCCCGCGCGCTCATCGACGTCCGCTTCATCCCGCCGACCCGCTCGGCCCTTTGACTTCCCGGTCGATTCGCCATCAGCTGCCATACAGAGACTTCCTTCCTTCGCTGCGGAATCAGAATGCCACGTTGCGGTCACGTTCGGCCACGGCCTTGATGTAGTCCGGCATACCCTTGATCGTCGCACCCGCGACGAGATCCCCGGCGCCGATCTGCCGCGCCACGGCGCAGGCCCCGCAGACCCAGATGGGAATATTCGCGGCTTGCACGGCTGCTAGTAGATCTTTCATCGGCGTCAGATTCACTCCCGTCACATGATCGGTGGTTCCCTTGCGCCCGAGTGTCACGGCTTCATTCCAGAGCCAGAGTACAACCTCGTGCCCTTGTTCCTTCGCGACCTTCGCCGCCATGAACGGCAGCGTCGCCATCGTGGGATCGTCCGTGCCCCGGCTGCCGGAAATAATAAATGTCGCCATGGTGTCACGCTCCTCCGTTCGTCATGCCGTCATTGTTTGAGAGATGATATCGTCTCCATGGAAGGCACGAAGAATGTCGCGCCAGTGACGGCTCGGCTGAATTCCATGAGCCGATCGTGGAGCCCGTCGCCCGTCGTCCCCATCATCCGGGCCAGCATCACATCGAAGACATCAAGGGACTTCGTGTAGGCGGCGAAGTAGAGCCCCGCCTCGCGGACTGTCCCCCAGGGATAGCTCTGTCGAAGGATCTGCAACTCCGCGCCGTCCCGCTCGATGACGACACGGCTGATGTGGGCCGTCTGAGGCTTTTTCGCTTTGGACAACTCGACGCTTCCCCGCTTCGTCCTTCCGATGATCTGTTCCTGCTCCCGGTCATCCAACCCGCGCCATCGTTCAAGATCATGAACATAGCGCTGGACCGCGACATAACTACCGCCCGCAAAGGGCCGGTCCTCTTCCCCAATCAAGGCAGCAGCAGCCCTGGCCTTTCCCTTGGGGTTCTCGGTTCCGTCGATGAATCCGGTCAAGTCCCGTGAATCCCGATACCGGAACCCGTGGATCTCCTCGGTCATCGTCGCCACGGTTGAAGTCTCCGCACGAGTCCCATCGCGAGATCGAGATTCAGGTCATGACGGCCAGAGGTAATCTGCAGAAACAAATCCCCTCCCGTCGCCGGTGCGACTCGCCCATTGGCCTTGACGGCACGGAACGGCCGGAGTCCGGCAGGGCGGCTCGCCGGCGAGAGCCGGTCCCAGAGTTCAGAGCCGATGCCGAGAGTACACTGGAGCCTGGCCGTCTTCGCTTTCTTGGCCAGAGCGCGCGCTGACGAATAGATTATCCCGTATTGCCTTGCTCAGGGCTGTGCGCTCTGCACCGTCGGCAACGGTAAACGTCAGGAAGTAGGCATGGGCACCCCCTGCAGGGAGCACGCCTGGCTGCGGTGTCGGCATTCTTCAGTCCTTTCCAATTCATCGTTCGCGAGCGCGAAACGGATGGGGTTGCTCTGGTTCATCTGGTCTGTTTGGTCTGTCTAGTTCAACCAAATAAACGAGACAAACCAAACAAGCCAACCAGTCTGGTCTCGCTCTTCTCGCGCTATTTCGCCAGCGATCGGATGTACTGAATCACTTGCCACACCTGCTCATCCGGCAATCCGACAAACGACATCATCCCCGTTTCCGGCGAGCCGTTCTTGATGATCCAGAACAGTTGGCCGTCGGGAATGTCCTTCATCATCGACCCACATGTGAAGTTGCGCGGCGGGGGGACCAACGCTGCCCCCATGATTCCCTTCCCGTCACCCTGCTCTCCATGACACATTGCACAAGCAACGGGTTGGGCTGTCTTCAAGTAGAGTGTCTTCCCTGCCTGAATCGTTCCGGCTGAAGCAGGAAGCGGATTCGTCTTGCTCAAGAATTCGTCCGGCGCTTTTGCCGTCTTGCGTGGTTGCACACAGACTCCGCTCGGAGCAGCCGCCATGTCCGGCACCCCCTTAAACGTCACTTTCAAGTAGGCCATCACATCGGCTACGCCCTGCTGACCGATCGTCAAATTCCAATACGGCATATTCGGCGACTTACCCATCGCCGCGCCGCCATGGTTGATGACATTGTAGAGATACTCACTCGGGAGCTTCTCAAATGGGATGTTGGCATGAATGGCCGGCTTCGGGATCAGGCCGGACACCGCCGGCCCGTCACCTTTGCCCGTCGCCCCGTGGCACTGCGAACAATATTCTTTATAAATCACCTTCCCGCGATCCACGCTGGCCGTCCCGAACTCAGGACTCGTCCAGGGCTCGTAATACTTGAAGTCTTTCACCCCCTGCACCATTAAGAACCCGATCACCGCGCGGAGCTGTGGCTCCGTCGCGTCGGCCAAAAACTCGCCGCTGTGCGGCGTGAAGTCTTGCGGGTTCACCCCGAAGCGGAAAAGCCAATCCTTGTCGTACCGCTGTCCGGCCGCTACCAGCGATGCGCTCTGCGGACCGCCGATGATCTTGCCGTTCTCTTCGATCACGTGGCAACCGAGGCAGGCGTGCGCTTTGTACGCCATGCCGCCGAATGCGGCCTCGAACTTCGTCACCTTTGACAGATCGAACGCGCCGACGGTGACTCGAGAATCCTTGTTGTGCTCAGCAAAATAATCGGCGATGGCGTTGGCCTCCGACTCGGTGACCACCGGGTGCTTGGATGGAGCTTCGTTCAGATCCCATCGATAGCCCTTGGCATACAATGGCTCTTCTTTGCCCGTCAGCCACCGGATCAACCAGGACCGCTGATACTTGCTGCCGGCCCAGATCAGATCGGGCGCCTTTAGATTGAAGCGCGAATCCGGCTTGCCTTCCAACCGGTGGCATTGCACGCAGGTCTGCTGAATGATGTCCTTCGCGAGCGGCTGATCGCTCGCGAACAGGAAAGGAGGGGACGACATCAGCCCCACCAACGTTAGCACTGTGCTTCCAATGACCACCCGGCTTCTCACATTCATGCCGCCTCTCCTTTCACGATGGCTTCTCTCCACGATGGGGATTGAGTTCGATTGCCACGCCGACAGGCATTGCGAGGGATTGATGTACGGTGCAGCCATGCGCCACTTTGAGGAGCCGCTCGCTTTGTTCGGCCGTGATGCGATGCGGCAAGTGAATCGACAGTGTAATCTGACCCACCCGATGCGGCTGTTCCGCCATGGCCCATTCCGCCTCGACGCTCAAACCTTTGGTCGAGATCTGATGGCGGTCGCAGTAGCGACCCACGAAATAACCGACACAACCGGCGAGTGAACCGACGAAGAGTTCGACTGGACTCATGCCGGCATCCTGTCCCCCATCCTCGACCGGCTGATCGGTGACGACCCGGTGCCTGCCGCTCGTGATGTCGTGCCGCGTTCCACCATGGTAGGCCACCGTGAGTTTCATATCGCCCTCTTCAACGTCGTTCGGGAATTGTGAGCGCGGCGTGCAAGCCAGGCGCGACTTGAAAGCCGAAGTTCGGGGTTCGAAGTTCCGAACACCTCAGCCTTCAGACCGCATCACCCGTCCCGCTTTTCTCGCAAGTCCCGCAAGTCTCGCGCTCTAATACGGTGCGTCCGCAGGCTTACCGCCCTTCGGCCAATCATTCGCTTTGCCTGGAAAATCCGGCCTCGGTTGGGCGTTGATATACGCCGCGACATCGTATGCGTCATCATCCGACAGGCTCCAACCTCTAGCACGCGGCATATTTGATTTGACGAAGGCAGCAGCGACAGTCACCCGTGCCATATCTGCGGCGATGGTGTAGGACTGCGGTCCCCAGACCGGCGGCGCCGCCATCGTCCCCAAGCCGTCGGACCCATGACAGAAGGCACATTTGCTCGCAAAGACTTGCTTCCCATTGGCGGGATCGAGAGGCCGCCGTGAGTCAATGCCTTGAAGGCCTCGCCAGGGTAACGTCGCACCACTCGGTACTCCGTGCGAGAGCCAGGTGATATAGGCCACGATGGCTTGCAGCTTGGAACTGTCGGGCGGGAGCGCTCGCCCATTCAGGCTCCGCTCAACACACTCGTTGACACGATCGGCGAGCGTATTCACCCTCGCGTTGCGAGTGCGGTACTCGGGATAGACTGCGGCAAGACCGACGAACGAAGCAGCGTTCGGATTCAGCCCGCCGTCGAGATGACAGTTGGTGCAGTTGAGGCGATTACCGACATAGGCTCGGGCATACTCCTGTGTATTGACGACAATGTCATAGCCAAGCCGTATCTGTTCACCAAGTTGACTCCCTGGAATGGTTTCAGGGGAGGGGGGGGCGAATTCTATCGCCGCATTGCCGGTTTGGTCAGCCCCACGAAGTTTCTCAGTCTTGACCCCAGCACCCTCGCCTGAACAGCTCAAGAGCATCGTCACCCCAAGAATAGCTGACAACAGCCATATCATGCCCCTTCGTTGTGCCAAGACTGTGCCACTAGCAGGGACAACCTGCCTATTGTTTTAACCTGTCAAATCACAAGCGTAGGCGTGAGCCTTCGATCGACCTGGAGCTAAAAGCCACAGCGCCGACCCTGTGATTGTTGCGGGATGCCACAGAAACTAGACAAGAGGCGAGAGAAGCGAGACTTGCGAGAAAAGCGAGACGGGTGCAGAAACGCTCATGAGTAATGACGGCTGGGGCAAGGAGCGAACATCCCCGCAGGACAGCCGCGCAAGACCGTCGAGACGCGAGGGGGTCGCGGCCCGAAGTTCGAGGAGTTAAGGATTTCGAACTTCGGACCGCGACTTTCCCGCCTATCTCATCCAGCTCTCTTGCTGGCCGCTCTCGCTGGTGAAGAAGACACTAGGCGAGCGTTCATTCCTTCACAATCACGCCGCACGCGATGCGGGGCCCGCCCGGCGCATCCTTTGTCACAGGGTCAGGCAGATACTTATCGTCAAACTCATGGATAATGAAGGCGCTCCCATCTTTATCGAAGAGGGTGTTCAACCCCTCGGACAGAGTCACCCGGCTCGTGATTGTATAGAGCGACCCATTCCGGTCGTCGTTCACGGACAGGTTCTGGAGATCGCCGAGATGGTATGGATGGTTCCCTAATCCGGGTGTGACGTTCGCCTCCGGATTGATTGCCGCATCCACATTCCCGTCATAGTGTCCCTTGGCCGCCGCGAAGGGCTCGCAGTTGCCGACCTCGTGAATGTGGATCGCATGGCGTCCCGGCTTCAACTTGCTTTCCGGCGTGCCTTCGAGCTTCAGCTTGATCCTGACGCGTCCTTCATACTCCTCGTAGAGATGCGCCTCTCCCGTAATGCCGGGGCCGGCGATGATCGCCTTCGCGTGCAAGGTCTTCTCGAGCTTGCCCTTATAATAAGCAGCCGGAAAGCGGTACAAGTGCCGATACCACAATCGCAGTTCCCACAAGTATCCGATTCATGCACCCTCCTTGGTTATCCGATTCTCCGACCAGACGGCTGCCCTTCAAGAGCAGAATGAGCCCCACAATAGCACAACGAGAAATTTGAATGGTATAGGCACCGGCCGACGTGAGGAGTGGGTACGACCGAACACCCTCACCGGAACTGCAAGGAGAAGACCTCACGGCACAACAACCAGAATGAATGGTGCTCGAAGGAAAATTAGGAGGTTGGAGTTCCGGCAATGAGGATCAAGACGATACGCGGGGAGTCTCGCTAGAGGGATGGGTAGCCGTACCTCTGCAGAAGGCGCCACAGAGGGTCTATGTGATGAGAGCTGCGGTAGGTTTCTGAGTAGAGCGAGTCAGTTTCCCTTCGCCGAAGACCGGATCAGTGGAAGGTTCAAGCGGGGTACGCCGACGGCCTCCCAAATGGAAGTACAGAACGGGAATCACGATCAGGGTCAACAGGGTCGAAGCGCCCACACCGAAGAGCAGTGACACGGCCAGCCCCTGGAAAATCGGATCGAGGATGATGACGAAGGCGCCGACCATCAAGGCCGCCGCGGTCAAGAGGATCGGCCTGGTACGGATGGCCCCGGCCTTGATGACGGCTTCCGACAAGGGAACGCTCGCCTGTTCCTGCAACTGGATAAAATCTACGAGGAGGATCGAGTTCCGAACGATGATGCCGGCCAATGCGATGAAGCCGATCATCGACGTGGCGGTAAAGTAGGAGCCGGTCAACCAATGTCCGGGGAGAATACCGATGAGCGTGAGCGGGATTGGCGCCATGATGATGACCGGCGTGAGGAACGACTGAAACTGCCCGACGATGAGCAAATAGATCAGGAGCATCGCCACGGCAAAGGCAATCCCCATGTCGCGGAACGTCTCATAGGTAATATGCCACTCCCCGTCCCATTTCATCGCAATCTTGTCTTCCGACCAGGGCTGTGAGGCATAGTATTGCTCGATCGTGTATCCCTCAGGCAGTCGATAGTCCTCCAACTTCTTCCCGACTCCCAACACCCCATAGACAGGGCTCTCGGCCTGCTCGGCGCCGGGGCCGCCGACATCGGCGACTACATAGACCACCGGCTTCTGATTCTTGTGATAGATCGCCTTGTCTTGGACCGTCTGCTCGATCGTGAGCAGTTCGGACAATTGCACGATGCCACCGGTATTCGTGCGCAAGCCGATCTCACCGATATGCTCGAGGCCGGTCCGATCCGCCAGCGGCAGACGAAGCATGATTTGGACCGGGCTTTTCTCCTGGGGAATATGGACCAGCCCGACGTTCGTACCCTCCAACGCCATGCGCAACGTGCTCACAATCTCCTCGGAGGGAATTCCGGCAAGAGCCGCCTTCGCTCGATCGACCGCGAACACATATTTCACTTGGTCCGCCTCAACATAGTCGTCCACATCGACGACGCCGGGCGTGGACTCGAACAACGATCGGACCTCCCGTGCAACGGCGATCTGCCTGGCATAGTCCGGACCGTAGATTTCTCCCACCAGCACCGATTGCACAGGAGGTCCCGGCGGCACTTCGACGACTTTCACATTTGCTCGATACTGCTTGGCAATGTCCTGGACATGAGGACGAATCCGTTGAGCGATCTCATGACTCTGAGCGGTTCGTTCGTGCTTCGCGACAAGATTGATCTGAATATCAGCCTCGTGGGGCTGTTCTCGCAGGTAATAGTGGCGCACCAGTCCGTTAAAGTTAAACGGCGAGGCCGTGCCGACATAGGCCTGATAGTCCCGCACCTCCGGCACAGTCCTCACGTACCGCCCCAATGCCTGCGTCACTCGTGCGGTTTCTTCGAGCGTCGTGCCTTCCGGCATGTCCACAACCAGTTGCAATTCGCTCTTGTTGTCGAACGGCAACATCTTTACCACGACATGACGCGTGTAGAACAACACCACCGATCCTGCAAGCAACAGCGTGACAATCCCAAAGAAGGCATAGGCCAAGATGGGATGAGCCAGCAGCGGAGAGAGGACTTGCCGATAGATCCGCGCCGTCAATCCCCTCTCGTCGTTTTCATGCTCGACGCCGGCGACCTTTACCCCGGGCCGATAACAGGTTTGGCAGAACCAGGGAATCACGACGAACGCGACCAGCAGCGAGAAGAACATGGCGATGGAGGCATTCAAGGGGATCGGCCTCATGTAGGGTCCCATGAGCCCGGACACGAAGGCCATCGGCAGGAGGGCGGCTATGACGGTAAACGTGGCTAAGATCGTCGGATTCCCGACCTCGTCCACCGCATAGATCGAGGCTTCTTGATGAGGCCTTAATCCCCGCGTCAAATGCCGATAGGTATTTTCGACGACCACGATGGCGTCGTCCACCAGAATGCCTATAGAGAAGATAAGGGCAAACAGCGTCACCCGATTGATGGTGTAGCCGATAAGCATGGACGTAAAGAGCGTCAATGCGAGTGTCAGCGGAATGGCGAGAGACACAACGATGGCCGGGCGCGGTCCCAATGCGATTCCGAGAAAGGCCACGACCGCGACCACGGCGATGAGTAGATGCCACAGCAGCTCGTTCGCCTTCTCCTGCGCCGTCTCTCCGTAATCGCGCGTGACCGTCACGCGCACATCCGCAGGAATCGTCACGCCCTTCATACTTTCGACTTTTCGGATCACCTCCTGCGCGACCGTCACCGCGTTCATGCCGCCCTGTTTGGCAATGGCCACCGTCACGGCCTGGAATTCCTCCGTGAGGTGTTGTTCGTCAAGCGAGTCTCGCGATCCTCCCTGCGCTTCACGTCTCAAGATTGATGTTCCGTCGGCGCTACCGGGGCCCAGCCCGAACCACACATACTGCGTCGATTCGCGCGGCCCGTCTGTGACCTCGGCGACTTGCCGGAGATAGACCGGTCGCTGTTCATTCACGCCGACCACCAAACCTTCCAGATCTTCACGCGATCGAATAAAACGGCCGGTCTCCATGAGAAAACTTTGATTGCGCCTATCTAAGCGGCCGGTCGACAATGCTCGATTCTCTCCCCGAATCACCCCTGCGACCTGCAAAGGCGTGAGCCCATAGGCCTTCAACCTGGTGGGATCAATCTGAACCCGTAGTTCTCGCGCCCGACCACCGACGATGAAACCGGCTGAAGTCCCGGCAACTTTCTTCGTTTCCTCCAACACCTGTTCAGCCAGCTGATACAGTTCAAATTCTCCGTATCGTTGACTCGAGAGCGTGACCGTCACGATCGGGACATCGTTGACATCCTTCGGCTTGACCAGAAACGGCTCGGCGCCCGGCGGCAGGAGATCCTGGCTGGACATCAACTTGTCGTAAAGATCGACCAGACTCCGCTCCATCGGCTGGCCGACATAGAAGCGTACGATGATTAAGGCGCCACCCGGCCGTGAAATGGAATATACGTACTCCACGCCCTTGATCTCGGAGAGTTTGCGTTCGAACGGTTTGGTGAGTTGTTCTTCAACGATCTTTGCGGACGCGCCGGGAAAGGGCAGCCACACATCGGCCATCGGCACGATGATTTGAGGTTCTTCTTCCCGAGGGGTCACAACGATCGCGAAGAGGCCCAGCAACAACGCGCCCAACATGATGAGCGGCGTGAGCTTGCTCCCAATGAAGAGGGCTGCGATCCGACCACTGAGCCCTGGGCGAAACTGATCCATCGTGATGACTGACTGTTATGGATTAGCTGGAGAGACGGCTGAATTGACGATCTGTACCGGGGCGCCATCGACGCCTCGGGCGCCTTCAAGCAACACTCGCTCGCCTACGTTCACACCGGAAAGTATTTCGCGCTGCTTGTCGAACCATCGTCCGACTTTGACCCACCGGAGTCGACCAATCTTATCGGGATCCACCACGAACACACTCGTCAATTCGCCTCGCTGCACGATGACGGAGGCGGGTACGAGCATCGTCTGGGTGACTCCTTTAACCAACTGTAATCGGCCGAACATCCCGCTCTTGAGCCCGGGCGTTACTGGTAAGTCCACCTTCACCATGAACGTATGGGTTTGAGGATCGCCCGCCGGAAGTATCTGACTGACGACTCCACGCAGGGCCTGGGTTCCGAGAGCGTCAATGAGGATAGGAATCTTATCCCCGAGGGAGACGGATTTCAGATCCCCTTCGGCGACCGTCGCTTCGAGACGCAACTGCCGTGAGTCCTCCATCTTGAGCAACGGCTGACCGGGCGAGGCCAATTCCCCTGCTTCCACTTTCTTTTCGGTAATAGTGCCGTCGAACGGCGCCTTCACGACGGTATAGCTGAGTTGGGCAAGGACCGCCTTCCGATTCGCTTCGGCTACTTTGTACGTCCGGCTCGCGTACTCCATCTCCTGCTTGGACACCGCCTCCTGGGGATACAGGGTCTTCATGCGGTCAAACTGCGCCTTCGCGTTCTCAACTTCCGCCGAAGCACGCGCCAAGTCGGCCTGTACGTCGCGGTTGTCCAGCTGAATGAGGATCTGCCCCTTGGATACCTGCGTCCCTTCTCTCACGAGCAGTTTGTCGATCGTCCCTTGGATTCGGCTGGAGAGTGTCGCTTGGAAGATGGCGGTAACCTGACCTGTCACCTCGACTCGAACAGGAACTTGGACTGTTTTGATCTCCACCACTGCCGCCTGAATAGTCGCTTGCGGCTCAGCTAAAACAAGAGTAGGCGCCGGTTCTTCCTTGGACCCGCACCCTGCCGACAGCAGGAGTGCTGCGATGACTATTTGTCTCACTGATCTGATTCCCATCTATGCACAATTCTCCCAATCTCCGCAGAACATCACTCCTGATACCAGAATACCTATAGGATCGTTTGAACGTCTGGAAGCCGGCGTCACGAGACGAGGGACAGATGTGACAGGCGAACGCACGGACTCATTGTCCGACTCGTTCAGCCGCCATGGATGCTTGAGCGTGATCCTCACATCTATCGTGAGGCCGAGACTCCGCACTCTCATGCTCGTCCCATTTCCCGCGCTTGGCTCCCAGCTGTCGCAACAGACATTCGGCAGTCGCGAGCAGTTCCTCAAGACCGCGGCCCGGCTTCACTCCGTAGTGTTCTCGATCGAAGATAGGGATTTGAACACAGACCTCGGCTCGATACTGACGCTCCGGGGAGTATACGATGCGATGCATCGGAGGGTCCGGATATTGGCAGGGTTTGAGCAGATCTAAGGATTGAAAGAAGACCCGACAGAGACGATGGAGTTCCCCAACCAACTCACGAAGTTCAGGATCTTCACCGAACGGCAGGTGCCTGGCATCCTGAAAGGCAGCGTACAGGTTGAGTTGAAATCCGATTTGGACGATGCGGCCTGACCCATCTTGCACGTAATAGGGGTCGTGATCGAAACAGACCTTTCGCATGACAATCATGTCTCGCAATGCCTGCTCGCCGGCAAAGGCTCCATCGAGAACAAGCGGGATCGTCATGGCCGACTCCTGATCATTGACACTCGCTGGTACGAGACACCCTTCGGACCACTCACCCTTGGCCTGAGCCCCAGCCTCCCCCAGCACCCTGCTATTCCTGTACACCCAGCTTCCGCAAGAGCGCCATCATCGGACACCAGCCGGTAAAGGCCGACTGAATAAGATTCGCTGCCACAAAGGCGGAGAAATAGTTCCAATAGGGATGGACCATTGCACCCAGGACAACCCCGACGAGTACAAATACTCCGGCAATCAATCGCAAACGTTCATTGAGTCTCATATCGTCCTCCTTTCCCCTTGCCTATGTGAGGCAGGGACGGAGCAAAAGATTCACGACGGAGGGACCATCACGTCAGCCGGCCTTTTCACGCTTGTCGATACCCATTGCGTTGAGAATTGCCTTTTCGAAGAAAGGCTCACTCACGCCTTTCTTCATTTTCATCAGAAAGTACTTTTCCAAGGCGATCTTGGCTAGATGCACCCACTTACCCTTCTTCGCCCAGGTCACATTGCGCGGCGCCATCTGTGGCAACGCGACGAAAGCCATTCCTGTATCGCCCATATCGGCGAGACAGATCGCGTTCCAGGTCGCCGTCTCTTTCTTTGGATTATTCTCGATGTCCGCCTTGATATTGTGTACAGCAGCCGACACCATGGATTCGATCATGTACCCGGTCTTCGGCGCGCCGGTAGGAACCGGCGTCTGTTCAACGGGTGGAATCGCCACGCAGACACCCACCGCATAGATGTTTCTGTATTGCGGATTCGCCTGGTAGGCATCGATGTTCAAGAATCCTTTGGGATTGCATAATCCTGTTGTCCCAGCCACCGCATCGACTCCGGCGAAAGGCGGGATCATCATCGAATAGCGGAAGGGCACTTCCTGGCCGTCCGCCAAGAGCATCTTGCCCGGCTGCACTTCTTTGATCGCTGTGTTGTAGATGGGCTTGATCGAATGTTCGGCGAATTCGTCCTCCATCAGCCGCCGCGACTTGCCGACACCAGCCAGCCCCATATGGCCGATATAGGGTTCCGGCGTCACAAAATAGATCGGAACCTTCTTTCGAAGCTTCTTCTTGCGTAAATCGGCATCGAGGATAAAGGCCATTTCATACGCCGGCCCAAAACAAGACGCACCTTGCGCCGCACCAACAACGATGGGACCAGGATCTTTCAGAAAGCCCTGATACGCGCCCCAGGCTTGTTCGGCATGGTCCACATTACAGACCGATTGCGTGTAGCCGCTCGGTCCCAGCCCAGGCACGGCGCCGAAATTCAGCTTCGGTCCCGTCGCAATAATCAGATAGTCATAGGGAACTTCGCCTTTTGCCGTGACAACCCGGTTTTGTTCCGGTTCGATCCGATCCGCTTTGGCATGAACGAACTCGATCCCTTTCTTCTCCAAGACAGGCCCAAGAGCAAAGCTAATGTCTTTCCGGGTGCGCCAGCCGACCGCCACCCAAGGATTCGACGGCACGAAGTGGAACGACTCGACATTCGAAATCACCGTCACTGTGTGATTCTTGCCCAACAGCGCCCGAGCTTCATAGGCCGCAGGCAAACCGCCGATCGATGCGCCGATAATTGCAACGCGGGCCATGGTTAACCTCCTGATTCGTTAGGCGTGGAACATGAGACGTTCAACATAAGAAATAGGAATCCTGGAATGTTCCATCTTGGCTCTGCCCCGCAATAAAAGGGTCCCGCCGTGAAAAGAATTTGCAATTGTTCGCCGCTTTCCCGCTCTCTCACGTTTAACGTTCTGCGGAGAATCGATACAAATCATGGCATGTCGTACAGCGGGCCGTCATGCTGGAGAGGCGCTGAAGAATCTGTTGGGGGGTCTCTTTCTGGACAATCGCATCTGCGAGGGCATCCATGTCCTGATGAATCGACATGCCCATTTGCTTGAACGGCAGCGGCAACTTCGCCATCAGCGCCGGGTTCACGTCCGCAGCCATGTCCATTCCAGCCGAGCGGGCCGCCTGTGCAATCTGCGCTCGATTCGCCTCCTGATCCTGTCCGGCCAAGCCTGTGACCACACCATGAACCGCCTTCAGCAACATCCGCATCTCGCCAAGGATCAGGTCTCGCTCTGTCGGCGCCAACACGATGTGCATCCGCCCATCTGTGCCCTGTATCGCCCACCCTTGCACGAAAAACCACCCGGCAACCCCGATCGTCACAATCCACAGTCCCATCGTGATCCAGCAGAGGGTCGATCTCATCGGAGCCCGCTGCCCATACCGCCAGCCCCTTCGGGAGCCAGCGTTCGCACATAGGCGAGCGCATCCCAAATCTCGTCGTCCGAGAGCGCGTCCCTCCAGGCTCCCATTGCCGTATTCGGCTTGCCGTCATGCACACTCTTAAACAACCTCGCATCCAGCTTCCCTTGAATCGCTGGAGACGTGAGGTCGGCGGCTGGAGGGGTAAACTTCATCTGCCCATCTCCCTTCCCATCGACCCCATGACAACGGATGCAGATCGTCGAATAGATGACTTTCCCGCTCAGCACATCGCGTTCCGGCTGAGACACGTTTAGATCCTTCAGACTCGGCCCCCCGGCGTATCCCAACCCCGTGATCCCGGCAAACACCAGCACAGCGACCCCGACAATTACAGCTTTCATCGCGGCGCCTCCCTACCGTCTCATCCAACGACTATCCTTGCGAGTGAGATGCCAAGCAGGCGTGGGAATAGGCGAGGCTAAACCTCCGCACAAACAACGCGTTAGGAAAGGGGAATAAAAGGTGAAGCCGACAGGCCGGTTGAACTGGCGAGAAAGTCCCCGCTGATCATCTCTTCACTGTCGCAAGACGCTACAGAGAAGAGACGCGTGGCAGGTGGGACGGGGCGAGGTCAAGCAATGACCCCAGTGTTTCCCTGAGATCCCACTTCCACCCTTCGCTATACACAAAGCCGTCGCGGCCGACCGTAGCTGGTCGCCTGCTTCAAGAAAAAGCCCAAGCCACCCTCATCCGCGTCTGGGAGAAAACTAGGCATATAAACATAATAGAGATGTCAGCGGTAAGATTATTGACTGGGGTCGCACCGGCAATGCAAGTTTGTGTACACTTGCCTCTCACGACTAGCGCAACAGGAGGGTAACCTATGAATAAGAACGATCCGTTGCTGAAGATTCGTTTCGACGGCAAAGCCGTCGGGTCGGGCAAGATTCCGGTGACACACTTGTTGCGGTTTCTGACGAACATGAATAAGGCGCTTTACCGGACCGGACGTGTTCTGACGGGCGAGGCAGAAAGCGTCCGCCGAGGACCGCAGCCACGAAGTATCAAGGAGGAAGTGGCCCTTGATTTGATGCTGTTGACGCACGGCAGTCCGGCGGCGGTGCTGGGCTTTGAGCGGCAACTTTCTGAAGCAGCGTTGCCGGGAATGGATCTAGGGATTGAAATCCTTGAGAAGGCGCTGAGCGGCTTGGCTACTGTTCAGCAATCGGACGATATACTTCCGGCGGGATACGATGCGGGAGTCTTGATGGCCTGGCGAGACGCAGGAATGCTCTTCAGCCAGGGAATCACGAAAATTGATTTCACCCTGAACCACAGAAAAGCACCGCTGACAGCTACCTTCACGCCGGAGGGTTCGCACCGGATCCAGGAGCGAATAAAGGGACCGCAGACAAATATCCGGACCATCGAAGGCCGTTTGTTAATGGCGGATTTCAAGGAACATGGAACGCGCTGCCGTGTGCATCCATCGGTTGGTGAACCGGTACTTTGCCTCTTCGACGAAGCCCAGAGAGATGAAGTACTTGAAGATATCTTGCACTACGTTCGTATCGTGGGCGAAGCGAAGGAAGACCCCCTGACTGGCAGAATCTCCAGTATTAAGATTCACGACATAGAGCGGTTGGAAGATCGCGAGGGCGAGGCTGCCGATTTGCTTCCACAGGGCACTCCGCTCTCCCGTGATTTCTGGGACTCACCAACCTTGGACGAATTGGCCCAGGCGCAGAACGTGAGGCCGATGACGGACGTGAGGGCGCTTTTCGGCACCTGGCCTGGTGAAATGAATGACGGCTTCGAGGAGGCCATTGACGAACTGCGGCATTCGCATATGAGAAAAGGTGGATTGCCATGAGCGATGCCAAGATCATTCTTGACACGAACATCGTCTCTTACTTGATGAAGGGCGGCCCACTAGCGGAAGCCTATGCACCGCATGTTCAGGGGAAGTTGCTCGCGATTGCCTTTATCACAGTAGGCGAAATGTACTTCGGCGCGGAGAACAGAAGCTGGAGCGAAAAGAGGCGGAAGGAGCTCGAAACGACGCTCCGCAATTTTGTCGTGATTCCCTACGATCATGAAATTGCCCGCTGCTACGGACGCCTGATGGCGGAGCGAACGCGCAATGGCCAGCCTATCGATCCGAATGACGCTTGGATTGCCGCTTGTGCCACACGCCACGCTGTTCCACTTGTTACACATAATGCAAAGGACTTCGAGGGTATCACTTCGCTAGCGGTCATCACAGCAAAGGAGGAACGTGACCGATCGTAGGTAGCTACAGAGGGCTTTCTGCTCCTATACGACCCAGATCAACGAAGCCTTCGAGCGAAGAAATGGTACCGGGAGTCTTTTATCGCCGCGCAGTCCACTACTTTTTCCCTTGAGGACGGGCTAGACGGTCTCCCACTGCGCGCGACATTCTCACCCGCCCACCCACTGGCACGCCGAGACGTGCCATTAGCCCGGGCGAGGGGCCTTCCGCGACCGCGCGTTGCGCGAGCACAGGAGCCCATCTAGCTTGCCCTTTTCTGCTCCCTCCAAACTTGCTTGCTTTCCCTCTCTTTGGACGGGCACCCATGTTGGTCCCACTGCGGCCATCGAACGAGCACATACTTATCGTGCGCGCTCCGGGAGCACAAGACCAATGTGGGCATCCGCCCAATTCCTATATCGTAGGGGCTCTGCGAGCAAGAAGGGCACCTGGCCTATTGAAAGATCAACGAGACTGAGCCGTCCCTTGCGACCTTGGCGATGAACGGTTTTGTGTGGTGCTTCAAAAACCGGGTGATGCGGGGGAGTGCCTTCACAAAAATCTGTGCCATTTCTTCGCCTTGCAGATCACCTGATGTCAGGATAAATGCTGCCACGCCTGCCTTCATAAGCGCCAGCCGTTCAACGTGTCGATACCGGATGCGATGGTCTTTGGTCAGGACAATCCAGCCGCGTTGCCCAGCTTCGGCGAGCCAATCTTCGTCCTTAGCATCGGGGGGAAAGAAGTCGTCGTGGATATGGAGCGTGGCGCCAGCCTGACGAAGCGCTGTGGCAACACGATTCTTCCCCAAAGAACGATCGAGGAAGAAGACGGGCTCAGGCTGCTTCGACGGAGAGTTCGCACCTGATGGCTTCTTCGATTTCGAGCCGCCGCCGTCCATAATCGTCTGCCAAATCGTCCACAGATTCGCCGGCTTTATAGCGTTCCGCGATCACAGCCGTTGGAATACCGGTGCCTGCCAGCACAGGCCGGCCAAAGGATACTTGTGGATCGATCACCACGGCCCTGGGCTCTTCTTGGAGGTCGCGTTTCCGCGTGAACGGATACAGTCTGACTGGGATGCCCTTGAGATCTCGTTCGATTCGATGGAGGTGTGCCTGGAGGACTTCTTGGATGGCCAATTGTCCTTCTTGAGAGATGTTGATCAATTGACTGAATTTCTTGATGAAGAGGTTCAATCCATCGGTGTCGAATTCCTGATCGGCCAAGGGATGTCTCGACGGAAATTGCTTCGAGAGATAGTTCATCGCGGTTCTGACTTTTTCTAACGGGATCTCATGCTTGCGTCGAATGGCATCGAGGACGTGGATCTCCACGAGGTTCATGAAGGAGAGCAACTTCACGGCTGGATCGGGCACCTGGATGATTGGTCTGGAGAAGCGCATGCCGGTGGTGCTGCGGTAATGCCGGCCTGAAACCCAATCTCGAATTGTTGTGCGTGGAATGCGCAGATAATGTGCGGCTTCCATGACGCCATAGGAAGCCACTTCTCGCGCATCAAAGTGTTTGTCGAACGCTGTAGCCTTCTGTTTCATACGATTGGTAGGCACTGTATCGCTCTCTTCATGACCGGTCAAGTAGTGAGAAGCTGAATGCAAGGGATCGGGAGTCTTTTCTCGCCGCAACGACCAGACTGTCCTTCACTGCGAGCGTCCAACGAGCACGCTTTATGCTCGCTCCAATTCGGCTCAGCAGAACGTCGCGGGTCCGCAGGTATGAGACCAACCGAAAACCATCCCGCAGGATGCTCAAAACGTTCGTCCAGCAAGGCCGCAGCCGATGAAAGCACCGGAGGCGTAGCCTCCGGGCTACGTTGAGGATGCTTTCGAGGTGAGAACGCTGCTGGCGGGCGTTTTCAGCATCCTGTTATCGGATGGTCGGTTCCAAGCTCACTTTCGCCTTCATAGAGTTGGAAATCAGACAGTTCGCCTCGGCTTTCTCGATCAGCTCCTTGGCTTTGGTCGCATCGGCGTTCGCCGGGAGTATGATGGTCGGCTTCAACGTGATGGCTGTGAACTGAAATTTTCCATCGACCAATTCCAGCTTCCCTTCGGCCTGACTCTCGTACGAGGTAAAGGTCAGACCTGCTCGCTCCGCCACCGCCAGGAACGTCGTCATCAGACAGATGTTCGCGGATGCGACGAATAGATCCTCCGGCGACCAAATGCCTTCGTGCCCCTTAAACTCCGGCGGCGTCGCAACCTGGATATCCGGTTTACCGGCACAGGAGATGACGCCCTTGCGTTGCTCCGTCCATTTGACTTCGGTGTGATATGTATAAACCTTGCTGCGAACTTCCACTCTGCACCTCCTTCCTCATCCATAGTTACACTTCTTCATGTCGCTCCGAGCGCCTTGAGCTGTTCCGACAGACGAAGATTCTCGCTGTAATCCACCGGGCAATCGATCACGGCCGGCTTTCCGCACGCGAGGGCGGCATTCAGCACTGGCCCCAATTCCGACGGTCCCTCGACGCGGTAGCCGACCGCTCCAAAACTTTGCGCCAGAGCGACGAAGTCCGGGTTACCGAACTCAACACCGGAGGTCCTCCCGAACTTCATCTGCTGCTTCCATCGAATAACCCCGTAGCCGTTATCCCGCCAGATCAGCACAACGAGCGGAAGCTGCAACCGCACGGCGGTCTCCAGTTCCTGGACGTTCATCAGAAATCCGCCGTCTCCGGTCACAGCGACGACGCGCCGCGTAGCGAACAGGAGCTTGGCCGCAACCGCCCCGGGCAGCGCCATCCCCATCGCTGCAAATCCGTTGGAAATGATGCACGTGTTCGGCACCTCGCAGGGAAACATCCGGGCCATCCATAATTTATGTGCTCCCACGTCGCAGATGACCAGATCGTCCGGTGCCAGAACCTGTCGCAGATCGCGAACGATCTGCTGAGGTCGCAGGGGCCATCCGGGTGACTGCGCCCACTCCTTCTCATATGCAGTCTGTACAAGCTGACGGCTCTCTTCGGCCCAGGCGCGATCGAACGAAGCAAGATGCTCGCCGATCTGATCAAGGGATAAGGCGATATCTCCCAATACGCCGACATCCACAATATAGTGTGCATCGACTTCGGCCGGCGACACATCCACATGCACGATATGCTTGTCGCGGTTCGGGTTCCACAAGCACGGGGCGTACTCCACAAAATCATAACCCACCGCCACAACAACATCGCTCTGCTCGATCACCACAGCCGGATAATCCCGCATCTGTAATCCAATCGTATAGAGAGACAGTGGGTCGCTGTCTGGAACGACACCCTTGCTCATGAACGTATGGGCTACCGGCACGTTCGCCTGTCGAGCAAACCGTCGGACCGCTTCATGCCCCTGTCCCCGGATCACCCCGTTGCCGACCAAGAGGATCGGCCGACGCGCCTGAGACAAGACCTCGATGGCCCGGTTCACTTGGCGCGCCAGCGGCTCCGTCAACGACGGCGCCTGCACGCGCAACGGCCCGTCCAGATCACGATCACTCACCGTTTCCGCCGCGACGTCCTCCGGCAGTTCCAGATGAGTCGGACCTGGCTTTTCAGTCTGCGCAACTTTGAACGCTTTACGCACCGTCTCAGCAATGGTCCGAGGGTGAAAGATCTCAGCGTTCCATTTCGTGACCGGCTTGAACATGGACAAGACATCGATGAACTGATGCGATTCTTTGTGCTTCCGATCCAGCGAGGCTTGTCCCGTGATCGCGACCAGCGGGACCCGATCCAAATATGCGTCTGCGACGCCGGTGAGCAAATTGGTCGCGCCGGGCCCTAGAGTAGAGAGACAGACCCCTGCCTTTCCCGTCAGCCGCCCATGTACATCAGCCATGAAGGCCGCACCTTGCTCGTGTCGGGCGGCAATGAATCGGATCTGCGAATCCACGAGCGAGTTCAAGACGTCCAGCGTCTCCTCTCCGGGCACGCCGAAGATCCACTCCACTCCCTCATTTTCCAAACAACGCAGTAGTAGTTTCGACCCTTTCATGATAATCCCCTCTTCTGGTCTGTCTGGTTGATCTGGTTTGTTTTGTTACTTTGGTTCATCTGGTTAATTTCCTTCAACCAAGAACCAGACAAACCAGATAGACCAGATGAACCAAAGCAACCTTCGCCAGTCTCGCCCGTCCGGCTCGACTTGCCTGCCCCGCTCCCCTATCCCAGGCGTGCTGGTCACCGAAGGGCAATAGCAGCGCCGGCCCTCGTCAATAGATGACATGCCGATAAAAGACTTTCTTCGCGACCTCAGCCGCAATGACATACCCGACGACGATGCAGAGCAAGGCCGCCAGGAACAGCGGCGGCAACGGCACGAACCCCAACGGTCCGCGCAGCGGCGTATAGGGCAACAGCAGTGTCAGTCCTACGACCGCGAGCGTCGCAACCAGCAGGCCACGGCTCGGTCGGCTGCGAGTGAACGGCCGACGACTCCGCACGACCAGGACGATGACCGAGGCGGAAATCACGGACTCCACAAACCATCCGGTTCTGAATTCCTCCACACCGGCTTGAAAAACCAAGAGCAGCACACCAAACGTAATATAATCGAAAATAGAACTCACCAAACCGAACGTGAGCATGAATTTCCGGATAAAGGCGATGTTCCATCGTCTGGGCCGATCGATCAGCTCCTCATCCACGCGATCTCCGGCGATGGTCATTTCCGGGATGTCGGTCAGGAGATTGGTCAATAATATTTGCTTGGGCAGCAGGGGAAGAAAGGGCAGAAACAGCGACGCCCCCGCCATGCTGAACATGTTGCCGAAGTTCGCGCTGGTCGCCATAAAGACATACTTCAACGTGTTGGCGAACGTCCGCCGCCCTTCCTGCACTCCTTCGACAAGGATGCCAAGATCCTTTTCCAGCAACACGATATCCGCCGCCTCTTTCGCGACGTCCACCGCGCTTTCGACGGACACGCCGACGTCCGCCGCGTGCAATGCCGAGGCATCATTGATGCCGTCGCCCCCATAGCCTACGACGTGGCCGGCCTTTTTCAACGCCAGGATGATCCGTTCCTTCTGATTCGGCTCGACCTCGGCAAACACATGGACGTCATTCACGCGCGAGACCAGCGCTTCGTCGCTCATCTGCCGCAAATCCTCTCCGGTCAACAGATTTCCATTCGACAAGCCTATGGCCTGTCCGACGTGAGCCGCGACGAGACGATTGTCGCCGGTCACGATCTTCAAGGTGACGCCCAGTCCCTTGAGGCGGCCGATCGTCTCCAGGACATCGGCCTTGATGGGATCTTCGAACACCAAGAATCCCAAGAACGTCATGTCCGCCTCATCGTCCTTGGTCACGCCCTCTCGCGCGCTCATCTCGCGAGAGGCGAGCTCCGAGCACTCGCAATCCCTGGCCGGACCACTGCGACATCTGCAAGAGGATGGCATCCCGCACGGCAGCCAACTCAACCAAGGTGCCGTCCGCAGCCTCGGCGGTTGAACAGACCTCCAGCATATTCGCCAGGGCTCCCTTGGTGACCATGAGGTGGTCGGTTGGCGTCGCGACTAACACGGACAACCGTTTGCGGACGAAGTCGTAGGGCTCTTCATCCAATTTCCGATAGGAGGAAAGATCGAACGAGCGAGCGGTACGGATGGCTTCGTCGATCGGGTTATGAAACCCGGTTTCGAAGCTCGCATTGAGCGCGCCGTGCAAGAGCACCCGCTCGCTCGGATTCCCTGAGATATCGCAAGCGGCCTTCAGCCGGACGAGCCCTTCGGTCAGTGTCCCTGTCTTGTCCGAACAGAAGACAGTCATGCTCCCGAAGTTTTCGATCGAGGCTAAGCGCTTCACAATCACTTTCTGCTGGGCCATGCGCTTGGCCCCATGGGCCAAATTGATGCTGATGATGGCCGGTAGCAGCTGCGGGGTGAGACCGACCGCGAGGGCGAGGGAAAAGAGGAAGGCTTCGAGCACGGGCCTGGCGAGATACACGTTGACCGCAAAGATGGCGACGACCAACACAACTGTTACTTCTAAGAGCAGATAACCGAATCGCCTGATGCCTCGCTCAAACTCCGTCTCGGGCGGTCTGAGTTGCAACCGGCCTGAGACCTTCCCGAATTCCGTGTCCGACCCAATATGCACCACAACCGCCGTACTGTTTCCGCTGACGACATGGGTCCCGAGAAAGAGACTATTCGTCCGTCGAGCCAGTGGAATGTCGGCCGGCAGGACGCCGCAGACTTTCTCGACCGGATAGGTTTCGCCCGTGAGCGTCGCCTCGTCCACGAACAGATCTTTCGATTCAAGCAGGAGACAATCGCCAGGAACTGTGTCGCCCGCTCTGAGCAGGACGACGTCGCCCGGCACGACCTCTTCAACCGGCACGGAGGCCGGGCTTCCATCGCGCCACACATCCGCTTTGACTTGCACGATCGCGAGCAGGCTGGCCACCGCTTGATTCGCGCTCCGTTCCTGCCAGAACCCGAGCAGGCCGCTGGCGAGCACGATCATGAGAATGATCGCCGCGTCGGTCGGATCTGCCAGAAAGAAGGCCAGCCCCGCGGCCGCCAGGAGGATGAGGATGATGGGGCTGGTGAATTGCCGAACAAGCAGCTCGTAGGTGGACAGCCGGCTCTTCGGTTTCAAGAGAAGATGCGCATCGCGTAGATGACGCCGTCGCGCCTCATCGCCGGAGAGCCCTTTGGAGCTTGAGTCGAGTTGCTTAAGGACCTCAGCCGACGGACTGCTCCAAAAACTCCAGCAATGAGACATCGTACGAAACATCCTCTCGGGGCAGCTCAGGCATTCAGCAACTTTGTCACGCTCCACAGAAGAAGCAACGTATACACGCTCCCGAAAAACCACGGAAAGCTGATGGCGCGATGAGCCCACCATTGACGATGCCGGCGGAAGGCCCAGTTCGGCTCAAACACCGGAGGCTCGTTCCGTCGATCCTCAAGCGGCTGCCGGATCTCATGGAGCCGGTAGAGACTCGTCAACAGCTTCTCGTCATGCCACTCAGGATCTAGCTCGATTCCCCTCAATCGCCACTCCCACAGCGCATTCTGGCCTGACAACCTTCCGAGGACGATCGCCATTTGAAGACACAGGAGAATGCCAAAGACGCAGAGAAGCACAATCAGCACCGTGAAGGACAACGCCGGTGACTCCCGCGACACGATCAGCCCGATCACCGCAACAAAAATGGAATTGGCCGTGAGGTAGTCCGAGAGCATCGTGTGATAGTCCCGTACCCCGGATGTCCAGAGGGTGAGGAGGCGTTCGTACGTTGAGCAGGGGTTGGCTTTGGCTGATTCCATAATAGGCCTTTCATCCACGAATACGTTCCACCGCTAGCAGGATACTGAAACAGTCGCTCTTTTTACCCGCCAGACCCCGGCGGCTACTTCACCCGCCCGCCCTAAAGCTGCCAAGACCACTTCTTTGCCCAGGGACGCACCTTTTCCCATGCAGCGTTCTCATATCGCTCTCAACGGCCATAAAATGTAAGACGTGAAGGGTGAAGCGGGCGCGCGTGCTCGGAGGTTCGTCGAACTCGACGACCTTGAACTTCAGGGAGGAGCCTCCGCTATTGATCGCCAACACATTCATCGTCGACGCAGCGCCTTCATCAGTTCCATCAGTAAGAATGGCAGAAAGCCCAATGCTCCCATCATGACCCAGTCTTCGATCGGCAACGGAGCAATTTTGAACACCGGCGCGGCGGCCGGGACGGTCAGAACGGCAACCTGAATTCCGAGAGAGAGCGAAAAGGCCAAGAGGAGCGGACGATTGGTCCACAGACCGACTTGAAACAGAGACAAGCGTTCACTTCGGCAGTTGAACGCATGCACCAATTGCGCGACCACCATCACGGTAAATGCGACGGTCCTCGCTTGCTCGACCTCCTGATGGAGACCATACAGGCTATAGGCAAATGCCCCCAACGCGATCGCGCACAACATGACCCCTTGCGCCCCGATGGCCAGGAGTGTGCCGCCGTCCAATAACCGAGCGTCCGGTCGGCGGGGCGGCTGCTTCATCAGATCAGGCGACTTGGAATCCACGGCCAGCGCCAGAGCCGGAAATCCGTCCGTCACGAGGTTCATCCACAGAATTTGAATCGGCAACAGGGGTAACGGAAGCCCGATCAACGCAGCGAACAACATCACAAGCACCTCGCTGACATTGCACGACAAGAGAAAATGGATGGTCTTGCGGATGTTGTCGAAGATACCACGCCCTTCTTCCACGGCCGCGGCGAGTGAGGCGAAATTATCGTCCGTCACCACCATATCGGCAGCTTCTTTCGTCACATCGGTTCCGGTCACCCCCATGGCCACGCCGATGTCCGCCGCTTTGACTGCGGGCGCGTCGTTCACGCCATCGCCCGTCATGGCTACGATGGCGCCGCGCGCTTGCCAGGCTTTGACGATGCGCAGCTTGTGCTCCGCCGAGACTCTCGCATACACCGCCACCTGGTCCACGGTCCGGACCAGTTCATCGTCGGGGAGTCGATCGAGTTCCATCCCCGACAACGACTGTATTGGTCCCTTCACTCCTCTCAGTTCTTCTGCAATCGCCACGGCCGTATCCTTATGATCTCCCGTAATCATCACCGTCCGAATGCCGGCATCCTGGCAGGCCTGAACAGCGGCTTTCGCCTCAGGCCGTAGGGGGTCCTTCATGGCTGCGAGTCCGAGAAAGACCAGCCGGTCCTCCAACTCTTGCGCCCGATAGAAGTCAGGCTCACGATCTAATCGCCGCTGGGCCATCCCCAGCACACGCAACGCCTGACGTGCGAACGCCGCATTCGCATCGAGGATAGCGGCGCGAATTGATTCCGTCATCGGTTCAGTCGTGCCGTTCAGAGTCAGCCGATACGTACAGTGCCGTAACAACACATCCGGCGCGCCTTTGACGTATGCGACCGGGCCGTCCGGTGTGCGCCGCACGATCGTCATCATCTTGCGCTCCGGATCGAAGGGCACCTCTCCGAGAAAGTCATAGGCGGGATCGAGTGTCTCGAGCGTGACAGACGCCTTCGCTGCCGCAACCAGGAGCGCGCCTTCCGTCGGATCGCCCAGGATCCGCCAGGTTCCCTCTTCCTGACGCAGCGTTGCGCCGTTGCAAAGCACTGCCGCCGTCAGCAGCTCGCGCAGAGCGGGCGGCAGACGCGAAGGGTCCGGAAAACTCACCTCATCCTTCACGCCTAACGCCTCACGAATCTCCCCCACCGGCTCATATCCCTCGCCCATGACTTCGAACACTCGGTCTCCGGCGAACAACCTCGTCACCGTCATTTCGTTCTTCGTGAGCGTGCCGGTCTTGTCCGAGCAGATGACCGTGGCGGACCCGAGTGTTTCGACTGCAGGCAGTTTGCGGATCAGAGCGTGGCGCTGCACCATGCGCGTCACACCCAACGCCAGCGTGATGGTCACGACGGCGGGTAACCCTTCAGGAATGGCGGCCACCGCGAGACTCACCGCTGTCAACAACATCAAGACAGCCGGCTCGCCGCGCAGATAGCCCAAGACGAATACAACCGTCACGACGCCCAACGCCAACCACAACAGCGTGTAGCCGAATTGTTCGAGTCGACGCTGTAAGGGAGTTTCCGCCCGTTCGGCCTCCTCGGCTTTTTGAATCATCGAGGCGATCCGGCCCAACTCGGTGCGTAAGGCAGTGGCCACGACAAGCGCCCGCGATTTACCAGACACGGCGACGGTGCCCATAAAGGCCAGGTTCGTCTGCTCAGCCAACGGGACGTCGGTTCCGGCAATGACGCCCGCGCCCTTCTGAACCGGCGCCGATTCGCCGGTCAGCGATGCCTCCTGCGTCTGGAAATTCGTCGTGTAGATCAGCCGGGCATCGGCGGGGATACGGTCGCCCGCTTCGAGAATGATCAAATCGCCAGGCACTAATTCTCGTGCCGGAATCGACTGCACAGTCCCATCGCGAACCGCCCGCGCCGTCGCGACCGACATTTTCCGTAGCGCCGCCAAGGACTGCTCCGCCCTGAACTCTTGGACGAATCCAAGGACCCCGTTGAGCAGCACAATGGCCAGGATGGCTGCCGCATCGAGCCAGTCTTCCAACAATCCCGAAAGGATCGCCGCCCCGATCAGCACCCAGATAATGACACTCGTGAACTGGGAGAGAAAAAGCCTCAGCAGGGAAGGGGGTTGAGCTTCCGGCATCTCGTTGGGGCCTTGCGCTGCCAGGCGGCCCCGAGCATCATCGCCGGACAGACCTCGCTCCGGATGGACGTTCAGTCTTGTGGCACAAAGCGCGACCGACATCGCGTACCAGGGCACCACCGGTTCCTGAATTTCGTGCTCGGTGATGGCCGGTGCGGTCTTCATTGATACAGCAACCAAAGTCCGAGGCAGCACCCGGGAATGGTCAGAAAACTATTGGCTCGATCAACAGATACCACCACCCCGCTGGCAAACGCCATCGTACCCAACCGTCTTCTGCCGGTTCTGCCGACCGCCCGGCTCGCTCAGCCTGAATGATGCACGACGATTCGTCGCGAATGGAGTGCGAGGAGCACGACTCGCGTGAGGTAGGTGTGATCCCTGTCACTGCCTGTCGCGCGTTTCCCGCCAATCTCGCTCCTCTCGCGTGAGTCAGACATCGGCGTTGCAGCGGAGGCGCTCATGAATCATGCAGGTTAGGGCTTGTGCTCCTGTTTGCGTTCCTACTTCTTCTCATGCTTCTTGTCTTTCTTCGACTTCTCGTCCTCCACGTCGATCACAGCTCCTGACTCCGCATCGATGTGAACCTCCATCACTTTGTTCTCCGCCGTTACGACTTCGACTTCCCACACGAGTGTGCCGTGCTTCTTCTCCAGTTCAGCCTCGACGACCTTACCCGGCACTTTCTCCGAAGCTGTCTTGATCGCCTGGTCGATCGTCACCTTGGCCTTGGCGGCCATTTCAACTGTCTCTTTCGATTCATCTTTCTCCCCCTTGCCTTTCTGATCACTCCACGCAGGACCGTTCAGCACCAACATGGCGCAGATCGCCACGGCCATCATCCCCACTCGCTGCTTCATACGAACCTCCTTGAATGGTGTAATTGTGTGCAACGCTCACCCGTGACGATCACAGGCTCGTCTGTGTCACATGCGTTGATTTTGCAAGACATGGGCCTCTTGAAGTCTTCCTATACACCCCTTCCAAGGAACCATTCTGGCCCGTTACGCAACAGCGCGACAGCTTCTCTGGGGAATTTCGGGTCAAGTTGTTGCAAGCTCTGCAGGGCGGTTTGAACGACTCAATGTCCCGTAGATCCTTCGCTCTGCGGCATGCGCGTTTGCCCCAATCGATAGGCATCGTGGAGATACTGAGCGACCATGCGCTGCGTATTGAAGAACGCTCCGTTCAATGCAATCGCGTGCCGCATGATCTCGATAAAACGTTCGCGGTCTTTATAAAAGCAAGGCAAGACCTTCTCTTCCAGTTTTCCATAGAGTGCTGCCGCGTGACAGCGCATCCATCCCAGGCTGAGGCTCCAAGCAGGCCTCCACCCGATCGCCGATCGACCAGCCGGTCACACCTTCAAGGTGGCCCTCGATCCACCAACCGTCGAGCACACTCAGGCTGGGAACCCCGTTCATCGCCGCCTTCATCCCGCTCGTCCCCGATGCCTCCATCGGCGGCAGCGGTGTATTGAGCCACACATCGACACCGGCACAGAGCATCTTGGCCACTTCCATGTCGTAATTGCTCAGATACGACACCGCGATCACACCCTGCAACGCATCGCGCATCTCATGGATGTGCGCGATCAGCTCCTTGCCATCGCGGTCGTGCGGATGCGCCTTGCCGGCAAAGACGATCTGGATCGGCCCGGCCTCGCGGACAATCTTCTTGAGCCGGTCGAGATCCTGAAAGATCAGGCCGGCACGTTTGTAGGCCGCAAATCGACGGGCGAATCCTATCGTCAACACGTCGCGATCGAATCCCGCGTTCGATTCCCGATTCACATGCTCGACCAACGTGCGCTTGGCTTCCACATGAGCCGCCCAGATGTCCGAGGTGGGAATGCTCACGGCATAGCGCAGCGAGAGTTGATCGCGCCGCCAGTCCGGCAGATGGGTATCGAAGAGCTTCTGGAACGATGGAGCGGTCCACGTGACCGCGTGAACTCCGTTGGTAATGGAATGGATCGGGTAGCCGGGGAACATGCTGTGCGAGACCTCCCCATGCTTCATCGCAACCCCGTTGACATACCGAGAGCCCCGCAGAGCCAGTTGCGTCAGATTGAGCGTCTCCTCAACACCGCAGGCCTTCAGTATGGCCCACCAGCGATCGCCTAGCACCTGGCGCGCAAGTGTCCTCGGGAAATTTATCGTGGCCGGCCGGCACGGGGGTATGGGTCGTAAACACACACTGTTCACGAATGGTTTCGATAAGCTCGTGCTGAAATCGGATCCGACTGGTTCTGCTAGGCCAGCTTCTCCTCTCCAAGCGCAAGGACGAGCAAGGCGGCATGCCCCTCATTCATGTGGAACCGACGGATGTCTGCGTATCCGAGGGCCCGCAAGAGTCGAAATCCTCCAACGCCCAGCACCATTTCCTGACATAAGCGATAATGGTCGTCGCCCCCGTAGAGCACATCGGTAAGGGTCCGGTCCCAAGGCTGGTTCTCACCCACATTGGTATCGAGCAGATAGACCGGGACAACATGCCCGGACTCACCCGTTACGCAATACTTCCAGGCCCTGACATGGACCGTGCGACCTTCGATATCGACCGTGGCCTGCTCGTCGATCAGTTCTGCGAAATCATTGACCGGCCATGCGACAGGCTCCTCGCTTTGCCGGCCGTGCGCATCCAGCCGCTGAAAAAAGTACCCTCGGCGGTGCAGCAAGGACACCGCCACCATCGGCACTTCGAGATCCGCAGCCGAGCGAATCGTGTCGCCGGCGAGCACACCAAGCCCTCCCGAATAGGTCGGCATCCCGGACTCAAGCCCGATCTCCATGGAAAAGTACGCGACGCGCGGTGGTTGCACCATCAATGGCCCCTCAGTGACCTCACTTCCGCAGGATATGGGCGAGGGTTGATCTGGTTCGTCTGGTCTATCTGGTTGATTTGGTTCATCTGGTTAGTTCCCTTCAACCAAATAACCAGACAAACCAAACAAACGAGAGACCAGACAACGGTCTTCTTATGTTGGCGGACTTTTTCAGCAATCTACTAAGTCAGCGCCGCATAAATCCAGCCGCCCACATAGTGCGTGATCGCAATCACGCTGACGCCAATGACTAAATGCTCCGTGATGACTTTCCAAGCCGGGATCTGCTGGGCTCGCGCCAAGAGGTAGCTCAGCACCGCGAGCAGCGTAAGGCCCCATCCCACGCTCACCGTCATGGCCGCCGCTAACGGCAACAGCAGTACCGGCACGACAAAGGTCAGCGCGATGAGGAACTTGGCCACAAAGGTGGCAATGGTCGATTCCCAGATTTCCAACACGACCCCGTGATTCTTGGACTCCTCCGCAATGTGCATGCCTAAGGCATCCGACATGGCATCAGCAATCGCAATCGTCAGAATGCCGCCGATCACGACGGTTCGTGAATGGGTGCCTGAATGGAGTCCCACCATCAACCCCAAAGTGGTAATCACGCCGGACGTGAGACCAAAACTCAGACCGGTTTTGAACGATGCCTTCATCAACCTTCATTGCCGATGTCTGATTCAAACGAGAGGGGCGAGACTGGCGGCATGCAGAAGGCTGCCTGACCCAACGCGCTATTCGTCACTCGTCACGCAAGTCTCGCTCCTCGCGCTCGTCGTGCTGGCTAATACTTGTCCATGATGGCTTTCAAGTCACTGCCGGTGATCACCTCTTGATCGAGTAACCGCTTCGCCCCTTCGAGGAGTGCGGTCTTTCGTTCAGTCAGTAGCCGTTTCACGCGCTCGTATTGCTCATCGATGATACGGCGCACTTCGCAGTCGATCTCGCGGGCGGTCTCCTCCGAGTAGTCGCCTTTCTCCTGAGGCGCCTGGATCTGCAGCATGACGGGCTGGCGTTCACGATCGAGCGTGATGGTCCCCAACTTGTCGCTCATTCCGTAGGACTTGACCATGCTCTTGGCGATATCTGTCGCCTTGACCAGGTCGTTCTGCGCCCCCGTGGAGGCCTCGCCGAAAATCAATTCTTCGGCAATCCGCCCTCCGAGGAAGACGGCAATTTTGTTCTCCAGCTCCGTCTTGGTCATCAGGAAACGATCCTCCGTCGGGAGCTGAAGGGTATAGCCCAACGCGGAAATCCCGCGTGGAATGATCGAGATCTTCTGTATCGGGTCAGTTCCAGGCAGCGACAGCGCCACCAACGCGTGGCCCACTTCGTGGTGCGCGACTCGTTCCTTCTCCATCTTGTTGAGCACCCGATTCTTCTTTTCCAACCCGGCGACGACCCGTTCCACCGCTTCCTGCAATTCCGAAAGGCCCACCTGCTCCTTATTCCGACGCACGGCCAAGAGCGTCGCTTCATTGATGATGTTGGCGAGATCGGCGCCCGAGAAACCGGGGGTCATTCCGGCTATCACCTCGAGGTTCGCATCGGGACCCAGGGTCACCTTCTTCGCATGGACGCGCAAGATGGCCAGGCGGCCGATCTTATCCGGCCGATCGACCAATACCTGACGATCGAACCGGCCCGCCCGCAACAGTGCAGGATCCAGGATTTCAGGCCGATTGGTGGCCGCCATCAGAATGACGGCGATGCGGGGATCGAAGCCGTCCATCTCGACCAGCAATTGATTCAGGGTCTGCTCACGCTCCTCATGCGACACGGGTCCCATCCCACGGGCTTTTCCGAGCGCATCCAGTTCGTCGATGAAAATAATACAGGGCGCTTTGCTCTTCGCCTGCTCGAACAAATCCCGCACGCGGGCTGCCCCAACCCCTACGAACATTTCCACGAACTCGGACCCGCTGATGCTGAAAAAAGTGACCCCGGCTTCTCCGGCCACGGCGCGGGCCAGGAGAGTCTTGCCGGTTCCAGGCGGGCCGACGAGCAGGATGCCTTTCGGAATTTTTCCTCCAAGACGCGTGAACTTTTCTGGCGTCTTCAGAAAATCGATCACCTCGCGCAGTTCTTCCTTCGCCTCGTCCACGCCTGCCACATCCTCGAAAGTGACTTTCGTGTCCTTCTCGGCATAGATCTTCGCCTTCGACTGCCCCACAGTCATGAATCCGCTTTGGCCCTGCCCGAAACGCCTGATGGCAAAGAACCAAATGCCGACGAAGACCAGCGCCGGAACGATCCAGGAGAGGAGATCGCGCAAGAAGGTACTTTCAATCGTGCCGCTAAACGTGACGTTGTGTGCGGTGAGTTCCTTGATCAGTTCGGGGTCCTCAACTCGAACGGTTGTAAACAACTTCTGCTCTTTGGACACATCTTCCGGCCTCAGCTTCCCGGTCACTCTCTGATGAGTGACCGTGACTTCAGCCACTTTGCCGGCCGTCACGAGTGTTTTGAATTCGCTGTACGGAAGCTCTTCGAGCTTCTGCGTGGCCACGATGAAGTCGTGTACGAGAATAACCGCAAAAATCGCGAGAAAGACATACCAGATCGAAAAGGAGATTTTTTTATTCACTGGCATAGTGATGACCTACCCACCTCTAGACGTCCCAAGCCTAGCCCATATTACTGATACGCGCTTCAACGGCGTTCGCATGGCAGGAAGCGGATTCAGTGTAAATAACAACGATTGCAATAAAGGGAAGAGCCAGTGGCATCGTGTACGCTCCGGCCAGCGAAGGGGACTGGACAGGCCATCCAGTTACTCTCGCACGGTGGAACTGCAAAGCAGAGACCCCGACGCGGAACTCCAATTTCTGGAAATTCATATAGGAACATCAAGAGCTTCTAGTGAGTTTGGATGAATAAAGATACGGATGTTGGGGAGTCCTGCGACAGTAAGCCCAGTTATCCCTGTGGCGTAAAGCAACAGGACGAGCAGGCTCATCTGGTCTGTTTGGGTGATTTGGTTATGTCGTTTGGTTTATCGGTTAGTCTGGTTTAACCAAACAAACGAGACAAACCAGATAGACGATATAGACTAGATGAACCAGGCCCCTAGCTCCGCGCGAGCATGACCGCTGCAAATAGGACGGCTAGAGCAAGAAGGAGCGAAAAGCGAGCGACCCATCGAGACCACAGAACCAGGGCGTGATCGAACCTGGTTCGGCTCTCCGTGGGAAGCTGCACGATCCGCCCAACGCGAGGCCCGATGATGAGATCGTGGGCGAGGGTCAAGAGAAGAAGGATCGTGACGAGCCCCAGCTTCACTGCCAGAGTCGTCGGCCATCTCGATGGATCCGCGATCGGAATTCCCCGCTGATGCAGCAGCAGGGGGCCCGTGAACAGGAGCACAGCGATCACTCCCCAGACCACCACCCGGAATCGGCGGGCCATGGCCAGAAAGAGCAAGGTCTTCTGTGACGCGAACGGCTCGCGCTTGAGTGTCGGCACCAGCACAACCGACAAAAAGACCATTCCGCCGATCCAGCTGACCGCCGCAACAAGATGGAGCCATATGAGAAGAGAAGCCCCCATCATCGCCAGACACTACAGTGTGGCGGGACTGTGGATCAAGGACGGCGTCTGGCTCAACTCCGATTGAGGACGACGTCACTCATCGCTCATGAGAACCTGCCTGGAAACTGCTTCACCAATGCCTTGGTGAGCGTATCCGCAATGACATACACGTGTTGTCGCATCATCGACCAGGTTTCCTCTAGCTGCGCATACTCCTTTTTCTTGTACTGGTTGATTTGGAGGACATGGTGGGCTCCATGCGCCGCGATCAGGCCGCGAACGGTACCTTTCGGCAGATAGTTGGGATTGACTCCGTTGAAAAATACGTCGATGTCGTCGGCATTGGACGCCAAGTGGGCAAGGGCAGCATCCTGCCGACTCTTACTCCCCGCGATGGTGGCCTCGGAGTATTCTTTGACCGCGCTATAATGGCTGGCCAGCAGGGTATAGAGCTTCTCACACCTCGCTTCTCCATAGTACGGTATAAACGTGTTGGCAATTTCTCTTACGTTGGCCAGGACTTGCTTGTCGGCGGCATCTTGCTCCGCCGTGTCGTACGTGATGTTGTACAGCACAGCGTGCTGAATCATAAAGATGTGCCCGACCCAGAGATCGCGAAGGGTCTTCTGCATCTCTGCCACAGGGACTGGACTCACATCTCCGGCTGCTCGCGATTCGTAGTCACCGCCCAACAGGCCAACGAGCGCAAGCAGCAACACTGCCATACACTGCTGTATCTTGCTCATACTGCTCTCCATTCTGGCGACCCTCCCCTCTTTGTCGAGGAGAGGGTTATTCGCGAACCGGTCAGCAATCACCCAGTCTTCTACCAGAACATATTCGCAACTGCCGTGCCGGATCTGTTTTCGACACTCTCCTCAGACATTCACCGATAGGTGCGCAGGATAGCACACGGGAAAGAATAATTGTGTAGTGACAATTCTGGCGCGTTCTTCTACAGGCATAGGCCGACCAAGGGCTCGCTAGAATCGATATGAGAAAACACCATGCCTTGCGCAGTCTAATTTCTTGGACAGCAGCTCGATGAAATGGGGCATTGCACCGCCCGTCATGAGATCTATTCATATGCCAGTGCTTGATGTGTTAGTTTCTTTGGCCGCCTGCGACACAAGACCGAAGTGGACCATTTCTTATACATCGTATTCGATCGTCATGCCGAACAGCCACCGCATCGCTGGATACACAAGCCGAGCCCTGAGATATGGGCAGGCCTTCGGCTATGTCCTCATCGCGACACTCATGGGTGCATCATGTCTGCACACTGCAACGGCAGCGACGAATGACGCGCACAGTCCGGTTGAGAGCATTGCCTCGCTCGCCACGAACGCCCCTATGCTGACCGTTGCCGAAGGCCTCTTTATCATGGGCACCGCCCGCACAAGCTACGAACCGTTCAGCTTCGACCTTCAGTACGACGACACAGAGCAGCCGCAGCGTCGCGTCTGGCTCAATCAGTATGAAATCGATCGGGACGAAGTAAGCCTGGGAGAGTATGTGCTGTGGCTGCAACAGCAGCAACGTCACCTCCCCGAGGAAGTGGGGAAATTGATCGATCATCTCACGACTATCCATGCCATGCCGCCCGAGACATTGGCACGTTGGCCGGCACTCTACGTCACTTGGTCTGAGGCCTCGGCCTTTTGTCGCACACGCGAGAAGCGGCTCCCGACGGAAGCCGAGTGGGAAAAAGCCGCCCGCGGGAACAGCGGCAATCTGTTTCCTTGGGGGCAGCGGCCTCCCACGTCTGCGCTCGCGATGTTCGGGCAGTATCACGTCCACGAGATTCCCATCGTCGCGCCCGTTGACAGTGGGGAGGAGGGACGAAGCCCCTATGGCCTGCATCATATGGCGGGGAACGCCGCCGAGTGGGTCGAAGACTGGTTTGGGATCGACTACTATGCGACCATGCCGGATCGCAACCCCCACGGACCTGCCAACGGCCGATATAAGGTGGTGCGCGGAGGATCGTGGAAGAGTGCGCCGGCTTTGTTGCGAACGGCCACGAGAAGCGGGGCATCACCGGATCGGCGCGCCGCGACCATCGGGTTTCGCTGCGCACGGTCCGCGCGATAGCGAGACCGAGGTGACTAGCGAGACAGCTGGATGAGCAAGACGTACAGAGACGCTTTCATGGACTCGATGTCTGCCTACTGATCGCGGATTATGATGAGCCTCTGGCATGACGACCCACGGCCTCACTGCCGACTGCCGCAGGAGAACGAAGAACGCACATGGAAAGTCTATACGAACGCCCGCTTCGGCTTCTCCGTCCGTTATCCCGATAACTGGCGTCTTGGAAATCCGTTGCCGGATGGGGTCGGCGTCACGCTCTATCCTCCTATCGATAACAGCCTCGTCGCATTATCCGGCCATATGAATCTCTTGGAGGGCAAGAGCCAGGATAGACGGCAGACGCTCGATGAATTTGCCACGGCCCATCGTCGCATTATCACGGAACTCTACGGCAAGAAAACGATCACGGTGAAGTGGCGGCAGGATCAGGAGATGTCGCTGGCCGGATTCCCGGCGAAACAATTGACATTCACGTATTCGGATGACAAGCAGGGCGACATCATCGAGCACCACATTTTTTCACTCGGCCGCAACGAGGGTCGGGGGATACGAATCAAAGTGCCTCTCTCGGCAGAAGAACGAGTGATGCCGACGATCACGAGAATGCTGGAGACCTATCAGCCGGGACGAGATCAGAATGCGGTCAGCCCTATCGTGCCAAAGCCGGACTCTCCTTAGAAGGCTGGAGAACCCCGAGCGCAAAACAAGAACAATGGCTTGGATTTTTACGGTGAGCCTTCGGTCACTTCGCGTCAAATCGCACATCGAGCGTGGCTGTGCCGTTCGACTCGAGCGTCAGCTCCCGTTCCTGGATACCCAGAATAGGATGCCAGGCTTTCACGTGGTAGGTACCGGGAGGAAGGTCGCCGATGGAAAATGAGCCATCCTGGTCTGTCACAGCATAATACGGATTGTCGATCGCATACCCCCAATTCTGCATGTAGGGATGCATGCCGCACTGCATGGTGAAGACTTTCCGCCCTTTGACCAGATGTACGATATCGGTGGTGCCGGTCGCTTTCAGCGAAGGCCGATGGAGGACAATATCCACTCCCGCCTGGTCGTAGGCGTAGCCCTGAATATCGTGCGACACGGGATCCCGATTGGTCACAGTCAGTTGCCGCTTATCGCTCACGACGGTGACGAAGGGAAGAAACTGGCACACATTGGCTTCGACCTGAGCGTTCGTAAAGGTGAACGGCTTTCCGCTCTGCACCCCTTCCACGACGACCACCACATCTTTGAGACCGCCGCCCTGTCCGACATTCACTTCCTTGAGAAACCGATGCCCGTCACCATCGGAAATGGCGCCGCAAAACATGCGGTCCGGGAATCGGCGCAACTCGAATTCTTTGGGCTCCGGTGCAGTCCCTAGAAACGTCACCGTGCCCCGCAGCACCGCCCCGTCAGCCACGACAACTGTGTCATACGCGCTTGCCGGCCAAAGGATTCCGAACCCCATGCCCCCTTGAACAACCGCGCCAAGACACAGGCCCATCATGATCGACCGTTTCACTGATGCCCTCCCTGTCTTGCATCGTTCATATCGTTAATGTTGTGTCTCTGCGGTCGGATTGGCCCAATCCAAGCGTCGCGGGAGTTCGAATAAGAACGAAGATTGCGGGGTGAAGATCGACATGGCGAAACTCCTCCGACCACTGACCCTGCTTGCTCACCGTCTTCACCGGAAACCGCTGGACCTTGGTCACCCACTGATAGTATTGCCGAGTCTCCCCATTCTCGGCGACGGTGACTTCGAACAGTTCGGTGGGATAGCCGTTCAGCGTCTCATCACCGACGAGTTCGCGCGAGACTTCCCCTTCCATCGTCTCGCTCACTGCCAACTGATGCTCTCTCGCGATCGGCACCTCGAGATACTGCCGCCGCTTGGACAAAATGAGCCAGGAGCTGTGGCGGTCCATCCGCACGATGATGATGCTGGCACCCCCTTGCGGTTGGGCGAACTCGAACCGCCAGCGATCGTCCTTGGCATTGACATGAGCCGTCACCACGGACTTTCCGTTCTTCACAATTCGCTCAGCGGAAAAATCGAGCGCCGTTGCGGTCTGCGTCAGACCGCCTATGGGAATCGACGCCAGCCAGAACAACAGCCATCGAGCAGATGTGCGCCGCTCTCGCATTTCCATGGACTGGTTCTACCGTATCGCTCACACACACTTCAAGGCGCCTCTCCCTCCTCGCCGGAAAAACGAACGAGGGAATCCGGACGTGACTCTGTCGGATTCCCCCGCACGGTTTCCTTAGTATCCGTTCCGGCCTAGTTGGCCTTCATGGACACCGGTACAGACTGCGCTGGAATCTGCTCCTCGGCTTGCTGTGTGGCCGGCACCTGCCCGCTCAACGGCAAGATCGCCCGACTGTCGCGGTCGAGCACCGTCAGCGTCCCCCAGTGACCGGCGTCGAGATACCCCGGTCTCTGGTTCAGCCACAGATAGCTGCCAGGGATCCCGTTCGGACCTCCGGCCCCACCATGTAGCCAGGCATTGATCACCTCGGTGCCGCCGAACTCCATGGTGCTTACGAGGTCCGCTCCGCTCATGTAGGGCTCGTGCTTCCACTCATGGCCCGACACGCTGAACAGCTGTACCTGCTCGCTAAAGGCACCCAGCACGTGAATCACGACCGGGTCGCCCACATGCGCCGCGATACTCGGGGTCACCGGCTGATCGCCCGTCTTGACGCAGACGAGCACTTCGCTGTACGCACAGCCCTTCTCGATCCGGTAATCGGTCGGCTCGGACCGGTAGTTCACCGCCGTCACGCCTGCCACCTTTTGGATGTAGGGCATGAAGCTGGTGCCGATTTGGTTGTCTTCGTCCTGGAACAGGAGGGCGAAGGACCGATAGTTCTGTCGAGTCTCGTTGCCCGGCAGGTTCCGATCCACAATCACGTCCGCTCGCCAGGAACTCTTCTGAGCCAGATCTTCGCCGGTCACCGGATCGCGATACTGCGATCCCCTCGGGCCGATGATGATCGCCCCGAAGAGCCCGTTTCGCGGATTTTCAATCACGTTCCCCCAATCTTGAATCAGGGCGGCGTTCTCCCCGAACTCCGGATGGGCGAAGAACGTGTAGGTCCGGCTTTGCCCCGGCGCCACAGTCTGGTCGCCGGGGTTGTTCCCGGCGTTGATCCCCATCGATTCCTTGGGATCGAACGCCACATGGTCTACGTGGAACCCGGCCCGGTCCTTGGCCATCTCGTTCTTGAGATTGACCTTGATACAATCGCCCACGTTCACGTGCAGGGTCAACGGGCTCGGTTCAATGCTGCCCGCGGCGACCTTGGTCTTCTCGCCTTCGAGCACGTACATCTTGCCGGTCTCGTTGCCCAGCACCATCTTCCGCTCCATGTCCACTTCCATCACGCCCGGCGTTCCCTTGTTGTAGCGAATCGCCTTGTCGATGGCTGCGACGTTGAAGCGTCTTCACCGGCGCGTCAGCCGGGCAGACGGACTTGGCCGACTGCGGAATCTCTTCCCGGCCCGGCAGCGGCCTCAGTGTCGCATCCGCTTTGTCCAGTACCCGGAAGAGGCCCCAGCTGCCTTCCACGAAGTGCGACGCACGACCGCTGTAGTAGGGGTAGTCGCCCGCCATCTGTTGCGGTCCTCCTGCAGCCGGAATGGCCGCATCGTACCGCTCTCCGATCACCACGTGCAGCGAACTCCGGGGGATGGAGTTCTTGCTGTAGCGCTCCATCGGGAACCAGTGTCCGCTGATGTGCCAGGAATGCACTTCGTTGGCCGATCCTTCGATCAACCGGACCACGATCGGGTCACCCAAGTACGCCCGCAACATCGGGGTCTCGGGATCCCCGTGGATCAGGCTGCTGAACAGCTGCGACGGATCCGGATTGTTCGCCAGCCGCACCGACAAGGGCTCCACACGCATGTTGTAGCCTCCCCCCGTCGTCGCTTCGCCGCCGTTCAAAAACTTCATCGGCGACAGGTTGAGCTTGGCCGGATAGACCGCAGACGGAGTGCCGTCCACGGAAATCGCTCCGACTCTCGACCTGTGGATTGTCGGCAGTAATCAATTCCGCAGTCCGGGGATTGGAATCCATGACCTGGGTCACGATTTCACGGAAAGAGCCCCGGATATGCGCGGATACCGGTTCGAGGGTGTGAATGTCGGCCACCGGCCCGCTGCGAACTTCTTTGCCCGTCACCGGGTCATGATAGGTGGACCGCGGCGGTTCGGCGATGAACGTGGAGTAGAAACCATGGCCCCACCCGTCCAATCCAAACACATGGTCGTGCCAGAAGGTGGTGCCGAAATCGGCGTCCACATACCATCGCTCGCGGATCCACTCCACCGACACGATCTCGCCCTTCTTATGGCTATACTTCAGCGGCCGCTCGAAGGTGATCGTGTTGCCTTCGATCTTGCTGATCCGGGCCGACTCGAATCCACCCACTTCGTCCATGCCCACGCCTAACTCGGTTTTGACGTGATAGCGTGAGGCATCCTTCACCTTAATGCTGCTCGCGCCCTTGGCCGCATCGGCCTCCATCGTCGTGTTCATCGGCACGGGCATGCCCTTGCCGGGATGCTCATCCTTCAGAATCGTGAACGGCCGCAACGACATCTCATACGAGAAGCCGATGATCGGGCCGTCGGATGCCTGCGTGTCGAACTGGAACATGTGCGGATGCAGGTTCGTCTTGCTGGAGAACCCTTGCCGCACATCATCTTTCAACTCGCTCTTGTACACGACGTCGATGCAATCCTGCACGTTGCCGCGGATCACCAGCGGCATCTGTTTGGCGGGATTCTTCCGGACTTCCTGCTCTTCTTCGTGCAGCACGTAGAGCAATCCACCCGGATCCACAATCGCCGGCGTCTTGGCCGTCGCCTTCTTGAGCGTGATCGGCAGCGTGATCGCGTGGATATTGAAGAACTTCTGCGGCGCTCCTTCCGGACATAGGCTCCATGGCCCTTGCTCGCCCGGTTTCGGCGGTTCAGTTGAGTTGCTGCCGTCGTCGCGGCGATGGATCGGCTCCAGCCAGGGTGCACCGCTATGGCTCGGAGAGAACGGCACGCGCCGGCCCAGGTGCGGCCGCAACCACGGCCAAGCGATCTTGCCGGATTGCGGATCGAAGAGAATCTCCTGCCGCTTGCCCGGCGTCGCCGATTTGTAGTTCACCCACTCATACGTCGTCTCAAGCTCGCTCATGGCCTTCTGCCCGTCCCAGGCCCAGTCGTTGACGGTTGAATCGTAGGCCAACGTCTGCTCTTTCTCGGTGTTCTTCTTGCCCGGCTTGCCTTGCGGCGTGAGCATCATCTCCACCCAATCCTTGATGGAGACCTTGACCGGATTGGCTTTCCAATCGGTCTTGTCCTTGGTGATCTCGTACTTCTTGCCGCCGTACCAGTCCACCGTGGTGCCGACAAGCTTGTCCGACGGAGTGCCTGTCTTGATCTTGCCGACGCGATCCGGCAGCTCGACGAGCGGCTTCATGACGTCGGTCTGAGAGCCAGACGCTTGCAGCGTGTTATACACGCGCCAGAAACCCCACATGCCCGTCACATAATGTTGAGGAATGTGGCAATGGAACACGAACTCACCAGCCAGGGCTTGCAGGCCCCCCGAACCACCTTCAATGACCTGATCGTAGACCTCTGTCGGCCCGATGGACTGCACGTCCAGGCGGTCTGAGGGGTCGCTGATTGCAGGGAACTTCACCGGCCCGTTCTTCGACAGTGCGAAGTCCAGGTTGCTGTTCCCCGGCTGGCGCGCCCAACGGATGGAGCCGCCGTGGAGGTGGTGCGAGTGCACGATTTCTGAGCCCGCCCGCCATCCGGAACTTGGCCGGATCACCGAGGTAGGACCGAGGAATGGTCGTGGCCGGGTCGCCAAAGGTATAGGACCCATACGCCATGGACTCGTCGCCGTAGAAACCCATATGGGCCTGAAGCTCAATGCGCGTACCGTGCGGTTCGCTGCGGTAATTCAGCAACCGCGCGCCAGGCCGATAGGAATCGGTATGCGGATCGCGCTGGGGCAGCATTTCGCCTTTCTTGTTCAAGAGACGAAACGCTTCATCACCGGCCTCATGATAGAAAATCGCGAATTCTCGGAAGTCCGCTCCCTTCGGATCTTCGATCATGGCTTCCCAACCGCTCGCCATCGGCTTGCCGTCGAAGGGGCTGAGATAGCGCGAGCCACGCGGCTCCACGACGAGCATACCGATCAAGCCCTGGTTGAACTGCTCGCGCGATGCATGCGACCGGAAAAACCGCGCCCCCTCCTGAGTATCCGGCTTGATATACCACTCGAAATTCTGCTGCTTGCCGGATGCGACCGTGCCTTCTGGATTCGAGGGGGTCGCCGGCTTGCCGGTCGCCGCCACCACCATGGATGAACCGTTGATCACCAGGCTCGTCGGCTCATCTGGGATCTCGTTGTGGAGGGTAAGCTTGAGGCAATCGCCCTGGTTGGCCCGGATCACGAGGGGCTGAATGATGTCACCCTGCAAGCCGTTCGACACGGCGCCAGGATCGTTCTCCTTCTCTCGCGCTTCCCTGTTCGCCGCTTCTTCGCCGCGGGCCTTCTCGACGTTCTCCTTCAGCACATACATGTAACCGGGGAAGTAGTCGAGAAACCGGTTCAGCGTGATTTCGATGTTGATCGCCGAGACGTGATACTCCTTTATCGGAGCATTCGCCGGACAACGCTGCCCGGCAGTGACGGCGACTTTTGTCGGATCCTCCGCTACCAGCAGAACGCCCTGCTGTAACATGTGACTGTTCGCGCCGGTGCTATACCCACCTTTCTGCCCAATGGCTTCCTGTTGGCGCTTGACCTCCTCCATCATGCGGTCGTGCAGCATCGCTCCGCCTTCGCGATAAATGACCTTCTCCGCCGATGCCTCCCCCACGTCGCCATGGTGGGTGTGCTGGTCTGCGGCCAGCCCCATCGGGGTCATCAGCAGGCTGCCGGCCAGCGGGACAATTTGCAATATCAGCGCAACACCGGAACGCTTCAGCTTGCGTCTCGGTTGAGTAAGAAAAGATCTCATGGCACGGCCTCCTCGGATGTGCCCGCCATCATGGGCGGACTGTTTGAATTGCTTGAACACAATGCCTATACCGATCGCCCAACTCACGGCCCGCTGTTCCTACTTGAAGAAGAGAACCGGCCTCCGACGCGTACTCGGCCTCATTTCTGAGTGGGGTTAAGAGCTGGTGAAGGCTTCCTCCTTGCGGAGAAGAGGGTCATTCGGAGGCCGGTCCTAATCACCCAGACCTCCACCAGCAGTCATCTTGCCAGCGCAATCCCTGTGCCGGCGAATGATCCACTCGTCCATAGAAATGCAGGAATGCCTTGATGAACCGCGACGATTATCGAGTCATGCATCGACAACAACGGCCTATCAATGAGTGAGGCGGAAATCCAGCCGGTTGGACAGCTCCGACAGAAGTAATTTCTCAGCACTGCACAATTTCAACGCGTTAGGCTGTCAAGCTCTTAGACAGTAGAAACGGCGAACTGGGGCGGAGAAGGGCAAACGAAGCGCTATTCTTGGATGTGATAACTGCGCAGCTTGTTGTAGAGACTGGCCCGGCTGATCTTGAGCAGCTTGGCCGCTTGTGATCGGTTTCCACCAGGTCTTCTTGAGGGCGTCAACGATGCGGGCGCGTTCGGTTTGGGTGACGGCTCCACGCGTCGCCGATCGCAAGTCCCCATCCTTGGCCACGGAGTCGAGCGCCACAAGATCTGTGCACGCGAGTATCGGACCGGTGGTCGTGACTACGGCTCGCTCAATATAGTGCTGTAACTCCCGCACATTGCCGGGCCAGGATGTGTCGGTCAGCGCCTGCATGACCTCCGGCGAGATGGTTCGAATCGGCTGACGATGCCGCTTGCACGACTCGGCCATGAAATGTTCCACCAACAGCGGAATATCCTCTCGCCGTTCCCGGAGCGGCGGCAAATACAGCGGCAAGACCGCCAATCGATAGTACAGATCCTGACGAAACGTCTTGGCCTTCACCAGCTCAGACAGATCCTTGTTCGTCGCCGAGATGACCCGGGCATCGATCTTGATCGGCTGAGTCCCACCGACGGGCTTCACCTCGCCCTCTTGGAGGACGCGAAGCAACTTGGCCTGAAACGTCGCAGTCGTGTCTGCAATCTCGTCCAGGAAGATCGTCCCTCCATCCGCCTCTTCGAAGAGTCCGCGTTTGAAGGCATGCGCCCCGGTGAAGGCTCCCTTCACATGGCCGAACAACTCACTCTCCAACAGCGTTTCCGGCAGCGAGCCGCAATCGACGACGACAAACGGTTTCTCTCGTCGATAACTGGTCAGGTGAATCGTTTTCGCCACCAGTTCCTTGCCGGTGCCGCTCTCCCCCTGAATCAACACGGTCGCGGAACTGTCCGCCACGAGCCGGATCATGTCGAGGACTTCTCGCATCGGCGCACTCGTGCCGATCAGCCTACTCAGCGTCGATTCGTCTTTCATGAGCTCATGGCTCGATGGCTTCGCAGGCTTCGGCGGCGCCTTGAACAACACCAGTACAGACTCGACCTCTCCGCTGCTCGAGACAAGCGGAAACGCCTGGTGCATCCCGCAGGCCGTGCCATCCCCTCCGAGGAACAGGCCACGGACTGGACCTCGGGCGATTCGTACAGCTTCGTCGCCGGGCAGGTGCCGCAGGGATCGTTCCGGTGCGCGAAGGCTTCATAACACTTCGCCTGATGGCCTGACAATCGAGTGGCATTTTCAGCCCATGCGGATTCATTCGCGTAGATCACGTTGAAATCGCGATCTAAGACCGCCACTCGATCGGAAGACCCACCGGCTAACTGCTTGATGGCTTCCAGTCGAGCTGCAAGGATGGGATCTTTAAACGGGTGAACTGTAGAAGACTCTTTTTGAGATCCGGCCATCTCATCCCTCTCACAGGCTGAAGAGTGACTCACTTACAATCGATGCTCAGTCGACTTCTCCATCCATGCCAATGCCGGGCCTAAGAGACGCTGAACGGCTCCTCTGAGCTCGCTGAGGCGAACCGGTTTATCGAAGTACGCTTCGACACCGATGGCCAACGCATCGGCTTTCGTCTTGGAGTCCCCAAAAGACGTCAGCAGAATAATCGGCACTCCGGGAGCAAACGTCCGGAGCCTGGAGATATAATCCAACCCTCCGGCCGGCATCCGAAGGTCCGTGAGGATCAGTGAAGGGCGAACATCAAGTACCACCCGCAGGGCCTCGTCCCCATCAGCCGCCTCTCGGATGGATACCCCCAGATCATACAGCTCATCGCACAGGAGACTCCGCATCTCCTTATCGTCTTCGGCGATGAGTACCACCGCTGGCTTCCTGTCTTGTTTCATCCATTGCCCCCGTGAGTCAGGCGGTCTTCATTGTCTACGACCCTGTTGTGTTCATTTGATCTACTCGGTTTGGTCGGTCCATGAGACTACCTGGCTGGACCAGACAGACCAGATAACCAACTGGACCGGGCTTCTCTCGGACGTTCGGGCTATTGAAGTGCTCAAGGCCAGAATAGTTATTGCGCTGCCTTCTAGTGGGAGACAATGCATAACCCATGCAAGCCGATCCTTCTCGCCGACAAGACGCGATAGATTGGCGAACTGAGCAAACTTGCTTGGATATTTTGCAAATGTGCGGGGCTGAGGGGGAGAAGGCCCCAAGACGTGACGAGAATTGCAACAGATGACACGCAAGGCTGTCGCAGATTGCGACACAACGATCCAGTCTGACGATCGAACTTCTTGGAGAAGCGGGTGGGTGTTGGCTAGGAAATATCCGCAATCTGAGCGATGTCAAGGGGAAGCCGAATCCAAAACGTCGTGCCCTTGTCGACGACACTCTCCACGGCGATCGTCCCACCGTGTTCCTCGACGATGCCTTTCACGACCGTGAGGCCTAGACCGGTTCCCTTCCCAAAATCCTTCGTCGTGAAAAAGGGCTCGAATACTTTCGAACGGATCTCTTCCGGCATCCCGTGGCCGGTATCGGACACTCCCAGGCAGACGTGGCGGCCCTCACGGGCGAGGCTCAGCCTGAGCCGCCCCCCATCTGGCATGGCATGGAGACTGTTCACGATCAGATTGATCAGCACCTGGATGAGTTGGTCTCGATCGGCATGAACAGAGGGCACATTCGCTTCGATCGATTTTTCCACCGTGATGCAACTGTGGGCGATCCGTTGCTGGAACATCTCCAGGCTATCCTCCACGATCTCAGCGAGATCAATAGCCTGCCGCTCCGGCGTCCGCCGTCTGGCAAAGGCAAGAAGTTGGTTCATCACCTTCGTGATCCGCTCGATCTGTGTGATGATCGTGCCAAGGCCCTTCTTCATCCCTTCATCGGCTGTGCGTTGGAGCAGATATTCCGCGCGCCCGAGGATCACGTTCATCGGTGTGCCGATCTCATGCGCCATTCCAGAAGCCAACGTGCCCAACTCCGCCAACCGTTCAGCTTTCTGTAAGTGCTCCTCGTTGCGCTTTCGCTCACTGATATCCACCACTGACGCCAAGACTCTCATCCCGTTCGGCGTCCGGACCGGACTTAGGCCGATCTCCAAGGGAAATTCTTGGCCGTCTTTGCGCACACCATAGAGATCCCGTCCTTTTCCCATGGCGCGCGACTCGGAATGGGCAATAAATTCGGCCCGATCGCCGGCGTGATTTGACCGCATTTGTTGAGGCACAAGTATTTCAACAGGCTGCCCAATCAATTCAGCTCGCTCATAGCCGAACAGCTGATCAACCTGCCGGTTCACCATACGGACAATCCCCTGCTCATCCACCATCAACAGGCCGTTCGGGGACGATTCGACTACGAGGCGAAATTGCTCCTCCGCATGCTTGCGCTCAGTGAGATCGCGAACGATCGCCGCAACACCCATCGACTCCCCATCCTCCCTCTTCACCACAAACACGGTGATGGACACGGGAACCTGTGAACCATTTTTCCGAAGATACTCGATTTCATATTCGCCCGGCTCGCCGGTCTGGAAAACTTGAGCCAGCACGTGATTCCGCTGTTTTCTGTGCTGTTCGGGGATCAAGTCCCGCACATTCATCGTGAGCAGCTCTTCTCTCGAGAAACCGGTCAGTTCCGAAAACGCCCGATTGATGAGGAGGATGGTCCCATCCGTTGTGGCATAGCCGATCGCATCCTTCGATGCTTCGAAAATATGTTCAAAAAATGTCTTCACAATGCTCCCCAGTCCGGCGTGAGCGAGAATTGGGCGTCGACAAACCTGTAAGACGATCAGAAGGAGGGGGGATCACTCTCCAGGCTGTGGTTTGCCTTCGATTTCAGCGAGCTTACGATACAGCGTTTTGCGGTCGATGCCAAGGGCGTGGGCGGCCTGGTATTTGTTGCCGCCTGTCTTCTCGAGAATCTTGCGAATGTATTCTTTTTCCACTTCGTCCAGCGGCAGAGTCCGTTCAGCGGCATCGTCGACTACGCGCCGATCGCCACGGGCCCCCTGAATCGTTAACGGAAGATCGTCCGGAACGATTTTTTCGCTTCGGCTGAGCGTGACGGCCCGCTCGATCACATTCTCCAATTCCCGAACATTGCCGGGCCAGGCATAATCCACCAGCATCGCCAGTGCAGATTCACTCACCCCCTGTATCTGCTTCCCGCGAGACTCTCCACACTTCTTCATAAACGCGTCCACAAGCAGCAGAATATCTTCGCGGCGCTCACGCAAGGGGGGCAGGCGCAGTTCGATCACATTGAGCCGGTAGTACAAATCCTCCCGGAACCGCTTCGCCTTGACCTCTTCCGTCAGGTTGAGATTCGTCGCTGCAATGATGCGCACATCGACGGCGATCGGTTTGTTGGCCCCCACGCGGCGGGTCTCTTTCTCCTGAATCGCGCGCAAGATCTTGGCCTGCAGCATCAACGGCAATTCACTGATCTCGTCGAGGAACAGCGTGCCCTTCTGCGCCTCTTCAAAGAGACCTCGCTTGTCCACCTTCGCATCCGTGAAGGCGCCTCGCATATGGCCGAACAACTCGCTTTCGAGCAGTTGTTCCGGAATGGCGGCACAGTTGACGGGGACAAACGGGGCATCCCGGCGATCGCTATTGTAATGGATCGCCTTGGCCACCAGCTCCTTGCCGGTTCCGCTCTCACCCGTGATCAACAGATTCGTCGGACTGTCGGCCACGCGCCGGATCAGGTCGAATATTTCCTGCATCGGTTTGCTCTTGCCGATGATCTGATGAAAGCTGTATTCCTTGTGGACCTCGCGCCGGAGCCTGTTCACCTCACGTCGTAGGGCTGCTTCGCGGATGGACCGTTCCACGACGCGAACCAACTCGTCGTTTTTCACCGGCTTGGTCAAGTAGTCGCTCGCGCCCCGCTTCATGGCCTCGACCGCGGTGTCCACCGACCCAAAGCCCGTCATGAGAATGACTCCGATGTCCGGATACAGACGCCTGACCTCAGCCAACAACTCCGTCCCCTGCATCCCTTTCATCCGCAAATCCGTCAATACGACGGCATAGTCTTGCTCCGCCAGCAGCTTCAAGGCCTCTTGGCCACTTCCTGCCGTCGTGATCTGATGCCCGCGCTCTTTGAACACATCGTGGACAAGCTCCCGCATTTCCGCATCATCATCGACGACGAGAATCGCACCCCACTCCTCGGTCATGCTGCACTCCTTCTCTCAGCAGGATGCTGAAAAAGTCCGCCAGCAGCGTTCTCGCATCGTTCAGAACCTCAACGTACCCCAGAGGGTACGCCTCGGCTCTTCACTCGCTGCGGCCTAGCTGGACGAACTTTTTGAGCATCCTGCATGGTCGTATCCTGTTGTCCCTTAAATGCGGACCAATGGATTTTCTATGTGCCGGCATACTTGTTTTTCTTGCCTACTGATGGCCGGCCGTCAGAGGCTAGCCCTTTGTTCTGGAAGGGGTCAAGGCGATTTTGGCGCGAAAAACCACACGCAACTTTCCCTTTGGGGAGGAATGCCACAAAAATCGCTCCACCATTGAGATTTCAAACAACTAACAGGCAGAGAGCTGCAAAGGCGGGGCCAAGTTTCTGGTTGGGGAAATTCATGGGCGGCCGTTGGCAGACCGAAGGGGCAGTTGAAGAAGGCTGGCAAGGGGCAGCACTGATAGAGTGTGACTACTTGACCTTGGAGAAATCGGCGACAATTCTCACCTCACTTCCGTCCTGAAGATTCACCACGAATACGGACGCCGCAACAGAATCAAACTTTTCATAGGCGAACACCGCGGTAAAACGTGACCGGTAGGTCGGCCCGCTTCCCTCATTTTTTCGGCCACGTTCGGCTTTTCCAATGTCAATGGGCTTGATCCTCTTGGAGCCCTGTTGCAACTCGATCAAGGCGCCCTCGGCAAAGTATTCGTCATCGCCGCACAACTGCACTTCAATCTCCATATTGGGCATGTCCACGACTTTCTTGATAAACTCATCGGGCATGCGCACATCCATCTTCCGCTTCTTGGACTCTGCCGCTTCCTGCCTGCCAAAGGCTTCAAGTCGATAGCGCTTCGTCCTGAGGATGGCACTGGCTCCGCAGGGATCTTTCTCCGGGTCGGCTCCCACGCGCGTAACCATGGAGGCTTGCTGAAGGACCTTCTTGACGTCCTCCGGAGTATTGGCCTTCTCCATCGGCGCCCGCCCGGCTTCCAAAATCTTCTGCGCCTCTTCCATGGATAGATTCACATCGATCGCCAAGACCGGTTGGAGACCAAGGAATGTCAACAGGCCCGTGATCGCACAGATGGCAATCCCACTATCTCGCGTCACTGATGTCAGGCATCGCACGTTCATGACTCTCCCGTACACACAACACCAAATGATGGGGCGGCATTGTAAGGAAACCCTTATCCCTTTGCAATCAGACTGAGAAGCGGGCCCAGTTGGTATAGGGTTTGATGGCATAGAGTTCATCGAGATCGACCGGCACGCTCACACCCGCTTGTGCAAGCAGCTGGGCAACCATGCGAAGCGGCAGGCCGACCACAGTCGGGAAATCCCCGCTAACGGAATCGATCAACTCACCGCCTTTTCCTTGAATCGAGTATGCGCCGGCCTTGCCGAGGCTTTCTCCCGTCGCAAGGTAAGCTTCATGCAATCGTTCATCGAACGGCTTCATTCGAACGACGGCCGTAGACAGGGCAACAACGTCTACCCCTCGAGCTAGACAGACGAGCGAGACCGCCGTGTGTACGTGATGATCACGACCCGCTAAGCGACGGAGCATCGCACGGGCCCCCGCCAGATCGGCCGGCTTTCCGAGCATGTCATGGTCCAACTCAATGACCGTATCGCTCCCCAGCACGATCGCCTCCGGCTCTTGCCTCGCGACCGACTGCGCTTTGCCCTGTGCGAAGGACTGCACCTGCTCGATCACGGTCCGATCCAGCATCAGATGCTCTTCAAAAGATGGGCGTTTGACGTCGAATGGCATACCCAGCAGGGCGAGCAACTCGCGACGTCGCGGAGAGGTTGAAGCCAGAATGATTGACATCTACAAAGAGGGTTCAGCAGAGACCAAAGGTTCGAGCGGCATCTGGTCGAAATCCTCGGTGAGACTCGCGCAGTGCATCCGAAAATTAGCGAGCACCTGTTCCAGGTCGGCGGCTGAAGAAACTCGGAACATATCGGCTCGAAGCGAGGCAGCATGAGGAAACCCTTTACAGTACCACCCCAAATGTTTTCGCATCCGTCGAAACTGGCCCTGCCCACAGGCGGCTTCGAACCGTCGGGCATGATCGAGCAGCATCTCGAAGCGAACGTCGAGTGACGGCACCCACGGTTCAAGCCCGTCCTCAGACCGCTGTTGCTGCAGAACGAATCGCGCCTCCTCTTTCTGCCGAAAGAACCAGGGGGCTCCGAGCGCGGCTCGTCCGACCAACACGCCATCGACTCCGGTGTCCCGCACGCGATGCACGATGTCATGATAACTGTGCACGTCCCCATTGCCGAACAGCAACGTCCCACTCCCCCGCACGATCTCCGCGGCCCGAGCAATGGCGTTCCAATCCGCTTCTCCTCGATACATTTGTTGCAAGGTGCGGCCATGCAGGGAGATAACAGCCGGCTGTTCCATGAGGAGGTGTTCGATCCATCGGTCAACGACCACTACATCGTAGCCGAGGCGTGTCTTGACTGATAAAGGAATCGTCTGGCGGACGAGCGGGCGGGCATGCTGCCGCTGCTCGTTCATCCGGCAGATTGCCGCCACTCTGCCCGGCTTGAGACCCGCTCCCTCAAGGGTCTGACCGCTCGCCCAATCGGCAATCCCCTGTCGAGCGGCCTGCATAATAGCTTGGGCCACATCCGGAGTTCGGATCAGCCCCGCGCCTGATCCGGATGAGGCCACACTCCGAGAGGGACAGCCCATGTTGATATCCAACCCATCAAACCCCAACTCACACACGGCATGAGCGGCCTGATAGAAGAGGTCCGGCTCTTTTCCATAGAGCTGCGCGATGACCGGCCGTTCAGCCTCATGATAGAGGAGGGAGTCCAATAAGAATTCCGGTCCCTCGGCAGACGTCATGCACGTGCGTGAACTCCGTGAAGGAGACGTCCGGCTTCCCATGCATCGCCACAGTATGGCGAAACGTCGCATCGGTGACCCCATCCATCGGCGCCATCCCGATGATCGGTCTGGCGAGTGACTGCCAGAAGCTCATCGGGTTCGCTCCATCTCCATCACAGGCTCCTCCAATTCATTCACCTGGGCATAGGCTTGACGCAACATGCCGCATTCCTCTTGTACGCAGGCCCTAACGTCCGGCGCGCGCTCCGTCACAAATTCGAGAAACCGTTCGATCTTGAGGAGGAAAAAATCATACGAGTGTGTGAGCGGTCGTGGCGACCGAAACCAGAATGCCACGAATTCTGTCAGGTTGATGCCTCGCTCCGCTAAAGTCCGGCAGGTGTGGGGAAACATCTCTGTGAGGTCTCCTCCCCAATGCAAAATCTCATGCGGCACATAGGACGTGCGGTATCGAGTGACACCGGTCGCCTCCTCCGCGGCCATATCCTGCCACTCTGGGCCTGTTATGGGGGCTTGCCCCGAGATGATTTGTGCGTAGCGCGCATAGTCGTCGCGCAACTGCTCTCGATGAGTCGGGCAGATCGGCTTCTCGACTGAGGCTGGACGCGGATTCAGGCCCATCAACTGTTCTACACCCGTCTCTCTGGACATCGTCTGCTGGACAAGGTGGGAGAAACGCCGAACGACCTCCGCATACTCCTCCACAATCATCTCAATCGGCTTGGTGTCCACTTCAAGCGCCACCGCCCGGAGGCTGGCAAGGTTCGGGTGGGCCAGAACCTGTTCGAGCATGGTAAAGAGAATTGATGGGATCGGCGCGGCATGGGCATCGATCCATTCAGGAAGTTCCTCTCCCGTTTTCAGCGTCCCACCCGACTCATGGCAGGCCAACCCCGCCACGTGGATTTCGACGACCCGCTCCAGGGGAAATTCGTCGAGAAATTCCTGCACGAATCTTTTAAGCGATATCCGTCGACAGGCGGCCGTATAGCGATAGACGGTCCAGAGGTGTCCGATATCCAGCACGAGACCGCAGGGGACCAGCGCTGTGACAAGCCGAAAAAATTGAGGAATCGATATGGTACCGGCGGAAAAATATGTGAGCGGCGGCATCTCCAAGAGAAAAAACGGCGCGGTCCCATCCGCTCGACGACCCTGCCGATCCATCGCCTGCTGAACCGTCGCAATATTTGCTGCCACCGCCTCGGCGCTCAGCTGTGTATATAATGGAGGGACATACGTGCCGAAGGAGTAGCCCGCCATCTGCTTCGTCGCACATTCGTGATTCAACCAGAGGCTCTGAATGCTATTGAGTTGCGTGACCATCTCGCCCACGTCTTGCTGAAAGAACGGAGACTCTTGAACGTCCGGCTGAGTGATCCACAGGCCTTCCCCGTGGTATGCCAGCACCATGTCAGGCATAGCCCGTCGAACCGCTGTGAGTGCGGTCGTCGTCGCCTTAAAGACTTCGAGATAACCCGGCTCAAGTCCTTGCTTCCTGAGCCTGTTCACCAACTCAAACAGATCTGGAGAATAGACATCGACTGACAGCCCTATCCCCTGTGGGGGCAGATTCTTAAGGCGATGCTGAAAGTCCTGTTGAACGAAATCGGAATCAACCATCGATCACCCCTTGTGCTGGTCTGACAATTGGCCTAGTCTATTCGCCGAACCCCTTGTTTGACAAGGGAAGCCTCGGTCACGGACCAGAGGGCCCCGTCTGCTATACTTGGCTTACGTCGCCAGGGATGGAACTCTCACGAATCCTGCAGGCGGGAATCGGGGAAAGTCTCGAACCCATGCCGAACGACGATGACAAGTCCTTCAAGACGACACATCTCACACACACTATGGTTGCCCATATGATGACACCGGGGGTCGTGCAGGTTCCAGGGGACGTTTCCGTAAGTGAAGCGGCTCTGCTGCTCGAACGAGAACATGCGCCCTGCCTGCTCGTGAAGGATACCGACACACGGTTCGGCCTCATGACGCCGACCGACATCGTGAAGAAGGTCGTTGCTCAGGGGCTCGAACCGCACGACATCGAAGTCCGGACGATCATGACACGCCCGGTACAGTTCATCGAGTACGATGAGGCTTTGGCAGAGGCTTCGACACTCATGATGGCGACAGGTGCCTCTCTCTTGATTGTCACCAAGCAAAACCAGCCGGTTGGGGTGCTTAGTGCACAAGACCTGATGCTCGCCCCGCCCAGACGTGACGCGAGAATTCCGGTCGTGGTGAGTGTAAGCGGGCGAGCCTCGGCGCAAGGACTCAACTATAATGCCATGATTACTCACCTGAGCCATGTCGGCGCGTTGGTCGAATCAACCGCCAAGATACTGACAGGAACGAATGTCGTACTGGCGTTTTCCATTCCTGGCCAGAACACGCCCTTAACCATTCATGGAATAGTCCTGACCAGTGGAGTTCCGAGTGCAGAGCCCGGTGAGCCATCAAGCGAGAGCCGAACCTGGCATGTTGATATTCAGTTCACCGACCTCTCGTCGAGCTGATCTCGCACGTATCAGGGCCTGGGCACTTCAAACAATGCCTCCTTCACCCAAGCGCTCCTAGCCCGCATTATTCATGAACGCTTCTGCTGCAATCGTCGATCCACTGCTACGACGAGCCTCCGGCCGGCGGGCTTGCCCCTCGGACCCTCTCCCTACTGCACGAGTACGCATCGAGTCCTCACAGCTCCGCGCGCCGGTCTCGCGACGCGGCTCAGCGATTTCGCGACGAACCGTCATGAATAATGCGGGCTAACCTCACACATATTTCCCGTTCCTTTGACCAACAGGCGATCAGCTGATAGAATTTTCTCACCCTCGGATTAACTACGGCCCCCATGGATAACCAAATGAGACCCTCTCAGACCCGTTCCCGACCCCTCCCCTCGAACGAGGAGTTACTCAGCCAAATTCGTCTCCTGCTCGACAGCCCGGAAGACGACCTACAGGCCGCGATCATGAAGGAACTCCTGGCCGGGACACTTCGACTCCACGATTCTCACCTGGACGTTCTGGACCTCAAGATCGTCAACCGCGCCGTAAAAGAACTGCGTCACGCCTTTCGCGTCTTTCATGATTATCGCGATCGCCGCAAGATCAGCATCTTCGGTTCTGCCCGCACCGCCTCGGATGATCCGAACTACCAGATGGCCTTCCAGTTTTCCCGGCGGATTGTCGAGGAAGGGTTCATGGTCATTACCGGGGGGGCCGACGGAATCATGCGCGCGTGCCAGGAGGGCGCCGGACGCGAGAACAGCTTCGGGGTCAATATCATGCTGCCCTTCGAGCAAGGCCCGAATGCCACCATCGCCGATGACCCCAAGCTCGTCACGTTCAAATACTTCTTCACCCGCAAACTCATCTTTCAGAAAGAGGCCAACGCCATTGCGTTGTTTCCTGGCGGCTTCGGGACACATGATGAAGGCTTTGAAATTCTGACCCTCGCCCAAACCGGCAAGAGCGATCCTCAGCCGATCGTGTGCCTTCAGGCTCCCGGCTGCGACTATTGGGACGACTGGTACACATTCGTCACACGCCAGCTTTTAGCCCGTCAGCTGATCAACACTGAAGATCTCAGCCTGTTCAAAATCACCACCTCTGTGGACGCCGCAATCGATGAGATCAGGAGTTTTTACCGCCGGTTCCATTCCATTCGATATGTGGGCCGGCTCTTGGCCATGCGGCTGAAAACGAGCATTTCCCCCGAACAGGTGGCCGGCCTTCATGACACGTTTGGCGATCTGTTGGCCGAGGGCACATTCGAATTGCACGGACCGCTCACTGAAGAACTCGACGAGCCGGACCTGAAGGACTTGCCTCGGTTGACCTTCACCTCCAACCGACGAAGTGCGAGCCGACTGCGTCAGCTGATCGACCATCTCAACACCCTCTGATTGTTGCTCACAAAGACGCTTTAGTCTCGTAGGAGCATCATGGTATGCTCCGCCACGATGGCCGGTTCCCGTACACAGCATCCATTCTCTGAGCCTCCCACCGTCGTGCTCTACCACGACGAATGTGCCGATGGGTTCGGCGCCGCTTGGGCAATCTGGAATAGATTTCCAGCGGCTCGGTTCATTCCCGTGAAACACGGGAATCCTCCTCCCGCAGAGCTACAGGACCAACGAGTGGTCATTGTGGATTTCAGCTATGCCCGTGAGACGCTGGAAACCATGGCTGTTCAGACGCAGGCGCTCCTCGTGCTCGATCATCACATCACGGCAGAGAAGGCTCTCGCCGGCCTTCCCTATGCCTACTTCGACATGAAGAAATCTGGAGCCGTACTGGCCTGGGAATGGGCACACGATCAGCCGACTCCATGGCTCCTCGACTATATCCAAGACAAAGACCTCTGGACGTGGGCACTCCCTTCCAGTCGGGAAATTAATGCAGCCGTTGCCTCCTATCCTTTCGATTATCACCTCTGGAGTCATTTCAAGCAGAAGGAGTTAGAGCAGGAAGGCCGGGCCATCCTGCGTTATGAGAGCGAGATCGTGAGAAAACTGGCAGCCCAAGCGATGTTGGTCGAATTTCACGGAGCCGTCGTTCCGTCAGTCCAAAGCGCAGTCTTGACTAGTCAGATCGGCGAACGCCTCTCCCTGGAGCATCCGTTTTGTGTTATTTGGCACGATCGCGACGGGCGCCGCTACTACAGTATGCGCTCGCGAGAAGATGGAGTAGACGTGGGAGCCATCGCCGCCTCTTTCGGCGGTGGAGGCCATACGCACGCCGCGGGGTTTTCGATCTCTCTTGGACCTGACGGCTCCTTGCCGGATAACCCGGCACTTCCTCGATCGGTCGTCGACCGTCGCCGCTCTCCTTCCTAGTAGCGGACCATGATTCCTCTGCATGACGACAACCCGACTGAGCTGACGCCGGTGATCACGATCGCCACAATCGTGACCTGCGTCCTCGTCTTTCTCTACCAAGCAAGCCTTGCCCGCCGGCTCAGGAGACACGTTCGTCTTTCAGTACGGAGCAATCCCGGCCCTCGTGTTCGGGGAGGCAGACCCCTCTGAAATGGGCATAGCCATTCCCGCTTACGCCACGTTGATCACGAGCATGTTCCTCCACGGCGGCTGGATGCATCTCATTGGGAATATGCTGTACCTCTGGGTCTTCGGGAACAACATCGAAGACGTCATGGGGCATACAAAATATGTCGTGTTCTACCTCACATGCGGGATTCTGGCCGCCTTGAGCCACGCCCTGACCGATCCTTCCTCCTCTATTCCCATGGTCGGAGCAAGCGGGGCCATTTCCGGTGTCTTAGGCGCCTATGTGCTGTTGTTTCCACGAGCGCGTGTGCTGGTGATCATGCCCGGCTTGGGCGCGACGAGGGTGCCAGCGGGTATCGTCCTCGGCATGTGGTTCATGATGCAACTGTTGAGCGGGGGAATGAGCGTCGGCGGTACGGGTGGAGGCGTCGCATTCTTCGCCCATATCGGCGGGTTTATCGCCGGGATGGCCCTGATTGGTTTGTTCAAACGCCCGGAGGTGCCCTTCTTCGCACCAAGCCGAAGAGGTCGATGGGAAGATTAGCCCTCACCGGGAGCACCCCAAGGCCTTGCCTCACGCATCCAGCAGCTCACGTACTTTTTCCACCAACCCGGTTTGTCGATAGGGACGCCTCAAGAGATACCGCGGGTTAAGGCGATGAGACACCATCGTCTCGTCGTCATACCCAGAAACAAAGAGCGGCTTCATCATCGGATGTTGCTCCAACAATCGTTTGGCTAGATCACGCCCCCCGATCTCCGGCATGATGAGATCGCTCACGGCCACATGGACGGCTCCAGGATGTTGTTGCGTGAGCAGCAACGCTTCAACGGACGAGCTCGCCTCCAGGACCTGATAGCGATGCCTCAGCAATGTCGCGAGGGCGAGCTTACGGTCAATTTCATTCGGCTCCACCAGCAGAACTGTTTCCTGGCCTTTGGCTGAAATGTGTGCCTCATTTGATGGCGCTGGGGACCGGCCCTGGACTACGAGAGGGAGGGTCACCCGCACCACTGTGCCTTGGCCAGGTTGGCTGACAACATCGACCTGACCGGCACTCTGTTTCACGATGCCATAGACCGCGGTGAGTCCGAGTCCTACATTCATTTCTTTTGTGGAGAAGAAGGGTTCAAACATGTGCGACTGAGTCTCTGGGCTCATTCCACTTCCGGTATCACTCACTTGAATCAGTACCTTCGAAAGATGCCCTCCCCTTCCATTCACAGCACCGCTCGCATGCTCACGAAACGCCTGCTTCGCTTCGATCCGAAGGCGGCCACCATTTGGCATGGCATCCCGTGCATTCACCGCAAGATGCAGCAGGACTTGTTCAAGTCCTTCACGATCGACCTCGACATCCATCGGCCCATCTTCAATGACTATACTGAGATCGATGGATGCAGGCAGCAGTCCTCTAATGACTCCACGAATCTCCTCCAGCACGGCCTTGACCGAAAGCACCTGTCGAACATGGCCGTCGTGGAGGCCTAACCCCGCCAATTGAGCGGTCACAGCTGCAGCCTGCCCCCCGCTTCGAAATATGTCATCGACCGGCCCATAGAGTGGGTCCTGCGGCTTGAGGCGAGACAGAACCACTCCTGTCTGTTTCCCGATCACCGATACGAGATGGCTGAGTTCGTTGGCAATCCCCACGGCAATCCGACCGACCGCTTCCATCTTCTGCGCCTCCTGCAACTGCTGCTCGAGGCCTTGCCGTTCCTTCTTCTCCTGCCGGACATGTTCGCTTGCCCGTGAGAGATCGCCCTTGAGACCCTTGATGCGGGCCTCCAACTGATCCCGCGACGCTTGCAAGACCTGCTCAGCCTCTTTCAGCGCCTCGATACTCCCCAACAGTACTGTTTTTTCTCGTCGTTCGGATCCGATCGTTTGCAGCGCGAGTCCGTAGAACGTCGCCATCACCAACAGAACCGGCACTCCTAACAAGTGTCCGGGGGACAAAGAACCGGTTTGGACAACTCCCTGATAGAGGATAATGCCGTATCCGAAACAGAGCAGTAGAGACAGCCCAATCACATGGGAGAGCCGTCGCACCGAAGCGGCAATGAGCATGAGCACGAAATACGACAGATAAAGATCAGACCGGGCATTACCAGAAAGATAGATTGTCGCGGTCACGAGAATCGTGTCGATCCCGATCAGCGCGCCGCTGAACCACGCGGCCTGTAAGATCGCGGTCGGCACATACCACAGGCAGAGGACCATCGCCACTAACCCGCCTACGATCACGATGCTCATCGGGCGACTTGCGATCAGCTCCGACGCCAGACAATAGCTGATAGGCCAACATCACACCGACCAGCGACTGAAGCACAACATATCGTGGACGCGAAATCGTACTGTCGTGACACACATCCGCCGAAGGCGGCTCGACATGATTCTCAGAGGGGATGGCAAGACTGCTCATGTGTATGATCTCCTGTTCCGGCTGCCGAAGACGTAGGAACGGAGCAAGTCCTATACCGATACCCCAATAGGACGGAACCATGATTTTCCAGTAGGCTATGCCCTGAGGAGCTGAACTGATTGATCCATCTTCCTACAGCAAGTCACAAATCCGAACAAAGCGAGATGGCCAAAAAACGGCTCACAGATTGGGTTTACCAGGGTGTGCGGTGGAAGAGACAGGATCCTGTCGGTTGATGCCGGATATGGGCAATACAATCGAGCGAAGGAGGTTATGCAGACAGGAAAGGACCGTTCGGCAGGCTGTCACGAAATTGCTTGGCGTGATCGAGGGCGAAACTGAGTGTCTCCCCGAGGAACGTGACATGTCCCATCTTGCGACGAGGACGAATCGCGCGTTTGCCGTAAAGATGGAGTACCGCACCAGGAATATCCAGCAGAGTTCGACAGCCTGCACCTTTTTTCATAAGGCTTGCGGCATCGCCTCCAATGAGATTCACCATGACGGCTGGGCTCAGCAGACGCACTTCACCAAGCGGCATCCCGCTGACGACACGAACCTGTTGCTCAAACTGGGACACGCTGCAGGCGTCAAGCGTGTAATGGCCTGAGTTATGGGGCCGCGGAGCGATCTCATTAATGAGAAGTTCCCCGCTGGGCAGCTGAAACAATTCGAGACAGAATACCCCGACCCCTTCCAGTCGATCCACGACTTGACGCCCAAGAGAGGCCGCTCGCTCGGCGACAGCTGAAGGTCCCGGGGCCGGTACCTTGGTGGTTCGAAGAATTCCTTCTTCATGTTCATTCTCAGCCAAGGGGTAGGTGCAACTCTGTCCGTCAGCTCCACGGACAACCAGGATGGAGAGTTCCCGTTCAAACGGCACCAGGGACTCTACGATCCGTCGCGTACCAGGGGCGAGCGGAGTGCGATGTCTGCTCGTTCCACCTCCCGGACATGGGACTCTGCGGGGAGCTCTCCACTGCCCTCCCCATGGTAACCCCCGTGGCCGTCTCCAGGGGGCGGGAGTGCCCGATCTCTCGATCGATCGTCGCCAATTGATCGGGAGCAGCCAGGCCGCCGACGGGGGGATCGGGAACTCCGTTGGAGACCAAGAACCCTTTTGTTCGAGGCGATCTTGAATCACGCTCAGGACGGCACTCGACGGACGGACCGGCTTCCGTTGCTCCAATACTCGACAGAGTTCTGCCGGGATATTTTCCCATTCATAGGTCACGACGCTGACCAAGTCGGCGAAATGCGCGAGGATGTGCTGGTCGGTGAACGGAACAGGAAAGCTGTGCGTGGCGAGTCGATGAGCCGGCGCCTCTGGATCTGGGTCCCAGACAGCGACGTTATATCCGAGGCGGCATGCCGCCATGGTGAACATGGCGCCCAATTGTCCGCCGCCCAGGACGCCCAGGACAGATCCTGGCTCAATGACGACCGACTTCACGATCTACGACTCGGACGGCCGGGGCCTTTCGTTCTGGTCACCAGGCCCTTCGCTTCAGGAGACTGGAGCACGTTGTCCGGGTTTGACGGAATAATTTCACGCGAGCGGCAATCGTTGGATAACGGCCCGCGAGAATTTGCGCCGCAAGCAAACCGGCATTCTCCGCCCCTCCGATGGCCACCGTGGCGACGGGAATCCCTCTCGGCATTTGCACGATGGAGAGGAGCGAATCAAGTCCGCGAAGATTCTCGGTCGGGATCGGGACCCCGATGACCGGCAGATGCGTCTTCACGGCCAGCATCCCGGGAAGATGGGCCGCCCCGCCGGCACCGGCAATAATGACCTCGATCCCCCGGCCGGGCGCTTGTTCTGCATAGGCGAACAGGCGATCCGGGGTCCGGTGCGCGGAGACGACGATCAATTCGTGTGGGATACCGAGATCCGTCAGAATCGCCACGGCCTTCTCTAAGATCGGGAGATCGGATTTGCTTTCGCCCAACACCCCGACTAAGGGATGCGGACGATCCGTTCCTCGTCGCCGTGATTGTGGTCCTCTGCTGAGACGAGGCATATCGCGCAGGCCCTTCTCCCACGGCTCTACAGCTCTGGCTCTCAACGGAGCCCCCACCTTAGCGATTCTCTGACTGATGGTCAAGCTCGCCCGCACTCCACCAGCAATCCGTAAGACGTGAATCGTCAAACGTGAAACGTTTTGGAGAGAAGCCTCGAACAGTCCTACATTTCACGTTTTACGATTCTTGAGAGCGAAGCGAGAACGACGCATGGGGAAAGACGCGTCCCTGGGCCCTGAGGCTGTCTTGGCAGCCTCAGGGCGGGCGGGTGAAGTAGCTGCCGTGGTCAAGCGGGCGAGAAGAACGACTTTTTCAGCATCCTGCTATTCCTGCAATTCGGCGTGGACCGTGTCGAGGAGGGTCTTCATCTCAAAGGGCTTTTGAAGCGTGCTGTGGGAGTTCCGGTATTACCGTCTTCCGGCGTCCTACGAACCGCGGCAATGGCTCCCGTGCGACCCGTACAACGAAACGCGCGCGAAGTTCCTTGAAGAGCCGACGGCGGCCAAACCCGCGTCGGCGGCCAAGTAGTTGTTCTTAACAGGGAGATTGAAGATGTCTCGCTTTTCAGTTGGTGCAGCTGCGCTGCTCGTCATGGCCGCCCTTACGCCCCGGGCGTCGACTCACGCGCAGCAGGCCCCTGCGCAGACGCCCAGTCTACGTATAGAGGGCACCTGGGTCCGCAAAGATACGGTGGGGGCTGGCAGCTTCGGTGGGCTTGGCGCAGGGATTCCCGCTGCGGTGCTGACGCCTGAAGCAGCCAGCCGAAGGGGCGGTGGGCCGGCCCGCGGCGCACCGCCGCCTCCGCGGCCGGTCAAGCCGGGTGAGCCAGTCATCGTCGTGGATCGTCCCTGTGGCGGTGGCGGCGGCGGTCGCGGCAATGGAGCGCTGCTGATCAATCCGGACTCTGGCGGCGTGCATATCGTCGAGCACAAGGACGAAGTCATCTTCGCCGGTGAGCGAGGCGGCGTGCGTCACATCTACACCGATGGCCGGCCGCATCCGGCGCCCGGCGGATGGGTTCCGACTGGCGCGGGTCACTCGATCGGCCGCTACGAGGGAAACGTACTAATCGTCGAGACCGTTGGCATGACGCCCGGGGGCGTCGTCGCCGGCGGCCAGAGGACCGCGGAGACGAAGCTCACCGAGCGCTTCGAAGTGGCGCCGGATGGCCAGTCGATGACGATCACGTACAGCTGGGAAGATCCGAAGATCTTCCAGAAGCCACACGTCTACAAGTACTCGTTCGATCGCCTGCCCCCCGGCAGCTACGCGTTCGAGGATTGGTGTGACGCCAGCGATCCGATCGAGAAGTATTCGGTGACGCCGCCGGTGCAGTAGTGAAGGGGGACTGCGTGAGGAGTAGCGCTCGATTTCTGATTCTGGGGTCGGTCTTTCTTCTGTTCGTCGCAATCTCACTGTCGGCACAGGCACCCGGTGGGCCGCCGGCTCCGGCTGCGCCAGGTGGCGGCGGTGGAGGCAGAGTTGGTGGCCAGCCGGCTTATCCGAAGCGCGTCACCGATCCTGCTGCGGTCGAGCGCGGCCAAGCGATCTACAGCGTTGACTGCGCGTTTTGCCACGGCCGCGACACGCGCGGCGGCGATGGCGGGCCGAGCCTGCTGCGATCGCAGCTCGTGCAGCGCGATCAGAAGGGCGAGCTGATCGGCTCGGTGGTCCTCGAGGGGCGTCCCGGAATGCCGTCGTTCTCGTTCACCCCGGCGCAGCTGTTCGACATCGCCGAATTCCTCCACAGCTTCGAAATCAACAGCCGAGATCCGGCGCGCATGAAGGCGCCGTCGATCGTCACCGGCAACGCTGCGGCCGGGGAGAAGTACTTCGCCGCGAGGTGCTCGTCGTGCCACTCGGCGACGGGCGACCTGAAGGGATTTGCCGCGAAGTTTCCCGAGCCGCGCGCGTTGCAGCAGGCCTGGCTGATGCCCGGCGTGGCCGGGCGTATCGGAGGCCCAGGCGTAGCCACATCGGCCATTCCGATTACCGCCATCGTCACGTTCAACGGTCAGAAGTACGAGGGACGCCTGCTTCGGATGGACGAGTTCACCATTTCGATCTCTCAACCTGATGGCACGTCGCGGACGTTCCGCCGAGAGGTCGATGGACCGCCGATTGAGTTGCGCGATCCGCTTGGTCAGCACAAGGCGCTGCTCAAGGTGTATGCCGACAAAGACATTCACGATCTGACGGCCTATCTGGTGACCCTCAAATGATGAAGCTTCAGCGCGTTCTCTTCGTCGCCGCTCTCGTCGTCGCTCCCGTTCTGCTGATCGCTCAGGCTCAGACGCCAGGCGCCGGTCCGAACGGATTGGACCCGAAAGACATTCTGGAGCCGCTCGGCAACTCCTGGCTGACGTATTCGGGCGACTACAGCGGCAAACGCTACAGTCAACTCAAGCAGATCAACCAGACGAACGTGAAGAATCTCACGCTCGCCTGGACGATGCGTGTGGCGAACGGACCGAATCCGGCGCCGGCGCGCGGAGGCGGCCCTGTCGCGCCGGTGATTCTCGGCGGGGTGGGCAAAGCACAGGCGGCAGGGGCCACGAACATCCGCGCGGCCATCCTCTCGGTGAACGGCATCCTGTACTTCTCTACGCCGGACAACGCGTGGGCGGTGGACGCGCGCGACGGTCGCGAGCTCTGGCACTACAACTGGAGCACGAGGGGCGGCACGCACATCGGTAATCGCGGGCTCGGCATGTGGCGCAACTATCTCTATCTGGAAACGCCCGACAACTATCTCATCTCGCTCGATGCCCGCACCGGCAAAGAGCGGTGGCATGTCGAGATTGCAAGCTTCGAAGAGCAATACTTCTCGACGGTTGCGCCAATCATCGTAGGCGACCACGTGCTCGTTGGCACCGGGAACGACCTCGATGCGCCAGGGATGCTGCAGTCGTTCGATCCCGAGACGGGCAAGCTCCAGTGGAAGTCGTACATGGTGCCCATGAATCCTGGCGATCCCGGGCTCGAGACCTGGAAGGACCTCGATGCCGCGCGCCATGGCGGCGGCAATCCGTGGGTACCTGGCGCGTATGATCCCGAGACGCGGCTCTACATCATCGGAACGGGCAACCCGTCACCCTCCTACATCAGCGCGCCTCGAGGAGCGGGCCTCGACAACCTCTACACCTGCTCGCTCGTGGCGTTGAACGTGGACACCGGCAAGATGGCGTGGCACTACCAGACGTCGCCGCACGACACGCACGACTGGGACTCGGCGCAAACGCCGGTGCTCGTCGATGGCATGTTCAACGGGCGGATGCGCAAGATGGTGATGACCGCCGCGCGCAATGGCTACTTCTTCGTTGTCGATCGGACGACGGGCGAGCACCTGCTCACGAGCAAGTTCTCCGAAACGGCGAACTGGGCGTATGAGAAGTTGAACGCGAAGGGTCAGCCGGTTCGCATTCCCGAAAAGGACAACCACATCTCCGGGGCGCTGGTCTCCATGGCCAATCAGGGTGCGGCGAACTGGCCGCCCGCTGCGTTCAGCCCGGATTACGGGTTGTTCTTCGTTCCGGTGTCCGAATCGTGGGCGATGTACTACCTCACCGAGACCGATCCGCGCGGCGCGATGGGGCTCGGCGGCAAGGAGGAGATCGCCATCGGCGGCGAGTCGTTCCTGAAGGCCATCGACTACAAGACCGGCAAAATCGCGTGGAAGGTGCAGTATCCGGCGTTCGGGGGTGTGGCCAACGGGATTCTTGCAACGGCCGGACGCCTGATCTTCTCGGGCGACACGAGCGGGAACTTCGTCGCGCGCGATCCAGCGAACGGACGGCCGCTGTGGCACGCGCGTCTGGGTGCCGTCTCGAACGCGCCGTCGACCTACATGCTCGACGGACGGCAGTACATCGTGGTGGCCGGAGGAGATACACTCTACGCATTCACGCTTTACCAGTAAGAGCGCGGCGCGCTTGCGCCGGGAGGCCCCTCATGAGAGTAGATGATCGCGGCGGGTTCTCGCGTCGTGAGTTCGGTCGCCTCGCGCTGACAGGCGTGGCGCTTTCCATGTCGGCGTTCTCGACGCGCCTGGGCGCGATCAACTCGACGGTGCGCGGCGTCAAGCTGGGCGCCATCACCGGCGTGTTCGGTCCCTTCGAGGCCGCACCCGGACAGGACGTCATCGACGTCGTCATTCAGCGCGCGATAGCCGGTGGCATCGGCCATGTCGAGCTGGTCAACGGTCTGATCGAACCGCGGACCACCGGCGGCGGCGTCGGCGGACAGGCGCCGGCGGTCGTGACGACGGAGTACACCCAGACGCGTGAGGCGCTGCGCCAGTGGCGAATCACGACACCGCTCGATCGGTTCCGCGAGATCCGGAAGAAGTTCGATGCCGCCGCCGTCAACCTCTACTCCTACGTCATGACCATCGGCGACGATTTTACCGACCCCGAAATCGACGCCGTGTTCCGGCACATGCAGGCGCTTGGCGTCGACCGGTTCTGCACGAACCAGACCCGCGTGGCGATGGGACGGCGGATGGCGCCTTTTGCCGAGAAATACCGCATCATGCCGGCGTTCCACCCGCACGCGCAGGTGCACGATCCCAACGAAGTGGCGTCGCCCGAGAGCCTGCGGCTGCTGCTCGACATGTCGCCGCAGTTCATGATCAACCTCGACATCGGGCACTACACGCGCGGCGGCAACGACCCGTTCGCATTCCTCAAGGAATTTCCACATCGCATCACGCACCTCCACGTCCGAGACGCGCGCGACGGCAAGGCCGTCAACATCGGGACGGGCACGATCAAGGTGAAGGAGATGCTGCAGTTCGTACGGGACAACAAGCACGATGTCGGGTTCATTCTCGAACAGGGTGGGACAGGATTCGCCGATTCGGTCGCCGCCGCCAAGGCCAATATCGACTACATGCGGTCCGCTCTGGAGTCATAACACGCGGGAGGCGATCATATGAAGAACGCGCTTCTGGTATTCATCGCAACATCGGCGGTGGCCATCGGCATTGTGGCCAGCCCCGCCGCGCAGAACACTGCGGCGTCTCGCATCGCGCCGCAGGAAGATCTGCCGTGGGCCTGGCCACGGAATCCGCCGCCGGCACCCGGCGCTCCGGCTCCAGCACGTAGAGGCGGTGGACCGCCCGATCCAACGCTCCTCACGTTGCCGGGAAGCCCGCTGAAGGTCGCGCGCGGCGACATCAATGGCTTCAACATTCCCGACTGGTACCCGGACGACCATCCGCCGGCGCCAGATATTGTGAAGTTCGGACGCCGGCCCGATCTGCGCGGCTGCGGCTTCTGCCATCTCGCCAATGGTCAGGGACGTCCGGAGAATTCAAGTCTCGTCGGGCTGAACGCGCATTACATTCAGCAGCAGATGATCGACTACAGGAACGGCACGCGGAAGAGCGCTGACCCCGACCCTGGTCGTCCGTCTTCTGTCATGATCGCTATCGCGAAGGCGTCCACGCCGGAAGAGGATCGGATCGCCGCGGAGTACTTCCAGGCGACGAAGCCGCGGCAATGGATCCGCGTGGTGGAAGCGAGCATGGTTCCGAAGACGCGTGTGGCAGGCACCATGCTCGCTGCCATCGAGCCCGAGGTGATGGAGCCGATCGGCAACCGGATCATCGAGATTCCCGAGGATCTCGAGCGAATCGAGCTGCGCGACACGAGGACTGGATTCATCGCTTACGTGCCGCCGGGCAGCATCAAGAAAGGCGAGGCGCTCGTCAAGACCGGCGGCAACGGCCGCACAGTGGCCTGTGGCGTCTGCCACGGTGCCGATTTGCGAGGGATGGGGCCAGTGCCGGCCATCGCTGGCCGGTCGCCGAGCTACTTGACTCGTTCGTTGTATGACTTCCAGAGGGGGCCGCGGGCAGGCGAGTGGAGCGCGCTGATGAAGGAAGCCGTCGAAAAGCTGACCATCGAAGACATGATCAACATCGTCGCCTACAGCTCTTCGCTGAAGCCGTAGCGGTTCTCCGTTCTCTGTTCTCCGTTCTCGGTTCGTCAGGACCGAGAACGGAGAACGCAACCCAGAACCGAGAACTCAGAACTTAGAACCGAGAACCTCTAGAGCGCCGCCATCACCGCGTCGTAGATCGGCATGGTCCCTTCATGACCGAGGTTCGACTCGGGCGTGAAGATCCCGGTGTAACCCAATCCCAGCACGTACTTGACCGCCGTCGTCAGATCCCAGTTCTGATTCACCCGGCAGTGCATGCTTCCGGCCGTCGGGAACATCAGCTCCTTGCTCAGACACTGGTGGATCTGCTCCTGGTTCATCGCGTTCGCGTTGCCCACATCCGGATTCGCGTAGGCGCCCGCGCGCTTGATGAGCTCTGCCAGCAGTTTCCATGTTTCGAGACCGGGCATCGGGACGTCGGGCGGCGGAACGGCGGGCGGCACCGGGGCCCCGCCTCCACGTGTCTCAACCGAGACGATGATGTTCTTCGAACGGCCGTAGTCGGCCATCTCCTTGAAGGCCGCGGCAGCCTGTGGCAGGTTGCTCCATCCAAGCGATCCGTGCGCCTGCTGGCACATCACGCGTTGCGCGCCGAGCATCACCGCTTGATCGATACATGCCTTCGTCAGGGCGATCGCCTGCAGTCTCGCATTCGTGGTCGGCGCCGACATCCAGATCCCAGCCTGGAAGTTGGCGTTGATCTGCGACGCGCGCGATTTGCTCTTTTCGAGCGCCGCTCGCAGCGACTTGAAGTACGCCGGCGAGTACGACTCGAAGTGCTGGTTCTGGAACTCGATGAGGTGAACGTCATACACGTCCGCAATCATCTGCGGCATGTCGAAGAACGCCATCGTGCGATGAGGTGCCGATTCGACGTCGGGGATGTCCTTGACCCAGCTGGCGAAGTTCAGCGTCATCATCGCGATCCGCGCTGCCTTCGGGCTCCGCGGGTACGGCTTCGGATTGCCGAGTGGAGGAGTCGGCTTCTGGCCGTCTCCGCCGCCCCGGCCGCCGCCGCCCCGACCCTCGCCCCTCTGGGCGAAACCGGGACGGACCGCAGCGGCAGCCAGCACACCGGCCGCGGCCGTCGTTAAAAAGTCTCTGCGTTGCATGGGCGCTCCTTTTCTGGAATGTACGCGCTTGTTCGATTGGATGGCTAATTATCTTCGGGTCCCCAGCCGGCGTCTACCGAGGAAGGCGAGCCTTGGCGGTTCGCACCACCGAAGAGACGTCCGCGCCGCGCTCGGTCCAGGCGAAAACAAGCTCGCCGCTGCCCTGGACGAGGCGCGGCGTCTGCGTGCCCGGCACGGCGCCAATCGTGGCTGAAGCCGAGCGGGCGCCCGCGCGCGTGATGCGGCGCACGCGGAACTCCCGCCGATCGCTGGCCTCGATCCATGAAACCGCAGCCGATCCGTCAGCAAGCATCGCCACGGCGGTCTGTCCGTCCGATCCCGCATCGTCCACGCGAATGGGCGCGCCGAAAGTACGTCCGGCATCGCTCGAGAACGCGGCGAAGGCCCTGCCGTCGCCTGTGGCGGCGGTGAACCAGGCGACGACGACGTCGCTGCCACGCGCATCGAGGGCTGGCCCGTTGACGGGGCACCCCGTGATTTTCCAGCCGTCACGATGAACGCTAACTGGAGTGCTCCATTGCTTACCGTCGAACCTCGTCGCGTAGATATCTCGTATTTCGTCGGTGCTGCGCCCTCGGTAGGCCACGACGATGCCGTCGGATGTCGAGACCGCTGAGGTCTGACAGCACTCGCAGACGCGAGCATCGACGATCGTCTCGCCTGCAGCCTTTCCGTCAGTGGCGAACGTCGCGCTTCGCAGAGCCATTGAGCCGTCGCCAGTTTCCGGCTTGATGTTCCTGCCGTCGAGCCAGACGACTCCTGTGCCGCCGCCCGGCGCATCGAACAGCGACGCGAAGCCGTGCTGGACTTTCGCGTTGTCCTGATGCGGATAGAGCGGAGCAGACCAGGTCTTGCCGCCGTCGCCCGACCACGAGATCGGCAACCGGTACGACTCGGGGTCGGGTCCGTCTTCCTTCAGCCAGTGCGCGACCAGCTGGCCCCCGCTGAGCGCGCGCACCGAAGGCACGTCGACCGGGTTGACCACCACATCGGTGCCTGCGACGACGTCCTGCGGCGCGGTCCAGCCGGCATCGGTTCTCTCCGAAAATCTCAGCGTCGCACGCAGCTCGTCGAGCGCGAGCCAGCTGAGGATGACGCGGCCCTCGCGTGCGGTCAGCCTAGGCGATGTAGAAATGCCAGTGCCGGGGAAGGGAACGCTCTCGACGGTGACGTTCCACGCCGAGTCATCGGGAGCTGACTGCGGCGGTGTCTCCGCCGGCCCTCTGCAGCTGGCGGAGCAGACCAGCAGGCCAGACCACGCACAGGCTTTGAAAACGTGGGGGAGGAGACGAGCCATGGGATACAGGAGAGCAAGAAACGTCCCGGGGAGCCGCATGGTTGCGGCCCCCCGGAGAGAGAACAGCTAGAGCGCGGCGAGGACCGCTTCGTAGATCGGTTGGCAGGCTTCGTGGCCGCCACCGCCTTCAGCCGTGAAGATGCCGGTGTAGCCGAGGCCGTTGACGTACTTGATGGCCTCTGTCAGATCCCACCGCTTTTCACCTTGGGCATTCGTCGGGAAGATGCGGGCATGCATCGAGCCAGCCGTCGGGAACAGCAGTTCTCTGCTGAGGCACTGATGCAGTTCCTGCTGGTTCATCGCGTTGGTGTTGCCGACATCCGGGTTCGCGTAGGCGCCCGCTGCCTTGATGAGCGCGGCGTTCTGCTGCCACGTCTCGAGGCCGATCTTCGGAAGGTCGGTGCGCGGCGGCGGGGCAGGTGGCGCGCCGGGAGCAGGAGCAGCGGCGGCGCCGCCACCGCCAATCAGACGCGTCTCGATCGAGACGATGATCTTCCGCGACTTGCCGTAATCGGACATCTCCTTGAACGTGGCGATCGCCTGCGGCAGGTTCGTGTGGCCGAGCGTGGCTTGTCCCTGGTTCAGCATCACGCGCTGGGCCCCCAACATGACCGCGCAGTCGATCATGTGCTTGGTAAGCGCGATCGCCTGCAGCCGCTGGCCGACCTGTGGCGCCGCCATGCTGAGGGCGCCGAACTCGGCGTTGATCTGCGTTGCCCGCGACTTGGCCTTTTCGAGCGCCGCCCGCAGCGACTTGAAGTACGCCGGCGAATGCGACTCGAAGTTCGCCGACTGGAATTCGATGTTGTGGACGTCGTAGACGTCGGCCACCATCGTCGGCAGATCGAAGAACGCCAGCGTGCGGTACGGGTTCGGCTGCACGTCGGGGACGTCTTTGATCCACCCACCGAAGTTGAGCGTCATCATCGCGATGCGCGCCGCCTTCGGGTTACGCGGATTCGACTTCACCGGGGTGAGCGGTCCCGCGGGCCCACGGCCTCCGGCCGGCGGCGGTGTCGCCGGCGGGGCGGCTCCCTGTCCCTGCGCGAAACCAGGGCGAATGGCCCCGGCGGCCGCGGCAAGGCCCGCGGCGGCCGTTACGAAGAAATCTCTGCGCTGCATACCTACTCCTTTGAGTTACTGGCCCCGTCCTGTGTGGACGCGTAAAGACGACAAAAGACTAAGAGGGAACGCCCAATTATTGTCAACTGACGGACGAACGCAAGCCTTTTTGCCAGGGGCCGTATGACAGGCAGGCCATTGCAGGAGAAAAGGAGGAACAGAAACGAACTGGGGAGCCACGTCGCCGTGACTCCCCGGAGAGAGAACAACTAGAGCGCGGCGAGGACCGCTTCGTAGATCGGCTGGCAAGCCTCGTGGCCGCCGCCGCCTTCGCAGGTGAAGATACCGGTGTAGCCGAGGCCGTTGACGTACTTGACGGCCTCAGTGAGGCTCCACCGCAGTTCGCCCTGAGCATTCGACGGGTAGACGCGGGCGTGCATGGCACCGGAAGTCGGGAACATCAGTTCCTTGCTGAGGCACTGATGCAGTTCCTGCTGGTTCATCGCGTTGGTGTTGCCGACGTCAGGGTTGGCATAGGCGCCCGCTCCTTTGATGAGCGCGGCATTCTGCTGCCACGTCTCGAGACCGGGTCTCGCAAGATCCGTGCGTGGCGGGGCCGCCGGAGCGCCTCCCGGTCCGGCCGCCGGGGCGGCTGGTGCCGCTGGCGCTCCCGGTGCTCCTGGTGCACCGCCGGCCCGTGGCGCTCCGCCGCCGCCGGCCAGCCGCGTCTCGATCGAGACGATGATCTTGCGCGACTTACCGTAGTCGGCCATTTCCTTGAACGCGGCAATGGCCTCGTTCAGGTTGCCGGCACCGAGCCCGCCCTGTCCCTGGTTCACCATCACGCGCTGCGCGCCGAGCATCACCGCGTTGTCGATCATGGCCTTCGTGAGCGCGATCGCTTGCAACCGCTGGCCGACTGTCGCTGCCGACATGCTGAGGCCGCCGAACTCGGCGTTGATCTGTGTCGCGCGCGACTTGCTCTTCTCGAGCGCCGCTCGCAGCGACTTGAAGAAGGCCGGCGAATGCGATTCGAAGTGCGCCGACTGGAATTCGATGTTGTGCACGTCGTAGACGTCGGCCACCATCGTCCCCACCTCGAAGAGCGGCAGTGAACGGTACGGGTTCGGCTGCACGTCGGGGATGTCCTTGAGCCAGTTGCCAAAGTTCAGCGACATCATCGCGATGCGCGCCGCTTTCGGGTTACGCGGGTTCGTCTTCACGGGGACGAGCGGGCCGGCCGGTCCGCGGCCCCCCCCTTGTGGAGGCGCTGCCGGGGGTGGTGCTCCCTGTCCCTGCGCGAAGCCAGGTCGAATAGCACCGGCGGCGGCGGCAAGACCCGCGGCGGCCGTCACGAAGAAATCTCTGCGCTGCATACCCTGCTCCTTTGAGTTACTGGACCCCGTCCTGTATGGACGCGTAAAGACGATAAAAGGCTGGAAGGGAACGCCCAATTATTGTCGACTGGGAGACCAACGCAAAGCTTTTTTAGGGCACAAAAAAGGCCCGCTTCCCGGTGAGGGAAGCGGGCCTTGGACGACGAAACCGGGTGAGCCCGGTATGGACTAGAACAGGTACTTCACTGCGAACTGCATCTGCCGCGGAATCGCGTTGCCCGTCGCATTGATCGTGCCGAATGCGTTGTTGCCGAGCGCAGCGTTCGGGTTCTGGAAGTTCGCCGTGTTGGTGATGTTGTACACCTCGTAGCGAAGTTGCAGCGAGTGCTGGCCGCCGAGTTCGACCTGCTTGAAGACCGCCAGGTCGAGCCGTCGCTGCGACGGCCCGTGCATGAACGTGCGCTCAGCAGTGCCGACCGTGAACTGCGGCTGCGCCACCCACGCCGCCGTATTGAAGTACTTCTGCACCGTGCGCTGGTCGCTCGGAAGCACGGGGTCCTGACCGGCCACCGCGTTGGGCCGATCGTTGCCACCCGTGTTGGCTTGCTCGGTCTGGTTGCTGATGTTCACGGGCGTGCCGCCCTGCCAGTTGGCGACGGCATTGACTTGCCACCCGCGGACGAGGCCTCCCTTGAAGCCGGTCATCCCCTCGCCGAATGGCAGCGAGTAGTTCGCCTGGAAGACGTAGGCATGTCCGACGTCCTGGCCCGCTTGCGTCCACTCGAATTCGGTGTTGCTCCATGGCTTCAGCTGGTAGGCCTGCACATCGGACCATCGGGCGTGCGCATTCAACGAGAGACCCGAGGTGAACCGTCTTTGCACGATCACCTGGAAGGCGTCGTACTGGTTCTCTTCATCGTTTGAACCCGCGGTGATCGCGACCACGTTCGGGAGCACGCTGGCGAACGCGCGCCGCGCCTGCACCTGTCCTGGACCGACGGGCGCCAGGTTGATGTTGGGGCTGGCGGCGACGAGATCGCCGCGCGACCCGACATAGCCGGCGGTCACGACGTTGCCGAGGAACTCCTTCTCCACCTGGATGTTGAACTGCTGTATGCGGGTCGACTTGAAGTCGACCGACACCGGCCGGAAATTTCCCGCCAGCTTCGAGGGAGAGACGTCGGGCCGCTGGTCGTAGTTGAACACCGGAAGCCCGTTGCTAAAGAACAGGCTCGAGACGCCGCCGCCGGAGGTGTCCCCCGTGTTCGTGGGGGCGTACAGAATCGAACAGCGGCGGGTTCTTCATGTAGTAGCCCGACGCCACGTTCGCCGGGAAGAAGGTGAGCCCCCAACCGCCGCGCAGAACCGTTCCGCCCGGCAGCGTCGCTGCGAATCCAAACCGCGGCGCCACGTTCGAGTAGTCGGTCTTGACGTTTGCGGTAGAGGACACGCCGTTTTCGCCCGCCACCATGACGACCGGTTGCGGGATCGTCCAGTCGAGGTTCGACAGTTTGCCGTTTTCATCATCGAACGGCGTGAACACGTCGTAGCGGAGGCCCATGTTGAGCGTCAGCCAGTCGGTAGTGCGCCAATCGTCCTGGACGTAGAAACTGGGCTCGTTGGAGTGGAACTGAGGTTTGTACGGCGAGTGGTTGCGGGCGATGGTCGAGGGATACCCCAGGAGCAACGACGCGATCGCGTCGCCGCCCTGATTGCCTGTGGTGCTGCGGGTCAGGTTCCGGTTGAATGTGAACGTGCCGAGCGGCGTCTGACTCTGAATCACGCCGAACTCGCGCAGGATGACACCGCCACCGGCTTTGAAGCTATGCGCTCCCATCGTCTTGGTGATCGAGGCGGCGAATTGCGGCGTGCGACCGTGGCTGATCAGCGGCACGTTGCCGGCGTCACCCAGCGGCGTGTAGCCGGTGAGCGTCAGCGTATTCAGCCCCTGGCCGTTGGCCTCGTCCGGCAAGTTCGCGTTCTTGATGCCGAAGAGATCGGCCGCGTTGGTCTGGTAGTTGGTCGGCAAGGACGCCAGGTCGGTCATGACGTAGCCCCCCTTGAACTCGCCGATCAACGTGGAGCTGAACACACGCACGTAGTTGGCTTGCACCGCATGAGCGGTCGTCTTGTTCGGGCCGGGGAATCCGCCTGTTGCATCGCCGCGGCACACAGCGCTAATCCCTGCATACGGGCCGCTCGTCGCCGGATCGCATCCGCCCGGCGTCACGTAATCGAGGTTGTTGTATGAGTAGCGTACGAACATCGAGTTGTTCGAGTTGAACCGGTGATCGACGCGGCCGTCCATCGTGTGGCTGTCCTGGGTCCCCAGGGTCGTCGCAAGATAGTTGTTCACCAATCCGCTGCTCGTGTTCGGCGGCAACAGCGACATGTAGCGCATCGCGATCGGCTCGAGCCGATTGGCTGGGATGATGTTGCCAGGGAACGGCGTGCGCGGAGTCGTTTGCGGGTCGTAGATCTGAATCGGCGTCGGCAACGCCAGCAGTTCCGAGAAGTCGCCGGTCCGCATCTTCGCCGTCGGCAGCGTCAGGTTGTTGACCTGTCCCTTCTCGTTTTTCAGACCCTCGTAATCGCCGAAGAAGAAGGTCTTGTTCGAGACGATGGGGCCGCCGAAGCTGCCGCCGAACTGGTTCTGCTTGAGAACCGGATCCGTCGTCGCAAAGTAGTCGCGCTCGTCGAAGCGATCGTCGCGACGGAACTCGTACGCCGTGCCGTGGAAGGCGTTCGTGCCCGACTTGGTCAGGATGTTGATGATCCCGCCGCCGGTACGGCCCGTCTCCGCCAGATAGAGGTTGGTCTGGACGCGAACTTCCGCGATGGCGTCCATCGACGGCTTGACGCCCACCGTGCCGATGGCGCGCTCGTTGTTGTCCATGCCGTCGATCATCTGGTTGTTCATGTTGTCAGGCGCGCCGTTGATCGACACCGACGAGGTCGACCGGCGATCGTCTGGACGCGTGCCGCTGTTGAGCGAGTTGGCCGCGCCTTCGGTGGCGCCTGGCACCAACTGTACGAGTCGCATGAAGTTGCGGCCGTTGACCGGCAGGTCTTGAACCGCCTGCTCGCTCACAAGCGAACTGAGCGACGACTGGTCGGTCTGCAGCAGCGGCGATTCACCGGTGACGAGAACCGTCTCCTGCAGGCTGCCCACTGCGAGGCGGCCATCCACGCGGATGCGGTCGCCGCTGGTGAGCGTTACCTTGGCGTTCTGGGACTGGAAGCCCTGCAGTTCGATGCGAACGGTGTATGGACCGATCGGCAGCAGCGTGAAGAGGTAGTCGCCTGTTTCGCTGGTGACGCTCGTGCGGATATCTTTCGTGCCGGTGTTTTCGATCGTCACCGTGGCGCCAGGCAGCACGGCGCCGCTGGTGTCGGAGACGCGGCCCAGGATGTCGGCCGTTGTCTGCGCCGCCAGCCCAGCAGGGACTGCGACGAGACACATGAGCAGAAGTAGAACCTTGCTGGGGTACGAACCATTGCTAGCTCTCCTTTATGCGATCTGAGTTGGCGAGGAAGGCGCCGGCGGGACCTTGATGACCGCGAGACACGCAACCACGACGACGACGACCGGCCGGCCCGCACGGACAGCCAGCCCTCAGGGCAGCAGGGTGGTCCGGCTTCGGCTATGGGTTTGGTCTGAGGATCCTATGGTCGCGGCACGTAGAAGCCGCAAGGCAAAACTGTATTCTTGCGATCCGTAATATTGGATGTCCTGCCAGTGCGGCAGGTTACGGCGATCTGGCGGAGAAGTCGCCCGGGCCGTGGCGAGCCCGGGCGACGTGTTTCCGACCCGATGCGGACTAGAACAGGTACTTCACCGCGAACTGCATCTGACGCGGGATGGCGTTGCCCGTTGACGTGATCGTGCCGATACGCGCCGTCGCCGAGCGACCCGTTCGGGTTCTGGAAGTTCGCCGTGTTGGTGATGTTGTACACCTCGTAGCGCAGTTGGAGCGAGTGCGGCCCGCCCAACTCGATCTGCTTGAAGATCGCCAGGTCGAGCCGCCGCTGCGGCGGACCATGCATGATCGTTGCGGCGCGTTGCCCAGCGTGAACTGCGGTTGCGCCGACGCACGCGGCCGTATTGAACCACTCGCTGCACGGTGCGCTCGTCCTTCGGAAGCACCGGGTCGCCGACGATGTTCGGCCGATCGCCGCCGCCGGTGTTGGCTCGCTCGGTTGTTGTTGCTGATGTTGACTGGGTGTGCCGCCCTGCCAGTTCGCCACCGCGTTGACTTGCCAGCCCTTGACGAGACCGCCCGTGAAGCCGGTCATGTCCTGCGCCAAACGGCAGCGAATAGTTGGCCTGGAACACGTACGCATGACGCACGTCCTGGCCGGCGGCGGACCATTCGAACTCAGTCGACATTCCACGGCGTCGTGGAGTAGCTTTCCGCGTTGGACCACCGCGACGTGCGCAGTTGATCGAGAGGCCCCCGCTGAACCGACGCTGCACGATGATCTGGAAGCTGTCGTACGCGTTCTCGTTGTCGTTGGCACTCCCGGTGATCGAGGCCACGTTCGGCAGCACGCGGGCGTACGCTTCGGCGGGGCTGCACTTGTCCCGGACCGATGGGCGCCAGGTTGACGTTGGGGCTGTTCGCCACGCGGTCGCCGCGCGACCCGACATACCCCGCCGTGACGACGTTACCGGCGAAGTCCTTCTCGACTTGGATGTTGAACTGCTGTATGCGGTTCGACTTGAAGTTGAGCGACACCGGCCGGAAATTTCCCGACAGCTTCGAGGGAGACGACGTCGGGCCGCTGGTCGTAATTGAACACCGGCAGTCCGTCCTTCAGGAACAGGCTCGGGGCGCCGCCGCCGACGGCGTCGCCAGGCTCGTGGGGGCGTATGAATCGAAGAGCGGCGGGTTCTTCATGTAGTAGCCCGAGGCGATGTTGCCGGGGAAATACGTGAGGCCCCAGCCGCCGCGCAGCACCGTCGAGCGCGGCAGCGTCGCCGCGAAGCCGAACCGCGGCGCGACGTTCGAGTAGTCGGTCGTGACGTTCGCGGTGTCGGACACGCCGTTTTCGCCCGCGACCATGACGACCGGTTGCGGGATCGTCCAGTCGAGGTTCGACAGTTTGCCGTTCCTATCGTTGAACGGCGTGAAGACGTCGTAGCGGAGGCCGATGTTCAGCGTCAGCCAGTCGTTGGTGCGCCAATCGTCCTGGACATAGAAACTGGGCTCGTTCGAGAGGAACTCCGGCCTGTACGGCGAGTGGTTGCGCGCGATGCGTCGAGGGATACCCGAGCAGCATCGACGCGACCGAGTTGCCGCCCTGGCCGGTGGTGCTCCGCGTCAGGTTCGGGTTGAACGTGTACGTGCCCAGCGGCGTCTGACTCTGAATGACGCCGAACTCGCGCATGATGACGCCGCCGCCCACCTTGAAGCTGTGCGCGCCCATCGTCTTGGTGAGCGAGGCGGCGTACTGTGGCGTGCGGCCGTGGCTGATCAGCGGCACGTTGCCGGCATCGCCCAGCGGCGTGTAGCTGGTGATCGTCATCGTCGTCAGCCCCTGGCCGTTGGCTTCGTCCGGCAGGTTCGAGTTCTTGATGCCGAACAGGTCGGCCGCATTCGTCTGGTAGTTCGTCGGCAGCGTGGCGAGATCGCTCTCGACGTAGCCGAACTTGAACTCGCCGATCAACGTGGAGCTGAACACGCGGACGTAGTTCGCCTGCACCGCGTGCGCCGTCGTCTTGTTCGGTCCGGGGAAGCCGCCGGTTTCCGTGCCGCGGCACACCGGGCTGATGCCCGCATACGGACCGCTCGTCGACGGGATCGCAGCCGCCGGGCTGCAGGAAGTCGAGGTTGTTGTACGAGTAGCGCACGAACATCGAGTTGTTCGTGTTGAACCGATGGTCGACGCGGCCGTCGGTCGTGTGGCTGGTCTGGTTCCCCAAGGTCGTGGCCAGGTAATTGTTGGCCAGACCGGCGTTGGTATTGGCCGGAAGCAGCGACATGTACCGCATCGCGATCGGCTCCAGTCGGTTCGCCGGGATGATGTTGCCCGGGAACGGCGTGCGCGGCGTCGTCGTCGGGTCGTAGATCGAGCGTGGCCGGCAGCAGCTCCGAGAAGTCGCCGGTCCGCATCTTCGCCGTCGGCAGCGTCAGGTTGTTGACCTGCCCCTTCTCGCTGCGGAACTGCTCGTAGTCGCCGAAGAAGAACGTCTTGTTCGAGACGATCGGCCCACCGAAGCTGCCGCCGAACTGGTTCTGGTCGAGGATCGGGTCGGTCGTCGCGAAATAGTCCCGCTCGTCGAAGCGGTCGTTGCGGTGGAACTCATACGCCGACCCGTGAAACGCGTTGGTGCCCGACTTGGTCAGGATGTTGATGATCCCGCCGCCGGTGCGCCCCGTCTCCGCGAGATAGAGGTTGGTCTGGACGCGGACTTCCGCGATCGCGTCCATCGACGGCTTGACGCCGACCGTGCCGATGGCGCGTTCGTTGTTGTCCATGCCGTCGATCATCTGGTTGTTCTGGTTATCGCCCGCGCCGTTGATCGACACCGACGACGTCTGACCGCCGATCGTCAGGACGCGTCCCGCTGTTGAGTGAGTTGGCGCCGCCTTCGGTGGCGCCGGGCACGAGCTGCACGAGCCGCATGAAATTGCGGCCGTTGACCGGCAGGTCCTGCACCGCCTGCTCGGTGACGAGCGAACTGAGCGTCGACTGGTCGGTCTGCAGCAGCGGTGATTCGCCGGTGACGAGAACCGTCTCACTCAGGCTGCCGACAGCCAGACGGCCGTCCACGCGGATACGGTCGCCGCTGGTGAGCGTCACCTTCGCGTTCTGCGACTGGAATCCCGACAGCTCGATGCGCACGGTGTAGGGACCGATTGGCAGCAGTGTGAACAGGTAGTCGCCGGTTTCGCTGCTGATCGCTGTCCGGACGTCCTTGGTCGCGGTGTTTTCGAGCGTGATCGTTGCGCCTGGAAGTACGCCGCCGCTCGTATCGGTGACGCGACCGACGATGTCTGCCGAGGTCTGTGCCGCGAGGGCGCCAGGCAAGGCGACTAGACATGCGAGGAGAACGAAGACAAAGAACTTGGAACGGACCATCGCGAACGCTCCTTTACTCGGGAACCGAGTTGACCAGGAACGAACGTGCCGCAGCCCCCGGGTTGGCTGCGGAACGCAACCACGGCGACGACCGGCCGGCCCGCCGGACGGAAGAACTCGAAGGGAGTTTCTCCGTTCAGCTTCGGCTATGGGATGGGATAGGTCTTTTCGGGGATAGTAGGCCCACGGTTCAGGCCCTGCAAGAAAAATCTTACAGGTGGCAATTCACAAAATTGGATGCTCAAGCATCAACAACTTAGGGGCAGACGAGGGTTGCAGGTGTGCCAAAAAGGGACTGGCCGCCGCCAACGGACGGGTGTATAACCTTGCACACTCAACCGCCAGATCAGCTCAAAAGGAGGTCGTCTGTGAAGAACGTACCGTTGGCTCTCAGTGTGGGGGGCCTTGCGATCGTGTGGACGTACGCTGCTATCAGACTGGGTCTGCCTGCGTGGGCCGGGTTCGTCAGCTGGGCCTTCTTCTTCGTCGCGGGTGGCGATGGCAAGGCGGTCATGAAAGCCTTCGTGCCGCTGATGGCCGGTGTGTTCTTTGGTTACGTCTCGCTCTACGGCGGGACGCCCCTCGGGATCTCGGTGGCCGTCGGAGTTTCCGCCGGGATCCTCGTGCTGCTGACCGCGATTCCGGCGTTTGCGCTGGCGCCCGCCGCGTTCGGCGCCTTCGCGGTGTTCTTCGCCTATGCGTTCGGCCACAGCACCACGCCGTTTGATTTCAATAACGTGGTGCAGGTCGTGCTCGGACTTGCGGGTGGTGTCGTCGTCGGCTACATTTCGACCGCACTGCCAGCGATGTTCGCCGGCTCGAAAGCCTGAGAGCTGTGAGCTACCAGCTGTCAGCGATGAGCTGGCAGCTGGTAGCCGGCACCTGTTAGCTCCACGCGCCCCCTTACCCCTTACCCCTTACCCCTTACCCCTCTACCTACAGTCTCTCCGGTATCAATTCCCTTGACATCCAATCGTCTGGTGGTAGGGTGACGCACAACCTGCTACAAGTGCTTCGGCCCTAGGGACCTGCTCCGGTAACCGGCTTCGTTTTCTGGAGGTGCCCAGATGGCTTCACAGACCCGCGTTCATGTCTGGCTCGTCGGGCTGTTCTTCTTCCTTTCCGCGTCGGCTTCCACGCTCCACGCACAGGTCACCACCGCAGACATTGTGGGCAACGTCACGGACACGTCCGGTGCTGTGCTGCCGGGCGCCACTGTGACGCTCACGAACCAGGGCACGTCGGCGACGCAGACCGTCGCAACTGACTCGGATGGGCAGTTCCAGGTCCGGTTGCTTCCCCCTGGACGCTATCGCATTACGGTCGAGCTCCAAGGATTCAACACCAACGCGCACGAGGTTGCGTTGGCCATTGGCGATCGATTTCGTCTCGACTCGAGGATGGCGGTCGGCACGCTCGCCGAGTCGATCGTCGTGACGGGCGAGAGCCCTGTACTGCAGACGCAGACGGCGACTGTTGCGAGCCTTGTCGACGAGCGCGCGATGCAGGACCTGCCGTTGAACGGCCGTAATTTCGTCCGCCTGGCACAGCTCACGCCGGGTGTCACGGAAGGTGCGCCGAACTCGCTCAGCAGCGGCAACCGCCCCGACGACCGCCGGCAGTCGTCGTCGATTCAAATCAACGGCCAGAACACCCAGTCCAACAACTTCCTCATCGACGGGCTCGACAACAACGAGCGGTTCATCGGGACGGTGATCGTGCGGCCCTCGGTGGATGCGATTTCCGAGTTGCGAGTCGAGACGAGCGTGTTCTCCGCCGAGCTTGGCCACACTATCGGCGGCGTCATCAACGTCGTCAGCAAGAGCGGATCCAACGTGATCCATGGGTCGGCGTTCGAGTTCTACCGCAACGAGGCGATGGACTCGCGCAACTACTTTGCGCCGCCCGGACCCAAGCCGCTCTATCGGCAGAACCAGTTCGGTGGCAGTATCGGCGGCCCGATCATCCGGAACCGCACGTTCTTCTTCGGCGACTATGCCGGGTTCCGTCAGGAGCAGGGCCAGAACTTCACGGCGACGGTGCCGACGGCGGCGATGCGCACCGGCGACTTCTCGGGCATCTCGAACACTATCTACAATCCGTTCACCGGCCAGCCGTTCGCGGGCAACGTCATTCCCAGCAACATGCTGGATCCCGCGGCCGTGAAACTCGCGGCCATGTATCCCTTGCCGCAGAGCAACGCTGCCGTCAACTTCGCCTATGCGCCGCTGAAGACACAGGATGACGACAGCTTCGACGTGAGGCTCGACCACCGGCTCAACGACGCGAGCCTGTTGTTTCGGGCGGCTCTCGTTCAACAATACGAACACGTTCGTGCCCAACGGCCTGCCTCCTATCGAAGGCGGCATTTGGCCCGGCGGCGGTCAGCAGTTTCCAGGGTCGGCCAAGCAGCGCGCCTACAGCGCGCAGACGAACTACAACCGTGTGATTTCGCCCACGTTGGTGTTCGAGGGACGCTTCGGCTATTCGCGCTACGACTCCAAGACGCTGCCGGCGAACTACGGCCTCAACGTCATGCAGGGAGTCGGCGTGCCCGGCATCAACATCGACAGCGACAGCAGCGGGATGTCGATCATGACGATCGCCGGGTTCACGGCGCTCGGTGATTCGGGATCGGTGCCGCTCCTCATTGACAACAAGGTCTACCAGTCGTCGGCGAACCTCACATACAGTCGCGGCGCGCATTCCTTCAAGGCGGGCTTCAGCTGGCTATACCGTGACGTGCTTGCCTTCCAGAGCAGCCAGGCGAAGGGGCAGTGGACGTTCAACGCCAACTACACGAGCAATGCCGGGGCGGCCGGCACCGGTAACGGGATGGCGTCGTTCCTGCTCGGCTATCCGTCGGCGACGACGCGCAGCAAGTATCTCGTCGAGCCGAATTACCTGTTTGATGAGTACCGCGACTTTCCTGCAGTACGACTGGCGTGCGCGGACGTGGCTCACCATCAACGCTGGCTTGAGATACGACCTGTACACGCCGTTGCAGGAGGCGGCCAACGAGATCGCCAACATCGACCTGGAAGCCGGCAAGATCATTCTGGCCGGCAAGGACACCGATGAGGCGGTCGGAGTGCGCACCGACACGAACAATTTTGGGCCGCGTCTGGGGTTCGCCGCCTCGCTCGGCCCGAACACCGTCCTGCGTGGAGGATGGGGCATTACCTACACCCCCGGCACGATTCAGACGTCCGGGTCCCTCCGCAATCCGCCGTACATCAGTCTCTTGAGCATCAGCCCGCCGCAGTTCGTGCCCGGTAATCGCCTCTCCACCGGGTTGCCGTTCCCGGAGCCGAGCAGCGTGACGAATCCTACAGGGGCCCTGTTGCCGACGGATTTCGATATCAAGGACGAGTACGTGCACCAGTACAACATCGCCCTCCAGCGCCAGCTGCCAGGACAGATGGCGGCGACGCTGGCCTTCGTCGGCGTGCTGGGGCGCGACATTCATGCGACGCCCCCGATCAACACCCCGCTGGCGGGACCGGGCAACGTCAACGCGCGACGGCCGTTTGCGCAGGTGTTCCCGGGGATTGCGACCAACTTCAACGTCCGCGACAACTTCAACGAGTCCACGTACCGCTCGGTGCAGACGATGCTGGAGAAGCGGTTCAGCGCCGGCTGGGGCGCGCGTTTCCAGTACACGTGGTCGCACAACGAGCTGTATGCGCCAGACGGCCAGGCGCCGTACTCGAGTATTCCGGCGCTCGCCAATCCGTATCCGGAAATGCGGGAGTTCCTCGTGTACGAAACGTCCGATCAGGGACAGGACGTCCGGCATCGCGCGACCGTCAGCGCGAACTACGAGCTGCCATTCGCGCGCGAGGCGACCGGCTTCACCGGCGCGCTCGCCAAAGGCTGGCAGGTGAACGTGGTCGGCGTGATGCAGTCGGGCACGCCGTTTACCGTGCAGAACTCGTCGGCGAGAGCCAATACCGGCGGCAACGACCGGCCCAACCAGATATGCGATCCAAATCTGCCCGGGGGTGAGCGTACCGTGGCTCGTTGGTTCGACACCTCCTGTTTCGTCGCGCAGCCGCTCAACACGTACGGCAACACGGGCACGAACACGGTCCGGGGTCCGGGCCTGATGGCGTTCGACCTGTCAGTCTTCAAGAGCTTCGTGCCTTACGGGAGTCACCAGGTGCAGTTCCGGTTTGAAGTGTTCAACATGTTCAACCGCGCGAACTTCGCAAACCCGGATGCCAACCTGGGCGCCGCGGCGTTCGGCGTCGTCTCGAGCACGGGCAACAACCTGAGCCGTAACGTGCAGCTCGCGGTAAAGTATCTGTTCTAGTCGCGTTCAATTTTTGGAGGTCAACATGAGTCGGAAGGATTCGGCACGGTTCTCTCGGCGTGATTTCGCCAAGTTGGCCCTTGCTGGAGTGCCAGCGGTCGGTCTGTTCGGTCACGCCGCAACGGCATTCGCACAAGGGAAACCGAATTCGATCTTCGGTGGTGTCAGGATCGGCGCCATTACGCCTTATAGCTTCAACGTGGAAACGCCGGACGTTCAGGCCATTCTCGCCGCGGTGACGAAGATCGGTATCAGCGAGGTCGAGATACAGAACAACGTCGTGGAGGCGTTCGCGGGCGCGCCGGCGGCGCCCGCCCGCGGCGGCGGTGGCGGCGGACGTGGGACACCGCCCTCACCCGAACAGATCGCCGCGGCAAAGACCCACGCGGGCCAGCTCTCCGCGTGGCGGGCATCGGCGCCGATGACGAAGTTCGAGCAGCTCCGGAAGATGTTCAACGGCGCAGGGGTGAATATCGACGCGTATCGCATCACGCTTGACTGAGGCCATGTCGGACGCGGAGTACGACTATGCGTTCAATGCCGCCAGAGCCATGGGCGCGGATCAGGTGACCATGGAACTGCCGTCCATCGGCGAGGACCGTGGCAACATCAACCTGAATCTCACGAAACGGATCGCGACCTTCGCGCGAAGCACAAGATCTCGGCGGGATACCATCAGCACCTGCAGGCTACGCCGACGCTGTGGGACGGCGCCCTCGCCCAGTCTCCCTGGAACAAGGCGCAGATCGATATCGGCCATTTCACAGCGGCGAAAATGGGCGGGCCGGCCGCTGTACTTGCCGCGATCCAGAAGCACCACGCGCAGATCGCGAGTCTGCATTTGAAGGATCGCCGGACAGGGGAGGGCCCCAACGTGCCGTGGGGACAGGGCAACACGCCCATCAAAGAAGTCCTTCAGCTGATGAAAAAACAGAAGTACACCTTCCCGGCCTTTATCGAGCTCGAGTACCCGGTGCCCGAGGGCTCGACTCGCGTAGCCGAAGTCGCGAAGTGCGTGCAGTACGCCAAGGATGCGCTCGCCTGAGTCGCATAGCCGTTGAGTTGCCGGGATTGCGGCATCGGCGCGTGCCGACGCCGCAATCCGGTCCTGCCCATCATTCCCGTGCCAGCCGCGAGGAGGAGACGTGATCCGTTCAATCAGTGCAGGTGTTGGAAGTGTCGTCCTCCTCGGCGTGCTCGCGTTCGCACAGACAGGGACCAGGAATGCGTCGACGGGGCGTCCGGCCGCTGATCCACGCGACTGGCCGGTGTACGGCGGCGATCAGGCTGGAACGCGGTACTCGGCGCTCGCGCAAGTCAATCGGACCAACGTGAACAGGCTCGAGGTCGCATGGCAGTTCGACCCGATGGACATGCCGGAAGCGTCGGCCGGCCGCGGCACGATGCAGACCACGCCGATGGTGATCGCGGGCGTCGTCTATGCGATCACACCCGGCGGCAATCTCGTCGCGCTGAACGGAGCGACGGGCAAGCCACTCTGGTCGTTTCACTCGAACAGCGCCGGGCAACGATCGCGTGGACTGACATACTGGACCGACGGCAAGGAGAAGCGAATCCTTGCCGGCTTCGGACGCTACGTCTATGCGATCGATGCCGCGACCGGGCGCCAGATCAAGCCCTTCGGGCGCGACGGTCGCATCGATCTCCATCTCGACCTCGGACGGGATCCGGAGAGCAACACCGTCATCCTTTCGACGCCCGGCGTGATCTATCGAGACACCTATATCGTCGGCGGCCGAACGAGCGAGTCGCTTCCGACGTTTCCGGGAGACATTCGCGCGTACGACGCGAGGACGGGGCAATTGAAGTGGTCGTTTCACACCATTCCCCGCCCGGGCGAGTACGGCTATGAGACGTGGCCGAAGGATGCGTGGACCTACATCGGCTCTGCGAACAACTGGGCCGGCATGGTGGTGGACGAGGGGCGCGGAATCGTTTTTGTCCCGACTGGATCCCCGGCGGCCGATTTCTATGGCGGCAATCGGCTCGGCGACGGGCTGTTCGGTAATACCCTGCTCGCGCTGGATGCGGAGACCGGCAAGCGCCTCTGGCATTTTCAGGCCGTCAAACACGACACGTGGGATCGGGATTTTTCGTCACCGCCGGTGCTGGTGACGGTCAGGCGGGGCGACCGGAGCATCGACGCAGTCGCTCAACCGACGAAGCAGGGCTTTCTCTACGTATTCGACCGAGTGACGGGCGAACCGCTGTTCCCGATCGAGTATCGGAAAGTTCCGCCGGCGGTCATTCCGGAGGACGTCGCTGCCGAGACGCAGCCATTCGTGCTCAAGCCGGCCCCGTTTGCACGGACGTTGCTCACCGAGAACATGCTGAGCCGGCGCACGCCGGAGGTTCACGCATGGGCGGTGGAACAGTTCAAGACGTTCCGCAGCGAGGGCGAGTTCGTGCCGCTCTCGGTGGGGAAGGAAACCGTCATCATGCCCGGATTCGATGGCGGCGCCGAGTACGGCGGCAGTGCGTTCGATCCCGCCAGCGGCAACATCTATGTGAACGCCAACGATCTCGGCGTGGACCACGAGCCTGCGAGAACTTCCCTCGAGCGACAGCGTCGCGCGTCAGACGTACGCGACTCGCTGTGCGTCGTGTCACGGCGCCAAGCTGGAGGGCGTACAGGAGGGGCCTTCGCTGCTCAACCTCGGCACCCGTCGCACAGCGGCGCAGGTCGGTGGGGCGATTCGCAATGGCGTCGGCACGATGCCGCCGTTTGCGTTGCCGGCGGCCGAGCACGAGGCGCTGGTTCAGTACTTGATGACAGGGCGCGTGGAGGGGGCGGCCTCTGCCGCCACAGTGAAGTATGCCACCACCGGCCTCAGGCGCTGGCTGGACCCCGACGGCTATCCCGCGGTGGCGCCTCCGTGGGGCACCCTGAGCGCCATCAACCTCAATACGGGCGAGTATTCGTGGAAGGTGCCGCTGGGTGAGTATCCGACGCTCGTCGCTGCGGGCATGAAGGACACCGGCAGCGAGAACTATGGGGGACCGGTCGTCACAGCAGGCGGCCTTGTGTTCATCGGCGCGACCGTCTACGACAAGAAGTTCCGCGCCTTCGACAAAGACACCGGCAAGCTCCTGTGGGAAGCGACGATGGTGAACTCGGCGTATGCGACGCCGGCCACCTATGAAGCAAATGGCCGCCAGTTCGTGATCATCGGAGCGTTCGGCGGGAAGCTCGGAACCGGACCCGAAAGTGCGCCAGCGCGCGCGGCTGGGCCCGGCCCGGCCCCGGCAGCAGGCGGGGGTGCAGCTGCACCGGCGCGCGGCGGACGCGGCGCGCCGCCGCAGCCGGGCACGCCGCTCGGCGCGGGAGCCACGACAGGTGGGGCCTTTGTGGCCTTTGCCTTGCCGGCTCCTGCAGAAAGTAAAAAGTAGAAAGTAAAAAGTAAGATATAAGGCGATTGTGAAGACCCTACTCGCGCTCATTCTGACTCTGCTGCCCAGCATCGCCTTGGGCCAGGCGATACCGTTGGCGACGATCACGCCGGTGAACCCGGCCTCGTCCGTACGGGCGGGCTCGACGGCCGAGATCTCGCTGCGCGTCGAGGTTCCCGAGGGACTGCACGCCCAGTCGAACAAGCCGCGCGATCCATCGCTTATTCCGACGACGCTGCAGCTCGAGCTGCCGCCGACGGTCACGGTGGTCGATACCGTGTTTCCGCCGTCGACCGATTTTGTGGTGCAGGGCTTCGGTCAACCGCTGGCGGTATTCGAGGGAACCTTCCAGATTAAGGTGCGCCTCAACGTGAGCGCCGATCACCCGTCGGGCGCGTTGAGCATCCCCGGCCGATTCCGGTACCAGGCGTGCGACAGCAAGAGCTGCTACCCTCCCAGGGCGATCAACACGACATGGAGTCTCGACGTCACTGGCGGTCGAGCAGGTGCTCCCGCTCCGTCGGCGCCTGTGAACACCTCGCCGCCGCCTTCGGTTGGTGAGTCGGCCTCGACGAACTCGAGTCCTGCTCCGATGCCCGCCGGCAGCGAGCTCGAGATGTTCGACAGGTTTGCCATTCTCGGTTCCACGGGTGGCTATCAGAACGCTGCCGATTTCGTGGGATTCATCAAGAACGCCGAGGCCGGGATCAAGCCCGTCGGTTTGTTCGAAGGCCGCGGCTGGATGGCGATTCTTGCGCTCGTCTTCTTCGGCGGGCTGATGCTGAACCTCACCCCCTGCGTGCTGCCGATGATCCCCATCAATCTGGCGATCATCGGCGCGGGCTCGCAGGGCGCGAACAAGCGTCGCGGCTTCTGGCTCGGCGCGTCGTACGGCGCCGCCATGGCGATGGTCTATGGCTTGCTCGGCCTCGTCGTCATTCTCACGGCGGGCACGTTCGGCACCATCAACGCGTCGCCCTGGTTCAACCTCGGGATCGCCGTCCTCTTCGTCTTTCTCGGGCTGGCGATGTTCGACGTCTTCGAGCTCGACTTCTCGCGGTTCTCGAGCAACATCCGCTTCGACCAGAAGAGCAAGGGCACGTTCTATCTCGCGTTTGGGATGGGCGCCGTTGCGGCGCTGCTCGCCGGAGCCTGTGTGGCCCCGGTGGTCATCCAGGTGATCGTGTTCGCCAGCAACCTTTATCTCGGAGGGACCACCGCGGCGCTTGCGCTGCCGTTCTTCCTGGGGTTGGGGATGGCGCTTCCGTGGCCGTTCGCCGGAGCCGGGCTCTCTGCGCTGCCCAAGCCGGGCATGTGGATGGTACGCGTCAAGCAGGTGATGGGCGTGTTCATTCTGGGGACCGCGCTCTACTACGGCTATCTCGCCTACGGCATCTTCTCCAGCCGATGGGTTGACCCCGCAGTCGTGACGGCAAGTGTCGAGGACAAGATCAAGGAAGGCTGGCACGCGTCCCTGATCGAAGGGCTGCAGACGGCAGAGCGCGAGCAGAAGCCGGTGCTCGTCGATTTCTGGGCCACCTGGTGCAAGAACTGCTTCACCATGGACGCGACGACGCTGAAGGATCCGTCGGTGAAGGAGGCGCTGAGCAACTACACGCTCATCAAGTACCAGGCCGAAGATCCGGATGCGCCGCCGGCGCGAGACATCATGAAGCGCATCGGCGCCGTAGGCCTGCCGGCGTACGCGATTCTCCGGCCGAAGCCTTAGCAGTTCTCGGTTCTGAGTTCTCTGTCTTACTTCTTACTTTCTCTCTTCTGCTTATCCGCCAGCAACCCCAGCACGGTCAGGCGCACCGCGTGGTCGCCTTCCACGCACGCGTACTCCATCATGCGATCCGGCGCGCCTTCGGCGAACAGCGGAATCGACGCCGTCCACGGCCTCACGAAGGTGCTCGGCGCGTCGACGAACAGCTCGTAGTCGATCTCGGTCGCGCTCTTTCGAGTGAAGCGCTCGACCACCCGCGCGTCGATGCCCAGCAGGTGCGGGCCTCTGTTCATCTGCGCCTCGGGATGGAAGTTGGTGGTCTCCACGACGAGCGTGTCGCCTTCCCAGTATCCCCAGGACGATCCCATCCACTGACGCACGCCGTTCGGCAGGCGCGGCCGGCCGTCGGTCGGGATGATCCGCGTCTCGTGGATCATCTCCATGTGGATGACCACCTGGCCGGGCGTCTGGATGATCTGATAGTTGTTGTTGTAGGCCACCGGGATGAGGCCACCGGGCACGCCGCGTGAGATGCAGCGGATCCACTGGCCCTGACTCTCCCAGAGGAGCGGACTCGCCGGAACGCCCGCGAGCTCCTTGCGTCGCTCGTCGAACCGCTTCTGCGCCTGCGGTGTCAGCGTCGGGCAGCTGGCCGTCTGCGGGTCGATGATCAGCGACGTCTGACGAAGCGGAGTGCCGCGCTCGTACCAGAACGTCGGGCCTGCGCCGACGCCCGGCCGCGCGCGCTCCTCAGCGGTCTCCCCTTCGGCGCGCTTGGCGTCTTCCTTTCGCTTGATCTCGAACTCCTGCTCGCTCAGGACCGCGCGGGTGCCAAACGACTCCGGCCGCTCGAGGGGTGTCGTCGTCGCGTTGGTCCAGATGCCCTGAAGATCGGGTTCGCCCCAGGACGTCTTCTTGGTGAAGCCAGTGGCTGCCCGCGCGGCCGCCGGAGCAGAGGCGCGGCTCTCGCGCGCCGCCTGCGGAGCAGGCGCTTGAGCGCCAGTCTGCGCGCAGATGCCGATGCCGAGGATGACGACGAGGCCTGCCTTGTGCATGTATCCGGTCATGATTCCTCCTACTTGAACGTCGTCTTCAGCAGAGGACCGTAGCGAAGATCCTCGGTCATTCGAATGCAGTTGTATTCGAGCAGCTGAGCGTTGCGATCGAGGTGGCGATAGAGCGTCATTCTGATCGTCCACGGCCGGCTGAACACTGCCTTGTCGGTCATCGTCGCCTCGTAGGTGATCGCGTCGGCCGTCAGCGGCGTGAAGCGCTCGACCACCTCGAGCTGTTCGCTGTGGAAGTTCCCGGAGCGGTCGAACCAGGTGCGGTCGTTGAATCCTTTGGTGTCGATCACCAGGGTGTCGCCGTCCCAGCGGCCCCACGAGTAGCCCATCCACGTATCGACCGGCATCGCCGGCGGCTTGCCGTCGAGGTTGACGATCCGCGCGGCCGAGTCGTAGCTGTACGCCATCAGAACCGTCTCGGGCGTCTGCACGATCTGGAAGGGATAGGGCATGTAGGTCGCCCGTGGAATACCGGGCAGGAAACACTGCACTTCGGGATCGAGCTTGAGGCGATTCGCACGGTTCTCGTCGCGCTTCTTCAAGGCGGCCGGCAGATACGGAATGGGGCCGCCTTCGACCACGCCGATGCCGGCAGGGACGCCGCCGATGGCGCCCAGTTCCAGGATTGGCGACGGTTCCACGGAATGCGCTTCCAGGTTCCAGTGCGCCGTGTTCATGGTCTGCCAGAGGCCGTTGAAATCGGGACGCTTGTCGCGGCCCCGCGGGCCCTGGTAACGCTGCTGCGCCGGGACGGCCGTGGCGACATAGGCCGCAAGGACAGCAATGGCACACACCACAGAAAGTTTGCGGATCATGATTTTCGGGAATAGTACCGCTGGTGGTGTATAAGGAACCACACTATTTTTCTGGAGGCGGCAGCATGATCGGACGCACGTTCGCGGCACTCGGCGCCATCGCGCTCACGTGGGGGCTTTCACTTGCGGCGGCAGGAGGGCAGGCGCCCGCGCAGCCACAAGGCGCGGCGCCGGCACCTCAACCTGGGCCTCCGGCACGCGTTCCGCCAGAACCGGTGAATTTCAACGACACCGACGGTTGGACCTCGCTGTTTGACGGCCAAACGCTGAAGGGTTGGGACGGCCACCCGGAGGTCTGGAAGGTGGTCGATGGAACGATCACCGCTGAGTCGACAGCCGAGCGTCGGCTCGGAGGCACGCACCTCATCTGGGCTGGTGGACAGCCCGCCGACTTCGAGCTGAAGCTCGAGATGCAAATCACCGGATTGAATGCCGGGATCGCCTATCGCAGCTGGGTCGATACCACGATGGGACGAGGCGCTCGAGCCGGCCAGCCACCCGCTCCGGGAGGTGGAGCGCCAGGAGGCGGAGGAGGTGGACGCGCTGCCCAGCCGCCGCCCGCCGTACCGGCCGATCCGAAGTGGAACCTTTCGGGCCTCGGCATGGACTTCGATTCAGGCACGCGCTTCAACGGCAACGTCGAAGAGCGTGGCAGTCCTCGCGGCCAGATTGCCTATCGCGGCGGCATCGTCCGGACAGAGACGGGAAAGCGCCCGCGCTACATCGGCATGATCGGCGACCCGGATGCGCTCGCGGCCCTCATCAACCCGGCCGAATGGACGCAGCTGCACATCATCGCCAGGGGCAATCAGCTGACGCACATCGTCAACGGTCGCCTGATGGCGATCTTGATTGACGACGATCCGACGATGGCGAAGCGCTCGGGGTTGATCGGACTGCAGATTCAGACCGGCGTGGGCAAGGTGAGCTACCGCAATATCTGGCTGAAGACCTACTGAGAAACGCTTGTGCCGGGCCTCTGGACGAGGCCCGGCATGCTTGCACCGCCCGCGCGCCTTCGACTAGCATACGAAACCGGTTCATTCGAGAATTCACCGCCTTATTTCAGACAGAGAGCAGTCGAAGGAGTCACGCCCATGCCAGTCGTTTCCCTGCCGGAAGTCATGACCCCGGCTTTCAAAAAACGCTACGGCGTCGCCGCGTTCAACACCGTTGACGACGTCACGATGTCCGGAGCGATCAAAGCCGCCGAGGCGTCCAAGTCGCCGCTGATCATCCAGACCTCGGTGAAGACCGTGAAGTTCTGGGGCACGCAGGTCGTGAAGGACATGTTCGCCGACATGGCGGGCAAGGCGTCGGTGCCCGTGACGCTGCACCTCGATCACTGCCCCGAGCCCGACTTCGCCAAGGAGTGCATCAAAGCAGGCTGGAATTCAGTGCTCTTCGACGGTTCGAAGATGAACTACAAGGAGAATTTCCGCATCACGAAAGAGATCGCGGCATTCGCCAAGCCGTACGGCGCCAGCGTCGAGGGTGAGATCGTTCCGGTGGCCGGCGTCGAGGACGGCGTCGGACAGGAGATGGAAGGCGATCCCGCTCCGCTCGAGGACGAGCTGGAGTTCATTCGTGAAAGCGGCATCTACTGCTATGCGCCGGCCATCGGCACGGCGCACGGGTTCTACAAGGCTGCGCCGACTATCAAGTACGACCGCATGACGCAGCTGGTCGAGGCGACGCAGATGCCAATGGTGCTGCACGGCGGCACCGGACTCACCGACGAGATCTACAAGAAGCTCATCTCGTTGGGCGCTGCGAAGGTCAACATCTCGACCGCGCTCAAGAAGCACTATGCGGATTCCTTCACCAACTACATCGGCGCGCACCCGACGGAGTACGAGCCGATGAAGCTGCTCGGCGCCGTGCAGAAGGACGTGATCGCGCTGGTGCAGTCCTATCTCAAGAAGTTCGGGAGCGAGAACCAGGTATGAAGCGGGCGTTGTTATTCGATTGCGACGGGGTGCTGGCCGACACCGAGAAGGACGGCCATCTCGTCGCGTTCAACAAGATGTGGCGCGAGAAGGGCGTCAAGTGGCAGTGGACCGCCGCGCAGTACGCCGACAAGGTGAAGAAGATCGGCGGCGGCAAGGAACGGATGGCCAGCCTCGCCAAGGATGCGGATTTCCGTGCGGTGCACCCGGTGCCCGACTCGGACGCTGCATGGGCCGAGGAGGTTGCGGGTTGGCACAAGCGCAAGACCGAGATCTACAAGGAGTTGATAGCGTCAGGCGCGATTCCCGGGCGTCCGGGAGTGAAACGCTTGTCGGAAGAGGCGCTCGCCAAGGGCTGGACGGTTGCCGTCTGTTCGACATCGGCCTTGCCGTCGGTGCAGGAAGTGCTCAACTTCGTCATGGGGCCGGAAACAGCCGCGAAGTTTGCCGGCGTGTTCGCGGGCGACATGGTGAAGGCCAAGAAGCCGGCGCCCGACGTCTATAACCTCGCTGTGGAAAAGCTGGGGCTCGATCCTGCCAACTGCGTGGTCGTCGAAGACTCGCGCAACGGTCTGCTCTCGGCCAAGGCGGCGCACATGAAGTGCGTCGTCACGCAGAACGAGCTGACCGCCGACGAGGAGTTCGACGAAGCCGACATCGTGCTCTCGAGCCTGGGCGATCCCGGCGGAGAGCAGATGACCGTGATCGCCAACCGATCTGGCGCGCAGCCCAAGGGCTTCTTCACCGTGAACGACTTGGAAAGGGTGCTGGGGAAATGACGCGGAGCAGTCTCGACTCGACGGAACTGGTTGTTCGCACGATGGCGCAGACGGCCATCGATAACGAGAAGTATTTCGCCGAGCTCGATGGCGTGTGCGGCGACGGCGACTTCGGCATCTCGCTGGCGGCTGGCTTCAACAAGGTGATGGAAGACTGGGATTCCCTCAACCGGGCGAATCCTGGCGCGCTGTTGAAAGCCGTCTCGTCGGCAATCGCGAGCAAGGTCGGGGGAGTGTCGGGCGCAATCTGGGGCACGGCGTTCATGCGAGCCGGCATGGTCGCGGGCGACAAGACCGATCTCACGCCGCAGGACTTCGTCGCGATGATGCGATCGTCGATCGAGGGCATGAAGAAGCGCGGTCAGTCCGACGTGGGCGACAAGACGTTGCTCGACGCGTTCGTTCCGGCAGTGGACGAGTTCGAGAAGCAGGTTGCCGCCGGCCAGAGCGCTGCGGACGCACTCAAGGCCGCGAGCGTGGTTGCGCGTCAGAAGACGGAAGAAATCAAGCCGTGGGTCGCCAAGCGCGGCCGCGCCTCCTATACCGGCGAGCGCAGCTGCAACACGTACGACGCCGGCTCGGTGGCGGTGGCAGCGATGGCCGAGAACCTCGCCAAGGTCTGGTAGATGGCATGAGGCGGTACTCGCGCCGGGAGTTCGGCAAACGCGCCATTGCGGCGCTGCCGGCAGTCGGCTTCCTGGGCCGCGCCGCGGCGTTGCGCGCGCAGGCCAAACCGAACTCCGTGTTCGGCGGCGTTCAGATCGGCGTGCTCGCGCCGTTCAACTTCCGGACCGAAGCGCCCGACGTCGCATCGATTCTGAAGGCGATGATTCGCCTCGGATCGAATTCCGTCGAAATGCAGAACGACGCTCCGGAGGCGTTCGCGGGAGCGCCCTCGCTTCCAGCGGGCATCCCGGCCGGTCGCGGCGCGACGCCGGAGCAGGCCGCCGCGCGGCGCGAGTTCGAGACGAAGCTCAGCGCATGGCGATCGACGGTGCCGATGGCGAAGTTCGAAGAGATTCGCCGGATGTACTCGGCCGCCGGCGTGCGGATCGACGCGTACCGCATTCAACTCGCCGGCGCGATGCCCGACGCGGAATTCGACCACGCCTTCAACGCTGCGCGAGCGCTCGGCGCCAATCAGGTGACGATGCAGCTGCCGATGCTCGACGGGTCGCTGACGAATCAGGACCTCGCGCTGACGGCTCGTGTCGCGAAATTTGCGGAGAAGCACAAGATTCCGGTCGGATTCCATCAGGAATTGCAGCCGCCCAGGACGTTGTGGGACCCGGCCCTTGCGCAGTCGCCGTACACGCGGATTCAAGTCGACATCGGCAACTTCGTCGCGGCCTACAAGGATGGCGACAGCCCTGTGCCGTTCATCGAGAAGTACCACGACAAGATCGTGAGCATTCATCTGAAGGATCGGAAGCGCGCCGGCGCCGGCAGTTTCGTCTTTGGGGAAGGGGAGACGCCGGTAAGAGAGGTGCTCCAGCTGATGAAGCGCAACAAGTACACGTTCCCGGCGTTCATCGAGCTGGGCTATCCGATTCCGGACGGCTCGACGCGCATCGAGGAAACCGCGCGGTGCCTGGCATTTGCGAGGGCGGCACTGACCTGAGCGGAGACTGGCCGAAGGTCTGACACACACTGAAGGAGACTGTCGACATGAAGAAATTCGTCAATGATCCCAAAAAGTTCGTGCCCGAGATGCTCAAGGGCATCGCGCTCGCCAATCCCACCACGGTGAAGTACGTGCCCGAATACAACCTGATCATGCGGGCCGACGCGCCGAATCCCAATCGCGTCTCGATCGTCCAGGGATCGGGATCAGGTCACGAGCCGGCGCACGTGATGGCGGTGGGCAAGGGCATGCTCGACGGCGCCTGTCCGGGCGACGTGTTTGCCGCGCCTCCCATGGATTACGTGGTCGGCGCCTCCAAGGCGCTGGCGTCGCCCAAAGGTGTGCTGCACCTCGTCAACAACTACAGCGGCGACCGCATGGCGTTCGAAATGGCCACCGAAGCGCTCGAGGCTGATGGCGTCAAGGTGAAGACGCTATTCATCGACGACGATGTGGCGGTGCAGGATAGTACTCTGGACGGTCGGCCGGCGCGGGGTGGCCGGCAACTTCTTCGTCATCAAGGCGCTCGGAGCCGCGGCGGAGACTGGCGCGTCGATTGACGATTTGATCGAGCTCGGCAAGAAGGTGAACAGCAACACGCGGACGATGGGCGTCGCCCTGTCGGGCTGCACGCCGCCGGCCAAGGGCCAGCCGATCTTCACGCTGGCTGAAGACGAAATGGAGATGGGCGTCGGCATCCACGGCGAGCCCGGCCGCGCGCGCAAGAAGATGGGCTCGGCCAACCAGATTGCCGACGAGATGCTCGAGGCCATTCTCACCGATCGCAAGCCGATCGACGGTGGTCAGAAGGCCGATCCGATCGTCAAGAGCGGCGACGAGATTGCGCTGATGGTCAACGGCCTGGGCGGCACGCCTGTCTCGGAGCTGTATCTCGTCTACGGCCACGTGCACGAAGAGCTCACCAAGAAGGGCATTAAGGTGTGGCGCAGCTACGTCGGCGAGTACTGCACCGCGCTCGAGATGAACGGGCTCTCGATTACGGTCTCGAAGGTCGACGACCAGCTGAAGAAGCTGTACCTGGCGCCGGCCGAGATCCCGATCCGCGTGTTCTAACGAGAACGAATCGATGCGCAGGGAGGCGCAGCGAATGAGCGCAACGAGGACTACCATCCAGTGTGTCGTGCTCGCCGCGGTGCTCAGCACGCTGCCTTCCCTTCGCGGAGATCTCCACGGCCAGTCGGTGCCCGCGCCGGCTGCACCTATTCCATCGCGACCTGCACCTCCACATCCCGGCTATACCTACGAACGGAAGTTCGATGCCGAGATCGCTGACGGCGACGTGCATCGCGTGCACTTCGAGAACGAGCACGTGATGTTGCTGGAGGTGAGCAATCCGCCTGGGCTCGACGTGCGGATGCACGGCCATCCGTATGCGTCGGTGTTCGCGCGCGATTCCGAGACCGGGCCCAGGAGGCCCGATGCGCCGCCGATGCCTACGGCTCCCGGCGGCTACGACGAGCGCCAGTACCCCGACAGCAGCTGGAACGACATGGGCCTGGGTCAGGGTGCGGCCCCCAAGGGAATGCAGTGGCCGACCTGTCAGTCGGCTGCGCCGCAGGCACCGCATCGTCCGTACAACGCGAACATCCATCCGTTCCACTTCTATCGCATCGAGTTCTATCGTCTCGATGGCGACGAGTTTCAGGCGAGATGGCGCGAGTGGTATCCGTGGATGGCTGCATCGGCGAAGCCTGTGAAGAGCCCGGCGCCCTCAGGACCGCCGTTGTCAGCCGAGTGGCCGTATCCGGTCGCCTACGACGCGGTGATCGCCGCGCCCGACAACTACCGCCTGCTGTTCGAGGACGGCAAGGCTCGGCTCGTCGAGGTCGTGATCAGGCCGGGCGAGACGACCCCGATGCACGGGCATCCGTATCCCGCAGTCCTGGCGTCGACGTCAGGGCTTCCCGATGCGAACGTCAATGGCGGAGAAACGGCTGGATCCCGCGAGCAAGCTCGATGGCCAGAATGCGGGGCGCTCGACGCCACCAACCGTGCATCAGATGAAGTGGCCCATCTGTTCGACTCTGGCGCCGCAGTCGCCGCACACGCTCACCAATCGAGGGAAGGCGCCGATCCACTACTACCGGATCGAGTACAAGCGCATCGACGGGGATCAGTTCGGCGCGAACTGGCGAAAGTGGTATCCCTGGATGCAATACATGCAATATATGAGGTAAGGAGAGGATCATGCGTTCCAAGCTCATGCTCGTTCTGGTCGCGGCCGCAGCCGGCGCCGCGCTGCTCGTCGCGCAGGCCCGCGCGACTCTCGACATCTATGTCGTCGACGTCGAGGGCGGCAACGCCACGCTCTTCGTGGCTCCCTCCGGCGAGTCGGTGTTGATGGACACCGGCAACGGCGGCGCCGCCGCGACGCGCGACGCCACGCGCATCATGGAAGCCGTGACCGATGCAGGGCTCAAACAGATCGACCATTTGATCACCACGCACTGGCATGGCGATCACTTCGGCGCGATGGAAGAGCTGTCGAAGCGCGTCCCCATCCGCGCCTACTACGACCACGGTCCGAGCGTGCAGTCGCAGCCAGCGAGCGACGCGTTCCTGAAGGACGTGTATCCGCAGCTCGTCGCGAAGGCCAGCCGCACGATCTCGAAGCCGGGCGATCGGATTGCGCTGAAGGGCGTCGACTGGCGCATCGTGGCGTCGGCGGGACAGGTGCTGCAGTCGGCGCTGCCGGGCGCGGGACGCCCGAACCCGTACTGCGCGAACTTCACTCCTCAGCCGAACGACGATACAGACAACGCGCAGTCCGTGAGCAGCTTCATCACCTTCGGCCGCTTCCGTGTCGCGCACCTCGGCGATCTCACGTGGAACAAGGAAGCGCTGCTGATGTGCCCCAACAACCGGCTCGGGACGACCGATCTCCTCGTGGTGTCCCATCACGGGCTGCCGGTATCGAGCTCGGAAGTGCTGGTGCACGCGCTGCAGCCGCGCGTGTCGATCATCAACAACGGCACGCGCAAGGGCGGTCCTCCGTCATCGATGAAGATCATCCTGAACTCGCCAGGCCTCGAGGATGTGTGGCAAATGCACTTCTCGATGTTGAGCGGCCAGGAGTACACCGTGCCGGGCATGTTCATCGCCAATCACGTCGATCAGCAGCCCGACTCGATGCCGCTGGCGGCCTGGGAGGCACCGCCCGCTGGAGAGAAACCGCCGCCGGCCCCCGTGCACAACGGCAAGGCGTTCTGGTTCAAGGTGAGCGCACAGCAGGACGGGACGTTCAGCGTGACGAACACCCGGAACAGCTTTACCAAGACCTATAGGGCGGCGGGACTTTCGGCCAGAAGATAGCTGGATTTCTCTGGGGCGGCCGGCGGGGGGTGGGGCGCTATAATGGCAAATACCCTTATGAGAACCACCAAAGCCTTCACGCTTCTCGCCGGCGCCTGCGTGCTCCTGAGTCTTGCCTTGTGGCGGCCCGTCTCGCTGACGGCGCAGTCGCCCACTCAGCCGCCAGCCGGCCAGACACAACCCCAAGCGCCTTCGGTGACCTTCCAAACCGAGGTCACCTACGTCAACGTCGATATCGTGGTCACCGACAAGGACGGCAATTTCGTTCCCAATCTGACGCGGGACGACTTTGAAGTCTTCGAGGACGGAAAGCCGCAGAAGATCGACACGTTCACCCCGGTCGAGATTCCCATCGAACGCGAGAGCCGATTCTTCTCGACGGCGGGTGGACGGCTGGTTCCGACCGACTCGAGGTCGAACCGCGAAACCTTCAGCGGCCGCGTCTTCGTGCTGGTGCTGGACGACTACAACGTCAGTCCCATGCGAGGCGGCGTCGTCAAGAAATCGGCGCGCGAGTTCGTCGAACGCTACATGGGATCCAACGATCTCGCTGCCGTCGTCTACACCAGCGGCCGCGCCGGAGCCTCGCAGGACTTCACCAACGACAAGCAATTGCTCATTGCGGCGATCGACAAGTTCTCCGGCATGAAGTTCCGCTCGGCAGCCCTCGACCAGCTCGACGGCTACTATCAGCAATGGCTGAACAACGCCCCGCTTCGGGCAGCCATCGCTGAGGACGCAGCCGCCAACGGCAGCAGCAACCCGAGCGACCCCGGCCCGTCGCAAAGCTCGGAGCTCGGCGGCGCGATGTCCTATAAGCAGAACGATCAAGAGCGCACCCACCGGGCGCTGAACGTCCTGAGTACCCTGAGGAACATCACGGAGTTTCTCTCGGGGATCAGCGGCCGGCGCAAGGCCGTCGTCTATCTCAGCGAGGGACTCGACTATCAGATGAGGGACGTGTTTGGCCCGTACAGCGCTTCCGACATCATCCTGGCGGCGAGAGATACGATCAGCACCGCCGCGCGCGCCAACGTCAACTTCTATCCGATCGACCCGCGAGGGCTGACCGGCCTCACGGGCGAAAGCATCGATATGCAAGGGGTCGAGGCGGCGATGCCGGTGGGGCAGGGATCTCTGGTCGGTACGTTCGGTTCCGATCTCAATACGTCGACGGGGCCGCTGACGCCGATGGGCATGCTCCAGGACGAGCTGCGAACGTCGCAGGACCAGCTGATGACGCTGGCCCAGGAGACCGGCGGCTTTGCGACGATTAACGCGAACAATCTCAACCCGGCCTTCGAGCGGATCGTCGATCGCAACAGCCGCTACTACGTGCTGGGCTACTACCCGCCCAACCACCCGCGCGACGGGAAGTACCATCGCATCGAGGTCAAAGTGAAGCGGCCCGGGCTGAACGTGACGTCTCGGCGCGGGTACGCTGCGCCGCGCGGCCGTACGCCCGAGGATCGCAAGCGCGAGGACGAAGCCAAGCGCGCGAGAGATGCGAAGCGGCCGAACGCCGACCTGACGTCATCGGAGCTGCGCGACGTGCTGGGCCGCCCACTGCAGGAGAGCGGCCTCACGTTCACCGTGCAGGCGGCGCCGTTCCGCGGGACGCAGAAGGACGCCTCGGTCGCGCTTGCCATCGAATTCGACGGCGACAAGGTGGACTTCACGCCGCAAGACAACAACACGGTCTACGCCTCCAAGCTCGAGCTCTCGCTGTACGGCATCAGCGGTGAGAGCAAAGCTCAGGGCATGCGGTCCGAGCTGGGTCTGACGCTCAAGCCTGCAAACTACAAGTGGATCAGGGTGCATGGCATGCGCGTGAACCCGCGCATGAATCTGGCTCCTGGACGCTATCAGCTCCGCATCGGCGCCCGCGAGTCGGTCGGCGGGCGCGTGGGTTCGGTGTTCTACGATCTCGAGGTTCCGGACTTCCGCAAGAGCCCGCTGATGCTGAGCGGTCTGCTGCTGACCGCGGCGTCGGCCGACGACGTGGTGACGGTGCAGCCCGATCCGCTGGCGTCGAAGCTGATGCCGACGAGCGCAACCAGCAGGCGCGCCTTCCTCTGGAGCGACGTGTTGTCGGTGTATGCCGAGGTGTACGACAACATCACGAACCGGCAGACCCGAAACATCGACGTGCGGGTGAAGCTGATCTCCGATGATGGCAAAGAGGTCTACACGGCGCAGGAGTCGCTGACCAACGGCGGCGCGTCCGCCTGGACGGCGTACGGCTACATGCGCCAGATTCCGCTCAAGGAAGTGCCCGCAGGCCGCTACGTCCTGCGCGTCGAGACGCAGCTGCGCGGCGCCACCGGCGACAACGCAACGCCGGCCGTGCGAGAAACGGTCGTCACGATCCGCTCGTAGCGCTAGAAGTGCAGCGTGTAAAAGAGCTTTGAGGCCATCCGGCGGTCGAGGGTCGAGAACCGCCGAGCCGCTCCGGTCGGATCCAGCAGCCGTTCCCAGTTGTGCGTGTAGACGAAGTACAGGTCGTTGCCTGGCCTTCGAATCCACCGGAAGCGGATCTGCCAGCCAAGTTCATGGCTGTCGGTATCGTACTGCACGTTGTTGCCGATCGAGATCCACGGGCTGAGCTGCGTGTTGGCTTGAACCTCGAAGACATCGGTCGTGAAGCTGCCTTCCAACAGGTCGAGGATGTTGCGCTCCGCCTCCAACGCGATCGAGATTCCTGACTTCGGTCGCAGACCAATCTGCAGCCCGTAGTCCGTTCGGCGTCCGGAGAAGAAGTCGCCCCACTCCACGCTCGGACTCACAGACACGACGCGTCGATCGGACGTCTCGCCTTCAAGCTGATAGCGGGTGAATTCGTACACCGACCCCATCGGCAGCACGATGTCGTCTTGGATCTCGAAGTCCTCTTCGAGACGCTCGTAGTTGAGGATCACGTTGAAGTTGAAGCGGCTGCCGTCGTGCAGGTTCATCTGAAACGGGGTGAGTTCGATCTCGCGTGTCAGCGGCCGGTTGTCGGTGTCGTTGAGGATCTCCGCGTCGATCGCGAACTCGAACGCGCGAATCAGCGGGTGATCGTTGAGCCGCGGAGTGACCTCGAACTGCGGATTGAACTTGCGATAACCGCGACGTTCGACGAAGCCGACCGCCGGGTCGTAGTTCGATCCGAGCTCCATCACGGACAGGGTCGCGTTGACGGGATCGTTCGGATAGTCGAGCCGCAGGCCCATGCCGCTGCTCTCGCCGGTGTCCAGCGGGTTGCTGGTGAAGAGATAAAACCCGCTCAGGGAAAGATTGCGGTTGCCGCGGAACGACGACGTCTGCAGCGCGAAGTCGAGACCGGCGGTGTGGCGATCGACCGCGCCGGGAAGCCGTGTCGAGCGGAGCGTGTAGAGCCCGCCGAAGTACGACTCCTGCAACACGCGGCGACGAACCCTCACCACCGAGAAGTCTTCGCCTGGGGCGGCGAACACGTCGTCGCCGGTCGCGCTCGTCTCTTCCGCCGAGCGGACCTGCAGCACGCCGATGTCGAACTTGCCCATCTGTCCCGTGAGCTTGGCGCCGAACGCCAGCGTTTGCGGCCGCCGCTCCTGGTCCAGGCCGATGCGGCGGGAGAAGAACGGCATAATCTCCTGGCCGGGCTCGCGTGAGAAGTCGAAGAAGCTCGAGCCTTCGAGGAAGAAGTCGCGCTTCTCCTCGAAGAACAACGGGAAGCGCGTGAGGTTGACGCGGCGCTGATCGACTTCGGTCTCGGCGAAGTCGGGGTTGACGCTCACGTTCAGACGAAGCGCCGGCGTCACGTTGTAGAACGCGTCGACGCCGACGTCGCCGTCGGCGACCGTGTCGGGGGCCCCGCGCCCCGGCGCGGAGCCGACGCGTCCGACGACGTAGGGCCGCACGTCGAGCCCGAACCCCTGCGAGATCTGACTCAGGCCTTCAAGTCGCCCGGCGCTCGACATCCGGCCCAGGCCTTCGTTGAGTGCGTACGACGTCCACAGGCTGTCTTCGTCGCGGCGCCGCACGGTGCGCTGAAAGTTGATGCCCCACGCCGCCGCATTCGGATCGAAGTTGAGCGTCCGGAAGGGAATCTCGATTTCGGCGGTCCAGCCGATCTGAGATCGCTGCACGCGCGCGATCCAGATTCCATCCCACGAGCGATTGATGCCCGCGCCGATGTTGCTGCCGCCACCACTGCCGCCGCCCCCGGGTTCGAGCAGCCCGTCGCCCATGGCGCCGGCCGGGTTGATCTCGAAGAAGTACCCGCCGCGCGCGGTCAAGAACGTGTCGAGCGTCCAGAGGAATCGATCGTCAGCCTCGAACGATTGATCGCGCTGCATCTGGTTGGCCATGAGCCGATCCGGCTCACTGTCGTGGCAGACGACCGCGAGGATCAGCCGCTCGTCGTCGTAGGCGATTCGCACTTCGGTACGCTCGGTCGCGGCGGAACCGGTGCTCGGTTCGCGCTGCAGAAAGTCCGTTGCCGGCTCAACCTGCTGCCAGAAGGGCTCGTCGGGGTTGCCATCAATGCGGATCGCGTCGCCGTTCGGGATTCTCAGCGCACGAACGCGACGCGTCGCGGTTTCCTCGGGGACCTGTGCCCAGGCGCTGGCGGGCAAAAGCGAGAAGGCGAGGGACACAACAATTGCGCCACAGAGTCTCATCACAGGGCAGCGGGCTCCTCATCGAAAGTCTCGCCTACGATTACTGGCGCAGGCGCCGGATCATTTACGAGCGGAATATGGGGGAGTTTTCCCTTGCGGAACTCAGGAGATGCTGTTAGCGTGCGGCCACATTATACCAACTCCATATGATGAATATGAGAGCCTCGATTGCGCTTGTGCTTGCCGGCGGACTTGGTTCCCTGACCTGCTTGTCCCTCAGCAACGCCAGTATGGGCAGTGGGGTTTTCGCGGCACAAGCGCCAGCCGATGCTCGGGCGGCTCTGGCCGCAGGGCATGCCGCGACAGACTGGCCGACGTATCTCGGCGACAACGCCCGCACACACTACTCCCTGCTCGGTCAAATCACGCGAAGCAACGTCGGAATGTTGAAAACGGCGTGGACGTACGACACCGGCGATCGCGGCGAGTTCCAGGCCAATCCGCTCATCGTCAACGGCGTGCTCTATATCTGCACGGCGACGAGAAAAGTTGTCGCCTTGAACGCGGCCACCGGTGCGGAGATGTGGAAGTTCGATCCGACCTCTGAACGACCCGGCGGTACTGGCACACGGCAACGAGGCGTCACGTACTGGGCCGACGGTGCGGATCGCCGCATCTTCACCGGCGCCGGTCCATATCTTTACGCGCTGAACGCGGACACGGGACAGGTCGTCCGGAGCTTCGGCACGAATGGATCGATCCTGCTCGGCACAGGCGCCGAGCTCGAGCCCGGCGGTACGCCGACGACCGTCACGCTGAACACGCCGGGTCTCATCTACAAGGACATGTTCATCGTCGCGGGCATCACGAATGGTCCAGGCTCCGTTCGTGCGTTCGACGTGCGGACCGGCGTACTGCGATGGATCTTCCACACCATTCCGAGGCCTGGAGAGTTCGGCTACGAGACGTGGCCGCCGGAGGCGTACAAGACCATCGGCGCAGCTTCGAATTGGTCGGGCTCAGCGCTGGACGATGCACGCGGCATCGTCTACGTACCGACTGAGACGGCGACGCCCGATTTCTGGGGAGCCGATCGACCGGGGGCCAATCTTTTCGCGAATACGCTGCTGGCGCTCGACGCGAACACCGGCCGGCGGCTCTGGCACTTTCAGATCGTGCATCACGATCTGCTCGACAAGGATCTGCCGACGCCGCCGGTCCTCGCGACCGTGACGCACAACGGTCGTCGTGTCGATGTCGTCGCGCAGGGCACCAAGCACGGTCTGCTGTTCGTGTTCAATCGGGTCACCGGCGAGCCGTTGTGGCCGATCGAAGAACGTCCCATCCCGCAGGGCGATCTGCCTGGCGTGAGCACGTCGCCCACTCAGCCGTATCCGACGAAGCCTCCGCCGCTGATGCGACAGACCTACACGCAGGATGACGTCTCGAATATTTCCCGCCAGGCCACATTGCTCACGAGCGCGCGGTTCAAGCAGGGTGGGTCGCACGGGGCGTTTCCGGGGCCGAGCCTCAAGGAGAGCATCATCTTTCCAGGCTTCGACGGCGGCATGGAGTGGGGCGGCGCGGCCGCCGATCCAGACGGCATCTACTACGCGAACCTGAACGAGATTCCGTGGCTCTATAAGATGATTCCAACCCGGCGGCCGGACGGCACACCGTTCTCGCTCGGCGAGCGCACGTACATCATCCAGTGCGGCTCGTGTCACGGCCTCGACCAGCGCGGCGACGCGGCCAGCGGGTTCCCGGCGATTGTCGACATCCGTGAAAAACGGACCCAAGCGCAGGTGACCGAGGTCGTCGAAAAAGGCATCGGCCGGATGCCGCCGTTTGCGCAGATCCAGGAGGGACAGCGTCGCGCGATGGTCGACTTCCTATTCGGCGTCGAGCAGCCGCCCGCTGCCTACGCGGCGCCAGGGCGTGGAGGCGGTGGCGGAGGAGGCGGCGGTCCCGCTGCCGACGCGCCGCCATACGCGTTCGCCGGCTTCCGCCGCTAGTTCGATGGTCAGGGATACCCGGCGATCAAGCCGCCGTGGGGAACGTTGAACGCGGTGAATCTGAACACCGGCGAGATCAAATGGAAGGTGCCGCTTGGCGAGTACCAGGAGCTGACGGCGCAGGGCATTCCGCCGACTGGGACGGAGAACTACGGCGGTCCGGTGGTCACGGCGAGCGGGCTCATCTTCATCGGCGCAACTGCCGACGAAACGTTTCGCGCGTTCGACAAGGAGACGGGACGGATTCTCTGGGAGGCGAAGCTGCCGTTTGGCGGCAACGCCACACCGAGCACATACATGGTGAACGGCAGGCAATACGTCGTGATTGCAGCCGGCGGCGCCAAGTCAGGACGGCCTTCGGGGGGCAGCGTCGTTGCGTTCACGCTGCCTGATGAAAGTAAAAAGTAGAGAGGTGCACATGATCACCCGTCGTGAATTTGGCAAAGTGACGTTTGCGAGCCTCGCGGCCTCCGCTGTTGGCGGCACGACGCTCAGGGCGATCGACTCGACGATCGGCGGCGTCAGGGTCGGCGCCATCACCTACTGCTTTCGCAGCATCCCGCGCCCTGATGCCGGCGACTACGTGGACACGCTGATCCGCGCGTACACCGAGACCGGTCTCGGCTTCTGCGAGCTCGAGTCGTCGCGTGTGGAGCCGGCGCCCGGGATTGCGGGCGGTGGGCGTGTGCCTTCGCCTCTGACACCGCAGTACACGAAGATCCGCGAAGAGCTGAAACAGTGGCGCCTAGCCGTGCCGATGGAGCGGTTCCGCGAAATCCGCGCGAAGTTCGACAAAGCTGGCATCCAGCTCATCAGCTACGTGTTCACGTTCGCGGAGGACGGAACGCCCGAAGAACGCGAGCGGACGTTCCAGGCGGCGCGTGCGTTGGGCATCAACGTGATTGGGACGAACCAAACGCGCACCTTCATGGGGAAGGAGTTGGCGCCGCTCGCCGAGAAGTACGGCATCTCGGTGTCGTGGCACAACCATGCGAACGTGGCGGATCCCACCGAAGTCGGTTCGGTCGAGAGCTTCAAGGCGCTCTTCTCGCAATCCAAGATGTTCAAGGCGAATCTCGACATCGGCCACTTCGTGGCAGGCAACAACGACCCTGTCGCGTTCATTCGGCAATACCACGATCGCATTACGCACATTCACCTGAAGGATCGCCGGCGCGACGGCGGACCGAACCAACCGTGGGGCCAGGGTGACACACCCATTGCCGACGTGCTGCGTTTGCTGCAGAAGGAGAAGTATCCGATCTACGCCATCATCGAGTACGAGCACATGGGCGCAGCACCGGCGGTGGAAGAGGTGAAGACGTGTGTCGCTTACATTAGGAAAGCGCTGGGAGCTTAAAGGTCATTGAGATTGGGTGAATTGTCGAGCAATCGCCCAATCAAATCACCCAATCACCTATCTCAACAATCGCCCAATCTTCTAGTGCGCTACTGCGGCAACGCGAAGGCGATGTAGCCCCTCGGTGTATCCGGTGGAACCTCGACCGTTGCGGGCCCGGGATTGTTTCCGCCGGCGAGCGAACCAGCCGGTGAGGCGACGACAAGGTACTGACGGCCATTCGCCATGTACATGGCCGGGATGCCGCGCGCGGGCCCTGGGAGTGCACCCGACCAGAGCTCCTTGCCGGTGTCTTCATCGAAGGCCCGGATTCGTCCATCACCGCCGGCCTGGAACACGAGCCCTGTGCGCGTCACGAGAATGCCGTTCCGCGCGGCTACGGCGCCCGTTCCCCTAGGTCCACCGGCCTCGACCGTGGGCGGATGATCGCCGTTGGTGACCTGCCATTTGATCTCCCCGGTGTTGAGGTCGTACGCCGTCAGCGTCGTATAGGGCGGCTTCGTAGACGTCGCGAGGACGTTGTATCCGGTCGCGTACCGCGTGTCCGGAAACCCCTTGAGATTTGCAGGCCACGGTGTATTTCCCGCGTTGCCGCCGATGCCCGGATAGAAGGAAGCATTCATGTTGACCGGAGGCAGAGGCGGCTGTGGCGCACCCCCGCGACCGACAACAGGACCTGGCGGCAGATCGGGTATCCCGCGCCCGGGCCGCCGCCTCTGTTCGGGTTCGTGGTCGCGAAATACGCGAGCATCGCCGTCATTTCGGGCGAGGGGACGTCAATCGGGCGCATTTGCCCTTGCCCCTCCTGAACGATCGCCAAGATGGCTTCAGTGGCCATGCGGCTGGTTACGCCGACCAGGCCGGGGGCGCCGATCGTTGTGTTGCCCTGCATGTTCGCGCCGTGGCAAGCCCCACGGTACTGGCGGTACGCCGCCTGACCCTGCTGCATTTGCGTGCCCGTCGCAGGAATGACGCCGCCGCGGCCGGGCACGGCCTGGCGCATCTTGACGTCCTCGAGCTTCAACAGCGCCACCTGGTTGACGTTGACGACGAAGACGAGCCCCTTCTCAGGGTTTGCAGCGGTCGTGCCCCAGTTCGAGCCGCCCTGGTTGCCCGGCATCGAGACCGTCTCGATGTTTAGAGCCGGCGGGATGAACAATCCGCCTTGCGGGCCGGTGCCGTTGCGCGCCTTCGCGACGCGGTCTCGCATCGACTGGTACTCCTCAGGCGTCAGGAGCCACGGGTTCACGTCGTCCACCGAGAACGACTGCTTGGCGAAGGCCGGAGGCTTCGTCGGGAACGGCTGGGTCGGCGAGGTCCACTCGCCCGGCACGTCGCTTTTCGGTACCGGGCGCTCTTCGATGGGCCAGAGCGGCTCGCCGGTGACGCGATTGAACACGTAGAGGAACCCCGTCTTGCCGGCATGCGCCACAGCATCGATGGAGCGGCCGTTGTGCCGGACCGTCACCAGCTGAGGGGCCGAGACGTTGTCGAGGTCCCACAGGTCGTGATGGATCGTCTGGTAGTGCCAGATCCGTTTGCCGGTGCGGACGTCGAGCGCGATTAGGCAGTTCGCGAATAGGTTATTGCCGGGCCGATCGGCGCCGTAGAAATCGTAGGTTGCCGACCCGGTGGGGATGTACGCGATGCCTCGCTCTTCGTCGATCGACATCTCGCCCCAGTTGTTCGCGCCGCCGATGTACTGAAAGCCCGCCTCCGGGTTCGTCTCATAGCCGTACTGCCCTGGCTGCGGGATCACGTTGAATTGCCAGAGGCGTTTTCCCGTGCGCACATCGTAGGCGCGGATATCGCCGGGAGGCGTGAGGTAGGTTTCACCATTTCGACTCCCCATCACGATGATGTCGCGCCAGATCCGCCCTGGGCTCGAGGCCATGGCGAGGACGCCCGTGCCTTCCGCGCGGAGCAGACCGTCGCGCAGGTTGACGATCCCGTTTGTTCCGAAGGTCGTGATGGTTCTGCCGGTGCGGGCGTCGATCTGCTGGAGAAAGCTGTTGATCGAGAAGATCAGCCGCCGGTCTTTGCCATCCTCGCTCTGCCAGAAATTTATGCCCCTGGACGTGATCCCGTTCAGGCCTTCATGGACCCAGATCTCCTTGCCCGTGGTGGCGTCCAGGGCCACCAGCGACGATCCATTGCGGCCCAGGCCGTAGATGACGCCGTCTACGGCCAACGGGTTGAATAGCGCGTTGCCGTAGGGATAGTGCCACGCCACCTGGAGCCGCCCCACGTTCGACTTGGTGATCTGGTCGAACGGCATGAAGTTCGAACTGTCGGCGTTCGGGAGAACGCGCGGCGATGTGTTGCGCTGCGCCAACGCGCCAGCGCCTATGGACACGGCAATCGCCGTGAGTAGCACACGGAACGGTGTACGGGTCGCAAACGAACGCGCGAATCTCATGTCTCCCTCCGGGGTCGAGAGCCCTAGTTGACGGATGGGGAGAGCGTGCCACAGGACCGAGATTCTTGACAAGCGTGCCGCCTGCAGCACAATGGAAGTGCTGCTCGGTGTCGGTGGAAGGAGAAGGACAATGCGCAAGTTTGGCTGGGCTGTTGCTGTCGTGCTCGGACTCGTTGAGGCATTTTCGGCACAGGGCGCCGCGCCCATTCGCGTGATGCTGCTGGACGGCGAGAGCGCAGGCCCGTTTCACAAGTGGCAGCTGGTGACGCCAGTCCTGAAGAAGCAGCTCGAGGAAACCGGCCTGTTTCAAGTCGAGGTTGTAACCGCACCGCCGGCCGGCGCTGACCCCAGTGATTTCAAGCCGGTCTTCGGCCGGTACAAGGTTGTCGTCTTCAACTACGACGCACCAGACGAGCGCTGGTCGGCGGAACTCAAAGCCTCCTTCGAGCAGTACATGAAGAACGGCGGTGGCCTGGTGACGGTGCACGCGTCGGACAACGCGTTCCGTGGCTGGAAGGCGTTCAACGAAATGATTGGCATCGGCGGATGGCGCGCCAGAGACGAGCAGGCTGGTCCGATGTGGTACTACCGCGACGGCAAGCTCGTATCGGATCCAACGCCTGGGCGCGCCGGCAGTCACGGCGCTCGGATGCCGTTTCAGATGGTCCTGCGCAATGCCGACCATCCGATTACCAGGGGATTACCAAGGACCTGGATGCATCACGGGGATGAGCTCTACGCGAGGCTGCGGGGGCCGGGGCAGAACATGACGGTGCTGGCCACCGCTTATTCAGATCCCGCCAATCGAGGAACCGGCCGCGATGAGCCGCAATTGATGGTGCTCAGGTACGGCAGCGGTCGTGTCTTCCACACGACGCTCGGTCACGATATCAATGGGCTCAGCTCGGTCGATTCTGTCGTGACCTTCCAGCGGGGTACCGAATGGGCCGCAACAGGGGCCGTCACGCAGAAGCTTCCATCGGCCTTTCCGACGGCCAACGTCGTGAGCTACCGCGCCGACCTCGCGGCGATGGACCCGCTTGCGACGAATGGGCTGAATCCGCTCGACAACCCGGTCGCGGCGCGGGGAGGAGGTCCCCCGACGGGCGTGGGCGCCAACCCATCGGACGCAACAAAGAAATGAGCAGCTTCAGTGCAGGAACTTCGCCGGAACGAGGAGCGGCATCGAGTCCTCCCAGAGGCTGTCCGTCAGAATCCGCTTTCGGCTGCCGTCAGCCTCCATGATGAAGACTTGGCCGTAAGGCTGAAAGGTATCGTCGTAGAGGGCGGCCTCGTCCCGGAACCCGTACATGCCGCTGCTCCACATGATACGGCCGTCATATGTCCACACTGCGTGACCGTCGTTTGAGCCACTAGTGGTCAACCGCTCGAGACCGGTGCCATCCGGCCGGATGGTGAGGATGTCGAAGTTGGTGGCGCTGGTCTGGCGCGTGAACACGATTCGGCGGCCGTCGGGCGACCAGCCGGGCAGGTTGTCGTCCTCGGTGGTGAGCATCCGCACCTTGCGGCTGTGAAGATCGAGAATGCGCAGGCCCTTCTCTCGCTCGCCCCACACGCGAAACACAATTTCCCGGCCATCGGCCGAATAGCTCGGAAAACCCGAGTGCGTCGCGCCGTCGGTGAGCGCTTCGGCGCCCGTGCCGTCGCGGCGCACGCGCATGAGCCGGGCCGTACCCTGGCGGCGCTCCTGGAACCACAGGCCGAGGCCGAAGGCGATCCATTGGCTATCTGGTGACCAGGCCGGCTGAAAAGCCCCGGCGATCCCGCGCGCGAGCACCGCAGGGTCGAACCCGTGGTCCGCCGGGTCAAACACCTTCCGGCGATCGGACCCATCGACTTTCATGGTGATGATGGAGGAGTTCCCCTGCTGCTTCTCAGTGAAGACCAGCTCACCCTCGCGCGACAGCGCGGGGAAGACATCAGTGTGCCGATACTCCCACTCCCCGTCCCAGCTGTAGAGGGGTTTGTTCTGTGGCCGCACCGGCCTGAACGCGACCTTTTCGTAAATGACTGTCTTGCCATCGGGCGACCATGTGGGCGACCGCATGGCCCGCTTCACCGGTTCGAAGCCGGTGGTGAACGCGAAGCCTTCCTCCGGGCCGCCTTTCCGGTGATAGCCGATCACCTGTGCGTTCAGGAACTGCGGAAATAGTTTCAGGCCGGGTCCGGAGCTGTGCACGAGCCGTTCGCCCGTCGCGACATCGACCGACACGATTTGCGACTCCACCGTGCCAACAAGGTTTGGCCGGCGGGCACCCCAGGTTGCCTCGGTCGGCAGCTCATAGAACACGACGCGGCGACCGTCGGGCGACCATTTCGGGGATCCAAGGCACCACCCCGGCTTGGACGCAATGCGACGGAAGTCCGTGCCATCCACCCGAGTCACGTAGACGCTGAGCTCCTGCGTGTGTTCCCACCCCTGTCCGGCGTCGTGACCGCGCCATTCGGTATTGCGATCGCTCGAGAACGCCAGCCACTGTCCGTCGGGGGACCAGGATGGCCGAAAGCAACAATCCGGACTGTTCGAATCGCCCTTGATGTCCCTGTCGCCAGTCAGGTTGCGCAGTCGTCCGGACGCAAGATCCAATGTCCAGACACGAGCGGTGTAGCCGTCGCGCGTGGACACGAACGCCAGGCGTGAACCATCGGGCGACAGAACCCCCGCGTCATCCATCGACGGCCCCGTGACGAGCGACTCGATTCCTGTTCCATCGGCACGGCAGCGGAAGACGTCGGACTGGCCGTCGCCATGGCGCTCCGAGGTAAAGACCACCCACTTTCCGTCGGGCGAGTAGGAGGCGTGGTAGTCGAAGGTCGAGCTCTCGAGGAACCTGCGTTGATCGGTGCCGTCGGTGTTGGCGATGTACAGCTCCGAGATCGACGGCCCGATCCGGTTCATGAGCATGACGCCCTTGCTGCGATTCTGGGTCAGGGCGCCAGCCGGCAGACTGGCCAGCAGCACGCTCCCGGGGATCGCCCTCAGGAACTGTCGTCGATCCAGCCGTCCGATCACAGAGCGATATTTCATCGTTGGTCGGTCCATACCGAAGTCTACCAAGGTGCGCTGCGACAGCGGCGTTGACCCACATCAGCCACGAACATTTCACATACTGTCGATCGCCAGGGGTCTCACGATTGCGGCTCTGACAGCCAGTCTGGGCGGGGGAACTGCGGGATAGTCGATTGCGAGAATGTCGTCAGATTGTTGATTTGAGATTGGCAGAGTGATTGTGAGAATCGAAGTTCGAAATTCTCACAACACTCTACCAATCAGCCATCTAACAATCTTTCAATGGTGCGTCAGAGTGTCCAACCCCGGCGGTATTCTCCGACCCAGCAGCTGATTGGCCACCGTGTCGTTCGTGACGGTGCCTGTCTGGCCGTCGTAGCGGATCTGTTTGCCCTGACCTGCCTTGATCGCGACGATGCCCAGGAGCATCACTTCTGTCACACGTGAGGAGACTTCGAACGGCGACGTGGCCTTCTGTCGTCCCTTGATCGCGTCGGCCCAGTTCATGGCGTGCAGCTCGCCGGGCACCCTGTCGTACTTCTGCGGCACCTTGGCGGCGGCTTCCATCAACGACTCCGGGTACAGCTTCGGGTTGTTGCCGTACGACTGGTGTACGAGGATGCCCTTGTCGCCGACGATGATGACGCTGCCCGCGCGCGGCAGCGCGACGTTGTCGGGCAGCATCTCGTGACGAGGCGCCATCAGACCGCCGTCGCGCCACGTGAACTTCACGGCCGGCCGGTTGCCTTCGGCGGCAAACCTGAACGTCACTTCCATCGCAGCTGGATAGCTCGCCGCCTGCCCCTTTTCGTCGAGGCCGAACGGCGTCGACGTCGCCTCGACTGTCGTGGGATAGGTAAGTCCGAGCGCCCACCAGGCGTGATTGAGCGTGTGAGCGGCGATATCGCCGACTGCGCCGACGCCCCAATCGATCCAGCCGCGCCAATTGAAGGGATGGTAGATCGGGTGATACGGCACTTCAGGTGCTGGCCCGAGGAAGAGATCCCAATCGAGACCGGCCGGGGTCGAATACTGTCCGCCGAGCGCGCGCGCGAAGTCTTTCGCGACGCGGTCGCGCGACCAATCCGACGATCCGCCGCCCTGCACCGGCTGCGCGTCCGCACCGGGCGTCTTACCCCGCTGCGACGCATCGGAGAAACCGGCCGGGCGCGGCACACCCTGCGGCCAGATCGGCCGGTCGGTGTAGATGTTCACTTCGCGCACGGGACCGATGAGGCCCGCCTGGATCCACTCATTGATCAAGCGAGCGCCGTTGGTTGAGCAACCCTGATTGCCCATCTGCGTGACGAGCTTCGACCGCGCCGCAAGCTCGCGAAGGACACGCGCTTCCTGGACCGACCACGTGAGCGGCTTCTCCACATAGACGTGCTTGCCCATCTCCATGGCGGCCTTGGCGATCACCGCATGCGTGTGATCGGGCGTCGCGATGAGCACCGCATCGATGTCCTTCTGCCGTTCGAGCATCCGGCGGAAGTCGGCGTAGCGAGTCGCCTTCGCGTAGGCCTGCTGCAGCTTGATGCGCGCCTCGTTGGGCTCCCCCTTCGCGTTGCGCGTCGATCGCGCGATGCGCGCGTCCAGGCCGGCCATGTCGATGTCGGCGAGCGCGACGATGTTCTGCCGGCCGGTCAGCGAGCTCGGTCGCCACGGCCGCGCCGCGGCCCCCTCCGCCGACCACCGCGAGATTGACTGTGTCACTGGGCGCCTGCATACCGGCTCCCAGCGCGTGCCTTTTCACGATCATGAATCCGGCTGCTGTTCCGGCAGTCGTTACAAATTGACGTCGAGTCATCGGGCTGCGCGACACAAGTCACCTCCGGGAAAAATCACACCTGCCAACCCTTGCGGTACTCGCGGGTCAGAAATTGGTTTGCCGACGCGTTGTTCGTAATCCGTCCGGTGTTGCCGTCGTACTGAATCTGGACGCCGCGTCCGGCCCTGGCGGCGACGATGCCGAGCAGCATCGTTTCCGTGACGCGCGATGCATAGTCGAAGTGAGACGTCGCGGTGGCGCGGCCCCTGATGGCATCGATCCAGTTCATCGCGTGAAGCTGCCCGCGGACCCGCGGGTACTTCTGCGGCACTTTGGCTGCCGCTTCCATCAACGACTCCGGATACAGGCGAGGACTCATGCCGTACGCATCGTGCATCAGGATGCCCTTGTCGCCGACGATCATCGAGCCGGCTTCCCGATGATCGACATTGGCGGGCAGCATGGCCGGCCGAGGTGCCCACAGGCCGCCATCGCGCCACGTGATCTTCAGAGGCGCCCGCGATCCCTCCGCGGCGAAATGGAAGACGACTTCCATCGCGGATGGGAAGCTGGCGTGCCGTCCGTCTTCGTCGAGGCCAAATGGAGAAAACGTCGCTTCAACCGAGGTCGGGTATCGAAGATTGAGCGCCCAGTAGAGGTGGTTGAGCGAATGGGCGGCGCCGTCTCCGATCGGCCCGGTGCCCCAGTCGACCCAGCCGCGCCAGTTGAACGGATGATAAATCGGATGGTACGGGACATCGGGCGCCGGTCCCAGAAACAGATCCCAGTTCAGGCCGGCGGGCTTCGCGTATCCGCGGTTCAGGGCTCGTCCGATCTCCTGGCTCACCCGCTGTTGCGACCACTCGCTGCTGCCTCCTCCTCCGGGGGCGGGTCAGGCGACTTATAGGTGCTGGCGCCTTCGCCATTGGTATAGCGGCCCGTCGAAGGGCGCGACACGCCCTGAGGCCAGATCGGACGGGTCGACGAATAGTGGGCTTCCTGAATGGTTCCGATGAGACCCGCCTGAATCCACTCGTTGATCAACCGAGCGCCGTCCGTTGACTGTCCCTGGTTGCCCATTTGCGTGACGACTTTCGTCTTTGCCGCCACCTCGCGCAGCACCCGCGCCTCGTAGACCGACCAGGCCATCGGCTTCTCGACGTACACGTGCTTGCCGAGCTCCATCGCAGTTTTCGCGATGATCGCGTGGGTGTGGTCGGGCGTGGCAATCATCACCGCATCGATATCGCGCTGCTGCTCGAGCATCGTGCGGAAATCGGCGTAGCGTTTCGCCTTGGCATAGGCGGCCTGCAGCTTGACACGACCTTCCACGGGCTGCCCCTTGGCGTTTCGCGGTACTGCGTGCGATTCGCGCATCGACGAAATCCATGTCGATGTCGCATAGCGCCACGATATTCTGCGCGCCACTCACCAACTCGGTCGCGACCGACGCGCCGCGCGCGCCTCCGCCGACCACGGCGAGGTTCACGGTGTCGCTCGGCGCCTGAAACCCGGCGCCCAGGACGTGCCTCGGGACGATAGTGAGTCCCGCAGCTGCCCCAGCTGCGCTCGACATGAACCGACGCCGCGTGACAGTTCTGCGTCTCATGAGACCTCCCCGCATCGAATCAGCTGAGCGCGAGATCCTTCCTGATGGCGTTGATTTGCCTCTTATAGCACGCTAGGGGACGTCTGGGCGAGGTTTCAGCATGCCCTTCGCGTTCGCCTCGATCCAGCGCCGCGAGTCGCACCAACTCTCCCAGATTTGCAACCCGGCGGGCAGCCGTTCGTAGATGACGTCGTAGATGTGCGGTTTGATGTAGACCTTCGGATCGCGCCACTCGTGAGTGACCGTGAGACGCTGACCGTTTGCCGATACCCTGAACGTCTCGATGAGCTCGGTGGACGGCTCGGCCCAGCCGCGGCCAATCCCGGTCATCCCGGAGACAAAGCCACGCGTCGTCGCGACGAACGCGTCCTTCTCCCATCGGCCGGTCGTATACAGGCCGCTGAACCTGGATGGAAAAGGACGGCCATCGGCAAACATGTACCGGCCACCGTGAGCGCCATCGCGCAGCATCAGCACGAGATCCGGCGTGGCGGCGAGTTGCATGCCGCCCGACGTGACAGTCGGGGAGCTATTGCCAGTTCCTGTCTCCCCGCCGACGCCGCAGCGCGGAGTCGGCTCAGTCTGCTCCTTGATGTTGTACACCGGCGGTGGTGCAGTGGAAGGTACCGGCTGCGGCAGTTTCGCCACGTATTCTGGCTGCAGCTCAGCTCTCGGAAACGCGCTCTGCACGCCACCGAAGCTGCCCCCGCCGACGGGATCGATACGGTTCCAGACTCCGGAGATGTCGGGCAATGTTTCGTATGGAGCTGGATCATTCAGGTTGCTGAGCAACCGCTGGCGATCGACAACAGCACAGCGCCAACGACGAGGAGGGTTGACTTCATGTCAGTTCCCCTTTGCTTTTGCGAGGAACGCCACACGCTCCGCGTCGTACGGGTCGCATCCCACACCGAGACGGGCCTCGTAGTCGCGCGGCATCCGGTTATAGCGGTATTCGTAGGTGTGTGATCCCTTGAACACGTTCGGATCCGTCCATGTCGAGATCAGCTGGAGCACCTGGCCGTTCTTCAAGAACTGGAACCGCTCGACCAGATGCGAAGCTGCCGTGCGGAAGCCCCCGCCGGGAATACTGAGGATGCCACGGTCCGGAGCAAACATCGTGGTGTCGACCACGAGCACGTTGCCCTCCCAGTGACCGATCGAATCGCCGTACCCGCCTCGATCGTACGCCTCATCTTGAAAGTGCTCTTTGCGGTCCAGATAGATGATCCGGTTCTGCGCGGTCGAGGAACCGGTCAGAATCACCATGAAGCGCGGCGTGATGCGGATGTTGTACGGGAACCCAAGTCCCATCGCCACCGGCAACCCAACCTGATTGCAATAGCGCACAGCGTCCCTGTCTTTCGCCGCCACCTCGGCGAGGCGCTGGCGCGTGACCGCCGGTACCAGCGCCGCGTTGGGGATGTATCGACCGTCGGCGGGGTTCGGAGGAAGCGCCCAATAGCCCGAGAGGTCGCGCGGGTGCACCGACGGCGGAGGCGGCGGGGCCGGTCTGTCGCCGCCGGGCAATCCGCCTTCGCTTGCGGGCACCTGCGACAAAGGGACCGCCGTCGAGAACGCAAAGACGCAGAGCGCGATACCGATGCCGTTCAGCCACCGTCGCATACAGGTCCTCCGCAGTCCGATTACCGCCCAGCCGATCCATGGAAGTGAAGGAATCTCGGCCTTTATAACACCGTTAGTCCTTTACTTGAATGATGAAAGGGGCTATACCGGAGCCACACATTCCACCCGGTTCAGGTCACCAGAGGAGGAGATATGCATCCCACTCGGGTATTGATCGGCGCACTGGTCGACCCTTCTTTCCCTTTACAGTCCGGTATTCGCACAGACGACCGCAGAAATCGTCGGCCGCGTCGCGGACACGAGCGGCGCCGATGCTGCCCGGCGCGACGGTCACGGTCACCCACGTGGGAACCGGCGCGGTCCGGACGCAGACCACGAGCTCATCGGGTGACTACACGTTCAACCTGCTGCCGATCGGCAGCTACGAGGTCAAGATCGAGTTGTCCGGCTTCAAGACCCACACCGCGAAGTTGACGCTCACCAGCGGAGACCGCGCGCGTGTGGATGGCTCGCTCGAAGTCGGCGCGCTCAGTGAAACGGTGCTGGTCACCGGCGAGTCGCCGCTGCTGCAGACCGACGCCTCGAACGTCAGCTCGCTGGTCACGGAGCAAGCCCTGCAGGAGCTGCCGATCCAGGAACGCAACATCTACAGGTACGTTCAGTTGCTTCCGGGCGCGAACGAAGGCCCTGGAGCGAATTCCCCGGGCCGGCCGGATGAGAGAAGGCAGACGCACAACGTGAGCGTCAATGGCGCGGGCACGATCGAAAACAACCACCTGATTGACGGCGCCGACAACAACGAGCGCCTTCAGGGGACCGCCGGCGTCCGCGTCTCGATCGACGCGGTGGCGGAAGTCAAGGTTCAAACCAACCTCTACGCCGCCGAACTGGGACGCACGAGCGGCGGCGTCATCAACATCATCACGAAGTCCGGCACGAACAACTTCAGCGGCAGCGTGTTCGAGTTGACCCGCCGGGCGCGCTTCGACGAGCGGACCTACTTTGCGACCGAGGATCCGATACGGTCGCAGGACCAGTTTGGCGGCAGCGTCGGCGGTCCGATCTTCCGGAACCGGACGTTCTTCTTCGGCGACTACGAAGGCTACCGGCTGGAGGAGGGGCAGCCCAATCTGATCACGGTGCCGACGATGGCGATGCGCAACGGCGACTTCTCGGCGCTGCTGCCCGGCACGATCATCTACGACCCGACGACCACGCCGCGGACGCCGTTTCCGAACAACGTCATCCCGCAGAACCGCATCGACCCGATCGCGCGCAACCTGATGCAGCTCTATCCCGCGCCGACGACGTCGGGCCTGCGTCAACAACTACTCGGGCCAGACGATCAGGACGCAGGATTCCGACAGCACGGACATCAAGGTCGATCACCGGTTCAGCCAGAACAACACGCTGGCGGTGCGCTACTCGTACAACGGCGTGAACACCTTCACGCCCGGACTCTGTCCCGACGGTGACCATCAGCGGCACCGTCATCGATCCGAGCTGCGTGACGGGCGGTGTCGGGCGCTGCCGGCCAGTTCCCCGGACCCAACCTCACAGACGTGCATGCCTGGCAGGGGAACTACGTGCGCGTCTTCAGCCCGACGCTCGTCGGCGAACTCCGAGGCGGCTACCTGAAGCTCGACATCGCCTCGACCGGGCCCAACGAAGGGACCAACGCGTCGACGATCATGGGCCTTCACGGCGCGAACTTGCCTCAGCTACCCAGGTCGCGCGACAGGTTTGTCGTCAATCACCTTCAACGGGTACGCGTTCCTGGGCGACCAGGGATTTCTGCCGATCGAGTATCACGACACGACGAAATCCGTGAGCGGCGTGCTCACGAAGACGTGGTGGTCGCACAACATCAAGATGGGCGGCGGCGCCATCGTCCGCGACGCCGCGAAGCGGGGCGTCGGCGGATCGCCGTCGGGCAACTACTCGTTCACCCAGCAGCTCACCAACAGCGGGCCGAGCGGCACGGGCGGCGACTCGATTGCGTCGCTGCTGCTGGGATACCCATCGGCGACGTCGCGCAATTTCGAGATCGTCGTGCCGAACTACCACACCGTCGAGCCGAGCGCGTTCGTGCAGGACGACTGGCGCGCGACCGACTGGCTCACGCTCAACTTCGGGGTGCGGTACGACGTCTACACGCCGCTGACCGAGGAGCAGGATGCGATCTCCAACTTCGACCTCCAGACCCTGCACGTTGCTCGTCGCGGGTCAGAACGGCGTCACCCGCGCGGTCAACGTCAAGACGGACTACTCGAACCTCGCGCCGCGGTTCGGCTTCTCCGCGACGCTGCCGATGCAGATGGTGCTGCGCGGCGGCTGGGGGCTGACGTACTTCCCGACCAACATGCATTCGCCGGCGCTGTTCCGGAACATGCCGTTCACCAGCAACTACCCCGGGCCTGTCATCAACAACGGTCCGACGGCGGCCTCCCGCCAACCGTGTTCCTCTCCACGCCATTGCCTGAGCCGCAGCCGGCCAGCGCCACGAACCTGGTGGGCGCCATTGCCGCGGTGGACGAGGACTTCAAGTCGATGCGCATCAACCAGTTCAACGTCATCCTCGAGAAGGAGTTCGCCGGCAACGTCGCGAGCGTCGGCTATATCGGCTCGCGCACCGATCGCGCGGTGGGCACGGACCTCGGCGCCGGCGGCGAGAACTACAACCAGCCGGCGCCGGGCCCGGGCAACGTGCAACACCCGGCGGCCGTTCTTCAGCGCAGCTACCGGACGTGTCCGAACATCACGGTGCGCGAGAGCAAGTACAAGCAGTGGTACGACTCGGTTCAGCTCGCCTTCTCGCGCCGCTATCGCGCGGGGCTCACGATGTCGACGCACTACACGTTGGCAGGACGGCGAATGGACCGGGTGGGCACCGTGGGATCGCTCGATCGTCGAGACGTTCACCGAGCCCGGGCGAGATCAAGCACCGGGTGGTGTTCCAGAGCACGTACGAAATCCCGTCGGGCAACCTGACGGGCGTGGCCCACGGCTTCCTCGGCGGTTGGCAGGTGAACGCCTCGGCGTTCTGGCAGTCGGGCACGGTCTTCGACGTCAGCAACGCGAACGCGCAGACCAACAACGGCGGCAGCGACCGGCCGAACCTGGTCGGCGATCCGAACCTGCCGGAGAGCGAGCGCACTTTCAACCGATGGTTCAACACGTCCGCGTTCGCGCTGCAGCCGGCAGTTCACCGCGGGGAACACCCCGAACAACTTGATGAACGGGCCGACCCAGCGACGGCTCGATCTCTCGTTCTTCAAGAACGTGAGCCTTGGAGCGGCACGGCCGGCTCCAGCTGCGGTGGGAGATCTACAACCTGACGAACACCGACGAATTTCGCGAACCCCAACGGCACGTTCGGCAACGCGCAGTTCGGCCAGATTTCCAGCACCGGCAACTAACATCGCGCGGCAGATGCAGTTCGGCGTCAGGTTCACCTTCTAGACCAGCAGGCCTGGAACCCGGCCGGATCCGTCGCGGATCCGGCCGGGTTCCTCTAACACGCAGGTTTCGCGTGGCACCTTCCACGGCCTTGGACTTACTATCAGCTCATGAAAACCGCCTACTGGCTCCTGGCCATCGCTGCGGCGATGGCCGCGACCGTCGTGGTAACTCGGCAGATGACAGCACCAGCGGGGGCGCCTCCTGCCGCTTCCGCCGGCATCTACCAGCCAATCGGATCCATTCGATCCCTGATGGAAGGCATCGTTGAGCCGACGTCGAATGTCATCTACCAGTCGGTCGCGGTGATCGCGACGATGTCCGGCACCGTCGAGCATGTGCCGCGCACCGACGAGGAATGGGCACACGTCGAGCACAACGCGCTCGCGCTTGCCGAGGCAGCCAACCTCTTGAAGATTCCGGGGCGCGCCGTTGCGACGCCTGAGGAAGAAAAGGAACCGGTGCAGGAGGGCGCGCTCACGCCCAAAGGAGATCGGCGTCCGGATCGAAGCTGATAGAGCCGAGTGGAACCGCCTGGTGGATGTACTCCTGAAGGCCGCGCTTCAGGCCCGCGACGTGGCCTCGAAGCACGACGTCGAAGGACTCTACGATGTCGGAGGTGTGCTCGACGCCGCGTGCGAGACCTGCCACATCAAGCTGTGGTACCCCGATGCGGTGAAGTACCTCAGGCCCATCCCGGAGCACTAGGCAGGTTCTCGGTTCTCAGTTCTCGGTTCTCAGTTCCACAATCAGAACCCAGAACGGAGAACCTAGAACTCTGGTTAGCTACCGGGCCGGCTGGCAATCGCGTCCGTTGGGATTGTCGGGTGCGTCAGAGGGCTTGACGGCGCGGTGAGCCGGAGCTGACGCGTCGACGATGCCAATACGCTTGTTGACGAGCAGCACTTGAAAGACCGGCGCTGGAAAGGGTTCGAATCCGTCGGCGCAGGTCCAGTTGTTGACGTGCAGGTTGACGACATGGAACGTTCGCTTGAGCTTTCTCACGACTTCCAGGAACCGCTCCTCGTTCACGCCGTGCAGTTCCATCGGCATCTGATCGATCCGTTCGAACACCGCGTCCGGCGTCGCGAGCAGCGACTCCCACTCGGCGCCTTCGACGTCGATCTTCACCAGCAGGCGCTTGCCAGCATCGTTGTTGGCTGCAATGTGGGTCTCCAGCGTGCTCGAATCGCTCGCCGTTCTCGGTCCGCGCTGAGCCTCCAATGCACTCGTCGTGAAAGACGAACCGGCCGCCATCGCACGACCGGCCGGCCCGGGTCGAAGCAGTCGTACTGGTGGATGGGCACAGCGAACCGCTTCGAGACATCGCAGCCCCAGTCATCGCGGGACCGATGCCATATGAATACGCCGATTCGACGCCGTCACCGAGGTTTCCGCAGAGGAGATACCCTCCGTCGTTGGCACTTCCGAAGCGCTCGAGCCGGCAGTTCACCAGGGCGACGGGGCGCAGTTCGTCGAAGAGCGCCTGTCGAACCGCGCCGGTATTCGCACGGTCGTCCGTACCGGCGTTGCAGGCCGTCATCGCAAGCGCGAAGAGCAGCCAGCCCACACTCCAGATGGTCGAATCGCGCATCGGCTGGCAAGGATACAACGGCTTGCAGAAGACAATCGGGGCAACGATAATTCGGGCACCAACATGACAAAACACCTGGCCGGCGTCTCCCTGTGCGCGGTCGGCCTTGCGCTCGCGATGGGCCATGTCGGCGCGCAGCAGAGTCAAACTGCGGAAGCGCTCGCGACTGGCAAGACGACGATGCATTTGCTGCCCACCGGAAGAGAGGCAGACGGCATTCCTGGCGACTTCGTGCTCCGCAACAACAGAGTCCACGCGCTCGTATCCGGGTCGCAACCGATGCGCCGCACCGTGACTGCGACGGGTGTCAGCCCCCTCGCGCAAGGCGTGCTCTACGATTTCGATATTCGCGGCGAAGAGAACGATCAACTCGAGCGATTCCAACCGGGCGGTCTCTCCGGCGAAATTTCATATGTGCGAGTCGTCGAAGGGCTGCCTCGCGGGACGGCGGCGATCGAGGTGGTGCGATACGCCGCGATCGGTGATGGCATCTACACGCGTCATGAGTACCGCCTGCAGGAGGGCTGGCAGCATCTGCTGGTCACTTCGACGTACCGAAACGAGTCGACGCAAGCGAAGAGCATCGCACCGGCGCCGGTCTGGAGCCGCTTTCCCCTGGAGCTGAACGCGGGCGGCGTGCGGTTGGGCGATTCGATCAATCCGTTCGACAAACGAGGGTACGCCTACGGCCCCGTGTCGGGAGGAGAGCTCCCCAAAGAAGCCGAACTGCGCCCCGGCGAAGAGCGCACGTACGCCGTCGCCGTGACGGTCGCGGATTCGCCGCTGGCCGCTTACGGCGTCCTTGCCTCGCTGCGCGGAGAGGTCGGACAGGTATCCGGATCAGTGCTGGATCCTTCCGGCAAGCCGGCCATTCACGGTCGGCTGATGGTGCAAATCGCGGGGCAGTCCGTTCCCCAATATCCCGATCGACAAGGCCGCTTTGCGTTTGCCCTTCCGTCTGGCAGTTACGAAGCCGTCTTTGAAGACAACGGTCGCGACGTCGTCAAGCAGACGCTGACGGCACGTGCCGGGCAAACCACGCGCGCCGACGTGAAAGTGTCCACCGCTTCCGTCGTCGAGATCGACATTCGGGACGAGCAGGGAAGGCCTTCGCCCGCCAAAGTCCAGTTCATCGGCCTCGCAGGAACGCCTGCGCCGAATTTTGGCCCGGATATCCGCGCGCGCGGCAGCCGGAACCAGTACTCGACCCACAACGGCGTCGTCTCGCAGCAGACGCCGCCGGGCCGGTACACGCTCCGCATCACGCGCGGACCTGAGTTCGACATGGTCGAACGGACGATCGACGTGGGGAAAGGACAGACCGTTTCGTTGAAGGAAGTGATGAGACGGACCGTCGACACGAGAGGCTGGATTGCCACGGATTTTCATGCGCACACGACGTTGAGCGGGGGCGGCGACGTCGTGGCGATCGATGACCGGCTCATCGACTTTGCCGCGGAGAACCTCGAGTTCGTGCCGACGACCGAGCATGCCCGGCTCTACGACTGGACGCCGGATATCGCGAGGCTCGGGCTCAGCTCGTACATGAAGACAACTCCGGGAATCGAGCTGACGGTGAACAGCGCCGATCTCACCGCGTTTCCGCTCACGCCAGATCCGACCGTGCAGGACGCCGGCGCGCCGCCGCTCAATTACGACCCTCGGGTCAATGCGATGCTGTTGCGGGACTGGTCGACGCCGACGCTCCACAAGGGCGGGTCGTTTTTCGACACGTCGGAGAACTGGCGCAACCGCGTGCCGTACTTCGGCGGCGGACCCGATCGATGGGTGCACCTCAATCATCCGGTCGTCGGCAATCTGTTCTTCGATCGCGACGGGGATCAGGTACCCGACGGCGGCTTCGTCGGTCTCGAAGACCTGATCGACGGCGCCGAGTTCTTCAGCACCGAGATTCTCAACGCGCACCCGATCTACCAGGGCAAGAACTTCGACGCGTCCGAACGGTTCAAGACGTGGCAGAACCGGACGTTCGCCTGGCTGCAGCTGCTGAACCAGGGCCGACGGGTGTGGGCCCTGGCGGTGAGCGATCCGCATCGCATTTACGGCAACGGCTCGGGGTCGTGGCGCACCTACATTCCCGCCTCGACCGAGAACATCGCCGAGCTCACGGTGGGCGAGATCGTACGGAACGCCAAGGCCGGCCGGATGGTGACGACCAACGGACCGTTCCTCACAGTCACGACCGATGACGGTCAACCCATCGGATCGACGGTGATGCGCGAAGGGGAGATTGGCCTGCACATCAAAGTACAGACGGCGAACTGGATGGAGATCGACCGCGTCCAGATCCTGGTGAATGGACGGCAGCCAGCCGAGCTGAACTTCACGAAGGGCAAGAATCCCGATGCGTTCAAAGCCGGACCCGTGGCGTTCGAGCGAATGGTGCGAGTCCCGCTCCAGGGAGACGCACATCTGATTGTCGTGGCGATTGGCGAAAACTCGACGCTCGAAAAAGGATGGGGTCTGACGACAGCCGGACAGAACTACGGCGCGATGCCGCCGGTGGCCTACACGAATCCGATTTTCGTCGACGTCGATCGGAACGGCTTCAAGGCCAACGGCGATACGCTGGGGCACCCGCTGCCCGTGACGCCGCCCGAGCACACGACGCGCGGCGGCACAGCGCACTAGCACAGGAGACATTCGATGCGTTATCGGCACCTCGCGCTCGTCGTCGTGATCGTCGGATTCCTCTCGGCGCTATCGGCCGAATCGATGGCCAGACGGCGCCCGGCCCCCGTCCAGGCCACCGCCTACAAGAACATCACGGTGCTGCAGGACCTGAGCGCGGTTGAAATGTTGCGCGTCATGGAGGCCTTCAACTCCGCACTGGGCGTCGATTGCACCCACTGCCACGTCATCGGACGCGGACCAGGACTCGCGTCGGCCGCGCTCGACGACAAGCCGCAGAAGGACGTCGCGCGACGCATGATCACGATGACGCGCGATCTGAAGCGAAGCGGCTTGCGCGTCGAGTGCGTGACGTGCCACGCCGGACAGCCAGTGCCCTCCCAGCGCGCTGCCTGCGATGGATCCGGATCACGTGCGCGAGGTGATCCTCTTCGACGAAGCCGAGCGCGCGATGGAGCGCCGGAAGTCGGGCGTGCCCCAGCCGCCAGGTGCGGTGGAAGTCGAGCCGACCCGGCGCGCGCTTCCCAGCGTGGACGAGGTGTTCGCGAAGTACGAACAAGCCATCGGCGGGCGGGCGGCCATCGACGCTTTGACGTCCCGTGTCGCGACGGGCACGATCGCTCACGCGAACGGGCAGACGATGAAGGTGGAGTTGAAGCAGAAGGCGCCGAACAAGACCGGCGACTGTCACGGCGGCGCCGGGCGCGCTGCAACGGACGGTCATCGACGGCGCCATGCACTGGCGGGGCAACGGCGCGAACCCAGGGCCGATCGCGGCCCACCACTGGCCAGGCATCGAGATGGAGCAACGCTTCTTCAGGACGTTGCGCCTGCGCTCCCCAGTACGCCGGAGCCGTCGTATCGCCCGAGCCGAGAAGGCTCGATGGTCGCCCGGTCTACGTCGTCAAAGGCGCGGTCCGCGACAGCGCCTTCTCCGACGTCTCTGTTCTTCGATGCGGAAACGGGATTGCTGCTGCGGCGCGAGACCTCCGAGCAGACGTCGTTCGGCCCGGTCGCACGTCCACACGGACTTTTCCGACTACCGGCCCGTGAACGGCGTGAGGATGCCGTTCGTGATCCGTCGCATCAGCTTCTCGAGCGGCGTCAGCGTGACGACGACGACATGGAGCACGATGCAGTTCAACGTGCCTATCGGCGACGAGCAGTTCGAGCGGCCGGCCGCGGCGTATTCGCCGGCACCGTAAAGCCATCAACCGAGAAGGATGAAGACCATGCCAGCGCGCAATACGTCGCTTACTTCCGCCGCCTTTCTGGCCCTCGCATCGGCTGTGCTGATGGTGAGCAGTGATGGCCGTTCGCATGCGGCGGCGCAATGGGGCCAGGGAAAGGGGCAGTTCGAGTTTCGTGCGGACACCGGCGACTACGAGGTAGTTCCGAACTGGCCACAACCGCTGCCGGACGGATCGGACGGGGTGAAGCACGCGGGCTTCACGTGGGGATCGGGCGGCGGCATCTATGCCGAAACGCCCGATCTCGTCTGGGTCGCGCAGCGCGGCGAGCGCCCGCTCCCGCCGGGCGTCAAACCGTGGACCATCGGCACGATGCTCATCCCGCCGCGCGCCGACTCGGGCCGCGACGACTACGGCACGCAGGGATTCCAGCGGCGGTGGCACCACAACATCTTCGCCGTCGATCGCGAGGGCAAGACTGTAGTCGAGTGGCCGCAGATGGATACGTTCCTTGCGCCACCCAACTCTCTTGCGCGCGGTCCTCATCGCATCATGATGAGTCCCTACGACAAGGCGCGGCACGTCTGGATCGTGGACGACGACCTGCACGAGATCCACAAGTTCACGCACGACGGAAAGCTGGTGATGACGCTCGGCGAGCGCGGCGCCGCCGGCCGCGGCCCCAACCTGTTCAACCGGCCGACCGACATCGCCTGGCTGCCCGACGGCACCTTCTTCGTCGCCGACGGCTATGCGGGAACGCGCGTGGCCAAGTTCGATGCGAACGGCAAATTCCTGCTCGATTGGGGGAGAACACCCGTCGACCCGGCGAAGCCGGGACCGGGCGAGTTCTACTCGGTCCACAGCATCGGCCTGACCCGCGACCGCCGCGTGGTCGTCGCCGATCGCGAGCACAGTCGCATGCAGATCTTCGACGAGAACGGGAAGTTCCTCACCATGTGGCCGACGGGCCACGACTCCCGGGTCTACACCCATATCGTGACGGAGGACGACCATGTGTGGGTCGCCGACTTCACGACGAGTCGGCTGATCAAGTACGACCTCGAAGGACACTATCTCTACGACATGGGCGGACCCGGCCCGCTGCCGGGGCAATTCAACGGCGTGCACCACATGAGCGTCGACTCCGAACGGAATCTCTACGTGTCCGAGGTATGGAACGGACGCGTGCAGAAATTCCGGCCGAAGGCGAACGCGGATCCAAACAAGATCGTCGGGCCACCAGTCGGGGGATGGCCCCCTCGTTAACTCGGCAATGATCAATCAAGATGAGGCGCTCATGACGCGACGATGGTTTGCGCTTATCGTGGCTGCCGCCGTGCTGCTGCCGGCTGGTGCGAATGGTCAAGAAAGAGGAAGAGGTGCGGGCGCGCCTGTGCCGACGACCGTGATTGGGCAGATTCGCGCCACGAAGTCCGCCAACGTGCACGCCGCACCGACGTCGACGGCCATCGTGCTGGTGACGGTCCCACAAGGTACCGTGCTGAACGTCCTCGAGCGTCGAGGCGTGTGGGTGACTGTGCAGCTGACGCCGGAGGTGCGGAAGCAAGGCACTCCAGTACGTTGGTATCGCAACGAAACACACGGATTCATGCACAATTCCACGGTCGAGGCCGCGCAGGCTGGGCCGGGCGCGAAATAGCGTCGGACACACAGGGGAGACGATGAAAAAACTGCGGACTGCTGTGATCGGAACAGGATTCGTCGGCCGCGTGCATCTCGAGGCCATCCATCGCCTCGGGATTCGTGGACGTGGCGGCAATCGTGGATCCTCGGCTCGACCAGGCTCGAGCCCTGGCCGACGAGTTCGGAGTCGACAGAGCCGAGGCCGACTACAAGGCCGTGCTCGCCGACCCTTCCATTCACGCCATCCACGTCTGCACTCCCAACGTGTTTCACTTCGAGATGGCGTCAGCCGGCCTGAAGGCGGGCAAGCACGTGCTCTGCGAGAAGCCGCTCGCGACGACGAGCAGCGAGGCCACGGAGCTCGTGAAACTGGCAGCCTCGACGAAGCTGCGTAACTGCACCTGCCACAATCTGCGGTTCTACCCGATGGTCCAGCAGATGCGCCGCATGCGCGAAGCGGGAGAGCTCGGGGAGATTCTGATCGCCCAGGGCACCTATTCGCAGGACTGGCTCATGTTCGATACCGACTGGAACTGGCGTGTGGTCTCCAAGGAGGCCGGAGCGCTGCGCGCGATGGGAGACATCGGCTCCCACTGGTGCGATACCATGGAGCATATAACCGGACTTCGCATCAGCGCGATGTGCGCCGACCTGGCGACCTTCCACAAGACACGCAAGCGACCGGCGCAGGTGACGGAAGCGTTCGCGACGGCGGGTTCGGATCACGTCGAAGAACCGGTCAATACCGAGGACTTCGCCGCCGTGCTGCTGCATCTCGGCGATCGGGCGCGTGGCGCATTCACCGTCAGCCAGGTGTCGGGCGGGTGTAAGAATCGGTTGAGCGTGGAAATCTACGGGACAAAGGCGAGTGTTGCCTGGAATGGCGAGCGCCCTGACGAGCTGTGGATCGGCAGACGGGAGGCCCGGAACCAGATACTGATGAAGGATCCCTCACTTCTGGACCGCAGCGCGGCCGCTTACGCCGACCTTCCGGGCGGGCACAGCGAGGGCTATGACGACACCTTCAAGCAGATCTTCCGCCGCTTCTATCGCTCGATCCTCGATCCGCAAGCGCCAGCCGAGTATCCGCAGTTCGCGGATGGGCTACGTGTTATGAACATCCTCGACGCGGCGCTGGCCAGCCATCAGAAGCGCGGGTGGGTCGACGTCCGATCGGGATCGTGACCACATGGTGATCTCCCGCAACGGCACCGCCCGGGGGATTGCCTGGCTGTCCGCCGCAGGCGCCGCAGTGGCGATGGCGTTCTTCATCTGGCCGACGCCGTACTTCTACGATCGCATCCAGATGCTCGGGGAGACGACGCCTGGGCCGGTCTATCCCGTCCGCATCAACCGCTTCACCGGACAGGCCGAGATCCTGATGCCGCAGTTGCTGCTCGACTCGCGGCATAGCATGAAGCTGCACTGGGTGGGTGGGCCTGGCGATCCACTTCCGGCCGACGCCCTCGCCGCGCTCAAGCGTGACGTGGTACTGGAACTCGACCCGCTGCCGTTCGTGCAGATCATGAATTCCACCGACTGGATGATCACTCAGCTTCGCTGGGACGTGTCCACGGCCGCCCAGGACGGCACTCGCGTCACACGCCAGTTGGATCAAACGGTGTTCATCGAGCCCCGGACCGTTGCGTCCCTTCACCTCGAGCTCGGCCGGTTCGCGCGCGGAGCGACGATCGCGCTGCAGAACGCATGGGGTGACCGGTAGGGACGCTACACGACTCCGGTGTTTCCGGGGCTGGCCGGTTATCGGTTTCGTTCGCTATAATTCTGACCTACCGCATTAACCCTCTCAGCGAGGCGTGTTTAAGCGGAGGAGTCTAGATGCCCATTACCCTTACCGTGAACGGCAGGTCCCAGACGGTGGACGTCGAGCCGTCGACCCCCTTGCTGTATGTCCTTCGCAACGATCTCGACCTCGGCGGCGTCCGGTTCGGGTGTGGCCTCGGCCAGTGCGGCGCCTGCACTGTCATCATCAACGGAGCGGCGGTGCGCTCGTGCATCACCCCCGTCTCGTCCGTCAAAGGCGAAGTGACGACGCTTGAAGGGCTGTCGAAGAACGGTGTGCTGCATCCGGTCCAGCAGGCCTGGATCGAGGAGCAGGCCCCGCAGTGCGGCTTCTGCCAGAGCGGCCAGATCCTCACCGCCAAGGTGCTGCTCGACAAGACGCCGAATCCTACAGACGAGCAGATTCGTGCGGCAATGAACAACACACTTTGCCGCTGCATGACGTACTACCGCATCCAGGCCGCCATCAAACGAGCAGCAACGCTCACAGCCGCCCAGAACGCGGCAGGGAAGGCGGTGTAGCCATGACGACCTTCTCAAAGATTCCCACCCAGGTCGAAGAGCTTCTCGAGCAGCACGCGGGCGCCACTCGCCGCGACTTCCTGAGGCAGTCGGGCATGCTCGTTGTCGGCGTCGCGGCGGCCGCTCATGCGGGCCCGCTCGCCGAGGTCGCCGCCGGCGCAGCAGGCCGCTGCTCCGCGCGGCGCTGGCCCGTATCCCGATCTCGACTACAAGCAGCTCGATTCGTGGATCGTGATTCGCCAGGACGGCACGGCCACGTTCTCGGTCGGCAAGACCGACCTCGGTCAGGGCACCGGCACGGCGTTCCGCCAGATGATGGCCGACGAGCTCGACATCGCCTACGACAAGACGAGCTGCGTCATGGGCACGACCGACATCACCGTCGATCAGGGCGGCTCGGGCGGCTCGGACGCGATTCAGACCGACGGCTGGCCAATGCGGCGCGTTGCCGCAGAAGCGCGGCGCGTCCTCCTTGAGATGGGATCGCAACGGCTCGGTGTGCCAATCGACCAGCTCGTGGTGGCGAACGGCGTCGTCTCGGTCAGATCAGATGCAAACAGGAGAGTGACGTACGGAGAGCTCATCGGCGGGCGGAAGTTCAACGTCACGCTGACTGGCAACAACATCAACGAGACGACGGGCATCGCCAAGGTGAAGCCCGTGCAGGAGCTGAAGATCGTCGGGCAGTCGCCGCAGCGCTACGACATTCCCGCCAAGGTCGACGGCACCCTCAAGTGGGCAGTCGACGTCAAGCTGCCGGGAATGGTGCACGCTCGCCACGTGCGGCCGCCAATCGTGGGCGCAAAGCTCGTGAGCGTCGACGAAGCGTCGATCAAGGACGTCCCCGGCGTCGTCAAGGTCGTCACCAAAGGCAACTACGTGGCTGTCGTCTGCGAGCGCGAAGAGCACGCGGTGCGCGCCGCGCGCCAGCTCAAGGTGAACTGGGAAAAGCCGGCGACCGCGGCGATGCCAACCTCTGAAGGGCTGTTCGACTACATCAGGAGCGCGCAGCCGACCAGGACGAACAATCCCAATGTCACGGGCGATCCGGACGCGGCGTTCAAGTCGTCCGCATCGATCGTCGAGGCGTCCTACGAAGTGCCGTTCCAGGGGCACACCGCGTTCGGTCCTGCGCACGCGCTGGCCGATCCTTCGAACGATCAGCTCACCATCTACTCGAACGACATGAAGTCGTACGGCATGCGGAACGCCGTGGCGGAGTTCCTGCAGATGCCGCGCGATCGCGTGCGCGTGATCTGGATGGAGGGCCCGCAAGGTTACGGCCGAACCGCCGCCGATGACGCGGGATTCGAAGCCGCGTTCCTGGCCAGGGAACTGGGCCGGCCGGTCCGCGTGCAATGGTCGCGGCAGGAGGAGACCGCGTGGGATACCAAGGGGCCGGCGTACGCCGTGAAGATGCGCGGGGGCCTCGATGCCCAGGGAGACCTCCAGGCGTGGGAATACGACGCACGCTCGGTCGACTACTACCACCTGGGCTACAACGAGGCCGATACGGTGCTGATCTCTCAGCTCTTCGGCACCAGGCGCGCGAAGCCCGCCCCGGGCAACACGGCGACGCCGTCGGACACCTACGGCATTCCGAACCGCCGGTACCTCACGTCAGTCGTGTCGATGCCGCTGGCGTTCGAAACCCCGATTCGGACCGGCAACCTGCGCGATCCCAACGGACCGCAAGCGACGTTCGCGTCGGAGTCGTTCATCGACGAGCTGGCGGCGGCGGCCAAAGCCGACCCTGTCCAGTTCCGGTTGAGGCTGTTCGAGCAGATGCCGAAGGATGACGGCGGGTTCCGGAAGTCGCGCTCAATCGCCGTCGTGAAGGCCGCCGCGGAGGCCTTCAAGTGGGACACGCGGCCGTCGCCGGCGCAGCGCGGTACCGGCGCTGTGCTTACCGGACGCGGCATCGCCTACGCGTATCGGGGACAGACCGTCGTGGCCCAGATCGCCGAGGTTGAGGTGAACCGCCAGACCGGCCGCGTCTGGGTCAAGCGCCTCGTCGTGGCGCACGACTGCGGCCTCGTCATCAATCCGGAGGGGCTGCGCCGGACGGTCGAGGGCGGGGCGATGTACGCGCTCAGCCGTGCCCTGCACGAGGAAGTGCAGTTCGATACGGAGAAGGTGACGAGCGTCGACTGGGTCTCGTCACCGACGCTGCGCCATTCGGACACGCCGGCGAAGATCGATATCGTGATCGTGAACGGCGATCCCAATCCGAACCGGCCCGACCTGCCGCACTACGGGGCCGGCGAGGCCGTCTGCAAGCCGATGCTGGCGGCCGTGGCCAACGCCATTTTCGACGCTACCGGCGTCCGCCTGCGCCGCGTGCCCTTCAGGAGCCAGCGCGTGCTGGCGGCCGTGAAGGCGGCGAACGTCTAGGTAGACTGCGACCGATGATGGGCGGGGCCTGATTCAGGGGCCCGCCCCGTCTTCCTTCCTTCACCATTGAAAGATTGTTTGATTGTCAGGGTGGAAGAGTGTTGTCGATTGTTGAGGTTAGAAGTTCGAATTGAATGTCGAATCGTCCGTCACACTTCGACCAACCTTCCACCAATCTGACCATCTGACAATCGAAGAATAGTGGCCGGCCACTTACGGGCTGCTGCCAACGCTCCGTTCGCCCGCTGCCACGACCCTGTCCATCCACTCGAAGATCACCCGCGCGACCTGCGTCTCCTCGCCGGAGTACATGTGATCGCCGCCAGCAATCATGCGCTGTCTGAACACGCCGTGAATGTCGATTGGCGGCAGACTGCAGCAGCTTCAGATCCGCGTCTGTTCCGACGTCGTCGCGCGTGCCGAAGAAGGCAAGGATCGGGCAGTTCACGCGCGTGATCGCCGGATTTGCAACTCTCACTCCAAAGAAATCGGCGAGTTCGGCTGGCGTGCCGAAGTCGTCGTGAAATGTCGCGGCGCTGATGAACGACGGAAACGAGCGATTGGGAATTCGCAGCAAGTCGTCGCCGCGTCCCTCTTTGACGAACCTGGACGCCTCTTCGGCCTGCTTCACGAGCTGCGGCTCGGGCTCCGCCGCAGGCTGAACTTGTCCTGAGGCGAGGACGAGACCGATGACTCGCCGATCTTGCCGTTCGGCTTGATAGGCGCGGACGGCTGCCCACCCGGCGCTGTGGCCGACGAGGACGACCCGACCGAACCTTGCTTCTCGACAAAACCAATCCAGGAGGCGATGTCCCTGACTTGCTGGCTCGGGATGCCCCAATACCCGCCGCCGCGAATCCGCTTTCCGTCTCGATACTGCTGAACGTTTGCGATGTCGTGCATGCGCGTGTTCGCCGACGAGCGTCGTCACGCCCCGCTCGGCGAGCGCTCGGGCAATCATCACGTATGTGGGCTGATAGAAGTTGGCGCCCCATCCGTGAACCCAGATGACGGCGATCGGTTTGGCAGTTAGATTCGACGAGCTGAACAGCACGCCGGCGTTCAGCACGTTGTCGTCCGAGCGCGCGAACACCAGTTGCTCGGCCGAATCTGACAGGGGAACAGTGCCTCTGTCGGCCTGTGCGTAGAGAAGCAAACCGGAGGTCAACGCAGCAGCCGACATCGCTGCGATGAGTGCGCGCAGATCAAAAGTCATGGCTGCTCAGTAATTACGGAGCCGTCTGCGAGGGGTTAACAACAGGAGAGGGAAGGAGTGAATTACGAGGTTATCAAACAGGAGAGGAAGGAGTGGATACGCCGAGTACTCAGGCGAATCTGACAGGGAAGCAGATCTTCTGTCGGCATGTGCGGGAGAGGGCGGAATCGAGAGGATCAACGCAGCAGCCGACGTCGCGACTATGAGTGCGCGCGAATCAGGAAGAGTCATCAGCTGCTCGATACTCGGCGGTGACGCTGACGCCGGGCAGCACGCCGCCGCTCGTGTCGGTCACGCGTCCCACGATATCCGCTGTGCCTTGCGCCGAAATCCCCAGGGGAGTGACCAGGACGGAGACTGCGACGACGCCGACCAGCATTCGAATACGGTTCATCTTCTGCTCCTTTGATCGAGATCGAATCAGGCGAGAAACGACCTCACGGTTCTCTGCTGTGATGATCGTCAAAGATTAGAAATGCCGAAGACGCATGCGCAAGAGCGGTCAGCGAAAGGGAATACGACGGATTGGAGATTGGAGCGATCTCGCGCAAGACCTTACCAGACAGCACGATACGAGTTGTGTGCGGCAACTGGCACGTGGAGGCGACGTGTTGCCGCCAGCCTCACTACATTGCAGCGGCCGATGTTCTAGATGTTTTTCTGGATGGGAACGAAAGAAGAAAAACTTCAGGCGGGCGGGAGACGACTCGAGGAACGAGAGACCCGGGTCCGGGGACGAATCCCCGGGCCCGGGTGAGCGAGCCGATTAGAACAGGTACTTGACGCCGAACTGCATCTGCCGGGGGATCGACTTCCCGGTGCTCGCGATCGAGCCGAACCCGGTGGCGCCGAAGCTGTTGGCCGGGTTGATGAAGTTGGCCGTGTTGAACACGTTGTAGAGCTCGTAGCGAATCTGCAGCCGGTTGGAGCCGATCGGCAGATCCTTGAAGAGCGAGAAGTCGACCCGCCGCTGCGACGGGCCGTGGAGGAGCGACGAACCGACGTTGCCCGCGGTGCCCACAGGCTGCAGCGCGAACGCGCTGGTGTTGAACCAGCGATCGAGCGTCCTCTCGCTTTCCGGCAGTTCCGGGTCGGCGATCAGGTTCGGCCGGTCGTTGCCGCCGGTGTTGATCCGCTGCGAGCTGTTGGTGACGGTGAAGGCCGATCCTGTCTGCCAGAACGCCGCGCCGTTGAGCTGCCAGCCGTACAGGACCGCGCGCGAGAGGCCGGTGAGGTCGTTGCCCCACGGCAGCGCGTAGTTCGCCTGCAGCACGTAGCGGTGACGCGTGTCGAGCTCCGCGTCGCCCCACTCGAGGGTCGTCGTGTCCCACGGCGCCAGTGTCATCTGCGTGGCGTGCGCGAATGTGTAGTGCGTGTTGAACGACAGCCCCGCGGTGAAGCGGCGCTGGAAGATCAGCTGCATCGCGTTGTACTTCGATTCGCCCGGGTTTTCCAGCACGGTCACGTTCGACATGTTCGGGTACAAGATGCTTTCGCTCACGCGGTACGGTCGGCGCGGGTCGGCGTTCGTGGTTCCAGGAGGCGCCAGGTTGTAGTTGCGCTGCTGCTGCAGCCGGTCGCCGCGGTGGCCGACGTAGCCGACCGTGATGACGTTCGACGAGAACTCCTTCTCGACCATCAGGTTGAACTGCTGCGCGCGGTCCGACTGGTAATCGATCGCCCGTGCCGATGACCGCGCCGCGCGGGTCGCTCGGGCTGATCGGCGCCACCGCCGGGAGCCCGTTCTTGAGGAACACGGTCGGCGCCGCGTTCGAAGCGGCGTTGCTATTCACCGGGCCGAACGTGAAGTCGTTCGGCGGGTTTTTCAGGTACGACGGGGAGTTCTTGTTGTTCGGGAAGAACGACATGCCGTAGCCGCCACGAACGACGATGCGGGCGGGCAGCGACGCCGAGAAGCCCAGCCGCGGCTGGATGTTCGAATAATCCGTGTTGACCCCGGCGGTGCTGTTGACGCCGTTTTCACCGGCGACAAGGATCTTGTCTTGCGAGGGCACGAAGTTCGAGAGCCGGTTCTCCTCCTCGGTGAACGGCGTGTAGACGTCGTAGCGGATGCCGAGGTTGACCGTCAGCCACGACCGGGCGCGCCAGTCGTCCTGCACGTAGAAGCTCGGCTCGTTCGAGTGATAGTACGGCTCGAGCGGCGTGAGACGGCGCTGATAGCTGTTCGGATAGCCCAGCAGAAACGACGCCATGCCGTCGCCGCCAGCTGGGACGCCGGCAATGCCGCCGCTGTTGGTCGGCGCCGCCGAGAAGTTATAGAGCCCCTTCGGCGAGTTCGACTGCAACACCGAGAACTCGCGCAGGATGACGCCGCCGCCGACCTTGAGGTTGTGCGCGCCCGCCGTCTTGGTCACCGATCCCGCGAAGTGGAACGAGTTGTCCCGCGTCAGCAGCGGCACCCACTGCGGGTCGCCCATGCGGGCATACCCGGCCGGCAGCATCGCCGGCATGCCGCTCGTGTGAAGGGCCAGCTCGCCGGGCACGTTCGCGTTCGGAATGCCGTAGAGGTCGCCGAGCGCGAGCCCTTCGTTGAACGACGTCGAATAGATATCGGGCCGGCTGTAGGAGCCCTTCGCCTCCGAGATCAACGTCGGGTTGATCACGCGCACCCAGCTCATCGTGGCATTGTGCGCCGTGGTGTGGTTCGGGCCTGGGAACTGTCCCTGCTCGCTGGTGTCGGCCACGCACACCGGATGGAACGTCTGGCCCTTGTCAGTCACCTGCGGGCAGAAGTCCGGCGTGATGGTGTCGACCAGGTTGAACGAGTAGCGCGCGAACACCGTGTTGTTGTCGTTGAACCGGTGGTCGACGCGCGCGTCCATCGTCTGGTGGTCCTGCTCGCGCAGGTTGTTGCCGGTGAAGTTGTTCGCGATGCCCGAGCCGTTCGGCAGCGGGTACAGATTGATCAGCTGCGCCGCAACCGGATCCCATCGCTCCTTCGGGATGATGTTGCCCGCGAACGGCGTCCGCGGCGTGGTCGTTGCGTCATAGATTTGCTGCGACAGCTCCGAGAAGTCGCCGTTGCGCATCTTCGCGGTCGGTACGGTGATGACGTTCGTGATGCCCTGGTCGAGCCGCAGGACTTCGTAGTCGCCGAAGAAGAAGGTGCGGTTGCTCTTGATCGGGCCGCCGATGCTGCCGCCGAACTGATTCTGTGTGAGCTCCGGCTTGTCCTGGTTGTTGACCCGGGCGAAGTAGTTCTTCGAGTCGAACGCGTCGTTGCGATAGAACTCGAACGCCGAGCCGTTGAACTCGTTGCTGCCCGACTTGGTGATGATGTTGATGATGCCGCCCATCGTGCGGCCCGTTTCGGCCGAGTAGGTGTTGGTCTGGACGCGGACTTCCGCGGTGGCGTCGATCGAGGGCTTGATGCCGATCGAGCCGATCGCGCGCTCGTTGTTGTCCATGCCGTCGACCATCTGGTTGTTGAGCACGTCGCCGACGCCGTTGATCGAGACCGACGAGGTCTGACGGCGGTCGTCCGGACGCGTGCCGTCGGCGAGCGAGCTGAGGACGCCTTCGTGGCCGCCCGGCACCAGCTGCACCAGCCGCATGATGTTGCGGCCCTGCACCGGCAGGTCCTGGACCGACTTCTCAGTTACGAGCGTGCTGAGCGTCGCGGTGTCGGTCTGCAGCAGCGGTGACTCGCCGGTGACCGTGAGGCTCTCCGAGATGTTGCCGACCTGCATGCGCGCATCGACGCGGATACGGTCGCCCGTGTTGAGCACGGCTTTCGACGTCACCGTCGAGAAGCCCTGCAGCTCGATCCGCACCGTGTAGGTGCCGATGGGCAGCAGGTTGAACGTGTAGTCACCCGACTCACTGGTGACGGTGGTGCGGACGTTCTTCGTGCCGATGTTCTCGGCCGTCACGTTGACGCCCGGCAGCACGCCGCCGCTGGTGTCCGTCACGCGGCCGACGATGTCTGCCGTGCCTTGCGCAAATATTGCCGAGGGAATCAGGAGGAGGGAAACCACGACGACGCCGACCAGGATTCGAATACGGTTCATAGTCTGCTCCTTCAAACATTGCCGGAGAAAACGACCGAACTTCGCTTGGCCCCGTGAGTTGTGTTGTAACGGTAAGACTAAGAAGAGACTGTAGTGACAGTCAAGAAAAACGGTAGATGGCTAATCCAAATCGTTGATTTGTCTTGGGACATCCAATAAAGGGCGAACAAAAGACGAATTAGCCGGAAAATGCCCACAAAAGAAACGGCCCTGCCGGGGTACCCCGACAGGGCCGTCGTCGAACGAATTGCCCGATTTAGAACAGGTACTTGAAGCCGAACTGCATCTGCCGGGGGATCGACTTCCCGGTGCTCGCGATGGAGCCGAACCCGGTGGCGCCGAAGCTGCTGGCCGGGTTGACGAAGTTGGCCGTGTTGGTGATGTTGTAGATCTCCATGCGAATCTGCAGGCGGTTCGCACCGATCGGCAGATCCTTGAAGATCGACATGTCGAGCCGGCGCTGCGACGGGCCGTGCAGGAGATTCGGTCCGTGCAGTTCGCTGCCGTTCATGCCCGGGGTGCCCACCGGCTGCGCCGCAAAGGCCGCGGTGTTGAACCACCGCGCCAGCGTCCGCTCGCTTTCCGGCAGGTTCGGATCGGCGATGACGTTCGGGCGATCGGTGTTGCCACCGGCGCCGGTATTCATCCGCTGACCGTTGTTGGTGACCGAGAACGGCGTGCCCGTCTGCCAGAACGCCGTGGCGTTGACCTGCCAACCGTGCAGCACACCGCGCGAGATGCCGGTGAGGTCGTTGCCCCACGGCAGCGCGTAGTTCGCCTGCAGCACGTAGCGGTGACGGGTATCGAGGGTCGCGTCGGCCCACTCGGGCGTGACGGTATCCCACGGCGCCAACGTCAGCTCCGTGGCATGCGCGAACGTGTAATGCGTGTTGAACGACAGCCCCGCGGTGAAGCGGCGCTGGAAGATCAACTGCATCGCGTTGTACTTCGACTCACCCTGATTGCGCAGGGTGTTGGCGTTCGACATGTTCGGGTACACCGAGAAGTACGGCCGGCGCGGATCCGGAGAACCCCCGACGGATGAAACCGGCGCCAGGTTGAAGTTCGGGTTCGTGCGGAGGTCGCTGCCGCGGTGGCCGACGTAGCCGATCGTGATGACGTTCGAGGAGAACTCCTTCTCGACCATCACGTTGAACTGCTGCGCGCGGTCGGACTTGTAGTTGAGCGCCGTCCCGATGACCGCCCCGCGCGGGTTGCTCGGGCTGATCGGAGCCACAGCCGGGAGACCATCCTTGAGGAACACAGTCGGCGCCTGACCGGCGTCCGCCCCGCTGGTCTGCGGTCCGAACGTGAAGTCAAACGGCGGGTTCTTGAGGTACGACTGCGAGTCCTTGTTGTTCGGGAAGAACGACATCCCGTAGCCGCCGCGGAGGACGATGCGGTTGGGCAGCGACGCCGAGAAGCCGACGCGCGGCTGGATGTTCGAGTAGTCGGTTTCGACGCCTGCCGAGCGGCTGACGCCGTCGACACCGGCGACGAGAATCCGGCCCTCTTCCGGCGAGAAGTTGGCGAGCCGGTCTTGCTCCTCGGTGAACGGCGTGTAGACGTCGTACCGCAGGCCGAGGTTGACCGTCAGCCACGACCGCGCGCGCCAGTCGTCCTGCACGTACAGGCTTGGTTCGTTCGTGTGGGTGAACGGCTCCTGCGGCGTCAACCGGCGCTGGTAGCTCGACGGATAACCCAGCAGGAACGACGCCATGCCGTCGCCCGTGTTCGCGCCGCTGGCGGTCGGATTGGCGTTGAAGTTATAGAGGCCCTTCGGCGAGTTCGACTGGAGCACCGTGAACTCGCGCAGGATGACGCCGCCGCCCATCTTGATGTTGTGCGCGCCGGCCGTCTTGGTGACCGCTCCTGCGAAGTGGAACGTGCTGTCCCGCGTCAAGAGCGGCAGCCACTGCGGGTCGCCCATGCGGGCATAGCCCGTCGGGAGCATCGCCGGCATGCCGCTCGTGTGCAGCGCCAGCTCGCCGGGGACGTTCGCGTTCGGGATGCCGTAGAGGTCGCCGAGCGCCAGGCCTTCGTTGAACGACCGCGAGTAGATGTGCGGCCGGATGTAGGCGCCCTTCACTTCCGAGATCAGCGTCGGGTTGATCACGCGCACCCAGCTCGCCATCGCGCTCTGCGCCGTCGTGTGATTCGGGCCGGGGAACTGCCCCTGCTCGCTCGAATCGGTCACGCACGTGGGGTTGAACGTCTGGCCCTTGTCGGTCACCTGCGGGCAGAAGTCCGGCGTGATGGTGTCGACCAGGTTGAACGAGTAGCGCGCGAACACCGTGTTGTTGTCGTTGAACCGGTGGTCGACGCGCGCGTCCATCGTCTGGTGATCCTGCTCGCGCAGGTTGTTCGCGGTGTAGTTATTCGCGATGCCGGGCCCGTTCGGCAGCGGATAGAGATTGATCAGCTGCGCGGCGACCGGATCCCAGCGATTCGCCGGGATGATGTTGCCCGCGAACGGCGTCCGCGGCGTGGTCGTCGGGTCGAAGATCTGGCGCGAAATCTCCGAGAAATCGCCGGTGCGCATCTTGGCCGTCGGCACCGTGATCACGTTCGTGATTTCCTGATCGGACCGCATGGCTTCGTAGTCGCCGAAGAAGAACGTGCGGTTGCTGCGGATCGGGCCGCCGATGCTGGCGCCGAACTGGTTCTGGTTCAGCTCCGGCTTGGTGACGGCGAAGTAGTTCTTCGAGTCGAACGCGTCGTTCCGGAAGAACTCGAACGCCGAGCCGTTGAACTCGTTGCTGCCCGACTTGGTGATGATGTTGATGATGCCACCCAGCGTGCGGCCCGTTTCGGCCGAGTAGGTGTTGGTCTGGACGCGGACTTCGGCGGTCGCGTCGATCGAGGGCTTGATGCCCACCGAGCCGATCGCACGCTCGTTGTTGTCCATGCCGTCGACCATCTGGTTGTTGAGCACGTCGCCGACGCCGTTGATCGAGACCGACGAGGTCTGGCGACGATCGTCCGGCCGTGTGCCGTCCGCGAGCGAGCTCAGCACGCCTTCATTGCCGCCCGGCACGAGCTGTACGAGCCGCATGATGTTGCGGCCCTGCACCGGCAGGTCCTGCACCGACTTCTCGGTCACCAGGGTGCTGAGCGTCGCGGTATCCGTCTGCAGCAGTGGCGACTCGCCGGTCACCATGACGCTTTCGGAAATCGAGCCGACCTGCATGCGGCCATCCACGCGTGCGCGGTCGCCCGTGTTGAGTTCGACTTTCGTGGTTACCGTCTGGAAGCCCTGCAGCTCGATCCGCACCATGTAGGAGCCGATCGGGAGCAGGTTGAAGCTGTAGTCACCCGATTCGCTGGTGACTGTCGTTCGAACGTTCTTCGTTGCGACGTTTTCCGCCGTGACGTTCACGCCGGGCAGCACGCCGCCGCTGGTGTCGGTCACGCGACCGACGATGTCCGCTGTGCCTTGTGCAAGTGCGAGTGAGGGACCTAACAGGAAGGAAACCACGACGACGCCGACCAGGGTTCGGAACCAGTACATACACGCTCCTTTGGGCTCGCTCGTAACCCTCGGCGGCCGTGACCCTTCACAGCTCGCCGAGAACTCATTGGGATATCCGCCAAGAGTAATGAAAGGTTCGCTTTGCGTGCAAGCCAAACAGCGACATGACGATTCGGATTTTTGAATGCAGAAACTTGACAAGCAACGATAATGAATGCTCTTCCAACGACGTCGACTGTTTCGATATCAAACGAAGGAGCGTGTGTATGCAGCGAAGAGATTTTCTCGTCACTGCGGCTGCGGGTGTCGTCGCTGCGGCTGGCGCCATCCGCCCGGGTCTCGCGCAACAGGGCCCGGCGGCTCCACAAGGAGCGCCGCCGGCGGGAGGTCGCGGCGGGCCCAGCAGGTCCGCTCGGCAGCCCGACGTCGTATCCGCGCAGTCCGAAAGCCGCGCGCGTCGCGATGATGACGCTGAACTTCGCGTCCGTGGGTGAAGGATATCCCGGACGCGCAGCCGAATCCGTATCGAACGATGGCGTTCTTCGATCTGCCGCAGATGGTGGCCGACGTCTACGACGTGCATCTCATCGAGTTCCAGTCGGTGCACTTCCAGGACCACACGCCCGCGTACTACAAGTCGATTCGCGACAATCTCGCCAAGAGCAAGTCACGCGCGACGCAGATCAACGCCGAGTTCGGCATGGTCAACATGTCGGCGGCCACCCTCAATCTTCGGAGCCAGGCGGTGGCGCTCACGAAGGCATGGGTCGACATCGCGGCCGCCATCGGCGCGCAGCGCGTGATGGTGAATCAGAATCAGGGAAGCTTGACGAAGGACAACCTGCCTCAGGCGATCGCGGCCTTCAAAGCGATGGCCGACTATGGCAAGTCGAAGAGCATCATCGTGTCGATCGAGACGCGCGGCAATCCGCTGGCCAATCGAGGCCGCGGTGCGGGTGCTGCTGCGGCGAATCCGGGTGCGCCACCGCCGCCGCCCCTGCCGCCGAACCTCCCGCAGCCCGGGCTCGAGACCTGGCAGATCATGGCGGAGCTCATCAAGGGCGCCGGCGCGTACTCGAATCCCGACGTCGGCAACTGCAATGCGAACAGCCAGCAGGAGCTGCACCAGTGCCTCAGCAAGGAACTGCTGTTCCCGACGGCTGGAGCAATGCACTGCCGCGTGAATACGGCGTGGGATTTGACGACCGCCATCAAGTACGTGACGGGCCTTGGGTACCAGGGCATCTTCACGGCCGAGTCCAACCTCGGCCACGAAGGCAACCGCCCGATCTACGAAGCGGTGCTGGCGGCGATCTGAGCTGCCAGCTGCGAGCTTCCAGCCGTGAGCTTGAGCGGCCAGCGAGCTGATAGCTGGCAGCTCATAGCTCAGAGCTGAAGCAGCCGCGCGGCGTTGCCGCGCACGATCTTCTCGACGGTGGCGGCCGGCAACTTGAGCTGATGGAGCAGCCAGGTCGGTTCGACGTCCATCAGCTGGAAGTTGTCCGTTCCCACCACCACGTTGTCTGGGCCTGCGAAGTCGATCAGGAAGCGCAGCGTCTCCGGATAGAACGTGATTGTGTCGTAGTAGAACTGGCGGACCTGTTCGCGGAACGGCCGCGTCAGCTTCACCCCGCGCCTCAGGAATCCATGTTCGATGCGTCCCGCCAGATAAGGGAAGGCCCCGCCGGCGTGTGAAAGCAGCAGCTGCAGTTTCGGATGTCGATCGAGCACCCCGTGGTAGATGTAGCGAGCCGCGATGGTCGTGTGCTCCATCGGATAGCCGATCGAGTTGTTGATGCCCGCCTGTTCGGGGTTGTCGAGCCGGTCGTGGCCGATCACGCGCACGTTGAGCGGGTGAAACAGCAGGGGATAGCCGAGTTCCGCGCACCGCGCATAGATCGGCTCGAACGCCTTGTCGAAGAGATAGTCCTCGCCCAGATGCGACGTGAGCAGATGCACGGCCCGGATGCCGGGGCGTCCGGCAACGCGGTTCAGCTCGGCCAGCGCCAGCGATGGATCCTCGATCGGCATGCACACCGCGCCGTAGAACCGATCGGGGTACGCGGTGTGCGCCTCGATGGCGGCGTCGTTCACGATCCGCGCGATGCGGGCGCCGACCCGCGGCTCGACGAGGCGCCAGGGCGGAGCGTTCAGCGTCAGGACGTGGATTTGCACGCCGTGGTCGTCCATGTATTTGATGCGGCGCGGGAGATCGAAATTGCGCGTGTCCGGCTTGACGTCTACGCCGAGTTCGGCCATCGCCTTGATGTAGGACTCCGGCTCCCAGTGCGCATGCATATCGATCGCGCGGCAGTTGGTGCAGCCCGGGGTGTCCTCCCGTCCGCCCTGGGCCAGCGTCGCGGCGCCCTGCAGCAGCGTCCCGACAGCCGCGCCGGCCTGCGCGCCGGTTTTGAGGAACGTTCGTCGGTCAACCTCGCTCATGTCGTGGTCGCTCCTTCCGCGGGCGACTATACCGCCTTCTGGTGCTCAGAGCATGGAGCCATATCTCTGCTGCCGAACGATCCTGACGAAAACGTCAAGATGGCAGCTGACCCCCTAGGGTAATATCTCCGCTCGAGGTGGGCCTTGCTTGAGTGGCTTGAAAACAGTGCGTTCTCGCAGTGGGTGCTCGGGTCGGATTCGCTGCTTGCGTATCCCACGATCCTCACGCTTCATACCGTCGGGCTGGGCCTCGTCGTCGGCACGGCGCTGATCTTCAATCTGCGCGTGATGGGTTTCGGCTCCGAGATCGCGATCGCGAACATGCGGAACCTGCTTCGCATTTTCTGGATCGGGTTTGCGATCAACCTGACAAGCGGGCTCATCCTGTTCGCTGCAGAGGCCCCGAAGCGGGCCGTGCAGACGGTCTTCTACGTCAAGCTCGCGCTCATTGCCGTGGCGATCATCTTGACGATGCGTGTCCGCACCGCGCCCGAGGACGGGCGAGGAGAGCGCGGCGCCGTTCGGCTCCTCGCGGGAGCCGCATTGCTGCTGTGGGCGGCCGCGATCGTCGCGGGCCGTCTCATGGCGTACATCTAGTCGGTTCGCGAGGTTCGAGGGGAGAGAACGTCATGGGATCAATGGAATGGCTTTCAGAGAGCTCGCTCGCCAGCGCCATGCGGGATATCGTGTGGCTCTGGCCCGCGCTGGAGTCGCTTCACTTCATCGGGCTCGGGCTCGTCATCGGCGCCGCCGGCTATTTCGACCTCCGCCTGATGGGATTCATGCGCGGCGTGCCGGTGCGTGCGGTAAAGGCCTTCATGCCGTGGGCGATCGCCGGCTTTGCGATAAACCTGGTGTCCGGCGTGCTGTTCTTCATCATGGCGCCAGAGATGTACGCCTACAGCTTCGCGTTCTGGAGCAAGGTGGCCTTCATCCTCATCGCGGGACTCAACGCCATGGCGTTCGAGACCTTCCTCGGCCATCGCGTGCTCTCCCTCGGCCCCAACGAAGATACGCCGACGACGTTCAAGATCGTCGGCGGCGTCTCGCTGTTCTCGTGGTTTGCGGTGCTCTATATCGGACGGATGCTGCCGTACATCGGAACTGGAAACTGAGGGTGAGCTGGCAAGTAGAAAGTAAAAAGTAAGAAGTAAAAAGTAGAGCTGGCAGCTAAAAAAAGGGCCGGTGCTGTTTCCAGCGCCGGCCCTTTTGCCAGGAGGCTTACGTCTTACTTTTCTTGCAAGGTTTCAGTTCGCGCCGCCGCCCTCGCCCTTCGGCCGGGCGATGTCGTGGAACAGCTTCTTCCCGTCCTTGGTCGCGTAGAACAGCGAGACGCCCTTCGAACCGTCCCTCATCGGGTGTCCGACGAACGTGATCTTGTCGCCGGGCTTGTAGGTCGCCCTCGTCCATCCCTGGCGCCCCATGATGTTCGTGCTCCCGCCCTCGACGTCCCATGTGCCGACCGTCGCCGGATCAACACCGGGCCCCGGGTCGATTTTGACGACGATATGCGTGTGAGGGTTGATCCAGCGATACTCCGTGACGGTGCCGACGTAGGTGACGTCCTTGTCCATCTCGAACATGGCGAACGAGTGATGAGCCTGGAGCGATGAGCCCATGGCCACCAATCCGAGCATGGCTAAACCGACGCAAACCGAGCTGAATTTCATATGAGCCTCCTGACTCAAAACAGGCTTTTATTTTACACAGAGTGTCGGGCACAAGACAAGTACGACGTTGTCGGCGTCGCCCCCCGGTGATATGGTTCTCGGCATTAGCAACCCGGTGAGTAGCCCAGAAGGAGCACTGCCATGCGCCAGCGCCTGACCGTCGTCGCCCTGATCCTGTTGAGCGCGGGGGCTTTCATCGCCGCCGAAAGCCTGAACCACCCGACCGGGTCTGCCGGCCTGTTTCTGGTCGACAAGCTCGGCGGCCATGTGCGATTTTTCGACCTGTCGTTCAAGGAGCTGGGGGCCATTCAGCTCGGGGCCAACCCGCACGACTTCGTGCTGTCGGCCGACCACAAGCTGGCGTACGTGCCGATCTACGGCGACGGGGTCTACGGCAAGAATCCCAACCCCGGACACGAAATTGCGATTATCGAGCTCGCGACCCGCAAGGTCGTCGGGATGATCGACGTCGCGCCGTACCGCGCGCCGCACGGCATTCAGATCGATCAGGACGGCACGCTCTACGTGGCCTGCGATCTCGATCGGAAATTGCTCGTCATCGACCCGCGCACTCGCAGCATTAAGGCAGCGATTGACACGGAGGGGACTGGTCACTGGATTGCGCTCGTTCCCGAGGCACGCAAGATGTACGTCGCCAACAAGGACGACAGGCCGTTCGTCAGCGTCATCGATCTGCGGACGCAGAAGATGGTCGGCACGGTGCCGGCGCCGAACGGCACGCAGGGCATCGCCGCATCGCCGGACGGCAAGACCGTCGTGGCGATCGACATGAAGGAACCTGTTGCCATCATCATCGATTCCGCCACTGACACGGTGCGCGATCGGCTTCCGCTCGGCCAGAAGGGCGCCGGCTACAAGCCGTACTACTCGCCCGATGGGTCGCGCCTGGTGATCATCAGCACTTCGACGACGACGGCCAAGATCTTCGACACCACGAATCTGCGCGGTCCGTTCAAGGACGTGCAGGTCGGCAAGGCGCCGATGGGCGTGGCGTTCTCGAAAGACGGGAACACGGCGCTCATTGCGAACCACGGTGAGGGAACAGTGTCTGCCATCGACCTGCGTACGTCGCAGGTGACGACCACGTTCAAGGCGGGCACTGGCATCGAAACCCTGACCTACTACTGAAGGGCAGCCGGCGTTTTTCTCATCTCAACGCTTATTCCAACGGCTGGATGCGCGCGATGTAGCCGTTGTTGTCTACGTACCACACGGTGACCGGAGTAGTGGAGTTGTCAATCCACGTCCGGCGGTTGTGCGCGTACGGCTCGGGCATCTGGTAGAACGTCCACTTGTCGGTCTTGGGATTGAACCGAACGAACCCGCCGGCGTTCACCGACCCCGCCCAGATTTCTCCGTTCTTGTCGGGCATGACTTCATAGAAATCCGGGTACAGCACCGGCGGATCGTATTCCGTGATCTTCTTCGTCTTGACGTCCAGTTTGGCGATGACCCCGGTGCTGCCTCCGAACCACGCGTTGCCGTCGCGATCGAACGCGCCGCGGCTCAGGTAGCCTCGACCGCCGGCCACGAAGGTGCGAACCGCACCTTCCCAGTACTCCCCGGTCTTGAAGTCCCACAGGCCGATCAGGTTCTCGCCGGCGCCTGACCAATAGCGGCCGTCGGGTGTCACGATGCTGTCGTAGGTGCTCTGAATCAGTTTGGGGAACGTGAACTTCTGAACGGCGCCCGTCTTGGCGTTGATCTTGAACAGCTCATCGTCCTGCGTCTCGTATGCGTAGCCGTTGTCATCGAACGCGAAATTGCTGAAACCGGACGAGTTGAGTTCGTACAGATCGGTGAGCTTGTGTCGATACAACTGCTTGCCCGTCCTGCCGTCGAGACCGGTCAGGAAATGGTCCCACTGTTCCGAGAACCAGACGACGTCGTCCTTGTCGACCCAGACGCGGTGCGTGCCGGGGAGTGCGCCTGGAGTGTCCTCCGCTCGCGTAGCCGGAATCCGATACTCCGTCACCTTCCCGGTTCGAGGATCGAGCACGCCCGAGTAGGGACTCCGGTGCGCCGTGTACCAGATTCGGCCCATGGAATCGCCGTGGACGTCGTGCGGAGCCAGCAACACGCGCGGCAGCTCGTATTCGGTCACGACCACCTTCGTCGCCGCCCCGCGCGGCCAGGGCAGCGTCTGGATGCCGGCCGGATCTTTCGAGTCGGGCCCGCGCACCCTGGCGAGAAACTTCGCGAGCGTCTCCTCTCGCGCCAACCCTTCGGCATTGGGCTGACTGGTGGCGACATTGATCAACGGCGAGCCACCTCCCCGCATCATCCGTCGCAGGATGATGCGCCAACCCGCCTCATCGTACCTGGCCTTGAAGACCTGCTGCCAGGCGTGGCAGTGATCGCAGTTGAGCTGAATGGTGCGCTTCTCCTCCGCGGTGCCGGGGAGATTCATCATCCATTCCGAGCCAGTGAGCTGAGACATTATCTCGGGGGTGGGCGGCAGGAGCTCCGTCCGGCTGTCCTCGCGGCCGGGGCGCGAGCCAACGACATTGACTCGCTCCAGCACGATCTCCGGCAGGCTGGTTGCCCCGCGAATCTGGATCGACTCCTTCACATATGGTTTGAACTGCAGTGGACGCGCCACGCGCAGCGTGTAGGCCCCGGGCTCCAACACCGGGAATTCGTAGCGTCCGTCCTGATTCGAATACACCGTGGTCCGAATCGCGGTGCGTGGAGAAATCAACTGCACGGCGATGCCTTCGAGCAGCGCCCCGTTAGCCGTGCGGACCACGCCGCGCGCGCCCCCGAGCGCGACCGCTCGCCCGTTCTGCGCTGCCGCGGGCGCCATCACGAGAGAGATCGCGAGTAGACTGCCGACCGTCATGAGGCCGACCACGAGAATTCCTGCGCGTCGCATCATCCCCTCCCTGTCGCTTCTCAACCGTCAGCGGCCCGCTCGATATCGCGGATTGGGCGGCGGCTCCTCCGCCTCGTAGCAACACTTGTCCGACCTGAGATAGCCCAAGAGGTCAGCCATGTCGGCGTCGCTCAAGGTGCTGCGATAGGCGGGCATCACCGAAGGCACCCCATTCAGAATCACGTCCCTTACGGACTGATCGGTCGCAGGTTGACCTCGTCTCAGCGTCGGCTGCGCGAACAGGCCCTTCAGAAGGGGTCCGGGTGGACCGGCCGATCCCGCCTTCGCAAACGGGCTGTGGCAGAAGAAACACTTGAAATAGTAGATTTCCTCGCCGCGCTGCGGACCGCTGGCTGCGCTCGTCTGCATGAGGTAGATGTCGGTCGATCGCTGGTAGGGGTCTCGTGCGGGCGCAGTCGGGGGCTGAGACGCCGTGGAGGCGCTGGCGGGAGTTTGCGCTCCCTGCACCTGGGCGGCGACCGCTCGGCCGGTGAGCCAGAGAGCGGAGGCAAAGGCCACGCCGAGCGGGATCCCCTTCAGGACTGTCGCCGTCCTTCTTGCGGGCATACGCCCTCCTTCTCTTGTCGTCCTATTGTCTTTGCGCCCGTAATATATCACCGCCAGCAGGCACGATCCGGCGCCGGGACCGTCAGGACCTGCGTTAGTATCATCGCCCATGACTCACGTGACGCTGCCGAGGAACGCGCTGGGATCCCTTCTGTTGACGGCGACGATCGCGTGTTCGGCCGCGGCGCCGCCGCCGACCGAGCAGGCGACCGTGGCGGATCCGCGGGCCGAGAGCGCGGAGAACGTCAGGCGGGTCGGCTATCACGACCTGCAGGGACGGCAGTCGCTGGAAGTGAAGACGAGGTCCGACGCCGCGAACGGCAACTGGGCCTACGTCGGCCACACGCCGAACGATCGCAAGGATCCGGTCGGATCCGACAACGCGCGCGTCAACGACGAGCCGATCCTGAATCCCATCACCGGCAAGATGGAGTGGAACGGCACATCGATCGTCGAGATCTCGGATCCGGCCAACCCGAAGCTCGTCTGGCATATTCCCAATGAGATCGGGAACGTGAATTCCCGGTCGGTGTCCGTGGTCTACGACTATGGCTTCAACTCGCAGCCGGCCGGGCGCGACTACTTGATTCGAAGCTGGGACACCGGCCAGGACTTCAAGTTCCAGATCTTCGACATCACCACGCGCGACAGCGACCCGTCGAAGATCGCGCTCGTGTCCGAGATTACGGGTACACCCCCCAATTCGTGCGGGCCCGGGTGCGGTGGCAAGTTCATCATGCGGGCCCACAAGGGCTTTTGGTCGCAGTCGTCCGGCTATTTCTATTCGACGGCCGGAGAGCCCGGATTCCGCCAGGTGGTGCTGCAGATCTGGGATCTCAAAGATGTGCGTAGCCCGAAGTTCGTCGGCCGCGCGTTCCTGCCAACCCAGCGGAACGGCGCTGACGGGTTCCAGGGCGAATACGCGCACCATCCGATTGTCGACGAACCGAACAACCGGGTGTATGTGGGCTTCCGAGGCGCCGGGCAGGTCGCCTCATGGGATATCACCGACAAGGCGAACCCGAAGATGGTCTGGATGATTGACACCAGCCCGCCGGGTCGCGGGCCGCATACGGTGTCGCCGATCGTCTATGACACCGTGCCCAACTTCCATGGGAAGGCGCTGCCGCGAACGTACGCGTTCATCACCGACGAAGCGGCCGGCGAAGCCGACATGAAGCCCTGCACGGACGGCGTGCGGACCAAGGCGTACATGTTCGACATCACGCACGAAGCCAACGCGTTTCCGGTGTCCACGTGGCAGGTGCCGGTCGGCAACTTCTGCGAGAAGGGCGGAAGGTTCGGTCCCCATCAGCACGCCGAGACCGTGAACTCGGAGCTGAACCGCTTCGAGGACAAGATCGCCTGGATCGCCTACTTCAACGCGGGCATCCGGGTGCTCGATCTGTCTGACCCGTACAACCTGAAGGAGATTGGCTACTACATCCCCAAGGTCAACGCCAACTCGTACCCGATCGCGAAAGGGCAGCCGGTCGCCATCCAGATCAACGACGTGGAAGTCGACCACCGCGGACTGACCTATGCCACCGACCGTGTCGGCAGCGGCATGTTCGTCCTCGAATACACCGGAAAGAAGCCAGCCAGCGGCAACTGAGAACTGAGAACTGAGAACTGAGAACTGAGAACTGAGAACCGCTATCGAGCTTCCCGCAGATAGGCCAGCAGGTTCTCGACGTCGGCGAGCGTGTAGTTCTCGAGCAGGCGGAGGTGTGCCGCATGGCCCGGCACCGCGGTTGCGCCGTCTGGAGGCGCGACCGGGCCCGGCCTTAGCAGGCGTGCGCGCAACGCGGCGGCGTCGTGCTTGCCAGCGACGCCGGCCAGATCCCCGGCAGGCGAGTGGCACGACGCGCAGTTGCCCGCCTTCTCGAAATAGGCGCGTCCCGCCGCGGCGTCGCCTGGCGTCGCACCGGGCGTCGACAGCTCACGGAACTTCACAAGCTGCCGGAGGTAGTGCAGATAGCGGGCGAGCTCGACCATCTGCTCGTCGGTCAGCTCGCGATAGCTCGGCATGGCCGTCTGCAGATTGGGTAGCCCCGCGCGGATGACGCCCCTGATGATCTTGCCGTCCTGATCGGCGCCGAGCATCCGCGACTGCACGAGGTTGGTCGCGCCCATCACCGATCGCGTCAGGTCGACGCCGTGGCAGAAGTGGCAATGGTTCAGAACGTAGACGGCGCGGCCGCGTTCGAGCGCGGCGGTTGGCGCCGGCACGCCGCCGGCGTCGCGTTGTTGCGCGTGCGGCGCCGCCACGCCAAGCAGCATGACGGCGGCGGCCACCGCCCACCTGTACAGTGAACGGGTCATCTCGGTCGTCCTCTCCGGGCTCGCTCTCGCCTCACGCCAGCGCGTCCTTGCAGTACTCGCAGCATCGTCTTGAGCTCTTCGAGCGGGAACCGGAACGATCCGTACTCGTACTCCAGGTAAGCCCGGATCGGATACTTGTTGTCGCGAATCAGCTGCAGCACCTCGCGGATGGGCGTGTCGCCCTGGCCGAAGGGCCGGTTCGGTCCGTTGTCGCGCTTCCGATCGCGCACGTGGATGTTGATGATGCGGTCGTGATGCTTCTTGATGAAGGCCACCGTGTCGTTGTTGCCGGCGGTGAAGTGGCCGATGTCGAGCGTGATGTGAAAGAGATTCGACATCGCAATGGCCGACTCGAAGCTCTCGGGGGTCGCGAACTGGTCGGGGTCGACCAGATTGTTGTGGTTGTGCATCGCCACGAACATCTTGTGGCGCTCGACAAACGGCACCAGGCGACGCGCTTCGCTCAGTACGGTCGACGAGCTGAAGCCCTCGGCTCCAAGCGCCTTGGCCGCTTCGAACGTGCGGTCGCGCTCCTCGTCGGTGAACGTCTCGTTGAAGTTGACGTTGTAGAGATGGATGCGCAGCCCCGCGTCCTCGAACTGGCGGCGGATGGCGCGGTAGTAGTCCATCGGCACGCTGAGGCGCCAGCGGCGGGCTTCTTCGCGCTGCTTGGCGAAGTCGGGCGCGCGGCGGCTCTGCACCCACCACCCCGTCATCACGCTGGGATACGGCTCGATATGGCCGGACATGATCTCGCACTCGGAGATCCCCAGCGCACGCATGTTGCCGATGATCGTCGGAATCAGCTTGGGATCGCCCGACGGCGGCAGATCGTGAAAGCTGAATGTCTCGAGGCCGAAGATGACGCCACCAGTGCCGGATGCCTTCGGCGCCTGCTGCGGCACGCGCGCCAGAGCCAGAGGCGCAGCCGCCAGCACCTTGCCGAACTCGCGTCGGGTGAAGTTCATACTTCCTCGACGAGCGCGGCCATCGCGCCGCGTGCGCGAGCGGATGCTTTACGCCTTCCGGTATCGCGGAAGAATGCTCTCGGCGTTACCGCGATTGATGCTTCGAAGCTCTGCCGCGTCGAATACTTTGTTTGTGGTCAGTCCCTGCGCCGTCTCGACGGACGTGCGATACCAGTAGTCGGTGCCGTACACGATCTGCGAGACCGGCACGACCGTGCGCAACGCGCGCATCGCCACGGGGTTCGAGGCCTGCGCCGTGTCGTAGAACATCTTCCTCAACTCGGGCAGCACGCCGTTAGGCACATTCGCGGGCGCCGTGTACGACATGCCTTTCGTCGTGATGCCCGGCACCACTTCCGCCGCAGCGCCCTGCAGGAAGCGCTCGATCAGAAACGGCATCGTCCCGCCGCCGTGCGAGAAGATCCACACGATGTTCGGGAACTTCGTCGTCGTACCGCTGAAGATCAAGTCGGCGATGGTGCGGGTCGTGTCGGTGCCGAATTCGATCATCGCCCCTTCGTTCGGCACGTTCAGCTGAAGCGACCCGCAGCAGTTGGCCGTGATCGGATGAACGAAGACGACGGCCCGGCGGCGGTTGAGCTCTTCGTAGACCGGTGCGAACGACGCATGCCCGAGCCATCGGTCGCCGTAGTTCGTGAACAGCCCGATGCCATCCGCCTTCAGCGTGTCCAGGGCGTAGGCGATCTCCGACAGCGCGCCTTCAGGGTCGGTCGGCATGATGGCGGCCAGATTACCAAACCGTCCTGGATGGTCGGTGCAGATCTTCGCGGCCGCGTCGTTGCACTCCCGCACGATGCGGCGTGTGACGTCCCGTTCCGCGAACACGAACCCGGGGGTCGTAATGGTGAGCAGCGCCGTCTGAGTCCCGCTCGCGTCCATGTCGGCCAGATCGTGCTCGAGTACCCATGGGACCGCGGCTGCCGCGCCAGGGGCTCGCATGTGCTCCTTGAGGAAGCGTAGGTAGACGTCCGGCGTGAAGTGATGATGGACGTCAATCCGGCGGGGTGGCGGCGTTCCCTGCGCCGACACGCCGGCGACGCGGAGCAACGTGCCCGCTCCGGCGACGCTCGCCAGGAAGTGACGTCTCGACAAGCATCCCATTCGAAGTGTCCTCCAGTCTAGCGGGCCGTTCGCACCTGGTCTGGAACGTACACCGGCATCGAGTCTTCCCAGCGGCTGTCGGTCAGCTGACGGACGTTCGATCCGTCTGCCCGCATGATGAAGACCTGCGCGTACGGCTGAGGCGAGTTGTCGTAGAGCGGCGCCTCGTCCTTGAAGCCCGTGCGCGCGCTCATGAAGAGAATCGATCGGCCATCGGCTGTCCAGGTGGCATGGCCGTCGGCGCCCGGCGTCGTCGTCACCTGTTTGACGTCCGTGCCGTCGGGCCGCATCGTGAAGACGTCGAAGTCTCTGCTGGTCGCGATCTGCCGCGTGAAGAGGATGCGATCGCCGGAAGGCGACCAGTACGGGAAGTTGTCCCATTCGGTCGTCAACACCTTCACCGCGCGGCTCTCCAGGTCGATCAGGCGCAGACCGCGAGCCTCGCCACCCTTGCCGTCGCTGCCCCAGACACGGTAGACGACGGTCTTGCCGTCTGGTGACCAGCTTGGAAACCCCGCGTTCGGCAGTGCGTCCGTCAAGTCCTTCACGTTGGATCCGTCGGCACCCATCACGATCAGGCGCGCTGGACGTGCGCTGCGGGCGCCAAAAAATCCCCAAAGCCAAAGACCATGCGCTGGCCGTCTGGCGACCAGCTGGCCATCATCGCGGCACCTGAGGGGTCGAGGAACACGCGCCGGTGATCGGATCCGTCAGCCTTCCACGTCGAGATCGAGGTCTGAGGGTTCCCCAGCGTCGCACTCAAGTCGGTCGTCACGATCCGGCCGTCTCGAGAGAAGCTCGGGAACACATCAGTGAAGCGATATTCGTGGTCCGGATCCCAGCTGTACAGCCGCTGGTACTGCCGCCGTTGAGTGAAGTACGTCTTTTCGTACACCATCCGCGAGCCGTCAGCTGACCACGCTGGATTCCGAACCGCTCCGCCTCCGACCACTCCCTGCTTCCCGCCGACATAGGCGATGCCCGGAACCACGCCCGAGTTGGCAGGAGCCGTCTTGATCACGTAGCCGATGCGATCGCCAGCCACGAACTGCGGCTTCAGCTTGAGACCGGGACCGGACGTGTGTTCGGTTCGTGCGCCTGTCGCGACTTCGATCGAGATGATCTGTACCGAGACGGCCGCCATGCCCGGCATGCGGGCGGCGAATGTCGTTGCCGGTTCGACCTCGGCGAATACGATTCGTTGGCCGTCGGCGGACCACGACGGCGATCCCGCCGACATCTTTGGATTGGTGAGACTCCGAAGCCCGGTGCCGTCGGGGCGCATGATGTACACCGCGAGCGCCTGTGTATGGCCGGCGCCCGCCCCGTTCTCGTGACCGGTCCACTCGGTGTTCCGATCCGACGAGAACGCGAGCCACTGTCCATCTGGCGACCAGGAAGGTCTGAAGAACCCACTCGGTTTTCCCGGTGTGCCCTGGACTTCGCGTCCACCCGTCAGGTTGCGGGCTCTCTTCGTCGCCAGATCGAGCAGCCAGATGTTGGCGGTTCCGGCTTCGCGCGTCGAAACGAACGCCAGCTGACGCCCATCGGGCGAGAACACTGCCTGATCGTCCACGGCGGGATCGTTGGTCAGGCGCTCGAGGCTGGAACCGTCGGTGCGGGCGCGATAGAGATCGGCCTGACCGTGCCCTTCGCGCTCGGAGGTGAAGACAAGCCACTGACCGTCTCGCGAAAACGAACCGTTGTAATCGAAATCCGAGTTCGAGAAGAGCTTGCGCTCGCCGCTGCCGTCGGCGTTGGCAATGAACAGATCAATCGTCGAGGGGCCCAGGCGGTTCATGAGCATGACGCCGCGCGGGGCCGACGACGTGCCCGCCGTGTAGAGCACGACCGCCAACATGGACGTCCAGACCAGCTTCCTCATTTCGCGCCTCCCTGCGTCGCCTTTGCCGCCTCGGTTTTCGGCGCACGCAGCTGCAGCTTCTGCACGCGCCAGTTGTTGAGGTCGGCGACGTAGACCACGTCCTCGGACGGGCAGGCGAGTCCGTGTGCCCAGTTGAACTGGCCCTGCTGCCGGCCGGACTCGCCCAGCATGCCGACGATCGTGCCGTCGAGCGTCAGCTTGTAGAGACGTCCAGGCTCGGCGTCCGTCGTGAAAAGGTACTGCGTCGGCGTGTTCGTGATGCACAGCGTCCACGGAGCGGTTTCGTCGGGCGGGTTCGCGGGACGATTGCCGAGCACGGGCTGACGCTGCTTGTTGTACGGGGCATTCAGAATGATGAACCGCTGGAAGTTGCCGTCGCGGTCGAACACCTGGATGCGGCGGTTGCCTCGGTCGGCCACGTAGACGCGGTTCTGACGATCGACCGCGATGCCATGCGGCGTGTTGAACTGGCCCGGATTCTCGTTGGCATGCTGGCCGCCTGCTCCGCGCGCGCCCCACGATTTGACCCAGTTGCCGTTCTTGTCGATCTTCGCGACGCGCGAGTTGACGTAGCCGTCGCTGATGTAGATGTTGTCGTCGCTATCGAACGCGATGTCGGTGGGGCTGCGGAAATGCCCGTCGACGTGCGGCGCCGGCGCAAACGGCGGGTGGCCGCCACGGGCGGTGAGGCCGTTGCCGCGGTAGTAGAGCTCCTCGGGGTCGTCCGGACCTTCCGGCCGGCGGCCGAGGTTCATCGTGACGTAGCCCGCCGGATTGAACTTCATGACGGAGTGCGTCCCCTTGTCGACCACCCAGAGGTTGTCGTAGCGGTCGAAACGGACGGCATGCGCGTAACCGAGGCCGTACACACCGCGGCCGATCTCGCGAACGAACTTGCCGGTCTCGTCGAATTCGAACAGCTGCGTGGTCGCGTTGCCGTAGAGCGGTCCCGACGTGGCGCTCCCCGGGTGATTCAGCACGACCAGCCGGCCTTTCGAGTTGACCGCGATGCCGAGCACTTCACCGAGGTTCATATCTGGCGAGTACTTCAGATAGTTGGGAATCGACTCGAATGGAATGAGTGGCATGTTGCGCTGGAGTCCGGCGTCGGGGTGTCGACTGGCGAGCGTGGCTTGCGCGAATGCCGGTACCCGGCGCGACTGCATCAGACGCGGCAGCACGCACGCGACGAGTGAGAACGCGTCGTCAGAGCTCGCTCCGTTCTCTAACGGCGTTCGGACGATCGGACGTCAGTTCCTCGGAACGTCGCGCCACAGCCAGCGCAGCGCTTCGGGGAAGATCGAACGCCCGTGCTTGTCGCTGTGGAACCCCGCTCCCTGAACGAAGCGATAGTCGTACCCCGAGAATTTCAACGCCTCGGCCAACTGGATGCTCCCGAGCATCCAGCTTCCCGCCTGGTTGTTGGTATCGCGCTCGCCGTCCTGGATAAACACGCGAATCCCCGTACCGGGATTTCGGCGGATCACCTGCGCGTAATTGGTTCCTTCTGCGAGGCCGTTCGCATCCCTGGCCTGCTGGAAGCTGCTGACCCACACCAGCGCCTTGCTGAACTCTTTCGGTCTGTTCAACACCACGCCGAGCGACGCCACGGCGCCGCTGCTGTAGCCGGTGATGGCGCGGCTGGCGCCGTCATGACGAAGCTTCACGGTCTTCTCCGCCTCTGGCAGCATCTCTTCGACGAGGAGGCGCGCATACAGATCCGTGAACGAGTCGTACTCGACTTGGCGGTTGTTGCGCTGGCCCTGTGCATCGGTGATCGTGCCGGGCGTGATGAAGAGGGCCACGGTCACCGGCATGTCGCCGGCAGCGATCAAATTGTCGAACGTGGTCGGCACGTAGATTTTCGGATCGATCAGGTTCGTGTGGCCGGAGCCGTCCTGGAACACCATCACCGCCGCTGGGCTTTCCGGCCGGTATTGCGCGGGGATGTACATCCACCACTCGCGCGTGGTGTTCGCGAAAACCTTGCTGCTGAAGGTGCCCATTGCCTTGACGGTGCCCTTGGGCACGCCGGGTCTCGGGTGAATTTCGGGCGCGTCTTCGTACACCTCGATCTGGCCGCCGCCGAACCGGCGGCTGTCGCCCTCGTAGTGCCACGTAAAGGCGGTGCCGCTCGAGTAAGTGCGCGTGCCCGCCCAGACGGTGCTATTGCCGACGCGCGTCAACGCGACGCCGAAGGGACCGGAGTCGTCGACGACCCTCGGCGCGAGCGGGTTGCCGCGGCCGCCGCGCCCGCCAGGGGCCGGCGGTGGCGGTGGCGGCAGGTTGGCCAGCGACGGCATGTCAACGGCCCACGCCACCGATCGCTGATCGACGATCGGGTTGGCGCCTTTCTGCAGCGTTTCCGCGCCGCCAAACGCGCCGCGGATGCGCTGGGCAAGCTGCTCGGCTTCCGCGCCCTGCGGCTGCTTGGCAAGCGCCGCCTGAAGCGCGGCCGGCGTGAGGGCGCCTTCCTGCGCGCTCATGCCTCCGGTCAGCGCGCCGACAGAAATCGCGAGGCTGGCGAGCGGGACGAGAACCTTGAGCTTCATACAGAACTCCTTGGAGGAAGCTACCGCTTTCGAAAAACGTAAAACTGGGGTCAGACCCCGGTTTGAAGGCGTGCCGCGAATTTTACTCTTGTTCGCCAACCCAAAAAAGGAAAAGCCGGGTCGCCCGTCGAGGCAGCCCGGCCGATGTTTCGGCTGAAGAGCGCTGAGCTCAGCGCGACGTTGCGTTGGCTGGCAGGGCGAACGCGACGTAACCGGGCTTTCCGCCCGATGCGGGCCCCGTCGCGCCGGTCGGTGGGAGCGTGGCGTTGATGACGAGATACTGCCGGCCGTTGGCTTCGTACATCGACGACAGGCCACGCGAACCGGCGGGCAAACCTGTGGTCCAGAGGAGCGTGCCGGTGTCGGCGTCGTACACGCGCAACTTGGCATCGCCGCCCGCCTGAAACAGAAGTCCGGTCGAGGTGGTGATGATTCCGGTACGGTTCTGCATGAAGCCGGTGTCTCTGGCGCCACCAAGCACCGCCCTGGCATCGTCGCCGCCTGAAGGCACCTGCCATTTGATGGTGCCGGCGTTCAGATCGTAGGCCGTGATCGTCGAATACGGTGGTTTCGCGATGACTGCCGCGGTGTTGTAGCCGCTGTAATAGCGAAGGTCGGCGCCGACGACTCCAGGCGGATACGCCGGACCCACCATGTAGCGCTCCTCCAGTTTGGGCACATCGCGACCCGCGGGCGCGCCGCCGCGATCGACGATTGGTCCACCGAGGGAGGGAGCCGCGGGCGCGCCAGCACCGCGTCCTGCGGTCGGTTGGACCGGCGACGCCAGAAACGCGATCACGGCGATGAGGTCGCCTTCGTTGAGGTCGTCGATGGGCGGCATCGACGCACGTCCCCCGACGATCGTCTCGCGCAGCTGTGTCGGTCCGAGTCGCCTCGTCACCCCTTCGAGGCCGGGCACGCCGCCGCTGCCGGCGCGATCGGCGCCGTGACATGATTCGCATCGCTCGGCATAGACGGTCGCTCCGCGTTTGATCTGCCCTTGATTCGCAAGGTTCGTGTAGTTGGTGCCGCCCTTGGGCGCTTCCTGCGCCACCTTGAGGATCGAGGGGATGTTGATGCCGAGCACGTACACCATGCCGTTGGTAGGATTCGACGCCGTGGTGCCCCAGTTGGCGCCGCCCTGCGTGCCCGGCATGATGACGGTGTCGACGGTCGTCGGCGGACTGAACACGCCGCCGCCGCGCGCTTTCGCGATCCGTTCCGTCCAATCCTTGCGCTGTTCGGCCGTCAGCACGTAGGGGTTGATGTCGCTGACGCCGAACGTCTGCATGCCGAATGGCGGCGGAGCCGTCGGATGCGGCTGAGTCGGCCATGCGCGCTCGCCAGGTATGTCGCTCGCCGGAACAGGTCGCTCTTCGATTGGCCAGATCGGCTCGCCCGTCACACGATCGAACACGTAGAGGAAGCTGGTCTTGCCCGCGAGCGCGACGACGTCGATCGTGCGGCCGTCCTTGCGGATGGTCGTCAGTATCGGGGCTGCGACGTTGTCGTAGTCCCAGAGATCGTGATGCACGTTCTGGAAGTGCCAGAGGCGCTTTCCGGTGCGCGCGTCGAGCGCGAGCAGGCAGTTGCCGAACAGGTTGGTGCCATGCCGATCGGCGCCGTAGAAGTCGTAGGTCGGCGATCCGGTTGGGAAGTACACGATGCCGCGCACCGGATCAACTGAGATCTCGCCCCACGTGTTGGCCGCGCCCGCATACTTGTATGCATCCGGCGGCCAGGTCTCGTAGCCGAACTCACCAGGGCGCGGAATCGTGTGGAACGTCCACGCCAGTTTGCCGGTCACGACATCGTAGGCGCGCAGATCCCCCGGCGGCGAGATGTACTGCTCGCCGGGCGCCGAGCCAAGAATGATCAGGTTTTCGAAGACCTTGCCGGGATTCTGCGACTGCGTCTGGATGATCTGCGAGACGTCGCGATCGAGGCCCTCGCGCAGATTGACGACGCCGTTGGTGCCGAACGTCAGGATCGACTTGCCGGTGCGCGCGTCGATCGCCTGCAGATAGCTGTTCATCTGGAACAGCAGCCGCCGGTCCTTGCGGTCTTTGCTCTCCCAGTAGTTGATGCCGCGAGCGGCCATCTCATCGAGGCCCTCGTGCACCCAGATTTCTTTGCCGCTCGTCGCGTCGATCGCCACGAGCGCCCGGTTCCTGGCGAATACGTACATCACGTTGTCGACGATCACCGGATTGAATACATACGACACGTTGTCCTGAGTCGGGTACGTCCAGGCGATCTCGAGTTGATGCACGTTCTGCTTCGTGATCTGATCGAGCGTCATGTACTTCGCGTTGTCGGGCTGGCCGCCGTAATCCATCCAGCTCCGGCGTTCCGATGGCCGCTGCTGAGCGTGTCCGAACTGCGATGCCGCGGCGATGAGGCACGCCGCGATGAGAATGGTCTGCGCCCGGCGAAGCGGGCGGATGGTCCCGAACCCGAACATGCAAGCTCCTTGTGAGGCAGGGCGCGACTTGCGTCGCGCCCTGCGAAGGACATCACGGAAAACTGCGAGAGTGTGTCTACTTGCTGCCGGCTGGCAGCGCGAATGCGACGTACCCCTTCGGCGTGCCCGAGGTGGTGCCGATCGCCGGGCTGTCGGACGCCGTCGCATTGACGACGAAGAACTGACGGCCGTTGGCCTCGTACATCGCCGGCAAGCCGATCGAACCCGATGGCAGCGGCATGGTGTGCAGCACCTTGCCTGTGGCCGTGTCGTACACCCGGAGCTTCGCATCACCACCCGCGTGGAAGAGCAGGCCCGCGGAGGTCGTGACCATGCCGGCACGGTGCCGCATGAATCCCGTTTCCGGCGCGCCTTCGGCCGCGGCCCGCGCGTCGGTGCCGCCCGAGGGCACCTGCCACTTGATCGTCCCCGTGTTGAGGTCGTACGCGGTGATCGTCGCGTACGGCGGCTTGGCGATCAGCATCTGCACGTTGTAGCCGCTGTAGTAACGCAGGTCGGCTCCGACGACGCCTGGCGGATAGGCGGGACCTTCCATGTAGAGGGGCTGACGGGTCGGCCGCTCGCGGCCTGCTGGCGCACCGCCGCTGGCGACAATCGGCCCGCCCAGGGGGGCACCCGAGGCAGACTCCGCACCTGGGCCCGCGCCGCGTCCGCGGCCTCCAGGAGCGCCGCCAGCCGGCGTACCGAGGAACGCCATCACAGCCGTCTGCTCCTGCGGCGTCAGCTCAACGGGCGGCATCGCGTCGCGCCCGTTGGTGATGGTCAGCCGGAGAACGTCTGCCGGCATGCGGGTCGTCACGCCGATGAGCCCGGGCGCGGCGCCAGTCCCCTCGCGGTCAGGTCCATGGCAGACCCCGCACTTGTCGTTGTATACCGTGGTTCCCAGTGCAAGCACCTCGGGCGCGACGGGCTGGTTGCCGCCGCCGCCGCGCCGAGGCAACTCGGTTGCGACCTTCAGCAGGGCGGGGGCGTTGACAGTCAGCACGTACACCGTTCCGTCGTTCGGGTGTGACGAGGTCGTCCCCCAGTTCGCGCCTCCCTGATTGCCTGGCATTTGAATCGTGTCGATCGTCGACGGCGGCGTGAACATCTGAAGGCCGCCGCGCGCCTGCGAGACCCTCGTCTTCCACTCCTCGCGCTCCTGCGGCGTCAGGATGTAAGGGTTGATATCGTCGACGGTGAACGTCTGTCGGGCAAAGGGTGGCGGCGCTGTCGGGAACGGTTGTGTCGGAGACGCACGCTCGCCCGGGATATCGCTGGCCGGCACCGGCCGCTCTTCGATCGGCCAGACCGGCACGCCCGTCACGCGGTCGAACACGTAGAGGAAGCCGGTTTTGCCCGCCAGCGCCACGACCTCGATCGTGCGGCCGTCCTTGCGGATCGTCGTCAGCACCGGCGCTGAGACGTTGTCCCAGTCCCAGAGATCGTGATGGATGTTCTGGAAGTGCCACAGCCGCTTGCCCGTGCGCGCGTCGAGCGCGAGCAGCGAGTTGCCAAACAGGTTGGCGCCATGCCGGTCGGCGCCATAGAAGTCGTAGGTCGGCGAGCCGGTGGGGAAGTAAGCGATGCCCCGGACGGGATCGACCGTCAGCTCTCCCCACGTGTTGGCCGCGCCCGCGTACTGCCAGGCGTCCTTGGGCCAGGTGTCGTAGCCAAACTCACCAGCGCGAGGAATGGTGTGGAACGTCCACACCTGTTTGCCTGTGATTACGTCGAAGGCGCGAAGGTCGCCCGGAGGCGAGATGTACTGCTCACCAGGCGCCGATCCCAAGATGAGCAGGTTCTCGAAGACCTTGCCCGGATTGCGCGATTGGGTTTGAATGATGTCCGCCGCGTTCCTGCCCAACCCCTCGCGGAGGTTGGTGACGCCGTTGGTGCCGAAGGTCATGATCGATTTGCCGGTCAGCGCATCGATTGCCTGCAGGTAGCTGTTGTATTGGAACAGCAGCCGGCGATCCTTTCGATCCTTGCTCTCCCAGTAGTTGATGCCGCGGATGGCGATGCCGTCGAGGCCTTCGTGGACCCAGAGCTCCTTGCCGGTTGTCGCGTCGAGCGCCACGAGCGAGTTGTTTCTCGCCAGGACGTACATCATGTTGTCGACGACGACCGGGTTCCACTGGTAGGGAACGTTGTCCTGCGTCGGGTACGACCAGGCGACCTGCAGCTGGGTCACATTTTGCTTGGTGATCTGATCCAGCGTCAGGTACTTGGAGTTGTCCGGCGTGCCGCCGTAGTCGTTCCAACTCCGCCGGTTGTCCGGCCTCTGCTGCGTGTGTCCGAGCTGGGTCGCCGCGACAACGACGCAGAGCGCGACGAGCGGCGTGCGGAAGCAGCCGACAACTCTCCTGTATCCGGCGAGCGACATAGGGTCTCCTTCAAGCCTTGCGGCTGATTCTTGCGGGTATTACTGCGAAGATTAGTCAGAAAACCGATTATCGGCAAGCGCTGTTTTCCCGCGCAGTGCATCGCGCCCGGGTTGACTTGGCATCCTGCGGCTTCCCATAATCAGCCGCAAATCGTCAACTCTGCGGAGGCTTCATGTCCAGCACCGACGTCACCCGACGCGACTTTCTCGCCGGCCTCGCCGCGGCTCCACTCGCCGCGCAATCGGCCCTGACGCCACAGACGCCTCCGCCGTTCCCGATTATCGATACCCATATCCATCTCTACGACAAGAATCTGGGGTCGGTTTATCCAGGGCCGAACGATACGGCGCCGGGACTCGTGGCGTACCCGACCCGCTACCTGGCGACGATTCAAGGCTCCGGCATTGTCGGGACGGTCGTCACCGAGTCGAGCCATTTGCCATGGGAGACGCAGTGGATCCTCGACATGGCCGAGAAGAACCCGATCATCGTCGGGCACTGCGGCTTCCTTGTCTTCGGCACGCCCGATTTCGGCAAGCACTTCGATGCGTTCCGGAAGAGCAAGTTCTTCCTCGGTGTCAGATACCGGAACAATGTCGCCCCTCCGTTCGCCGAAGCGATCAAGCGGCCCGAGGTTCTCGCTGACTTCAAGGCCTTCGCCGACACGGGCCTCGTCTTCGAGCATACGGCTCACCCGCGCGTGCTGCTGGACATCACCGATAGGGTGCCGTCCGCCCGCGTGGTCGTGCCGCATCTGCCCCGCGTGAACCTGCCGGCCGACCGCAAGGAAGCAGCCGAGTACCGTTCTGCGATGAAAGAGCTGGGGCAGCGGCAGCAGGTGTCCATCAAACTGTCGGGCGTGGTGAAGTTCATCGACGGGAAGGCTGTCAGCGAAGTGGCCCCGCTCAAGCCGTGGCTCGACGAGTTGTGGGGCATCTTTGGCGAGGACCGCGTGATGTTCGGGAGCGACTGGCCGCACGAGACGCGCACGCGTCCGTTCAAGACCATCATGCGCGTGGCGCGCGAGTACATGGCGACGAAAGGCCGCGTCGCCGAAGAGAAGGTGTTCTGGCGGAATTCCGCGCGAATCTACAAGTGGGTCGGCGCGACAACTCGCAGCCGAGGCGTGACTTCGCTCAGCGAGCGGCAGTCTTCAGTCGTCGGTCGTTAGTCAGAGTCAGCAGTCTCAGCCGCAGTCTCAGTCGGAGGGGTCAGTCGTGCGCACCGCTGCGACTCGAAGGGCTTCATGCTCCACGGCGACTTGCCCAAGACCCTCGACTTGCGATGAAGAGGAACGCGAAGCAGTAGAACGCGGACAATGCTCGCCGCCGTTCTCGATCGGCCAGAAGCCTCTCGGCTGGTGGCTCTGGAAATACGCGACGGCCATTTCGCCGCTGGCGAGAAACGCCGCAACAGCGGTGAACAAGCCGACCATCACCAGGCCGCCGAGCCCCAGCTCCAGCATGCCCGCCCACCATCGCTGCGTCGGGAACACCCCGACGTTGCCGCCGTACATCCCGAAGATCTTCTGGAGGCCGTGAAAGAGGAACAGCAAGCCGGTGACCGCACGGAAAATCGAGTACACGTGGGGTGAATAGATTCTCGGAATCATAGGCTCCGTTTAGGGCAGCGGCTGCAATTTGAAAATCGACGCGCCGTGGTTACTGCCCACCCAGAATGTCGGCGGCGACGTCCGGTTGTCCACGAACACCCGCCGCAGGTTCGTCTGCTCGGGCATGAGGTATTCGACGGACTTCCCGGTCCGCGGATCGAGCCGGATGATGAGGTCGCTGAACTCGCCGCCCGACCACACGTATCCGTCCTTGTCGATCGTCGCGTCGTAGGGATAGGTGCCCGGCGTCGTCGGCGTCCATTCCTTGAACTGACTCGTCCGCGTGTCGAACATGCCGATCTTGTCGCCGTGGTTCTCGCCGAACCAGAGTCGATCCTCTGAATCCATCATGCCACGGCGAGGACCCGAGCCCGGCGTCGGCGTCTTGAAGATCGTGATCTCCCCAGTTTTTGCGTCGATCCTTCCGATATCGGCGGCGCCGTAAACCAGGAAATACCCGTTGTTCCTGGAATCGGGGATCACGTCGTAGACGTTGGGGCGCGGAATCGTGTACGGCTCGAAGACCTCGAACCTTCCCGACGCCACGTCGAGCCGGAACACGCGGTAGGTGCCCGCGTCCTGCAGCCAGACCTTGCCGTCGATGTACGAACGTTCCGGGCTCACCTGGTTGACCTGCACGTGCGGGCCGTTGTGCTCCTTAGGCAGGCTCCAGGTCTGGAACTTCTCCGTCGTGCGATCGAACTTCGCGATGCCGCCCTGGAACTGCATGCCCATCCAGATGTTCTCGTCCCGGTCGAAGCGCACGCCGAGGATGCCGGTCGGCGCTTCGGGCTTCAGCACCGGAATCGGATACTCCGTCACCTTGCCCGTTCGGGGATCCACCTTCGCGAGAATCTGCTCGCCGAAGCTCGCATACCAGATGGTTCCCTGCGAGTCGACGATCACGTCGTGCGGCTGGTTCGTGCGGGCCGGTAGGTCGTACTCCGTGTAGACGACCTTCGTCGCTTCACCGCTCGGCCGCGGCAGCGTCTTGAGAGGGAAGCTCCATGGCCCCGCGCTCTGGTTGATTGTCGCCAGATACTGCGCGTGCTTCCGGTAACGCGGCGAGCCGTTCTTCGGGCGAGATCACGCCGGCACCGACCCGTGGCGCCGGCAGCTTCTGAATCTTCGGCGGAAACGCCAGCTGGGGGTAGGTGGCCATTCGCTGAAGAACCGACACGAACTGTTCCGCGTTGTGGCGCGATCGGGTGAGCAGCTCGAGCGTGTGACAATGCGCGCACGGCTTGAGCGAGGTTCTTTCTTCTTTCGTGCCGGGCACGCTCATCATCCACTCGGTGTTCGTGAGCTGCGCCGCAAGATTCTGCGTCTTCCTCAATCGTAAGTCGGCCGTCGCGGCTCGTCCCGCCTCGACGTTCACGCTCTGCGACCCCTCGAGCTCGTAGCCGATGGCTCGAATACGCAGCGTGTAGCTGCCCGGCTCGATTGCGGATGCAAATCGGTACTGGCCCTGCGGATTGGTGACGACCGTCACCGAGATCGTCGAACCGGCTCTCTGCGCGCTCACGAGCACGCCTTCCAACGGCCCTTCTTCGGCAGAGCTCACGCGGCCGCTCAGTCCCGGCTGCGATCCGGCCTGCGCGCGAAGAGAAGAGTCCGCTTTCGACGACGCGACCGCGACGAGAGCCACGAGTGCAAGCACGAACCATCGCATCTTCTTATCCATTTTTTTGTCCTGCCTTGATTGCGTTGTATTCGGCAAACGCGGCTCTGTTGTCGTCCACGAGCTCGCCCGGGATCAGTTTGCCGTCGATTTCCGCGTACAGACGGACGACGCTGCGGACGAGCTCCTGCGGGACGAGCCAATTCCGCCATCGCTCCATGCGGATGTCGGCCGCTGCTCGGCCAGGAGTCATCCGCGCGGCATGCCGCTTCCGCACCTCTTCCCGCAAGGTGACGTAGTAGTCGACCATCACTTGGAGCTCTTTTGGGGTTCCCACCGGGCCGTGCCCCGGAACGATCGTGTCCACGTCCATCTTGGCGATGGTGCCGCAGACCTCGATCCATCGGCTGATGTGAGAGGTCTGGCCAAACGGCGTCACGTAGTTGAAGAAGATGTCGCCGGCGAACAGGATGCGCTGTGCCGGCAGGTGCACCACGATGTCGCCCCACGTGTGCGCGGGTCCAAGATGGATGAGCTCGACCTTGATATTTCCCACGTCGTAGGACAGCCGGTCCGTGAACGTCGTGGTGGGCGCGACGAACTTTCGATCCTCGGTTCCCTCCGACCAGCCCTCGCGTCGCGGAATCCTGTCGCCGGTTGGAACGGCTGCCGCCATCTTGACGACTTCGCCTCGACAGAATTCGTGCGCGACGATGTCGCAAGGCAGAAAGAACTGGTTGCCCGCGACGTGATCGCCGTGATGATGCGTGTTGATCACCCGCGTAATTGGCCGGTTGGCGCCAGCCTTTCGCGCCGCTGCAATGAACGCTTTCGTCAGCAGCGGCGCCCGAAGGGTATCGATCGCCATCATGCTGTCGGTGCCAACGATCAGACCCGCGTTCTCGAGGTGAAACTTTCCTGGCCCGCCCTCTTGGGTGTAGGCGTACACATTCGGGGCCAGCTGTTTCAGTTCGGTGTGCCACGAAGGAATCGCCGGTGCAGACGCCGACGGCGCCCACGGCGCGACCGGCGCGCCAGCAGGCGGTGGAGTGAACCCAGACTGTGCGAGTGCGCGTGCGTGCCGCGAGTGCCGGGCCGAGACCGGCTGCAGCGGCCCCTAATGCGCGAATCGCCTGTCTCCGGGTTGGCGACAGGCGATGTACGCGCGTCTGCATATGGGAGTCTTCGCTCTGAGCCGCTATTTCTGAGGAGGCGGCGCGGCCATCTGCTCCGCGGTCAGCGCATTGGGCGGCAGCGTCGTCGACATGCCCTTGAACGCGAAACGCTGCGCGCGCCGTCCTGCCTGAACCTCCGCGACATAGAGGTTGTGTTTGGTGTCGATCGCGATGAGGTGCGGGAAGGTGAAGTCGCCGGGCTTCGTGCTTCGCATGCCGAACTGATACAGAGGTTCGAGCGATTTCCGATCGAGCACGACCATGCGTGCATTCCCGAAGTCGGCGTTGTAGAGAAACCGCTGCTCCGGATCCGGCGAGAACGCGAGTCCGCACGTCGAGCTCGAGGCCGGCCCCGCGCGATTGACCCAGGCTTCTCTCACGAACTTGCCGTCGAGCGTGAAGACCTGGATTCGGCGGTTCGACCGGTCGCCGAGGTAGACGAGGCCATCGTTCGAGACCTTGACCGCATGCACGGGATTGGCGAAGGTGTCCGGCCCCGGGCCTTCGGTATCGAGCTTCAGCGGCTGACCACCGCGGCCGCGGCCTCCACCGCCTCCGGCTCTCGCGGCCGGTTCGCCTGCCGCAGCAGGTTCGGCGCCGCGCGCCGGCTCCGCTCCGCGGGCGGCATCGCCCGCTCCGCGTCCGCCCGCTCCCGGAGCGCCGGCAGGCGGATTCGAGTCGGGCGGCTTGCCGAACGCGCCCCACATCCGCTTGAACTTGCCGGTGTCGGCATCCAGCACGATGAGCCGGCGATTGCCATAGCCGTCGGCGATGAACATCTCGTTGGTCTTCGCGTACACGAAGATATCCGCGGGGCGGTTCACGTTGGCCGTGTCGGCGTTGCCGGTGCTCGCGCCGCGCTTGCCGACCTGCATGATGAACTTCCCCTCGCCCGTGAACTTGAGGAGCATGTCATCGCCAACGGCGTTGCCCCCAATCCAGATGTTGCCTTTCGTATCCAGCGCGATTGCATGCTCACTGGAGGGCCACTCATAGGCATCGCTTGGCCCGCCCCAGCCGCGAATAAAGCGCCCCTCGCCGTCGAATTCCAGAACAGACGGCGCCGCGTTGGCTTCCTGGCCCTTCACCACCAGGCGCGGGCGGTGCAGGATCCAGACGTGATCGCGCCTGTCGGTCATCACCGCCGCGACCCCCCCTAACGCCCAGTTGTTCGGCAGTTTCGGCCACGAGGCATCAACTTCGAAGACCGGCATGCTTGTCGGCTTGTTCTGGGCCGTGAGGCGAGGAGACCACATCACCATAGTGGCGGCAAGCAGCACTGCCGCGGCGGCACAAATGATTCGCGTATTTCGCATGATCTCCCTCTCCTCCATTCTTCTGTCTTACTTCGCCGGCGCTGCAGGCGCCGCTACCGGCGCATTTGCATTGGCCGGAACCGTCTTCGACATTCCCTTGAACACGAATCGGTGCGCCCGGTTGCCGGGCATCACTTCACACACGTAGATGTTGCCCTTTGAATCGGTCGCGATCAGGTGCGCGTTCACAATCTGCGTGGGGGCCGTGCCGCGGTCGCCGAACTGATAGAGCACCTGCAGGCTCTTGCGGTCGAGTACGGCAATGCGCGCGTCGCCGAAGGCCGCGTTGTAGAGGAATCGCTGCGCCGGATCGGGTGAGAACGCGATACCTGCCGTCGAACTGCCGCCGGGGCCACCGCGATTGACCCAACCTTGCGTGACGAACTTGCCATCGAGCGTGAAAACCTGGATGCGCCGGTTGCCGCGATCGCCCACATAGACCAGACCGTCATTCGAGACTCTGACGGCGTGGACGGGATTGGTGAACGTCTCCGGTCCGGGGCCTTCTGTATCGAAGTTCTGCGCGCCGCGTCCACGGCCGCCACCGCCACCCGCTCGCGCCGCTGGATCGCCAGCAGCTGCGGGTGCGCCCGCGCCATCACCGCGTCGCAGCCCGCGCCATCGCCGCGTCCGCGGCCTCCTGCGCCAGGAGCGCCGGCAGGCGGATTCGAGTCGGGCGGCTTGCCGAACGCGCCCCACATCCGCTTGAACTTGCCGGTGTCGGCGTCGAAGACGATCAATCGGCGATTGCCGTAGCCGTCGGCGACGAACAGCTCGTTGGTCTTGGGATAGACGAAGAGATCGGCGGGCCGGTTGACGTTTACCGTGTCGGCATTGCCAGTGCTTGCGCCTCGCTTGCCGACTTGCATGATGAACTTTCCCTCACCCGTGAACTTGAGGAGCATGTCATCGGTGACGCCGTTGCCGCCAATCCAGATGTTGCCCTTCGGGTCGACCGTAATCGCGTGCTCGCTCGTCGGCCACTCGTAGGCCTCGCTCGGTCCGCCCCATGCTCTCACGAAGTTGCCTCCGGCGTCGTATTCCAGCACGGAGGGCGCCGCCTGCGCGCGCTGTGCCTCGGGCACCAGCCGTGGGCGATGCAGGATCCAGACGTGATCGCGGCGATCGGTGGCGACGGCAGCAACCGCGCCGAGCACCCAGTTATTGGGCAGCCTCGGCCACGACGTGTCTTTCTCGAAGACCGGCATTTCCCCGGCAACGGCTTGTGCGAGTGACGGGCGCTCATGGGACACGACGACCGTGGCGAGAAGTAGTCCGCCAGCGGCAAGGCGTGCGAGGGTTCTCAGCATCATCGACTCCACTCTTTACTTCTTACTTTCCGCGGGCCGGCGGTGGTGGCGGCAAGGGCATAAGAGGTTCAAACCCTTCGGGGTCAGGCACGCGCGCCCGATAGTTCGGGCGGAAGTCCTGGTGGCACACCACGCACGCCTGGTACATCTGGTCGTTCAACGCCTCGAGCGCGGCGACGTCGCGCTTCTGCGCGGCTTTGTAGGCGGCGTTGCCGGCGTCGACAAGCAGGCGCGCGTCGCGCATCCACCGGTCGTTGTCCTTGGCGCGTCCCGGCATCATCAGGAGGTTGCCGGCTTCGGCCAGCATCAGCATCCTCGCCTCATAAGCGTTCCAGTCCTTTTCGGTCTTCGGTGCGCCACGCCCGATGTAAAAGACCTCGTCAGCGATCGGGTAGAGGTACTTGCCCATGATGTCGTTGATGGTGCCGACGAACATCGGCTCGCGTGGAAGTTTGGCGGCTGGTGCCGCCGGAGCCGCTGCCGGCTTCTGGTCGGGCGCGGCCGGTTTTTGCTGCCCGTGGGCCACCGCGCCGGCTGCGGCCAGGACTGTCACGAGCACGAGGAATCGCATGCTTCCCTCCATGGCGGGTCTCTTTCTCCGTCCTTTACCTGATGGATCGAAGGCCGCCATCTTACTCCATCATTCACCGCGCGGAAGCCGCCGGGCCAGGTCCCACGATCGGCAAAGACGCGCCCTGAAACCGCGGCGGGAGCAATCGCCGCGCGTGGAATTCTCATGGCGACTCCTCTGGCTGGTGCCCGTCGGACTGTGCGGCTGAGCTGGCCTATCATAGCGAAGGATTCCCCATGAAACGAATCATTCTCCTCGTGTGGCTGGCCGTCTTTCTGGGGCTTCCCTCGGCGCCCGCGCCCAGGCCATTGCCATCCAGCAGCGCCACGCTGATCGACGGAACCGGCGCCGCGCCGCGGCCCGACGTCACCATCGTGATGGCCAACGGACGGATTGCCGCTATTGGTCCCGTCGGCGTCTCTGCAGCCGCCTGTCGGCGCCCAGGTTGTCGATGCGCGCGGCAAGTTCGTGGTGCCCGGCATCATCAACACGCATGGGCACGTCGGCGCGAACCGCGATCCGCAGCTGCGTCAGTACGCGCTTTACGGCGTGACGACGACTACGAGCATGGCGATCGATCCCGACGACATCGCCGAATTCAAGGAGCGCCAGCGGCGCGGCGATCTGCGCGGCGCGCGGATTCTCACGGTGAAGTCGCGCTTTACGACTCTGCCGACCGGGCGATCCTCCGCCAAAGACGCCCGAAGAGGCGCGGGCGCGCGTCGACGAGCTGGTAGCGAAGGGCGCCGACTACATCAAGGTGTGGGTCGACGATCAAGGCTGGAAAGCTGCCAAAGCTGACGCCGGAGATCTGCGGCGCCGTCTTCGAGCAGGCTCGCAAGCACGGCAAGATCACCGATGGCGCACATCGTCACGCACGAAGACGCGACGAGGATGGTCGAACTCTCGGCGTCGACATCCTGGTGCACGACGTTCGCGATCGCCCGCTGGATCCCGCGCTTGTCGCGACGCTCAAGCAGCGGAATGTTTCGGTGGTCGGGACACTGGCCCGCGAGTTCGTGCTCTTCGTGTACGGAGAGTCGCCGACATGGATGCAGGATGCATTCTTTCTGAAGGGCCTGCGTCCGGAGCAGACGGCCGGGCTCGCGGCGAAAGTCGAGGAGCAGGCCAAGCTGCCGAACCTCGCCCAATTGAAGCGCGCCTACGAGATCGACAAGGCCAATCTCAAGACGCTCGTCGGACGCCGGCGTGCGCGTCGCTCTGGGGACCGACAGCGGCGGCGAGTCGCCGTGGTACCGCGTCCAGGGATTCGCCGAACACCTGCAAATGGAGCTCATGATGGAGGCGGGATTGACGCCCATGCAGGTGATCCAGTCGTTCTCGAAAGGTTCGTCCGAAGCGCTGCGTATCGACAAGGAGTTCGGCACGATCGCGCAAGGCAAGGCTGCGGATCTGCTGCTGCTCGACCGCGATCCCCTGCAGGACATCAGGAACATGCGATCGATTGCCGCCGTGTATCTCGGCGGCAAGAAATTCGAGTAGCCCGCCGGTGCAGCCGCTGTGGTCTCCGACGCCCGAGCGGATTGAGTCGGCACGGCTGACGGCGTTCATACGCGCCGTTGAAGCATCCGAGCGTCGCACCGTCTCCGACTACGGCGAACTGCATCGTTGGTCCGTGCAGGACGCGCCCTCGTTCTGGTCGCACGTGTGGAGTTTCTGCGGTGTGATCGGAGACCGCGGCTCGCGCGTCATTGATGATGCCGACCGCATGCCGGGCGCCAGATTCTTTCCAGACAGCCGTCTCAACTTCACCGAAAACCTGTTGCGTCGCGCAGATGCCGGCGCCAGCCATCATCGCCACAACCGAGGACGGCCGCGCCCGCGAGCTGAGTTTTGCCGATCTGCGCCGCCAGGTGGCGCAGGGCGCACGCGGCGCTCCGCAGGGCCGGGGTCGGTCCTGGCGATCGCGTGTGCGGCGTGGTCGCGAACGTGCCGGAGGCGGTCATTGCCACGTTGTCGACCGCCGCGATTGGCGCGGTCTGGTCGTCGTGTTCGCCCGACTTCGGCGTCGACAGCATCTGCGATCGCTTTGGTCAGATCGCGCCGAAAGTCCTGGTCGCCAACGACGCGTACATCTACGGCGGCCAGAAGTTCGAGTGCCTCGAGAAGCTCTCCGCTGTCAGCCGTCAGCTTTCGACCTTGCGCGAGGTCGTCATTGTCTCGATGAACGGCGGGCGTGCCGAACGTGGACGGGCCCCGTCAGCGCGGCAGACTGGGACGAGTGGCTCGCGCGCGAATCGTCAGAACCGCTTGCGTTCGAACGCTTCGATTTCAACCATCCTCTTTATATCCTTTTCACGTCCGGCACGACCGGCGCGCCCAAGTCGCATCGTCCACGGCGCCGGCGGCACGCTGATCGAGCACCTGAAAGAACACCAGTTGCAGACCGACATCCGCGCGTCGGATCGGGTTTTCTACTTCTCGACGTGCGGCTGGATGATGTGGAACTGGCTGGTCACGGCGCTGGCGTCGGACGCCACATTGGTGTTGTACGACGGTTCTCCGGTGCATCCCGACGGCAATCGCCTGTTCGATCTCGCCGACGCTTCCGAAACGACGATGTTCGGCGTGTCGGCAAGGTTCATCGACACGATCAGAAAATCGGGACTTCGGGCCGATCGACACGCATCGACTCGATTCCGTGCGCACCATTTCGTCGACAGGCTCGCCGCTCAGCGCGGAGAGCTTCGACTACGTGTACAGCTCGATCAAACGCGATGTGCAGCTCGCATCCGTGTCGGGCGGCACCGACATCGTCGGATGTTTCGTCGGCGGGAATCCAGTCGCGCCTGTCTGGCGAGGGGAGATTCAGGCGGCCGGACTTGGCCTCGACGTCCGCGTGTTCGACGAAGACGGCCGCGCGATTTCCGGTGCGCCGGGAGAGCTCGTGTGTGCGTCGCCGTTTCCGTCCATGCCGCTGGGGTTCTGGAACGACGCCGGCGATCGTTGTATCGCGCCACGTACTTCACTCGGTTCGCCTGGAGTCTGGCACCACGGCGACTGGCTCGAACAGACGCCGCGCGGCGGATACGTGATCCACGGGCGATCGGATGCCACGCTCAATCCCGGCGGCGTGCGCATCGGCACCGCGGAGCTGTACCGGCAGGTGGCCGAAGTGCCGGAAGTGGTCGAAAGTCTCGCCGTCGCTCAGCGCTGGGATGGAAGCGAGCGAATCGTGCTGTTCGTGCGACTCGCGCCACACGCGAATCTCGACGACGAGCTGCGCGACAGAATTCGGACGCGGGTGCGGACGCACGCCTCGCCGCGTCACGTGCCGGCACGCATCGTCCAGGTGGCCGACATCCCCCGCACGCGAAACGGCAAGATCGCGGAGCTGGCGGTGCGCCGCGCGATTCACGGCGAGCCGGTGCCGAACCGCGACGCGCTCGAGAACCCGGGCGCACTCGAGCTCTATCGCGACCTGCCTGAGTTGAACTCCTAGGAACTGGGAACTGAGAACTGCGTCAGGCCTTCAATCTCGGAAACAACTTCAGCGCATTGCCGCGGTAGACCGCGTCGAGATCGGTGGGCTGAAACAGTCTGAGCGACGACAACGCAGCTGCCACGGCGCCGCTGGGCGCTCCCGCGGCGGGGAAGTCGGTGCCGAAGAGGACCTGTGCGGGGGAGACGAGCTCGAGGAGCGACGTCATTGCGCCACGGTTGAAGGCACCGGCGACATCGTAGAAGAACTTCTTCAGCAACGGCGTCACGCCCTCCGGGAATCGATCCTTCATGTTCCGCACGCCGTTTTCGAAGCGTCCGGCCAGAAACGGCATGGAGCCGCCCGCGTGCGACCAGATGAAGCGGATGTTGGGAAAGCGTTCCGCGTCGCCGCTCATGACCACTCCGGCGATCGCTCTGCTGGTGTCGGTGCCGTATTCGATCACCGACGGCAGCAGTCCGGGCGCGTACGACAGACTGCGGCAGCATTCTGCAGCCGTCGGATGAACGTGAACGACGGCGCGGCGCCGATTCAACTCTTCCATTACCGGCCGGTACGCGGGATTGCCGAGCCAGCCGTCGGCGTAGCTCGTGAAGAGGGCGATCCCATCTGCGTTGAGGGTGTCATACGCGTACGCAATCTCGCTCAGCGAGCCATCGACGTCCGGCATTGGCAGAGATGCGTACATGCCGAAGCGTGTGGGATGATCGCGAACGATCCTGGCCGTGAAGTCGTTGCACGCGCGGGCGAGCCGCCGCGCCGCCGCCGCGTCGCCGAATGCCAGGCCGGGGTTCGTCACCGAGAGCACAGACGCGGCCACACCGCCGCGATCCATGTCTTCGAGCGACTGCGTCAATGTCCACTTCGCCGACGCCGGATTCAGCAGTGGGCGGCCGGAGACCTCAGCCACCCAGGCAGGCGGTGCGAGATGGTGATGAACGTCGATGCAGGGCGGCCGCACTGCCGTGGGCGACTGCGCGAAAACAGACGATGCGCCGCCACGTGGGATGAGGGCCGACAATCCGATCGTGCCGAGGTGCGTCAGGAAGGCTCGGCGATCGTAGCCATCCATGGTGAGGTTATGTGAGGTCGATCGGGTTGGGTTTCAAGCTCCGGACCCCAGGACTGACGCCTGGAGTCCGGAGCCCAAAGGGTTACAGGATTATCGAGCCCACTTCTGGACGCGCCAGTTCTTGATCTCCGCGACGTAGATCTCAGCGCCGTCCGGCGACACCGCAATCGCGTGCGCGTAGTCGAGCTCGCCAGGGCCCTTGCCCCAGCGCGACGTCTCGCCCAGCACCTTGCCGTTCAGGTCGAGCTTGATGATGCGATTGACCCAGCCGTCGGCCATGTAGATCGCATTTTCCTTCGAGGCGAATGCGAGGTCCCAGGGCTGGCCGACGTCGGTCCACTGCGTGATGAACTTGCCGTCCTTGTCGTAGACCTGCACGCGGAAATTGCCGCGGTCGGCGATGTAAATGCGGCCGTCGTTGTCCACCGTCACGCCGTGCACCGTGTTCATCTGCTGATCGCCGGCGCCCCTGACGCCGCCGATCTGGCGCACGTAATCGCCGTCCCGGGTGTACTCGACCACGCGCGCGTTGCCGTAGCCGTCGGAAATCAGTACGTTGCCGTTCGCGAGGTTCGCGAAGTTCGTCGGCTGGTCGAATCCGCTCTTGCTGAAGTTCCCGTTCGCGCTACCCATGCGGTTGCCGAGCGTCATCAACAGCCGGCCTTCACGGTTGTACTTGAAGATGATGCTGCCCTCGCGATCGGTCGTCCAGACGTTGCCGTCCACGTCCACGCCGATTCCATGGATGCCGCGTCCGACGCCCGGCGATACCGCGGACGGCGTCCGTGGCTCCAGGCCTGCAGCATCTTGCCGGTCCTGTCGAACTGCATGATCGGCCAGTGGCCGCGATTGGCGAACCAGACGTTTCCCTGCGCGTCGATGTCGACTCCGCCGCCTTCACCCGTGTTGTAGCCCTTCGGCAGCTGTCGGCCAGTTGGCCACGTGCTTGTGCGGCAGTTGTGGGCCGTGCTGAACCTTTTTCAGGTTGGCTTCGATCTCCGCCGGATTGGTGCCATTGGCAAGCGGTGCAGCCGCCGCGGCGCCCCGTCCGCCGCGCGCCGGCGCCGCGCCTTCGCCGCCGTTGCCGGCGGGGGCCTGGCCAGTCGGCCTCATCTCGGACAAGGCCACGAAGCCAGCGAGAGTAACAACAAGCAGAATCGCCTGGAACCTGGTGATGCTCATAGTGCGTGCCTCCGTGTGATTACACGTGTCCTTAAAAGAACCAAACAAACAGATGAATTGATTGAGCGAGCGCAACATTGTCACAAGTTCGGCCGTGTTGCAAGACGTTGAAAGAGAACCGCTCATCCCCAGGACAGGGCCTTGCGGCGGCTCCAGTATTCGGCCGGCGGCTCGGCGAGCGTGGGCCAGTCGATGGAGTCGCCGGCGACCTCCAGCGGCCCGGACATTGGCCAGTAGCTGAGAGGCCGTGACGGCGCCGGAGAGCACCACGTCCGCCCACGGCTGAGCGAGCACCGCAGCCAGAGCAAGCGCGTCGACAGTGCGTGCCGGTCTGCCTTCGCAACCGCGGCGAGGCCTCCGGCCACGTCTCCGACGTCGGTCAGTCGCCCGTTGGCGACGTCCTTCCTTGACGATGACGCCGCATCCCCGCTGCTTCGCGTCGGCGAGCGCAGGGCCCGCCGAAGGCTCGAGCAGATTCCAGGTGGCCTGGACGGTCTGGAACAGATGGACGCCGTCGACCGTGACTTCGAGCGCGCGTCGAATCACGGCGCCCTGTTCCGGTCCACTGACGGACAACCCGATCGCGAGACCGCCGGCGCGAAGCCGCGCCAGCTCGTTCAGCACGTCGCGATCGTCGAGCACGCCGCTCTCGAGCGTTGCGGAATGAATCTGATAGAGCCGCAGGCGGCTGCCCAGGAGCTCGCGACTTTCGGCGATCTGCTGGCGCAGCATGTCGACCGAGTGATCCTTCACTTCGTGCACCGGCCGCATCGCGCTGCCAGCCGCCTACGTAGCGGTAGCCCCACTTGGAGCCGATCGTCATGGCTCGCGACGCCTGATCCCGTTTGGCGGGCCCGCTGAGCCACGACGAGAGAAACGCTCTCCGCGTATCCGTACGATCGCGCGGCGTCCACGTAGCGGATGCCGACCGCCGCGGCGACGTCCAGCATCGCGTGGCATCGACGCTCCATCACGCCGACATCGCGGTCGTCGCCGAGATCGCGATCGCGGCCAAGGTTGATGTAGGCAGGCCTGCCGAGCGCCGCGAGTCCCAGTCCGATGGGTGTGACGCCAGTCCGGTCGATCCGAGCGCGCGGACGCTTCATCGCTCGGCGAGTCTACCGGAAGTCTGACCGGCTCTTCAGAAATCGCGATCCGGCGCGCTGTATGATTGAGTGACATGAGACGAGTGCTGGCGTGCACGGCCGCGGTGTTCATCGCGGCAGTCCCGCTTTGCGCGCACGACTTCTGGCTTGCGCCGTCGGAGTGGCAGCCTGCGGCCCGCGGCGAAGAGCGTCACGATCATCGGCAGCGTGGGCGACGCGTTTCCCGTCGTGAACGACTGGGCGATTCCCGCGGGTGTCGACACCTGGCGCGTGCTCGGGCCGGGCAGGCGTAGTCAAGGTCGACGGCACGACCCAAGTCGTTTCGGCAGCAAGGGCGATCGATTGCGACGAGCGTTCGCGATGGAGTCGGCCTGGAGCCTATCTCGGCCTGATGACGGTCAAGACGCGCGTCCTCGCGCAGCCCGCCGACGAGTTCAACACCTACCTCGAAGAGGAAGGGCTCGACCACGTGCTCGCGGAACGCGCGCGGCTCGGGCAGACCCAGATCCCCGTGCGCGAGCGCTTCGGGCGCTACTCGAAGGTCATCGTCCGAAACGGCGAACGCGCGGCGCCGTATGTGACGGCGCCCGTCGGTCATGATGGAGAGTTCGTCCCCGCGTCCGATCCCACGCTGCTTCAGACGGGCGAGCCGCTGGTCGTGCAGTTTCTCGTCGAGGGCAAGCCGATCGCAGGAGCCGTGCTCGGCGCATCGTCAGGGAAGGCGCAGCTCAACGCGAGAACCGACGCGGAGGGACGCGCCACGTTCAACCTGCCGAACCGCGGGCCCGTGGCTCATCCACGCGATTTTCATGCGACGGCCGGCGGTGCCGGGCTCGCCGCACGTCGATTGGGAGTCGTATTGGGTGACGCTGACGTTCAGGACGGCCGCGCGGTAGGGATGCATGCATCCTGACCTGCAGGACGCCATCCAGTTTCACGACGCAATTATCGCCGAGGGCAGCAAGGCCCTCGTGGGCTACGACATCGAGAAGGCGCTCGCGAACGTCGTCCTGATGTCGGAGATTCCGACGACGTACGACAACGAAGAGCAGCGCCAGGTCAACGCGGGCAATCTGCTGCTGCGCGGCGTGCCCGGCGTGGGGAAGACGTTCTTCGGCGTCATCCTCGCCGCGATCAGCAACGCGAAGTTCGCGCGGCTGCAGGGACGCGCCGATCTCCAGCCGAACGAGATCGTCGGTTTCCAGATGATCAATCCCTCGACTGGAGAGCTCGTCACCGAGTTCGGTCCGCTGGCGTCTGCCGAAGTGATCCTGCTCGACGAGATCAACCGCATCCCGCTGAAATCGCAGAGCGCGTTTCTCGAAGGACTGCAGGACCGCACCGTCACCGTCGGCAAGACCACCTACAAGCTGCCGCTGTTCAGCTTCGCCATCGCGACCATGAATCCCGTCGAGCTGGGGCAGGGGACGTTTCCGCTGTCGGAGGCCGCGGCCGATCGGTTCGCCATCATGGTGAACATCTCGTATCTGCCCGCCGAGGAAGAAGAGAAGCTCGTCGATTTCGATTTCAAGAAAGTCCGGCTCAAGCCTTTGATGTCGAAGGAGCGCATCATCGAGCTGCGCGGCGCGATCTCGCGCGAGGTGTACCTGCACAAGCGGCTCGCGACCTACATTCAGCGGCTCGTCAGCGCGACGCGGCCGCTCAGCCGCGAGACCGGCTGGCACCATCGATCGCCGGCCGAGCTCGTCGAGAAGTACGTCGATCTGGGCGGGTCGCCGCGGGCGACGATCTGCTGGGGACGCCTCGCGAAGGTGTGGGCGCTGCTGATCGGGCGCCGCGCGGAGGTGCAGCCCGAGGATATTCAGGACCTGGCGATATACGTGCTGGGCCATCGCGTGTGGCTGAACCCGCACGCGGCGAGCCACGGCATCAGCGTGGAGATGGTCGTCGAGAACATTATCGACGCCGTGCCGGTGCCGTGAAGACGGTGAAGGCGGAGCCGGCGCTCGTCGATCTCACGCACGTCGCCGAGATCGAGCTCTTCATCCTCAAGCGGATGAAAGATCTGACGCTGGGCCCGCACGCGAGCAAGGTGAAAGGATCGGGGTTCGACTTCGTGGGCGTGCGCGACTGGGAGCCGGGCGATCGGCTGTCGTCGATCGACTGGGCGCAGTCGTCGCTGACGAACTTCAGTCCGATGATCATCCGCGAGTTCGAGCAGATGAGCACGGCCTCCGTCATCGCGGCCGCCGATGCGTCGCTCTCGACGCGATGCGGCGCCAACGGCGTGACCATCGCGTCGATCGTGGCGCGCGCGATCGCGACCATCGGGCTGTCGTCGGCGCTGCTCCAGGATTCGTTCGGGTTGATCGCCTTCGACGACAAGGGACGGCAGCGGCAATGGGCGAGGCCCTCCCTTGGCAAACCGCATGTGCTCTACTGCCTCGATCTGTACGAGCGGCTGGTCTCGAAGGGCGCGGGCGAGGACGGGCCCGAGGTGACCGACGCGATCCGCCACCTGCGGCAGGCCTCGCTCGTGCCGGTGATCTCAGACTTTCTGTTCGACGGTGCGTCTGACTTCATCAGAAGGCTGAGCGAGTTGAACGTCGCGCACGACGTGTTCCTGGTGATGATCGACGGCCGCTTCGCCTTCGAACTGCCGCCGGTGGCGGCGGGATGGATCGACGCGATCGACGTCGAGACAGGACGCACACGCGTCGTGTCGCGCCGCGAGTTCCAGCGGATGGCCGCCCACATCGGCGACTGGCAGGCCGAGATCCGACGCGTGGCGCGCGACGTCGATTTGGAGCTCGTGGACGTCGGCATCGATCCATGGCAGATGGAGACGGCGCTCGTCCAGTTCATGGGCGACAGGCGCCTGCAGAAAGTGCGATGACAGACTTCAGGCGATCCGCGGCGGCATTCCTGGCGTGCATCGTGGGTGCATGTGTGTCCGTGCAGGGGCAGACGGCCGTGGCAGCCGGCCCCGACCTGTCCGCTGAGCCGATCGCGTGCTGGTGGAAGGCCGACAAGGACGCGGTGATCGTCGGTGAGCAGTTCAAGGTGACGCTCACCTGCAGCGTGCTCGAGAGCGGCGAAGTGCGGGCCGTACCCGATCCGAAGCAGTTCGACGTTGCCGCGCTGCAGGTGGCGCCCTTCGAGGTCGTGGCCGCAACCGCACACCCCGAGCTGCAGTTTCCGCCGAGGCGCTACTTCCAGCACGAGTACACCGTTCGGCTGCTCAAGGAAGGACTCTTCGGGCAGGACGTCGCGATCCCGAGCGTGCGGATCGCCTACGCCACGGAATCGGCCGCCACCGGCGAAGCCGTCGGGCCGCCGCGCTCGCTGGTGTTGCCGGCACTGCCGGTGCGCGTGCTGTCGACCGTACCGCGCGCTGCGCGCGGGATTCGCGACACGTCGGCTGACTCGTTCGGCTCTCCCCAGCGGCTGCTGTCGCTGAGCCGCGGCGCTTTCATGGGCGCCGGCATCTTCTTCGCGTTCGCGCTCGTGTTCGTCGGCCTTGCCGTGCGGAAAGTTGCCGGCGAGTACCGCCAGCGGACCGGCCGCGTCGAGCGCCGGCTGTCGACCGCGGCCGTGATGGGCGGCTGCCTGCGCGAGATCCGGCGAATCGAAGCCGACGCCCGAAACGGCTGGACCGACGCGCTCGCGTCGCGCGCGCTCGCGGTGCTGCGCATTGCGGCCGCGGTGGCGATCGACCGTACCGTTTCGCAGTTCGCCGCCGGCCGTAATGCCGAACCGCAGACCGGTCAGGTCGTGATGCGCCGCGGGTTCCTCGGCCGCAAGCGCGCGCTCGTCTCGGCGCCGACCACGCCGGCGGCGATCACGCGCGCGCTCGCCACCCCGGCAGCGGCGGACCCTGCAGTGCGATCGACGCTCGAACAGATCGATCAGGCGATGCGCGTGTTCACGGCCGCGCTCTACAGCTCTGGTGGAGTGCTCGATCCGACGTCGCTGGCAGGCGCGCTCGAAAGCGGCGCCAGTGCGATGCGACGGCTGCGCAGCCGCGTGCAGCCATTTGTGCGGGTGCCGTTCTGGTCGCGCGCGACGGAGAGCGGCCAGGGAGCCTCGCTTCGATGAGAGAGGTGCTCGTCGGCCTTCGCGGAACGCTTGCCGAATGGCTGGGACTGCAGTGGCAGGAGCTCACGTTCTATGCCGCCGAGAACGCGCTGCTGGTGTTCGTCGCGCTGCTCGCCTCTGCGCTGCTCGTGCTCCTCGCGCGGGGCCTCGTCGCGCGGCGGCCCGGCCGCGGGCACGTCGCTCTGCCGGCGGTGCTGCCGGTCCTGCGACAGTCGGTTCTTGCCGGCACGCGCCATGCGCCGGTGGTGCTGTTTCTGGCGGGGCTGCCGTTCTTTGCCGTCGCGCTTGCCGATCCGCGCACGTCGTTTACGCGCGAAGACGTCTCGTACCCCGGCCGGCGGATCGCGCTCGTGCTCGACGGTTCCTCCAGCATGACGACCAAGTTCGAGTCCAAGTCGCTCGGCGTCGGCGAAGGACGCGCCTTCTACACCTCCGTGGCCGCCGCCGAGCGCTTCGTCCGCATGCGCATGGCGGGCCCCTATCGCGACCTCATCGCGATCATCGAGTTCGGCAACCAGGCGTTCGTCATCACGCCATTCACCACCGACTACGAGAGCGTGCTCACGAGCCTCAAGCTCGTTGGCGACGGGCGCAACTGGGGTCGGATTGAGGACGCCGGCACCACCATTCTGCGCGGCGTGGATCAGGCGGAGAACCTGTTCCGCGCCTTTGATTTTCTCGAGGCGGCCGGCAACACGACCATTCTGTTCACCGACGGCCGCGACGACGCGATCACGCTCGACGGACGGCCGATGGCCGAGGTGATGGGCAACGCGCGCAAGCAGCGCATCCCCGTTCACATGGTGCGCATCGCGGCGGGCATGGAGCTCGGCAAAGTGAGGGAAGACAAGATCTGGCAGCCCGCCATCGAAAGCACCGGCGGCCGCTTCTACCCGGCGCACGACGAGCCGAGCCTCCTTCGCGCGCTGCGCGACATCGACAGGCTGTCTGCGGGACAGATCGACAGGCGCGAGTACACGGTGCAGCGACCGCGGTTTGCGGGCTACGCACTCATCGCGGCGCTCGCGTGGCTGTCCGCAGCCGCATTGAAGCTGGGCGTGCAATCGTTCACCACGTTTCCGTAGAGCGGTTCGTTCAAATGAGTTCGTAGGTCCGTCAGGTAGGGAGGAACAGAATGGCGATCCCGGTGCGGTCTCTCGTGGGCGCGGCGTTGGCGGCGCTGGCGGGGGCGGCGTGTCTCAACGGGGGGTACCTGTTGAGGGATCTCGCGCGCGCGGAGCAGGAGGTGGCGGCGCAGCAGTTCGATCGCGCGGACGAGACATTCGCGCGCGCCGAGCGCTATTTCGAGCGGGCGAGCCGGATTCCCGGCGTCAGCGGCGCCTGGCTCAACGACGTGAGGACCCGCCGGGCGACGCTGCGCTACTGGAAGGAAGAGTACGGCGCGCTGGCGCCGGAAGGCGATCCCGTGGCCGCCGTTCCCGTGGAGAACGTCGATCTGCAGATGGTGGTCGCCAACGCGCTGTTCCGGGCGCGCGTTGGCGAAACCACCGATCGCGAATCGATCATCGCCGCGCTCAACGCGGGCATGGCCGGGTACCTGACCGTGCTGAAGAACGCGCCGCGGCGCGACGACGCCGCATTCAACTTCGAATATCTCCAACGCCTGCGCGATGAGGTGGAGAAGACGCGCGGCAAGGCGCCGCTGCCGACGATCGAGCAGGACGGCCCGCTCGGCCGCCGCGGGGGTGGCGAGGACACGTCGCAGCAGCGCAAGACCGACTTCAAGACGCTCGTGCCTCTCGAGGTGCAGGAGATCGACAAGGCCAACGCCGGCAAAGGGCTGCGAATCCAGCGCAAGGGCTAGTGCATTTCCCATTGAGAGATTGTGGGATGGTCAGATTGTCAGAGTGTTGTCGAGGCGAGAAGTCAGAAGGATGATTCTTCCAATCTGCCAACACTCTGACAATCTAACCATCTGGCAATCATCAATGGTGCGGCATTCAGTAGAGTGATGCCGTCAGTCGATCTCGGCACGCTGACGTTCGCGCAGCCGTTCTTCCTCCAGCTGCTCGCCGTGCCGGGCGCGCTGATGCTGTTGCTGGCGTGGCGCGTCCTGCGGCGGCGCGCCAGCGTCAAGCGGCTCGCACGCGCGCACGTGGCGCCGGCGCCGGCACGCTACTCGCGCTTCGGCGATCTCGGGTTCTGGTTCTTCGTCCTTCTCGCGTCCAGTCTCTGCATCGGCGCGCTCGCGCGTCCGCAGGCGCGCGTCACGGGCGTCACGCGCGGCGGCATCGACGTCATTTTCCTGCAGGACGGCTCAGCCTCGATGTACGTCAGGGACTCGAAGCCCGATCGGTGGCGCCGGTCGGTGAGGTTCCTGCGGACGTTCGCTGATTCGCTCGCCTGGCGCAACGGCGATCGCGCGGCGCTCGCGTTGTTCGCGCACATCGCCGCGCCGCAGCTGCGCCTGACGTCGGATCCCAACGCGCTCTTCTTCTTCCTCGACCATCTCGGCGAGCGCTCGCCGTTCCGCCTCGAGGACGACCCGACCTGGGACACCAACATCATGGAGGGCATCTACTGGGGGCTGCAGCTGATCGCCCGCGACGAGGCGCTCTTTGGCGGCAAGCCCAACCCGAAAGCCTTCGTCGTCGTGACCGACGGCCAGGCGTGGAGCGGCGACGTGCGCATTGCCATTGACGCCGTGCGCGCGCGCGAGATCCCAATCTATGTCGTCGGCATTGGCACGACCGTGGGTGGCGTCATCCCCGAGCCGACGGGCGTGAAGCCGGCAGAGACGCCGTTTCGATCGGCGCTCGACCGCGAGTCGCTGCGCGCGATCGCGAACGCCGGCGGCGGCGACTACTTCGAAATCGATCGCCAGCCCGACCGCGATATTGCGCTCACCATCATGCGTGCCGTCAGGGGACGCACGTCGGCGGCGCGCGTCGAAGAGAGCAATCGGGAAATCTATCAGGGATTTCTGATTGCCGCCGGTGCGCTGCTGTGCGTCGGCACTCTGCTGATGAGGCAGCGCGCCGAGCTGTGGTGGCAGGTGGCGGGAATTGCCGCGGCGCTCGCGATCGTGCTGCTCGCGCTCTGATCACGATCAGCGCGCCGGCAGGATGATGCCGAAGCTGCTGCCGCTGCCGTTCGCCGAGCTCACGCTCAGCTTGCCGCCGTTGGCTTCGACCGCCCAGCGCGCGATCGACAACCCCAGGCCCATGCCGACGGCGTCAGGGGCCTGCGGCTCGTCTCCCCGATAGAACCGATCGAAGATGCGCTTTTGCGGCTCCGCCGCGATGCCGGGCCCGTCGTCGGTGACCGTGACGAGCGCGCCTTCGGGCGATCGCGCGACCCGGACGCGGATCGAGCCGGACGCCGGAGTGTATTTGATGGCGTTGTCCACCAGGTTGATGAGCGCCTGTTTGAGGATCACGCGATCGCCGAGACAGTTTGCGGAGGACGCGCGCTCGAGCGTCAGCCTCTGCTGCTTCTCTTCGGCGAGCACGCTCAAGTGGCTGACGACATCTTCGGCCAGCTCGCCGAGGTTGATCGGTTCGAACGTCAGGCGCTCCGTGCCGGCCTCGGCGCGCGAGAAGGTGAGCAGGCGATCGACGAGCGAGTTCAGCCGATCGGCCTCCTCGAGCATGCTGCTGATGATGCTCCGGTAGCCTTCCTCGTCGTGGCGGCTGAGCAGCCCCACTTCGCCCACGCTCCGAATCGCGGTGAGCGGCGTGCGCAGCTCGTGCGACACGTCGCCCGTGAAGCGCTGCATCTGGCCGAACGCCGACTCGAGCCGTGCGAGCGTCTCATTGAAGACCGTTGCGAGCTTGCCCAGTTCGTCGTTCGCGTTGTCGACGGGCAGCCGATCGCTGAGGCGCGCGGCGGTGATGGATCGCGCCCGGTCGGCCATCCGCTCCACCGGTGCGAGCGCGCGCTTGGCGAGCGTGTAGCCGCCGACGCCGGCCACGCCAATGCCCAAGGGAAGACCGAAGATCAGGATGGCGCCGAGCATCCAGAGCTCCTGGCGCATCGCCGACTCGGGGCGCGCCACCTGCAGCACGACCGGGCGCTCGGCCACCGTGGCGCGGCCCGACAGCACGCGGTAGATCCCGTTCGGCGTCGGGACGACGACGATCGCGCCCGTCGCATTCGCCGCGAGCTGCGCATCGCCTTCCACGGCCTGGTGGCCCGCGACGCGCGTCTGGTACAGCCGTTCGCCTCCCGGCGCCCAGACCTGCAGCCACGGTCCGTCTTCGCCGGTCGCGTGCGGCCCCTGGAACCACGTGAGCGATCCGTCCGGCCGCTGCTCGGCCATTTCCGCCGCCCACTCGAAGTCGCCCTTCAGCTCTTCGTCGAGCGAGTTCGACAAGTTTCGGCTGACGAACAAGAAGACGCCCGATGCATACACGCCGAGCACGATCAGCATGGCGCCGACGTACCACAGCGTGAGCGACACGCGCACGGCACGGCGCGGTGAGGTCGACTTCATGGAAGCTCCTCGCGGACGACGAAGCCGACGCCGCGCATGGTCTGAATCAGTTTGGGCATGTCCGCCATGTCGATCTTGCGGCGCAGCCGCGCGATGTGCACGTCGATCACGTTGTCGAGCGTCGTCGAACGCGCGGTCTCCGTCCACACTTCGCGCCCCAGCGTCTCGCGCGACACGACCTGACCCTCGTGCTGCATCAGGTGAGCGAGCAGCTCGAACTCGCGCGCAGTGAGATCGATCGGCCGCCCAGCGCGCGACACTTTGCGCGTGAGACGGTTCAGCGTGAGATCCCCGACGCTCAAGACGTCGGCGCCGCTCGAGCCGCGGCGGAGCAACGCGCGGATGCGCGCGAGCAGTTCGGTGAAGGCAAAGGGCTTCACCAGGTAGTCGTCGGCGCCCGCGTCGAGTCCCGACACGCGATCGGTCACCGCGTCGCGCGCCGTCAACAGCAGCACGTGTGTCCTCACGCCGCGCCGGCGAATCGCTTGCAAGATGCCGAGGCCGTCGCCGTCCGGCAGCTTGCGGTCGAGCAGGACCAGGTCGAAGGGCTGGGCGTCCAGACGCCGGAACGCCCCTTCTGCGCTGTGCTCCACCGAGACGGCATACTGTTCTCCCCGGAGCCCCTCGCAGAGGGCCGCGGCGACCTTGAGCTCGTCTTCGACGACCAGCACTCGCGCGGAAGGGTGGGTGTCCCTCCCCGGGGCGCGCCAGGGTCATTTCGGGCAAACGGTGCATCTGGACGTACACGTAGTTTATGATAGGATTCTGGCGTCCACACAGCGCGTGGTTTGACTGCACCCTGCGGAGATGTGGAGGAGGTTTTCCATGAGATCGAAAGTATTCATGTTGGTTCTTGGGGCAGGCCTAATCCTGGCCAGCGGGAAGTTCTCCGCCCATCACGCGTTTTCTTCGGAGTTCGACGCCAACCGGCCGATCAAGCTCAGAGGGACCGTGACCAAGATGGACTGGGTGAACCCGCATGCCTGGGTCCACATCGAGGTCAAGGGCGAGGACGGCAAAGTGACGCCGTGGATGATCGAGGCGGCTGCGCCCAACGCGATGCTCCGCCGCGGCTTCTCGAAGACCTCGCTGCCACCCGGCACCGAGATCATCGTGGAAGGCTTCCAGGCGAAGGACGGCTCGAACACCGGCAGCGGACGCAACCTGACGTTCGCCGACGGCCGCACCCTGTTCATGGGTTCGACCGGCACCGGCCAGCCCGAAGCGCCTGGAGCCGCTCCGGCGAAGTAAGCGGTCCCTCTACTCGAGCTGACGACGTGGCGTCCGGGGTTTCGATGGCGAAACCCCGGCGCACGTCGCCGGCGCTTCAAGTTCAGACATTCTTCAGTTGGAGCCGTTGTGGCCGGTCCCAATAATGGGCCTGATATGCTGAAGTGTCTCAAGCCGTTCGCCGCCCTCGCACTCATCGTTCTCTCCAGTTGCAACCGCGCGCCAGAAAGGCCGCCGACACCCGAACCCACACACCGGCTCACCGCTAGTATTCAGGACCTCATGCTGGCGATGATCGACCCGCAGGCGGACACGCTCTGGAACTCCGTTGCGACCATCATCAGCAGGGAGGGTGTCGAGGAGAGGCAGCCCCGCACCGACGAAGAGTGGCAGGCGGTACGTAATGCGGCCGTCACGATCGCCGAGGCGTCGAATCTGCTGCAGATGCCCGGTCGCCAGGTCGCCCGGCCGGGGTTCAAGTCCAAGAACCCCGGCATTGAGCTCGAGCCGGAGGAGGTCGCGAAGATCATCCGGGACAACCCCGAGCAGTGGGCCAAGCATTCGGCCGCGCTGCACGACATCGCCGTCGAAACGATCAAGCAGATCGATGCGCGGAGCGTCCAGGGGCTGTCCGACGCGGGCGAGAAGCTCGACATGGTGTGCGAGAACTGCCACGTGCTGCACTGGTATCCTGAAAACAAGAAACCAGCGGCGGCGCCCAGCATGAAGAAGTAGGAAGAAAGTAAAAAGTAGAAAGTAAGAACTGAGAACAGTGAGAACTGAAGTGTTGCGCCCCGTCCTGTTGCTTGCTGTTTGCCTCCTGTTCCTGATTGCGCCCGGGCATGCGCAGCGCGGCGCGGGTGTGGGCGGGACGATCAAGGGGAGAGTGCAAGTGACCGGGAAGGAACCGGGCAACGTGGTCGTGCGCATGGGGGTGGATCCGATGTGCTCCACGATGTACAAGGGCAAGCGCCCGGTGGACATGGTGACGGTGGTGAGCGCGAACGGCGGGCTCTCCGGCGCGCTCGTCAAGGTCGAGGGCACGTTTCCGAAGACGCCGCCACCCACGCAGCCCGTGGTCATCGATCAGCGCGGCTGTTTCTTCGTTCCGCGCGTCGTCGGCGCCCGCGTCGGGCAGACGCTGCGCGTGACGAATGGCGACATGCTGCTGCACAACGTGCGCAGCCAGTCGACCGGGGCGAACGCGTTCAACATTGCGCAGCCCACGGCCGGAATGCGTTACGATGTCGTCCTGAAATCAGAGGAGCTGATCAAGCTCACGTGCGACCTCCACCGATGGATGGTGTCGTACGTGGCGGTCGTGGACCATCCGTACTTCGACGTGAGCGGCGAGGACGGATCGTTTACCATCGCCAACGTGCCGCCGGGACGGCGCACGATTCGCGTGTGGCACGAACGGCTGGGAGAGCTGACCCAGACCGTCGACGTCAAGGCCGGTGCCGCCGCTGAGGTGACGTTCAGCTACAGCCAGGAAAAGGGGACCGCCAAATGAAGATACCTAGACGCCACGTCGCCACCATCATGATGATGCTCGGTGTGACGAGCGCTGCGGTGGCCGCTGGAGTCGGTGCTGCGCGCATTGTTCCGCGAGCGGAAACCGCTGCGCCCGCCGAGGTCGTCGCCACACCGGCAACGATCGCCGAGGCGACGCTGCCGGCCGGTCATCCTGATGTCTTCGCACAGGCCGCTCCGGCCGCTCAGGCGCCCACGGTGCCCGCCCCGCCTGCTGCGCAGGGCTGCCGCCGGCGCCAAGCCGCAGATGGTCGAAGACGTCTTCAAGAACGTCCGCGTGCTCAGAGGCATCACCGTCGACGACTTCATGGGGACGATGGGCGCCATGTCGGCGGCGCTCAGCATGTGCTGCGACAGCTGCCACGATGGCGCCGGCACCGATGCGGTCGACTGGGCGTCCGACTCGCTGCCGCGCAAGGTGGTCGCGCGGCGGATGGTGCTGATGACGCAGGCGATCAACAAGAACAACTTCGGTGGGCGACAGCTGGTGACGTGCTGGACGTGCCATCGCGGACGCGACTTTCCGAGCGTCACGCCCGACATCGAGTTCGACGTCTACGGGACGCCGCGATTGGAAAGCGACGACGTGTTCCGGCAGTCGTTCTCGGGCGAGCCGGCGCCGTCGGAGATCTTTAACAAGTACATCGAGGCCATCGGCGGCGCCAAGCGGCTTGCGACCGTGACGAGCATCACCGGCACCGGAAGCGCGCAGGGCTTTGGCGGCTTGGGCGGAGCGGCGCTGGTTCGCTACTACGCGCAGGCGCCCGACAAGCGCGCGACGATCGTGAGCTTCCCGAAAGACCCGTCGAATCGCGGCGACGAGACGCGGACATTCGACGGCACCACGGGCTGGGTCTCGGTGCCGCACGCGGTGGTCGAGCAGTATCAGCTGGCGGGCGGCGAGCTCGACGGTGCGCGGCTCGACGCGCAGCTGGCGTTCCCGCTCCAGGTCACCAAGGTGCTGACCGACGTGAAGGTCGGCCCGCCCGAGGTGGTCAACGATCGGCCCGTCAAGGTGGTGCAGGGGATGGGGCAGCGCGGCCTCGTCGCCAAGCTGTTCTTCGACGCAGAGAATGGCCTCCTGGTGCGCGTGGTGCGGATGGCGCCGTCGCCGATCGGGCGCGTCCCCATCATGATTGACTACGCGGACTACCGCGAGGTGGACGGCATCCGCCTGCCGCACACCTGGACGTTTGCCTGGCTCGACGGACGGACGACGATGAACCTGAAGGAGATCAGGCTGAACCAGAAGATCGACCCCGCCGTGTTCGGGCGGCCGGCGGCGCTGAAATAGCGGTTCTCGGTTCTAGGTTCTCCGTTCGTTGGCTGGAACTGAGAACTGAGCACCGAGAACTGAGAACCATCGAGCCGGGTCGTGCGCTGCGGCGCGCGGCCCGGCTCTTCTTATTTGTCGCTCTGGCCACGCATTCTGGTGTAATCTGCTCCAAACCGCCCCCAAAGCGAACGGGTAGAACAGTGACGACGAGCTTCCTTCCCAAAGAGGTTACCCGCAGGCAGTTCATCAAGGGTGTCATCGCGACCGGCGCGGTCGCCGCATCGTCGAGCTATCTGTTCCGCGGCCCCGCGCTGCTGCAGGGGCAGTCCGGCGCCGGCGCCGTCGAGCGGCTCATCACGCTGAACGTCAACGGCCAGGCGCGCCGCGTCGACGTGATGAAGCAGGAAACGCTGGCGATGACGCTGCGCTACAAGCTGGGGCTCACGGGCACGAAGCTCGGCTGCGATCGGTCGGAGTGCGGCGCCTGCACGGTGCTGATCGACGGGGTGTCGCACTATTCATGCTCGGTGCTCACACACACGGTGCGTGGCAAGCAGGTCGTGACCATCGAAGGGCTGGCTGACGCCTCGGGCAAACTGCATCCGGTGCAGCAGGGCGTCATCGACGAGCACGGTTTCCAGTGCGCGTTCTGCATGCCGGGGTTCATCATGGCCACGGTCGGGTACCTCAAACAGAATCCCAATCCCACGAAGGCCGAGCTCGCGCACGGGGTTTCGGGCAACCTGTGCCGGTGCCAGGACTATCAGAAAATTCTCACGGCGCTCATGCGGGGCGCCGAACTTTCGCGCGGCAGCGCGACGACAAACTGATGCCTCCCGTCAAATACATCGGCCAGAACTATCAAACACAGGATCTCGTCGCCAAAGTGATGGGGCAGGCCAAGTACGCGGAAGACTTCCGCGCCGACGGCATGCTCTTCTGCAAGCTGCTGCTCAGCCCGCTGCCGCACGCGCGCGTGCGCAGCATGGATCTGAGTGAGGCGCTGGCGATGCCGGGCGTGAAGGCATCCTCACCGCCGACGACATGCCGGCGCCCACCGGGCCGCTGCCGCCGGGCGCCGAACGTGGGCTGACCAACGAGCCGCACTACCAGGGCGAGCCCATCCTGGCGGTCGCGGCGGTCGATGAGCTGACGGCGGCCGACGCGATCGAGCGCATCCGGATCAGTGGGAGCTGCTGCCGTTCGTGTGCGATCCGCTCGACAGCCTGCGTCCCAACGGGCCGAACGCGCGCGCGGAAGGCAATGTCTGGTATCCCGCGCCGCCTGCTCCTTCTGGTTCCGGACGAGGCGAGGCCCGGCGCGCGGCGACGGCGCGCGGCCGGGGACCTCGCCGGAAAACATGCGCGCGGCGACAGGCCGCGGCGGTGAGGGCCGTGGCGAAGGCGTGGCGTGGCGAAGGCCGCGGCGGTCCGGGCGGTGGCGGGCCTGCGCCGTCGATCAAGACGCTCAAGTGGACCGAGCAGAGTCTTCGCAGAGGCCGGCGATGGGACAACTGCCGATGGGCGAAGTGCCCGAGCAGTGGCAGTACGGCGACGTCGAGGCCGGGCTCAAGGAAGCGGCGCTCGTCGTCGACGAGACGTTCGTCGTCCAGTCGACGCCGCACGCGCCGATGGAGCCGCGCAGCTCCATGGCCTACTGGCGCAACGGCAAGCTGTTCATCCACACGTCGACGCAGAGCACGATCCGCACGGTGCCCGGCGTGGCCACCGCCTCCGGCATCGAGCAGGACGACGTGGTGCTGATTTCCGAGTACTGCGGCGGCGGCTTTGGCAGCAAGGGCGGCGGCCCGGTGTGGCTCACGTCGATTCCTGCGCTGCTGTCGAAGAAGACCAACGCGCCGGTGATGATGCGCATCAGCCGCGAAGAAGAGCACTTCGTCGGCCGCTCGCGTACGAACATGACGGGCCGCGTCAAGATCGGCTTCCGCAAGGACGGCCGCATCACCGCGCTTGATCTCTTCGTCGTCCAGGACAACGGCGCGTACAACTCGATGGGCGACTTCCGATCCGTCGGGGATCGCTGTGTCGCTGATCTATCAGCCGCTCTCGATGCGGTGGCGTGGCGTGAACGTCTACACCAACACGCCACCGCACACGCAGCAGCGGTCGCCCGGGCCGATGCAGGGCAACGGCATGGTCGAAGGCGCCGTGACGAAGGCGGCGAAGCAGCTCGGGATCGATCAAGTCGCGATCCGCCGCACTCAATTCGCCCGAGGGCAGGGCGCCCGTTCGGCGGATCGCGTCCCGACGGCACGCGCGGCGGTCATCTCGAGCGCGTTCGTCAAACAGGCGCTCGATCGCGGTGCGGAAGCTGTTCAACTGGAACGAGCGGAAGGCGCGCTCGGGCCAGCGCGTCGGCAGCAAGGTGCGCGGCGTCGGCGTCGCCGTCGGGCCGCACGGCGCCGGCTCGATCGGGTTCGACGGCCTCATGACCATCCGTCCCGACGGCCGGCTCTACGTGCAGTCGGGCGTCGGCAACCTCGGCACGCACTCGGTCATCGATCTCGCGCGCGTCGCGGCCGAAGTGCTGCAGATGCCCTGGGACCGCGTCGAGGTGATCTTCGGCGACACGAGCAAGCACCTCGTCTGGAGCCCGCTGTCGGTCGGCAGCCAGACCACGCACGCGATGACGCGCGCGAACTATGCAGGCGGCACTCGACGCCAAGCGGAAGCTGCAGGAGATTGCGGCGAAAGATCTCGGCGGGTCGCCCGACGACTACGATGTGATGGACGCGCGCGTCTATCGCCGCGGCGCACCGGGCCGCGGCTTGTCCTACGAGCAGGCGGCCAAGCGCGCGCTCGAGCTCGGTGGCAAGTACGATGGCCACGAGCTGCCGGAAGACATCAATGCCATCACGAGGGCGTCGGCGACGGCGCTCGCTGGACTCGGCCTGATGGGTGTGGCCAAGGACAACTTCCCGCGCAATGCCGATGCCACGTATTCGTTCGTCGCTGGCTTCGCGGAGGTGGAAGTCGATGTCGAGACGGGCGGCGACGCTCGTCGATTATCTGGGCGTGGGCGATGTCGGCACGGTCATCAATCCCCGAAGCCTCCGATGCCAGATTCTCGGCGGGAGCCTGCTTGGGCATCGGTCACGCGCTGATGCAGCGCGTGGTCTACGACCAGCACTATGGCGCGGCGCTCTCGCGGCGCTTCTACTCCAGCAAGCCGTTGAGCATTCTCGACGTGCCGCCGGAGCTGAACGCGGAAGCGACGGGACTTGCCGATCCGGAGACACCAGTCGGCGCGCGCGGCGTCGGCGAGCCGCCCGTGGGTGCGGGCTACGGCGCGGTGCTCAATGCGATCGCCGACGCCGTGGGCGTGGAGGTGTTCCGCCGCGCGCCTGTGACTTCCGATGTCATTCTCATGTCGCTCGAGCACGGTCGGCGGATGCACCCGAAGCTGACCGCGCACGTGTGACGTCTCCGCGGGGTGCTGTGGCTGCCATTAGTCTCAACGTCAACGGACGCACGCACAATCTCGACATCGATCCCGCACACTCCGCTGCTGTACGTGCTCGGCGACGACGTCGGCGTCAACGGACCCAAGTTCGGCTGCGGCCTCGGGCAGTGTGGCGCGTGCACCGTCATCGTCAAGGGCCGGCGGTCCGTTCGTGCATCACGCCGGTCAGCACCGTCGCGGGCGCGGAGATCACGACGCTCGAAGGGCCTCGGCTCGTCCGACGAATCCGCATCCGCTGCAGCAGGCCTTCATCGACGAGCAGGCGGCGCAGTGCGGCTTCTGTGTGAACGGCGTCATCCTCACCGCGAAGGCGTTTCTCGACGCCAATCCCAAAGCCACCGACGAACAGATTCAGCAGGCGCTGTCGACCGTGCTCTGCCGGTGCTTTACGCACACGCGCATGCTGCGCGCGATCCGGCGCTACGCCGACGGGTTGAACGCGTGAGCGGCCAGTCATCGCTCTCGCGTCGCGAGCTGTTCAAGGCCGGCGGCTGTCTCGTCGTGTCGTTCGGTTTGGCGGAACTCGCCGGCAAACTCGGCGTCGGGATGAGAGAAGGTCTCGGCGCAGGCGGTCGCGACGCTCGTGGGAAGGCCGTCTCGCGATGTCGACGGCTGGATTTCGATTGGCGCCGATGGCCGCGTCACGGCGTACACGGGCAAGTGCGAGCTGGGGCAGGGCCTCTACACCGCGCAGACGCAGCTCGTGGCCGAAGAGCTCGGTGTCGCGATCGAGCGCGTGCACCTGATCCAGTCGATCACCGGCACGACGCCCGACCAGGGCGTGACGTCGGGCGCGCAATCGCATCCGCAGAACTTCAATCACATCAACCTCGCGCTGGCCGGCGCGACCGCGCGCGAGGCGTTGTTCGGTCTCGCAGCCAAGCAACTGGGAGTGGCGGTCGATCAACTCGACGGTCAAGGACGGCGTCGTCTCGGCGAAGAGCGATCCGTCCAAGAACGTTTCCTACGCGCAGTTGATCGGCGGCAAGAAGTTCAACCTCACGCTCAGCAGCACGGCCAAGCGTCGTCATCCGAGCGAGTGGACGGTGCTGGGCACGTCCGTCAAGCGGCTCGACATTCCGGCCATCGTCACCGGCGGAGCTGGAGTACGTGCACAACGTGCGCGTGCCGGGCATGGCGCACGGCCGCGTCGTACGGCCGCCGACCGTCGGCGCGACGCTCGAGAGCGTGGACGAGTCGTCGGTGAGCAAGCTGCCCGGCTTCGTCAAGCTCGTCGTCAAGAAGAACTTCGTCGGGGTCGTGTTCGAGAAGCAGTATCAGGCGATTCAGGGCGTGCGCACGTTGAAGGCGGTGTGGACACCCGGGCCAGCGCTGCCCGCGCAGCACGAGTTCCACGAGTCGATGCGCAAGATGCCGAGCCGCGACACCTTGCTCGTCGACTCGGGCGATGTCGACGCCAGGCTGAAGCAGGCGGCGCAGGTGATTCGCGCCACCTACTAGCATCCCTATCAGATGCACGCGTCGGTCGGCGCGGCGTGCGCGGTCGCCGACGTGAAGGGGGAGACGGCGACCATTTGGTCGCCGACGCAGGGCGTGTATCCGCAGCGCGACAGCTGCGCGATGGTGCTCGGCCTCCGCCCCGAGAACGTCAAGGTGATTTTTACGCGCGGGTCTGGCTGCTACGGCATCAACGGCGCCGACACGGTCTCCTACGATGCCGCGCTGCTGTCGCAGGCCGCCGGCCGCCCGGTGCGCGTGCAGCTGACGCAAGCGCGACGAGCTGGCCAGGGAGAACTATCGGGCCGGCGTTCGTCATCGACCAGCGCGTCGGTCTGGATCAAGGACGGCACCATCGTCGCCTGGGACTACGAGGCGTGGTCGCTCAGCCCGCGGCGGCACGCCCGGCTACGACCGGCCGGGCAATCAGATGACGGGCTTCCTCGCCGGCTTCGATCCGCTGCCGTTCGTAGCCGCGGCAGCCGGCGCCCGCGCCGACCGCGGCCTACGCCAACGGCTCCAACATCGCGCCGTCGTACGTCGTCGGGCTGTGTTGGCGGAGCGTGCGGCGGCACCGGCATGTCAAGAGCGAGCGGATGCTGTCGCATCTGCTCGAGTCGCCGTTCTGGACCGGGCCGCTTCGCGCGCCGAACCGGCTGCAGAACACCTTCGCGCACGAGAGCCTGATGGACGAGATCGCCGCGAAGGTCGGCGCCGATCCCGTGGAGTACCGGCTGCGGCATTTGCGCGATCCGCGCCTTATCGGCGTCGTGCGGGCAGCAGCGAAGACCGCGGGCTGGACGCCGCGTCCCTCGCCACAGCCGCGCCCGTCGCGCACCGGCATCGTCAGCGGCCGCAGGCTTCGCGGCAGTGCTGTATGAAGGCGACAACGGCTACATCGCCATCGCGGTCGACGTCGACGTCAACCAGGACACCGGCGAGGTACTGGTGAAGCGGATAGTAACTGCGATAGACTGCGGCCCCGTATCCAATCCTGATGGCGTCAAGAACCAGGCCGAGGGGGGCGCGCTCCACGGCATGAGCCGCGCGCTCTTCGAGGAGGTGACCTGGGACCAGGAGAAGGTCACGTCGGTCGACTGGCGGACGTATCGCACCGTGCCGGTGGGATCCAAGGTTCCCCAGATCGAGACTGTCTTGATCAATACTCTTGACGCCGAAGCCAACGGAGCGGGCGAGACAGCCATCACGGTGGTGGCGCCAGCCATCGGAAATGCGATTTTCGATGCGACAGGCGTCCGCATCCGTGAGATTCCGTTTACGCCGGCGCGGGTGAAGGCACAACTGGCACTTTAGGAGGCTGAGGATGAATCACGTGATGGCAGGCATAAGGACGGCCTCCGCGGTGGGCGCGGCGGCGGCGGTTTTGTGGGTCGCCGGTTCGACCGTCATTCCCGCGCAGCAGGCGCCGGCGGGAGCCGCGCAGGCCCCGGCGAGAGGTGCGCAAGCCCCGGCGGCGCCGGCGCGAGGCGCACAGGCCCCGGCCGCCGGCGGCAGCCCCCGCGGCTCCAGCCTATCGAGCGCCGCGCACCTACGACAAGCGCCCGAACCTGAACGGCATCTGGCAGGCGAACAACTCGGCGAACTGGGATCTCGAGGCGCATTCGGCTGAAGCCAGCCCGGTCGTCACGCTCGGCGCGTGGGGCGGCATTCCGGCGGGTCAGAGCGTCGTCGTCGGCGGTTCGATCCCGTACACGCCAGCCGGCCTGAAGAAGCGCGCCGAGAACCGGCGAACCGCCTGGCGCGAAATCAGAACAAGGCCGGATTCCGAGCTGGCGTGCTTCCTGCCGGGCATCCCGCGCGCCACCTACATGCCGTATCCCTTCCAGATCGTGCAGTCGCAGAAGTGGATCCTGATGGCCTACGAGTACGACGGCGCCGGCCGCACCATCAACATGGACAACAAAGAACCGGAGATGCCGATCGATACGTGGATGGGCTACTCCTGGGGCCGATGGGAAGGCGAGAGCCTCGTGGTGGAGACCAAGGGGATGCTCGATCGCACGTGGCTCGATCGCGCGGGAAACGCCCACAGCGACCAGCTTTCGTGGTCGAGCGCTTCACGCCGCGTAGTGCCGATACTTTGAACTACGAGGCGACGCTCACTGATCCGGTGATGTATACGAAGCCGTGGACGATCCGCATGCCGCTCTATCGCCGCGTCGAGCCCAACGTGCAGATTCTGGAATACAACTGCGTGCACATGACCGAAGAATGGCGCTATGCCCCGCTGCTCGAACCGGCGCTGAAGCTGCAGAAACCAGGGCAGAAGTAACGCTCGCGGACCACGATTCGGAAACAAGGGACACAGAGGAGCAACTTCATATGATCAAACACATTCTTACCGCGGGCGCGATCACCGTCGGAGTGGTCGCGATCATGTCGGCGCAGGCCCCGCAGCAGCCGGCGGCCGGGACCAACCGATCGAACCCGGGTGCCAAGCCGCTACCGTCGGCCCAGATCTTCGACGGCAAGACGCCGGTGAAGGAGATCCCGAAAGCGCGGGGCAAGTGGAGAACGCCGTGGGGCGATCCGGATCTGCAGGGGATTTGGAACAACGGCACCGCCACGCCGCTGCAGCGCGCCGAGCAGTACGGCAATCGCGAATACATGACCGTCGGAAGAGGTCGCCGCCGCGAAGGTAGGCGGCCGCTACCCGCGCGGAAGGCGAATCGGAAGAGCAGCGCGCGCAGGGATTGGGCGCCGGTCCGACGTTCTGGTACGACGTGCACGAACCCGACACCCGCACGTCGCTCATCTACGATCCGCCAAACGGCCGGACGCCGCCGACGGCGCCAGAGTACGCGGCGCAACAGCAGGAGCGCGCGCGCCTCTTCAAGGAGCCGCGGTACGACAAGTCGATCTGGGAGCGCCAGGGCGCGTGGGTGCGCTGCATCTCGCGCGGCCAGCCGGCGGCGATGAACCCGGTCGTCTACAACAACAACTACCAGATCGTCCAGACGCCGGGCTATGTGGTCATCATGCAGGAGATGGTCCACGTCTCGCGCATCATCCCGCTCGACAAGCGGCCGCACGTGGATCCGAAGATCCGCATGTGGGAAGGCGACGCGCGCGGTTGGTGGGAAGGCGAAACGCTCGTGGTGGAGACGACCAACTTCCACCCCGAGGCCGAGCCGATGGACCGGCAGCCGCATATCTCCGGCAAGGACTACAAGCTGATCCAGAGGTTCACCCGCATCACCCCGACCGACATGGACTATCGCTACACGCTGGACGCGCCGTCGGTGTTCACGGCGCCGTTCTCGGCGGCGATTCCGATGTCGACGCACTCGGCGGCCGAACGCATGACTGAGTACGCCTGCATCGAGGGCGACAACTCGGTGCGCCTCACGATCACCGGTCTCGTTCGTCAGGCGACCGATCCCGAATACGCAGCGCGCGTGCGCGCGGAGCAGGCGGCTGCGCCGGCCCGCGGCGCCGGCGGCCGTCGCGGTGGCGGGCCTGCGGGTCCGGCTCCCGGTGGAGCGCCTGCTGCGCCTGGTCCCGGCCCGGCTCGGGGCGAGTAAAGTGATCGACGGTCGGCGGCACTGGCCGCCGACCGTCGCGATTGCAAGGTCGGCGGCTGCCGGCAGCATGGCGGTCGCTCTTTATCGGCGGCTTTCACGCAGGAGCAGCCATGACTAAGCGAACGCTGGCCCTTTGTCTGACCCTCGGGTTGGCACTCGTCGCGATCGTCTCCGCTCAGCAGCAGCAACGTCAGGGCACACCCGCTTTCAAGCCGCAGCCGGCTTCGACACTCGGCACATCAAAGATCCCGATGAAGGAGATTCCGACGCCGCAGGGCAAGTGGAGAACGCCGTGGGGCGACCCGGACCTGCAAGGCATCTGGCAGAACGGCACCAGCACGCCGATGGCGCGCGATCCGAGGTTTGGCGAGCGCGAGTACCTCACTGACGAAGAGCTGGCTGCTGCGAAGGCGCAGGCCGCCAGCCGTCTGATTCCGGAAACCGTCGAGGAGACGCGAGCCGCGCAGGCAGACGGCGATAACGTCGGCACCGGTACCAGCTTCTGGTTCGAAGTCAGCGACCCGAACGGCCGCACGTCGCTCATCTACGATCCGCCCAACGGCCAACTGCCCGCGACGACGCCGTTCTTCCAGGCACAGATGGCCGCGCGCAACCGTATCGCCCGCGAGCCGGTGCTCGACAAATCGCTGTGGGAGTTCCAGAGGGTCTGGGTGCGCTGCATTACGCGCGGACAGCCGGCCGGAACCGTTCCCGTGGCCTACAACAACATGTACCAGATCTTCCAGACGCCGGGCTACGTCGTGCTGTATCAGGAGATGGTTCACACCTCGCGGATCATCCCGCTCGACGGCCGCCCGCACGTTGATTCCAAGGTCCGCATGTGGGAAGGCGACGCGCGCGGCCACTGGGAGGGCGACACGCTCGTGGTGGAGACGACCAACTTCCATCCCGAGGCCGAGCCGGTGAACGGGCAGGCGAATGTGGCGGGGCAGGACTACAAGGTCGTCCAGCGGTTCACGCGGGTCACCGAAACCGAGATGGACTACCGCTACACGCTCGAGGCGCCGAACCTCTACACGCGACCGTTCTCGGTGGCGATTCCGATGACGTCGCGAGGCACGCCATCGCGGCTGTCGGAATACGCGTGCGTCGAAGGGGATAACGCCGTGCGCCTCACCGTCAACGGCCTCGTGCGCACGTTCACCGACCCCGAGTACGCAGCGCGCTTCCGCGCAGACCAGGCGGCAGCCGCCGGACGCGGCGGACGCCGCGGCGGCGGGCCTGCTGGGGCCGCCCCCGGCGGCGCGCCTGCCGGGCGGGGTTCCGCTCCGGCTCGCGGAGAGTAAGATAGGTCGTCGATTCCCGTTCGCGGCTGCCGGCAGGCGGTCGCTGTTTGTCGCGGTTTCCAACAGGAGCAGCCATGAGTAAGCGAACGCTCGCCCTTTGCTTGATCCTCGGGGTAGCCCTCGTCGCGATCGTCTCCGCTCAGCAGCAGCAACCACGCCAGGGCCAAGCTGCCTTCAAGCCGCTGCCCGCGTCCACACTCGGCACGTTGCGGCAGCCTGTGAAGGACATCCCGAAGGCGCAGGGCAAGTGGACAACGCCGTGGGGCGACCCGGACCTGCAGGGCATCTGGAACAACGGCACCAGCACGCCGTTTGCACGCGATCCGCAGTTCGGCGATCGGGAATACCTCACCGACGAAGAACTGGCCGCCGCAAAGACGCAGGCCGCCAACCGGTTGATTCCGGAAACCGTCGAGCAGACGCGGGCCGCGCAGGCGGAGGCCGATAACGTCGGCACCGGTACCGCCTTCTGGTTTGAGATCAGCGATCCAAATGGCCGCACGTCGAGCATCTACGATCCGCCCGACGGCCGTGTGCCCCCGACGACGCCGGAGTTCCAGGCACAGCAGGCCGAACGGCAGCGCCTGGCGCGGGAACCGCGGCTCGACAAGTCGATGTGGGAGCGCCAGAACGTCTGGGTGCGCTGTATCACGCGCGGCCAGCCGGCCGCCACCGTTCCGGTGGTCTACAACAACAACTATCAGATCGTTCAGACGCCGGGCTACGTCGTGCTGTATCAGGAGATGGTCCATACGATGCGGATCATCCCGATGGATGGCCGTCCGCACGTCGACCAGAACATCCGGATGTTCGAGGGCGATGCTCGTGGGCACTGGGAGGGGCAGACGCTTGTCATTGAGACCACCAACTTCCATCCCAACGCCGAGGTGAACAACGGCCAGCCATCGCCTGGCGGAAAGCCGTACAAAGTCACGCAGAAGTTCACCCGCATCAGCGAGACCGAGATGGACTACCGCTTCACGCTCGACGCGCCAAGCGTCTATACCCGTCCCTTTTCGGCGGCGATCCCGATGACCTCGCGGGCCGCGCCGTCGCGCATGTCGGAATACGCGTGCGTGGAGGGCGACAGCTCGACTCGCCTCACGATCACGGGTCTCGTGCGCACGTTCACGGATCCGGAGTACGCGAAGCGGTTCCGCGATGAGTTGGCCGAGCAGGACGCGGCCGCAGCCCGTGGCGGCGGACGCGGCGGGCGACGCGGTGGCGGGGCCGCGGGTGCGCCTGCCGGCGCGCCTCCGGGACGCGGCGCCGGACCGGCCGGGCAGGGGCAGTAAACATCGATCTTCGTTCGACGGGTACACAATCTGGCGATCGTCCGCGGCCCTTCAGTAGGCGGCGGGCGATCGCCATTTTTTTTGGGATGCCAGCGCTTGTTCTCGGGTATCCTCGGAGGACAGTACTGAATAGCCCAATGCACTAGAAGGAGCAGCCATGATCAAGCGAGCGTTGACCGTCGGCCTGATCGGAGTGGGGCTCGTCGCGTTGGTCTCCGCGCAGCAGCAGCCTCGCCAGGGCCAACCTGCCTTCAAGCCGCTGCCGGCGTCCACGCTCGGCACGTTGCGGCAGCCTGTGAAAGACATTCCGAAACCGCAGGGCAAGTGGAGGACGCCGTGGGGCGATCCAGATCTGCAGGGCATCTGGAACAACGGCACGAGCACGCCGTTTGCGCGTGCTCCGCAGTTCGGCGATCGCGAGTACCTCACCGACGAAGAGCTGGCCGCCGCCAAGAAGCAGGCCGCCAGCCGCTTGATTCCGGAAACCGTCGAAGAGACGCGGGCCGCGCAGGCGGCCGGCGACAACGTCGGCACTGGCACCGGCTTCTGGTTCGAGGTCAGCGATCCGAACGGCCGCACCTCGAGCATCTACGATCCGCCGGACGGCCGGCTGCCGCCAACCACGGAACAGTACCAGGCGCAGCAGAGAGAGCGGGCGCGCCTGTTCCGCGAGCCGGTGCTCGACAAGTCGATGTGGGAGCGGCAAGGGCAGTCTGGGTCCGCTGCGTCACGCGCGGCCAGCCCGCGGCGATGAACCCGGTGGTCTACAACAACAACTACCAGATCGTTCAGACGCCCGGCTACGTGGTGCTGCTCCAGGAGATGGTCCACGTGTCGCGCATCATTCCGATCGACGGCCGGCCTCACGTGGATCCGAAGATCCGCCTGTGGGAAGGCGACGCGCGCGGCCACTGGGAAGGCGACACGCTCGTCGTCGAGACGACGAACTTCCATCCCGAGTCGGAGCCGATGGATCGGCAGCCGCACACCGGCGGCGCCGACTACAAGCTGATTCAGAAGTTCACGCGCATCAGCGAGACCGAGATGGACTACCGCTATACGCTCGACGCCCCGACGGTCTTCACGCGGCCGTGGTCGGCGGCGATCCCGATGACATCGAGAGCGGCGCCGCCGCGCATGTCGGAGTACGCGTGCATCGAGGGCGACAACTCGGTGCGTCTCACGGTCACGGGTCTCGTGCGCACGTTCACCGATCCGGAGTACGCGAAGCGGTGGCGAGCGGAAATGGCGGCTGAAGACGCAGCCGGGCGCGGACGCCGTGGCGGCGGACCCGCAGGCGCGCCGCCGGCTGGTGCTGCGCCCGCCGGACGCGGAGCGGGGCGGGGCGGCGGTCAGTAAGCCTTCGATCTCGCGTCGGTTGTCTTGCGGCGACCGTCCTTCGGGCGGTCGCCGTTTTTTTTGCCCGGGTAGGATTCCATGGCCAAGCGTCCCGTCGTTCTCGTCCACGGCTACAGCGACAAGGGTCCGAGCTTCCAGGTGTGGCGCGATCGCCTCGCCGCGCGGGGCTACGACGCGACTACGATCCACCTCGGCAACTACGTTTCACTGAGCAACGAGATCACGATCAAGGACATCGCCGAAGGCTTCGACCGCGCGCTCCTGCTCTCGAAGCTGGGCGCGAAGGAGCCCTTTGACGCCATCGTCCACTCGACGGGGATACTCGTGATCCGCGAGTGGCTCGCGGGCACCATCGGCACCGTCGATCGCCCGGAGCTGGCGCGCGAGCGGCAAGCGCGGTTGAAGCACCTGATCGGGCTCGCGCCGGCGACGTTCGGCAGCCCGATGGCGCACAAGGGACGGAGCTGGCTCGGCGCGATCTTCAAGGGCCGCAAGGAGCCAGGTCCCGATTTCATGGAGGCGGGCGATCCCGTGCTGTCGGCGCTCGAGCTCGGCAGCGCGTACACGTGGGACCTCGCGCACCGCGATTTCCTCACCGAGACGCCGGTGTACGGACGCAGCGCGGCGACGCCGTATCCGTTCATCTTCATGGGCCTGGACGATTACGGCTGGCTCAAGCGCGCGGTGACGGAGGAGGGCACCGACGGCAGCGTGCGATGGGCGGGCGCCGGCTTCAACAGCCGGAAGATCCGGATGGATCTGACGGTGGAGCCGACGCGCCGGCAGCGCATCACGATCGAGCCGTGGAAGAACGCCATGGTGCCGCTGGTGTTTGTGCCAGACGTCAATCACAGCAGCATCCTGCGCGAGCCGGGCGACGCGCTGGTCAAGCAGGTGGTCGAGGCGCTCGACGTGTCGTCGGGCGCCGAGTACGACGCGTGGGCGCGCCGGCACCGCCCGGCCAGCGCCGCGGCGCTCGTGGCGGCGAAGGCCAGGCGGTGGCAGCAGTTCATCGTCCACGCGATCGACGAGCGGGGCGACGGCATTCGCGACTACTTCGTCGACGTCGGCACGATCGTCAACGGGCAGTTCAGGCGCCTCGAGGCGTTCGACCTCGACGTACACGCGTTTCGAGACGACGAGAGCTACCGCTGCTTCCATGTCGACCTCGACAGGCTGCAGCCGGAAACGATCGAGGGCATGGCGCTCCGCGTGATGGCGAGCTCAGGCACTGAGCTCGTCGGCTATCACGGGTACTGCTCGACGCCAGAGCTGACGGCGCAAGGCGATGCGGACCACAAGTGGGACTCCGTGGTCGAGTTCGACGGCACGATCGGCCGCGAAGACGTGAGATTCTTTTTCCCGTACACGACCACGTTGATCGAGCTGCGGCTCAATCGGGAGCCGCTGCCGCTCCACGGCATCAACCGCGTGTTCTGGTTTCTGAAGGACGGGCCGATACAATAGAAAGAGATGGTTGGACGGTGGATGTGGCTCGTCGTGATTCTTGGGCTTGCGGTCTCGATTGGCCCCATCGGAGCGCAGGATTGGCCGCTGCCCGACAAGGCTGCCTTCCTCGCCGAGGCCAGGAAATACCTTCAGACTGACCGCTCGCTGCAGGGCTCCTACATGTATGTCGAGACCCGGCGCGAGTCGAAGGTCGACAGGGACGGGCGCAAGCAGGAGGAAACGGTCAAGGTCTACGAAAGCTATCCTGGCCTCCCGGGGGAGCCGCGGTGGGAACGGCTTGTCTCGGAGAACGGGCGCCCCCTGCCGGCCGCGGAACTGGCGGACCAGGATCGCGATCGCGAGCAGAAGGCGAGCGCGATGGCCAGGCGGCTGGAGACGGATCCGGGCAGGGAGCGGGCGCGCCAGCAGCGGGAGTGGCAGCAGCGGCGGCGCGAGAGGGAGCTGGCATTGGCTGACGTCGACATCGTGTTCGACGTGAAGATGACCGGCCGCGAATCGATCGAAGGGCACGACACGATCGCCTTTTCCCTGACGCCGAGACCGGCTTCGCAGCCGAAGACGCGCGAGGGCGGGCTGATGAAGCACTTCAGCGTGCGCGCCTGGATCAGCGAGAGCGAGTACGAGCTCGTGCGCCTCGAGGCCACCGCGCTCGAGAACATGTCGCTCGGCTACAGCGTGCTCGCGCGATTGCACAAGGGATCACGGCTGTCGTTCCTGCGCCGCAAGATCAACGGCGAAGTGTGGCTGCCGGCCCTGGCCAGCTACAGCGGGAGCGGGCGCGTAGGGCTGCTCTGGACGCTGCGGCGAACGGGCACCACGGAGTATTCGGGGTATCGCAAGTTCTCGGTCGAGACGTCCTTCAGCGTTCAGCCCGGCGGCTGATCGCATCCTGCGCGAGTAGAGCCCGCTGATAGCGATGACAACGATTCGAGCCCTGCTGGTGGCGGCTGTCGTGCTGCACGCGGTTGCGGGCGCGGCGGCCTCCGAGATTGCCATCCACGGCGGCCGCGCGTACTTCGTCGATCCCGATGGTCGTGCCGTGAAAGTGAGAGTCGTGAAGTCGGGCGAGGAGCGCGATCTGTTCCGCGCCGTGTCCGGCCGCGTGTCGGGCTTCGAACTCGCGGCGGCGAGCGGGTTCATCGCGATCGGTGAAGGGTCGCTGCTCCGTGTCCTCGACAGCGATGGACGGCCGATGGCCGAGATCGACGACGTGCGGGTGTTCTCGTGGAGTCCAGAGGGCCGGCGCCTCGCGTACGTGACGCAGTCGACGCGGGGCAACTGGATCTGGAGCGCCGCCGACGGTTCTCGTACCGAGATCGGCCGGCTCGGCTACTACCTGCACTGGGCGTCGTTCGACGGCCGCATCTACGTGTGGGAGCAGACGGACGGGGTCGCTCGAAAGGTCTACGCGTACGACCCCCGGACGCGCGAGACACAAGAGACACCGCACAAGAGCATCTACTTCTCGCCGTCGGGCAGCTACTACTTCCATCCGGGCGACGGCCCCGCCGCGCCCGAAGGCGTGTTCGCGCGCGGCTGGGACGTCACGCTCGCCGCGTCGTCTCGTGTGCTGGCGTCGCTCTGCGGGTTCCAGCCGATCGCGTGGGCCCCCGACGCCGACCTGCTGCTGATGCACGCGTGCCGGAAAGCGCCCGGAGCGGCAGCCGGGCAGCAGTTCCTGGTCGTGTACGATCCGATGCGCGACATCGTGCTGTCCGTCGGCGCCGCCGACGCCGGTGCATGGGGTCGCGATTCCAGCGAGATCGTCGTGCGGAACGGCGCGCGCACGACGACGCGCGAGCTGCCGCAGATCATTCGTTAAGAGGGGTCGGACAGCGTCAGCGCGCGTAGAGGCTGTGGCCGAGCGATCCTTTCGTCTCCACCAGGTCGCTCGAGCAGAGCCACCACCGCGAAGTGGTCTTTGAATACGCGCTCGCAAGCCGATCGACGCCCTGCGTTTGCGCGCGTTTGCCGGTGCGCTCGTCGGTGGAGTCCCAGAAGACGGGCACGGCGATGCACGCGTCCCCCGCGCGGTTGCGCACGGGGCAGTGGCTCCCGAAATTGACGTTCACGGTCGCCGGCCCGATCTGGTAGTTGTGCATGAAGAAGTTGGTGTAGTGCGCGATCACCTGGCTCTTTTCTTCCTCGATCGCGCCGGGGTCGGCGCACGTGCCGCCCGCGAGGTCGAAGTCCTTCATGATGTCGCGCCAGTCCTGATTCGTCTGCGGCTTCGAGAACTCGGTGAGGAACCCGCGCGCCATGTCGCCCAGCTCGCGCACCGAGTCGTGCAGCGAGAGCGCACGCGTGGCGGTCGCCTCGTGTTGGAAGATGCCGTCCTGGCCGTAGCGTTCGACTACTCTCAATTCGATCGTCACGGGCAGCGGCGTGTCCGATGCGCCCGGCGCTTGCCAGGTGACGTTCTGTCCTTCGCCGAAAAACGTTCCCGTCGCGGCGCTCCACTGATACTGCAGCTGATCCGACGGAGTCTCCGGATCCGCGACCTGCGCCGAGATTGACACCGTCTCGTTCAGATCGGCGAAATCGGGAGGCTCGTTCGGCCGGCTGCCTTGAATGACGATCGCCAGGATCGAGGGCGGCGTGTTGTCGGGAGGCGAGAGGTAGTTGAATCCTCCGGCCAGCGTGCCGCTCCCGGCCTCGGTGGTGACGACGACGTCCGCGGGACCGGGACCGGCGGCGACCGGCACCCTCGCCACGATGACGCCAATCGACGGCACGGTCACATCAGTGGCCGGCTGCCCGCCGATCGACACCGTGGCGGCGGTGGTGAAGTTGGCGCCGTTGACGGTGATCTCGCCGCCGCCGGCGATCGGTCCGAAGTTGGGGCTGATCGACTGGACGACCGGAGGCAGGTCGTCCGGGTCAGATGGGCTGCCGCCGCAGGCGGCCCAGGTCGAAACGACCGCTGCAGCGAGCACGGCAGGAGCAAGCTTGGCGGAACACGACGGCATTTCGCTCGACAAAGATCTTCTCATATCCTCCGGACGCGGCCGTGAGGCGGGCACTCGCAGATGTGAAGTCGGATGTCGTAGAGACCCGCGCGGCCCAGTCGCTGTACGCACGCGACGCGGCGATTTGCCCGAGCACCTTGACGGGCATACACGTCGCAGCCGGTGCGGCGCGACGCGGCAATCTCTGCGTGGCGGTACAGCGCCTGGGCAACGCGCGGGGTTTGGCGGTGGTGGCTCCGCCTGCCGGGTATATCGGTGCGGGCAGGGCAGTGGAGCAGGTGGGCGCGCCATTCTGTGCTGCCACTTGCAGTTTCTGACGTCATCCCGCGGCCTGGTTCGGCAATGACGAAGTAATCGCGACGGGCGCGATAGAATATTGGGATATACCAGGAGCGACCAGCGCACTCATGGAAATGGACGTCGAGATCGAGCTACGGATACCCACCCTCACCGTGAAGAACGAGGACGGGACGACCACGCGCGTGGACAACACGCACGTGAGGTTTCACAAGGTGGTGCCGGTGCCGAAGTTTCCGCCGCCGGGAACGACCATCCAGTTGTCGGCTGGCGCCGACCTGTCGTTCGACTGCACGGTGGCGCGCGCCGACTGGCACGAAGGCAAGCAGCGGTTCGTCGTCGCCTGCCGGTTTCCGCGTCAGCGCATCTTCCCGCACGAGTACGAAGCGATTCTCAACGATCCGAAGTGGGAGAAGACGGAACTGCCGGCGTAGATCTCGACTGAGGTAAGATCAGTCCGTTACATGCTTCAGAAGTTGCAGCGGCGAGGTCTTGTTGCAGTCTTTCTGCTGCTGAGCCTGCTCGCCGGCACGTCCCCGATCCCCCATAGCGAGGGATGCGACGACCCGGATTGTCTGCCGCAGCTCGTCGGGCACGACGAAAACGCGCACCACTTCAGCGCGGCTTCGTCCTCCACGTCGAGCGCCGAGCATTGCTTTCTCTGCCACTCGCTCCGATCGTTCCATCAACCTCACGAACGCCATCAGCAGCGTCATCTCTTCCTCGATTCGGAGCCGTATCACATCGCCAGGCCGGCCGCGGCCGCGCATCACGAGTGGTCTCCGATTGCAGGGCGCGCGCCTCCGCCTTCCACACCTGCGATTCTCTGATTGGTGACGGCACGAGCGGAGGGTGATATTTCACCGTCCGTCGTCGCTTCAATTCACCCAATCACCTATCCCCCAGTCACCAAATGTGGAAGGTGTGGAATGAGAAACGTACAGTGTCTCGGCCCTGATGCTGCTGGCAGCGGCGGTGGTCACCGCGCAACAACCCGTCGTGCTGCAGGGCAGATTGCTCAATTCGTTGACGGCGGCGCCGGTCGGAGGCGCCACCGTCGTGCTCGAAGAACCGCCGCGCCGCGAGACGACGTCGGATGCCGACGGGATGTTCCGGTTCGAGAACCTGGCGCCGGGCACCTATCACGTGTCGGTCCGGACGACCGGTTACTCGTCGCGGCGCACCGAGGTCGTCGTTCCCGGGCCAGCCGGCGTGCCGATCGACGTGTTCGTCGATCCCGATCTGCACTTTCAAGAGGTTGCCTCGGTGACGGCCGAGGCCCGAAGCCAGTTCGATGTGTTTCAGCCGACGACCGTCCTTGCTGGTCAGGAACTCACCAAGCAGTTGGAGGGTTCGCTCGGGGCGACGCTGGAGAACTCGCCTGGTGTGGCGTCGCGCAGCTTTGGCCCCGCTCCATCGCGGCCCGTGATTCGCGGCCTCGACGGCGACCGCGTGCAGATCCTGCAGGACGGCCAGAGGCCAGGCGACCTATCGAGCCAGTCTGCAGACCACGGCGTCAGTGTCAATCCCGCGGCCGCGGAGAGCATCGAGGTGGTGCGCGGCCCGGCGACGCTGCTCTACGGCGCTAACGCGATCGGCGGTCTCGTCAATGTGATTACGAACGAGATTCCGACCCGGCCGCTGCAAGGCGTGACCGGAAACGTCGGCGGCGACTTCGGCACCAATGCCACTGACGCCGGCACGAACGGCAACATCCAGTTCGGCAACGGCAAGTACGCGATGAGCGCCGGCGGCGGCGCGCGGCACGCAGACGATTTCGAGACGCCACTAGGCGCCGTCGAGAACTCGCACTCGCGGAGCGCGTTCGGGTCGGTCGGCGCGGCGTGGACCGGCGACAAGGTTCACGCGGGCGGCAGCTACAACTACGACGAGTCGCGATACGGCATTCCGGTCATCGAGGAAGGGACTGTTCAGGTGACGCCGAAGCGGCACGCGCTCACCGCCCGCGTCGGAGCCGAACGGCTAGAGGGAGCATTCGACGGCTTCCGCACGACACTTGCGTATCGCGACTACGAACATCAGGAGCTCGAGGGTTCGGAGGTCGGCACCCTCTTTACGAACAACACCACCGAGTTCCAGATCCTGGGTTCACATCGCGCCGTCAAACGGCTCAAGGGCAGCGTTGGCGGGTCGGTACTCGGCCGCGCGTTCAATGCGGTTGGACCCGAGGCGTTGTCGCCGGCGGTGGATCAGAATGGCGCGGCCGTCTTCCTGTACGAGGAACTGACGTGGCCGCACGTCACCGTGCAGTTCGGCGGGCGCGGGGAGCACGCGCGCTACGAGCCGGCGGGCGAGCCGGTGAGAGAGTTCACCGACGGCTCCCTGTCGGCCGGCATCCTTCTGCGGCCCGCTGCGGCGCAGGATCGGCTGACGATTGCCGCGAGCATCGCCCACGCTGCCCGTCCGCCGGCGCTCGAAGAGCTGTTCTTCTTCGGGCTGCATTCCGCCAATTTCGCGGTGGAGGTGGGCAATCCCGACCTCGAATCGGAGCGGGCGTTCGGTCTGGACCTGTCGCTCCGGTGGCGCACGCCCAGAGCATCGGGCGAGGTGACGTACTTCCGCAACGACATCCGGGATTTCATTTTCCGCCGCGAGATGAGCAAGGAAGAATTCGAAGATCGCGAGCAGGAGTTCATCGATCGGTTCGGCGGTCGAGAACCCTCTGGCCACCAACACGAGGGGGAAGCGGAGGAGACCGAAGAGGAGGTCGCCTACGTCGAGTACGTGGGAGCCGATGCCTTGCTTCAAGGCGTCGAAGCTCACTCGGACTTTCAGATCACCTCCCTGGTGTCAGCAGAAGTGGGACTCGACTACGTGCGCGGCGCGCTGAAAGACGAGGATACGTGGCTGCCGCGGATTCCTCCGCTCAGGTTTCGTGGCGGCCTCCGCTATCAGCGCAATGCGCTGCAGATCGGCGGCCAGGTGATTGTCGCGGCGAGCCAGGACAACGTCTCGGGCCTCGAGACATCGACCGACGGCTACACGATGCTGGGTCTTTATGGCTCATACTCGCTGCCCACCGGGAGCGGGGCCAGCACGATCACGGTACGTCTCGACAACGCCACCAACGAGCTGTATCGGAACCATCTGTCGCTCATCAAGGATGAGGTGCCGGAAAGGGGCCGGAGCCTGAAGGTCGTCTACGGCCTGCGCTTCTAGCGTCAGCGAGCCTTCGCGAGTGCCGCGCGAACCTGGCCCATGGTGAACATGAGCGATTCGCGCGGCATCTGCGTGATGATGGGCCGGATGATCCAGGCGAGCGCAAACGGGACGTCGCGCGAGAGCGAGAGCGACTCGCACTGCACATAGGTCCCGCCGTCCCGCTCGAGGAAGCGCCAGTAGGTGTTGAGGTTCCACATGAAGCCGTTCTCGTCGCCGGGCGCCTTCGGGCGCTCGTTCGGCGTGCCGGCATCCGAAATTTCGGTGACACGCGTGCTGCGGATCCGGCTGTGCATCCGCTCCGGCGACTGGTGAACGAACTCCGCCTCGTTCTCCGTATCCATCGTCACCGAAATCACTTTCTTCACGTTGAAGCGGATGGCGACTTTGAACCGGCTGCCTTCGTGGGCGAGGATTCTTGCCGCGACGACGGCCGGCTTGAAGTAGGTGGCGTGCTGGTTGTAGTCCTGCATCAGGGCCACCGCTTGCACCGCGGTCGCGTTCGGCACGAACACCACGCTCACCCAGTGGTGGATCAGCGCGCCGGGAGAGTCAATCGACGCCGAGCCGTCCCGCGTCCGTAGCCGTTCGATCACGACCCCGCCCTGCTGCAGCCCCCGCTGCATCTCCGTCCGCCGGTCCTGCGGCACGGTGTCGATCCAGAGAAACCGGTCGGGGCTGTCGACTTCGCCCTGGATTCGCCGCTCGGTCAGGGTGACGTAGCGCTGAAAGGCAGCGGCGGTGTCGGGCTCGAGGGTGGCGGCGTAGACGGCCGACGCGGACGCGAGTAATGACGCCAGGAACACACGTGTCCTCATACCTGGGAATGCGTAGAAGCCAGCATAACCCGGCTCAGTTCGTCACGGTGAGGTTCAGCAACTCGCGCACTTCGACGGGCTGGACACCCGAAAACGTGGCGGTGAGCTGGACGCGGTACTCGCCGGGCGCGAGCGACGAGAGCAAGAGGTCGAACTGGAAGATGCCGGCGCCGGCGTCGGCCGACAGCACGGGCAGATCTCGCATGCGGTCGCCGGAGCGATTGAGCAGTGTCGCGGAAACGGCTGGTTCCGACCCGTCCGGGCCGTACACCGGCACCCGCAGCAGCAGCCGTTCTGTGCGGCTGAAGCTCCGCGCGGAGGTGGGCACCGGGTCGGTTTCGGCGTTCAGCTCGGCGAAGCCGCGTGCCGTTCGCGCCCGGAACACCTGTGGCGTCGCGATTGTGGGCTTCATCACGCGCAGATCCGGCACCACGAGCGATCGGTAGTCGGTGTCGAGCGGGTCGGCGGCCTCGGTGTGGAGCGTCATCTCCAGCGCGACGTACCCGGGCGCCGCGTCAAATCTGACGCGGTTCCGGCCGCCGTCGATGCGGTTGTCGATGAGCACCTTCCCGTCGGTGTTGGTCGCCTTCACGTTCACCCAGGTCAGTTGCCGGTTGCGCGGCGGCGCCGCTCCGGCCTCCCAGGTCACCGTCACGCTGGTGAGCCCGCTGGCGCCACGCGACATCCCGATCCAGGGACGGATGTACGGGCTCGAGCGCGAGGGGCGAGCGCCCAACGTTGGGATCGTGCGCAGCCGGGACGCCGCAGGCGTCAGCTGAACCGGCGCCCAGTAGCCCGTTCTCGCGCGCACGCGCACGCCCGGCCGCTTCACGCGGACTTCGACGGGGTGGAACTTGCCGTCGGCGTGCCCGGCCGCCTGGTACGTGATGACGTAGTGCCGATCGAGGTCGGCGATCGCCTGGGCCAGCAGCGGTGCGAGGCTCGGCTGGTTCAGGCTCGCCGCCCCGCTGGTCTGCGTCGCGATCATCTCGAGCGTCGATTCGTTCTCGCCCGGCTCCTGGTTCGGATCCAGCGCATGCACGGCCACGCCGGCCCGGTTGGCGGCGTAGACGACCGCCCTCGCCGTCGGCGATCGGAAGCCCTCGCTCACCAGGATGAGCGCCTTTCTCGCGCTCGGGCTCTCGCCGAGCTTCGTGGCGAGCGCCTGCAGCGCCGAGGTGACGACCTGCGCGCGCGAGACGTCGGCCGTGGCCGGATTGCGGCTCAAGAAGTTCCTCTCGAATTCGGAGCGCGGCTCGTAGTTGCCCTTGCGCCCTTCGAACGTGGCGATCGCCTGCAGCACCGCGGTGCGGTCGCGGCTCGGCGTGATCGCGTGCAGGGGATCGAGCGGCTTCACCACGATCAGCGTGTCGTTGTCGCGCACATCCGACTGCACGAACTGCGCGAGCGCCAGACGCGCGCGCTCCGCGGCGCCGGCCTCCACGTGGTACTCGTCGAGGAAGATGGCGATCGCGCGAGTCCCTCCCGTTTCCAGCCGTGCGGCATCGATGGTTCGCACCTCGCCGGAGTCGACGATTTCGAAGTCGGTTGCCGCCAGCGGCTGGCCGCGCCGGCCTTCGTTCTCGAGCACGACGTCGACCGTCATGTACGCAGCCGTCGGCGTTGTCTGGGCGCGAAGCTGAACCGTGAGGCACACGAGTGCCGCCGATGCCGCGAGCGCCGCGAGGGCAGGTGCGTATCTCATCGCGAGAAGAGGGTGATGTTGCCGCCGGCGCCGGTTTGCTGCACGCGATCGAACTCGACGAGCGCCCTGCGATAGGCGAGGATGGCCTCCAGCTCGGCGTTCTGCGCGTTGGCGAAATCGCGCTGCGCGAGCACCACGAGGTAGTTGGTCGAGATGCCGACGCTGTACTTGCTGTTCTCGGCGTCGAGCTGCTGCTGCGCGAACTCCCGCGCCGACTGGGCCGCCTGCACGCGCTCGATGGCGTTGCGCACGTTCACCGAGGCGATGCTCACGTCGCTCGTCACCTGCAGGTCGAGCTGCCGGAGCTGGACTTCGATTTGATTTTGCTGCACACGTGCCCGGGCGACCGACGCCTCGGCCGCGCTCGTGCCGAGGTTGTACGTCATGTTCAGGGCGATGCTCCAGACAGGCAGCTCATTGCGGAGCAGCCCGGCGAGCGCGTCGCCATAGCCGCCTGGAATCGTGCCGATGATCTGGCCGCGGTTCACCCCGTCGCTCTCGGTGATGTAGCGGGTGCCGCCGAGCCCCGACGAGCCGTAGCGCGCCTGCAGGTCGACGATCGGCATCTGCTGGTTCTGCAGGTACCGCAGCGTGACGTCGTTGGCCTCCAGGTTCTTGCGGGCCTGCAGCACGTCGGTCCGGGTCGAGAGCGCGCGCCGCGTCGCCGTGGCGAGGTCGATCGTCTCCGGGCGGAAGTCCGGGCGATCGACCGGGTCGATCGACGACGTCCACAGCGGGTCTGCCGTCCCGTTCACGATGAGGCGCTTCAACGCGATCTCGGCTGTACGCATGGTGCCTTCGGCCGTGACGAGCACCTGCCGCTGCTGCGCTGCCTGCGACTGCGCCTGCACCACGTCGATCGGCGCCATTGTGCCGATCTCGACCTTTGATTGGTTGTTCCGCAGCAGCTCCTCGGCCAGGCTCAGCGACTGGCGCGACACTTCGACCGACTGCACCGCGAACACGTAATCCCAGTAGGCGTTGCGGACGTTGGCGATGGTGTTGATGGTGATCTGCTGGAGCTGGATATCCGAGATGTCCTGGTTGACGCGCGTGACGAGCAGCTGCTGACGCGTGGAGTCGATCCGGAAATCGCGAAGCAGCGGCTGCGTGTATGTCGCCGACCACGTCGGGGTGTATTGCGGGTTGATCGTGGCGTTCAACGACGTCGTGTACCGGCGAGAGTTGTCGAGCTGGGCCGAAAAACTGCCGCCGGCCCACGGCACTTCCTGCGCGAGCCCGCCGTTGAACGCCAACACGGTGTTGTTGATGGTGGCTCCGGCCGTGGCCGCGCCGGAAATGGTGCTCGTCGACGCGTTCGTCACGCTCTGGTTGCTGAGCACCGACGTGAGCGTGGGGCTGTAGACCGACCGGATGTTGGCGAGGGACAGGTCGTAGGTCTGCTGGTTGATGCGCTGCACCGCGATGTCGAGGTTGTTCTCGAGCGCGCGCTGCACGGTCTCTTCGAGCGTCAGCGCCACGCGCGGGCCGCCGCCCTCGGTCGCGGGCAGCAGCACCGGCGGGGTCGCCTGCCCCGAGATGGCCTGTACCGAAAACGTGGTGGGGGGCAGGCGCAACTGTTTGACCAGCAGCCGAGACAGTCACGAGCAGGACGAGCGACGCGGCGAGCGCAGCAGCGTGTTTCATACAAGTAGGCTACGACGAAAAGGCCCCGTCAGTTCACGGAGCGGTCGTGAAAAGAGTGTTAAAGTCGAAAAAAACGGGATGATTCACGCGTGTTTGTGGGCCGTGCTGGCGGCGGTGGCGGCGTGTCGGCGTCAGTGGGGCCCTCCTGTCCCAGTCCCATTCCAGCGCCTAACTCCGCCATCGTCTATACCGCGCTCGGCGCCAGCGACGTGCTGGGCATCGGATCGAGCACGCCCTGCATTCCGTGGGACGACTGCGCGAACGGGAAGGGCTACGTGCAGGTGGCGGGGCGCGAGCTGCGTGGCCGGGGCTTCACCGTGGAGGCGCGGCCGCTGGGTCTGCCGGGCGCGGTGCTCAGCAAGCGGATCCTGAATCTGGGTTTGCAGTGGGGCCGCAGCGACCTGCTGACGACGGTCCAGGACCAAGAGGCGCCGTTCATTGTCCCGGCGACGACGCTGGTGACGATCTTCGCCGGCGCCAACGACATCAACACGCTCACGCATGCGCTGGGGGCCGGCGCCGGCGGCTCGGATCGCGTGGGGTTCATCAACGGGCAGATTGGCGAGTTCAACCAGGACTTCGGCGCCCTGATGCAGTCGGTGCGCGACCGCGTGCCGAAGGCGCGCATCGTCGTGCTCAACCTGCCCAACGTGGCGGGGATGCCGTTTCTGGCCGGCGCGTCGCGCGATCACCGTCTGGCGGCGCAGATGCTGTCGGTGGGAATGACGTCGACGGTCTTCAACCCGCTGGCGTCGAGCGGCGTGCAGGTGGTCGATTTGATGTGCGACGCGCGGTCGTATCAATCGTCTACGTACTCGAGCGACGGCTTCCATCCGAGCGACACCGGCTATGCATGGATCGCCGCGGAGGTCGTGGCTGCCACGACGAGCGCGTACCGCCAGCCGGAGCAGAGCTGCTCGCACATGACGAAGGTGCAGTAGGGCTGTGGGAACGCATCAGGCTCGAGGCGGAGGAGCTAAACTGAGGGCCTGCGCAGTCGTCCTGCAATGAGACTTTCGTCTCCATAACGGGGCAATTTCCGCTACCCGCCAAATACGTAAGTCGTTGATGCCGCGACACTAGCCGGTTGGTCTGTGGATTGCTGCGTCAGGCGGCCGGAGGCCACCGTGCAACTGCACATCGACTTCGAACGCCGCCAAGCGATCTCTGAGCTGCTCGCGAAACCCGATCCCCCCGAACTGCGTCGCGGGTACCGTCTGCGTTTGGAGGGAAAGGCCGATCGATTCTCGATGGTCCAGATGCTAGCCGCCGCGTACGTTCAGCAGCGCATGTTGCTGCTGCAGGAGCGTCGCGCAGAAGGCCGTGAAGACGCCGAGACTCGTTCCACCACCGTGTGGAGACCGCGACTCGTGCGAAGTCGAGAGGCAGCCGTCGCGTAGCGCCGACGTCATCGCGGCAGCGATTGCTCCAGCTCGTCGAGCCGGCTGTTGAACTCGATCCAGCGTCCCCGCTCAGCCGACACGGCTCTCGACACCTCGTCGAGTTGATTCTGCAATCGGTCCTGCTGCTGCTGGCGTTCGGCGGCGCGAGTGTTGAGCGCAGCGATCTCGTACTCGGCAGCCCGCCGTTCCTCGGCCGGAACGGCAGTGTCCTGAAGCGCCTGCGTCACACGCGCGAGGTGCTCTTCGCTCGCACTCTGATCTCGAGTCACCGTCGCCAGCTGCTGCTGCAACTCGGCGGACTGTTGGGTAAGCACAGCGATGCGTTGCTCCTGCAACGACAAGCGAGCGAGCAGCAGTTGCATCCGCATACTGGAAGCCGCGACCTGATTGAGCTCGCCGCGAAGCGCGCGGACCTCCGACAGGAGTTGATCGAGTCCGTCTGAACCCCCGCGTGGCGCCTGCGCCGACACCACGGCCACCAGCGCCGCAGCCAGGCACGCAATCCCAATTCCGCGATACACGAATTGTTTACACATCTTTGTGTTCCCTTCAGGCATATGATAAGCGCCTTCCAAGGAGGACTCATGTTGAGACATTTCGGCGGTGCGCGGGTCGTGCTCGGTGTTTCCATCGCCTTAGCGGCGCTCGCCGCTAGTGTCTCGGCCCTCCCACCCGAACCAGCGCCAGAGACCGCGGTGGTCATGACCGGCCTCGACAATCCTCGGGGGCTCTCGATCGGCGCCGAAGGCGCGCTGTATGTGGCGGAGGCCGGCCGAGGCGGCGCCGGTCCGTGCGTGGTGCTCAACGGTCCGCCGCTGCCGGCCTGCTATGGTCCCACGGGTGCGGTGTCGCGACTCTGGAAGGGAAAGCAGGCGCGGATATGGACCGGGCTTCCGTCGCACATCCGCTCGAGCGGCGACGACGAGCGGCCCGCACGACGTGTCGTCTTTCGGACTACTGGGCACCTACATCACGATCGGTCTCGGTGGCACTCCGGAACAGCGCAGCCAATTCGGGTCTGGGGGAAGGATGTTCGGGACGCTGGTGCACGCGTTTCCATTCGGCCGTCCACGGATCGTCGCCGATGTCGCGGCCTATGAAGCGACGGCAAATCCGGACGGAGGGGCGGTCGACAGCAACCCGTTTGGCCTGCTCATCAGGCCATTTGCGGCATACATCGCGGACGCCGGTGGCAACGCCGTCGTGCGTTGGGGTCTCCTGAGCGGCCCGTCTCCGCTTGCCGTTCTTCCCCGCGTTCCTGGTCCGACGCCCGCGGGCATCGACCCGGTGCCCACTTCAACGGTCAGAGGCCCTGACGGCGCGTTCTACATCGGCCAGTTGACCGGTGTTCCGTTCGCCGACGGCGCCGCCAACGTCTATCGCGTCGAACCAGGGGAGGCGCCAACGGTCTTCCTCGCGGGATTCAAGACGATCATCGACCTGGATTTCGGTCCCGATGGCAGTCTGTACGTGCTCGAGCACGCGACCGGTCCGGTATTTTTCGGAGGGCCTGGACGAGTGGTGCGCGTCGCGCCGGACGGCACCCGCACGTTCCCCGTCGTGGGGCTCTCTCGTCCGACTTCTGTTGTCGTCGACTGCAAGGGCACGCTCTACGTCACCAATCATGGCGTGGAGGTCGGAACTGGCGAGGTGCTCCGCGTGCGCGGCATACCCGGAGCCGGTCGTCACGGCTGCTAGCCGTGCTGCCTGGATTGCCGCGGAGGTCGTGACCGCCACGACCTCCGCTTCGAGCCTCTCTCAGTAGAACTCGACTTTCGCTTCGCGGAACCAGACGGGGTTGAGCGGCGCCAGCGAGATCGGGCCGTTCATGCCGAAGATGGCGATCTCCATCCGGTCGCCTGGCTTCGTTGTCGCGACGTCACCAAGTGGAATGCGCTGCGGGTAGTTGAACCCCTGAACCGTCTGCGGGCTCTGCAGGCCGACCGCGCGCGGCATCAGGCCGTTGATCCAGACTTCGGCGTAGTCGTCCACGGTGATGACGAGCACGGCCCTCCTGCCTTCCACTTTCACCGTCCCCACCGTGGCGGGCATCGTCAACCAGGTGCGGTACCAGAAAAACGACACCTTGCCGCCGCCTCGGAATTCGCCGAGCCCCTTCGGCTCGATCGTCTGCCACGACGAATCGTCGAAGTTCGCCACGTTGGCGTGCGGCTCGATGTCGTACGTCGTCTTGATGGTGGGCGGGGCCTTCGGGTAGGCGGGCGCTTCGACGATCTTGACGTCGCTCACCTTCCATTGGGCGTTGAACACCGCCATGCCTTCGGGCGTCATCAGGTCGACGACGGCCATCGTCTTGCCGACGACGGCGACGGGTGGAGGGGCGCCTCGACCGCGCGCCGGGGCTGCGGCCGTCGCGGGTGCGGGCTGACCGGGCGCGGCAGGAGCTTGTGCGGCGCCTGCGGGCGCGGGAGTGGCGGGGGCCTGTCGTGCGGAGATTGCGAGAGGAGCACCGACCAGGGCAAGAGACGCGAGGATCGCCGGGATACGTCCGCTCATGTTTGCCTCCTCGGAAGTTAACGAGAATCAAACCGACCGTGTACCGGACTCGTCGCTTGTGCGGAATTGATCCGCCCTGTGGGATGAGGGAACGAAGTGTATCCAGCGAAACCGTTGTCCGTCAATCGTCGAGCGGTCGCCTACACTATCGGGTGATCGTGCTCAACGAGCTCCGCTCCGAACGGCTGCTGCTCCGGCGCTGGCGCGCGTCCGACCTCGACCCGTTTGCGGCGATGAACGCCGACGCTCGCGTGATGGAGGTACTTTCCGCGCACGCTCACCCGCGACGAGACGGCGGCCGGCATCGAGAAAATGGAAGAGGGGTTCGAGCGTCGAGGATTCAGGCGCCGTTCATCGGCTTCGTGGGACTGTCGGTTCCGTCGTTCGACACGCACTTCATGCCGTGCGTGGAGATCGGCTGGCGTGTGGCGTTCGAGCATTGGAATCGCGGCTATGCGACCGAGGCTGCGCGGGTGGCGCTTGCCGCCGGCTTCGAGCGGTTCGGCCTTTCGGAGATCGTGGCCTTCACCGTGCCGGCGAATCGCCGCTCGCGCCGCGTGATGGAGAAGATCGGGATGACTTACGATCCTGCCGACGACTTCGACTATCCGACGCTTCCCGAAGGTCATCCGCCAAGGCGGCACGTGCTATACCGGATCAAAAATCACCCGGAATCGGCGCAAATCCCGCGGTCCTGAACGCGGAGAATCGGCCAGTTCGGCGGGTACTTTCGGCGCGAATCCGTAGTCGTGCACGACCGCGTACCGACCGCGCGCATCGTCGTGCTGAATCTGCCAAACTTGCCGCCGTTTAATTGCCAATGCGCCGCACGATCACCCGCTGGCCGCGCAGATGCTGTCGGTGGAGATGGAATGTCGACGATCTTCAGCCCGCTGGTTCGAGCGACGTGCCGGAGGAGGGATCGTGCCAGAGGTCGCCCACGCTGCGACTTCCACCTACGGGCCGCCGGAGAAGGCTGCTCATCTCATGATGCGCGCACCGGGCCGCTTCGAGACGCATCGCCAGCGCGCTGGTGATTGCGGATGGGCTGAAATCCCAGACGTCTGCGCTTCAGATAGAGTCCCTTCCTTGAAAGGCCAAGCTTCCTAGCTGCGTCCGTCACCTGTCCGGCGCATGCGTCTAATGTGCGAGCCAGCATCTCGCGTTCAAGAGTGGCAACGGCCTTAGCCAAGGACTGCTCAAGGTTGATAGAGATCTGCTTTGGTGCCAAATCTTCAACGACATCGGGAACTCTGACTCCAGAGATCTCTGGCGACAGTAGTTCCGGCGTAACGACTACATAATCTTCCGTCAATGCGGCTAAACGACGAACCTCATTTGCGAGTTGTCTTACGTTCCCAGGCCATGGGTAGAGCACTAAGAGTTCCATCGCAGAGTCTGAAAACCTGAGAGGGGCTTTGGAAAATTCGGCGGCGAATCGTTTCGCGAATAAGTTTGCCAAAATAGGAACTTCTTCGCGTCGCTCCCTGAGCGGTGGCACTCGCACACTTATCACTTTGATTCTGTAATAGAGGTCCGGTCTAAAGCGCCCGCAGTCAACTGCCTGGTCAAGCCTTTCGTTAGTGGCAAACAAAAGCCGAACATTCGCCGCTATTGGTCGAGATTCGCCTAATGGATGAATCTCGCCAGATTCCAGGAATCGCAGCAGCTTAGCCTGAGCATCAAGGGTAAGCTCACCGATTTCGTCGAGGAGCACCGTACCTCCATTGGCCGCTCGCACGACTCCTTGGAACGAGTCATGGGCACCCGAGAACGCACCTCTTCTGTGACCAAAGAGTTGACTCTCCAGCAATTCCTTTGGAATCGCTGCACAATTTAGCGCGAGGAATGGCATCTGCGCCCTGTCGGACTGCTCATGAATCGTTCTAGCTATGACCTCTTTTCCAACACCCGTTTCACCGGTAATTAAGACGCTGATTCGTGCCTTCGCAATCTTCTTGACTGTTTCGAGGATCGACAGCATCGCTTTCGAGCTAAACACCAGCCCGCTCCCCACTGACCACTCCAATGTCCAGGTGAGAGCAGCATCAGATGTCTCAGTTGAGCAAGGTCGGCAGACAAGAGCGTCGAGCAATCGTTTGATCTGATTGGCAACAACACCAGAAAGAACATCATCCCTTGGACTAAAGGCAAGACGCACCGTGCCGTCAACAACCCTACCAAGTGATATGTCTCTTGAGGGCGTCTCTGTTTGCACTGACCCGAAGCGCCGGAGAACGCGCCTGCATGACGGCCCACTTTCAATGCTTAGGCAGATCTCGCTTGCGCACCGCGAATCAACCAGCAAGGAGAAGAGCCTCATAGCCGAGAAGATCGGGATGATCAAGCGACCCCACTAAACTGATGAATCGATCCAGCGAGGTTCTTGCCCCCGTAACGAAGTCCTCAGCGTCTGTCGGTCGAAGGGACCGCAGTTCAAGCAACGCCTTTTCAGACCGAACACGATGTCCGAGCCGCTCCAGCATGTAAGCGGCTCGCTCAAAATGGACTTTTGACAAGGACGGTTCTACGCCTGCGAGTGCCCGGGCTACCAACTGCTCAGTTTGAGCAACAAGATCTGGTTGAAGTCGATTGCCTGAGGAGTTCGAGTCTAGTGCAGACAATGCTTCGCGAATCTCGCCTGTCGCGATCAATGTCTCAGCCGCTGAGTAGTCGGAAGACGTCATTGATAAGAGGCTGCGTATGCTCAGCCGAACGCCGCACCGCCTTCGAAACCGCTAGCCGAGCATCATGGGCTCGACCCTCCCTCAAGAGCAACTGTGCTCTGGTCTGGAGTGCCCATAATGCGTAGTGCTCCGACTTTGCTTGGTTGGCGCTCCTCTCTGATTTCCGGATCTTCTTCAAAGTCGCTCGACATTCCTTGAACTTGGACTGTTCCAATTGTGCCTGAGCAATGCTGTCTAGTATTGCCATCTGACTCGTGGAACGATCCTCACACCAATGAAGTGCAGTTTGAAATTGTTGCTCGGCATCAGAAAGATTACCTTCAGCGCATGCGATGTGACCCAATGTTGTATGTGCCGAGCATCGCGTGCCTCGATGACCGGACATCCGTACTTGCTGAATCGCCGACTCGGCCCATCGTCGAGCCTCGGCCATGTTTGCACTGTAGCAGCAGACAACCGCCGAGTTGGCCGCTAGATAGCCTTGGAGCCATGAGTCGTCCACACCCATTAGCAAGGATTCTGCTCTCTTGAGATGTTGGCGAGCGTTGAGCAGATTGCCCTTGAGCGTCTCCAACTCTGCGAACCAGAGATGAACGGCCACAAGAGGACGAACATCGCCACACTCGGCAATTGCAGCGCGTAAGTTCGGGAGACGTGCTGATGCGGCAGATACTCCGTCCAACTCTGCCACAGTCGCGGCCAGTCGCAGTTCGGCCCAACATACCAACTCGGGATCCGCTCCAGGAAAATCGATGCATTGTTGAAAGTGCTGAATCGAGTCGGGAAGGTGGCCCTCGGTCGCGCTGAATATTTCCCAGAACAAAGTGGCTGTGAGGGAGAAGTGCGGGAGTCGGCTTCGTTGTCCGTATCACTCCATTGCAGAGCTCGGCTGCGCGGTCGTTCTGCCCGACTCTCTGAAGCGCGTCAGCCAGAAGAACTCGGCAGTGAAGAGAGCAACCTTTGGCAGAGTGAGATTCTAATAGTTGGATGACTTCGGCAAAGCGTCCGCGCCGCATCAAGCCCAAAGCTCTTTGGGTCAAGTCGATCGGCATGCGTTCCTCTCAATGTATTCTGCGCAGTATTCACAAGAATTGCTTGGCGTCAAGGGTGAGCGCTCTCGGCTCGACAGGTACGTAGGATTGAGGCTGGAGCGGCTGGTTGGGCGAACCAAGTTCGCAGGGTCCTGTCGCGATGTGGATACTGGATACCGAATTCATGAATGCGTCCACGACCAACGGATCGTACATAGTTCCGCGCCGATCCTGCAGGATGGCTAATGCTTCGGCTAGCGAAAGCTTAGGTCTGTAAGGACGATCTGATGTGAGCGCGTCAAAGCAATCAACAACCGCAAGAATTCTTGCGCCAATGGGAATGTCGGTCCCACTTAATCCGTCTGGGTAACCCGAGCCATCCCAGTTTTCATGATGGTGTCTAACAATCGGAACTACTGGGTAGGGGAACTCGATTGCAGCGAGGAGATCAGCTCCGATTATTGAGTGCCGCTTCATCACATCGAATTCGTCAGCCGTGAGCCTGCCAGGTTTGTTCAAGATGACTTCTGGTATGGCGAGTTTACCCATGTCATGAAGGAGAGACGCCGCTTCCATGGCCTTCAGAAGGCGCTCGTCGCGAATGCCTAGGTGTTTTGCCAAAGCTGTAGAGTGGAGCTGGACACGACGTATGTGCCCATGAGTCACTTGATCTTTTGCGTCTACAGCCATTGCGAGCGTTTCGATGGTTGAGAGGTAGAGTCGATTGAGTTTCTCGACGTGGCTATTGGCATCTTGAACTCGGCGCATCGACGTGTGGTACGTCAGGTACGAAATAACCAGAAGTGGTACGATCACAGCGAGGGCGCTAAGATTGATCTCACGACTGATCGATACCAGGAGGACGGAGACGGATGCACCGCTAAAGAATGAAAGTGAAAGCCAAAGGAAGTTCTTGCGCCAGACCTCCAGTGCAGTGATTGGCTCCTCCAAACTCACCGCCATTGCGATCATCCAACTGTTAAGCAGAAAATACGTGACTGCAAACACCGAAAGACTTGGAAGGATGGAGGTAACACTGAGTGTTGAGTGACTGATTGGGTCCGAACCAGTCAGTCCGAAAAAGATCTGAGCTGCAACCCAGATGGATAGTGCCGGCGCGGTTGTGTTGAAGATGAGCTTGTATAGCTCCAGTTGTTTCCTTTGCAACCAGAGAGAGATGATCAACCCATCAAGTGTTACGGTAATAGTCCCAGCGGCTGTCCCAAAAAGTAGGACCGACGTAAAGACAAAGGTTTCAGAAACTGACAGCGTAGCTGGGACAGACGGAAGTTTTACAGTGATAGACCCACTAAGCAGAGTCAGAAGGGCAAGCAAGAACCATTGTTTCGGCACAGGAGCGCGGTACAGGACATAGATCGAGTGACCAATTGCCAGGGCGCCCAGGCTCGTTACGCCTGCGAGAAACACCTTGGCACGCGTGTCCAACGAGCCAAAAGTCCGGGACTGACTGAGAGCCGAAGGCATGGATATCGCCTATGTCTTTTCGGCCTAACCACCCCATACGATTACAGATCGCATTAAAGCCTCCTCTCTTAGTCTCAGTGTGTCGACCTGCGTTATCCCTCAGCAGTCCAGATAGCGTTATCGGACGCGATGGTGTTACCCCAGACAATGGTGTTACCCCAGACAATGGTGTTACCCCAGACAATGGTGTTACCCCAGACAATGGTGTTACCCCAGACAATGGTGTTACCCCAAACAATGGTGTTACCCCAGACAATGGTGTTACCCCAGACGATGGTGTTGCCCCAGACGATGGTGTTGCCCCAGACGATGGTGTTGCCCCAGACGATGGTGTTGCCCCAGACGATGGTGTTGCCCCAGACGATGGTGTTGCCCCAGACGATGGTGTTGCCCCAGACGATGGTGTTGCCCCAGACAATGGTATTGCCCCAGACAAGGGTGCTGCCCTTGGGGCGGGTGTTTGAGCCGTCTTTAGTCGCCCGATCGATCGTCACCACGCCCGGACGGCTCGATCGTCTCTCCGGAGATCTCTACGCTCTCGTTCGAGGGCCCGTCGATCGCCGCATCAACCGCTGCGGCCACGTTCAAACTTCCAGCGCCCGCGCCCACCAGGCCAGCAGTCGCGCATGTAGCTCGCCGAGTGCTGCAGCGCCAGCTTCACCTGCGCGGGCGTCAGCTCCGTCGTTCGCCTCGAGCATCAGCGCCACCGCGCCGCTCACCACGCCGGCCGCCATGCTCGTCCCGTTCAGCACCATGTAGGCGTCTTCGCCCGCGCCCGCCGCGTGCAGCGACGGATGCTCGGCCACGATCGACGCCCCCAGCGCTTCGGCCGACACGATCTTGTTGCCCGGCGCCGACACGTCCGGCTTGATGATGCCGTCGATGATCGTCGGCCCCTTCGAGCTATACGTCGTCAGCTCGTCGTCCGACCGCGCCGATGTGCCCTTGGTGTTGATCGCGCCGACGGTGATCGCATACGGGCTGTTGCCCGGCGACTCGATCAGCCCGTGCACGCTGCGCCCCTCGGCGTCCTTGCCCCGGTTGCCCGCCGCCGCCACGACGACGATGCCCGCCTGCACCGCGCGCTCCACGGCCTCGCACATGGGGTCGTCGCGATACGACTGCTCGACCGGCCCGCCCAGCGACAGATTGATGACGCGGATGTTGAACTGCTTGCGGTGCCTCGACCGCAAAGTTGATGGCCTCGACGACGTCGCTCGCCCGGCCGGTGCCGTCGGCGCCAATCACCCGCAGGCTGATGAGATTGGCACCGGGCGCCACGCCGCGGAAAGGAATCTGCGACGTGGCGTCCTGAGGGTAGGGCGAGCTGCCGGCAATGATGCCCGCGATGTGGGTGCCGTGGCCGAAACGTGTCTTCGTTGGAACGTGCGGGTGAGGTGACGCGCGCCGGTCTGCCGTCGCCGACGAAGTCTTTGGCGAACACGACGCGGCCGGCGAGCGACCGGTGGCCGGTCCAGATTCCAGAATCGATGAGCGCGATGCCGACGCCCGCGCCCGTGAACGCCGGGATGCCCCGCGACGCCGGCCCACACCTGGTCGGCGCCCACCGCTTCGTTCGTCACCGACATGAACGACCGCACCTCGACGTCGCGCGAGAGATGATCCACTTCCGCGCCGAGCGCTTCGATCTGCGCGGCGTTGGCCTGCAGCACCGCCCCTTCGCTCAGCCGCTTGACGATGCGCACGCGATGGCGCGCGGCAATCGCGTCGATGTCGCCGGTGGCGCCGTGGACGATGACGTCGATCGTGCCGACCGATTTGGCCTCGACGTGCTTGCGGAGGCTCGCGGAGAGCCGGCCCGGCTGGGCCCAGAGCGGGGCGGCGGCCAGCAGAAGAGCGGAAACGGCGAAGGCGAGCGGACGGACGATGCTCATGAGTTCCTCTGCGCCGGCGCGCCGGCAACAACGGAATAGCTGGGTCTGTGGTGCTGGTCGAGCGAGGCCACGAGCACGCGCTGCGACCCGCCGATGGTCCGGATGGTTTGAAGCTTTCCCTCCCGGATGCGGTTGTAGATGGTGCGGCGCGAGACGTTGAGCAGCGACGCCGCCTGGTCGATGGTGACGCTGCGCCCGAGCTGCTGTTCGAATGGAGCTGACATTGCGCCTTCTATAGAGCGAAGGCCGTGCCGGGGCGTGAACGGTGTTCGGGTCCTGGTGGTAAGTCTTTGCGGCTGCTGTACTTGGTGCGGTACGATAGGGCGCGTCCGGCGCGGCGCCGCCAGGCAGGGGCCAGCCAAGAAATTGGCCCGCCAGGCAGCCAAACACACGAGGTTTGCATGGGAAAGCTTGCGCAATTCCGATCAGCCAGCCTATTGGCCGGTGAGGCGGCCATTGGCTAGGCCACGGCCGGCTTCGCCGTCGCCGCGGGTCTACGCCGCGTTCGCCGCGGCGGCCCTTCTCGGCCTCGCCATCTTCCTCATCTGGTGGCTGACGTCGCCGGGACGTCCGGGCTCGGGCGAGAACGGACCGGCGACCGATGGGGCTGGCGCAAGCCCGGCGAACGCCGAGCCGCCGGTGATCAGCACCTCGCTTCCGCGCGGCGGCACGTTGTCGGGAACGGCTGCCTCCGTCGCCGGCGTGCTGCCGCGTCTTACGCACGCCACGCTCGTCCGCCTGAACCGCAGCAGCGATCAAGTGGAACCCTGGCTGGCAGAATCGTGGACCACGTCGGCCGACAACCGCAGCTACACCTTCAGACTTCGCCCGAACGTGCGCTGGTCCGACGGCACGCCGCTGTCCGCAGACGACGTCTCGGCTGCGATCGGCGGGGCACCGCTGCCGCCGTTCGCGTCGGGATCCGCCGAAGGCCAGGCGACGCTGACTACGCGCGTGCTCGACCCGCAGCACCGTCGAGGTGCAGTTTCCGGCGGCATTTGCGCCGGCGCTGCGCGTGCTCGACCGCGTCCCGATTTTGCCGCGCCACGCGCCGCCGGATCAGGTGGGCCTGGGGCCGTTTGTTCCTGCACCCGCCGATCCCAAAGCCGTCCGGGCCTCCGCCGCCGAGCGAACGCTCGTTCGCAATCCTCACTACTGGCGGAGCGCGCCGGACGGCTCGCCGCTGCCGTATCTCGACGAGCTCGTCGTGCGCGAGGCCGACGGCACGCCCGCCGAGGGGGATTTCAGCGACACCGCCATCCGCGTCGACGACTACGAAGGGCTCAGGAAGATCGAGCAGGCGGGCAAGGCGCGCATCTACGAGCTGGGTCCTGGGCTCGATGCCGACGCGCTCTGGTTCCGGCCCGTCACGCCGAAGCCGCGAAGCGGCGTGGGCGGCGGGCCGGATGACGACAGGCCGTGGCTGGGAAGCGAGCCGTTCCGGCTGGCGATCTCGGCAGCCATCGATCGCCGCAACTACTGCAAGCAAGTCTTCTTCGGCGCGTGCGATCCGATGCTGCTGCCGGTGTCGCCGTCCAACGCGGCCTGGTACAACCCCGACGTGCCGCTCGGGAGGGGCGACGCCGATCTCGCGCGCGAGATGCTGGCCGAGATGGGGCTGCGCGACCGCACCGGCGACGGCATCCTGGAAGACGCCGCACGGCGAAGAGTCGGCTTCTCGCTGCTGATTCGCCGCGACGTGCCGTCATCGGCGCGCGCCGGCGCGTTTTTCCAGGCTGCCTTGCGCGCGGCGGGAATTGACGTTGCTGTCAGCCCGGTCTCGGCCGACGTCCTGCGCGCGCGGCGGCTGAAGGGAAACTACGAGGCCATCTACGATCGCGTGCGCTTCGACGACACCGACCCGGCGATGCAGCTCGACTTCTGGCTCAGCTCCGGCGCCGCGCACGTGTGGGGCGCCCATCCGCCGCTCGACTGGGAGCGCCAGATCGATCAGCTGATGCTGCAGCAGGCCACGACGTTCGATCGTCTGGAACGGCTGCAGGCATTCGTCGACGTGCAGCGGATCTACAACCAGCACATGCCGGCGCTGTTCTTCGGTGCGCCGCACATGCGGGTGTTTACGAGCACACGACTCCTCAACGCAACGCCGTCGCCGTTGCGGCCGCACCTGTTGTGGAATGCAGAAAATCTGGCAGCGCTAAAGTAGGTTGACCGCGCGCAGCATCGCCGCGACGATGCCGACAACGGTCATGAGTTGGCCGATCCAGAACACGAACATCCACCGCAGGAGACTGGTATGCATGTGGGCCATCTGCTGCGTCATGTCAACGCGCTGATTGGCCATCTCGAGACGCACGCCGTCGATCTCCCGGTGCACCACCGCGAGGTCTTCGCTCAACCGGCGCTCGAATCTCTCACATGCAGTTTCCAGCACGTCTTCCTTCCACTCACGCTGGGTCTTCATTCACGACTCGCCATTTCTCTGACCTTGACGACGACGATGCCATCGTCCCAGGAGGCCGTCAAGTCCAAAAAATGTCAGTAGAATAGGGGTCCAATGAGGCTGATGACGGCACTGGTCGCGGCGGTCATCGTCGCCGGCTGTGCCACCAATCCGGTGACGGGCCGGCGCGAGCTGTCGCTGATGAGCGAAGCGCAGGAGATCGCGATGGGGCGCGAGCTCGACGCGCAGGTGCGGCGGGAAATGGGGGTGTACGACCACGAGGATCTCCAGCGCTACGTGCGCGAAATCGGCGAGGGGCTCGCCGCGCGATCCCAGCGGCCGAACCTGCCGTGGGCCTTCGCCGTGGTCGACTCGCCGGCCGTCAACGCGTTTGCGCTTCCCGGCGGATTCATCTACATCACGCGCGGCCTGCTCGCGCATCTCGACAATGAAGCCCAGCTCGTCGGCGTCCTGGGGCATGAGATCGGCCACGTGACCGCCCGCCATTCGGCGCAACAGTACACGCGGTCGATGGGCGCCTCGATCGGCGTGATGATCGGCAGCATCTTCGTGCCCGAAGTCCGCCCGTTTGCCGATTTGGCCCAGAGCGGGCTTGGGGTGCTTTTTCTGAAGTACGGACGCGACGACGAGCTGCAGGCCGACGCGCTGGGGGCCGAGTACGCGGCTGGCGGCGGCTGGGATCCGGAAGAAGTCCCGAAGTTCCTCACGACGCTGGCGCGCATCGCCGAAGCCGCCGATCGCAACGGCGTGCCCAACTGGCTGCAGACGCATCCTCAGCCCGAGAACCGTGCCACGCGAGTCTCTGAGACGGTCGCCAAGGTGCGCACGCCAAAGGCTGCGGCGGACTGGCGCGTGGACCGCGACGGATACCTTGCCCGTATCGACGGGATCGTCGTTGGCGACAACCCCGAAGACGGAATCGTGCGCGGCAACGCGTTTCTGCATCCGCCGATGCGGTTTGCCATCGAGTTTCCGCCCGGGTGGCAGATCACGAACAGCGACGAGCAGGTGGTCGCGCAGGAGCCCGGCAACAAGGTGTACATGGTGCTGCGCACCATCGAGCAGGCGCGCGGGCAGCGCATCGCACTCGATCGTGTTGCTGCTGGACCACATGCGTAAATCAGGCTACAAGCAAACCGACGCCCGCATGACGACCGTGAACGGACTGCCGGCGCTCGTTGGCAGCTACGAGGGCAACGCGTCGGGCATCGGGCGCGTTTTGGCGCGCGGCGCGCACGTGGAACTGGGCCGCGAGACGTTCTTTGTCGGAGGAATCGCCCCGCCCGATCTGTTTCCGCGCGTGTCGGCCGACTTCGACCGTGCGATCCAGACGTTCCGCGAAATGAGCCAGGCGGAAGCCGACGCCGTGGAGCCCAACCTGCTCGACCTCTACACAGTGCGTGAAGGAGACACGTGGCAGTCGATCGCGCAGCGCGCCGGTGGCGGGACGATGAGCGCAATGGCGCTCGCCGTCATGAACGGCCATGCCATTGACGCGCAGCCGCGCCCGGGGACGCGGGTCAAGATCGTGGTGCCGGGATCGTGACGTTCAGCGACGTCCAGTAACACCAAGCCTACGCCGACTGCTACGAACGTCACGTCGTAGCCGAGGCGGTTTCTGCGATCCATTCATGTTTGTGGAGATTAGATTCTTCGACACGCGCCCGAGGGTGCCGCCATTCCAGGCTCGCGAGGCCGGCACGATCCGTGCTCGGGCGAGCAGCGCGGCTTGACCGACGACGGTATACTGCAAACAGAGCCGCAGGAGACGTCCATGGCAGACCGGCCGCGGCTCGACGTCCTCGAGGGAAGAGTGGAAGAGCAGGCCAGAAATTGGGACCGGGTGCACGGTCAGATCGCCGCGTCGATCGAGGTTTGACGCCGTCGATCGAAGGTTCGCCGCCGTCGATCGAAGGTTCGACGATGTCGATCGAAAGATCGACGATGTCGATCGAAAGATCGACGATGTCGCTCGAGATCTGTCTTCGCGCATCGTCGCCCTCGACGAGAAAGTGGATCGTAAGATCGATGCGCTCGATCAGAAGGTGGATCGCAAGCTTGACGACTTGCGCGCGGAGATGTCAAAGCAGTTCCGATGGACAATCGGCACGATGATCACGCTGCTTGGCCTGATGCTTACGCTCGGTGCCGGTGTGATGACGGCGCTGCTTGCCCCACCGGGCCGTTGACGTCAAGTCGCGACATCCGTGAGCGATGGTCAAGGAGAACCTCGATCGGCGCTTGGGCGCCGCCGCGGTCCGCTGTGCTAGATTCAATGTCGTGATAGCGCGCACGCTCGTTGCGGCGATGCTCGTGGTCGGTGCCACCAATGTTCACGCGCGAGCCGCGCAGTCCGGCAGTCAAGCGACGCTGCGGTGGTACGACGCGTACGACCAGGGCGTTGCCGCTGTGCAAAGGCGCGACTGGAAGGTTGCCGAGCAGCGTCTGAACGAAGCGCGAACGGCCAACCCCAAGCAAGGCCGGAACGTCCTCGCGTACGGCGACCGGTATGTGACGTACCTGCCCGATTACTACCTGGGCATCGTCTATCTCAACACGAACCGGTCGCGCGACGCCGAGGCCGCGTTCGGGCGGGTGAGCGCGCAGAAGCTCATCGCCGCCAACAACCCCGAGTACAAGACCTTTGAGCAGCAGTCGCGACAAGCGACCTTTGATCGCGTCGTTCGGCGAGGCCGTCGATCTCGTCGCGAAGGGGAACTTCGCGCAGGCGAGTAGCGCGCTCGAGCAGGCGCGCGCCACGAGAATAGACGACGGAAAGGTGAACAACCTGTCCGGAGAGATCGCGAAGGCGCAGTCCGCCAAGGCGTCTCCTCCAACGGCCACGCCCGTCCAAACCGCGCCTGGCTCCACGACAACGCCTCCTCTTGCAAGCGCCGGATCGCAGGTGCCGGCGTCGACCATCCAAACCCAGGCTCCAAACGCCACCGTCGCAAATCCCGGGGTCGTGAACAAGCCGCCGAGCAACGCCACTGTCGCAAATACTGGCGTCGTTGACAGACCTCCGGTCGCGAAGGTGCCTCCGACAACGCCGAGGCAACCGACTCGGCCGGCATCGCTCGCACTTCGTGAAGGCATGCTGGCTTTCTTCAGCGGGGAATACCGGATGGCCATGGAGCGGCTCGACGTTGCGGCGCGCGAGACAGGAGCATCCCCGCGCGCGCGCGCGTTTCTGGCGTGCGCGAAGGCTGGTCTCGTGCTGACTGGGCGGGGCAGACGAGGCGCTTTTGCGCGAAGCGCAGGCCGACTACCGCTCGGCGCAGAGCCTCGCAGACAACGATCGGCGGTTCGTCTCTCCGAAAGTCCTCGCTCTCCTCGAACAAACTCGGTAGCGATCAGTACGCTTTTGCCGGCTGCGATTGCTGGGTGGCGGGTTCCATCTGGTTCAGCAGATCATCTGCGCTGAAGCCGGGCATCGCGAAACGAAATGTCTTTTCTCCGGACGCCGAGACGGTGATCTGCGCTGTGAGAGACGGCGTGAGATTCCCGTTCTCGAGCGAAACGTCGTAGGTCCCTTCGGGCAGCTGCAGCGCCGCGGGCGTCAGTTGGGAAGTCACCGGCGGCACCCGCGCGTCTTGCGACCGCAAAGTGACGCGAGCCCAGGGCTGGGCGTCGATGACGACCAGCACCGAAGGCGCCCATGTGGTGTTGCTCAGTGCGAACACGCCGCCGGCGAGCGGCGAACGCGCCTGGTAAATGCGAGGAGACGAGTCTGACTCGATCGGCACGCTTGCGCCTGTCTCGCCAATCGCAACAGGCCCTCCAACGGCTTCGCCATCGCGATAGAGGGTCACGCTGCGTGAGACGCCGGGCTGGTCGCTGCGGACCGTAATTTTCAGCTCGCCAGCGCTCGCGCCGGCCGACGGCGGCGCGTATTCGAGCAGGTAGGCGTCGACGGCGTGCGTGGCCTGCAGCCGAAAGGCGCCGCTCATCGAGCTTGCGCCGGTGACGGCCAGCGCTGCCACACCCGCAAGCGCGGCGTCCTGCCACCGCGGTGCGAGCCATCCGAGGGGCTGAACCTGGAGGCCGGTTGCGTCGCGGAACGCCGGGGGCGCCGTCTTTCTGCGCTTGCCGGCCGGGACGCCGGCTGCGCGACGCGCCTCGCCGGCCTCCCGTTCGTCCTCAGGCAATCGCTCGATTGCGGCTCGCACTTCATTCCATAGCGGTCCGCGTGCGAGCGCGGCGACGGCCGCGACGGCCTCGGCATCGTGGCCCGAGGTGAGGTCTGCCAGTTGTATCTGGTGGATGGCTTTCGACACTTGCCATCTCAGATGCGCGGCCGATCCCGCTGCCGGCTCGGAATCGCTCAGCACCTTCAACAGATATTGGCGAATCGAGATCTCGAGGCCCGCGTCTTTTCTGCGGAGCCTGCGCAGATGATCGCGGATGTCGCCGTCGGTCATTCTGATGGGAGCACCCGCGTACGACCCCATCTCGGTCGCGACATGCAGCACCGCACCCTCCGGCACGCCCGGCGCGAATCGCTGCCGCAGCAGCTCCAGTTCTTCGAGCGTCGGATGAGGGACGACGCTGGCGATCTGCTTCATCTGCTCGACGTCGGCGATCGTCACGGGTCTCGCCGTTTGTCGCGCACGCCCGAGCGCGCCGGCTGAGGCGTAGTCTCCCTGCGAGAGGATGTACGCAGCTTCGAGCAGACCGCTGCGCGTCATCGGCACCGCGCGGATCGGCATCTCGCGCAGTGCCAATGGCCACAACTGCGGATCGCGAATCGGCGTTAGCCACACACGGCGCGTAAAGGTCTTCAGCGCCGCCATCCATGCACGATTGGGCAGCGTGAGTGTCGCAGTCAGGCCAAGTCCGGCGCTCACGATCATCAGGGGCCAGTCCTCTCGTCGCTTGGCCAACGTGTCGAGCGATATCGGAGGGCCGTCGGGCCGGTGCGAGGCGATGCTGATGTCGCCGTTGAAGTACCAGCGTTCGAGGACGATGCCAAGGCGGCGGAGGTCGGCGAGGAGATGCTCGACACGCGCCGCGTGCGGGTCCATCAGCTGCGAGACGTCCTGGAGAACCAGAATGGTCTGCTGCACACGCCGAGCCTTGTAGACGAGCTGCGGCCGCATGCCCGAGCGGAGCGTCTCGCGCAGGCTCTTGTGAACGTCGAGCTCCCGGCCTCGGCTCGCATCGGCAAACGATCGGGCGAGCAGCGTGGCGGCGTCTTCGAGGTCCTGCCTGGGCAGGCGCGTCACGAGATCCTTCAGGACGAGCCGAGCGTGGTACGGTCCCGGCAGCGACGCCAACGCGCGCTGCCACGCGTCGAACGTCCACTGCGTGGCTCGCGCCCGGATGCGCAGGCCCCAGAGGCCCACGAGCGTGACGGTCAGTACGGCAGCCGACAACGCCGCCAGCAGCGACCAGTTCACCTGTTGGGGCGGCGGATCGAGCTGCGCGGGTGGAGTGTCTGGCCTCGACACGAAATTGGGCGAAGGTCGCGGATCGGCCACGGGCGAGTCATCGGGCGCGGGGGGCCTTGGCGGCTCAGGGCCGGCTGCGGCCAGCACCGGTGGTGGAGGAAGCCGCGGCATGTTGGCATCCAATAAAGACCGCATCCAGAGCGCCGCGCCAAACGCCAGGACGGCGATCGCCACCGCCGCCGTCCACGTCCGCCAGTCCTGCAAGTAGCGGATGATTCGGAACTCGCGGACGGACGTGCCTGTCGTGGTCGCATCGGTTCCAGCAATGGCCTTGGGTAAGACCGGTGGCGGGTAGAACTCGTCGAAGAGGGCGCGGATTTCCCGGATTTCGTCGTCGTCCCGCGCGACCAGCGCGGCGATGGCGTTGCGGAACTCGTCGCGGCTCGTCGATTCCCAGCGGGAGAGCAGCTTGCCGACCGCCAGGTGTTCGTGCAGGCCGACGCCCAGCCCTTTCGCGCGCAGGAGCTCGAGAAAGTCCTTGAAGGGCAGCGCGCTCACGGCGTCTAGCCAGCGGAGCGGAGCAGCCGGGAGTCCTGCTCGGTCTTCACGAGTGCGCCCGGTGAGGGCAGATCCTTGAGAGACGACCGTTCGATCACGTCCACGTTCACGTTGAGAGACCTGAGCACTCTGACCCAGGCGATCAACTCGCCGGTCGCCGGCTTCTTGTCGAGGCCCGGAATCGCCCGGACCTCTTCGAATCGCCTGACGGCCACCGTGCCCAGGCGGTCGGAGAGACCGAGGTGTCCGAGCCGCTGCTCGAGAATCGATTCCAGTCTGTCCGCGTTCGGAAACTCGATGCGGTGGAACACACAGCGCCGGAGGAAGGGGTCGGGCAGCTGCCGCTCGCTGTTGCTCGTGATGATCACGACAGGCCGGTGCTCGGCCCGATACTTCATCTGCAGCTCGGGGACGCGAAACTCCATCTGGTCGATCTCATCGAGCAGATCGTTCGGAAAATCGCGCGGCGCCTTGTCGATTTCGTCGATGAGCACGAGACGCCGCGTCTTCGCCCTGATGGCCTCCCCGAGCGCGTTCCACTTGAGGTAGTTCTCCGGTTTCGTGGCGCGTTCGTCGCGCACCTGCGCGTGATAGAAGCGCAGCAGATTGTCGACTTCGTACAGGGCGTCCTTGGCTTGATGATCGCTCCGCGTGTGAAAGTCGAGGACCTCGCCCATCCCCAGCTCTGTTGCGACGGCCCAGGCCAGCGCGGTCTTGCCCGTTCCGGGGTCCCCGGTGACGAGCAATGGCTGCTCGACGACGAGCGCCGTGTTGACGGCGGCGACCAGCTGGTCGTCGGCCAGGTAGCGCCCCTTTTCGCCGCGGCTCTCTTCGAGTACTGCCGTCGGGTGCGACGCCGTCGCCTCGATACCGCCGCAGCGTGTGGTCGCTCATCGCCTGCCCTCGAGGTTCTTCCAGTAGTCGTCGATGGTCTTGAACATATAGCCAGTAATTCGTGGCCCGGTCGTGAGCTGGCCGAGCAGGATGCGCTGGTGATCGGGCGGGAACTCGCTGCCCTCGAGGAACTGCTCGATCTCGCGCGCTTCGAGATTCGCGAGCTCGTCCACGTCGATGATGCGCATGTTCGGCCTCTGCCCGGCGCGCAGGTCGGCCATCAACGTGACCGCGGCGCTACGGCCAGGGGCCGAGTCGTCGCCGCCGAAGGGCAGCAGCCGGCTCAGCAGGGTCTTGGGCCGCTCCTGGAACGGCCACTCGATCGGCTGCACGCACTTGAGCGTGCCCGAGGTCTGCTGCGCGACAGCCTCGGGCAGCCATTTCGTGTAGTAGTCGACGAAGTGAGCACTGTTGAACCCTTCGATGATGTTGGGATGGAGCAGCACCAGATTCTGATACGCCAGCTTCTCCCGCAGTTTCTTTGGTGCATCGGAAGCCGCGGCGCCACGAAGCGCGCGGTTGAGCGCTTCGATCATCTCGTCGAGCGACTTCGGCGGCGTCTCCCAGTCGACCACCACCATGTCGCGCGAGGGATCGGGCGTCAGCCACACCTGGATCCGATCGCGAAAGTGCATCGGCTCCTGGCCGCGGGCGGCCGGCACCAGAATCACCTGGTGAATGCGCACCGGCGCGCACTGGCACACCTCGTTCCACTGCGTGGCGCGTCCACAGAGCAGAGACGGCCGATCGATCAGGCTCTTGCCGAGGCTGGGCGGCGGAATGGGATCGCCGGCCGGCATCGTCTCGAAGAGCCGCTTCAGGGTGGGGTTCTGCGACCGGTCTTCGGCGGCCTCCCGCACGAGGTCGCCGACCCAGCCCTGCTCGTTTGCCTTGTGGACGATCTCGGCGATGCTCTCGCCGAGCGGGATGTAGCGCGAGCTGAGATCGTCGAACCGACGGTCGAGCTTCGTCCGCAGAAACTGGTTGAGCAGCGTCGCGCTGACGTAGCTGTCGCGAAGCGCGTTGATCAGCTCGAGCAGCGCGGGCGCCGGCAGTCGTGGCATGTGCGCCTATGCTGGCGTCCGGGCTGCTGCCATGTCAAGATGCAACGCCGCTAGAAACCGCACTGGTCATTGTGCACGAGCGTGACCTGCGAGTTCCTCAGCTCGGCGCTCTCCACGCCGGCCGCGTTTCTCACGACGAGTTTCACGATCATCTGAACGGAAGTATTGGTAACCGGGCCGCCAGTAAAGAACCCGCACTGGTTGCTCAGCTTGAACGTCGGGACGTCGAGATTGACGGGGCCACCGCTGTCGGCGAGGACATCCCAGCGCCAGGTCCATCGGACGACGGCGCCGCCGCTGCCGCCGGTAGACGCCGAGCCGTCGAACGTGCAATCGAAGTCCCCTCCGGTGCCCACCATGAGGCGACAGACGTTGTTGCCGCTAGGGCCGGTCACGACAAATGACGCAACCGGCGGGACTACCGGAGCGGCGTTCACCTGCAGCGGCGCCGAGCCCGAGAGGTTCTGATGAGTGGCGCGGATCTGCGTGGTACCTGCCGCCACTCCGGTAGCCAGGCCCGACCCGTTGACCGTTGCCACGCTGGCGTTGTCAGACGCCCAGGTTGCCGACGACGTGACCGACTCGGTTGCTCCGTCCGAGAAACCTGCGTTCGCCTGGAACTGCACCGTCTGGCCGGCCGTGACGGTGTTGTTGCCGCTGACGTTGACGCCCGTCAGGGTTCGCGTTGGCTGCTGCATTCCACCGCCACCGCCACCGCCGCCGCCCCCTCCTCCTCCGCCACCCCCACCGCCGCACGCCGCGACGAGGCTAGCGGCCATCAGCATGAGCCCGATGCGGTTTCCGATGTTGATGTTCATGGTCCCCTCCCCGGTTCGTGGTACCTACTCCCTCATTCTGAATATCAGCGACGTCGAGATCGTGAAGGCGTTCGACGAGACATCGGCGCCGACGTTGAGCTCGACGCGCGGGGTCATCGTGAGGCCAAGCCCGCCCGCCACGTGGAACTGACGGTCGCCCGGTGCGAGCGACGCACTCATCCGTTCGTCGAGGATCCTGCGGTCGGCCGTACTGCCAGGGGCGTCCACCTGATAGTTGATCGAGTGATCCGGATCGCTCCAGACGCCGAAGCGGTACCTCGGCCGCCACCGCACCGTCTCGGCGGTGGACTGGACGCCCGCGTGAATCTCGGTGCCGTCGTCGATGTACACGTTCGATTCGATGTTGGTGCCGATGGCCTGATCGACCAGGAAATCCTCATACAGTCGCGAGTGCGTCACATGCGCGACGTCGACCATCATCAGGATGCGCCGGCCATTGAGCGGCAGTTCGTACACGGCGCCGCCTGCGATGACGTGGGGGATCCGGAATGTGTTGGTCCGGAGCGTCGAACCGCTTTGCGTCTCGGTACTCGAAACTCGGGCCGTGTCGATAGACGAAGCCCCCGCGAAGGGAGGCCGTTGTCCTGTCGTCGCAGCGTTTCATGCAGGCGCGCAGACCCACGGTCGGGACAACGGACACGTCATCGCCGTTCTGCGTCGCGCGTGCGACCTCCTTGTCCGGAAGCGGGGGGCCGGAGAACCCGTCGTGCAGGAAGCGCCTGAAATCCGATCTGAGGTCGAAGGTATAGACGTTCAGCGTGCCTCCGATCGACACATGAGGCGTCAACTCGATCGCCGCGGCAGCGGCGTAGCTCGTGACCGAGAGCTCGCGCTCGCCGGTTTGCGGCAGCTCGCGGCGCGAGGTGAGCTCGGCGGGATCCTTTTGAAAGACACCCATCGACAGCACCTGCTGTTCGACGCGCGCGAGCTCGTGCCGGAATCCGGAGATCGCCCATCTCCGCTGCGGCGAGGCATACACGTAGGCGAGGTACGAGATCGAAGTATTCGGATCGTGGTAGTCCGCATACACAGGACCGTTGATGGTATCGAGCCCGACGTTCTCGATCGTCCCTGATAACCGGCCGCGCTCGAGAAACGGCGAGTCGAGCCGCCGGCCGCGAAGCTCGACGGAAAACTCGCTCCGATTCAGCTCGCGCAGTCCAGCCGGATTCGCAAAGCCCGCAGTGGCGTCGTCCGCGATGCCGACGAACGCTCCGCCAACGGCGAGGCTCTTCGCGCCTGGGTTGACGAAATCGAATTGGATCGGAACCTGCAGGCTCGACTGCGCCGCGACGACGGCCGGCGTGAGCGCGACGTACGCCGCGAGCGTGAGCGTGCACGAAACATTCGCTCGCACTCTGATGCCTGTCGTTTCGTGCATGCGGTGCAGAGTAGCATGAGAGACATCGTCTCGATCGACGCTGCGCAATCAATTTGTTGCAGACAAGCTGTCGCATCGTGATAATCGCGATCAGGAAGGAGACGCGTTGTGGGCAACAGCGATCCGTTTCTTACATATTTGAAATCGTTTGGGTACAGCGTCATTCGATTGCCGCGTACCGACATCGCACCGCTGCAGGTGCTCGTCAAGGAAGGAACGCGGCTGACACGGCTTGGCGATCTCGTTGCGATTCTGAAACCGGGCGAGCAGGTGGCCCTGCCTGTAGTCAAATCAGACATTCCAGCTGCGAACATTTCCGGCGAGCGCACGCGGGACCTCAGCATCGGCGTGGGGCTTTCGATCCTCGGAAATGTAATCGGCGCGATGGGGGGCTCGAAGCTCGGCCTCGATGTCGGCTACAAGAACGCGAAGACGGCCACGTTCGAGTTTGCGGATGTCCTCGAAGATCACGTCGACCTCATTGCCGTGGATCAGTATTTGTCTGACGCCGACATCAGCGCCTTCAGTCATCACGCGGCCCAGCTGCTCGAGGCAGATGCCGTTTATGTGACCACTTCGGTCATCAAGACCAAGAAATTTATTGTGCAAGCCAAGCAGAACAATGGCGTGACGCTCGACGTCAAGGTGCCGGAGATTCAGAACGCCGTGGGGGGCAACGTGAAGGTCTCGACCACGGGCGGTACGTCAGACAAAGTCCTATACGAAGGCGCCGTACCCCTCGTGTTCGGCTTTCAAGCGGCGCGCGTCTACTACGAGAACGGCCGCTACTCCGCGTTCAAGCCGCTGCACGCCGGGCGAGACCGCACTCGAAGCGTCGGCGCCGGCAGGGCAGTCCCCGCGCCGACTACCATCGCAGCGAGAGCCCCTTCGTCCGCTTCGACGCATGACGCGGTTCCAGGCGCTCGACGAGGTCGTTACCGGCCTTGCCGGGTGGGAAGAGGACTTCCGGAGCAGGAACGATCGTCGCTGTGTGTTCCTGACTCTGTACGGAATCGTCTCGGCCGAGATGCGCGATCGCGTCGCCCGGCGCGCGTTCGAGGATCCCGATTGGGTGCACCGCTACGCAGTGGCGTTCGCCAACTTCTATCGCCAGGCGCTCGAAGATTTCGAGGCGGGCTCGCTGTCGAAGCTCCCGATGGCGTGGCGTCTCTGCTTCGAGACCGCTCGCGACGGCCGGTCCCTGGTGCTCCAGGATGTCTTTCTCGGCGTCAACGCGCACGTGAACAACGACCTGCCATACGCCTTGCACGAGGTCTCGATCGGTCCGGATCGGCAGGCGCGATATCGAGACCACTCGGCCGTCAACGCCGTGTCTGGGGGCGGTCACCGAACGAGCGACGCTGAGGCTGGCGTCGCTCTATGCACCCGGCTTGACCGGGATGGACGAATGCGCTGGCGAGGTCGACGAAATCGCCAGTGCGTTTTCGCTGGAGCTCGCGCGCGAAAGCGCGTGGGAATCGGCCGTGGCGCTGGCCAACGCACGCGACGACGCCGAGCAAAGGCGAGTCGAGCGTCTCATCGGCTCGCGGGCAGCCGGTCCTGGGCAGGCTCCTGCTTGCAACCGTCGCTGAGCCCGACGACGCGAGCGATATGCAGGAAGGCCGAGAGCGGGACCGGATGGCTCGCGCTCTCGCAGGCGCTCAAGTGATGATGTCGGCGAGCGAGTTCAGCGCGATGGCGTCCGAACCGGCCTCGAACGCCGAACTCGTGCTCGCCGCCCTCGAGTGGATCGCCGCTCCGGAGCTCGCCGAAGTCGAGCTTGGTGCGTGCTTCGATTTCGCGCACCTTTACCTGATAGGACGCGATACGGTCCGACGTCGAAGTCCTCGAGCGGCAGGTTGGCGATGAGGCCTTCCTGGCTGAACATGAACGCGAGCGCCGAGAGGCGGTGTCCGCCGATCGGACATGGACGACGATCTTCCAGAACTCCCGCGGCACGGCGAGACCGCGATGCAGCCGGTCGGTTGAGCGAAACACCGGCCCGTTGAAAATCGAGAGCCGGCCGGCAACCGATCCGGCCTGAGTGGCAATGTGCTCTTCGATGTTGCCCCATAGCAGCAGGTCTGCCTTCGCCGCTTTGCGCGCCTGGTTGAAGACTCTCGTGCTGCGGCGAACAGTTGGTGAAGTGGAACGTGTCGTCGTTCGCGCGTTTGGCCTCGTTCTTCGCTTGCTCCCCACGCCGCATCGGTCCGGCGTACGAGGTGGCCGCGATCGAGCGGGTTGTTCGAGTAGAACTCGTTGCCGGCCTGGGCTGCTCGGTCCACGCGCGGATCGGGAAACCAGCGATCGCTGCCTTCGCGCGTGTGCCGGAACGGCGCTCGAGCGTCGTAATTTACTGCAGCGACGAATGCCAGCCGTGCGCTTGCGTTCATCACGATGCTGAAGTGGTCGATACTTCAACTCGAAGGCGTCCGCCTCTCCTTCTCCGGCCAACTTGAACGCCTTCGATCGCACGGCATTCGACAGACGTTGGCATCGCCGCTCGCGATCCAAGAAACATCGGATCGAAGCCAGTGCGATTTTTGTAATCGGAATCGGCGAGGATCGTGTCGGCATCGCAGTGTGGACAGGGTAAAAGCGCGTGCAACTCGATGTCAACGTCCGATCGATCGGGAGTAGGATGGCGCGGGAGGCCAACGATGACGGACACACTGCTTGGAAGACTCGGAGACTTCTTGCACAGGCGTCCCTGGCACGAGCTTCCGCGTCTTCTGGCGATGCCGCGTCTCGTGCAGATCCGCAACGAGCTGCGCGAGAAGAATCTTCACGACACCGAAGAGCCTCCGCTGGCCGCCGCGACGACGCTGCCGGCCACCGGGTTCGCCCGAGCGCACGGAACGCGCGGTCGACGGCACGCACAACGATCTCAAGTATCCGGCGATGGGAAGCTGTGGGCGCCGCTTCGGGCGCAACGTGCCCCTCGAGCACGTGTTTCCGGATACCGCCAATCTGCTCGTGCCGAACCCGCGCGTCGTGAGCCGCGAGCTGATGACGCGTCGACGAGTTTCAGCCGGCGACCATCGTGAACCTGCTGGCGGCGTCGTGGATTCAGTTCATGGTGCACGACTGGTTCGTCCACAAACAGTCGAGTCTCGCCGACGGCATCGAGATTCCGCTTGCTCCCGGCGACGACTGGAACGGGGGACCGATGCGCGTGTCGAGGACGGTGCCCGATCAGGCGCCGGCCGTCTTCGACACGCCCGCCCGCGTACGCCAACCCGAACAGCCACTGGTGGGACGCATCGCAGGTGTACGGCTCGTCGTCCGACGTCGCGACGAAGAGTGCGGACCGGCGAAGGCGGCAAGCTCAAGCTGGAGCCGACCAGGCTCCTGCCCGTCGATCCAGAGACGGGCGTGCATTTCAGCGGGTTCACCGATAACTGGTGGATCGGGCTGGCGATGCTCCACACGCTCTTCACGCTCGAGCACAACCACGTGTGCGATCTGCTGGCGCGTCAGTACCCGTCGTGGAGCGACCGACAGCTCTACGCCAAAGCGCGCCTCATCAACTCGGCGCTGATGGCCAAGATCCACACGATCGAATGGACGCCGGCGATTCTGCCGCACCCGGTCGTGCAGATCGCGATGAATACGAACTGGTACGGCCTGAAGGGCGGCGAGCTGCAGGAAGTCTTCGAGTTCCTCGAACGACAGCGAGATTCTCGGCGGCATCGTCGGCTCTCATGCCGATCATCACGCGGCGCCGTATTCGCTGACCGAGGAGTTCGTCGCGGTCTACCGGATGCACCCGCTCATTCCCGACGACATCACGTTCCGATCGCATGCGACCGGCGCGGTGCTCGAGACGCGGACGCTGCACGAGGTGGCCGGCAACAGGACCCCCGCGATCGGGTCGCGCCTTTCGATGTCCGACTTGTTCTACTCGTTCGGCGTCACGCACCCAGGCGCCATCCGCCTCCACAACTACCCGCGCCATCTGCAGGATCTCCGGCGCGACAACGGCGAGCGCTTTGACCTGGCGGCTGTGGACATCCTGCGCGACCGCGAGCGGGGCGTGCCGCGCTACAACCAGTTCCGGCGGCTGCTGCACAAGGACCCGGTCCGATCGTTCGAAGAGCTGACCGACAACCCCGACTGGCAGCGCGAGCTTCGAGACGTCTACCAGAACGATCTCGAGAAGGTCGATCTCATGGCCGGGTCTGTACGCCGAGCCGCTGCCGGACGGCTTCGGGTTCAGCGAGACGGCGTTCCGCGTGTTCGTGCTCATGGCGTCGCGCCGGCTCAAGAGCGATCGGTTCTTCACCGATGACTTCACGCCGGCGCTCTATACGGAGCTCGGCCTCGAGCACATCGATCGCAACTCCATGCTCACCGTCCTCAAGCGCCACGTACCCGGGTGGCGCCGGCGCTGTCGGGGCTGTCGAACGCCTTCCATCCGTGGAAGACGGTGTGACGTGACCGATGTCATCTTTCAGCCACTGTCGTTCAGGAATCTGACGGTCAAGAACCGGATCTTCCGGTCGAACATCTCGGGCGCTTCGACAACTACGACGGGTCGGGCAACCAGGCGCGCATCAACTGGGAGGTGAAGTTCGCCCGGGGCGGCGTCGGCGCCATCGTCTCGTCGTTCGTCCCCGTCCACCTTCGAGGCCGCATTGTCCCGAACTACGCGACGATCGACGACGACGCGCGCATTCCGTTCTGGCGGGCCGTGGGCGCACGCCGTGCACGAGCACGACTGCCGGTTCATCCTGCAGCTGAGCCACGGCGGGCGACAGCGCGACATCAACGGCATCGAACATCCGACCGGCCTCAGCTCGACCGACAAGCGCGATCCGATTCACGGGTTCGTGTGCGAGCGGATGACGATCGCCCAGATACGCGAGGTGGTGCAGGCGTTCGCCGAAGGCGCGCGTCGGGCGCGCGAGGCCGGCCTGGACGGCGTCGAACTGCACGGCGCCAATGGCTACCTCATCACGCAGTTCCTCAGCTCCGCCATCAACGACCGCAACGACGACTACGGAGGGACGCTCGAGAACCGCGCGCGCTTCGTTCTCGATATCGTCCGCGCCATCCGCGCCCGTGTCGGCCGCGATTTTCATCTGCAGGTCAAGATCAGCGCGACCGAAGACGACAACATCCTCTCGCTCGCTTGCGGTCGGGGCCGCCGGGCAACACGATCGCCGACTCGGTGCAGGTGTGCCGGTGGCTCGTCGACGCGGGCGTCGATGCTATTCACGTGTCGCGCGGCAGCTTCTTCCCGCATCCGCGCAATCCGGCCGGGTCCGATCTGCCGATCGACGATCTCGAGCGCAGCTACGACACGATGATCTCGTCGGGCGAGCGCACGTTTCTGAACTTCCTGTTGTTTCGCGGGCTGACCGGGCGAGCTCGCGCGCCGCCAGTGGAACGCGGCGGCCGGCGATCGCGGACAAGATCGAAGGCGCCAACCGGAACGACGCGCGCGCGATCAAGCAGGCCGTCGCATGTGCCGGTGATCTGCACGGGTGGCTTCCAGACGGCGTCGGTGATTCGGGAGGCGATCGACAATCGCGATTGCGACGCCGTCAGCATCGCGAGGCCGCTCGTCGCCAACAACGATCTGGTGAAGATGTTCGAGCGTGGACTCGACCGGGCGCCGAAGCCCTGCACCTACTGCAACAAGTGCCTCGTCAATGTCATCGAGAATCCGCTCGGCTGCTACGACGAGACGCGGTTTCCGTCGCGCGAGGCGATGATCGCGGAGATCATGTCGGTGTACCAGCCGCCGCCGTTCACCTGACCGCTACGCGGAGTTCGCGTCGAGATGCGCCAGGATGTGCGGGTAGACGTCGTGGCTCGCATGTTTGCCGATCATGCAATCGACGTGTCCGTATCCAGGAATCGGCCTTCGGGTGTACCAGTGTGCGCCGTTGGCGTTCGATAGAAGATCGAGCGTGATTTGGGTCGACCGTGGAAGGACGCACTCGTTCTTCTCGCCGTGGAGGAACAGCATGGGCAGTGCCAGCCCGGGGAGGTTCGGCAGGTAGGTTTCATCGCCGTGTTCGTCGACGAGGTGCCCGACTCGTCCGAGCGCCGCAAGCTGGCTGAATGCCCGCACGCTTACGATGCCGAACAGTTCGCCGAGCTGTTCGTGCGTCCCGGTGGAGAGCTGCGCGTGTTGATAGAGCTCGCCGTACAGGACGGTGATGCGACGACAGACGGCGCTCGCGCACCGCTCCTCGGTGTCCACCGGGTGGAGTTTCATCAGCAGGTCAAACAGCCGATCCGATCGCCTGTCGCTGGTATCGGCCGTCATCGTTTCGATCCCGGCGGCAGAGGCCAGCGCCGTGAGCCGGAGGTCGGCTTTCAGTTTCGACAGCGGCGGCAACTCCAGGTGAGTCGACACCTGCGAGCACACCGCCGCGCGCACGCCCTTCAATCCCGATAGCAGCGCCATCGTCAGCGTGGATGATCCGACGCCATGGGCGACCACCTGAATCGTCGACGCGCCGGTAGCCGAGCGGACCGCGTCGACGGCGGCAGGGTAGTCGAGCGTCGCCACTTCGTCGAACGAGTGCGCGCGAGCCGCCGAAGGCAGCGCGATGCTGAAGCGGTAGTCGAGCAGCCACACGTCGTATCCGGCTTCGTAGAGGAACTCGAGGAGGTTGGTCTCGACCGAGTGGAGCGTGTACATCCCGCTCGAGACGCCAATGCAGTGGACGACCATCACGGGGCCGCGTGCGCCACCGCGATGCCGGGTGAGCCGGAGCGGAATTCCATCGCTGGCCGTCGCCGTGCGCACCTCGCCGGCGCTCGTGCGGAGAGTCCGGCTGACCATTCAGGCTGTCTTCTTCGGGCCGTAGGTGTCCCACAGATTGCCCATGAAGAAGCGGCCGAACTCGCCGAGCGCGCGTGCGTGGTCGGATGCCTTCTCAGCGTTCAGCACACGCATCGTCGAGGTGAGCTTGGCGAGGTCCGCGAGGCCGAGGCGGAGAACGCCTGCGCCGACGACAGGCCCAGTGGCGTCGGTGCCTTTGTGGAGCTTCGTATAGAGCGTCGTCGTGTCGTTCCACAAATCGGTGCCTGAGTGATCGTTCTGCACGTGCTTCTGACCGGCCAGGTAGTACGCCTCGCCGCCGTGGTTGAAGCCGAGCTCGTACACCATCAGGCGCAGGCCGGTCGTGTCGCTCGGCGAGAAGAGCCGGAACACCCCGCGGTCGGCCGGGATCCCGTTGCCGAACGGCGAGAAGTCGACGTGGCCGGTGATCGCTCCGGTGTGCGTCTGGTCGGCGACGAAGCGGTCGAGGTCCCGAATTTCGACCGCGGCGTGCATCGACAGTTTCGTATCGGCGCGTTTGCCCGCCGCTTCGCCGGCCTTGGGGTCGGTTTCGCCGAGCGCAAACGGCCCGGTCATGGTTTCGCGGAACGTGACGCCGAGAGATCCGTTGGTCATGGCTGTAGCCTCCGGAGTAAGGGGAACGCCTTCTTCACGGCGGTTGGCGAGATAGCGCCGACCGTCGCGATATCCCATGTCGATCAAGGTCGCCGAGTCGACGCCGCCAAAATAGAGATCGGGATCGAGCGGCAGCGGGTGAGTGGGAGCGATGACGTGCACGCGTATCGGCCGACGGCGCCCGTACAACGTTTCGCCGTTGGCGATCCGCTGGTTGGCCTCGGCAATGCGCTCGAAGTCTTCGAAGAGCGCGCCGTTGGCGCTCATCTCGAGCATCTGGATGTACTGAGCGAACACGCCGGCACGATATTCGGTGCTGTTACCGAGCGTCCACACGATCCAGATCTCGTCGGCGCCCTGCCGCATCGCTTCGAGCGGGTTGGCGTCGCGGATGAATGCCGAGTCCGTGTAGATGAACGAGCCCCGATTCACCGGCGGCATGAAAACCGGAAGCGACATGCCGGCAACCAGCAGCTCGACGTCGACCTCCTCGTGGCGGAACACCTCGTTCACCTTGCGCGTGTAGTTGCACACGTTGAAGGTGCCGCGCATATCCGCCACGCGATTCACGGCGGCGATGTCGATCCCCAGGTGCGGAAACACCTTGCTCACGATCCCCTCGGCGCTGCCGAGCGCCATCGTGCCTGCCGTATTCAGGTAGTTCGAGAGGGGCATGAACGCCACGAAGTCCTTCACCTTGAGCGATCGCCACCGGTCGCACATCTCGTCCGGCGTCAAACCGGAGAAGAGCATCGCGAGCGTCATGCCTCCGCCCGACGTGCCGTCGGCGTGGAAGAACCGCAGGCCGGCTTCCGCCAGGGCTTTGATCACCCCCGACTGATAGCTGACGCGCATGCCGCCGCCCGAAAGCACGAGCGATCGTTTGGGGCCGGTGTCGCCTGGCGGTTGGCTGATGAAGACAGGACGGCTCATGACGCATTCCGCCGTGGAGGATCGAGCCACGTCTGGCCTTGCCCGAGGGTGGCCACGCTCTCGAGCCCCTCGGGCGTGCGGTCGGGCACCTTCGAGTAGTCGAGAAACCACGCCTCGAAGTGATCGTCGAGCGTGCCGCGCGCTTCGGGAATGAACGCCGTCATCAGGGGGTTCGGGTCGATGTCGAGGTGCTTGAGTGGCTGCACGCGTGGGTGCGATCCGATCTGCAGACGCGCCGAGCCCTTTCCAAACAGCTGCAGCCCCGCCTTGCCCGTGAAGTAGATGGACGACTTCATGAGCATGCCGCGGAAGGCGCAATAGTTGGCGGCGGCCATCCGCACGGGCAGCCACGCCGATTTGGGCCGATCGATTTCGATCATCAGCGCATCGTGACCCTGGAGGTCGTACTTGCTGCTGACGGCGGTCTCGCCGATCTGGAAATCGAGGTTGGCTTGATGCTTCGGCATGCCCCAGATGCCTTTGCCGCCCTTCACCGACACCTCACTGCTCACCGGCAAATCGAACACGTACTGGCCCGTTCCAAACAGCTTCATGAGCACGGCCGGCAGCAGAGGAGGGGCGGGACGCTGCCCGTGCGTGCACGCGATGCCGACGCTGAACTCGATGTACTTCCCGATCGTCGTCTGGCGGTAGTCGATGACGACGATCATCAGCACCCCGCGTCCATTCCAGAGGCGCAGCGGGAAGATTTCGGTGCCGGGGAAAAGATCGGCAGCTTTGCGCGCGTCGATCGTGAAGGCGGCCATCAGCACCGGCGAAGGCGCGCAGACGACGGGAAGCTCGAACGGAATGCCATCCACCAGCGCGGCACGACCCTGACGACTGGCGACGCGATGCGGGATCATGACCGCTACGCCCGCCTTTCGAGTTCGTCGAAGATCGTCGGAAACGTGTCTGCTGCCGCGTTCTGTCCCATGAAGACGTCGAGGTGCCCATAGGTCGGAAACGTGCGGAGCGAATGGAAGCCGGGACGCTGCTTGTCGAAATGCGCGTAGCTCTGTCGCTGGCTTTCGGGCAGGAAACACTCGTTGAGCTCGCCGGTGATGAACGCGACCCGCGCGTTCGTGGCGGGCGCGACCGCGGCGAAGTCGGGGGGCAGTTCCTTGTGGCCCTCGAACGACACCAGGTGTCCCTTCTCGACGCAGTCTCTCATCTGCTCGAAGAACGTGAGCGGCACCTCCGCGAATTCGTCCGACAGCCAGTCGTGCGTCTCGTCGTTCAGGTTCTCGTGCCGCCAGAGCGTCGGGTGCCCGGCGCCATAGATGAAGCTCGCGTGCTTGCAGACCGCGTTGTCGCACTCGTGGTGGGTGAGGCTCACGAGCGATCGCACCAGGCGTCCGGCGGGCGTCGTCGCGTGCTGTCCCCCACTGCGGGTTCAGGAAATCCGTAAGCCGTTTCATCATCGGCATCGCCCGCTTCAGCTTCACTTCTCCGTCCTTGGGAACGATCGTGTGAAGCGATACGGCGTTGCTGACGATGACGCTCACCTCGGGAACCAGCCCGGCGATCGCCGACATCATGAAGCTCGTCGATCCCTGGCAATGGATGATCGCCTTCACGTCTTTCGCGCCCGTCTGGGCGACGATGGTCTTGACCGCCTGCGGATGGTCGTAGAGCGCGGCCTGATCGAGCGTCCACTTGTTCGGAGGCAGGTCGATGCTCGCGCGCCAGTTCTCGAGCCACACGTCGTAGCCCCGCTCGATCAGGTAGTCGACAATGGTCGTGCGGACAGGCGCGCGGAAAATGTTGGCGCGCACGCCGGCGCCGTGGACCAGAACGACGGGGCCCTTGTCGGGTGCGCGGTCGCCCGTCACGTGGATGAGGTTGCACGTCATTCCATCGCCGGCGGTGAACTCGACGATGCGTTCGCTGGTTGCTGGTGCCGGAGCCATGGCTTACCCTCCTCCAAGCGCCTGCCGCTTGCCGCGTTCGGTCGAGCAGTTTCAGGATCGCCTCCATCGGAATGCCTTCGTTGTACTGCAGGCTTGTGATCGGGATCGAAGTTCGGATCGCCGCTGTGATGGAGCGCCAGGAGCTCCCAGTCGGTGCCGAAGCACGGGGCGCCCGACGAACCGCCCTCGGTGTTGACCTTGTAGGTGATCCGCGTTCGGTTGGCGTTGACGCCAATCACGCCGCTCATGTCGATGGCCAGCTTCAACGGCGCCGAATCCGGATGCTGCATGATCAGCAGCGGCGAGTCCGCTTCGGGAATCCGCGGGGTTCCCACCGAGATGTATCCCCGCTTGGCGGCGCCCGGCTCGGCCTTGCCGCCGACCGGCCTGTCGCCCGGTGCATCGGCAAGGCGCACGAGGGCGTAGTCCAGCTCGTCGGGCTTGGGCGTCCCTGTCTTCGGCGGCGGCGCGACGTCGACCGGACTCGGCGGGCTGTAGTCGATCAGCCAGTCGGCTGCCAGCTTGAACGGCGTGCCTTCGGACACCACGGATGACGACAGCCGCTTGTAGTCGAAGCGGCACACGACCGCGGCGGGAGCCACCTCGCCGGCGATGACGCTCTCCATGACGTGATGGTTCGTCATGAGCACGTCCGGCCCCAGCAGGAACCCCGTGCCGTAGACCGTGCGCCGTGGCGTCTCGATCTCGATGCGGCACACCTGGCCTTCGACTTCGCCGAGCTTCGTCCTGAAGATCTCGACGTCGAGATACGGGACTTTCTCTTTGATCGTCCGTTCGAGGGTCGGCGCGGCGGCGGAAAGCGCGACCTGTTCGGCGAGCGCCGTCAGAAGGGCGTTGCCCGGATTCGATTGCCGTGCGGCCACGATCAGCTCGGCCGTCCAGCCTTCGGCTTCGGCGGCGGTGATGAGCTCGAAGACGATCTCCATGTAGTCGCTGCCGAGCGAGAGGTCTTCGAGCCGCTTGCCGAGCTTGAACCTGCAACATCTCGCGCAGGCGCTGGACCGGAAAGGCATCGCGCAGCGCGTCGCTCAGTGTTCTCGAGCTTCTCGCCGGGGAGGTTGAGTGAGGGCATCGAGTCCTCAGCTCAACTGCCGCTCGAGCAGGACGGAGCCGTCGGGATCGTGGATGGATCTCGGTCATGCGATGCTCGTCGAATTCGAGCGTGACATAGCCGTTGGCGCCGTAGCGTTCCTCTTCGCCTTCGACGTAGCGGATTCGGGGCATCGAGGACGAGGGCGCCCGGAACGAGGTTCTTGGCAGGCACCTTCCGCCACATCCTGCCCTCGGCGAGTTGAAAGCCGCCAAGCTGATCGCGGAAATACGGATAGCCCGCCGTGCCCGATGCACCGTCCGTGCAGTCCCCAGGCCGGATGCGGGTCGAAGAGCACGCAGCGATGCTCGTGACCCCAGTACCACGCGAAGAGCTTCCGCCGCCCCAGCAGTCCGCCGAGCTTCTCCACCAGCTTCGGACCCTGGCTGTCGAACAGCGAGTACGGCTGGTGGTGGCTGAACAGCACCACCTTCCGGTCGCCCGCGTTCTCGACGATCTTCTCGAGCCACGCCACCTGGTCGCCGGCGAGGTCGTGATCCACGTACGCGCTGTCGAGGCCGACGAGCACCCAGTGGTCGTTCTGCAGCGCGAAGTAGCTCGCCGGTCTGCTTGAAGGCGGGCAGCAGCACGCGGAAGTAGCCTTCGCCGCCGGTGTACATCTCGTGGTTCGCGTTGCACGCGCGGCTGATGGCGCCATCTGCGCTTTGGGCCAGACGTCGAGAAACCGCGAGCGGACTTCGCCCTGCGTGCCGGAGTAGTAGACGTCGCCGAGGTGCAGCAGCAGATCGAGCAGGCTTCGCGTCGCGCTCGATGCTTCGGGCGCAGACCGGCGCGCCGTAGAGCCCCGTCCCCCAATCGGCCATCATCGCCACGCGGAGCTTCTTGCCGTTGCCGATCGGGTCGGGAGCGTCGGGCGGCGTGCGCCACGGCTCGGGCGAGATCTTTCGCCACCAGGTGAACACGCTGCCGACCCACCCGAGGATGTCGTGCTCGTCGTACTTCACCTCGAACGCGCTCTGTCTCAGTCGGCGCCCGTCGACAGCGCCTGCAGGTCGCCAGGCGGCGGCGCCTCGAGCATTCGCGACTGCAGCAGCGACGCGAACTGGTTCGGGACCGCGGCCATCATGCCCGGGCCTTGGCGCAGGCTCTCCTGTTCGAGGATGCGAGAGCGCCGCGCTGAGTTGCGCGCGGAGCGCCGACTCTTCGCTGGGATCGGTCCCCGACTCGAACGGCGATCGCTCCGGTGTGCGGTCCGGCGCCCGGCTTGTCGAAGGCGCCGCCAAAGCTGCGGTAGGTGACGATGGCGTTTCTGGGCGACTGCGGCATGAGCGTCCCTCGGCTACCGCCCTTCGGCGGCAATGAGCGCGGCGATTCGTTCGGCGAGCGCGCCGATCGTCTTCGACGGGTTGAGGCCAATCGCCTTCGGGCACGATGGCGCCGTCGGCGACGTAGAGATTGCGGTAGCCGAACACCTCGCCCTTGTGGTCGACAACGCCGTTCATGCGGCGTCGTGCCCATGTTGGCTCCGCCGAGCGGGTGCGGCGTGATGAGGTCCTTGCCGAGCGTCCACGTGAGCGGGACGAGCGGCATGCCGCCCGTGGCGCGCGCGAGTTTCTCGTGGGTGCGGACGACCGCTTCGATGGCTTTCGCGGACTTCTCGATGTCCCAGTCGAGGTGGAGCGCGCCGTCCTTGAGCGAGAGCCGCCCGTCGGCGGCGTCACGCGCCTGGGCGAACCACGGCATGATGCGCTCGAAGGCGTTGAGGCGCATCAGCACGCTGACGCTCTCGACAAGCGCCTGTGTCCGCGGGTCGCCGCTCTGGTCGTCTGCCAGATCGCGCAGGAAGCCGATCGGCGAGATCGGGAGACCCACCGTCTTCGATGAAGACGGCCTGACCGTCGACCGTGCCGTCGAGCAGATCGATCGCCGAGGTAATCGTCGGGCCGCGCGTCGGGTTCACCTTGCGGAGCGGGTGCAGCGCCGGCGTCAGGAAGTCGCCGTTGCTGCTCCAGTTCCGGCCGAGGAACGCGCTCAGGTTCGGCAGAGTGCGGTGCAGATCGCGGCACTGCAGCAGCAGCTCGGTCGATCCCATCGATCCGGCCGCGACGATGACGATGCGGCCGCGCACCGAGCCGCGGCTGGAGCGCGCCGTCGGCGATGCGGTCGAAGTGGACCGGTAGCCGTTCGCCGTCCGGCTCGATGGTCCGGACGAGGTGGAGCGCGCGGACATCGGCGTGGTGCTGTTCGGCCAGCGGAATGTAGTTGAGGTCGAGCGTGTTCCGCGCGTTCACCTTGCAGCCGATGTCGCATTCGCCCAGGTGCACGCAGGTGCCCTGCTCCTGCCCCTGCGCGTTGGTGAACGTCTTCGAGTGCGACTCGGCGTGCGGATCGGGCAGGTCGTAGGTCCATGCGGGATCGAACGCGACGGCGAGGTCGAGCTGCCGGAAGCGGTCGCCGTAGTGGGCGCGCGTCGGCCGCCTCTTGCATGAGCCGCGTGCGTTCGGGCCACTGGTTGGCCGGAACTTTCTGCACGTTCATCATCGCGCCGACCGCGTCGTAGTGCGGTGCGAGCTCGTCGTAGGTGATTTCGGCGGGCCAGCCCTTGTCGAACGTGTCGCGCTTGGCGTTGACCGAGATGTTGGCGTAGACGAGCGAGCCGCCGCCGACGCCGGCACCCTGCACGACCGACATGTTGGGAAAGACGCGGAAGTCGAACCAGCCGTTGCACTTCTCGGGCTTGCGATGGTCCCAGAGCCACGCGTCGTCGGGGCGTCGGGGAAATGTCTTCGGTGTCCAGCGGCGTCCCCGTTCGAGCACGAGGACCCGATAGCCCTTCGAGGCGAGCCGGCCCGCGGTGATGGCGCCGCCGAAGCCGCTTCCGATCACCACGACGTCGAACGACTCAGTCATCGCGCGTGACTCCTGTGCTCCATCAATCGCGGCAACCAGCGGCAAGCGTGAAGGAGGGAGCAGGCCACTCCCAGAGAGCAGAGGGGCGGCAAGCGATCCTCAGCGAAACTGCGATCGCTTCGCCATGATGGCGATCGCACTACGCAGTGTCAACGTCAGATCGCGAGGAGGAACAAAAAATCTGCGCAATCGGAGCGGAGATTGTAGCCGGCTGAGACACATCTCGTTGCTTGTTGGATCAAAACTGGAATGCTGCGCTCGAATTTCAAAATGGTAATTGTCGCCGCCAATACCCAATCCTCAATCCCTGCCAGGAACCATCGGCACGAACCGGACGGCAATCGTTCGCTTTTGCGCGATGCCTTTCTCATTCTTCGTGACGATGACGATCTCCTGATTGTCCGTGCCGACCGGCACCACCATGAGACCGCCCACCGCGAGCTGATCGACGAGCGCCTGAGGAATATCAGGCGGGGCGGCGGTGACGATGATGCGCGCGAACGGCGCGCGCTCGGGCCAGCCGCGATAGCCGTCGCCCGCGCGCACGTCGACGTTGCGATACCCCAGCTTCGACAGCGTCTGTCGCGCGCGCTCCGCCAGTTCGGGAACGATCTCGATGGAGTAGACCTGCTTCGCGATCGCCGCGAGCACGGCTGCCTGATAGCCGGAGCCGGTACCGATCTCGAGCACCTGGTGCTCGGGTGAGAGCTGCAGCGTTTCGGTCATGTACCCCACGATGTAGGGTTGCGAGATCGTCTGACCGTGGCCGATAGGCAAGGGGCGATCGTCGTAGGCGAGGGATCGGACGTCGTCGGGCACGAACAGATGGCGAGGCACGCGCGCCATCGCGTTGAGAACGGCTTCGTTGACGACGCCGCGTGCGCGGATTTGCGCGGCCACCATCCGATCGCGAGCCGCCTGCGTGTTGTCGTTCTGCGCAAGGAGCGCGGCTGCACAAGCTAGCACGAGCACGAAGACTATAATCATTTCATGCGGCGCTGGCGACGAGTCGGACGCGCGGCCGCGGCAGTGGCAGCCGCTTCGTTCGGCTACATCGCATACATCTATTTGACGCTTCCCGACGTGCGCGCGCTGCGCACCGCTAACCTTCCATCGACCGCGTTCATGGATCTGCGCGCCCGTGAGGCTCGGGCCGACGGCCGCACACCCGTTCGCGACCATCGGTGGGTTCCGTACAGCCGCATCTCGCCGCACCTCAAGCGAGCGGTGCTCGTCGCCGAAGACGCAGGATTCTGGGGGCATGAGGGCATCGACCTCGTCGAGATCCGGAAATCGCTCGAAGCCGACTGGGAGAGCGGCAGCCTGACGCGCGGCGCGAGCACCATCACGCAGCAGCTTGCCAAGAACCTTTACCTCTCGCCGTCGCGCAACCCGCTGCGGAAGCTGACCGAGTTGTTTATCACGACGACGCCTCGAGCACGAGCTGAGCAAGACGCGCATCTTCGAGCTCTATCTCAACGACATCGAGTGGGGCGACGACATCTGGGGCGCCGAAGCGGCGGCGCGGAGGTACTTCGGCATCTCGGCCGCGGCAATCGATCCCGACCAGGCCGCGCTGATGGCCGGCGCCATCGTCAATCCGCGCGTCCTCAATGTCGCCAGACCCAACGCCAGGCTTCGCGGACGCCAGCGGATCATCCGCGCCCGCATGGGCTACGTCACGCCGCCACCTGTCGTCGTGCCTGGTGGCGCTTCGGCGGGCCAGCCTGGCGAAGCGCCAGGCGCCGCAGATGGAAAAGTCAACGACGCGCCCGAACCCGATACGCCGAATGGCGAATCCGAGAGCGCACCGGTTCAAGAATTGGAGACGCTGCCAGACGCAGTCCCGCAGGCACCACCTGATCTATCCGATCGTCAGCCTGGGTAGTGACCGCCGATGTACTGCTCGAGCATCTGGATTGTCTCGCCTTGAGCGGTGATCACCGAGCGGACCAGGTCACCGATCGATACGATGCCGACGATCGTGGCGCCTTCGACAACCGGCAGGTGGCGGATGCGCCGATCGGTCATCAGGCGCATGCACTCTTCGACGGTATGACCTGGCGAAACGGCCAGGACCGGGGTCGTCATGATCTCGGACACCTGCGTGTCCTTCGACGACCGCGACTGCAGCACGACCTTTCGCGCGTAGTCGCGCTCGGAGAGGATGCCAACCAGCGCGTTGCTGGAAACGACCACGATAGCGCCGATCGAGTTCTCGGCCATCAAGGCGATGGCGTCGTAGACGGACGCCTCGGGCGTGATGGTGATGACCTTACGTTCCTTGCCGCGGAGCACGGTGCTGACGGTGACAGGGACCATGATCACCTCCGTGTCGGAGATCCATTCTACTCACGCGGCGCCTGGCGCGCCGCTCAAATATCGGTAGCGGATCACCGCACCAGGGCCTTGCGCAGCTCGGCGCGGACGGCCATGCCAGCCTCGACGGCGGCGTTCGTTTCGATGGATCCGGGCTGGTGCCGCTCGCGGCCAATCTAGGCGATAGAGGAAGATCAGGTCGCCCAGGGTGCGGACCGCGGGTGCGTCGATTACTTCGACCGCGTGGCGCAGCTCGTGGCCCATCGATCCCATGAGGTCGCGGCCGGTCTTTCGGGCATCCACGCGCACCCAGATCATACCGGTTGGCGCCGGCCGTGGAGACATTGGTGAGGCAGGCGCGCACGCCATGACGGCAGTCGCCGTGCTCGATGTAGACAATGACATCGCTGCCGTTGACGCGCTCGACAAGCGCCCGGAACGTCGAGCGAGTGGCCGGCGGCCTCCGCGATCACCGCCGTGATGGCGGGGTTACTGGAGCGAACACGGGAGGCCGTGCCTTCTTCCGTACCCGCTTCCGCAGCTCGTCCCGCCACCACCATCCCCGCCACCATCAGCCCCGTCACCAGCGTTGTCTTCGTCATGCCGTCTCCCTCCTCGCTTCCGGAGGCGGGAACGGCCGGGGAAAACTGGCATCGGACGAACGATTGGGGCGGCGGGGTGGCCTGTTCTGGCTATGTCATTGAAAACGTGTGCAGTTGTGCGAATGAGGCGGGGCGCCTGCGTGGCGCCCCACGGACCTGTCTGTGTCGTGCCTACCGCAGCGGGGCTGTGTCGTCGGGATACTCGAACCGGTAGCCGACCGTCTCCCCGGCGGGATACCATGCGCCGATCGGTGGCAGGACGCCCCGCGGCACTTCCCGGAACGTCACCTGGCGGTGGGGAGCCAGGCCCTCCGGCCGCTCGATCACCGTCGTGAAGGCCGTCAAATAGACTCGCGTGCGCTCCCGGTTCGAGACCCGGACGAGATTTGAGATGTCCTCGTCCGCGCGTTCGAACACGTAGGTGCCGGCCGGGAGCGAGATGCCCGGCAGCGCGAACCGACCGCTGAAAGTGAGGTAGGCCGTTCGCTTGGGGGATGTCTCGGCGAAAATGGCGTCGCCTGCCGCTAGGATCACCGCCGCCGCACAGATCGCTGCTGCCGCCTTGCGCTTCAACATGACCGTTTCCTCCTGAGCCTCCAGGCGGTCCGGACTGGACCGCGTTTCGGCTTCCATTCAGAGAGGCGGCAAATACGAAGGAAACATGGCACACGCTCTCGACGGCCCCGCGGCGCTGCGTAGCGAGATGGCAGGTCAGGGCGTAATATCGACAGGCGTCAGATGGCTGATTGGGCGGACGTCGAGCGGATTTATCACGCGGCGCTGGCGCTGCCTGCATCCGAGCGGGCACGCGTGCTTGGCGAGCTGTGCGTCGATGACGCCGACTTGCGCCGAGAGGTCGAGTCGTTGCTCGCAAATGCGTCGTCCACGCCCGGCGTACTGGATGGCGGAGCGGTCGGGGTGGCGGCGGGCCTCGTGAGCACGCCCGCTCACACTGTGCTGACCGGCCGGCGGCTCGGCGTTTACCAGATCACCGCGCCGCTCGGCAAGGGCGGCATGGGCGAGGTCTACCGCGCGCGCGACACGCGGCTGGGCCGCGACGTGGCGATCAAGATTCTGCCGCGCGCGTTCACGAGCGATCCCGATCGGCTCGCGCGCTTCGAGCGCGAGGCGCGTGTGCTCGCGTCGCTCAATCATCCGAACATCGCGACGATTCACGGAATTGAGGACGCCGACGGCATCCGTGCGCTCGTGATGGAGCTGATCGACGGCGAGACGCTGGCGGAGCGAATCGCCAAGGGCCCGATCCCGATTGCCACCACGCTGCCACTAGCGCGGCAGATCGCCGACGCACTCGATGCGGCGCACGAGAAGGGCATCGTCCATCGCGATCTCAAGCCTGCCAACATCAAGATCACGCGCGACGGCGCGGTGAAGGTGCTCGACTTCGGCCTGGCCAAAGCCGGCGGCACGACGCGCCGACGACTGACGCGCCGACGATGACGATCGGCGGCACGCGCGACGGCGCGATCATCGGCACCGCCGCCTACATGAGTCCCGAGCAGGCGCGCGGCCACGCGGTCGACAAGCGCACCGACATCTGGGCGTTCGGCTGCGTGCTCTACGAGATGCTCACGGGCCGGCCGGCCTTCACGGGGCAACACCGTATCGGACATCATCGCGGCGATTCTCGAGCGCGAGCCCGACTGGACGCGCGCTGCCGGCCTCGCTGCCCGCAAACGTCGCTCGCTTGCTGAGACGTTGCCTCGATAAGGATCAACGGCATCGCCTGCGCGATATCGGCGAAGTTGGCCCGGCTCTGGATGAACAGCCGAGTGCGTCGCCGGAGCAGACCGCTACGTCCAGGAAACCGCGCCGTCTGAGCTACGTCGCTTTGCTGGCCGCCGGTGTGATCGTCGCGGCGTTGGCGGTGGCCGGTTACTTGAGGTTTCGCCAGCCGGACGGTTCTGCCGGGCGCATCTCGCTTGGATCCGCGACCCCATTCACCTTCGATTCGGGGTTGACGACCGAACCAAGCCTGAGTGCCGACGGACGGCTCATCGCCTATGCGTCCAATCGCGGTGATCAAAGCAACCTGGACATCTTCGTTCAGCAGACGACGGGCGGCGCAGCTGTCCGTTTGACCGGCGATTCCGGGGATGATCACCAGCCGGATATGGCTCCTGATGGCAGCCTCGTGGCATTCCGATCTGAACGAAGTCCGGCAGGCGTGTACGTGGCGTCCGCTCTGGGAGGCCAGGCCAGGCTCATTGCACCCGACGGGAGAGCTCCGCGCTTTTCGCCGGACGGTCGTTTCATTGCCTTCGAAACGGGCAGCTGGGTCGCACCGATTAGCGTGGGACTCAGTCGGAGTGTTTTCGTCGTTCCGGCGGCCGGAGGTCCTGCCATTCGCCTCGCAGCAAATCTTGACAATGCCGGAGGGCCTGTGTGGTCGCCCGATGGAAAAAGTCTTCTGGTGCTGGCACGAAAGGGACGGATAGGTGGAGAGGCCGAGTTCGACTGGTGGCACGTTCCCACCGACCCTTCGGCTGCACCTGTGGCAACCGGCGTGTTCGCTCATCTCGCGCGTAGCGGCTTCCGGCTGGGCCTCGACGAAGTCAGGATCCCCTATCCACGAGTGTGGACGATTGACGGTGTGTTTTTCTCAGGGAGCGTCGGCAGCGCAGACAGCCTGAACCTCTGGCACATGCGCGTCGATCATGACGGGCGACCGCTCGATGCTCCGGTGCGCCTGACACTGGGCACGACGCTAGACGTGACGGCGACGGTGTCGCGCGATGGCCTCGTGGCGTGGGCTGCTCGGTCGTCCGTTCTATCGCATTTCGGGTTTCCCCTTGACGCGGCGACGGGACGCTCGATGGGCGAACCAGTGAAACTCCATAACGACAGCTCGCCAACCGGCCGATCGGCGATATCGCGAGACGGCCGCCTGCTCATCTTCGCGCGATTCGAGATAGCCACCGGGATTCTCTGGTCGAAGGATTTGGTGAGCGGCGCTGAACGCCAACTCGCGATGCTGCCGCGCACACCTGTCAATCCTGCGATATCCCACGATGGCCGCCGGGTCGGCTATACCGTGACGAAAGTTCAGACTGGCGGAGGGGCGGGATTTGGCGATGGATATGTGGTCGAGACGGCAGGCGGCGTGCCGCAGCAGGCTTGCGAGAACTGCGAAGTCGCCGCATGGACGAGGGATGGACACCTTGTCGTCAGCACGACCGAGGCCACAAGGCTGGAACGTGTGGATCTGAAAGCCGCGCGGCGTCTCCCCCTCGTCGAAGCGCCCTCTGCCGTCGATCGCCCACTATTTGGTCCTGATGGCACCTGGATGACCTTCAACATCGGCCGGCAAATTGTGCGCGCCCCTGTCTTCCCCGATCGAGCGAGCCGCGAAGCCGAATGGACGACGATCTTGAACATCCAGCCCAGCGAGCGGACCGCAGGAATCTCACCGGATGGCGGCTTGCTGTACGTGCTGCTCGAGTCGGACGGCTTCCGCTGCCTTTACGCCGTCCGCGTTGATCGAACGACCGGCCAGCGGCTCGGCGATCCTTTTCCGGTCGTCCACGTTCACGGCGCCAGCCGGTACTGGGGATCGACTGGCTATGGCTCGGCTGTGGGAGCCGGCATCTTTGTGGCTAACCTGCTCGGAGTTCAGGGGAAACATCTGGATGTCCAAGATCGCGGGCGCCGAGCCCTCCACGAAATAGTCTGTGCTCCCTGACATCACCGGCCTGCTCGTGAACTGGAACCGCGGTGATGACGCCGCGCTCGAGCAATTGATTCCGCTCGTCCACGGCGAGCTGCACCGCATCGCGAAGCGTTGCATGGCCGGCGAGCGCGCCGGTCACAGCTTGCAAGCGACGGCGCTGGTGAACGAAGCCTATCTGCGTCTCATCGACGTGCAGCGCGTCAACTGGCAGAACCGCGCGCACTTTCTGGCGATGGCCGCCCGGCTGATGCGCCGCATCCTTGTCGACTTCGCGCGTTCCAAGAACTATCAGAAGCGTGGCGGCGGGGCCGTGAAGGTCACCTTCACCGAGGCACTTCCGGTTGCCAACGAAGCCGGGGCCGACCTCATCGCCATCGACGAGGCCCTCGAGGCGCTCGGCAAGGTGGACGAGCGCAAGGGCAAGGTGGTGGAGCTGCGTTTCTTCGGCGGCCTGAGCGTCGAGGAAACCGCCGACGTGCTCGAGGTCTCGCCCGAGACCGTCATGCGCGACTGGAAGTTTGCCAAAGCCTGGCTGCTCCGGGAGCTCAAGAGAACGGGACGGCATGCCAGGTACCTGCTACGGCTCGTCCAAGGCGGAGTGCAGGCGGGACGCAGTTGCCCGGCGAGGGTAAGATCTGCATGGCTCCATGACGGACCTGGGCAGGAGTCGAGCGGCTCTACCACGCGGCGCGGCGCGACGCCGGCGGGACGCGCCGGCGTTTCTCGCGTGAGGCGTGCGCGCGGCGACGACGCGCTGCGGCGCGAAGTGGAGTCGCTGCTGGCGCAGCCGGTGTCCGGCTGCGGGCATGCTCGACGACGCGGCCGCCGATCGTGGCGGCGCACTGCTGGGGGCGAGCCCGGACTGGCGGACGGCCGGCACCTCGGCGTCTATCGAGTGCCGGCGCGGCTCGGCGCCGGCGGCATGGGCGAGGTCTATCGCGCGCGCGACACGAAGCTCGGGCGCGACGTCGCCTCAAGGTCCTGCCGCGAGGCCTTCACGAGCGACCCCGATCGGCTCGCGCGCTTCGAGCGCGAAGCGCGGCTGCTCGCCTCGCTCAATCATCCGCAACATCGGCGCGATCTACGGCTTCGAAGAGGCCGACGGCATCACGCGCTCGTGCTGGAGCTGGTCGAGGGGCCGACGCTGGCCGATCGCACTCGGCGCACGGGCCCGATGCCGCTCGACGAGGCGCTGCGCGATCGCGCGCCAGATCGCCGAGGCGCTCGACGCGGCGCACGAGAGGGGCATCGTCCATCGCGATCTGAAGCCGGCCAACATCAAGGTCACGCCCGACGGCGTCGTGAAGGTCCTCGACTTCGGCCTCGCCAAGGCGTCAGCGTCGGACGCGGCGGGCGCGTCGACCGACGCAGCGCGCCGACGATCACGATCGGCGGGACACGCGAGGGCGATGATTCTCGGCACGGCCGCCTACATGAGTCCGGAGCAGGCGCGCGGCCAGCCGGTCGACAAGCGGACCGACATCTGGGCGTTTGGCTGCGTGCTCTACGAGATGCTGACGGGCGACCGGCGTTTCGCGGCGACACCGTCTCGGACACGATCGCCGCGATCCTCGAGCGCGAACCCGACTGGACGGCGCTGCCGTCCACCACGCCGCTCGCCGGTCCCCCGACTGTTGCGTCGCTGTCTGGTGAAAGTCCGAAGCGACCGGCTCCGCGACTTCGCCCATGTCCGGCTGGAGCTCGAGGAGACAGCGGAACGTGAGGTGGCGAGCTTGCCGCACGCGAGTGAGTCGAGGCGATCGCGACGCATATGGCCAAGATGGCTCGTCGTCGCCAGCGCACTCTCCGCGGGTGCGGGAGTCTTTTGGGCAGTCTCTCGAGGGAGCGAGGGCGAGACTGTGCCGGAGATCAGGCGTACGACAATCACGCTACCGCAGAATCAACAGCTCTATACGTTCGTTGGTGCCCAGCCGCTGGCGCTGTCCCCGGCAATCGGGCGGCACATTGCCTACGTGGCACAGACCACAGGCAATCCTCAATTATTCGTGCGAGCGATGAGCTCTTTCGACGCGCAGCCGATTCCTGGAGTGACGGCGCGCGGTATCCGTTTTTTTCCGCCGGACGGACAGCACGTCGCATTTTTTGCGGAAGGGAAGCTGAAGCGCGCATCGATTGCCGGCGGCGCGTCCGCCGTTATCTGCGACGTTCCCATTGTCGGGCGCGGCGGCACGTGGGGAGTCGATGGCACCATCGTTTTCGATCCGGGAAACGTCGGTCTGGCACACGTGGCGGCGTCGGGTGGCAAACCGGAACCTTTGACGAGCGAGAACCCCGACATCGACAGCGGAGATGTCTCGTGGCCGACGTTCTTACCTGACGGGCGAGCTGTGCTCGCAACGATCGGCCAGCCGAGCAACGGGCAGATGGGGGCCTTCTCGCTGACCGACCGCCGGTGGCGGATGCTCGGTGCCGGCACCCAGGCGCGGTACCTCCCATCGGGACACTTGCTTTATCACGCCCCAGCCGT